>NZ_JBIDAN010000001.1:1098457-1334289 GCF_043202495.1 Streptomyces sp. NPDC048185
TGGCCCGGCGTTGCGGGGTGCCGCTGCGCCCACCCGTGCCGCCCCAGCGGCACGACTGCCCGCAGCTAGGGGGGAGGCGGCACGCTGCCCGCAGCTCGGGGGGGGACGGCGAGGTGGCACGACTGCCCGCAGCCAGGGGGCGAGGCGAGGTGGCTCGAGTGGCTGCGGTCGGGCCCGCGCGGCGTCAGGGTGTCAGTGGTCGGTCAGGTGGCCGAGGTCGTTCCAGGATTCGATGGCCGGGTCTCCGTAGGCCCAGCCCAGTATCGACAGTGACGTCGGGTTCAGGCGGATCCGGGACGCGAAGTCCAGCGGCAGGCCCAGCCAGCGGGCGCCGATCGACCGCAGGATGTGCCCGTGGGCGAAGACCAGGACGTCGCGGTCGGCCTCCCGTGCCCACGCGACCACCTCGTCCGCGCGCGCGGTGACGTCGGCCAGGCTCTCGCCCTCCGGGACCCCGTCCCGCCAGATCAGCCAGCCCGGCCGGACCGCCTGGATCTCGTCCGGCGTCATGCCCTCGTACGCCCCGTAGTCCCACTCCATGAGCGTGTCCCAGGTCTCGGCGCGCTCGCCGAAGCCGGCGATCTCGCAGGTCTCGCGGGCCCGGGACAGGGGGCTGGTGCGCACCTCGACGCCGGGCAGGCCGTCCAGGGGCGCCCGGTGCAGGCGCTCGCCGAGCAGTTTGGCGCCGCGCCGGCCCTCCTCCAGGAGCGGCACATCGGTCCTGCCGGTGTGCTTGCCGGACAGCGACCACTCGGTCTGTCCGTGCCGGGCCAGCAGGATGCGCGGTGCCATGAAGGGGCCTTTCCGGGAGGAATGTCGGGGGGACACCTCCATCATCGCGCACGCGGCGGGCGGGCAACCCGGGGGGACGTCCCGGCGTCTATCAGGGCCGGGGGCGCTCCGTGAGGAGGTCTTCCGGACGCCGTAGAGTGGCACGCCCGGCGCCGTCGGGCACGCGCGAGAAGATGCGAGAAGAAGGGGGAGGGCGATCGGATTGCCGCACACCGAGACACCGGGCACCGAGGCGGCCCCTCGGACCCGGCTTCGCTGGTGGACCGAGCTTCCGCTGATCCTCCTCGTGTACGCCTGCTACTCGGCGGGCCGCCTTCTCGTGCGCGGTGACGTCGCGGATGCCGTCGACCACGGGCTGGCGATCCTGCACATCGAGAAGGTGCTGTTCCTCAACGCCGAGCACCCGCTGAACCGTCTCTTCACCCGCGAACCGTGGCTCGGCGTCCCGGCCGACTTCTGGTACGCGTCGCTGCACTACGTCGTCACCCCGGCGATCCTCATCTGGCTGTTCCGCTCCCGCGCCGTGCGCTACCGGGCGGCCCGCACCTGGCTGATGACGTCCACGTTCATCGGACTGATCGGCTTCACGCTGCTGCCGACCTGCCCGCCCCGGCTGCTGGACGCGAGCCACGGGTTCGTCGACACGATGGCCCACTACAGCTCGTACGGCTGGTGGGGCGGCGAGGCGAGCGCGCCGCGCGGTCTGGGCGGGATGACCAACCAGTACGCGGCCATGCCGAGTCTGCACGTGGGCTGGGCGCTGTGGTGCGGCGTGATGCTGTGGCGGTACGGCGGCACGCGCACGGCGAAGGTGGCCGGTGTGGTCTACCCGCTGGTGACGACGATCGTGGTGATGGGCACCGCGAACCACTACTTCCTCGACGCGGTGGCGGGCGCCGCCGTGATGGGCGCGGGCTTCCTGCTGGCGCCGTTCGTGATGCGGATCGCGGACCGGGCGCGGACCCGGATCACCGCCCGCTTCGCCTCCGCCCCGCAGGGTTCCGGCGACGCTGATTCCCCTGTTGTCAGTGGTGGATGCCAGACTTCCGCGGGTGAGCGATTTCCACGGCAGCGCGAGCAGCGGTTCGGAGCGGGAGCCGAGCCGGACGCCTCCCCCACGGACGCGGGGGACGAGACTCCGGCACCGGCTCGCTGAGCTGCGGGGTCCCGACGTCCAGGCGAAGGCGCTGGACGCGCGGGCCCTGGCCGCCCTCGCGGCCAACCCGGGGTGCAGGCGGCGCGCGATCCTCGACGGCGCCGGGGTGGACAAGGGCTCGCTGGCGAGCGCGCTCGGTTCGCCGTCGGTCTTCGGCCAGTCGCAGTTCGCGTTCACCCGGGGCAACGCCTTCGAGGCGCGGGTGAAGGCGGACGGCGGCGCCGAGCTGCTGCGCCTCGTGCACGAGAGGCTGGACCCGGCCGCCGAGCCGCCCGCCGGGGCGCAGGCGCCCGACCTGTCGGCGACCGGCCCCCAGGGGCGTGCCGCGCGCACCTCGCTGGCGCTGCGCGAGGCGGCACGGGCGTCGGGCGCCTGGACGCTCCTGGACCATCCGATGCTGGCCCTGGACGTCGCCGGCTCCCCCGCCTTCCTGGAGCCGGACGCGGTGGTGGTCCACCCGGACGGCACCTGGACGGTCGTCGAGATCAAGTCCTTCCCGATGCTGGACGGCTCCGCGGACCCGGCGAAGGTGGGCGCCGCCGCCCGCCAGGCCGCGGTGTACGTGCTGGCGCTGGAGGAGGTCGCCGCCCGCCTGGACCCGCCGCCGCGTGTGCGGCACCGGATCCTCCTGGTCTGCCCGAAGGACTTCTCCAACCTGCCCACCGCGTCCGCCGTCGACGTGCGCAAGCAGCGCGCGGTGACCGGCCGCCAGCTGGCCCGCCTCACCCGGATCGAGGAGATCGCCGACGCGCTCCCCGAGGGCGTCTGCTTCTCGCCCGCGCTGCCAGCCGACGAGCTGACGGCCGCGGTCGAGGCGGTCCCGGCGACGTACGCGCCCGAGTGCCTGTCCGCGTGCGAGCTGGCCTTCCACTGCCGCGCCCGGTCCCGCGCGGCCGGTGCGGTGACCTCGCTGGGCCGCCCGGTGCGGGCCGAGCTCGGCGGGCTGTCCACGGTGGACGACGTACTGGCCGCGGCGCACGGCGAGGCCGGCGACCCGGACGACCCGGCGGTGGCCGCGCTGCGCCGGGCGGCGGCGCTGCGGGCCGAGGCGCTGGCGTCGGTGGGCGGCGGGACCGGCGAGGTGGCCGCGTGTCGCTGATCACCACGCTCGCCCGGCTCGAGGCGGTGCGCGACGGCCGGGCCCAGCCCGCCGCCACCGTGCGGCACCGCCACCTGTCCGACCGCCCCCTCGTCTTCGTGCCGCTGATCACCGCGGGTGAGGCCGGCGCCCCGCTGGGCGCGCTGGTCGGCACGGACCGGGAGGCGCCGCACCTGCTCGTCGTCCCGCAGCCCCGCGACCGCGACCTGCGCTCCGCGTTCCTGGCCGAGCTGGCCGGCATCGTGTTGCCGCACGTCGAGGCGTACGCCGACAGCGTCGAGGCCGCCGAGCGCACCGAGACGGACCCGGAGACCGGCAAGCGGGTCAGGGTCGAGGTCGACCTGTGCGCGGACGCGGCGCAGCTGATCGTGCCGAGCCGCGCCGGCATCGAGTTCGTACGGCTGCTCGGCCGGTCCATGCGCTTCCGGCGCACGGCGGAGCAGGACCCGGAGACGCCGCACCCCGCGCCGCCGAGGGTGCCGCTGCTCGGCCGGTGGCTGACCCACTACGGCGAGCGGGCGCGGGTGCCCGGCTCCTCCCTGCTCCTCGCGATGACCGACCTGCTGGGCCGGCACTGGGCGACCGGGCAGTCGACCCTGGAGGACCAGCACCTGGGGGCGCTGCTCGCGTGGATCGCCCCGCCCGACGGGTGGGCGACCGGCGCCGAGGCCGCGCGCCACGCCGAGCTCGCCCGCGACGCCGACGGCCAGCTGCGGTGCCCGCCCGCGGGCCCGGCGACCGACCCGGCCTTCGACAACAAGCTGCTCGCGCCCGCCATCGAGCGCTACGACCGCGCCCGCACCGCGCTCTTCGCCGCCGAGGACGGGCTGGAGGCCGACGACCGGCTGGGCGCGCTCACGGCCGCCGAGCGGGAGATCCGCGATCTGGTGGAGAGCCGCACGCGGCCCACCTGGGACGCGGTGTGGCGGGGCCTGGACCTGCTGCGGGAGCTGCCCGCCGGGGCGCACGTCGAGGACCGGTGGACGCGCGACCGCTGGTCGTTCACCTCGCACCGCGACCGCATCCTCGCCGGTGAGCCCCCGCAGCCGCGCCGGGACGACGCGGTGACCGCGGCGAACAAGCTCGCGACGCGGGAGCGGGAGCAGGCCCGGCTCGAGGCGCAGGAGGCACTGGACGACCCGCTGGTGATGGCCGGGCGGCGGCTGTCCGGGGAGGCGTTCGCGGGCGAGGTCGTGGACGTGGTCATGGCGTACAGCGAGAGCAAGCGGCCCAGTCCGCGCCCGCTGGTCACGGTCCGCACGGACGACCGGCCGCACCTGGGAGAGCGGGTCAAGGTGTACCGATCGCTGGGCGGCAAGCCGCAGGCGGCGGAGTACGTCGGGCCGGGAGGGCCGGACGAGGAGGGCGTGCTGGTGCTGCGCATCGTCGACAAGATGGGCCGCGGCAAGGAGCCCGAGGCCGGGTCGGTGCCCGAGAAGGGCGACCTGGTCTGCTTCACCCTCTTCGAGCACGAGCAACGCGGCGGGGCGAAGCTGCCCGACCCGGAGCAGACCCCGTGGACGCACGGCGGGCCGCCCGGTGAGCCGGCCGCCGTACCGGAGCCCGCCGACGCCCAGACCCCGGAGGACGTCCTGTGACCGCCGAGGCCACCACCGCCCCCGTCGGGGCCGCCTTCGACCCGGGCGCCGAGGCCGCCCGCGCCACCGCGGCGATCCTCCACGACACCCTGCACGGCACGGAGCGCGGTGTCGTCGTGGACTCACCGCCCGGCGCCGGCAAGTCCACGCTCGTGGTGCGGGCGGCGCTTGAGCTGGCCGGGGCCGGACGTCCGCTGATGGTGGTCGCGCAGACCAACGCCCAGGTGGACGACCTGGTGCTGCGGCTCGCCGAGAAGGACCCAGACCTCCCGGTGGGCCGCCTGCACAGCAGCGACGCCGATCCGTACGACAAGGCGCTCGACGACCTGGCGAACGTCCGCAAGTCCGCGAAGGCGGCGGACCTCGCCGGGCAGGCGGTGGTCCTGTCGACCGCCGCGAAGTGGGCGCACGTCTCGGTGGACGAGCCGTGGCGGCACGCGATCGTCGACGAGGCGTACCAGATGCGGTCCGACGCGCTGCTGGCCGTGGCCGGCCTGTTCGAGCGGGCGCTGTTCGTGGGCGACCCGGGGCAGCTGGACCCGTTCGCGACGGTGGGCAGCGAGCAGTGGGCGGGGCTGTCGTACGACCCGTCCGGCTCGGCGGTGACGACACTCCTCGCCCACAATCCGGGGCTGCCGCAGCACCGGCTGCCGGTGTCGTGGCGGCTCCCGGCGTCGGCGGCGCCGCTGGTGTCGGCGGCGTTCTACCCGTACACGCCGTTCCGCAGCGGCACGGGCCACGGCGACCGGCGGCTGTCCTTCGCGGTGCCGTCGGACGGCTCGGGGCCCGACCGGGTCATCGACGAGGCCGCCGCCTCGGGGTGGGGCCTGCTGGAGCTGCCGGCCCGGCACACGCCGCGCACGGACCCGGAGGCGGTGCGGGCGGTGGCGGCGGTGGTGCGCCGGCTGCTGGACCGCGGGGGCGCGGCGGTCTCCGAGCGCTCGCCCGACCCCGCCCCGCTGACCGCCGGCCGCATCGCCGTGGGCACCGCGCACCGGGACCAGGCGGCGGCGGTCCGGGCGGCGCTGGCCGAGCTGGGGGTGCGGGACGTGACGGTGGACACGGCGAACCGGCTGCAGGGCCGGGAGTACGACGTGACGGTCGTCCTGCACCCGCTCTCCGGCCGCCCCGACGCCACCGCCTTCCACCTGGAGACGGGCCGCCTGTGCGTCCTGGCCTCCCGCCACCGGCACGCGTGCATCGTGGTGTGCCGCGAGGGGGTGGACGCCCTGCTGGACGACTACCCGTCGACGGAGCCGGTCCAGCTGGGAACGCTGGTGAAGTTCCCGGACGGGTGGGAGGCGAACCACGCGGTCCTGGCCCACCTCGCCGAACACCGCGTCCCCTGGCGACCCTGACCTTCGCGCCGCCGCCGGACGGAGTCCGGCACGCCGCCGGAGGCGGCCGATGGATACAGCCCGGACGGGTGGGAGGCGAACCACGCGGTCCTCGCCCACCTCGCCGAACACCGCGTCCCCTGGCGACCCTGACCACCGCGCCGGCGACCAGCGCGGCGCCCCGGCCGGGGAGTCCTGACCGCACAGGTGCCCCGCGAGCGTCTGCGCCCCTCGTGAGGTCGAGGCCCACTTGCATGGGCGCGGGACAATGGACGGTGGCCCACTCCACCGAGGGTGCCCCCGCTCGTGGGGGACGGTCGTCCGTGACGTACGAGAAGGAGAAGACATGGCGGAGCCCACGCCGGGTCGGAACCAACCGCGGCTGCGCCCCGCGCCCCTGCTCTTCGAGCCCGCGGAGGCGGCCGCCGATCCGGAGCACTTCTTCGACCTCGAGTCGATCGACGACCCCCGGGCGCTGCTGGACCGTGCGACGGAGCTGACGCAGGCGTTCCGGGCCGCGACGGACCGGGCGGTGGAGTTCCAGGCGATGGCGGCGGCGCAGCTGGCGGACCCGCGGAAGTTCGACCGGCTGACGGCCGCGGACATCGCCGACCGGGCCGAGTGGACCGAGGACTACGCCAAGAAGATGGTGGAGTTCGGCCGGGATCTGCTGCGCGGCGCCGAGGGCCGCGGCCCCGGGCACGTCGACCCGGTGTAGACCGGCACCGGCCCGCCCGTCTGTTCGACTACCCGGGACGCATATGCCAGACGGGCAAGATACCGGCTCCCCGCCGCCCGTGTCCCGGTTTCCCGCAACTCAACGGAGCGGCATCCTCACAGCCGGTAGACGTAAGGAGCATGAGCAGCACACGGAATGTCTCGGACGTCACCGCGGACGGCGCCGCCTGGCTGGCCTCGGCGGGTGCCTACCCGCGCAGCACCCTCGCCCTGTGGGAGGAGCGGCCGGACGCCCCGGTCGTCCTGCCCTGCGGTTCCGCCTTCGACGTGGTGAGCGTCCCCGCGGTCTTCGGCCGCCGGATGCTGGACCGGATGTGGGAGGAGGGCCCGGGGTCGGGACCCGTCGCCGAGTTCCGCGGCCGGACGCTGCTGTTCGCCGCGCCCGGCACCGCCCAGCGGCTGCCCTCGCTGCTGGAGTGGGAGGAGTGGAGCGCCCGCGGCCGGCAGGACGGCCGCACCGTCGACGTGCCGCCGCTGCTGTGCCACGGCGCCGGCGACGCGGTGACCGTCCCGGCGCCCACCGGCGCGTCCCCCCGTTCCGGTTCCCGCTGGCTGGTGGCCCCCGACACCCGTCTGCCGTGGCTGCCCGGCCCGGAGATCCTGCTCTGGGCGGCGGTCCGGGCGGCCCGGGCCGCGGTGCGGATTTCGATTTTTCCCTCCGCCGACCAGGATGCTAAGGTCTACGACGTCAGCAGGCGCCGCTAGCTCAGTTGGTTAGAGCAGCTGACTCTTAATCAGCGGGTCCGGGGTTCGAGTCCCTGGCGGCGCACGTTGTCGATGGCGAGGCATGTTCGCGCAATGCGCGAACCGGCCTCGCCATCGTTGTTCTTGCGCGGCTGCGGCGCGGTCTGCCCAGGAGGCTCAGCCGGGCGTGATCTTCACCGTCCACGCCCCCGACACCGTCCGCCCCTCCACTTCGACCCGTACGCCGTCCCCCGGCACCGTGAAGCTCTCGCCGAGTCCCACCGGGGCGTCCGCGAGCGGCGGGTAGACCGAGTCCTCCCAGCAGGCCTCGGTGTGCGGGTGGGCGTCGATCACCTCGACCGGCCCGCCCCCGGACTCCGCCCCGCCGCGCACCCGGTACACCAGCACCCCCGCGCGGCAGGCGGCGGCGTCGTTGCCCACCGGTCCCCGCGCCTCGAAGGCGAGCGCGCTGTCGGCCCCGGTGCGGACCACGGCGAGCTTGGTTCCCCGGCCGAGGCCGAAGGCCGGCGCCCCGGCGGCCCCCGTCACCACCACGCCGGGACCCGCGCCGAGCGGCTCCAGGGTCAGCCGGGTCGGTCCGCTGCCGCGGACGCACGCCACCTGCCGGGGGCGCAGCCAGCCGAGCTTCCACTTGTGCCAGCCGAACAGGTCGGGTGCCAGCCCGAACTGGCTGCCCATCAGGTCCCAGTCGCCGACGTGCGTGTCCCAGTCGCCCTTGCCGTCCGCGGGCCGGTGGTACAGGTCGGGCAGGTCGAAGACGTGCCCGGTCTCGTGGGCCAGCACCAGCCGGTCCGGCGGGTGGTTCTCGAACACCGTGACGACCCGCCGGACGTCGGTGCTGTCGGCCCGCATCGGGGAGTCCAGGTTGACGACCTTCGTGGCGTCGGAGTCGACGCCGGGGGCGTCCGGGTCGGCGACGAAGTAGACGATGTCGTAGCGGGAGAAGTCCACGTGCGGATCGGCGGCGGCGAGCGCGTCGCGGAGGTAGGCCGCCCGGTGCCCGGGACCCCAGTCGCGCCGTATGTCGTACGCCGTCGACGGCCTCGGCATGGGGATCCAGTCCCGCAGGGGGTGCGGCCGGAGCGTGAACGCGCCGTAGGAGGCCCGCCGGAAGAAGCGGGTGGTGGCCGGGAAGTGGTCGGCGGCCAGTTCGGCCGGCCGGGTCAGCGGCTGGGAGTCCGGGAAGGACAGGAACACCATCACCGCGTCCAGCGCGCGGGCCGGTCGGGGATAGGCGGCGTTCCAGGTGTCCAGGCCCTCGGAGTGGTGGGCCGCGGTGCGCCGGAGCGCGCAGGGCTCCGGGGAGAAGGGTTCGGCGACCGAGGGAGCGGTGATCAGGGAGGTCGCGGCGAGCGCCGACATGGTGGTGCACACCGCGGCCGTGCTGCGCAGCCTGGGCCGGGCCGCCCCCTTCGCCCGGCGGCTCGCGCCGAGGCCCTTGAGGGCCTCGCGGGGAAGTCGCCTCAGGGGGAGCTGGCGCGGCACATCGACCTCCGGATGCGGTTTCGCGGGACACCGCACCCAGCTTGTGCATGTTTGTCGTACTGCGCCCTGTTCGCCTGCACCGGATGGGTGAGTCGCTCGGCCTTCCGCCGGAGCGCGCCGGTGTCGACACCCCCGGACCACTCACGGAACGTCACGACTGGTCGGAGGCGTGATGGAGCCGACCAGACGTGGGCAGAAACGATCACCCGGAGGGCTCACTCGGTCCGCGAAGCGGATCGGCGGCTGGAAGGGCCCGGAGCCAGCCTCTATGATCGGCACACTTTCCTGCACGGACACAGACGGACCGAGATCGAGGCACTGCGGGAGCAGCGGTGAACGGAACCTCCGAAGGGCCGGCGCCCGCGGCGGACGTCGACCGGTCGGCCGTCACGGACGGTGACATCGACCTGGCAGCACGTACGGGACCCGCGGCCTACCGCGAGGTGTTCACGGCCGCCCCGCTCGCGATGGCCGTCGTGGACGCCGAGGGCCTGGTCGTCAGCGCCAACGACACGCTGGGCACGCTGCTCGGCACCGACCCCGCCGCCCTGACCGGCTGCGCGGCGGCCGACCTGGTCGACCTCGCGTCCGACGCGGGCACCTGGCACGCGTACCGCGAGGTGCTGAGCGGCCGGCAGCCCCGGCTGCGCTGCACCCGCCGCCTGAAGCGGGCCGACGGCCACTCCCTGTGGGCCCAGGTCACCGTGGCGCCGCTGGCCGGGGACACGCCCGGCCTGCTGCTGTCCGTCTCCGACATCAGCGCCCGGCGCGAACTCCAGGCCCGGCTGCGCCACCTCCAGATGCACGACCCGGTGACCCGGCTGCCCAACCGCGCCCTGTTCTTCGAGCGGCTGACGGCCGCGCTGGAGGCGGAGTCGTACGAGCAGGGCGGCACCGGCCGGGTCGGCCTGTGCTACCTGGACCTGGACGGCTTCAAGGCCGTCAACGACACGCTCGGCCACCGCGTCGGCGACCGGCTGCTGGCCGCCGTCGCCGAGCGGCTCACGCGCTGCGCGGAGGAGGCCGCGGGCGCGCGGGCCGGGGTGCCGCTGGTGGCCCGCCTGGGCGGCGACGAGTTCGCCCTGCTGGTGGAGGACTCCACGGGCACCGACCAGCTCGCCGACCTCGCCGAGTCCGTGCTGGCCGCCCTCCAGCCGCCCTTCGACCTCTCCGGCCGCCGGCTGTCGGTCACCGCGTCGGTCGGGGTGGTCGAGCGGCACACCGCCGGGACGACGCCCACCGCCCTGATGCAGGCGGCCGACACGACCCTGTACTGGGCCAAGGCCGACGGCCGGGCCCGCTGGACGCTGTTCGACCCCGAGCGCAACGCCAGCCGCATGACCCGCCAGGCCCTCGCCGCCACGCTCCGCCCGGCCATCGACCGCGGCGAGTTCGCCCTCGAGTACCAGCCGCTGGTGGGCATGGACGACGGCCGGGTGCGCGGCGTCGAGGCGCTCATCCGCTGGAATCATCCTCAGTTCGGCGTACTGGCGCCGAATCGGTTCATCGCACTGGCGGAGGAGGACGGCTCGATCGTCCCGCTCGGCCGCTGGATCCTGCGCACCGCCTGCCGGCAGGCCCGCCGCTGGCAGCTCGACCACCCCGGCGAGCCGCCCATCTTCGTCAGCGTCAACGTGGCGGTCCGCCAGGTGTGGGACTCCGACCTGGTGGCGGACGTGGCGGCGACCCTGGAGGATACGGGCCTCGCCCCGCACCTGCTCCAGCTGGAGCTGACGGAGTCCGCGGTGATGGGCTCGGCGGGCCGGCCGCTGCAGGTGCTGAAGGCGCTGAGCGACATGGGCGTCCGCATCGCCATCGACGACTTCGGCACCGGCTACTCGAACCTGGCCTACCTCAGCCGGCTCCCGGTGTCCGTGCTGAAGCTGGACGGCGCCTTCGTCCGGGGCTTCCAGTACGCCGGGGTCGCCGACACCGCCGACGCGTCCGACGACGCCGCGGCGAACCCGGCCGACGAGGTCATCGTCGAGGCGATGGTCCAGCTCGCCCACCGGCTGGGCCTGACCGTCACCGCCGAGTGCGTGGAGACCTCGGACCAGGCGAGCCGGCTGCGCCGCATCGGCTGCGACACCGGCCAGGGCTGGCTGTACTCCCGGCCGGTGGCGCCGGACCGCATCTCCGCGCTGCTGGGCTCCTCCGGGACGTCCGGGGTTCAGGCCGGCGCGGGCAGACCGTAGGCGTCGGCGATCAGTTCGTAGGAACGCAGGCGTACGTCGCCGCCGTGGGCGTTGGCGGTGAGCATCAGCTCGTCGGCTCCGGTGCGCTTCTGGAGGTCGTCCAGGCCCGCCCGGACCTCGTCGGCGGTGCCGTGGATGACGTTGGCGTTCCAGGACGCCACGAACTCCCGCTCCATCGGGCTGAAGTCGTACGCCTCCGCCTCCTCGGGCGTCGGCACCAGCCCGGGGCGTCCGGTGCGCAGCCGGACCATGTTCAGCGCGGCGGCCAGCACCTGCCGGCGGGCCTCCTTCTCGTCGTCGGTCGCGAGCGCGGCGACGCCGATGAGGGCGTAGGGCGCGTCCAGCACGGCGGACGGGCGGAAGGACTCGCGGTACAGGTCGAGCGCCGGGATCGTGTTCTGCGCCGAGAAGTGGTGCGCGAAGGCGAAGGGCAGCCCGAGGGTGCCGGCCAGCCGCGCGCTGAACCCGGAGGAGCCGAGCAGCCACACCGGCGGCCGGTGCGCCGACTGCACGCCCCCGGGCGAGGTGGCCTGCACGGGCCCGGGCACGGCGTGGATACGGGCGTACGGGTGCCCGTCGGGGAAGTCGTCGTCCAGGAAGCGGATCAGCTCGGCGAGCTGCTGCGGGAAGTCGTCGGCGCCCTCGTTCAGCCGGTCGGTGCGGCGCAGGGCGGCGGCCGTCGCCCCGTCGGTGCCGGGTGCCCGGCCGAGGCCGAGGTCGACGCGTCCCGGGGCCATGGCCTCCAGCGTGCCGAACTGCTCCGCGATCACCAGCGGCGCGTGGTTCGGCAGCATGACGCCGCCCGAGCCGAGCCGGATGCGGCCGGTGTGGGCGGCGAGGTGCGCGAGGATCACGGCCGGCGAGGAGGAGGCCACGCCCGGCATCGAGTGGTGTTCGGCCACCCAGTACCGGTGGTAGCCGCGGTTCTCCGCGAGGCGGGCGATGTCCACGCTGGTCCGCAGGGCGTCGGTGGCGGTGCGGCCCGCGCCGACGGTCACCAGGTCCAGTACGGAGAGGGGGACGGGTGCGGTGCCGTGGGCGGTGCCCCGGATCTCCTCTGCGGCGTCTGCGGCCATGGTGGGGTGCCTCCTGTTGTCGTGCCGGGTCACTGCGCCGACTAACAGGAGGGTGCCTCCGGTTATTCCCCGGGAGGGCGCCGGTCCCGGCCTGCGAAGGCCGCTCGGCAGTGCGCGAGCAGCTCGCGCACCGCGGGGCCGGCCGTGCCCGCCCAGACCAGGGCGAGCACCCCCGGCGTCTCCACGTCCTCGATGGTGCGGGCGGTGAGGCGGTCGCGGTGGGCGGCGGCCATGGAGTCGCTGAGCACGGCGACGCCGAGCCCGCGGGCGGCCAGTCCGGCGATGGCGTCCCCGGCACTGGCCTGCAGCGCGATCGCGGGCCGGAGGCCCTGCGCGGCGCACGCCTGGTCGAACACGGCGCGCAGGCCGGTGCCCGGCGGCATGCAGATGACCGGGTGCTCGGCCAGGTCGCGCAGCACGACCCGCCGCCGCCGCGCCAGGGGGTGTCCGGCCGGGACCGCCGCGACGAGTCGCTCACTGATGATCGTCCGCGCTGCCAGGTCCCCGGGAGCGGCCGCCGCGGCTCCGACGAGCGCCAGGTCGAGGGCGCCGGTGCGCACCCCGTCCGCGAGCCGGTCGGAACCGTCCTCGAGCAGGGACAGCTCCACGCCCGGATGCGCCTCGTGGAAGGCCGCGAGGGCGTCGAACAGCGGGGTGAGGACACAGCCGATGACCATGCCGACGGCGAGCCGGCCCCGGATCAGGTCGGTCACCTCGCCCACCGCCTGGCCGACCGAGCCCGCCGCGGCCAGTGCGGCGCGGGCGTGTTCGAGCGCGGCCTTCCCGGCGACGGTGAGGGTGACGGTGCGCGCCGACCGGTCGAACAGCTCGGCGCCGAGTTCCCGTTCCAGCCGGCGGATCTGGGCGCTGACGCCGGACTGGCTGATGTGCACCCGCTCGGCGGCGCGCGTGAAGTTCCGCTCCTCGGCGACCGCCACGAAGTACTCGAGCTGCCTCAGTTCCATAACCACTGATTCTAGTTCCGATACGTACCATCTGTTGGACTTCTCACCGGAGGCCCACGAGGCTGGAAGGAACGAGAGACCGGGAACGAGAGACCGACGCAGGAGGAACCGTGCCGGAGTACGAGAAGGCCATGCGGCCCGAGGACATCACCCGTCTGTTCGTCGAGAGGTCCAACGCCGGGGACGCGGCCGGGGTCGCCGCGCTGTACGAGGAGGAGGCGGTGCTGGCCTACCCGCCCGGGGAGCGGACGGTGGGGCGGGAGGCGATCCGCGCCCTGTGGGAGAAGGTGCTCGCCAACGCCCCCCGCTTCGAGCCGGAGCAGCCGCTGCCCACGCTGATCAACGGCGACCTCGCCCTCACCTCGACCCCGCCGAAGGACGGGACCGGGGCGCGGGCGCAGGTCGTGCGGCGCCAGCCCGACGGCAGCTGGCTGCGGGTGCTCGACCAGCCCGAGTTCGTCCCGCCCGCCCGCTGACGTCCGCGGCCGGCACCGCCGTCACCCGAGGCGCGACCAGCTGAACACGGCGTAGCTCTCCCCCTCGCGGGGCGCCCGGGTCCACGAGCGGGTGGTGAAGCGGTGCAGGGCGCCGTCGGTGAGGGCGAAACGGGGCAGGGACAGGGCGAACCCGCTCTCCAGGGCGGCCAGCAGGCGCCGTTCGCCGTCCTCACCGGTCACGCCCCCGAACAGCCGGGCGGGGTCCAGGGATTCGGGGATCTCGCCGTCGCGCTCGATCTCCTCCCCGCGCACCGTGAAGGCGAACAGCTCCCGACCGTGCTCCGCCACCGACAGGTGGATCATCTGGCCGGTGTGCATCCGGGAGGGCTGGACCCAGAGCGTCACGCAGCGTCCCCCGGCCGAGGCCGCGGCGGCGGGTGAGCGGAAGAACTGGTTGCCCGGCTCGTACGAGGGAGCCTCCTCGAAGCCGAACGCCCAGCCGGACGCCGTCCGTCCCACGGAGAGCACCGCCCGGTCCTCCCAGAGTTCCCTTCCGTCCGGCCCGGGGGCCGTCGGTCCGAAGACGCGCTCCCGGGGGCCGACCGGCTGCGGGCTCAGCCCCGCGCAGCCCGGCTCCCCGATCAGGCCGGGCAGAGCGGCCGGCTCGACGCCCTCGACCCACAGGCACCGGTAGCCGGTGCGTATCCGGTTGCGGGCGCCGTCCACCAGCCAGCGCAGTCCCGGCGGGTCCACGTCGGGCGCGGGCTCCGGCGCCGGGCCGGCGCGGCCCGCGCGGGGCGTGGACAGCAGTTCCCGCCAGCGTTCGGGCGTGACCACGCACCCCAGAACGGAGTCGGCCGTCAGGCCCACCGGCGCCACCAGGTCCGGGCCCGGCGGCGTCCAGGACGGCACGGCCGCCCGGATCGTCCGCCACGCCCCGTCCACGTCGCCCCAGCGTGCCGCCTCCCATGCCTCGTCCACCGCCCGGCCGAACGTCCCGCCCGGCTCGTACCGGTACGTACCGTCCAGGACCCGCGCGACGAGATCGTCCGCCGCCGCCCGCAGCCCGTCGTCGGCGTCGCAGCCCAGGGCGAGGGCCCCCAGGGACTCCCGGTGGCGGTTGTCCGCCACGTGCGCCGCCGCCAGAACCGGGAGCAGTTCGCCGGTGCAGCGGGGGTCGGTCACCAGGCCGGCGAAGGCGAAGCGCAGGGTGGCCGCCGGACGGGTCGTGAGCTGCCGTAGCAGCGCCGCGGCTCCCGGGCGGCCGAACGACCGTGCCTCGTCGAGCAGTTCGCCGGCCGTCTCCCAGTGCCCGCGCAGCGCCTCCTCCCTGGCCCGCTCGACGTTGGCGTCCTGGGCGCGGGTGGTGTCGTTCGCGAACCCCGGCACGGAACCGGCCCGGTCCGCGTGGAACGAGCGGTACCGGGCCTCCATGTACGCCCGGAAGGACGGGTAGCGGTCCGGGAGGTCACCGTTCCAGCCCTGGTACACGTACAGCGCCCATTCGCCGTCCGCACCGACGTCCCCGGGGTCGAGGAGGGCGTGCGACATGTCGGACTCCGTCTCCAGCCGCAGCGCCCGCCGCCACATGCCGGCCAGCAGGTGATCCGCCTCGGTCGAGTCCTCGTCCAGGAACTCGTCGTAGGTCTCCGTGAGTCCGTACGGGTCCCCGAACCAGTCGATCTCCTGGACGCCGCCCAGCCGGTACACCGATGCGGTGGCGTCCACCCACCACCCGTCGGCGACGGCCAGGAACTCCCGGTACGAGGGCGGCAGTCGAGTGCCGAGGCGCTCCTCGGCCGCCGCGATGGCGCCCTCGGAGGCGGGCGGCTCCCCCAGCCGCTCCCGCCGGGTCCCGTGCTCGTCCGGAACCCATTCCGCCTGCCAACGCCCCAGGAACTCATGCCAGTCGAAGCCACCGTCCGTCGTCATGCCGGGCATCCTGTCACCCGGCACCGACAACGGCCGGTCAGGCCAGCCAGCGGCCGTCGCGCATCAGCTCGCGGCCGGTCAGCTCGTTCGCCTCGCGCCAGGCCTGGACGCGGCGCGGGACGATCCGGAACCACCGGTACGGCGTGGCCGACGCGCGCGGGTCGAAGCCGGTGCGCTCGGCGAACAGGTCGGCCCGCTGCGGCGGCAGTGCGCCGAGGTCCAGGACCTCGACCTCACCGTCGATCACCGTGACGTCGCGGGTGTGGCCCAGGGCCAGGCGGACGACCCGGCCGGCGGCCAGGTTCCTGCCGGTGGGGCTGTCCGGCGGCGTGGCCGCCAGCAGCGCGTCGCCGTCCCAGTCGAAGGACAGCGGTACGAGGTACGGGGCGCCGTCCGCCGAGGCGCTGGCCACCCAGACGTCGACGTCGTGGGTGAGCCGGTGCTCGGTGTCCTCGCGGCGCTGGGCGCGGGAGCGGGGTGCGGCGCTCATGGTCTCTCCTGTCGGTCGCGGGTCACGACCGCCCGGTCGCGCCGGGCGGGTCGCCGTGACCGCAGCCTCCCGCGGCCGGGGGACGGGGCGCGTCCGTGCCCGCCACGGAAAGCGCCACGGATAATGGGCCGGTGACCAGTCCAGGGATATCGGCGCGGGAAGCGGAAGTGCTCGCGCTGCTCGGGGAGCACCTCAGCAACGCGGAGATGGCGGCCCGGCTGGTCCTCTCCGTACGCACCGTCGAGTCGCACGTCTCGTCGCTGCTGCGCAAGTTGCACCTGCCGGACCGGCGGGCGCTCGCCCGGCACGCGGCGGAGGTCGCCCGCGCCGAGCGGTCCCGGTCCGCGCCCGCCCTGCCGGCGCCGTTGACGGCGTTCATCGGCCGGGTGCGGGAGCGGGGGGAGCTCGCCGAGGCGGTGCGGGCGCACCGCCTGGTGACCGTGACCGGTCCGGGCGGGGTGGGCAAGACGCGTCTCGCGCTGGCGGTGGCGGAGGACCTGGCCGGTGACTTCGCGGACGGGGTGTGGTTCGCCGACCTCGTCCCGGTCACGGAGCCGGACCGGGTGGGCGCGGCGGTCGCGGCGGCCGTGGGTGTGGGCGAGCAGCCCGGGCGGGGCGTCGACGACGCGGTACTGGCCGCGCTGGCGGATCACCGGGCGCTGCTGGTGCTGGACAACTGCGAGCAGGTGCGCGACGGGGTGGCGCCGTTCCTGGAGCGGCTGCTCGCGGCCTGTCCGGGGCTGCGGGTGCTCGTGACGAGCCGGGCCCGGCTGATGGTGCCGTTCGAGCGGGTCCTCCCGGTCCCGCCGCTGTCGCGGGACGGCGGGGACGCGTCGGAGGCGGTGGCGCTGTTCATGGACCGGGCCGCCGCCGTCGGGCAGCCGCCCGGCCCGGCCGTGAGCGACGGGGTCGTGGCCGTCTGCGAACGGCTCGGCGGCGTGGCGCTGGCGATCGAGCTGGCGGCGGCACGCTGGTCCACGCTCGGCCTGGACGGCCTGACGGCCGGTCTCTCCGACCCGCTGCGGATCCTCACCGGCGGGCCCCGCGCCGACGACCGCCACCGGTCGCTGCGGGCGGTGCTGGACTGGAGCCACGACCTGCTGGACCCGCGGGACCGGGTGCTGCTGCGCCGCGTGTCGGTGTTCGTCGCCCCGTTCACCGCGGAGGCGGCCACCGAGATCGCGGGACGCACCCCCGCAGCGGCGACCGAGGCCGCAGGCTTCGCCGCCGGGACCGCCGGGCTCGCCGCCGGGACGACCGGCATCACCGCCGGGACCACCGGGCTCGTTGCCGAAGACACCGGACACCCCGCCGAAGCGGCCACCGAAACCCCCGGGCCCACCACCGGACCGGCCACCGAAACCCCCGGGCCCACCACCGAAACCGCCGGGCCCTCACGGCTGCTCACCGGGGCGGCCGCCGAGGGTGCCGGGCTCGCCGGCGGCAGCGCTGGGGGGTCGGCCGACGCTGTCGTCGTCGCCCGGGCCGCGGGATTCGGTGACGGCGCCTCCGCCGGAGGTACCAGGTCCGCCGTCCACGCCACCGCCACCGCCACCGCCACCGCCACCGAGGCCGCCGGATATGCGCCGCTGGATGCCGCCGAGGTCGTCGACGGGCTCGGGCGGCTCGCCGAGCAGAGTCTGCTCGTGGTGACGCCGTCGGCGACCGGTACGCGGTACCAGGCGCTGGAGACCATCCGCCAGTACGGGACCGAGCGACTCGCCGGCGCCGGTGAGCTGACCGGCGTGCGCGCCCGCCACCTGGACTGGTGCCTGGCCGCCGCCACCGCCTTGGAGGACACCTCGGGCGCGGACTGGCGTGCCCGCTTCGACGCGCTGGCGGACGACCTCCGGGCCGCCCTCGCCTGGGCCGCCGGCCGCCCCGAGCGGCGCGCGGACGCCCACCGTCTCGCCCTGTCGCTGGCCGGGCTGGCCTTCGCCCGCACCCTGCTCGGCGAGGCCCAGCAGCGCTACGAGCAGGCCGCCGCCCTCGCCGGCGGCGCCGCCGGTGCCGCGGCGCTGCGGCAGGCCGCCGCGGTGGCCGGGTGCCGCAGGCTCGGCGACGACATGTACCGGCTGCACCGCGCCGCCGCCGAGGCCGCCCGCCGGGCCGGGGACCGTGCGGGCGCGTGCCGCGACCTGGCGGCGGCCGCCACCGTCGCGTACCGCTTCTCCACCCTGTTCACCAGGATCCCGCCCGTGGACGAGGTGACGGCCCTCCTCGACGGGGCGCGGGAGCAGTGCGACGGGACCCCCGCGGCCGAGGCCGCCGTCGCGCTGGCCGAGGCGGCGGTGCTCTGCGACGCGTACGGCGCGCTCCAGGGCGCCGCGGAGAACACCGTGGACGACACCGTCGTACGCGCCGAACAGGCCGTCGTGCTCGCCCGGCGCACCGGTGACCCGGTGGCGGAGTCCGCCGCCCTCGACGCGCTGTCCGGCGCCCGGAGCTGGGCCGGTGACGCCTTCGCCGGCGCGGCGGCCGCCCGGCGCCGGGTCGGCGTCCTGGCCTCCCTCGCACCCGCACCCGCACCCGCACCCGCCCGGACGCACGAGTCGATGGACGCCCTCGCCATGGCCGCCGGCACCGCCCTCGGCGTGGGTGCGCTGCCGGACGCCCGGCGGTGGGGCAGACAGCTCGCCGGCCACCCGCTGCTGGCCGAGGCGGGACACCACGCCACGGCCTGGCTGCTGACGGCGGACGCGTTCGCCGGGCACGGCGACGAGGTGCTCGCCCGCAGCCCGCGGTTCCTCGACGCCTGGGAGCACAGTGGCCGCCGGCCGTCGCTGTCCCTGGGGGCCGCGGCCGCGTCGGTCGCCATGGTGCGCGGGCTGCGCGGGGAGCACGACGAACGGGCGGCCTGGCTTGCGGTCGTCGACCAGGCGGACACGGCCCCGGAGCAGCACCGTCTCGGCTACGGCGCGGTCCTCGACGCCATGGTCCTGCTCCACCACGGGGACGCCGGGGCGGCACTGGACCGGCTCGCCCCCGACCCCGGGGAGGTGTGGAAGTGGGTGTGCTGGATCTGGCTGCACTGGTACGTGGCCCTCAGGGCGGAGGCGTCGGTGCTCGCCGGGCACCCGGAGGCCGGGGCCCGCGTCGAGGCCGCGCGGAAGACGGTCGCCGGCAATCCGGTCGCCACCGCGCAGGTGGACCGCGCCGGGGCGCTCCTCGGCGGTGACCTGCCAGGGCAGCTCGCCGCCGCGGCGGCCTTCGACGCGGCCGGCTGTCCCTACCAGTCGGCGCGCACCCTCCTGCTCGCCGGGGGCGGGCACGCCGCCGCCGGCCGGGCCGCGCTCACCGGCCTGGGGCTCGCGCCCGGGCCCGCCCGGTGACCGGCGGCACGGCTCCCGGCCCACCGCCTGCCGGCTGCCGCCGCCTGGCGCCCACCGCCTGCCGCCTGCCGCCTGCCGCCTGCCGCCTGCCGCCTGCCGCCTGCCGCCTAGGCGACCGCCTGCTTCACGAGGGCCGCGATCCGCTCCTCCACCTCGGGCGTGACCTCGGTCAGGGCGAAGGCGGTCGGCCACATGCTGCCCTCGTCCAGCTGCGCCGGGTCGTTGAAGCCGAGCGTCGCGTAGCGCGCCTTGAACTTCGCCGCGCTCTGGAAGAAGCAGACGACCTTGCCGTCCAGCGCGTAGGCGGGCATCCCGTACCACAGCTTCGGCGCGAGGGAGGGGGCGGTGGCCGTGACGACGGCGTGCACGCGCTCGGCCATGACCCGGTCGGAGTCCTCCATCTCGGCGATCTTCGCGAGCAGGTCACGCTCGGCCTCCGCCGCCTTGTCCGCACGCGAGCCGCGGCGCGCCGCCTTCTTCTGCTCCTGGGCGTGGTCCTTCATCGCGGCGCGCTCCTCGGCCGTGAAACCCTCGTACGTGCTGTCGCCGGTGGCGGTCATGGTCCCTCCCGTGGTCGTCGTTGCGGGCCGGCCGGTGCGCCCGGCCGACCGCTGTGACCACAGCCTCCCGCGGCCGGCGCGCCCGCGCCTCCGTGGTGACCACGGAAAGCGCCACGGAACCCGGGCCGCGGGTCCGGTGACGCCCCGTCTCACACCTGGACCACCGGCTCCCGCGTGAACAGCGCCCCGAGCTCCGGAGCGTTGACCCTCCGGTCGGCCAGCCGGAGCCCTTCCCAGACGGTCACCTGATTGGCGGTCAGGACCGGCTTGCCCAGCTCCTTCTCCAGGAGCGGGATGTGCGCCGCCGTGTGCAGGGCCGTGTCCGGGAGGAGGACCGCCTCCGCGTCCGGGCGGTCGGCGGAGCGGGCCAGCGCCAGCACCTCGGCCTCGGTCCAGGTGCCGACCTCCGCGGCCGTGATGATGCCGGAGCTGACGACGGCGACGCTCTCCACACCGGCGGTGCGCAGGAAGTCCGCGAACAACCGGGCCACGTCCTCCGGGTACGTCGCGCCGATCGCGACCCGGCGCACCCCGAGCTCCTGCGCCGCGTGCACGAAGGCGAAGGAGGTGGAGGAGGCGGGCAGACCCGCCGTCCGGGCCAGGGAGCGCACCTGCTCCTGGGCTCCCTCCCAGCCGTGCACGAAGCTGCCGCTGGTGCAGGCCCACACGACGGCGTCGGCGCCGGCCAGGCGCAGTTCGGCCGTGCCCGCCTCGAGCCGCTGCGGCGAGCCCATCTCGCGCAGGGCGTCGACGCGGTGCGCGTCCTCGCCGATGTCGGTGTGCACCAGGTCCACTCGGATGTCGCTGCCCAGGAGCTGCTCGATGCGTGGGTAGTCGTCCTCGCCGGAGTGGCCCGGGTACAGGAATCCCAGTGCTGTCATGTCCACCCTTCCTGCTGCTGTTCCGTGCCAGGGACGTCCGGAGTCTCTGGCAGTACGGGGCCGGCCGGCCCCGGCACCGCGGGGCCGGTCCGCGCCGCCGGGTCGGTCAGCGCCTGGTACGGCCCCACGGCACGGGTACCCAGTCGGCGCAGCGCCGCCCACATCGTCACTTGGTTGGCCGAGATCACCGGTATCCGCAGCTCGGCCTCCAGCTGCGGGATGACGTCGTAGGTGGGGAGGTTGGTGCAGGAGATGAACAGCGCGTCGGCCGCCCCGGGGCGCGGCACCGCCCGGCGTGCCATCTCGGCCACGTCGCGGTAGGGGACCTTCCAGATGTGCCGGGTCAGTCCCATGAACGCGCAGCCGGTGACCGTGGCGCCCGCCTCGGCGACGTACTCCTCCAGCACCCGGGTCACCGACACGGTGTACGGCGTGACCAGTGCGACCCGGCGTACGCCCAGCTCGGTCAGCGCGTCCAGCAGCGCGCCGGAGGTGGTGACGGACGGGACCGCGCCCGCCCAGGTCATCTCCTCGCACATCGCGCGTTCGCCGGCGATGCCGCCGACGAAGCTGCCGGAGGTGCAGGCGTAGGCGACGACCTCGGGGGCGATGGCGTTGAGGGTGCGGACGGCCTCGCCGAGCGTCTCGTGCTCACTGACCATCCGGGCGAGGTCCAGGCCGACCTCGACGGGCACGTAGGGGGTCCGCGTCATGTGCAGCGAGACCTCGTCGGGGACCCACCGCCACAGCTCGCGGTCGAGTGCGAAGTCGAACGGGGCGACCACGCCGACCCCGCGTTGCGGAGCTGGTCCGCCGAGAAAGGAGATGTCCATGGCACGCACCGGCCTCACGCTGAGGAAGGAGAGGGCAACGCACCGTACGCACGGCCGTGTTGACGAAGGTAGGTTCCGGTGCGAGCGTGGTCAATCCGCCCGCGCCACCCTTGGGTGAACAACCGGTCGGCCTGCCGTCGCCGCTCCGGCAGCCGCCCCGCCCCGTATCCCGGAGACACGTCGCCGATGACCATGCCCACCCTGCTCGTCCTGGACGCCGAGCCCCCGCCCCGGCTGGGCCGGCTGACCGGCCGCGTCCGGATCGTGCACGCGGACGAGTCGACCCTCGCCGAGCGGCTGCCGGACGCCGACGTGCTGCTCGTGTGGGACTTCCGGTCGCACGCCGTGCGCCGCGCCTGGCCCGGCGGCGGACCGCGCCCGCGCTGGGTGCACACGGCGAGCGCGGGCGTCGACCACCTGATGTGCCCCGAACTGGCCGGCTCCGACACGGTGGTGACGAACGCGCGCGGTGTGTTCGACGGGCCGATCGCCGAGTACGTCGCCGCCCTGGTGCTGGCGATGGCCAAGGACCTGCCCCGCACGCTGGAGCTCCAGCGGGAGCGGACCTGGCGGCACCGCGAGTCGCTGCGGGTGGCCGGAACCCGTGCCTGCGTGGTGGGCTCCGGGCCGATCGGGCGGGCGATCGCCGGGACGCTGAAGGCCCTCGGCGTCACCACCGCGCTGGTCGGCCGGACCGCGCGGTCCGGGGTGCACGGCCCCGAGGACCTGGACCGGCTGCTGACCCGCGCCGACTGGGTGGTCGCCGCCGCGCCGCTCACCGACGACACCCGCGGCATGTTCGACGCCCGCCGGTTCGGCGTGATGCAACCCTCCGCCCGCTTCGTCAACGTCGGGCGCGGACAGCTGGTCGTCGAGGCCGACCTGGCGAAGGCGCTCGCGGAGCGGTGGATCGCGGGCGCCGCGCTGGACGTCTTCGAGCACGAACCCCTCGGCCCCGACCACCCGTTGTGGCAGGCCCCCGGTCTGATCGTCTCCCCGCACATGAGCGGAGACACCATCGGCTGGCGGGACGAACTGGGGGCGCAGTTCGTGGAGTTGTTCGAACGGTGGGCGGCGGGCGAGCCGCTGCCGAACGTGGTCGACAAGAAGCGCGGATACGTACCCGGACACTGACGTCCCACCGGACGTTCCCAGGAAGCGGGAGGGTGCATGACCGACCTCACCGAGCTGACCGCCGTACAGCTCGTCGACGGTTACCGCAAGGGCGAGTTCAGCCCCGTGGAGGTGACGCGGGCGGTCCTGGAACGGGCCGAGCGGATCCAGCCAGTGGTCAACGCGTTCGTCCGGCTGACCGGCGAGGAGGCGCTGGGCCAGGCGCGGCGGGCCGAGGAGCGGTGGCGGCGCGGGGAGCCGGGCGGCCGGCTGGACGGGGTGCCGGTCACGGTCAAGGACATCCTGCTGACGCGCGGCCACCCGACCCTGCGCGGCTCCCTGGCCGTCTCCCCGGACGGCCCCTGGGACGAGGACGCGCCGTCCGTCGCCCGGCTGCGCGAGCACGGCGCGGTCCTCGTCGGCAAGACGACGACGCCCGAGTACGGCTGGAAGGGCGTGACCGACTCGCCGCTGAGCGGCATCACCCGCAACCCGCACGACCCGTCCCGTACCGCGGGCGGCTCCAGCGGGGGCGCGGCGGCCGCCGTGGCCCTGGGGGCGGCGCCGCTGGCGCTGGGCACGGACGGCGGCGGCAGTGTGCGCATCCCGGCGTCCTTCTGCGGCATCTTCGGCCTGAAACCGACGTACGGCCGGGTCCCGCTGTATCCGGCGAGCGCCTTCGGCACGCTGTCGCACGTCGGCCCGATGACCCGGGACGCGGCGGACGCGGCGCTGATGCTGGACGTGATCGGCACGCCGGACGCCCGCGACTGGTCGGCGCTGGGACCGGCGCCCGGCTCGTACTCCGAGGCCCTGGCGGGCGGGGTGCGGGGGCTGCGCGTGGCGTACTCGCCGTCGCTCGGGGGGCAGGTGGCGGTGCGCCCGGCGGTGGCGACGGCGGTGCGGCGGGCGGTGCAGCGGCTGGCGGAGCTGGGCGCGTACGTCACCGAGGCCGACCCGGACTTCGCGGACCCGGTGGACGCCTTCCACACCCTGTGGTTCAGCGGGGCCGCGCGGGTCGCGCAGGGATTGAGGGCGGCGCAGCGGGAGGTGCTCGACCCGGGGCTGCGGGAGGTCGTCGGGGCGGGGGCGCGGTACTCGGCGCTGGACTACCTGGCCGCGGTGGACGTCCGGATGGAGCTGGGGCGCCGGATGGGCCGCTTCCACGAGGCGTACGACCTGCTGGTCACGCCGACGCTGCCGATCACCGCGTTCGAGGCGGGTGTGGAGGTGCCGAAGGGCTCCGGGCAGCGGCGGTGGACGGGGTGGACGCCGTTCACGTACCCGTTCAACCTGACCCAGCAGCCGGCGGCGACCGTGCCGGTGGGGACCGACGGGGACGGCCTCCCCGTCGGGCTCCAGCTGGTGGCCGCCCGCCACCGCGACGACCTGGTGCTGCGGGCGGCGCATGCGCTGTACGGGGCGGGGGTGGCGTCGGCCGGGTAGCAGCGGACATCACCGGCGAGCACGCGAGGGTCCGGGTGCGCCCGGAGGTGGGGGTACCGCTCACGGAGCCTGCGGATCGGACGGGAGTCCCGGCCGGGGGGTAGGTCGCGGGACCTGCCCGGCAGGAGAAGGGGCCCGGCGGCCCACGGGAAAACCCAGGGACCGGAGCGCCGCGCGCTGCTACGGTCGGGCGTCGTGAGCTGGCTTCCTGATGACTTCGTCCACCCCGTCCTGGTACCGCTCCCGGGTGGTGATCATCACCTGCGGCCGATCCGGGAGGCGGACGCCCCGCTCGACTATCCGGCCGTGATGGGTTCGCGCGAGCGGCTGTGGACCCTCTACGGCCCGGCCTGGGGCTGGCCCGCGGCCACCATGACCTACGAGGCCGACCGGGCCGACCTGTTGCGGCACGAGAAGGAGATCACCGCACACCAGTCCTTCAACTACGCGCTGTTCGACGCGGCGGAGACAGCCCTGCTCGGCTGCGTCTACATCGACCCACCGGAGAGGGCCGGCGCGGACGCCGACGTCTCCTGGTGGGTGGTGGACGAACTGGTGGGCGGCACGGTCGAGCAGGCCCTCGACGCGCTGGTGCCGCAGTGGATCGCCGCCGACTGGCCCTTCGAGCAGCCGCGCTTCATCGGCCGCGAGATCTCCTGGCCGGACTACCTCGCCCTGCCGGGCATCCCGAAGGTTCAGTAGCTTCTGTCTTACCTATCCGAGGACGTGGTGATCGACCGGTGACCCGTGTTGAGGGATTACGCCCCTCGGTCTGGCGCCATCGTGACTTCCTGCTGTTCTGGGGCAGCCAGACGGTCAGCGAGACGGGTTCGCAGATCACCGTTCTCGCGCTGCCGTTGGTCGCCGTGGTGCTGCTGGACGCCTCCGCGTTCCAGGTCGGCCTGCTGGCGGCTGCGGAGACGAGCGCGTATCTGCTGGTGGCGCTGCCCGCCGGGGCCGTCGTGGACCGGGTGGCCAAGCGCCGGCTGATGATCGGATGCGACCTCGCGCTGTTGCTGGTGATCGGCTCGGTGCCGCTGGCCCATGCCTTCGGGAAACTGACCCTCGTCCAGCTCTTCGCCGTCGCGCTCGTCTCCAGCGTGTTCTCGGTGTTCTTCTCGGTGGCCTACCAGAGCTATCTGCCGGCACTGCTCGACCGTGACCAACTCCTGGACGGCAACAGCAAGCTCGCGGCCTCCCGGTCGGTCGCGCAGATCGCCGGGCCCTCGCTGGGCGGGGGGCTGGTGACGCTGATCGGCGCCGCCGGGGCGATGGCCGCCGACGCGATCTCCTTCGCGGCGTCGGCAGGCTCGTTGACGGCGATCCGCAAGCGTGAGCCACGCCCCGTCCCGCCCGGACCCGGCCGACGGCCCGCACTGCGGTCGCAGATCCGTGAGGGGCTCGCCTACGTCACCGGCGATCCCATACTGCGCAACTCCGTGGCGTTCAACGGCACGGCCAATTTTTTCGTGATCATGGTGGAGAGCCTCGGCCCGGTGTTCCTCATCCGCACGCTCCACCTGGAAGAGGGCCTGGTCGGGCTGTTGCTGGCGCTGGGGGCTGTCGGTGGAGTGGCCGGCGGCGTGACGGCCCGGTATCTGGCCCGTAAGGTCGGCTCGGCGCGCATCAGCTGGATCGCCATGACCCTGCTCTCGCTGCCCGGCCTGCTCATTCCGCTGGCCGGGCCCGGCTGGTGGGTGCTGCTGTTCGGCTTCGGCTGGATCTCGTGGACCTTCGCCTCGACCGTCGCGGGCGTCTCGTTGACCAGTTACCGCCAGGCCGTCTGCCCGCCGGACATGCTCGGCAGGGTCAGCGCCGCCGCCCGCTGGATCAACTGGGGCACGCTTCCGCTGGGTGGTGTCGTCGGTGGCGTTCTCGCCTCCGCCATCGGCGTGCAACGCACACTGTGGATCGCGGTGGCCGGCGGCTGCTGCGCGGGACTGTGGCTGTTCTTCTCACCCCTGCGCGGCCTGCGTGACATCCCGCTCGGAGAGCTCGGCCCCACTGCTGTGGGCACAACGCCGTGACAGCGGAGGTCCAGGTGCCGCCGGCCCACCCGGGTCGGCCCGGGCACACAGCACGCCGACGCCCCCGCCGACTCACCCGGCGGGGGGCGCGGCGGTCCGCAGCCGGGGCGGCGAGCGCTGGCGTACGCCCCCTCGTCACGAGGCGCGGCGGAAGCTGAGCGTTTCTCCCGCCGCTCCTGTTCGCCACAGGTCGTTGCAGGCCTCGGCCATGGGGTCCAGGCCGTCGACGACCTGGCCCCACACGGTGCCCGGGACCCAGCCGACGTCGCCGTTGAGCAGCAGGTTGTTGCGTTCGTAGAACAGGGCCAGGTCGACGAGGGTGGTGCCGGCGCGGACCTCGCGGTCGTAGCCGTACGCCTTGGTGCCCAACTCGGCGCCCGCGAAGGCGAAATAGCACAGGTCACCCGGGATGGGCGTGACGGTCGGGTTCTCCAGCGGTGGTTCGTTCGCCGCGAAGGGCGGGAAAAGGGCGTAGATCTCGTTACGGGCGTATTTGGCGTGATACACGTCGCCGGCCAGGGGGAGCGCGTCCCAGACCGCCGCGCAGGTGACCGGGGCCCGTTCCTCCAGCAGCCGGGCCGTGCAGGTGATTCCGCGTGTGACCAGCGAGACTTCGATGTAGCGATCAGCCATGCCCTCCATGGCAGTGGGCCGGGGCGCCGCGGTCAAGGGTGCCGTGCCGCGGTATCGGACCGAAAAAGATCGGCATAACCTTCGGGGCTTCGGGTAGCTGCGCGCCCATGGCTCCACCACACAGAACCCCTCCATGGGGCATATCCGTCCGAAGGCCCGGGAGTTCGGGGCCCACTCGCCGATCGCTGCTCGCGGGGGCCGCGGCGCTCGGCGCGCTGGGGGCCGCCGGCTGCTCACGGGTCGCGACCGCGTCGAACGTGGAGGGCGGCGACCTGCTCGACCGGCTGAGGGCCCAGGGTGTGGCCCGGCTCGGCATCGCGGGCGAGATCCCCTTCGGGTACATCGACAGGAACGGTGAGCTGACCGGCGAGGCGCCGGAGCTGGCGAAGGTCATCTTCAAGCGCCTCGGCGTGGACCGGGTGCAGCCGGTGCCGACGGAGTTCGGCTCCCTCATCCCGGGGCTGGCGTCGCAGCAGTTCGACGTCGTGGCGGCCGGGATGTACATCAATCCGGACCGCTGCGAGCAGGTCATCTTCTCCGACCCCGACTACCAGATGCTCGACTCCTTCATCGTGCGCAAGGGCAACCCCCTGGGCCTGCACGACTACCAGGACGTCGTGGAGAAGAAGGCCAAGTTCGCCACCGGCACCGGGTACGCCGAGATCCAGTACGCGGTCGAGGCCGGGTACAAGGAGAGCGACATCCTGATCGTGCCCGACCAGGTGGCCGGCCTCAACGCCGTCGAGGCCGGGCGGGTGGACGTCTTCGCGGGCACGGCGCTGACCACCCGCGAGGTGGTGAAGAAGTCCGGCAAGGCCGAGGCGACCGAGGCGTTCAAGCCGGTCGTCGGCGGCAAGCCGCACGTCGACGGCGGCGGTTTCGCCTTCCGGCCGACCGAGACCAATCTGCGGGACGCCTTCAACGCCGAGCTGCAGAAGCTCAAGAAGAGCGGTGAACTGCTCCGCATCCTCGAGCCGTTCGGGTTCACCGAGGACGAGATGACCGATCTGACCGCGAAGGAGCTGTGCGGCGGATGACATCCGGACTGTGGGAACTCGTACTCCGGGGCGTCTGGGTCACGGTCCAGCTGCTCTTCTTCAGCGCGCTGCTGGCGACGGCCGTCTCCTTCGTGGTCGGCGTCGCGCGCACCCACCGGCTGTGGATCGTCCGCTTCCTCGCGGGCTTCTACACCGAGGTCTTCCGCGGCACCTCCGCGCTGGTGATGATCTTCTGGGTGTTCTTCGTGCTGCCCCCGGCGTTCGGCTGGCAGCTGGTGCCGATGTGGGCGGGCACACTGGCACTGGGCCTGACCTACGGGGCGTACGGCTCCGAGATCGTGCGCGGCGCGCTCGGCGCGGTCGACCCGGCGCAGAAGGAGGGCGGCATCGCCCTCAGCTTCACGCCCTGGCAGCGGATGAAGCTGATCCTGCTGCCGCAGGCGGTGCCGGAGATGATCCCGCCCTTCTCCAACCTGCTGATCGAGCTGCTCAAGGGCACCGCCCTGGTGTCGATCATGGGCATGGGCGACCTGGCGTTCAGCGGCAACCTGGTGCGTCTGGCCCTCCAGGAGAGCGCGGAGATCTACACGTACATCCTGCTGATCTACTTCGTGATCGCCTTCCTGCTCACCCGGATGATGCGCGGCCTGGAGAAGAAGCTGAAGGCGGGCGTCGGGAAGGCGGTCCCGAAGCGGAAGACCGTCACTCCTGAGCCGGCCGAGATCGGGGGTGTCCGATGACGTGGGACTGGAACGCGGTCTCGGAGTTCATGCCGCACTTCTGGGACGGCCTGCTGGTCACCCTGCAGATCCTGGTGCTCGGCTCGCTGATCTCCTTCCTCCTCGGCCTGGTGTGGGCGCTGCTGATGCGGGTGCCGTCCCGCTGGGTGACCTGGCCGGTCGGCGTGGTCACCGAGTTCGTGCGCAACACCCCGCTGCTGGTGCAGCTGTTCTTCCTGTTCTACGTGCTGCCCGAGTGGGGCGTGACCGCCTCGGCGCTGACCACCGGCGTGATCGGCATCGGCCTGCACTACTCGACGTACACGATGCAGGTCTACCGGGCCGGCATCGAGGCGGTGCCGGTCGGCCAGTGGGAGGCCGCGACGGCGCTGAACCTGCCGCTGGGCCGGACGTGGACCGCGGTGATCCTGCCGCAGGCCGTCCGCCGGGTGGTGCCCGCCCTCGGCAACTACGTGATCTCGATGCTGAAGGACACGCCCCTGCTGATGGCGATCACGGTGCTGGAGATGCTCGGTGAGGCACGGCTGTTCTCCCAGCAGAACTTCCAGTTCACCGAGCCCCTGACGGTGATCGGCGTGGCCTTCGTCATCGTCTCCTACCTGGCCTCCCTTGCCCTGCGAGCCCTGGAGCGACGCCTTGCCCACTGACACTCTCCCCAACCCCGAGAAGAGCCCCGAGCGCAGCACCGGTGAGCTGATCCGCCTGGAGCAGGTCACCAAGCGGTTCGGGGACAACACCGTCCTCGACCACCTGGACTTCTCCGTCGACGCCGGCAAGCACGTCACCCTGATCGGCCCGTCCGGGTCGGGCAAGACGACGATCCTGCGGCTGCTGATGACGCTGCTCAAGCCCGACGAGGGCACGATCACCGTGGACGGGCAGCAGCTCTTCCCGGCGAACGAGAAGCAGCGCCGCGAGGTCCGCAAGCAGATCGGGATGGTGTTCCAGCAGTTCAACCTGTTCCCGAACATGAGCGTGCTGCGCAACATCACCGAGGCGCCGGTCACCGTGCTCGGCATGTCCAAGGACGAGGCGGTGGAGCGCGCCAAGGGCCTGCTCGACATGGTGGGCCTGGCCGACAAGTGCGACGCCCGCCCGGCCCAGCTCTCCGGCGGCCAGCAGCAGCGGGTGGCGATCGCCCGGGCGCTGGCCATGCGGCCCAAGGTGCTGCTGCTGGACGAGGTGACGTCCGCGCTGGACCCGGAGCTGGTCGCGGGCGTCCTCGACCTGCTGCGGGACATCGCGCGCAGCACCGACATCACCATGCTCTGCGTGACCCACGAGATGAACTTCGCCCGGGACATATCGGACCAGGTCCTGATGTTCGACTCGGGGCGGGTCATCGAGGCCGGCGCGCCGGAGAAGATCTTCAGCGAGCCGGAGCACGACCGGACCCGGGAATTTCTCAGCGCGGTGCTGTGAGGGCGGGGCGTGCCCCAACGTCCGAGGTCGGGACGCCGGGGCACGCCACTGGCATGTGCCAGAGTGCCGACGCCGCAGTTGAGGGCGCCGGAATCTCGCCAACACCCCCTCCGATCCGGCCTTTTGACGGCTATCGTGAACGTGACCCGCTGTCCGGATCAGGGCCTACGAAGCGAGCGCAGGGGGAGACCACCGTGGCGCTGCAGCACAAGCCGACCGCGCCGCACCACTCGGTCCAGGACGCCCTGCGCGCCCTGGAGACGGTGGCGCGGCACAGCACCGGAATCACCGACACCGAACTCGCGCGGCAGACCGGCCTCGGCCGGGAGCGACTGACCCCGCTCCTGCGGATGCTGCGCCGCGAGGGCTACGTCGAGCAGACCGCCGACGGGGCCTACGTCACGGGCGAGGCGCTGTCCCGCCTGGGCTCGGCGCACGGCCGCGAGGAGGCCGTGCGCGACAAGCTCCAGCACACCCTGGACCGGCTGCGCGACTCGGTGGGCGCCGCCGTCTACATCAGCCGGTACGTCGACGGTGAGGTCAGCGTCACCCACCTCGCCGACAGTCCGGCCGCGCCCCGGGTGAACGAGTGGGTGGACTTCCGCGTCTCGGCGCACGCCACCGCGGTCGGCAAGAGCCTGCTGACCCAGCTGGACCACGCGGGCCGCCGCGACCACCTGGCCCGGCACAAGATGGCCCGGCTGACCTCGCGCACCATCACCAGCGACAGGCTGCTGCTGTCCCGGCTGGAGTCCCAGCCGCCCACGGTGCCCGTCCTCGATCTTCAGGAGTACGCGGTGGGCACGGTCTGCGCGGCCGTCCCGCTGACGGCGGGTTCCGCCGCCGGCTGCCTGGCCCTGTCCCTGCCCGTCGAGCACGCGCACCGGCTGCGGCAGGCCGCGGACGCCCTGAACCGGGGCGCGGCGCCGGTCCTGCTGTCGCTGGCGATCTAGGGGCCGGTGCGCCCCCGCGGGCGGTGGTCGTGAGCACCCCTTCGGACCGGGTAGTATTTTCGTCGTCGCCGACCGCGGGAAGCGGAAGGCGGGAGTCATGCGCCGCTAGCTCAGTTGGTTAGAGCAGCTGACTCTTAATCAGCGGGTCCGGGGTTCGAGTCCCTGGCGGCGCACAGAAGAGGGCCCCTCGCACACGCGAGGGGCCCTCCTTCGTTCAGAAGGTCACGTCCGAGCAGGCGTAGAACGCGTTGCCCGTGTCGGCGACCGTCCACACCGACAGGATGACGTGGTGCCCGCTCAGCCCCGACGGCAGCGTGCCGCTGTGGGAGAGCGTGGCCGGCGGCTGCTTCCCGCCGTAGGGCACCGTGAAGAACGGTGTCAGGTTGAGGTCGGACCGGGACAGGGCGTGGTCCTGGTTCCAGCCCGGCTTGGTGACGTAGTACTTGAAGTCGGTCGTGGCGTGCCGGGCGGTGAACTGCCAGCGGAAGGTGTAGCTCTGCCCGCCGTTCACCTTGGTGGTCGGCCACGCCTGGCCGTTGGGCTGCTTGGGGGCGTCGAGCGAGGCGAACGTGCCGTGCCCCGCCGAGCAGAGCTTCCCGTCGGCCGGTCCGGCGGCCGGGAAACCCTTGGGGCCCTCGACGCTCTGCGGCTCCCACTGGATGGAGCCGCACCCGGAGACGGTGCCGTTCTGGCACACCTTCTGCCGGCTGACGGGGAGGTCGGTGTAGCCGTGGCCGCTGGCGCCGCCGGACGAGAGCACGAGGGCTCCGGTGGTCGCGATGCCCAGCGCCGCGGCGGACAGCTTGGTCCTTGTGCGCATCCTGCTTCTCCTGTGACGTGGGGAGACGTGGGGGAAGTGCAGCGAGCTTTCTTGGTCTAGACCAAGTCACAGGTTATTGCCGTCAGTTGAACATGTCCATACCAATCGAAGAACCCGGGTCCGGTCCGATCCCGGACCCGTCCCGGCCTCCTTCACGCCCCCGGCTCGCCCCGCCCCGCGCAGAACGCCACGGTCAGGTCCTTCACCAGGACCTTGCGCTCGTAGTCGTCGAGCTCCACCAGGCCGCGCATCGTCAGCCGGGTCACCGTGTCCTCCACCGAGTCCACGACCGAGGTCAGCACGCTCGCCCGCTGCGCCGCGTCCAGTGCGGCGATCCGGCGCCGGTGCATCGCGGCGGCCACCTCCGGGGCGTACTCCACCCGGACCGGCCGCACCGAGAACACCTCCAGGCCGACCGGCGCCGCGTCCGCCGCCACCAGCCGGGTCAGCGTCTCGCCCGCCACGTCCGCCGCGCCGCGGACCGTGCCCGCCGGTTCCACCGGGATCCGGGCCAGCGCCGCCTCGACGCACTCGCGCAGGTACGTCTCGTGGTCCTCGACACCCAGCGTGGCCCGCACGGTGTCCCGCACCCGCCACACCACCAGCGTCACCGTCCTCAGCGCGACCCCGTTCCCGTCGGCCGCGGGCATCGGCTCGCTGCGCCAGTGCCGCAGCCGGACGTCGACCCGGCGGCGCAGGAACAGCGGGTTCACCCACATCAGGCCGGTACGCCGGACGGTCCCCCGGTAGCGGCCGAAGAGTCCGAGCACCCAGGCCTGCCCGGTGCGCCCCCGGGCCAGACCGCCGAAGCCGAACAGCCCGAGCGCACCGGCGGCCGCGTACGCCGCCCACTGCGCGGGCCCGAGCCCGGCACCCGCCTGTTCCGGCAGCCCCAGGGCCGCCACGGCGAGCGGCGGCACGATCCCGGCCCACCAGGAGGTGACCGCACAGCCCACCACCCCGCAGGCCCCCGCGGCGACGCCCGCCATGCCGGGCAGCACGCGCGCCGGACGCTCCGCCAGCTCCGGGTCGACCGAGGCCACCGGCCGGGGCCGCGCCATGGTGGGCCGCCGCATCCGGGGCTGCTCCCCCGTGCCGTGCCGGCGCTCGACGACCGCGGGCCGCAGCGGCACCGGAGCCGGCGCGGGGTCGTCCCGGAACAGCAGGTGGACGGGGATCTCGGTGGTCACCTCGTTGTGGATGAGCCGCGCCGGCCGGACCGAGCCCTCCCCGGGCCCCCCGAGCCCGGGGGCCGGAGCCGACGGCGACGGTGCCGGTGACGGCGACGGCGGAACCGAGGCCGGGACGGGAGCGGGAACCGGCTCCGGGGTCGTCGAGGGTGTCGTCGAAGAGGTCGTACTCATGCGTGCTCCAGCCTCCGCGCCAGACGCGTCATGAACGGGTGATCACGAACGGTGCCCCCGAGGGAGCGCTCACGAGAAGAGCCGCCGCCAGGTCTCCGGGCCCGGGTAGCCGTCCGCCGCGCCGCCCCGCCAGCCCTGGGCCCGCTGGAAGGCCTCGACGTTCCGCCGGTCCGCCTCGCCCCAGCGCGGCCCCGGCTCGCTCGCGTAGTACCGGCCGAATCCTTTTTTCACCAACTGTCCGCCGAGCCGGGTGACGTGGGGGTTTTCCGCGCCCGGCCGGAACATCGCCCGGCCGGGATAGCCGGGCACCCCGTGCGAGGCGGGCGGGGCGGCAGCGCCGGAGGGGGACGGCTCCGGGAGGTCCGCCGCGGCCGGTTCCCCGCCCACCGAGGGGGTCGTGCCGCTGGTCACCCCCTTGTAGCGGTAGGGGAGGTACTTGGCGGAGTTGCTCCAGTAGGCGTAGGGCGTGGCCATCTTGCGGGTGTGCGGCGGGGTCTGCTCGTAGGCCGTGTAGGAGGTGTGCTTGTCGTCCGTCCAGCCGCCGAAGATCACCACGTGGGAGCCCGACTGCGGGTCGGACGCGTTGTGGAACAGCAGGATGTCGCCGGGCTGGAGTTCTTCCTTGGTGATGCGGTCCGCGAAGGCGCCGAGGCTCCCGGTCCATTCGTTCGTCGGCAGGTTCCAGGCCATCGACACGTAACCCGAGCAGTCCTGCCGGTAACCGTCGGACCAGTAGGCGGTCATGCTGTAGGGCACCTTCGCGCTGACCCAGGTCTTGGCCCGCTCGATGATGTCCGTACGGGTGATCGCGGGCAGCAGCGTGCCGGCCGCGGGACCCGCCGGGCGGCCCGTCGGACCGTGCAGCGGAGCCCTCGGGCCCTGTGGGGTGTCGGGCACCTCACCCGCGGGGTCGCCGGGGTCCCCGGGCCGGTGGGTCGCGTGGGCGGCGGCCGGGGCCGCCGCGGCCTGGCCCGCGCCGAACGCGGCGGTCGCGCCGGCGGCGGCCACCACCAGGACGCGGCGGGAGGCCGGGTGCGCGGGGGCCCGGCCGGCCGGGGAATGCGGCAGGACACTGCGCCAGTGCCGGCAACCGGGGCAGTCGCAGTCGCTCACGGGGGCGATTTCCTCGAATACCGGAGTCTCCATGCGATTCCCCTCACACTGCAGGTGAAAAAGTCCGCGACGGTGCGCGCACCGGCGCACGGTGATCAGTTTCCCAACTGTCGCGTTCGAGCGCATGTTGACGGTCCGAATGATGTACGCGGGTGGTGCGCACGGGGGACGCCGGCGCCGGACGTGGTCCGGAGCACCCTTCGGCGTCGGGTAGAGTTCTCCAGGTCAGCAGGCGCCGCTAGCTCAGTTGGTTAGAGCAGCTGACTCTTAATCAGCGGGTCCGGGGTTCGAGTCCCTGGCGGCGCACCGACGGTCGAAGGCCCTCCGTAGCACACGGGGGGCCTTCGGCGTATCCGAGTCCTGGGACCCTTGCGATCATGACGAACGCCGTAGAACCCTGGTCCGATCGCGGGGCCGGATGCCGCGGGGGGGCATCATGCAACCGGGGGTCGCTGTTCCATGTCTATATAGGGTGTGGATGCCGTGGTGACAGCAACCCACCACGGTGATGTCCGTGACGGCCGAGGGGGACCCGGCGGACCAAGAAAGCGACGAAACACGCACTGACCCGCGTGTGGGGGGATGACTCATGACGTCGACGCCGACGGGCGCCGGGCAGGACCACGACCCGTCCCGGACCACCCAGCTCAGGGTGCCCGCGCACCGGAACTGGAACACCGGCTCGTTCCGCCGGATCAAGAAGGCCCTCCCCAGATACGACTACGAGCACTACAGCCGGCTCGCGGGCCCCCTCACCCAGCCGGACCCGCACAAGCCGTACACGGTGCAGTACCGCTCGCTCCTGTCGCAGGAGCCGCACCGCATCCGGGTCGCCCTGATGCTGGCCGCGGCCCCGCTGCTGTCGGTGGTGCTGCTGGTCTGGCTGCTCCAGCCCGAGCACTGGACGGAGCGCGACTACCCGGCCTTCGACTGGCTGCCCGCCCTCGACATGGTCATGCTCGTCTCGATCGGCCTGATCGAGCTCTTCCGCTGCCTGAACGTGCTGTCGAACGCGCACGCCACGCTGGTCGCCCGCGACCCGGTACCGGTGGTGCCCGAGACCGGCACCCGGGTCGCCTTCCTCACCTCCTTCGTGCCCGGCAAGGAGCCGCTGGAGATGGTGACGAAGACCCTGGAGGCGGCCGTCAGGATCCGCCACCGCGGTCTCCTGCACGTCTGGCTCCTCGACGAGGGTGACGACCCCGAGGTGAAGGCGGTCTGCGAGCGCCTCGGCGTGCACCACTTCTCCCGCAAGGGCGTCGCCAAGTGGAACATGCCCAAGGGCCCGCACCGCGCCAAGACCAAGCACGGCAACTACAACGCCTGGCTCGAGGCGCACGGCGACGACTACGACTTCTTCGCCTCCGTCGACACCGACCACGTACCACTGCCGAACTACCTGGAGCGGATGCTCGGCTTCTTCCGCGACCCCGACGTCGGCTTCGTCATCGGCCCGCAGGTCTACGGCAACTACGACAACCCGATCACCAAGGCCGCCGAGTCCCAGCAGTTCCTCTTCCACGCGCTGATCCAGCGCGCGGGCAACCGCTACGGCGCGCCCATGTTCGTGGGCACCTCCAACGCGGTGCGCATCAAGGCGCTGAAGCAGATCGGCGGTCTGTACGACTCGATCACCGAGGACATGGCGACCGGCTTCGAGATCCACCGCCACAAGAACCCGGCCACGGGCCGCAAGTGGCGCTCGGTCTACACCCCGGACGTGCTGGCCGTCGGTGAGGGCCCGAACGCCTGGACCGACTTCTTCACCCAGCAGATGCGCTGGTCGCGAGGGACGTACGAGACGATCCTCAAGCAGTACTGGAAGGGCTGGTACTCGCTGCCGCCGAGCAAGCTCTTCAACTACACGATGATGATCATCTTCTACCCGATGTCGGCCCTGAACTGGCTCCTGGCGGCGCTGAGCTGCGCGCTGTTCCTGGGCATGGGCGCCTCGGGCGTGAACATCGACCCCGCGGTCTGGCTGATGCTCTACGGCAACGCCTCGGCGCTGCAGATCGGCCTGTACGTCTGGAACCGCCGGCACAACGTCTCGCCGCACGAGCCGGAGGGCTCCGGCGGTGTGGCCGGCATGGTGATGTCCGCGCTGTCGGCGCCGCTGTACGCGAAGGCGCTCATCGACTCCGTGCTGCGGCGCAAGAGCAAGTTCGTGGTCACGCCCAAGGGCGACTCGGCGAGCCCGGACACCCTGTTCGGGACCTTCCGGTACCACTGGTACTTCATCGTCGTCTTCGGCGGCTCGATCACCGCCGGCCTCGTCCTGGGCCACTCGCACCCCGCCATGATCATCTGGGCGACGTTCGCGCTGCTGATCACCGCCTCGCCGATCTTCGCCTGGCGGCACTCCCTGCGGGAGGCGAGGAAGAAGCCCGCCCCGGCGGCGCCCGCGGAGCCGCGCACCCAGCCCGAGGACGCGGCGCCCGCGGGGCCGTACCAGCCGCACCCGCTGCCGGCGCAGGACGCGCCCTACGGAGCGCACGACGCGCACGGAGCGCACGGCGCGTACGGAGCGCACGTGCCGCAGCAGAAGCCCAGCTGGGCCGACTCCCCCGACGGGGGCAGCGACCAGACCATGCAGATCGCCCTTGGTGGACTTGGGGGACGTAAGGAATGAAAGACCGTGCCGGCCGCCGCCGGGCCCGTCGCTTCGCGATAGGCACGGCGGTGGTAGTAGCGCTGGCCGGGATGAACGGACCGTGGCTCTATCGCTTCGGAACCGAGAAATACCACCAGTACAAGATCAACAAGCCGGAGTACAAGGCCGCCAACGGCAAGTGGGAGATCATCGAGTTTCCCGAGAAGTACCGGCAGAACACCATTCACGCGGCGCTGCTGCGCACCGGCAAGGTGCTCCTCGTCGCGGGGTCGGGCAACAACCAGGACAACTTCGACGACAAGAAGTTCGACACCCGGATCTGGGACCCGGTCAAGGGGACCATCAAGAAGGTGCCGACACCCGCCGACCTGTTCTGCACCGGCCACACCCAGCTCGCCAACGGCAATCTGCTGATCGCGGGCGGCACCAAGCGGTACGAGAAGCTCAAGGGTGACGTCACCAAGGCCGGCGGCCTGATGATCGTCCACAACGAGAACCCGGACAAGCCGATCACGCTGCCCGCGGGCACCAGGTTCACCGGCAAGGAGAACGGCAAGACCTTCGTCTCCAAGGACCCGGTGCTGGTGCCGCGCGCGGAGAAGGTCTTCGACCCGGCGTCCGGCGCGTTCGTGCGCAACGACCCGGGCCTCGGCCGGATCTACGTCGAGGCGCAGGCGAGCGGCGCCGAGTACGAGACGGGCACCGAGGACAACTACCGCATCCAGGGCCTGTCGGGTGCCGACGCGCGCAACACCTACGGCATCGCGCAGAAGCTCGCCCTCGACAAGAAGGACTTCCAGGGCATCCGGGACGCCTTCGAGTTCGACCCGGTCGCCGAGAAGTACATCAAGGTCGACCCGATGCACGAGGCCCGCTGGTACCCGACGCTCACCACGCTGGGCGACGGCAAGATCCTCAGCGTCTCCGGCCTCGACGACATCGGCCAGCTCGTCCCGGGCAAGAACGAGGTCTACGACCCGGAGACCAAGAAGTGGACCTACACCGACACGGTCCGCCAGTTCCCGACGTACCCGGCGCTGTTCCTGATGCAGAACGGCAAGGTCTTCTACTCGGGTTCGAACGCCGGGTACGGCCCCGACGACGTCGGGCGCGACCCGGGCGTCTGGGACGTGGAGACCAACAAGTTCACCAAGATCCCCGGCATGAGCGACCCGGACATGCTGGAGACCTCGGGCACCGTGCTGCTGCCGCCGGCGCAGGACGAGAAGTACATGGTCATCGGCGGCGGCGGGGTCGGCGAGTCCGAGCTGGCCAGCGAGAAGACGCGGATCGTCGATCTGAAGGCCGACGACCCGAGGTTCACGGACGGGCCGTCGCTGGAGAAGGGCACGCGCTACCCGCAGGCCTCGGTCCTGCCCGACGACACCGTGCTGGTCTCCGGCGGCTCGGAGGACTACCGGGGCCGCGGCGACTCCAACATCCACCAGGCGCGGCTCTACCACCCGGACACCAACACGTTCGAGAAGGTGGCCGACCCGCTGGTGGGCCGGAACTACCACTCCGGTTCGATCCTGCTGCCCGACGGGCGCCTGATGTTCTTCGGCTCCGACTCGCTCTACGCCGACAAGGCCAACACCAAGCCGGGCAAGTTCGAGCAGCGCATCGAGATCTACACGCCGCCGTACCTGTACCGGGACTCGCGGCCCGACCTGTCGGGCGGCCCGCAGACCATCGCGCGCGGCGAGTCGGGGACCTTCACCTCGCAGGCCGCCTCGACGGTCAAGAAGGTGCGGCTGATCCGGCCGAGCGCCTCGACGCACGTCACCGACGTGGACCAGCGGTCCATCGCGCTGGACTTCAAGGCCGACGGGGACAAGCTGACGGTGACCGTGCCGGAGGGTAAGAACCTGGTGCAGTCGGGGTGGTACATGCTCTTCGTCACCGACGGTCGGGGGACGCCTTCCAAGGCGCAGTGGGTGCGCGTTCCGTAGCGCGGCTCGGTCGTTCGTCCGCGGGCTCGTCGTGGCTGGTCGCGCAGTTCCCCGCGCCCCTTCGGGGCACGGGGACCCCCGCGTCAGCCAGTCCCGTCGGCCAGCTTCAGGGCGTAGTCGGGCCACCATTCGCCGGCCTTCGGGCCGCCCTTGCACTCGCCGTCCGACTCCCCCGGGCGCTTGACCCACAGGTATGCGTCCACGAGGGGGTCGGCGGTCTTCGTCGTCGGGGTCTCGCCGAGGGCGCGGCCCGGAGGGTTGCACCAGCGCTCGTCCGGGGCGCCCTCGGTGTAGGGGCCGTTGCCGTTGCGGCTGGTGTCGATGACGAAGTGCTTGCCGCCCACCTTGGCGGAGAGCTGCTTGCCGTAGGCGATGGACTCCTCGGTGGAGTAGTAGTTGGAGACGTTGACGGCGAAGCCGTCGGCCTGGTCGATGCCGGCCCACTTGAGCGGCTCGAAGATCTGGTCCGGGTGGCCCCAGCCGGCGTTGCCCGCGTCGAGGTAGACCTTGGTGTTCTTCAGCGCCGTGAGCTTGGCGACGGCGCCCTTGAGGAGGTCGTAGCGCTCCTCGTGGAATTCGTCCGGGGTGCAGCCGTCGACCAGGTGGAGCACCGCGTCCGGTTCCAGGACGACGGTGGCGGCACGGTCGCCGATGCCCTCGGCCACCCCGTCGATGAACTCGCGGTAGGTGTCGCCGTCGGCGGCGCCTCCCTGCGAGTACTGGCCGCAGTCGCGGTGCGGGATGTTGTAGAGGACGAGCAGCGCGGTACGCCCGGCCTCGTCGGCGGCTTCGGTGAAGCCGCGGGCCTGCTCCTCCGGGTTCTCCGGGCTGATCCACTCGCCGGTCGGCTGCTGGGCGATCCTGCGGATGCGGTCGGCCTGGTCCTTCTTCCCCGCCTTCTCCAGGGATGCCACCTGCTGGGCCGCGGTGCCGTCCGGATTGACCCAGAACGGGTCGGTCTCCTTGGGCTGCTGGGTGATCCCGGCCCCTGCGTCCTTGTCGTCGTCCTCGTCTCCGGACGAGGAGCACCCCGCGATCAGCAGCGCCGCCCCCAGCACCGCCGCGGACGCCCGCCTCGCGGACATGCCTCCGGCCCCCCTGCTGCCGTACATCCAACCCCCCTGGGTGCACTGTCGGAGGCTCAATCCTGACATACGCGGGTCATGAGCCGGTGCCCGTGAGGTACGCCGAGACGACGACGTTGGCCGTGTAGCCGCCGGTGGCGCGGTCGAAGGTGCCGCCGCAGGTGATCAGGCGAAGTTCGGCCCGGTCCGGGTCGTGGGGCCCGTAGGCCTGACGGGCGTCGAAGCCGTCGCGGTCGAGGACCTGGATGTCGTCGATCGTGAACTCGGCGGTCTCGGCGTCGTCGCGGACCACCCGGATCGTCTCGCCGGGTTCCAGGGTGCTGAGCCGGTAGAAGACGGCGGGGCGGGTCTCGGTGTCGACGTGCCCGACCATCAGGGCGGTGCCGGCCGCCCCCGGGGCCACACCGGCCGCGTACCAGCCGACGGCGTCGGCCTGGTCGAAGGACGGCGGTTCGATCGCGCCCTTGGCGTCGAGGCCGCGCGCCAGCACCGGGGCGCTGATGCCGAGTCCGGGGACGTCGAGCCGCTCGGGCCGGGCGGTGCCGAGGGGTGCGGAGGCGGGCGGCAGCGGTATGTCGGGGGGCCGTCCGGCGGCCGCCATGTCCCCGGTGGCCGGGCGGGACACGCCCGCGCGGACGTCGGTGGCCTCGCGGCCCCACAGCCACAGTCCGAGGAGCAGCACCACCCAGGCGATGCCGCTCACCAGGCGGCCGGGGCCGACGGGGCGTATGTGGTCCTGCCCGGGGGGCCGGTCGTGGTCGGACATGGTCAGCCCGTCCTGCGGCTCCGGCTGCGGACCCCGCGCAGCCCCACGGCGACGGCGGCGATCCCGGCGAGCGCCAGGCCGGTCACCGTGTGCGCGGTGCCGGGGGGATCGACGCGCGCCCCGTCCCCGGTGTCCGGTGCGGCCAGCTCCGCGGTTCCGCCGCCGCCCGCGTCGACGGGTGCGACGGGTGAGGGGGGTGCGGTCGGGCGGGGCCGCCGCGCGACGGTGACGGTGCCCGTGCGGGCGTCCTCGCCGCAGGTGACCTGCACGGCGTAGGCCCCGGCCGCCACGGTGGAGCGGACGCGGCTGGAGCCGACCAGGACGCCGTCCTCGGTGGCCGCGGAGAGCTGTACGTCCGTCTCGAACACCGCCGACACGGCGACGGCCGTCCGCTCGGTGCAGCCGGGTACACGGAGCGTGACCTCGGTGCCGGGCGCCGGGGAGGCCGGAGTCACCGAGACCCCGCTCCCGTCGGCCGCGTACGCCGTCGCCGCGACCGGCGTCACCACCGCCGCCAGCGCGGCTGCGGCACAGAGAGTTACCTTCAGCGATCCCATCGTGTACCTCCAGTCATCTGGAGGCTGCCCCGCCGGTGCCGCCCCCGCATCCGGTGCGGGGGCGGCACTGCGCCGAACGGGCGACGGGGTGGGAGCGCGGGTTTCAGACCTGTTCGACGAGGTCCGCGATCGAGTCGACGACCTTGGACGGCCGGTAGGGGAAGTTCTCGACCTGTTCGGGCCGGGTCAGGCCCGTGAGCACCAGGAACGTCTGCATCCCGGCCTCGATGCCGGCCAGCACGTCGGTGTCCATGCGGTCGCCGATCATCGCGCTGGTCTCGGAGTGGGCGCCGATCGCGTTGAGCCCGGTGCGCATCATCAGCGGGTTGGGCTTGCCCGCGAAGTAGGGCTGCTTGCCGGTCGCCTTGGTGATCAGCGCGGCCACCGCGCCGGTCGCCGGGAGCGGGCCCTCGGCGGAGGGGCCGGTCTCGTCGGGGTTGGTGCAGATGAACCGGGCGCCGGCGTTGATCAGCCGCACCGCCTTCGTCATGGCCTCGAAGGAGTAGGTGCGGGTCTCGCCGAGGACGACGTAGTCGGGCTCGTGGTCGGTGAGGATGTAGCCGATGTCGTGCAGGGCGGTGGTCAGCCCCGCCTCGCCGATGACGTACGCCGAGCCGCCGGGCCGCTGGTCGTCCAGGAACTTGGCGGTGGCCAGCGCCGAGGTCCAGATCGCCTCGATCGGCACCTCCAGACCCATGCGGCGCAGCCGGGCGTGCAGGTCCCGCGGGGTGTAGATCGAGTTGTTGGTCAGGACGAGGAAGGGCTTGCCGGACTCGCGCAGCTTCTTGACGAAGGCGTCGGCACCGGGGATGGGGACGCCCTCGTGGATGAGCACCCCGTCCATGTCGGTGAGCCATGACTCGATGGGCTTGCGGTCTGCCATGTGCGGGATCTCCTGCCGTACGCGGTCCAGCGTGCGCCCTAGCCTAAACAGAGCAGGATCTTGGGGGGAACGGCCGTCTCAGCTTCCGGTGGCCGCCTTCCAGGCGTCGACGTTCGTAGGCGACGGTGACCGAGTCGAAGCGGATGCCGCTGCTGGTGGTGCTCATCAGCCGGCTGCTTCCCGCAGGAGGCCGGGCAGGGCGGCGACGGAGTCCAGCACGTGGGTCGCGCCCGCCGCGCGGAAGGCGTCGTCGCCGTGGGCCCCGGTGCGCACCCCGGCGACCAGTCCGGCGCCGGCGCGCACGCCGCTGAGCACGTCGTAGGAGGTGTCGCCGACGACGGCGGTCTGGCGGACGTCCTCGGCGGCCTTGGTGCGCAGGAACGCCTCCAGCACCATGTCCGGGTACGGCCGTCCGCGGCCGCCCGCGTCGGCGGGGCACAGGGTGAGCGGCACCAGGTCGCGCCAGCCGAGCGCGTCGAGGACGGCGTCCTGGGTGACGCGGGCGAAGCCGGTGGTCAGGACGACGGTGCGGCCGTCCGCGGCGAGTTCCTCGACGGCCTCGCGGGCGCCGGGGACGGGGGCGATCAGGCCGCCGTCGACGAGTTCGCCGTACGCCTTCTCGAATGCGGCGTTGGCGCGCCGGGCGCGGTCCTCGCCGCCGAAGAGATGCCGGAAGACGGAGATCTTGGACTCGCCCATGGTGGCGCGGACGTGGTCGAGCTTCTCGGCGTGGTCGGCGGTGCCGGGCTCGACGCCCAGCTCGCGGGCGGCGCTGTCGAAGGCGCGCTCGACGAGGCCGCCGTCGGCGACGGTGGTGCCGGCCATGTCGAGGACGACGAGGCGGATGTCGGGGGTGTTCTCGGTCATGGTCATCAGGGGGTTCACCAGTTCAGTTCGTTCGCGGTGGTCTCGGCTATCGCCGGCGAGCAGGTCATGCCGCGCCCGCCGGGCCCGGTGACCAGCCAGACGCCGTCGCGCACCTGCTGCCGGTGCACGACGCGGCTGGTGTCGGTGCACTGCGCGTACACCCCGGCCCAGCGGCGGCGGATCCTCGGCAGCGGGCGTCCCAGGAGAGACTCGACGACGCCGGTGAGGTGCTCGTAGGGGTCCTCGACGGTGTCGAAGGCGAAGGGCTGCTCGTACTCGTGGGTGTCGCCGATGGTCAGGCCGCCGTCGGCGCGCTGGACCATCAGCAGCTGCATCCGGTGCTCCGCGGCCGTGGCCGGCTGCGGCTGCCGCGCGTTCAGCTCGTCCAGGGCGGGCGAGCCGTACGCGGGGTAGTAGCGGAAGCTGTCGGCGTCGGCGACCGAGGTGGTGAGCGGTTCGCCGAGGGGGTCGGTCTGCATCATCTGGAGGCGGACCCTGCGCACGGGCAGGTCGGGCCCGGCCAGCTCGCGCACGAGGCCGCCGAGCCAGGCGCCGGTGGCGAGGACGACGACGTCGCCGGTGTGCACGTCGCCGTGGTCGTCGCGGACGGCCCGCTCGCCGACGACGTCGCGGACCTCGCGGCCGGGCAGGAACGTGTACCGCGGCGACTTCCGCAGCTCGGCGCGCAGGGCGAGCTGGGCGGTGCGCGGCTCGACGGCGGCGTCCCGCTCGCAGTACAGGGCCGCGTCGAACTCGCCGCGCAGGGCGGGGTTGAGGGCGCGGGCCTCGCCCGGGGTGAGGAGCTTGTGGCCGCGGGCGGCGGCGTCCGGGCGGGCCACGGCGGCCTCGGCGACGGCGCGTTCGAGGTCGCCGCGCAGCGGGGTCAGGGAGCCGTTCGGGCGGAAGCCGAGCGCCGGGATCCGGCCGCCGATCTCCTCCCACAGCTCCCGCGCCCGCAGCGCGGTCTCCAGTTCCTCGCCGCCCGCGCGGCCGCTCACCCAGATCTGGCCGAAGTTGCGCAGCGAGGCGCCGCGCGCCTCGGTCTCGCGCTCGATCTGTACGACCTCGTGGCCGCGTTCCACTGCGTGCCAGGCGTGCATGGTGCCCACCACGCCGGCTCCGACGACTATCACTCTCACGACCGCAACGCTCCTTGGCATCGGCGAACCGGAGGAATCCGGCTGACAACGAGAGCGTGAACTGGTCGCACGTTTGGGCTAGACCCGTTATCTTTTCGTAATGAGAGAGGAGGGGCGAAAAGGGCGCTTTCCGTGACGTTTCAGCCGCGCAGGTGGGTCGTGAACGAGAAACGGTCGCCCCGGTAGAGAGTGCGCACCCGCTCCAGCGGGCGGCCCTCCGTGTCGCGGGAGACGCGGTGGATGAGCAGCATCGGGAGGGCCGGCGGGGTACCGATGAGCAGGGCCTCGCGCGGGGTGGCCAGCACGGTCTCGATCCGTTCGTCGGCGTCGCCGAAGGCGATGCCCTGCGCGGCGAGGTGGGCGTAGAAGGACGAGTCCGGGTCGAAGGCGGTGTCCAGGTCGGGGAGGCGGGTCACGGCGACGTAGGTGCTCTCCAGCCCGACCCGCTCGTCGTCCGCGAGCAGCACGCGCTCCAGGTGCCAGACGGGCTCGCCGCGCGTGAGGCCGGTCTCGGCGGCGAGCGGGTCGGGGCAGGGGAAGCGGTCGAGGGTGACGAGCGCGCGACCGGGGGTGCGCCCCTGGCGCCGGACGCCCTCGGTGTAGCTGGCCAGCGACAGCGGCTGGGCCAGCTTGGGGCCGGCGACCACCGTGCCGCGCCCCTGCCGGCGCAGCTTGCCCTCCAGCACGAGCTCGCGCAGGGCCTGCCGGACGGTCTCGCGGGCGACCCCGTACCGCTCGCACAGGTCCCGCTCGGTGGGGATGGCGACACCCTCCCCCAGCTCGCCGACGAGAGCGTCGATCCGCGCCTTGACGGCGTAGTACTTCGGCACGCGGCCGTGCTCCGGGATCCCGGAGCGGACGGGGGCGCCGGGGGCCTGGTCGTTCGGGTAGTCCACGCAGGGATGGTCGCAGACGCGCACAGCCACGCGGCGGGGGCCTCCGGCCGAGGGGCGGAGGAGCCTCTCCGCCGATCCGCGGGTGCGCAGGGCCGGCGTCGGAAGGATCGGCGGGTCCGGCGGCGAGGGCATGATCCGTGCGCGCGCAGGGCCGACGCCGCAAGGGGCGGTAGGTCCGGCGGCGAGGGCATGATCCGTGCGCGCGCAGGGCCGACGTCGCAAGGGGCGGTAGGTCCGGCGTCGAGGGCGCCGACCCGTGCGCGCGCCGGGCCGGCGTCGCAAGGGCGGCGGGTCCGGCGTCGGGGCTGGACGCGTGTCAGCGGCGAGGCGTCGGTGGGACGGGCGTGCGGGGCGGCGGCGGGCCGGTGCCGGGCGCGGGCGAGGCCCCGGGGTCCGCCGTGCCTGGGCGTCGGCGGCGCCCGCGCGGTCCGGCCCCGCCCGAACGGAACCCGCGTCAGCGTCGCTTGCGGGTCAGCAGGACCGCCGCCGCGCCGGTGGCCAGCAGGGCGGCGGCGGTCGCCAGGGCCGCCAGGCGGCCCGTTCCGGTGCCGGCGAGTTCGTCGGCGAACGGGAACCCGGTGCCGCTGCTGTCGGGAGTGGAGGCGACGGAGGGCGCGACGGGCTCGGCCCTCCCCGCGGCGGACGACTCGTCGGCGGGGTCATCGGACGTGCCGCCGGTCCCGACGCGGAAGCGGTAGTCGTTCGACTGGCCGACCCAGTCGCCGTCGTCGCCGCGGCGCTGGACCACCGCCGCGTTGGCGGTGACCTCTCCCGGCGCCGCGTCCGAGGTGAGCGCGAGCCGCACCTTCACGGTGAGGGTCCTGCCGGGACCGACGGTGAAGCCCGGGAAGGCGGCGTCGCCCTCGCCCTCGCCGAAGGCGCCGATCAGCTCGTCGTGGTCGGTCGCCTCGAGGGTGACGGGGCGGGGGCGGTCGCCGTCGTAGAACTCCAGACGGGCCTGTGCCGGCTCCAGGGACCGCCGCTCGTCGACGAGGACGACGACCGGGTGGACGGCCTCGCAGGTGCGGGACGTGGTGTTGGTGAGGTCCAGGTACCAGGTGCCGAAGCCGCCGCCGGACTCGTAGGCGCCCGGGCCGCCGTGGATGCGGGTGGTGAGCGGGAACGTGTGGTCGTCGGGGGCCGTGCAGGCGGGCAGCGGCGCGCCGGGGTCGGCGGGGGCCCACGGCGTGGCGGCGGCCGGACCCGAGGCGGCCACCAGGAGGGCGGCTGCCGCCGCCAGGCAGGGGAACGCGGGCGTGAACAGTCGCATGAACACATGAGCGTGCCGGACGGACGCGGTCACCGGGACCGCCGTTCGGGGTGCGCCCCCCGAACGGCGGCAACGGTGCCCTCGCTTGGCGTACGGCGCTGCGCCGGCCGGGTCAGGGGCGTCAGGGGCCGTCGCCCCGCCCGAACAGCGGCGCGAGCAGCAGCTGGGCCGCGCCCCGGGCGACCCCGCGCGTCCCGCCGGGCGCGATCCGCACCGGCACGGCACCCTCCCGCCCGCCCTCGCGCCGGGCCCGGGCGTCGAGCACGGCGCCGACCCCCGAGACGAACACCTCGGGCGCGGCGGCGACCGTACGGCCGCCGAGCAGGACCAGGTCGATGTCCAGCAGCCCGGCGAGGTTGCCGGCGCCCGCGCCCAGCACCCGCGCCGCCTCCGCGAGGTCGCCGCGGGCGACGGCGCCCAGGCAGAGGGCCTCGATGCAGCCGCGCCCGCCGCAGGTGCAGGGCGGCCCGTCCAGCTGGACGACCTGGTGCCCGAACTCCCCGGCACCGGTCCGCGCGCCCCGGTGCACGCCGCCGCCGAGGACGAGGCCGGCGCCGAGCCCCGTACCGAGGTGCAGATAGGCGAACGAACCGCCCGCCTCGCCGCCGACCGCCAGCCCCAGGGCCGCCGCGTTGGTGTCCTTGTCGACGACGACCGGCACCCCCAGACGCCGGGTCAGCGCGTCCCGCAGCGGGAAGCCGTCCCACTCCGGGAAGCCGGTGACCCGGTGCAGCACGCCCCGGACGTGGTCGAGGGGCCCCGGGAGGGCGACCCCGAGCCCGAGGAGCGTGGGCCCGTCGGCGAGACGTCCGCCCGGCACGCCCAGCGCGTCGGCGACCAGCTCACCGGCCGCCCGCGCCACCCCCTCCAGCACGGTCGCCGCGCCCGCGCCCAGGTCCAGCGGGGACCGCCGCTCCCCCACGACCGTCCCCACGAGGTCGACCAGCACGGCCCGCAGCTCGTCCCGGTCCAGGTGCACGCCCACCGCGTGCCCCGCCTCCGGCACCAGCCGCAGCACCGTGCGCGGCTTGCCGCCCGTGGAGGCGCGGCGCCCGGCCTCGGCGGCGAGGCCCTCCGCCCGCAGCCGGGCGGTGATCTTGCTGACCGCCTGCGGGGTGAGCCCGGTGCGCTCGGCGAGTTCGAGCCGGCTGATGCCCTCCGTCCCGGCGGTGCGCAGCAGGTCGAGGACGAGGGCGGTGTTGTGGCTGCGCAGGGCGAGCAGATTCGCACCCCCCGCGCCACCGCCCGCAGCACCCCCCGCGGCACCGCCCGCAGCACCGCCCGCCACCTCGCCCGCCGCGGGACGCACCCCGCGCCCACCGTCGGCGCCCCGCACGCCGCGCGCCTCCGCGGCACCGCGCGCACCGTCACCCGTTCCGCCGCCGTCAGCCCTGTTCACGCCCCCATTGTCCCCGGCGCTTGCACTTTGGCAACAGCGTTGCCAAAGTGGACGTATGACTGGTACACCCCCCGGCACCCCCCTGCGGGTCGGGCTCGTCGGCTACGGCCTCGCGGGCTCCGTCTTCCACGCCCCGCTGATCGCCGCCACCGAGGGCCTGGCCCTGGACACGGTGGTCACCTCGAACCCGGACCGGCAGCGGCAGGCCCGCGACGAGTTCCCGGACGTGCGGACCGTCGACACGCCGGACGAGCTGTTCGACCGGGCCGCCGAGCTGGACCTGATCGTCATCGCGTCCCCGAACAAGACCCACGTGCCGCTCGCCCGGCGCGCCCTGGAGGCCGGTCTGCCGGTCGTCGTGGACAAGCCGGTCGCGGGCACGGCGGCCGAGGCGCGCGAGCTGGCGGCGCTGGCCGAGGAGCGCGGTCTGCTGCTCTCCGTCTTCCAGAACCGCCGCTGGGACAACGACTTCCTCACCCTGCGCAAGCTGCTGGAGGAGGGCACGCTGGGCGACGTGTGGCGCTTCGAGTCGCGCTTCGAGCGCTGGCGGCCGAAGCCCAAGGGCGGCTGGCGCGAGTCGGGCGACCCGGCGGAGATCGGAGGTCTCCTCTACGACCTCGGCAGCCACGTCGTCGACCAGGCGCTCGTCCTGTTCGGCCCCGCCACGCAGGTCTACGCCGAGTCGGTCGTGCGGCGCGCGGGCGCCGAGGCGGACGACGACACGTTCATCGCGATCACGCACGCGAACGGCGTCCGCTCGCACCTCTACGTCTCCTCCACCGCCGCCCAGCTCGGCCCCCGTTTCCGGGTGCTGGGCTCGCGCGCGGGCTACGTCAAGTACGGCCTGGACCCGCAGGAGGGCGCCCTGCGCGAGGGCAAGCGGCCGGGTCCCGGCTGGGGAGAGGAGGACGAGGCGCTGTGGGGCCGCGTGGGCTCCGGCGAGTCCCCGCCGACCGGCGGCGGACGCGTGGAGGCGACCGTCCCGGGCGACTACCCCGCCTACTACGCGGCCGTCGCCGCGGCGCTGCGGGAGCAGGGCCCCCATCCGGTCGGCGCCCGCGAGGCGGCTGCCGCGCTGGACGTCCTGGAGGCGGCCCGCCGTTCGGCACGCGACGGAGTGGCGGTGGCCCTGTGACGCGCGAACAGAGTCCCGCCCCGACCGTGGAGGAACTGGAGGCGCAGGAACGCCGTCTGGTCTTCCGCCGGTTCACCCACGACGACGCGTGGGCGCTGGGTTCGCTCCTGGTCGAGCTGGCCCGGGAGCGCCGGGCACCCGTCGCCGTCGACATCCACCGGGCCGGCCAGCAGCTCTTCCACGCGGCCCTGCCCGGCTCGACCCCCGACAACGACGCCTGGATCGCCCGCAAGCGCCGGGTGGTGGAGCGGTACGGCTCCGCCTCGTACCTGGTGGGCGCCCGCTTCCGGGCCAAGGGCACGACCTTCGAGGACTCCTCGCGGCTCGACCCGGACACCTACGCGGCGCACGGCGGCTCCTTCCCGGTCACCGTGGAGGGCGTGGGCGTGATCGGCGCGGTGACGGTGTCGGGCCTGCCGCAGGTGGAGGACCACCGGCTGGTCGTGGAGGCGCTGGAGCGGTTCCTGGGCGAGTAGCCCGGACGACCGTCCCCGGGAATCAACGCCGGATCCCTCTGGTTGGCACGCGACGTACGACAGACGATCACGTGCCCACCGGAGGGATCGGAACCGATGAACGACGCGACGGCCGCACTGAAGGAATCCGTCGGACGGTACGGGATCTGGAGCCCGCACCTGCGCGCCGAGGACCCGGAGGGCCGGGGTGAACGCGCCGAGGCGGCAGCCGAGTTGGAGCAGCTCGGCTTCGGCGCCCTGTGGCTGGGCGGCAGCGGCTCCGCCCGGCAGGCCGCCCCGCTGATCGAGGCGACCTCGCGGATCGTCGTCGGCACCAGCATCCAGAGCGTCTGGGAGCACGAGGCCTCCGCCGCCGCGGCGAGCTTCGCCGAGCTGGAGGTCGCCCACCCCGGCCGCTTCGTGCTCGGCCTAGGGGTCAGTCACGGCCCGCGCGTCGAGGGGTACAGCCGCCCGTACTCCAAGATGGTCGACTACCTCGACGAGCTGGACAAGGCGGGGATGCGGCCCGGTCACCGGCTGCTGGCCGCGCTCGGCCCGAAGATGCTGGACCTGTCCCGGGACCGGGCGGCGGGCGCGCTCCCGTACCTGGTCACCCCCGAGCACACCGCGCAGGCCCGCGAGCGGCTCGGCGAGGGCCCGCTGCTGGCGCCGGAGTTCAAGGTCGTCCTCGACGCCGACCCGGCCCGCGCCCGCGCGACGGCCCGCGCCTACCTGGCCATGTACCTGCAGTTCCCGAACTACACCAACAACTTCCTGCGCCTCGGCTTCACCGACGCCGACATCGCGGACGGCGGCAGCGACCGTCTGATCGACGCCCTGTTCGCCTGGGGCGACGACGACACGATCCGCACCCGCGTCACGGCCTTCCTCGAAGCGGGCGCGGACCACGTGGCGCTCCAGGTGGTGGAGGCCGACACGGCCCTCACCCCGAGGGAAGGCTGGCGCAGGCTGGCTTCGCTACTGGCGTGAGCGAAAACGCGCCCCAAAGGGGCGCGGGGCTGTGACATGTGCGGCTCCGCCGCGTGGGCGCGACCGGACCCGCGGCCGGCGACGCGCCGCGGGTCCCCGCCCCCGGCGGAGCGCCTACGCGTCCTTGAGCTCCTGCCGCTGCCGCCCGAGCCCCTCGATCTCCAGCTCGACCACGTCGCCCGCCCGCAGGTACGGCTTCGGCTCGGGCTGCCCCATCGCCACGCCCGCCGGCGTCCCGGTGTTGATCACATCACCGGGACGCAGCACCATGAACTGACTGACGTACCGCACGACCTCCCCCACCGGGAAGATCTGCTCCGCGGTCGTGCCGTCCTGCTTCAGCTCGCCGTTCACCCACAGCCGCAGCGACAGCCGCTGCGGGTCGGGGACCTCGTCGGCGGTCACCAGCCACGGACCGAGCGGGTTGAACGTCTCGCAGTTCTTGCCCTTGTCCCAGGTCCCGCCCCGCTCGATCTGGAACTCCCGCTCGGACACGTCGTGCGCGACCGCGTACCCGGCGACGCACGCGAGCCCCTCCTCGGCCGAGTCCAGGTAGCGGGCCGTGCGCCCGATCACGACCGCCAGCTCGACCTCCCAGTCGGTCTTGACGGACCCGCGCGGCACGAGCACGGTGTCGTCCGGTCCGACGACCGTGTCCGGCGCCTTGAAGAAGACGACCGGCTCGGCGGGCGGCTCGGCGCCGGTCTCGCGGGCGTGGTCGTGGTAGTTGAGCCCGATGCACACGACCTTGCCGATGCGGCCCACGGGCGGTCCGACGCGCAGCCCCGTGCCGTCCAGGACGGGCAGCTCACCGGCGTCGGCGGCGGCCCGTACCCGGTCGAGTGCCGCGTCGTCGGCGAGCAGCTCGCCGTCGATGTCCGCCACCACGCCCGACAGGTCACGCAGGGTCCCCTCGGCGTCGAGCAGCGCGGGCCGTTCCGACCCCGCCGTACCGACTCGCAGCAGCTTCATGAATCCCCAACTCCCTCGTTCGCGGGCGCCCGCCCGATGAGGTGCGACCTGGTTGCGGCAGTGCGCAGCCATCGGAGGACTTGTTCGATCGTCCAAGGTCGGCTTCCACTCCGCAATACCCCGTTCACGTACTGGACCGTAGCCACGTGAGGGCGGCCGGGCTCACCCGTACAGGACGGCCCGTTCGACGGCGCTCCACGTCGTGCTGGTGACGATGTAGAGGGCGGCGGCCAGCGGCACGACGGCCACGGTGACGAGCGTGAAGAACGACATGAACGGCATGACCTTGGCGATCGCCCCCAGCCCGGGCACCTGCTGCTCCCCGTTCCCGGCGGCGGGCAGCGCCGACTGCTCGGCCGTCCTGCGCCGGGTGAGGCGGTAGTTGGCGGCGGCGACGCAGGCGACCAGCGCGAACAGCCCCGCGTACACCAGCCCGGAGCCGCCGAGCGGCCCGCCGTCCCCGAGCGCGTCGGCCCACCGCCCGCCGAGCGGTGCGGCGAACAGCTGGTGGGACAACAGGCCGTTGGCCTCGCCGCCGATCGAGCCGTTGGAGAAGAGGTGGTAGAGGAGGAAGAACGCGGGCAGCTGGCACAGGCTGGGCAGGCAGCCCGACAGCGGCGACACCTTCTCCTCGGCGTGCAGCTCCAGCACGGCCTTCTGCAGCTTCTCGGGGTTCTTCGCGTGCCTGCGCCGCAGCTCGGCGATCCTCGGCTGGAGCGCGGCGCGCGCCTTCTGCCCGCGCGCGGCGGCCCGCGACAGGGGGTGGACGAGGAGTCGTACGAGGGCGGTGAACAGGACGATGGCGGCGGCCGCGGCGGAGGCGCCGAACAGCGGCTGGAGCAGGTCGGCGAGGTGCTCGACCAGGCTGGCGAAAACGGACATGGGTGAGGAGCCCTCCGGGGGTCTCGTCGTGCCGGTGCGATCGGTGATCGGGGTGTGCGGCATGACGACCCGCGCGGGCGCACGGTCCTCGCGGTGGCGAAGGGGTGCCCTACGCGGTGGTCGCCGGGAGGGCGTGTCCGGGTGCCCGGGGCCGGCGGCGGCCGGAGGCGTCGGGATCGCGTTGCGGCAGGAAGGCCGTACGGCGGTCCCGGTCCCTGATGGCCGTACGCACCCGGGTGGGCGGCACGGCGGGCGCGCAGCGCGCGGTGATCAGGGCGCAGACGGCCAGCGCGGAACTCGCCGCGGCGGTCGCGGCGAGCGCGACGGTGGCGGAGAGGCTGCCGACGTCGACGAGGGCGACGGGCAGGAGGACGAGCAGCAGCACGAGGAGGGGGCGCGGCACGGCCCGGTCTCGGGTCATGAGCGGCCCCTCCTCTCGTACGCGCGTTCGCCCCAGTTATACATGACCCCGCCCGGCGCCCGACAGCGTGCGGGCGGGCGCCGGCCGCCGCCTAGGCGGGGCCCGGCCGCGGGTCGGTGTCGAGGGGCTGGAGGAGCCGTCTCGGCTCCAGCAGGGCCCTGCTCACCGGGTCCGCCGGATCCGGATCGAGTCCCGGTCCCGGCACCATTTCGACGTCCCGGACGGCCACGACGGTTCCACAGGCCGGGCATTCACCGTACGGGCCGAGCTCCGTGCCGCAGTCGGCGTGCCAGAAGGAGCGCAACGGCTGCCCGCCGAGGTGCTCGCGGCCCCACAGGCCGAGCGCGCGCAGGGCCGGCCACAGGGCGATGCCGCGGTCGGTGACGACGTACTCGTCCCGGGGCGGCGACTCCTGGTACCGGCGCTTCTCGAGGATGCCCTCCGCGGTGAGGGTCTGGAGGCGGTTGGCCAGGACGGCGCGCGGGATGCCGAGGTGGACGAGGAAGTCGTTGTAGCGCCGGACGCCGTAGAGCGCGTCGCGGATCACCAGCAGCGTCCACCGCTCGCCGACGACCTCCAGCGCGCGGGCGATCGCGCACTCCTGTGCCGCGTAGTCCTTGCCCAGTGCCATGGGTTCCACTGTAGCCACTTTCCGACGAGTGGGTTCATTCATCGAACCAGAGGTGCTAGGTTGACCGGCCTGAGGGTCAGTTCAGTCACCGAACCTACCGAGAGCGGACGACATGACCGACATCGGCACGGACTCCACCGCACCCGCCCCCACCGGCAGAGGCACCGGCACCGGTGCCGTACGCCGGAAGGGCCGCCCCGACCGGCACGCACCACCGCGCCCCGGCCTCACCCTCGGCCTGACCAGCGCCGCGACCGCCGTGGCCCTGATGACGTACACCGCGCCGATGGTCACGCTCCCCGAGACGGCCGCCGACCTGCACACCCCCCTGTCCGCGCAGGCCTGGCTGCTGAACGGCACCCCGCTGGGCCTGGCCGCGCTGCTCCTGGTCGCGGGCTCCCTGGCCGACGACCACGGGCGCCGCCGGATCTTCGTCTCCGGCACCCTGGCCCTGGGCGTCACCACCGTCCTGGGCGCCTTCGCCGGCACGACCTGGCTGTTCACCCTGGCCCGCATCGCGCAGGGCGCGGCGAGCGCGGCACTGCTGGCCAGCAGCCTGGGCCTGCTGGTGCACGCGTTCCCCACCCCGGCCGGCCGGCTGCGGGCGACCGGCGTGTGGGGAGCCTTCGTGAGCGGGGGCATCGCGGTGGGCCCCCTGCTGACCGGGGCCGTCCCGAACTGGCGCCTGTCGTACGGCGTCCTCGGCGCCGCAGCCCTGGTCGTCGCCGGACTCGGGGCGCGGTCCCTGTCGGAGTCGCGCTCACCGCGGGGCGGCCGGCCGGACCTCGCCGGCGCGGTGACGTTCGGACTCGCGCTCGTCGCGCTGGTGGCTGCGGTGACGCTGGGGCGGGACGGCTGGCTGCGGGCACCGGTGGGCCTGCTGCTGGCGGCGGCCGTGGTGCTGGGCGGCCTGTTCGTCCTGGTGGAGCGCCGCGCGGCCACCCCGATGATCGACCTGTCCCTGCTGCGCCGCGCGCCCTTCCTGGCGTCCTCCGCCGGCGGCCTGTTCATGGGACTGGCGGTGATCGGGCTGTTCAGTTTCCTGCCGGCCCTGCTGCAGCAGCGGCTCGGTCTGTCCCCGATGGACACGGCGTGGCTGTTCCTGCTGTGGTCCGGCCTGTCCTTCACCGTCGCCCTCCAGGCCCGCCGCATCGCCCACCGCGTGCCGCCGCGGCACCAACTGACCGTCGGCTTCGCCCTGCACGCGGCCGGCGCCCTGACGATGCTGGGCGCCGTCGGCGCCGGCTCCTGGCCCCGCCTGCTGCCCGGCCTGGTCGTGGCCGGCGTGGGCAGCGGCCTGCTGAACGCCGCGCTGCCGCTGCTCGCCGTGGAGTCGGTGCCGGCGGCCCGGGCGGCGATGGGGTCCGGGGCGCAGCAGACGTTCCGCTACATCGGCTCGTGCGCCGGCGTCGCCCTGACCATCGCGATCGCCACGTCGGCGGGCGACCCGGGGCGCGGCACGGACGTGGCCCTCTGGGTGTCGGCGGGGCTGGCGCTGGTGGCGGCGGTGGCGGTGGGGGTGCTGCGGGAACGGGGGTGAGCCGGGCCGCGGGGATGGGATGAGCCGGGCCCGCCGGCCGCCGTACCGGCGGAAGAACCATAGGCTCTGCGCCCATGACTGCGTACTGGTTCCTGGCCCTCATACCCTTCCTCGCCGGACTCGTCCTCACGGCCGTGGAGGCCAGGAACGCGTTCACCGAGCACGTGTTGCGTCGCATGGGCCGTCACGCCGAGGGCGTGGTGAGCGACCACGTCGCGTCCCGCGAGGGCACGTACCCGACGCTGCACCCGGTGGTCCGCTGGACCGACGGCGACGGCACCGAGCACGAGCACGCCCTCCCGGACACGACGGACGCCCACCGGCTGGCCAAGGGGACCCGCGTCCACCTGCGCCACCTCCCCGGCGCCCCGGAGAGCGTGGTCCTGGACTCGCCGGAGCGCTACCGGACGGCGGTGCTCGGCATGTGGCTCGGCGTGCTGCTGTGGGCCGGGACGCTGACGGCGGTCCTGATCCGCATCGCGAACCTGTACCCCTTCTGACCTCCGCACGTCCGCCGCCCGGGCCGCGGCCCGCGACCCGCGGGCCCCTGACCTTCGTCACCTCGCGGCAGTACGGTGTCACCCATGCGCCCCGACACGCCTGCCGAAAACGTCGACCACGCCGCCGAAGCCGCCCGCCTGGAGCGGACCGCCGGCCTGTATCCGGAGGACGCCGAGGCCCTCCTGGTCCGGGCCGCGGCCCACCTGGAACTGTCCGGCGACCGCCCTTCCGCGACCAAGCTCTACGACCGCCTGCTGTCCTCGCCGGACGGGCTGGAGGACCCGTCCCTGGTCCGCGCCCTCAAGGCGTCGAACCTCTGGGAGTACGGCCACGAGGCGGAGGCCAGGGCGATCATCGAGGGCGTCCGCACGACGGCCCCGCGCGACCCGGCCCCCTGGGTGATCGTGGCCGAGGCCCTGGAGGCCCACGACGAGCTGGAGGCGGCCCAGGAGACGTTCACGGAGGGCGCCCGCCTGCTCCTGACAGACGTGGCCGAGCCGCCGTACTCCACGCATCCGCTGCTCTACGGGCGCCACCGGGTCCGGCGCATGCTGGGCGCGCCCCACGACGACTGGGACCGCCTGGCGGACACCCTGCACTCGATGCCGGTGTCCCTGGACGAGCTGCACGACCCGAAGCGCGTCTGGTCCCTCGGCTCCGACGACCCGGCCGACCTGCAGGCGGAGATCTCCCGCCTGCGCGCCGAGCTGGGCGCGTACCGCGAGGCCCTGTCGCGCCCCTTCCCTGTGGCCATGCTCCACTGGCCGGCGGGCGAGCTGGCGGAGCTGCTGGAGGCTTACCCCTCCCTGTCCGCGGAGTACCCGTCCTACGAGGAGCACCTGACGACGATAGAGGGGGCGCTGCGCGAACTCGCCTCGTCCGGCACCCCGAACCTGGGCGTCGTCCCGGGCACGGTGCCGTCGTACGAGGCGTTCGCGGCCTCGGAGGGCGCGTCCCCGTCCGACGTGACGCTGCTGCCGCAGTACGCGACGACGCTGGCGGCCCGGGGCCGCGCGGTGGCGTGGCCCCCGCAGCGGGGCGCGGCGTGCTGGTGCGGCTCGGGGCGGACGTACGGGGAGTGCCACGGCACCAACGCCTGACGGGACGGGGCCGAGGAGAGCCTTCCGGCTGACCGATGAGGTTCGTCGGCGGCGGAGGTCTACCTGTGCGACCACCTCATGCGAGGCGTGAGGGCCCGAGAAGGGAGTCATCACATGAGCACCGAGCAGACCTCCGCGGCCACCGGCTTCTCCTACACCCTGACCCGCACCCTGGACGCCCCGGCCGCCCGGGTCTGGCAGGCGTGGACCACCCCCGAGCCGTACGCCCAGTGGGCCCACGCCGCCCCCGGCTCCGTCGAGATGGACGTACGCCCGGGCGGCGCCTGGAAGGCCACGATGCTCACCCCCGACGGCAACGCGTTCCCGCTGACCGGCTCCTACGTGGAGGTGGCCGAGCCCCGCCGCCTGGTCCTCGGCATGGACGTCCCCGGCCGCCCGGACCAGGTGACGATGACCCTGGACCTCACGGAACGGGGCCCCGGCCGCACGGAGATCGTCCTCAGCCAGACCTGCGACACGGCGGAGGAACGGGACATGGCGGAGCAGGGCAGCGGGATGCTGCTGGACGGGCTGGCGGGGTATCTGGCGGAGGGGACGCGGGGTTGATCCCCTCCCTCCGCCCCCGCCCTCAGGAACTGTGCAGCATCGCGTCACCGAGCGCGAGGGTCGCGGACTCGTTGTCGCTCTGGACCGCCTCGATGTGGAGGATGGCGACGCCGGTCAGATCCACGGTCACCTGCACGGGCCGGTTGATCTGCGCGGTCGCCGTCTTGAGCGTCTTCTCGCCGTCCGCGCCGGCCTTGAAGGCCACCGTGACCGGGTAGGCCGCGCTGTTGTCGTCCAGGCCGACGGTGACGGTGAGGCTCTTGTAGTGCTCGTTGATGCTCCAGCCGACGCTCTCGAACCAGCCGGGTTCGGTGGTCAGGGCGTTGTCGAAGCGCCGCCCGCCCAGGACCACGGGCTTGAGCTCCCAGTTGGTGTACATCCCGCTGAGCGGCGTGAGGTCGGTCAACGGCACGTCCCCCGTCGGCAACGCGGCCGAGGGCTCCGCCGACGCGTCGGCATCCGCGCCGGGCTGCTCCGCGGCGGCCGTGACGGTCGCTGTCGCGGTCGCCGTCACCGTGGCGGTGGCCGCCGCCGACTGCGCGGTGGGCGAGTCGACGACGGTCGGCAATCCGAAGAACCCGAGCAGCAGACCGACCACGGCCGCGAGCGCCGAAACCAGCGCGGCAACGTCCCCGAGCCTGCGGCCGGGAGGCGGCGGGGGCGAGGGGGGCGTGGGGTCCGGTGCCGGTCCGGGCGTGGGATCCGGCGCCGGGCCGGGCGGCGGACCCGGCGCGGGTAACGGCGGAACCGGTGCACCCGGCCCCGGGGCCGGCGGCTCCCCCGGCATCGGCGGCACCCCACCCGCCGGCGGCGCTCCACTCACGCTCTGCCCCCTTCAGACGTGGTCTGATCGCGGGCCCCATTGAACCCGACGGCATCAGGGATCGACAGGGCTTCCGCAGGAACTGGTCGCCCGCTGAGAGGCAGCGGCGACGGTTCGCGCAGTCCGGCATGGCCGGACCAGCGCCACCATGTTTCCCGGCCTGCCGCTGGAGGTCGCCCGTCGGTCTGCTTCCGTGCGGTCGGCGCGAGCCGGCAGGATGCGGTCTCCACCGACTGAGACGACATACCTTCCTGAGGCGCGACACCATTGGACATTGTGAGGCCCTCCTCCCCCGCCGTCTCGGCACGAATGTCACGCCAGGCCAGCAAGGACACGAGCGCCGAGCTCGCCGTTCGACGTCTGCTGCACGCAGCCGGACTTCGCTATCGCGTGGAGTACCCGGTGCCGGGGATGGCGCGACGGCGCATCGACGTGGCGTTCACCCGTGCCAAGGTGGCCGTTCTGATCGACGGGTGCTTCTGGCACGGCTGCCCCCAGCACGCCACACATCCGAAGTCCAACGCTGAGTGGTGGCGCAGGAAATTGGACCGGAACATGGCGCGCGACCGGGAGACGACTGAGCATCTGACCGCTTTGGGGTGGACAGTGCTGCGGTTCTGGGAGCATGAGCATCCGGTAGAGGTGGCCGCTCAGGTGACAGCGGTTGTGAAGCGGCGCCTGGCGGAACAGGCGGGAAAGTGGGAGGCGTGGGGGGACTGACCTTCGTGGACGTGTGCTCCGGGGCAGGGGGACTCGCCCTCGGCCTGGAGCGAGCCGGATTCGAACCGCGTCTGCTCCTGGACGACGACGATGACGCCGTCACGACCCTGCGGGCCAACAGGCCGCACTGGAACGTGCTCCGCACCGACCTGCTCGACTTCGACCCGGCCGAGCACCCCGTGAGTCACGACGTGGATCTCCTCTCGGCCGGCTTGCCGCGGGTGAAGTCGAGTGCGACCGCCCGGCGGGCCGAATCGGGGGTGGAGGAAGGCCTGTTGGAGGCCACGGTCCTCCTGGCCCACGCCATCAGGCCGCGAGCGGTGATCATCGAGAACGTTCCCGATCTCGCCCACTCGGACAGGTATCAGCGCTTCCGCGACTTCGCGCGTGCCGAACTCGCCCATCTGGGTTACGAGTTCCGTTGGTTCGTCGTGAACGCCGTCGACTTCGGGGTGCCGCAGAATCGGAAGCAGGGCGTCCTGGTGGCCGTCGAACGGCGTTGGGCCGAGGCCTTCCGGCCGCCGACACCTACGGTGCGGCAACCGAAGACGGTCGGAGCCGTCCTGGGGCCGTCCATGGGAGCTCGCGGTTGGCGGGACGCCGCCCGCTGGGCCGCCCAGGCTGATCAACCGGCCCCGACACTGGTGGGCGGCTCGAAGAACCGAGGTGGCGCCGACCTCGGGCCGACCGGAGCCAAACGAAAGTGGGCCACCATGGGCGTCAACGCCCACACGGTCGGTAACGAGGTTCCCGACTCCAACTTCGTGTGGGACCCCCAGCTCGGCAGGGACAACATGGTGAAAATCACAGTCGAGCAGGCGGCGCTGCTCCAGGGGTTCCCCGAATCGTGGGAGGTCAGGGGGCTGAAGACCGCCCGGTACCGCCAGGTCGGGCACGCGACACCGCCGCCCGTCGGCCAGGCGCTGGGCCGGGCCGTTGCCGAAGCGCTTCTCTCGGAGCCGGCGGCCTCCGCTGCCGGCTAGAATTCCGCCACATGACCAGCACGCCGCCTCACCAGTCCGTCCTCGACAAGCCCTTTGTCCTGGACCTCTTCGCCGGACCCGGTGGGCTGGACGTCGCCGGCCACAAGCTGGGCATCCCGAGTCTGGGCATCGAGTGGGACAGGAGCGCGTGTCTGACGCGCTACGCGGCCGGCCTGGACACCCTCCACGCCGATGTGAGCGCTGTCCGCAGGGACTCCTTCGAGTCGCTCCCGCCGGAGATCAACGTGCTCGCCGGCGGCCCGCCGTGCCAGACGTACTCGGTGGCGGGCCACGGCGCCGGCCGTAAGGCGCTCGAAGAGGTCAAGGGCTACATCAAGCGGCTCATGGCGGGCGTTTCCGACACGGAGATCGACGAGGATCTGAAGAAGCTCAGCGACCTGCGCACCGCGTTGGTCCTCGAACCCCTCCGGTACGCGATCCAGGCCACCAGGAGTCCGAACCGGGGATGCCGACCGTACGACGTCATCGTCCTGGAGCAGGTCCCCGCCGTGAGGGCGCTCTGGGAGAGCTACGCCGAGGCCCTGCAGAAGGTCGGTCTTCCTGACGGCACCAAGTACCAGGTCGTCGTCGGCGTCTTGGCCACCGAGACCTACGGAGTGCCGCAGACCCGGTCCCGCGCCGTGCTGATCGCCCGTCGTGAGGGACTCGGCAAGCCCTCGCTGCCCGCACCGACCCACCGCGCCTACGAGGCGAAGGGGTGGAACCGCAGGAACAGCGACACCGCCGCCTCCACGGCTCAGCCGACTCTCTACGACATGGAGATCCCCGAGCCTGGACAGGGCCCCACGGAGGACGACGGTCTGGAGCGCTGGATGTCGATGGGCGACGCCCTCGCCGAGCCGATCGGCACGCATCCGGGGCGCAGGACACCCTTCTGGGTCCGGTCGAACTACGGCAGTTCCGGAGATCCGAAGCGACGCGGAGTACGGACCGATCGACAGCCCGCCACCACCGTCACCGGCCGTATCTCGCGCTTCGTGGTTTTCGAACCTGTCGGCGACCACCACCCCCACGTCGTCTGTGAGGGTCCGAGGTTCAGCATGAACGAGGCGGGGATGCTGCAGAGTTTCCCCCCGGACTACCCGTGGTCGGGCACGGCCAAGGCCCAGCAGGTGGGCAACGCTGTTCCCCCGCTGTTCGGGGCACACCTGCTGAGCGCCGCGCTCGGTCTTCCCGCACCGACCCCGAAGGCGATGCGCGAGCCGTGGGTGCCGGCCACGGAGGAGCAGCGGGCCAAGCTGCGGAGCCACGGCTGCGGAACAGCGGACGACTGCACCGCCCGCTGCCCGCGTCCCGAGTAGCTCGACGCCGCCGTATCAGTCCTCGCTCTTCCGCCCCCTGACCGGAGCGGTCTCGAACAGCTCGGTGAAGTAGTCGGCGAGGGCTGTCACGGACTTCTCCGGAGCGGGATCCTCGTCGGGTCCCTCAGGGAGGACGTGGCGCGAGACCGGCGGGGCCGTCTGCGCCTCCTCGATCCAGTCCCGCAGACGGGCGGGGTCCCGGGGCCCGTCGGGCGCGAGGATGTCGTAGATCAAGGTCGCTCCGACCGCGTTGATGGCGACACTGAGTCCGTTGATCTCCCGCCCGGTGGTGACCTTCCCGTCCTTCAGGAGGCGGACCAGCGCCTGAGCGGTGGGACGGTGGTCGATCAGGTCCTTGCGGAGCACGGTGTGAATGAGGTCCTGATTGCCACAGGCGACCTCGACCGGCCCGTAGTCCGGCCCGTTCCGGAAGAGTTCGGCTGCCCACCACAGCCGGGAGAAGCACTGCCGGTCCGCAGGGCCCCGGAAGCGTTCTGCGGCCACGCGTCGAGACGCCTCCGACAGGTGACGCCACACGACATAGTCAGGGGCGACAGCCAGCGCCAGGTGGTTCCACAGCCGACTGTCCGCCGCTTCCCGCCGCGTCAGCCGCAGCGTGGCGTGGAACCGTGGCGCGAGCCAGGCGTCGGCCCTCGTGCGGTCCTTGTCGAAGGCGAACATCGCATCGTCCACCAGACTGCGGATCGGCTCGACCCACCACCTGGCGTCGTCCTCGGGGAGAGGCTCGACGACCTTGGCGAGGTCGAGGCCGCTGTGGACCTCTTCCCCCCTGAGCAATCCCTCCGTGAGGAAGGTGTCGACGGCCGAGCCGGAAAGCCGAGCCAGACGCTCCGGCACGTGGTGGGGCTGGGTGATCACGACTCGCTCTCCCTGTTCGTCCGTTCCAGACCACGGATGACGTAGCCCACCGCCTTGGCGGCATCGGCACGCCGGGCCGCCGCGTAATGGATGCGTGTCTGCAGCTCGCCCCAGCCCGACTCGCCGGTGCGTCGGCGATGGACCTGGCGCAAGGCCTCCTCGACGTGCACTCCGGGGACGACGTCCGGGAGCATCTCCCGCAGCACCTCGCCCTGCCAGTCGGTCGGGAAGACCGGGCCGCCGCCCGGTTCCACCTCCAGGCCGCCGATGGCGCCGTGGAACACCGCCGTCCAGACGTCCGTGGCCATCTGGGCGACGAGGAGGTCACGCACCTTGCTCTCCACGCCGGAGCCGTTGCTGTCCAACAGCCCGATGATGCCGTCGACGTCGGTGTTGACGTACACCGTGGGGACCCGTGCCGTGGTGTCCACGAGCCAGGGAACGTCGGCGTAGGCGTGCAGCCATTCCCTGGAGCTCTTGCTGAACGACGCCCTCCGGACGTCCAGTCGCAGACCTCTGACCGGCTCGTCGGAGACGGTGTCGACGACCCAGCTCCGGTCGGCCTCGGTGATCGACCGTCCGCGTACTCCATCGACCGTCCCGACGGCGTACGCGCTGAGGGAGGCTCGTCCCAGGTGGTCATCGCGGAGCAGTTCCAGGGAGCCCGACCAGTCACGGCTGTCCTCCGTGTCCCGCGTGAGGACGGTCGAGGTGCGGACGTTGGTCTCCCCGTCGGTCAACACGACGAGGACACACAGATCGGACCAGGCCGCATCCGGAGCATCGGCACCGGGCGGCAGCGTGACCGAGACGCCGATCGTGGCGCTCACCCAGTCCGTGTGGCCCGCGACGCCGAGGGCGACGGCCTGCTCCTGGACCGAGTAGGCGCTGGTGTCGAGTGGATCACGGGTGCCGTCGGACAGCTTGAGGGAGACCGACGTCACCCTGAGCGTGATCGGACGGCTGAGTCGCTTGTACGGGTAGATCTTCACGCGTCACTCCCCCTTGCCGGCGCGCAGTTCGACGACGAGGCGGGTGAGCGTGGTCTTCACCGGGTGGCTGGAGGCATCGGTGGCTCCCCGGAACTTCGCGCGGCGTGTGCCGGGCGGGAAGCGCAGGGTCCCGTTCTCCACCTCGCAGCCCTCCACGGCGACGAGTTCCGCCCAGTCGAGGCGCGGGCGTCCTCCAGAGCGGACGTCCAACTGGGCGACCGGCACCATCGGGACGATCTCGTCACCGCGCGGGATCTTCACCTCGGCCGTGATCAGCCACTCCCCCTGATCACCGATCGTCGCCTCAAGCTCGTCCAGCACCGGCACCACCGGGCCGGAGGGCACCTTGGCCTTGGGCCGGCTCTTGACGGTCAACGCCTTGCGAAGGGCCTCACCGCCTTCGCCTCTGCCGCGCTTCGGGCGGGCGACGAGTTCCCTGACCGCGCTGTTGACCTCGGTGGTCATGTTCTGGATCCGTCGATACGCGGAAGGGGACCAGCGCAGGGTCAGCTCCTCCGTCTGTCCCCAGCGGTCGTGCTCCGGCGGTTCCGCCGCACGCAGGAACTCCTCGGCCTCCTTCGCGAACGGGGCCGACGCACCGGCGGCCTCTCCGACCAGGACCACGGCCTGGAAGGGGTTGGTACCGAGTGGCAGATTCGGGACCGTGGCCTTCCTCACCGTCATTCGGTTCCCACGCAGCGAGTGCACCTGGTTCACGGGGGTGTCCCGGTCCCCCGCGGCCTCGGTGACCAGCAGGACCGCTTGATGGGTGCCGAGCGAAGCCCCCCTGGCACCGCCAGCCAGGGGCAGTTTCAGAGGCACGTTCTTCGAGGCCACCTGACCGGACTCGGTGAGCCGGCCCACCGTGGTGCCCTCGTAGTGGGCCCGCAGGGCACGGGTGCGGGAGGGCTGCTCGACGGACGGGTCCACCTTCGTCTCCGCCACGACTTCCTTGCCGTTGCGCAGAGCGCGGACCGAGGCCTCCAGCAACGGGAGGCGGCCGCCTCCGCCGACCATGGCGGCCCAGAAGTCACGGCCCAGAGCCTCGACCAGGCGGCCGTGCATCCTTTCGATGCCGCGTGTGTCTTCGGGACCTTCTTCGTCGCGATGCCTGCCGTCCTGGTCCGACGACTCCCCTTCGAGGCTGGCCACGTCGTGCGCGCCTACGATCAGGAAGGAAGTACCGGGTTCATCGCTCTCCCGGCTCAGATGGAGCCGGGCAACGGTCTCCTCGTCCGCCCACCAGGAACGGGTGACTTCACCGCGCAGCGATTCTGGGTCAGGACGCCCGAACCAGGCGGGACCAGCGCACGGAACTCCGTTGACCTCCCGCCAGGGCAGTTCGAGACGGCCGATCACGCGTCGCTCGGTACGCCCCTCGTGCGGCACGGACAGAGTGGAGTTGATCAACACGAGGCCGAGAGCACTGGTCGCCCACAGCGTGGCCTTGCCCAGGCCGTACGAACCACCGGCGGCAGGGCCGGACTTGAGGCTTTCGAGCTGGCGTCGGACGACGGCGGCGAACTTGCCGTCCGCGTAGTCGTCGCCGGTGAGCCCGGAGGCGTTGTAGTCATCCACCCGCAGAAGGACCAGGCGGCCCTTCTCGTACATGTCGCGTACACCGGCGTCGACGACTCGGCCGACCTTCTGGTTACCGGCCAGCTCCGAGACGGCTGAATAGTGCGGGAAGAGATCGTTCCAGAGAATTGCCTCGCGGAAGGCGTCCAAGTGCTCACCCGTCAGCTCGTGCAGGGTGTAGCGGACCTGCACCGGACGGCCGTTCTCCACGAGGCGCTCGTCGAGGCTGTTCTGACACGTCTCGCGCGCGAGGACCTGGACGTCGGCGTCGAAGGCGAAGGCGGCAGCATTGCCCAGGTCACGGCCGCCGTCGGGATAACCGGGGCGGTGGTACCAGGTGACCGGGAGGCCGGCTTGGGTGTCGGTGGTGCGGGTGTGCACCGTGCCGACGTCTGTACCGAGCGCATTGGCGATGTCCGTCATGACGGTCGGACGCGGGGTCGACCGCCCGGCGATCCACGCGGAGACGGCGGCTCGGGTCAACCCGAGCTCCTTGGCCAGTTCGGCCTGCGTCTTCCCTGCGAGCTTGAGCTGCCGGGCCAGCCACGGCCCGAACTCCTCACCTGTCTCCACACGCCACCTGCTCTTCCTCGGGTCGTAGGAAGAGGCTAAGTTGACGATCGCGATCATGTCAACCAATAGTTAACCGAGCGAGGGCACGACCTGTTCGATCAGCCTGCCCGAAACATCCGTTCAGCACTCTTCGCCCACTCTTGCCCGATCCGCACAAGCGGAGGTCCCCAACTCCTTTCGAACGAGCAGAAGTTGGGGCTTGCCTACACCTCAAAACCTCGCTACGTTCATCGTGTCGGAAAAGCCGACTCGCTCGCGAACCGCTTTATCCGGGGGCCGATCGATCTGGCCACCGGTGTGTCCTCATGTACTCGATGAACGACTCAACGAACGCATGAGGGAACGTTTTTGGAAAGTTCTGGCGGCCGGGGGGAACCAGCCGCTACCGTGATCGGCGGGAGTGAATCCCGCAGCAGGAACCATTCGCTTCATGGGGCGTTACCCGATTACACCCCTGTGCGAATTCCAGGAGATCAATCGACAGGGGTGGGGACTTGATGAACGAGGACGACTGTTTTCCGTTACTGCTCTCCCAGCGGGAGCGCAGCGCGCTTGAGCTGGGTATTCAACGGGCGGTGAGCACGGCTGAAGTCGCGGACTTCCCGAACCCTCATGATCTGTCCGAGGGTGCTTTCCTCGCGGGATTTCCAGACTTGCCCGAAACGATTCCGGTAGCGCTGGACGAGAGCCCTCCTGCCGCCTGACTTCGCGCACCCGACCCGCATGACCTGCGCACTTTCCCATCGGAGAGACGATCCGACCATCGGTGCGCGATGAATCACGGGCCGGCTCGCACCCAGTCGGCGAGCCGGCCCGTCACCCAGACTTTCACCCATCCTTCGACATCAGGAGCGCCGCAACCGTGCCGTCCTCGTCCTCAGCGGTGATCGAAACCGTCCTCGAACAGTCCTCCCGTGTTCTGCAGACGTATGCCGTGGACCCCGGCCTCGTCGCCGAACACGCCAATGGTGAGCGTCGTATCACGCAGGGCGGATACGGAGACCGTCAGCTTTTCGAACTCGTCCAGAACGCCGCCGACGAAATCGCGAACGAACCCGGCGGACGGGTCCACGTGGTCCTCACGGAGAAGCGCCTGTACTGCGCCAACGAAGGAAGTCCGGTCACCCCGGAAGGGGCCGAGACCATCCTTCGAATGAGCATGTCGAAAAAGCGCGGTGGACAGATCGGCCGTTTCGGGGTCGGAGTGAAGTCGGTCCTCGTGGTGACCGACGCGCCGGAATTCTTCAGCCGTACCGGGTGTTTCGGATTCGACCGCGCCTGGTCCTACGAGCAGATCAAGGCCGTGCCCGGTGTGACCGGACGCTACGGCCCGGAGTTCGACGCCCCCGTGCTGCGGATAGCCCGCCCGCTCGACATGCAGGCCGAGCGTGCCTCCGACCCGGTGCTGGACAAGCTGTTGACCTGGGCGACCACGGTCGTCCGGCTCCCGCTGCTCCCGAAGGCCGACGACCGGCTGGGCAAGGACATGCACGGCAACCGTGGCAAGGACCACGGTGAGCCCCGCGAGGAGTTCCCGGTCGGGTTCCAACTCTTCTCGCCGCACGTCGCCAAGGTCGTGCTGGAGGACCACCGCCCCAGGCCCATGGCGCGCCGTACGCTGACCGCCCAGCAGTCCGGCGATCTGCACACCGTGACCGAGGAGCGCACCGGGAAGGCCCTCTCCACGGAGCGGTGGCGCGTGTTCACCACCACGCACGAACCGGGCCCCGCGGCTCGCGCGGACGCCGGAGAGTTGCACGACCGGGTCGCGCTCGACCTGTCCTGGGCCGTCCCCGCGCTGGAACGGGACGCCGAGAGCGGCCTGTACATCAGCCCTCGCTCTCGTGGTCGCGGCAAGTTCTGGTCCTTCTTCCCCACCAAGTACGAGATGTCGCTGAGCGGCATCCTCAACGGGGCGTGGAAGACCAACGAGGACCGGCAGAACCTGCTCGACTCATCCCCGTTCAACCAGGAGATGATCAGAGTGTCGGCGAAGCTGGTCGTCGACTCCCTCCCCGGGCTGGCCCCGGCCGAGGACCCGGCCGCTTACCTTCCCCTACTGCCCGGCCGTGTCAAGGAAGCGATCAGCTGGGCCGACGAGTTCCTGACCCGGGAGATCTGGGCCTGTGTCGCCACGTGTCCCTCACTGCCCGACCAGGACGGCATCCTGCGCGTCCCCACGCAACTGCGCATCCACCCGCGACTGGACAGGGACGTGAAGCAGCTCAAGCGGTGGCTGCGGATGTGGCACGAGTGCCCTGGACGGCCTTCGGACTGGCTGCACCCGAGCGTGGAAGCCGACGCCCTGCGCTCGGGCAAGGTCGAGCACATCCTCACCGCAGCCGGACACGAGCGGGCCGGGGTCCGCGACTGGCTGGAGGCCCTCGTCGCGAACGGCACCGCCGAGGCGTCGGCGGTGGCCGTCCGCATCCTGGCCGACATGGTCGAGAAGCGCTCCCCCTCCGCTGACGAGGCACGCAAGGCACGCGTCGTGCTGACCGAGGAGCACGGGCTGGTCGCCCCGGTCCACGGCAAGGTGTTCCGTCGGGCCGAGCACCAGGACGGACTGCGCGAGTCCACGGTCTACGTCGTGGACGAGCTCGCCCAGGACCCGTCGCTGGCGCACGCGCTGAACGTCCTCAGCATCCGGGAGGCCGACGTCGAGGGTCGGTTCGCCAGCGTCCTCGACCAGGGCTTCGACCACTACGGGGAGTCCGACTGGGAGCGCTTCTGGGAGCTGTTCCGCCAGGCCGGCATCCGTCGGTCGGCCCACAAGGTCCTGGAGCGCGTGCCCGATCCGCGCACGACGCTCCGGGTACGGACGGCCGACAAGCACTTCCGGCCGGTCGGGGACTGCATGCTTCCTGGTGTCGTGGTCGACGCCGAGCGCGATCCGAGCGTCGCCGTCGACATGGAGTTCCACTCCGACGACGCGTCCTTCTTCTCCCTGATCGGTCTGCGGGAGCGGCCGACCGGTGGCGTGCAGCCGCAGGCGAGCGAGGCTTGGTTCGAGGAGTACCGCGCCACCGTGCACGCGGCCTCCCTGCGCAACCTGGACAGCGGCGCCCCGCGCCCGAAGCTGGACCGGATGAAGGTCGAGGGCGCCGCGATCGGTGGCCCTCTCCATCTCTTCCGCGATCTGTCCGAGGAATCCCGCGCCGCCTTCCTCAAGGCGCTGCCCGACGACGCCGTGGTGGACAACTGGACACGTCAGTTCGGCGCCCAGACCAGCACTCGGCAGGCGGTGATGTCCCCGATCCGCTGGATGCTGCGCAAGTACGGCAGGGTCGCCACATCCCAGGGGCTCATGCCGTTGACGGAGGCCGTCGGCCCCCAGCTCGCCGCCTACCGCGACGTGCTGCCGGTCGCCGACATCTCCCCCGAGAAGGCCCGCAAGCTGCGGCTGCCGATCACCGTCGACGAGGTCCCCGCCGACCGTTGGGACGCGCTCCTCGACGAGGTGTCCCGCAGCGAGGACGACTCCTTCGTCGGCGCCACCTACGTGATGCTGACCCGGTTCGGGGCGGACTTCCCCGAGGACTCCCTCACCCGCTGCCGGATCGGTGACACCTGGGGCACCCGCCCTGATGACGAGATCACCCTCGCCGTCGGCACCGCCGAGTACCGGGCCCTGCGTGCCGAGCAGCTCCCCGCCCTGCTCGTGCCGACCGCCGAGGACGCCGAGCTGATGGTCGAGAAGTGGGGCATGCTCCGCTACGCCGATGTGATCAGCCGGGAGACCCGCGAGGTGCCCGAGGGCGACCCCGTTCCCCTCGTCGAGCTGTTCCCCGCCCTGCGGCAGCGCCTGAGCACCGGCAACCGGAACAGCATGGTGCAGCGCTGCACCGAGCTGGAGGAGGTCACGCGTACGCCCAACGGCACGCATGCCTCTCCCCTGGACGCCGTGCGTCAGGACGGCACGGTCAAGATCCGCGTGCCGCGGGAGCCCGAGCCCATGCTGCGGCTGATCGACCGCGAGCTCGGCCTCGGCCTGGGCTCGGCCGGCTGCCGCGCGGTGCTGGAGCACCAGGACCGCATGGCCAAGGACAGTGCCCTGAAGGCGGCCCACAAGGCCGTGCGCGACGCCGACGACGTCGTGACCAAACTGGAGCTGCTGATCGGCGCCGACGCGCTCAGGGCCGGCCTGCCCGAAGGGTTGATGGACGCCGAGCTGCAGGCGACCGGCGGCGTGGAGCCGTCCGGGCGCCGCATCGCGCAGATGGCGTTCAACGCGCACGGCGACGGGGTTCTCCAGCAGCACGCCCGGGACATCCAGGCGCGCTTCCCCAACGCCCCGGTGGGATACGGGGGTTCGTCGGCCGCCATCGCGTTCGTATCCGACCTGCGCCTGCCCGTGACGTTCGCCGGTTCCAGGACTCCCTCGCCGCCTTCCTCCGAGACGATCGAGGGGCCCCGGGACTTCCCCAGGCTCCACGACTACCAGGAGGATCTGGTCCGGAACATCTCCACCCTGCTCGATCGGCTCGCCCCGCAGCGCGGCATGCTGTCCCTGCCCACGGGCGCCGGCAAGACACGGGTCACCGCCGAGGCCGTGATCCGCTGGGTGAAGCGGATCGGCGACCTCAAGGGCCCCTTGCTGTGGATCGCGCAGACCGAGGAGCTGTGCGAACAGGCTGTACAGAGCTGGAAGTTCGTGTGGGGCAAGGTCGGTGCCGAGCGACCGCTGACCATCAGCCGGCTGTGGAGCAGCAACGAGGTCGGCAACGTCGTCGACCACCCCCACCTGGTGGTCGCCACGGACGCGAAACTGGATCGATGCCTGGGCACCGACCAGTACGCGTGGCTGCGTGAGCCCGCGCTCGTGATCGTGGACGAGGCGCACACCGCCATCTCCAAGAGGTACACGGAGATCCTCGGCCTGATGGGCCTGACCCAGTACGAGACCCATCGGCATCTGCTCGGCCTGACCGCCACCCCGTTCCGCAACACCAACGAGGACGAGACCCGCCGGCTGATCACCCGCTTCGGCAACCGGCGACTCGACGAAGGCGTGTTCCCGTCCGGCGACCCGTACCGGGACCTGCAGGAGTGGGGCATGCTCGCCCAGGTCGAGCACCGCACGCTCACGGGTGGTCGGATCGAACTGAGCCAGGACGAGAAGACGCACGCCGAACGCATGGCGATGCTGTCCCGTGCCGCCGAGCAGCGGCTCGCCGACGACCACGAGCGCAGTCTGCGCATCGTGGACTCGGTGGCCGACCTGCCGTCGGACTGGCCGACGCTGCTCTTCGCCACCTCCGTCGACCACGCCAAGTACCTGGCCGCCATGCTCAACGACCGAGACATCCCGTCCGCCGCCGTGGACTCGACGACCAGTACGCAGGACCGTCGTACGCGGATCGAGAACTTCAGGAACGGCCGCATCCGTGTGCTCACCAACTACGGTGTGCTGACCCAGGGGTTCGACGCTCCCGCGACGCGGGTCGTGGTGGTGGCACGGCCGGTCTACAGCACCAACGTGTACCAGCAGATGATCGGCCGCGGCCTGCGCGGTCCCAGGAACGGCGGCAAGGACACCTGCCTGATCCTCAACGTCGACGACAACATCGCCAACTTCGACACCGCGCTGGCCTTCACCCAGTTCGAGCACCTCTGGAGCCGTCCGTGACCGACGTCTACCTCGACAGCCCGCCGCTCACCGCCGAGCAGCAGGCCGTCGTCGAACAGCCCTGGGACGCCCGGGTCCTGGTCACCGCCGGGGCCGGCGCCGGAAAGACGCACACGCTGGTACGTCGGCTCGACGCGTTGTGCGGGCACGAGGACCCCGAGGAGGCCCTGGAGGCCACCGACATCCTCGTGCTCACGTTCTCGCGAGCGGCCGCCCGGGAGCTGCGTGAGCGCATCACCCGGCAAGGCGACCGGGCCCGGCGGGTGCGCGCCCAGACCTTCGACGCCTGGGCGTACGGGGTGCTCGTCCAGGCGTACCCGGACCGGGACTGGGCCACGACCTCCTTCGACGAGCGGATCAGGGCCGCGGCGGAGGCCGTCGAGGACGGCGCGCTGGAATCCGGCGACTCCGTCCCTCCGTCCCATGTGGTGATCGACGAAGTGCAGGACCTGCTGGGCGATCGTCGGGAACTGGTGGAGTCCCTCCTCGACCGCTACCAGGACAGCTGCGGTTTCACGGTGGTCGGTGACGCAGCCCAGTCCGTGTACGGCTTCCAGATCGAGGACCCGGCGGAACGCAACGCGGAGACCGGCCGGTTCTTCGAGTGGCTGCGCCGCTCGTACCCCGACGACCTGGTGGAGCTGCGTCTCACCGAGAACTTCCGGGCCGTCACCCCGGAGGCGCGCGTCGCGTTGGCGCACGGCCCCCGGCTCCAGCAGGTCCGGGACGCGGACGAGGCCGCCACGCTCTACGAGGAGCTGCGCGACCTCCTCCTGGACCCAGTGAACTCTCTGGGCGACCTCGCCGACGAGTACACGTTGCAGGGTCTGCGGGACCTCGACGACACCTGTGCCGTCCTCACCCGCGACAACCGGCAGGCCCTGGTCGTCTCCCGGCTGCTCCACGAACACGGCATCGGGCACCGGCTGCGCCGCCGCCTCGAGGAGCGACCGGTGCCCTACTGGGTGGCCGAGCTGCTGCGCCGTACCGAGGCGACCGGCCTGTCCGAGGAGCGGTTCCGTGCCCTGCTGGAAGAGATACCGCTGCCCCACGAACCGAACGTGGGCGCCCTGTGGACGGTGCTGCGACGCGCGACCCGCTCGCCCGGGCGCACCGCGCTCGATCTGGATCGGCTGCGCCGCCTGGTCGCCGACGGCCGCTTCCCCGACGAGGCGGCCGACCCGGAGACCGCGCGGATCGTCGTCTCCACCGTGCACCGGGCGAAGGGGCTGGAGTTCGACCGGGTCATCGTCCTGACACCGCCGACCGTCGCCGAACTCCACAAGCAGTACGGCACCGAGGCGGACCTCCCTGCGGAGGCCCGCGCCCTGTACGTGGCGATGACCCGCGTCCGGCAGGACCTCTACCACGTCTTCTCCCCCGAGCTGCCGATCATCAAGAGGGCGGGGAACCGCAAGAACGGTCGGCGGTTCGTCGGCGGCTGGCGGTCATGGGAGAGACTCGGCGTGGTGGCCGAGGCCGGTGATGTCTGCCGGAACAACCCTCCCGGTCACGCGACCGACGCCGTGGCGACCCAGGCCTACCTCCTGCACGAGGTCGGCCCCGGCCAGGAGGTGCTGCTGCGCAAGCTCCACGATCTGCCGGCGGGTGATGCCCAGAGCCCGCCGTACGCCCTGCTGCACCAGGGGCGGGAGATAGGCGAGGCGTCGGAGTGGTTCCGGCAGGAACTGTTCCGGGTGCAGAAGGTGAACCGGACCTGGGACCCGTGGTGGCCCGACGAGATCCACGGCCTGCGGATCGACACCTTGGAGACGGTGACGGGCAGCGTCGCGGCCGGCGCCAACGCCGGCCTGGGCGACCGAGGCGTGTGGATCGCGCCGCGGATCACCGGCATCGGCAGGTTCCGACGGTCTGACAACGAAGAGGAGCAGGGCGCATGACGCACGTGGCAGGTCGGCACTCCGAGCACTACCGGGTGCGGGACGAGGAACTTCTCGTGGGACTGCGCAGGGAACTCTTCGGTCCCACCGAGGAGTCCGCCCCGGAGGACCGGGCCGAGGTACTCCCTCACGACGCGCCGATCGACCGTTACCTGACCGGCGTACTGTATCCGCGTGCCTCGCGGGAGCGAAGGGTCGAGAACGCCGCCGAGCAGGACGGCCTGGACGCCGCGCCCGTTCTCGCCCGAGAGGACGCCGAGGAGTCCGGTGCCGCGCAGGAAGCCGGTGTCTCGGGCGACAAGCGCCCGTCCTCGATGGGTCTGACCTTCGCGGTAGATCCGGCCGTGAGCGACACGATCGTGGTCTCGACGCGCGCGGCGGTCTACGAACCCACCGACGCGGACGGCAACCCGGTCCCGGCCCGCCGCGCCGAGGCCCGGACCGTCGCGGAGCAGCGGGAACGGTGGCGGCGCAAGGAACTCGAACTTCCCGAGAAGACCATCACCGTGACCGCCCCCACCCCGGGCGAGCTGATCGACCTCGTGCCCGACAAGGTCGCCCTGCATGTCATCGTCCGCCGAGCCGATCCGATCAGCGGCACGGTCACCGTCACGGTCACGCTGATCAACAGGCAGAAGGTCGGTGAGCGGGACCTTCAGGACGCCTTCGCCCTGTTCCAGTGCGGCCTGGTGGTCTGGGCCGCCGACGGCTCCAGCGCCTTCGTCGAGCGTCCCGCACCGGACGCCGCACACGACCCGGAGATCGCCACCAGTCGGCTGCTGCACCGCCATGCCCCGACCTTCGCCATCGGTCACGGCTGCGCCGCCGCCTGGGACTGGGTTCCGTCGCCGATCGGCGTGACCGACAGCATCCCGGCCGCCGTGCCCGAGGTACGCAGCGAGTTCGTACCCAGCGTGGAGGTGCTGCTGACCGACTCCAATCCGGAGATCGACAGCTCGTCGTTGTCGATGCTGGGGCTGGCCGAGAAGCCCGACACCGAGGTGCTGACCGCCCTGGAGGCACTCGCGACGGGATACGAGGACTGGATCGCCCGTAAATCGGCCGAAGCCGACGCCCTGGCGGGCGGCCCTCACGAACAGCCCGCGCGGGACCAGGTGGACGCCTGTCGCGAGGCGCTCGGCCGGATTCGCGAGGGCATCGAGCTGCTGAGGACCAAGCCCGACCTGATGCGGGCGTTCCGACTCGCCAACCGTGCCATGGCCGACCAGCGCGCCCGCAGCGCCTGGGTGAAGGGCGGACGCGTCGGCAGCCCCGATCCGGCCGCCGGCCGCTGGCGTCCCTTCCAGATCGCCTTCCTGCTGCTCTGCATGGCCGGCATCGACGACCCGAAGCACGACGATCGAAAGATCTCCGACCTGCTCTGGTTCCCGACCGGTGGAGGCAAGACCGAGGCCTACCTCGGTCTGATCGCCCTGACGTCCTTCCTGCGCCGCATCCGCAAGGGCGCGAACGGTGGCGGTGTCACCGTCCTCATGCGCTACACGCTGCGGCTGCTCACCCTGCAGCAGTTCGAACGTGCGGCGATCCTGCTCTGCGCCATGGAACACATGAGGCGCCACACGCCCGAGCTGGGCGACGAGCCGTTCTCCGTCGGCATGTGGGTGGGACGCTCGGCCACCCCCAACATGCTGGCCGAAGCCGCCGCCAAGCTCGACGAGCTGCGCGCCGACCTCGACAAGCGACTCGCCACCGAGAACCCCGTCCAGTTGCACGCCTGCCCCTGGTGCGGAACCCGGCTCGACGCCCGGAACTACGAGGTCGACGAGGACGCCAAGCGGATGTACGTCCGCTGCCCCGGCGCGGACTGCGACTTCACCGGCGGCCTTCCCGTCCACCTGATCGACGAGGCGGTGTACGACGCGCGTCCGACACTGGTGATCGCCACCGTCGACAAGTTCGCGTCCATGCCGTGGCGTCCGGCGACCTCTGCGCTGTTCAACCTGGACGACCCGACCGACGGCACACCTCCCCCGGAGCTGATCGTCCAGGACGAACTCCACCTGATCTCCGGCCCCCTGGGCACCCTCACCGGCCTCTACGAGACCGCCGTCGACGCGCTGGCCGACCGGCCCAAGGTGATCGCCTCCACGGCGACCATCCGCCGCGCCGCCGACCAGGGCCGCCACCTCTTCGCCCGCGAGGTGCGGCAGTTCCCGCCCGCCGGCCTGGACTCCCGTGATTCGTGGTTCGCCGTGGAGACCCCGCGCGAGGAGAAGGCGAGCCGCCGCTACGTCGGCCTCCTGGCTCCCGGCACCAGTCAGTCCACTCTGTTGATCCGCACGTACGCCACGTTGCTGCACCGGGCCATGCACGCGGACACCGACGACAAGGTGCGCGACGCGTACTGGAGCCTCATCGGCTACTTCAACAGCCTGCGGCTGCTCTCCGCAGCCGAGCTCCAGGTCCACGACGACGTGGTGGCGTATCTGGAGCTGCTCGCCGAACGCGAGGGCGTGGACGTGCGCTCGGTGTCCAACTACTCGGAGCTGACCAGCCGGATCGACGCCAGCGAGATCCCCACGCGCCTCAAGGGCATCGAGAAGAGGCTCCCGGACGAGGACACCGTGGACGTCCTGCTCGCCACCAACATGATCGCGGTCGGCGTGGACGTGGACCGGCTTGGACTGATGGCCGTGATGGGCCAGCCGCAGACGACGGCCGAGTACATCCAGGCCACGAGCCGCGTCGGTCGTGCCCACCCCGGCCTGGTCGCGGTCATGCTCAACTCGGCTCGTGCGCGGGACCGTTCGCACTACGAGAACTTCCAGCACTACCACTCGGCCCTCTACCGCGAGGTCGAGTCCACCTCCGTGACCCCGTTCTCCGCCCGCGCGCGTGAACGGGGACTGCACGCGGTGATCGTCGCTCTGGCCCGCATCCTGATCCCGGCCGCCCGCCCGAACGAGGGCGCCGGACAGGTCGAGTCCTACGAGCACGTCCTCAAGGGCCGCATCAGGTCTCTGCTCCTCGACCGCGTCCACGCGGTCACTCCCTCGGAGGCCGAGGCAGTGGAACAGGGCTTCGACAAGTTCGTCGACTGGTGGTGTCGGGAGGCCGACATTCACAGCGGGTTGCTCTTCGAGCCGAAGCGGGGCAACCGTGCCCCTTCGATCCTGAAGTCGTACGACGACGAGTCCGAGGACCGCGAGGCGTGGCCCACCTTGTGGAGCCTGCGCGACGTCGATGCCGAGTCCGCCCTGTTCATGGAGGGAAACCGATGACCCCGCCCCCCAACCGTTGCCGCCGGACCGCGGCGAACGGCGCCACCCCTGCCCACAACCTCCCCCGTCGCGGCACGGTCCGCCGGACCCAGGCGATCAGCACGTACGGCGTCGGGTCGCTCATCGCCGTCGACCACGAGTCCTTCGTCGTCTCGGGCCTGGACGAGGCCGACCACAGCTGGCGCAGGGACGAGTCGCCCGTCGTCCATGAGCGGCGACTGGCCCGGCTGCTCGACGTCGACTACTTCCGGCTGCCGCCGGCTTCCGACGACACCAGCAAGGACGGCCTTCGGGTCCGCCGCTTCCCCTTGATGCACTCGTGTCCCGAGTGCAACGACCTGCAGCCGCACCGCGACTTCTCCCCACCGGCCGGACGAAGCGTCTGCGGCACGTGCGAGGTGGACCTCGTCCCCTCCCGTTTCGTCGTCGCCTGCGAGGCCGGGCACCTCGACGAGTTCCCCTACTGGCAGTGGGTGCACCGCTCGCCCGACCGTGATTCCCCGCGGTTCGGGAAGTGCGGCGGCAAGCTCAGGATGCGCACGACCGGACGCACCTCCTCGCTCCGCTCCATCGTCATCTCCTGCACCTGCAATCAGGTGCCCGAGGTATCGATGGAGGGTTCCTTCCGCAGGAACGCGTTGAAGGACCTTCGCCTCACCTGCCAAGGCGCCCGCCCGTGGCTCGGCGCCTCCGCCACGGCCCCGGAGGGGTGCGGGCTCCCCTTGCGCACCCTGCAGCGCGGCTCCTCGTCGGTGTGGCAGCCGGTGCTGAAGTCGGCGCTCTCCATCCCCCCGTGGAGCAGCGGCCGTGCGGATCCGCTCGCGGAACACTGGGCCGCACTGCGCCAGTTCGACGATCGCGAGCACATCCGGATCTACCTCCAAGGCGCGTTCCAGGGCAAGTGCCCGGTCCCGCTGGACGAGGTCATGGCCCTGCTCGAAGCGGAACGCGAGGAGGACCCGGAGGACGACAAGACGCCCACCTTCGATCACCGTTACCACGCCCTCCGTAACAAGGAGTACGAACGCCTGCGCTCGGGCAACGACGAGAGCGAGCAGTCCCGTGACGAGCAGTTCGTCTGCGAGACGCCGCTCGGTGATCCGAGCGTGCTCCAGCCGCTCGGGATCACCGGCCCGATGCTGGTGAAGAAGCTCCGCGAGGTGCGGGCCCTGAAGGCGTTCACCCGCCTCGTCGACGCCGAGTCGACGACCGATGCGAAGGAGATGCCGCTAGCCGGGAAGCCCCTGCGCTGGCTGCCGGCCATGGAGGTCCAGGGCGAAGGGGTCTTCCTGCGCCTGGACGAGAGCCGCTTGGAGGCCTGGGAGAAGGCGCCGGCCGTGGCGGCCCGGGTCGAGCGCATGCGTACCGCTCACCAGCGGGTTCTCGAGCAGCGGGCCGACGACCCGAGCCAGGCCGTGTCGTCCCCGGCGACGCCTCGCATGGTGCTGTTGCACACCTTGGCCCACGTCCTCGTCAACGAGTGGAGCCTGGAGGCGGGCTACCCGTCCGCCTCCTTGCGCGAGCGCCTGTACTCCGCGGACGACATGGCCGGAGTACTCGTCTACACGGCGACGAGCGACTCGGCGGGCAGCCTCGGCGGACTCGTCGCTCAAGGCGAACCGGACGTTCTCGACCGCACGGTGCGTTCGGCGATCCGACGGGCCGAGTGGTGCTCCTCCGACCCTCTCTGCATGGAGGCCGAGGTGGGCGGTTCGACCGGGACGAATCTCGCCGCCTGCCACGCCTGCGTGATGCTCCCGGAGACGAGCTGCGAGCACAACAACATCCTGCTGGACCGCGCACTGCTGGTGGGCACGCCGGAGGAACCCTCTCTGGGATTCTTCGCGCCTCTCATCGGGGGCTGACACCCGGCACCTCGGCTCACCAGCGCGCCTCGAAGACCTCGGCCTCGAACCGCACCTGGGCACGGTCCAGCACGTCGTCCGCGTCGCGGCCGTGCGCGCTGAGCCAGTGGAGGAGGTCGGTGATCACGCAGATCGCCGCCTCCTCCCCCTCGGTGATGCCGAGCCTGCCGGGCCGCGGTCCGGGCCTGGATCCATGGGCACCGTACAGACCGATCATCGCCTCGACCCGGGTCATCCTGAGACAGCCGTCATGGCCGCTCACCGGCGGCAGCCCCGTGGCGAGTTCGCACCAGGTGACCTTCCGGTCGGCACCGAGTTGGACGCCCCACCGATCCGTGACCGCCCCGACGAGCGCCATTCCGCGACCCCCTTCCGACTCGAAGTCCGCGGCCACGAGCGTGGGCAGGGCGCGGGTGTCGGGGTCGTGGACCTCGATGCGCAGGGAGGTGCCGTCCAGCCGGACCGCCAGCGTCGTCGGGGTGCCGGTGCCCACGTGGGTGATGACATTGGCCACGAGTTCGCTCACACAGAGCTGTGCCTCGTCCACGAGGTCCTGCAGTCCCCACGCTCCGAGGTGCGCCCGCACGTCGCGTCGTAGCCCCGCCACCTCCTCCTCCAGAGCAGCGAACTCCACGACCCACGACGGCTGCGTCATGCATGCGGTTGGGATCACTTCCGACCTTCCAGGTTCGTGGGTCCGTGCAGACGCCAGTGCGCCGTACCGGTCCCGCACCGGTCGTCCTGCTTGCCAGCATGGCCGGCACGCATCCCGTCGTGCAATGTGCACGAAGAGAATCCCACCTTCGGGTGATTGGCGGACGGACCTCTTGGCACGGAGACTGAACGCCGTTCGGACGAAGGAGGCCCTGATGGCCGGATCGCCGACGGCACGTCGCCGTCGCCTCTCCATCGAGTTGAAGAAGCTGCGGGAGAAGAACTCCCTGACCTGCGCCCAGGTGGGAGCGGCTCTCGACTGGAGCGGTTCCAAGGTCAATCGCATGGAGACCGGCAGCGGACGCGTCCAGCCGTCCGATGTGGAAGCGCTGTGTCGCTTCTACGAGACCACCGACGAGCTGCGGGAGTTCCTCAAGTCGTTGGCCCGGCAGGCCAAGACACGCGGCTGGTGGCAGGTCCACGGATCGGGAGTGCCCGAGTGGTTCTCCATCTACATCGGCCTCGAACAGGACGCGTCCACACTCCGCCAGTACCAGTGCGAAGTCCTGCCCGGACTCCTGCAGACCGAGCCCTACATCCGCGAACTCCACACCTGCGGCTCGTACATGTCCCTGGACGACATCGACCGGGCCGTACGGGTGAGGAGGGAGCGTCAGGCGATGCTCAGTGGCCCAGGGGCCCCGGACTGCTGGTTCATCGTGAGCGAGGGTGCCGTGCGCCGAGTCATCGGCGATCGAGCATTGATGCGGGCTCAGCTCGAACACGTACTGGAGGCCATGGAGCAACCGAGCGTGACGCTTCAGATACTCCCCTTCGACGCCGGTACCTGCCCTACGACGGGACCGTTCACCATGCTGGGGTTCCCCGATCCGGAAGACCCGGACATCGTGTACCGCGACGGCATCACCGATGCGATGTACTTGGAGGGCGAACCTCATGTCCGCGAGTACACCCGGGCGTTCGACGAACTGAGGGCATCTGCCCTGAGCCCGCGACGAACCGCACAGATGATCAAAAATGTCGTGAAGGAACACATACGGTGAACAATGACCTCGGCAACGCCGAGCTTCCCAGCTCGTGGGTCAAGTCCTCCTACAGCAACGGCGCCGGCGGTGAATGCGTCGAGTGCGCCCACGTCGGCGATCTGGTCTTCGTACGCGACACCAAGGTCGGTGACGCACTGGTGACGCGAATGGGCGCCCGAGCATGGCTCTCCTTCACGCGCGCGACGCGGCACGGCTGGCCACAGGATCAGTGCGAGGCGAGCAACTTCTAGTCGGAAACGGGACGGGCGTTGCGGAAATCCTTCTGCGCCGACTCCGGGCTCTTGGACAAGTCATCTTGACTCTGAGGTATCAACGACGCCGGCGTGCCGTCCGGCAGAAAGAACTCCGTGCCACCTCGTATGTAGTAGCCGTCCTCGCCGCCAGGGACCTCGGGGAACTCGACGTAGAAGAAGCAGGTGCCAGCGCTCTCGCCGTACTCCTCTGCCAGAATCTCCCCCTGAGCGGGGAAGGTGGTTACGGCGAGGACGCGCTTGTCTTCGCCGAGTAGCTCCACTTTCTTCCCTGCGTCATTGGGCACGCATGTACCGCCCTCCGCCACCGTGAACAAGGCTGAGCCCACAGCATTGTAATCGCGAGCGGTGAAGGGTGATCTGTCTACCCATGGTTCCCATGCGTAGAGGGTCGCGGCCAACGCTGCAACGGAGAACAACGTCGCCAGGATGGCCACAGTGCGGCTCTTCCGATTGAAGTCGGCTGTGGGTTCGAGATGCTTGGCAAGGGATAGAGGATTCTCCACTGACATGAGGTGATCATGCCAGTGGACTACCTATTCACCGAGACTGGACGCCGCTTTCGCCCGAGCCGACCCTGCCGTCGCATCGCCGCCCGTGAACGATGGCCGCGAAACCCGCGTGAGCGGGGCACGTCACGCCCGGTCGTCGGTCTGTCCCTCGTTTCCGCCCTCGATGACCGTCAGGTCCGTGCGCCCAACGGCGTACGGGTCGGGAGCGCCGGCGGGGATGTTCTGCACGGCCTCGCCCTGTGCCGCACCGTTGCCGTTGAACACGAAGTCGGGCCGGATGCGCCAGTTGCGGCCGTCGGGGTAGATGAAGCCCTGGGCTGCGAGCTGCTTGAGGCTGCGGGACACCGAAGCCTGCGACATGCCCACTTGCTCGGCGAACTTCGCCTGGCTCTCGATGAGGACCAGGCCGTGGTCCTTGCGGTTCTGGAGGGCGCACATCTTGTGGAACAGCTTGTACGCGCTGACGCTGAGGTCGGCGTCGGCCAGGGCATTGTGGGCCGCGTATCCCATCGTGGTGAAGCCACCTCCCCTGAACCAGAGACCGTGCGCGGCCGGGACCGAGGAGTGGACGGTGAAGTCGCTCACCTCACCGGTCCGCTTGTTCACGGTCTCGATCCGGGTCACTCGCCGGGCCGCACGCACAGAGTACTCCCAAGGGTGAATGGACGGCGTGCAGCACTGACTGATCTGTTCCAGTGCTGACACCTGCGATTCGGGACTGGATAGCCTAGGCGATTCATTCAGTACAGGATGGCTATATCCAGATCTGAATCACATTCCTCGCGTTCCTGCACGTCAGTGGCGTGAGCGCTGTCGGGTGTCTTTATAGGCGAAGGTTCCCGCCGTACCTCCACCCCTTCAGGCACGGGGCGGGCCTGCGCGTCCGGCCGCCAGGTCGGCGTGGCGCACCCGCCATCAACGATCAAGCGTGGCTGATGCCCGGTCCGGGGCTGAGGGAAGCACACGTGACGGGCGATCGTCCGTCGCACCCACCGCTGTGGCGGGCTTTCGACGGCTCGGGCTTCAACGCCCGGGGAGACTCAAGGCCGGTGTTCCGGGCGCGGCCATGTGGCCGTGACCGACGACAGGGACGAGGCTGCCGATGCGGCAGCCGTGAAACCCACGCGGTCACCCCACTACGAAGCCGCAACCACCCGGAACCGCAGACACACCAGCGGCGTGTCCTCGTCCACCGGTGTGCCGATGGCTTCCCAGAAGCGTCTGTGACCGGTCCGCCACTCGTCCAGGGAACGGTCGCCCTCCCCCTCGGCGGCGGCGTGTTCCCACGTCACTGCGCCGAAGGGAGCCAGCTCGACGCCGGTGATCTCGATGGTGGCGACGCAGTCCCCGTCGTTGCCGAGCAGCGCCAAGCGCTCACCCTCGAATTCCAGACCCTCCGTCTCCTCCACGTACTCGGCCAGCAGCCCGGTGGTGGCGGTCTTCTGCCCTGCCAGGACGAGAGCGTTGAGCCGCTCCCGCATCCCTCCCGGCGTGCCGAGCTCCAGTGCTCGCATGCCGTTCACCCGTGGCCACACGGTCCCACCGCCCCTTCCGACACCTGCCACCTCGCCGGCCGTTTCGCACGATGGCAGGCATCCGCCACCACGTAACCGCCTGTGCGCCGGCCGTGACCTGCACACCCCAACAGCCGTATTTCAGCCACCACAAGGCCCCACCGTCGCCCGGCAGTCTCGATCGCGATAGAAAGGTCCGTCGTTGCGCGACGTCACGTGAGGTAGGTAAGGGGAGGTTACACGTGAGGCTGCCGCCCGACCTGCAGGTCATCACGGACAACATGATCAAGGCTTCGATGGGGCTGGCCGACACCGTCATGGTAGCCACAGTGGAAGCAACGGTGGCCTTGTCCGTGGAACTCGAAAGACAGCACGGCATGGCCGGTGACGATGACGCCGGGGCCGAGTTTGCGAAGGTGTATAAGCAGGCGGCATCGAAGACTTTGGACTTTCTTGGTCACAGCGCCTATATCATCGGCGAATCCGGCAAAGGTTTGATGCGGACCGTCCGCGAGTTCATGGCTCGCGAGAGTGAAGTGGCCTCGGCCATCCTGCAGAAGCAGGTTGACTTGACCTACACAATGGGCGACCCGGGTCAATCATGTGACCAGCGATTCCTGGGCTTGGGTCAAGAGCTCCCCGAAGTGGTGGGCGAGACGTCGTCATGGGACCAGTACGCACCCGGCGGGATGAGCGATCGTTTCCGTGGTTCACCGGAGAAACTCCGTGATGTGGCGGGGTCGTGGCGCGCCGGCGGTCGGCTGATCAATCGGCTTCTCACCGATGCACAGACCTACGCGGACACAGCGAACAAGGCTCATTCCGGGGAGGCCGCGAAAGCCTTCCGTCGCTATTTTGCGAACAACGTCGGCTTCGTCTGCCCTAATGACCAGGCCAACCCGGACGAACCGCTGTTCGCAAACCTTGTCGCTGCTTGTACGCAGTTGTCAAAGGCCTGCGATCGGTACGCCGACCACGTGGAAAACGCCAAGGAAAACATCCTCCGCCACAAGACGGAACCGTTCTCATTCGACCTTCCGTGGGACTCCCCCATGTTCGGCGGCAACGGTTACGACGGCGGACTCAAGGACGTAGTCCTCAACGACTCGTACATACGCGACCTGGGCGATGTGGCACATGCCTTGGATTCCTCGGAGAAGCGCACCAAGCTGCCACCAGGCAGTAAGCCTGACAGACCGTTGATACCCGGCCTGCCATTGCTTCCAGTCCCCTGGGGTGCCCCGGTACCCGTCGTCGTGGCGTCCTACCACGGTCAGGCACCGAGCATCCTGCCGATGGGCAGTACGTACGATCCGAACCTGGACCGGGAGCCGATCCCACCGGCGCCCGGCAGTACCCGAATACTCAGCTTGCCGGAGCAGCAACGCTTCGACAGTTGGGTTCACACTCTCCCGGCCCACGGCTTCGCCGGCGGCGGAGGCGCAGCACACCCCGACAACGCCTACCAGTTGCGCGTTGCCGGGTACCCAGAGCGTGAGGTGCCGCTCCCTCCCGGGGTCGGAAAAAGCCGCGCCGGCCTCAAGATCGACGGCATGCGGAAGGTCGACGGCTATGCCATCGATGCAAAGCACGTTCGTGATCCCGAAAGCTGCAAGTCGTTCCGGAGCATAAGCAAGGTCAACCAGACCCTTGGCACCCCACCGAAGATCGACCCCGAGACCCAGCGAATCGTCTTCGACCCTCACCGCGATGGCATGTATGTGAAGGACGCCAACGAGATGGCCCGGTACAGGGCCGCACTCGAGGACCCTCGCAACGACGAAATCCGCGGATTTGAAATCGTCACGAACGACAAGCGGGCAGCTCCGTACTGGCAGAGCATGATGGCCATGAGCGGAGTCAATGGCACCGCACGCTACGTCCCCTAGCAAAGGCAGACATGACGGACCCCAACGCCCGACGCACCACCTACAGTTTCGCGCCGCCCGTGGACAACGCGACGGCCTGGGACATCGATCTCGACGACTTCGCCAACCGTCTCATGCAGGCCTTCCCCGGTACCGAGATCGAGCCCGTCGGCGCGCTGGGCCCTCAGCAGGCCAACTCCCTTTCCTTCGACATGCCGCTGGGCGGGGGCAGCCGCCTGGAAGGGCTCGTCAGTGCCCCGTACCCGAATGTAGGCAGCGTCATGGCCCTGGACGCAGCCGCCCCGGAGGCGGCTGTGCTGGCCCGGTTCTTGCGCGACCACTACGCTCCCACCCCGGATCTCGTGCATTTCACCAGCGAGATGGCACTCGAGATCGGTGTCACCGATTACGCGCAGATTCCGCCGGACGGCGGGCTGGAAGAGATCACGAGCGTGCTGCAGGCACACATCGACGAGATGGATGCCTAAGCCCCGCTGCTGCCCCCGACGAAACGCTTCCCCGAAGGACGCTCAGGACACCGTCCCCGCCCCGTCCACCTCCACCTGGTGCTCCGCCCAGACGTACGTCTCCGGCAGGAGGTCGGTGATGGGTACCGTCCGGAGCTCCGCGGCCCTGCCCACGATGATCCTGAGGTCGGGGAAGTAGTCGGCCAGGACCTGCCGGCACCGGCCGCACGGGGGGACCACGCCCCGGTCGCGGTCGCCCACGGCGACCATCGTGTCCAGCTCGTACGCGCCCTGCGCCGCCGCCGCGCCGACGACGACCAGCTCGGCGCAGGGGCCGCCGGTGAAGTGGTACGCGTTCATCGCGGTGACGATGCGGCCGTCCCGGGTGCGGGCCGCGGCGGCCATGGTGTGGTTGTCGCCGTGGCTGCGCGTGCGGGCGACGTCGGCCGCGGCCCGGATCAGTTCGTGGTCGACGGGGTGCGTCACGGCGGAGGCTCCTGCGGGTGGTGGTGGTCGGGGCGTCGACCGATCAACCTAGTGCCGCCGCCGGTCGCGCGGTATCGGATATCGGGCGGTGGGCCTGGGCAGTCGGCGGGGGACCGGCGCACCATCCCGTCCGCGCTGGTGAGAGAGTCGGCGCCATGACGAGGACCACCCCGCCCCGCCCGGTCGACATCGAGGCGCTCTTCCCCGAGCTCGCCGGGCACCGGGGCACCACCACCCGGCTGCACCCACGGGCGGGCAGCCCGGACACGACGGACAGTTCCGTGGGCGGGCCCCTGCTGTGGCCCGTGGACGAGGACTGGCCCGTGTGTGTCGAGCCGCACGGGCGGGACCGGGGGCGGCGGCTCGCGGACATCCGTCGGGAGCGGGAGGTGTGGGCGGCGGCGCAGGAGCGGGGGACCGGGCTCACGGATGCCGAGCGCGGCCTCCTGGACGAGCTCAAGCGCAAGCACCGGGTGCCCGACGTCTCCGAGACGGCTCCGGTGCCGATGATCGGCCTCGCCCAGCTGTACCGGCGGGACGTTCCCGACCTCCGCCCCGGGCCCGACGGCTGCGACCTGCTCCAGGTGTTCTGGTGTCCCTTCGACGCGCACGGCGCCACGGGGTACGGACCGTACCTGCACCTGCGGTGGCGCAGGTCGGCGGAGGTCGGTGAGGTGCTGGCCGCGCCGCCGCTGCCGGAGGTGGTCGGCTACGCCGGGTACGTGCCCGAGCCCTGTGTGCTGCACCCCGAGCAGGTCGTCACCTATCCCTTCGCCGGTCTGCTCCCCCAGGAGCTGTGCGACCGGCTCGACGCCTGGGACGAGGCGCTGGAGGAGGAGGCCGAGGAAGCGGCCGACTCCAGCTGCGGTTGCGACGCGGTCGACCCGATCGGCTACCAGTACGACCTCTCCATACCGCCCGGATGGCGCGCGGGCGGCTACGCGTCCTGGCACCGGACCGATCCGTACGCCATGGACTGCCGGGCGTGCGCGGCTCCCATGGAGCTGCTGCTCACCGTCGACACCTCCGAATGGGACGGCGGCAGCCGCAGCTGGAAGCCCGTCGAGGACCGGGACCTGCCGCCGCACCCCTTCGCCAGGCCCACCGAGGTCGTCGTCGGCAACCACGGTGAGCTGAACGTCTTCGCCTGCCCCGCCGACCCCGGGCATCCGCATCGCTGGAGCGCCCAGTGAGCGGACCCGCAGCCCCCGGGATCGCGTGCGGCCCATCCCGTAGGCGGGGCACGCGGTCCGGCGAGGGCTAGCGGAACGCCGCCGCGTTGCGGGCCGCCCAGTCGGCGAAGTCGCGTGGGGCTCGGCCGAGGACGCGCTCGATGTCGGGGCTGACGCGCTGCTCGGCCGGGGTCGGTTCGCCCAGGATGGACAGGGTCGTCTCCACCACCGGCTCGGGCATGAAGCGGAGGAACCGTGCGGCGGCCTCCTCGCGGGTGAGCTCCTCGAAGCGGACCGGTTCGCCCAGGGCCTCGGCGATCGCCTGCGTCTGCCGGCGAGGTGTGATGAGTGCGGGCCCCGTCAGCTCGTACGTCCGGCCCGCGTGGCCGCCCGCCCCGGCGCCGCCCTGCCGCAGGATCACCGCCGCGACCTCGGCGATGTCGGCCGGGTCGACGGTCGGCAGGCCGACGTCTCCGAAGGGCGCGGGGACGGTCCGGTGGGCGCGGACCGGCTCGGCCCAGGCGTACGCGTTGGAGTGGAAGCCGCCGGGGCGCAGGATCGTCCAGTTCAGGCCCGATTGCTCGACGGCCTCCTCGATCGCGCGGCCGACCTGGCCGTGGGACGGCGACTCCGGGCGGGTGGCCACGCCCTGGGAGGACAGGAGGACGACCCGTTCCACTCCCCCGGCCTTCGCCGCGTCCAGGATCCGGTGCGGGTCGATCAGGTGCGCGCTGGGGCCGCCGTTCTGCAGGAACAGCGCGTCGGCGCCGTCGAGGAGCGGTCGCAGGGTCTCGGCGTCGGTGAGGTCCGCCTGCCGGTGCCGGACGCCTCGCGGCACGACCGCCTCGGTGATCCCACGGGACGTGGCGGTGACCGCCTCGCCGGCCGCGGCGAGAATCCCGACCAGTGAACGGCCGACGTTGCCGGTAGCCCCCGTGACGATGATCATGCGTAACTCCTCATGCAAGTTGGGCCAGTTGAGCGCCCGGTGATGGGCACGAGGAGACGCTAACAGCGTCGGTATAGTAGGTACCCAGAGGAAAGTGACTCTCCGGGAGGGATGTACACGTGGCCCGTGAAACCGCCCGGACGGCGGCCCAGGCCGTCCCTGTGACCGACCCCGAGCTGGCTTGTCCGGTCAGTCCCGTCGTGGACATCGTGTTCAGCCGGTGGACCACGCCGATCCTGTGGTCCCTGCACACGTACGGGCGTCAGCGGTTCGTGGAGCTGGAACGGCGGATCGCCCGCATCACGCCGAAGGTGCTGACCCAGCGGCTGCGGCAGTTGGAGCGGGACGGTCTGGTCGTGCGCACGTACCACCCCGAGGTGCCGCCCCGGGTCGAGTACGAGATCAGCGAGCTCGGCCGCAGCCTCGCCCCGCTCTTCGCGCATCTTTCCGAGTGGGCCACCGAGAACCTGGTCAAGGTCGAACGGGCCCGGATGGCCTACGACTCCGAGTCCGGCCGCTGACTAGCAGGACGCCCGCTCGAAGACCAACTGGTTTTCGGCCAACGCCAGTTGACCGCCAACCGTGCATTTTTCGCCTCATACTTCCAGGACCGGCCATCCGTAGTCACTGAGCTGCCACAACGCGTGAGCACAAGCGGTATGGTCCCTGCCGAACGCCCATGGCGGGCACGGCAGTTCAGGTCCTGCAGGAACGAACCTGCGCTGTCGCGAGCCCGCTCCGTCGTCGGCCCCCACCGCTCGTGCAGGCCCTGCGCTCGCCCCCTGGAGATCCATGTCGTGCACACCCACCGTTGTCGGCATCGCTGAGTCCTCGGCACGTGGAGGCGTGACGGGGGCGCGGTCCCGGGTGGTGCCGCGGGAGAGCGTCGGGGGCCGCCGCGTCCCTTTGCCGCGGATCGACAGATCCCGGCTGCTTCTGGCTTGTTGAGGACCCTCGCCGTCGTGGGGCGGCTTCAGTGCGTCCCCGACAGCCGCGGCACCGGCCCGGCAGCCCGGCTCCCGGACGCCTCAGCGGCGACCGCCGCTCCGGCCCCACCGCCGCCGCCGGGACCGGCGCCCACCCCACACCGACGGCTTCCCCATCCGTGAGGACCCGATGACTGAACTGCTGTTGACCGTCGCCCTGTTGCTGGCGGTGGCCGGAGCCGGGGCCGCCTGGTACTTCCGGCGCGCACGCGATCAGGCCCAGCGCCAGGCCGAACTGCTGCGCCGGCACGCCGACCGGCTCACCCTGCAGCTCCTCGCGGCCGAGCAGTGCGTGGGCCACTTCGCGACCACCGTGATCCCCGCGGCGGCCGGCGCCGGAGGGGGCGGCGACGTCCGCAAGGGCGCGCTCACCGTCCCGCCGAACCTCGACGGCACCCCGCTCGCCGAGCGGCTGCTCGCTCTCCCCGGGGCGCTGGCCTCGGCGGTGGGCGAGATACGGACGCAGGAGCGGGCGGCGGCCGCCCGGACCGCCGATCAGTTCCGGCAGGACACGGAACGGCAGATCGCGCAGGTGCGGCAGGAGTCCCTGGGCGTCGCCCGGGCCGCCGTGCGCGGCTTCGCCAACAACGTCGTGGCCCGCGCGGCGCGACTCGGCCGGTCCGTCAGCCAGGGTGTGCGGCGGCACATCTCGGACGAGGCGTACGCAACGCTGGTGGAGATCGACCACCTCACGCAGCAGATGCTGCTCACCGCGTCGGGGTACGCCGTGCTCGCCGGGGACAAGCTCTCGCGGCGCTGGCCCGCCACCTCGCTGACCGACATCGTGCGGGCGGCGATGGGCCGGATCGAGGGGTACGAGCGGATCAAGCACCCCGAGATGGGGACCGTCGCGGTCGAGGGACGCGCGGTGGAGGCGGTCGTGCACGCCCTCGCGGTGCTGCTGGACAACGCGCTGCGCTACTCCCCGCCCGCCGCCAGCGTCCACGTGTCGCTCGAGCAGGGCCATCACGCGTTCTTCCTGGTCGTGGACGACGCCGGACTGCGGATGGACGACGAGCGGCTGCTGTGGGCCAGCGACGTCATGTCCGGCGAGCAGCGCGACGACATCACCCGCCTGGGCGCCCACCCCCAGACCGGGCTGCGTGTGGCGTCGCTGCTGGCGGAGAACTACGGCTTCCGGGTCGAACTGACCGCGCCGAACATCTACCAGGGCACCCGGGCCATGATCGTGCTGCCGAAGAACCTGCTCGTCACACCGGGACCGGCCGGCCCCGCCGTCACCTCCGCGCCGTCGGCGCCCGCGACGCAGCCGGAGCCGCCCGCCGCCCGGCCGGTTCCCGGGACCGAGTCGGTGCCGCTGGCCGTACCGGCGGCGGTGGCGACCGTAGCGGCGCAGACCCCCGGGGCCGGGCCCGGCCCGCAGACCGCCCAGGCATCCCGAACCGCCCAGGAATCCCGGACCGCCCAGGAATCCCGGACCGCCCAGGAACCCCGGGCCGCCCGGGAATCGCAGACCGATCCGGAACCGCAGACCGCCCCGCCCGCCACCACCGCCAGCGGCCTGACCGTCCGCCGGCGCACCAAGGCTCCCGTCGCCGCGCGCCGCGCCGCCGAGCCCGCCGCCGGGCCCGGCCGTCCCGCCGTCGCGGCCGCCTGGGCGGCGGGCACCCGCCGCGGCCGGCAGGACGAGCCCGCCCCGGCGCCCGCGGGAACCGACGCGGCGCACCGCACGGCACCCGGCCCCGGACCCGACCCCGCACACGACGCCGCACCCGAAGAAGGACACTGATCGTGCGAGACACACACACCAACAGCCTGGGCTGGCTGCTCGACCAGGAGCTCGGCACCGTCGAGGGCGTCCGCTACGCCGTGCTGATGAGCAGCGACGGCCTGCTGAAGGCCCGGACCGAGACGATCGGCCAGGACGACGGTGAGAAGTTCGCCGCGCTGACGGCGGCGCTGCGGGCCGCGGGCAAGGCGTGGGACGAGTTCACCGGCGGCCAGGGCATGCGGCAGCTGCTGATCGAGTCGGTCGGCTGCATCGGCCTGACGACGACCGCCGCGAGGAACACCATGCTGTCGGTGTGCACGACCGGTCCGGACGCCGACGTCGGGCTGATCTCCCATCACATGGTGCGGCTCGCCACCCGGGTGGGGCACGAGCTGGGCACCCAGGAGCGCGTGCCGGCCGCGGAAGGCGGCTCGCCGGCATGACGGGGCCGCGGCGTGACCCCGACATGGTCAGGCCCTACGTCCGCACCGGCGGTCAGGTCCGGGCGCGTGACGACGTGCGCCCGGAGAGCGTGCTCATCGCCGCGTCCGGGCCCGTGGAGTCCCTCGGCCCGGACGCCCGGCGGGTGATGCGGCTGTTCACCGGCGCGGAGGGCGGTCTGGCCGTCGCGGACATCGCCGCCGCGCTGGAGCTGCCGCCCTCCACGGTGCGCATCCTCGTCTCCTCGCTGATGGACTCCGGCCACCTGGCCAGCCCCGTCGCCGCGAGCGACCATCAGCCCGAATCCGACCTGTTGCAGGAGGTACTGCGTGGACTGCGCTCCATGGTCTGACCCGCCCGTCACCTACGTCCCGGCCACGGTGACGCGGTCGGCCAAGATCGTGGTCGCGGGGGGTTTCGGCGTCGGCAAGACGACGCTGATCGGCAGCGTCTCGGAGGTGAAGCCCCTGCGGATGGAGGAACCCATCACGCAGGAGAGCGCGGGCGTGGACGATCTGCGGGGCACCCCGCACAAGACCACGACCACGGTGGCGATGGACTTCGGCCGCATCCACATGGCCGGCGGCCGCATCGCGCTGTACCTGTTCGGGCTGCCGGGGCAGGCCCGGTTCCAGCCGCTGTGGGAGGACCTGGCCGAGGGGGCGCTCGGCTGTCTCGTCCTGGCCGACACCCGCGACCTCGACGCCTCCCACGACGCCCTCGGCCTGCTGGACAGCGGGGGCATACCGTACGCCGTCGCCGTGAACACCTTCCCCGGCGCGCCGCGTTACCCCGAGGCGGAGCTGCGCGAGGCCCTGGCCCTCGACGCCTTCACCCCGCTGACGACCTGCGACGCCCGCGACCGCACGTCCTCGCTGCACGCCCTGATCACGCTCACCGAGTACCTCTCCGAGCACCGCTCGGCCGCCCTCCTGGAGTCCCGCCGATGACGATGCCGTCCGCCGCGTCCGCGCCGGCGAGCCCACCGGGGCGGATCGCCCTGTACACCGCGGAGTTCGCCGCCGACCCGCACGCCGCGTACCGGCGCATGCGCCGCACCCACGGCCCCCTCGTCCCGGTGGACCTGGCGCCCGGGGTCCCGGCGACGCTGGTCATCGGCTACTACCAGGCCCGCCGCATCCTCAACGACCCGCTGCACTTCCCCGCCGACCCGCGCGCGTGGGAGAAGCTGATCCCGGCGACCTGCCCGGTCAGGCCGATGATGGAGTGGCGGCCCAACGCGCTGCGCTCCGGGGGCGCCGAGCACGCCCGCTACCGCGGCGCGAACACCGCCGCGATCGGCGGGGTCGACCAGCACGGGCTGCGGACCCTCGTCGAGAAGGTCGCCTCCGGCGCCATCGGCGACTTCCGCGAGCGGGGCGAGGCGGACCTGCTCTCCCAGTACGCGTTCCCGATCGCCTTCCGCGTCCTGAGCGCGCTGCTGGGCTGCCCGGACGAGATCGGCGTGCGCATCGCCGACGGCATGGCGAAGATCTTCGACACCACCCACGCCGAGCAGGGCAACCAGATCCTCGGGCAGGCCGTCGCCGACCTGGTGAGCCTGCGCCGGCAGCACCCCGGCGACGACATCACGTCCCGGCTGATCGGCCACTCCGCCCGGCTGAGCGACGAGGAGATGGGCCACCAGCTCGTCACGCTCTACGGCGCCGGGATCGAGCCGCTGACCAACCTGATCAGCAACACCGTGCTGAAGATCCTCACCGACGAGGAGTTCTCCGCCGACCTGCACGCCGGGCTGTCCACGGTGCGCGACGCGCTCGACGCCGTCCTGTACACCGACCCGCCCATGGCGAACTACTGCATCTCGTACCCGCCGTACCCGATCGACGTGGACGGGGTGCTCCTGCCCGCCGACCAGCCGGTCGTGATCTCCATGTCGGCCGCCAACAACGACCCGGCCCTCACCGACGGAGTGTCCGAGGGCCGCCGCACGGGCAACCGCGCCCATCTGGCCTGGAGCACCGGCCCGCACACCTGCCCGGCCCGCTCGCACGCCTACCTCATCGCGGAGACCGCGGTCACCCATCTCCTCGACGCGCTGCCGGAGACGGACCTCGCCGTGCCCGTCGGTGAACTCGTCTGGCGCCCCGGCCCGTTCCACCGCGCCCTGGAATCCCTGCCCGTCACCTTTCCCGCCATTCCCGCCGTCGTCTGAGGAGCCCGCCATGCCCGACCAGCAGTCTCCGCTCGTCCTCGATCCCGCCGGTGCCGACCACCACGCCGAGCACCGTGCGCTGCGCGCCCGCGGTCCGGCCACCCGGGTGGACGTGCTCGGCGTGGAGGCCTGGTCGGTCTCCGACCCCGCCCTGCTCAAGCAGCTCCTGACCGGCCCCGACGTCTCCAAGGACGCCCGGGCGCACTGGCCCGCCTTCGGGGAGGTGGTCGGCACGTGGCCGCTCGCCCTGTGGGTGGCGGTGGAGAACATGTTCACCGCGTACGGCCCCAACCACCGCAAGCTGCGGCGGCTGGTGGCGCCCGCCTTCAGCGCCCGCCGCATCGCCCACATGCGGCCGGCCGTCGAGGGCATGGTGGACGGGCTCGTCGGCCGTCTCGCGGGCCTGCCCGCGGGTGAGCCGGTCGATCTGCGCCAGGAGCTGGCCTACCCGCTGCCCATCGCGGTGATCGGCCACCTCATGGGCGTGCCCGAGGACCGGCGGGAGGGCTTCCGGGCCCTCGTGGACGGCGTCTTCGACACCACGCTGAGCCAGGACGAGGCCCAGGCCAACACCGTGCGGCTGTACGAGGTCCTGGACCAGCTCATCGCGGCCAAGCGCGGCGCTCCCGGCGACGACATGACGTCCCTGCTCATCGCCGCACGGGACGACGAGAGCGACGGCACGGGCCTGACGCACGACGAACTGCGTGACACGCTGCTGCTGATGATCAGCGCCGGCTACGAGACCACGGTCAACGTCATCGACCAGGCCGTCCACACCCTGCTGACCCGCCCCGACCAGCTCGAACTGGTCCGCAAGGGCGCCGTCACCTGGGACGACGTCGTCGAGGAGACCCTGCGCCACGAACCGGCGGTCAAGCACCTGCCGCTGCGGTTCGCCGTCACGGACATCCCCCTGCCCGACGGGCGGACCATCGCCCGCGGCGAGGCGATCCTCGCGTCCTACGCCGCTGCCAACCGTCACCCCGGCTGGCACGAGAACGCCGACACGTTCGACGCGGCCCGCACGGTCAAGGACCACCTGGCGTTCGGGCACGGCGTCCACTTCTGCCTCGGCGCGCCCCTCGCCCGCATGGAGGTCACCCTCGCCCTGCGGAAGCTGTTCGACCGCTTCCCCGGGATCCGCCTCGCCGACCCCTCGGCCGACCTCGGGTCCGTGCCCTCCCTGATCAGCAACGGCCACCAGCGGCTCCCGGTGCTGCTGCACGCCGGCTGAGCGGCGCGACGGCCCGCCCCCCGGTGCCGGGGCGGGCCGTCGCGGTCTCGCGGGGGCGTCAGCCGAACATGCCCGGCTCGTAGTCGCCCGCCGGCTGCTGGGTGATGACGTTCAGCCGGTTGTAGGTGTTGATGACGGCGATCAGCCCGACCAGCGCGGCCAGCTGCTCCTCGTCGTAGTGCCGCGCCGCGTTCGCCCAGGCCTCGTCGCTGACGCCGCCGCCGTCGGCGATGCGGGTGCCCTGCTCGGTCAGCTCCAGGGCGGCGCGCTCGGCGTCGGTGAAGACCTTGGCCTCCCGCCAGGCCGCGATCAGGTTGAGGCGCAGCGAGGTCTCGCCCGCCTTCGCGGCGTCCTTGGTGTGCATGTCGAGGCAGAAGCCGCAGCCGTTGATCTGGCTCGCGCGGATCTTCACCAGTTCCTGGGTGGCGGCCGGCAGCGTCGAGTCCGTCACGACCTTGCCCGCCGAGTTGATGTGCCGAAGGATCTTGCCGGCGATCGGGTTGCCGAAGAGGGCGAGGCGAGCGTCCATGGTGGGTTCCTCCGTCGTTGGTCGTTGCTGTCGGCCGTGCTCTTCGGCCGTACACAGCTACGACGGATGCCGGCGAGGAGTTGTGACAGGCCGGCGCCCGGGATGCCTGTGACCTGCGTCTCATCCGTCCGGCGTGCTGCGTGCCGTCAGCCGGGTCAGGGCCGCCGCCGTCACGGCGGCCGGGCGCTCGTCCATCACCCGGTGGCCCGCGTCGTCCGGCATCGCCTCGAGCGGCGCACCGGCGTCGGTGTGCGGCGGGGCGGCGCGCACCCCGGCGCGTGCGCCGTGCCCGGTGAGGATTAGCCTCGGTCGGAAGTGATCGGCGCGGCAGGAGCCGCGGCACGGGCAGGAGGCAGGCATGGCGAAGGTTCCCAGCGCGGTCGTCGCGGCGGGCGGTCTCGTCGGCGGGTACGGCGTGGCCCGCTGGACCAAGAAGCGGCAGCTCGGCGGGGCCGTGCTCGCCGTCGCCGGGGCCGCCGCCGCGCAGCAGTGGCGCCGGCAGGCCGGCGGGAAGACCGCCGGGGCGCTGACGGCCGCGTACGTCGCCGGTTTCGCGGGGTCCCACCCGCTGGCCAAGAAGGTCGGCGCCTGGCCCGCCGTGTTCGGGGTCGCCGGTGCCGTCGCGCTGGCCTCCTGGGCGCTCGCCGACCGGCGGGCCTGACCCCGCCGGTCCAGCCCCGGCCGGCCTAGGAGCGGTGCGTCAGGACGTTCACCACGCGCCCGCTCGGGTCCCGCACGAAGAAGCGCCGGACGCCCCACTCCTCGTCCCGCAGCTCCCGCACGATCTCCGCGCCGGACGCGACGACCTGCGCGTGGACCGCGTCGACGTCCTCGACCTCCACGCTGAGGTCGGGGACGACGGGCCCGGTGCGTTCCTCGGTGAAGAAGCTGATCTGCGCGGTGGGGACGGACGGTGACGCCAGGGTCGTCACCCAGCCCATGTCCATGACCTCCTCGAAACCCAGCAGGCCGTAGAAGTCGCGGCCGGCGGCCTGTTCCTCCTCGGACCCGGAGTGGATGTTGGGGACGATCCTGCGGACGGTCATCGAAGGCTCCTCGCGGTCGGCCGGTCGGGAGGCGGTCGGCCCGGACTCTACGCCGTCGCGGTGCCCGTGCCCGGCGCGTTCTCCGTTCCCGCGCCCGTCCCCGCGGCCGACAGCGGCTCCGCGATGTCCTCCAGGGACCGGCGTTCCGCCTTCACCGCCAGGAACGCCGCCACCAGGCCGGCCGCGCACATCAGCCCGGCGCCGATCTGGAAGGCGAGCACCGTGTCGCCGACGACGCCGGACTCCGTGAGGTCGGCGAAGAGCAGCGGGCCGCTGATACCGCCGGCGGCGGTGCCGAGGGCGTAGAAGAAGGCGATGGCCATCGCCCGGGTCTCCATGGGGAAGATCTCGGAGACGGTCAGATAGGCGCTGGAGGCGCCCGCGGAGGCGAAGAACAGCACCACGCACCAGCAGGCCGTCATGGTGTCGGCGTTCAGCGAGCCCCGGTCGAAGAGCCACGCCGTGACGAACAGCAGAACGCCCGACAGCAGGTAGGTGCCCGAGATCATGATCCGGCGGCCGACGGTGTCGAAGAGCTTGCCGAGCAGCAGCGGGCCGAGGAAGTTGCCGGCCGCGATGACGGCGAAGTAGTAGCCGGTCTGGCCGGTCGGCACGTCGAAGAAGGTGATGAGGATGGTGCCGAAGCCGAAGGTGATGGCGTTGTAGAGGAACGCCTGGCCGATGAAGAGGGACAGGCCGAGGACCGCGCGGCGCGGGTACTTGCCGAAGACGGTCTTGGCGATCAGGCCGAAGCCGATGCTCTTGCGCTGGTGGATGGTGATCTCGCCGGCCGGCCGCGGCAGCCGTTCCCCCTTCTCCTGCTCGATCTCCCGTTCGACGGAGGAGACGAGTCGCTCCGCTTCGTCGCCGTAGCCGTGGATGAACTGCCAGCGCGGGCTCTCCGGGACGTGCCGGCGCACCAGCAGGATGACCAGGCCGAGGACCACACCGAGGGCGAAGCTGAGCCGCCAGCCGAGGTCCTTCGGGAAGATGTCGGTGTCCAGCATGACGATGGACAGCAGGGAACCGCCGATGGCGCCCAGCCAGTAGCTGCCGTTGATGATGAGGTCGACCCGGCCCCGGTACTGGGACGGGATCAGCTCGTCGATCGCCGAGTTGATGGCCGCGTACTCGCCACCGATGCCGAAACCGGTGAGGAACCGGAACAGGAAGAACCACCAGGACTCGAACGACACCGCGGTCAGCGCGGTCGCCAGCAGGTACACGACCAGCGTCACCATGAACAGCTTCTTGCGGCCGTGGCGGTCGGTCAGCCAGCCGAAGAACAGGGCGCCCGAGCAGGCACCGGCCACGTAGAGGGCGGCGGCCAGGCCGGTGATCTGGGCGGAGCTGATGTCCAGGCCGCTGCCGTCCTCGGCGATCCGGCCGGCCACGTTGCCGACGATCGTGACCTCCAGACCGTCCAGGATCCAGACGGTGCCGAGGCCGATCACGATCATCCAGTGCCACCGGGACCAGGGCAGCCGGTCGAGGCGGGCGGGGACCGCTGTGGTGACGGTTCCCGTGGAGGCGGGTACGGAGTCCGGCGACGACGATTCCGCTGACATGGCTCCCTCTCCCTTGAGGACCGTGGGACGACGCCGCCCGGTCCCGAAGGTGCCGTGCGACGCCGTCGGACCGAGCGATCGGAACCCGTGTGCCCCCAACCGGGGCGGGCACGCTCGGCCGGTCAGGTCCCGTCTCCGCGCGCGGGCGGGAACCTCACGGCGGGGCCCTGCGGGCTACGCCCCCAGGACGCGGGAGAGCGTGTAGATCAGCAGCCCGGCCAGCGAGCCGACGACCGTGCCGTTGATCCGGATGAACTGCAGGTCCCGGCCGATGTTCGCCTCGATCTTCTTCGTGGTGTGCTCGGCGTCCCAGCCCGCCACCGTGTCGGTGATCAGGGACGTGATCTCCCGCCGGTAGGTGGTGACGACGTACACCGCGGCGTCCTCGACCCACGAGTCGACCTTGCCCTGCACCTTCGGGTCCGAGGCCATCCGGGCACCCAGCGACAGCAGCGACGCCCGGACCCGCAGCCGCAGCTCGCTGCGCTCGTCCTCCGCCGCCGAGACGATCATGGAGCGTACGGCGGTCCAGGCGGAGGCGATCAGGTCCTGCACCTCGCCGCGGCCCAGCACATCCGTCTTCAGCCGCTCCACGCGCGCCCGGGTCTCGGTGTCGGACTGCAGGTCGGAGGCGAAGTCGGTGAGGAAGCGGTCGAGGGCGCCGCGCGCGGGGTGGGCGGGCATGTCGCGCATCTCGGTGACGAAGCGCAGCAGCTCCTTGTAGACCCGTTCGCCGACCTTCTTGTCCACGAACCGGGGCGTCCACCCGGGCGCCCCGCCCTGCACGGCGTCCATCACGGAGTCGCCGTGCAGCACCAGCCAGTCGTGGGCGCGGGAGACGATCAGGTCGACGACCCGGCGGTGCCCCCCGTCGGCGACGACCCGGTCCAGCATCTTGCCGATCCCCGGCGCGATCTCCTGGGCGTCGGCCCGCCGCGTGATGGCCTCGCCGACCACCGCCTGCACGTCGGAGTCGCGCAGCACGGTCAGGGCGCCGCGCAGGGCCGCGGACAGCTCGGCCGTCACCCGGTCGGCGTGCTCGGGCACCGCCAGCCACGCACCGAGCCGGCTGCCGATGCCGACGGCGCGCAGCCGCTGCCGTACGACGTCCTCGGAGAGGAAGTTCTCACCGACGAACTCGCCCAGCGAGACGCCCAGCTGGTCCTTCTTCCTCGGGATGATCGCGGTGTGCGGAATGGGCAGCCCGAGGGGGTGGCGGAAGAGGGCGGTGACCGCGAACCAGTCGGCGAGCGCGCCGACCATGCCGGCCTCGGCGGCCGCGGACACATAGCCCGCCCAGGCGCCCGCGCCCCGGTGGGAGGCCCACTCGGCCAGGACGTAGACCAGGGCCACGAACAGCAGCAGGCCGGTGGCGGTCAGCTTCATGCGGCGCACGCCGCGCCGCTTCTCCTCGTCGGCCGGACTGAACGCCGTCATCGCCCGGTTGCGGACGGCCCCGGCCGAGGTGGCGGAGGACGGGCTCTCACCCGCCTCGGCGCCCTGCCCGCCACCCATGGAACCCTCCGGACGTTCTGTCTTCGTGCGTGCCATCCGCTCCACCGTTCGACGATCCGTCCCGCACCCATTGTCCCTTCCTGACCGACTCCCGGAACGGAACACAAGTTCCCGGCGTCCGACAGGGAGGCGGGAAGCCGGGGGGTCACGCGTCCTCTGCCCGCCCCATGCCGCATCATGGGTTCATGGGACCGGAGCCTCGAAGCTCCCCTCGTCCGAGGAGAACAACACAGCATGACCCAGGGTCGTGACGGAGACGCGGGGGCGCCTCCCCGCAAGCAGCGTGCCCTGCTGGCCGCGATCGTCGCCCTGACGGTGGCGATCTGCGCCGCCATATACGCCACGGTGACCTCCGTCGACGGCACGCCGGACCGCACCCCGGCCGCCGGCGGCCGGCCCCCGTACAACGACGCCGCGCCCGCCTCCACCGGCACCTGGGTAGGCGCCTGGTCCACCTCGCCCGCCGGCCCGGAACCGGGCACCGCGGCGCGGGGCATGGCCGGCCGCTCGGTACGCAACGTCGTGCACGCCGGCGTCGGCGGCAACGGCGCCCGGATCACCCTGTCCAACCTGTACGGCCGCTCGCCGCTGACCGTCACCCACGCGTCCATCGCCCTGGCCACCGGCGACGGCACCGCCGCCGCGGCCCCCGGCAGCATGCGCCGGCTCACCTTCGGCGGCAGCCCCCGGGTGGTCGTCCCGGCGGGCGGGCAGGTGATGAGCGACGCCGCCCGCATCGCCGTGCCCCGCGGCGGCGACGTCCTGATCACGACGTACTCCCCCGTGGCCTCCGGCCCGGTCACCTACCACCCGCACGCACGGCAGACCAGCTACGTCGCCGAGGGCGACCGCGCCGAGGACGCCACCGCCGCCGCGTACACGGGCCGGACCTCGTACTGGCGCTACGTGACGGCGCTGGACGTGCTGAGCCACGAGGCCGTCGGCACCGTCGTCGCGCTCGGCGACTCGATCACCGACGGCTACGGCTCCGCCATGGACGCCAACCACCGCTGGACCGACGTCCTCACCGAGCGGCTGCGCACGGCCGCCGGGACCGGGCGGAACGTGCCCCGCTACAGCGTCGTCAACCAGGGCATCAGCGGCAACCGGCTGCTGACCAGCGGCACGGGCACGCCGCCCGCCAACCCCAGCACGCTGTCCCGGTTCCCGCGGGACGTGCTGGGCCGCACCAACGCCAGGGTGGTCGTCGTCGCCGTCGGCGTCAACGACATCCTGCACAGCCCGGAACTCGCCGACCGGGACTCCGTCCTCGCGGGCCTGCGCACGCTGGTCGACATGGCCCACGCCCACGGGCTCAAGGTCGTCGGCGCGACGGTGATGCCGTTCGGCGGGCACAGCGGCTACACCGACGCGCGCGAGACCATGCGGCAGGAGATCAACGAGGAGATCCGCGAGGGCCGGGTCTTCGACGCGGTCACCGACTTCGACGCGGCCCTGCGCGACCCCTACGACCCGCGCCGCCTGAGCCCGCAGTACGACAGCGGCGACCACCTCCACCCCAGCGACAGGGGGTACGCGCGGATGGCGACGGCCCTGAACCTGAACGACCTGAGGACCACGTCCCCGGCGACCCTGTGACCGGGGTCGGACCGGCCATGGCTGCGGGCAGTCGTGCCGCTGGGGCGGCACGGGTGGGCGCAGCGGCACCCCGCAACGCCGGGCCGCGACGACCCCCTCCCGGCCACCACCGACAGGCGCTCACGGACGTGCGCCGGCCCGCGGTCAGTCCGCGTCCCCCCGCCGCCGCTCCCGCTCCTCCCGCCGCCGCTCCCGCAGCTCCTCCCGGTGCTCCCGCATCAGCCCCCGATGCCCGTCCAGCATCGCCCGGTGGGCGTCCTCCACGTCCTCCCGGTACGACGCGTGCAGCTCCCGCCGCGCGGCCTTCCGCTCCAGCTTCTCCCGCCGCCGCTCCTCCTTCAGCCGCAGCCGCTCCGCCCGCGTCACCTTGCGCTCCACCCCGACCCCGCCCCAGAAGGCGAAGCCCGTGACGACCACGCGCGGCGCGCCCGGCTCGGCGGGGACGCCCTCCTCGCTGTGGTCGAAACCGCCCATGACCCCGATGCCGCGCACGACCACCTCGACCCCGGGCGGCACGACCACGTTCATGCCCCCCATGATCGCGACGCAGTTGATCACCACCTCGCCGTCCGCGAAGTTCGCCTCCCGCAGGTCCAGCTCACCGCCGCCCCAGAACGCGAAGCAGTTGAACCGCTTCGGCACCGTCCAGCGGCCCTTGCGCTCGAAGCCGGACATCACGGCGACCGCCCACGTCGACGACCCCTCACCGCCGGTGATCCGCCCCGCCCAGCCCCCGCTCCCCGCGGGCTCCTTGGTCATCGACACCCTCGCCACCGGCGCCGCGCCGCCCTCCCCGGCCGGCAGGTCCCGGGTGATCGGCGCCAGGTCCCCGTAGGTCCGCGCGCGGTAGGTGGTCTCCAGTCGCTCCTCGAACTCGGCCATGTCCAGGCGGCCTTCGGCGAGGGCGTCCCGCAGGACCTCGGCGACTCGTTCACGGTCGGCGTCGGACGCGCGGAGGTCCGGGGCGTGGTCGTCGGTCATGTGCAGCAGCCTACGAGCTCACCCCGCCGGGCACTACGCGCTCGCCCGTTCCGCATAGATCCTGGCGATCACCGCTTCGATGTCCGGCTCCCGCACCGAGAGGTCCACCAGCGGGTACCGGGCCGCGATGTCCGCCACCAGCCCCGCGGCCGACGCCGACGCGGGGAACGCCAGCCACTGCCGGGGCCCCTCCACCCGCACCACCCGCGCGGGCGCCGGCGCCTCGATCGGCGGCACCTCCCGCTCCAGGTCCACCACCAGGGTCCGCTCGCTCTCCCCCGCCTCGTGCAGCCCCGCCAGCGGCCCGTCGTACATCAGCCGCCCGTGGTCGATCACCATCACCCGGGAACACAACTGCTCGATGTCCTGCAGGTCGTGCGTGGTCAGCAGCACCGTCGTGCCCCGCTCCGCGTTCAGCTCCCGCAGGAACCCCCGCACCTTGGCCTTCGACACCACGTCCAGGCCGATCGTCGGCTCGTCCAGGTACAGCACGTCCGGGTCGTGCAGCAGCGCCGCCGCGATGTCGCCGCGCATCCGCTGCCCCAGCGACAGCTGCCGCACCGGAACGTCCAGCAGGGACCCGAGCCGCAGGAGCTCCACACAGCGCTCTAGGTTCGCCCGGTAGCGCGCGTCCGGAATCCGGTACATGCGGTGCATCAGCCGGTAGGAGTCGATCAGCGGCAGGTCCCACCACAGCGTCGTCCGCTGCCCGAACACCACCCCGATGCGGTGCGCCAGCCGCGTCCGCTCCCGTGACGGGTCGATGCCCGCGACCCGCAGCCGTCCGCCGCTCGGCGTGAGGATGCCGGTGAGCATCTTGATCGTCGTCGACTTCCCGGCGCCGTTCGGGCCGATGTAGCCGACCATCTCGCCCCGGGCCACGGTGAACGACAGCCCGTCCACCGCCCGCACCTCACGCCGCTCCCGCTTCAGGAACCCGGTCTTCCGGCGCACGTCGAAGACCTTCTCGACGCCCTCCAGCTCGATGAAGCCCGCACCGGTCTCCCCGGCGCCGCCGCTGATGTCCATCCGCTAACTCCCTGTACTCCGGTACGAACGAAGCCCCGCCCGCCACGCCAGCCCCGCGAGGGCGCAGCAGGCCACGGCCACCAGCGGCGGCGTGAACGCCACCCACCCGGGCAGCGCCAGCGGATACGGCCGCTCCAGCACACGGCTCGCCGGCAGCCAGTTCACGAACGCCAGCGGCACCACGAACGTCACCCCCCGCACCAGCTCCTGCGCGAACACCGTCGGCGGGTACTGCAGCATCGTCGTACCGCCGTACGTGAAGGCGTTCGACACCTCGGAGGCGTCCTGCGCCACGAACTGGAAGGCCGCCGCCGCCACGAACACCGCGCCGAAGATCCCCGCGTCGCTGACCAGCATCACCGGCATCAGCAGCAGCTTCGCCGCCGACCAGTCGATGTCCAGCACCACCAGCGCGTAACCCAGCACCAGCGCGCCCTGCGTCACCCGGCCCAGCCGGCGCAGCGCGAACCGGTCCGCGGCCACCTGGGCCAGCACCGGCACCGGACGCACCAGCAGCGTGTCCAGCGTGCCGTCCCGCACCCGCCGCCCCAGCCGCTCCATCGAGCCGATCGCCAGGTCGGCCAGTCCGAAGGAGACCGCGGACAGCCCGTACAGGAACGCCACCTCGGGCAGCGTGTAACCGCCCAGCGCGTCGACCCGGGAGAACATCAGCAGGATCGCCACGAAATCCAGCACGGTCACCGCGAAGTTCGCGAGCGTCGTCAGCGCGAAGGACGCCCGGTAGGCCATCGTCGACCGGATCCACATGCCCGCGATCAGCCCGTACGCCCGCAGCCCCGCCCCGACCCGGCCGCCCCGGCCCTCCCACGCCTCCACGCCCGCGCCCGCGCCCGTGTCCGTGTCCGTGCCCGCGGTCGTCTCAGCCACCCTGCACCACCACCCGCCGCGTCGCCGCCGACTGCACCAGCCGCCCCACCGCCAGCAGCGCCACCGCCCACCCCGCCTGGAAGGCGAAGGTCCGCAGCGGATCCGCCTCCCCCAGCAGCACATCGGCCGGCGCCTGCAGCAGCGACGACCACGGCAGGGCCCGGACCACCTCGCCGAGCGCGCCCGGGAACACGTTCAACGGCAGCAGCATCCCCGAGCAGAACAGCCCCGCGATCCACGCCATCTGCGCCACCCCCGTGCCGTCCAGCAGCCAGAACGCGGAGAGCGCCACCAGATAGCGCAACCCGAAACCCACCAGCATCGCCAGCCCCACCGCCACCAGGAACGCCAGCCACCTGGACACCTCCCCCGGCAACGCCACCGGAAAGAACAGCGCCCCGAACACGAACGGCACCACCCCGCGCCCCAGCAGCTGGAACAGCGCCCGCCCCGCGTCCGCCGCCAGCCACCACAGCTGAAGATCGGCCGGCCGGTACAGATCCACGGCGATGTCACCCGAACGGATGCGCTCCATCAACTCGGCCTCGACACCGCCGCCACCGATCGCCAGCGCCGCCAGCAGCGCCTGCCCCAGCCACACGAAAGTGACCGCCTGCGCCTGGTCGTAGCCCCCGAGCTGCGGTTTCTCGTCCCACAGGGCCAGATAGGTGTACACCAGGATCAGCCCGAAGACCGTGTTGGTGAACACCCCGGCGGCGGTGGCCGCCCGATACGTCGCGTACCGTCTGAATCCCCCCACCGCGACGGCCGCGTACAACCGTCCCGAACCCACGCCCAAGGCCTCCACCTCCGCCCGGCAGCAAAGCGCAGGAGCCTAGTACGACGGCGACGGGGCACACCACGGAATTACCGGGGCACCGTCCGGAGTCCCGGACGGCGGCACCCGATTTCACGGGTGTGCCGCAAAGCGGGAACGGAACGCCCGGTGCGAGAGTCTTCAACAGAGGACGCAGAAGCGTACAAGGCCGTACGAGACCAGACCGTACGACGCGAAACAGGAGTCCGTGCACGAGATGAGCGACGAGCCGCAGCAGCCTGACCAGGGCTCGCAACCGGGAACGGCGACGCCGAAGAAGCCGAAGAGGCCCAAGCGGACCGGATGGCGCCGGCTGATCCCCACCTGGCGCATGACGCTGGGCGCCTTCGTCGTCGGCGTCCTGCTGGTGATCGGCGGCTTCTTCCTCGGCTACTCGCTGGTGCAGATCCCGACGTCGGCCAACGCCCTCGCCACCCAGCAGAGCAACGTCTACCTGTACGCCGACGGCAGCGTCCTCGCCCGCGACGGCGAGATCAACCGGGAGAACGTCGGCCTCGCCCGGATCTCCAAGGACGCCCAGCACGCCGTCCTCGCCGCCGAGGACCGCGACTTCTACACCGAGTCCGCCATCGACCCCATGGCGATGATCCGGGCCGGCTGGAACACCGCCACCGGCAAGGGCAAGCAGTCCGGCTCCACGATCACCCAGCAGTACGTCAAGAACTACTACCTGGCACAGGAGCAGACCGTCACCCGCAAGGTGAAGGAGTTCTTCATCTCGATCAAGCTCGACCGGGAGAAGAGCAAGGACGAGATCCTCGAGGGCTACCTCAACACCAGCTTCTTCGGCCGCGGCGCCTACGGCATCCAGGCCGCCGCCCAGGCCTACTACGGCGTCGACGCCACCGAGCTCACCGCCGCCCAGGGCGCCTACCTCGCCTCCCTGCTCAACGCACCCAGCCAGTACGACGTCGTCGCCCACCCGGAGAACAAGGGCGCCGCCGAGGCCCGCTGGAACTACGTGCTCGACGGCATGGTCAAGATGAAGTGGCTCGACCAGGCCGAACGCGCCGGGCTGACGTTCCCCGCCCCCAAGCAGACCACCGTCTCCACCGGCATGTCCGGACAGCGCGGCTACGTCGTCCGCATCGTCAAGGACTACCTGATCAAGAACGGCGTCGTCGACGAGGAAGACCTCGACCGCGGCGGCTACCGCATCACCACCACACTCCAGAAGGACAAGCAGGACGCCTTCGTCAAGGCCGTCGACGACCAGCTCATGTCCGAACTGGACAAGGACCGCAAGGTCGACACCTACGTCCGCGCCGGCGGCGCCTCCGTCGACCCGAAGACCGGCAAGGTCGTCGCGATGTACAACGGCATCGACTACGTCAAGCAGTACACGCCCAACGCCACCCGCCGCGACTTCCAGGTCGGCTCCACCTTCAAGCCCTTCGTCTTCACCGCGGCCGTCGAGAACCACGCCGACACCCAGGACGGCCGCATGATCAACCCGAACACGGTCTACGAAGGCGACAGCGAACGCCCCGTGGACGGCTGGAGCGGCACCCACTACGCCCCCGAGAACGAGGACCACCACGACTACGGCAACATCACCGTCCGCGAGGCCACCGACAAGTCCGTGAACGCCGTGTACGCGCAGATGGCCGTCGACGTCGGCCCCGGCACGGTCAAGAAGACCGCGGTCGACCTCGGACTGGCCGCCGACACCCCGGAGATGCCGGAAGGCCCCGCCATCGCCCTCGGCACCGCCACCGCCAGCCCCCTCGACATGGCCCAGGCCTACGCCACCCTCGCCAACCACGGCCGGCACGGCACCTACACCCTGGTCGAGAAGGTCATGAAGGACGGCAAGCACGCGGTGGAACTGCCCGAGCGGCGCGAGAGCCAGGCCGTCAGCCGCGAGGCCGCCGACACCACCACGTCCGTGCTCCGCAGCGTCGTCCAGAACGGCACCGCCACCGCCGCCCAGGCCGCAGGCCGCCCCGCCGCAGGCAAGACCGGCACCGCCGAGGAGGACACGGCCGCCTGGTTCGCCGGCTACACCCCCGACCTCGCCACCGTCGTCGCCGTCATGGGCCAGGACCCCGTCACGGCCGCCCACAAGCCCCTCTACGGCGTCATGGGCCTCGACCGCATCAACGGGGGCGGCGCACCCGCCGAGATCTGGGCCCAGTACACCCGCAACGCCCTCAAGGGCGAGCCGGTCACCGACTTCGACCTCCAGCTCCAGGCGGGCGCCGACGTCACCGCGCCCCCCTCCGCCGACCCCTCCGACGACACCGGCACCGGCGACGAGTCCGACGGCGGCACGGGCGACGAGGACGGCACCGACGACGAGGAGACCGGCAGCGCCACCCCCGGCGACAACGGCGGCGCCAGCACCGAACCCGGCGACACCGGCGGCGACGGCGACCCCTCGACCGGCGGCCCCACCATCGGCGGCCCGAGCACCGAACCCGGCCCCACCGGCGGCGGGACCGGAGACGGGGACAACGGCGACGGCGGCACCGACGACGGCGAACCGGGCGGAGCGGGCGGCGGCGAGCCGGACAACGGCGGATTCGTCGGCGGCCTCCCCGCCACCCCGCGGGACGAATGACCCCCGCGCCGGGTCAGTGACCCGAGGTCGCCTTCAGCCCCACCACGGCGACCAGCAGCAGACAGATGAAGAAGATCCGGGCGGCGGTCGCCGGCTCACCCAGCACCACCATGCCGAGCACCGCCGCACCGGCCGCTCCGATCCCCACCCACACGCCGTAGGCGGTACCGATGGGCAGGGTCCGGGCGGCGTACGACAGCAGCATCATGCTGGCCACGATCCCGGCACCGGTGAACAGACTCGGCACGAGCCGGGTGAAACCCTCGGTGTACTTCATCCCGATCGACCAGCCGACCTCGAGCAGACCGGCGACGACAAGCAGAACCCACGCCATGACAGGCACCTCCGTGGAGCGAACTGAACGGGGTGCGTCGTCTTTTCCTTCAACCCGGTACGGCGCGTCTCGTCGGGATGCCTCCAAGGTAGCAAAGACAGCACGAAGGGGCTGGTGACAGTGGTCACCAGCCCCTTCGCCGACCGTCCTGGCCGACCGTCCTACAGGTACAGCCCGGTCGAGTCCTCGGAACCCTCGAAGCGGTCCGCGGCCACGGCGTGCAGGTCACGCTCGCGCATGAGCACGTACGCGGTGCCCCGCACCTCGACCTCCGCGCGGTCCTCCGGGTCGTACAGCACCCGGTCGCCGGGCTCCACCGTCCGCACGTTCTGCCCCACCGCGACGACCTCGGCCCAGGCCAGCCGCTTGCCGACCGCCGCCGTGGCGGGGATCAGGATGCCGCCCCCGGAACGCCGCTCGCCCTCACCGGTGTCCTGCCGCACGAGCACACGGTCGTGCAGCATCCGGATGGGCAGCTTGTCGTCCGGGGAAGCGTTGTCGTTTCTCTTGGCGCTCACGCCCTGAAACCTACCTGCCCCGCCTCAGTCCCTGCGCCGCCGGGTGCCGAGGGTGAGCAGGCCCACCACTCCCACCACGACGAGGGCCACCGGCACGACGCGCTCCAGCCGCGGCGAGCCCTCCTCGTCCACGAACTGCGCCTTCACATCGCTGACCACACGATTGACCTGGACGTACGCCCGTCCGAGTGTGTGGTCGACGCTGGAAGCGACCTTGGCCTTCGCATCGCCCATGATCGTCTTCGGGTGCACCCGCACCCCGATCTCGTCGAGCGTCTCGGCCAGCACCTCGCGGCGGCGCTTGATGTCCGCCTCGATCTGCGCCGGGGTTCTGATGTCCGACGTGTCCGCCACCGTACGGCCTCCGAAGTCTGCTGACGCTGTTCGGGACAGTCTGTCAGCTACTCACTGCTCTGCACTGTCAGGACCCCCGGTTACGCTGTGCCGATGAGCGAGCGACTGCAGCCGGGGGACCCCGCCCCCGCCTTCACCCTCCCGGACGCCGACGGCAACGAGGTGTCCCTGGCCGACCACAAGGGCCGCAAGGTCATCGTCTACTTCTACCCTGCCGCGCTTACCCCCGGCTGCACCAAGCAGGCGTGCGACTTCACGGACAACCTGGAGCTGCTGGCCGCCGCCGGGTACGACGTGCTGGGCATCTCCCCCGACAAGCCGGAGAAGCTCGCCAAGTTCCGCGACACGGAGTCCCTCAAGGTCACGCTCCTCGCCGACCCCGACAAGAAGGTCCTCGACGCGTACGGCGCCTTCGGCGAGAAGAAGAACTACGGCAAGACCTACATGGGCGTCATCCGCTCCACGATCGTCGTGGACGAGCAGGGCAAGGTCGAACGGGCCCTGTACAACGTCCGCGCGACGGGCCACGTGGCCAAGATCATCAAGGACCTGGGCATCTGAGGATTCCTTGCGGGGCCCGTACCGGCGCTGTCCGGTACGGGCCCTTCCGCATGCCGCGCGTGACGGTCCGATAAACGGTTCGTTACTCCGTACGAGGCCACGAACGAGTGGCCGAGAACGGAGGGGCTCGATGGGGGCCAGTGCGTACAGCCGGGAACGGCTGGAGGAGGCTGCTCGGGGGGCTCGGACGCTGTCCGAGGCGTTGGTGCGGTTGGGGGTGGATCCGAAGAGTCCGACACGGCGATACGTGCTGGGCCGGATGAAGAGGCTCGGGGTGGACGTGTCGCACTTCCAACGCGAGGGCGTGAAGTGGACCAGAGAAGTCCTCCAGGAGGCCGTGTCGGCCTCGACGAACATGTGCGAGGTTCTGCGGCATCTCGGGCTGGAAGTGGTCGGCGGACATCACACGCACATCAGTCGCCGGGTCAAGGCGTACGGCATCGACATCTCCCACTTTCAGGTGCCGACCCGGAAGGGCAAGTCGTGGCGCCCCCGAACGCCGGAAGGCCTGCTCGTCGAGCAGGTGCCCGGGCAGGCCAGGCGTATCCCGAGCGACCGGATCAAGTGGGCCATGATGCATGTCGGCGTGCCGGAGCGGTGCGCGCTCTGCGGTACCGGGGCTGTCTGGCGGGGGCGGCCGCTCCCCCTGGAAGTCGACCATGTCGACGGCAACTGGCGGGACAACCGCATCGAGAACCTCCGTCTGCTCTGCCCCAACTGCCACTCCACGACGGACAGTTACCGAGGACGTGGCAAAGGGCGTACCGGCACATGAGCGACTACATGCGGTATGCCCGCACCCGACCCACGTCCGCAGAACTCCACGCGGCGGTTACCGGCTCGGTCTCGATTGCCGAGGCCTTGCGTCGACTGGAGCGGCCGGACAACGGCACGCAGCGCGCCCTGCTGCGCCGGTGGATCACCGAGGAAGGCTTGTCAACAGCACATTTCCTGGGACAGGCCCACCAGCGCGGCAGGCCAGGCGTCACCCCGCTCAGGCAACCCGAGGACATACTGGTCAAGCACGGCGGTAAACGCCGCACGAGGACTGCTCTGCTGCGTCGGGCGCTCCGCGCCCTGGGAGTGCCGGAGAAATGCGTAGGCTGCGGCACCGGCCCCGAGTGGCTGGGGAAGCCCATGACGCTGGAGATCGATCACGTCAACGGCGACTGGAGTGACGACCGACGGGAAAATTTGCAGCTGCTCTGTCCGAACTGCCATGCCTCGACAGACACCTGGTGCCGAGGTGGGCAGCGGCGCACCCTTCCTCCCCAGTAGAGTAGGGCCGATCGGGCGCCCGTACGCCAACGGCCGAGCGGCAATCTTTAGGTGGTTGTGTTTGTCGGTTCGAATCCGACCGGGCGCACCGCGAGAAGTCCCCGTACCTCGTTCTTGGGTCCGGGGACTTTTCCTGTGCCTTCAGCCCAGCAGTTCCCGCACCACCGGCACCAGCGCCCGGAAGGCCTTGCCTCGGTGGCTGATCGCGTTTTTCTCCTCCGCCGTCAGTTCCGCGCAGGTGCGGGTCTCGCCGTCCGGCTGGAGGATCGGGTCGTAGCCGAAGCCGCCCGTGCCCGCGGGGGCGTGGCGGAGGGTGCCGCGGAGTTGGCCCTCGACCACCCTCTCCGTGCCGTCGGGCAGGGCCAGGGCCGCCGCGCAGGCGAAGTGGGCGGCGCGGTGTTCGTCCGCGATGTCGCCGATCTGGGCGAGGAGGAGGTCGAGGTTGGCCTTGTCGTCGCCGTGGCGGCCGGCCCAGCGGGCGGAGAAGATGCCGGGGGCGCCGTTCATGACGTCGACGCAGAGGCCGGAGTCGTCGGCGACGGCGGGCAGGCCGGTGGCCTGGGCGAGGGCGTGGGCCTTGAGGAGGGCGTTCTCGGCGAAGGTGACGCCGGTTTCCTTGACGTCGGGGATCTCCGGGTAGGCGTCCGCGCCGACGAGGTCGTGGGGCAGGCCCGCGTCGGCGAGGATGGCCCTCAGTTCGGTGATCTTTCCGGCGTTGCGGGTGGCGAGGATCAGGCGGGTCATGGGCCCAGTATCCCGGACCTCGCGCGCTGCCTTTACGGCGTGCAGACCTTCGTCAGTTCGCCCGCGGCGTCGGTGACGGGGCTGATGTCGGGGGTCTTGTCGCCGTTGTGGACCGAGGTGCGGACGTTGTCGACGGCCTTGCCGAGGTCGTCGACGGCCTTGTTGACGTCGGTGTTGTCGGTCTGGTCGCCGATCTTGTCGAGGTTCTTGTCGATGGAGTCGAGGGACTCCTCGAGCTGCGTCGGGTCGGACGCGTTCTCCACCGCCTGCTGGAGTTCGGTGACGCTGTCGGCTATCGCGTCGGCCGTGCGGACGCAGTCGAGTGCCTTGTCGACGGCGTCGCAGCCGGTGGTCAGGCCCATGGTCAGGGCGGCGGTCGCCAGGGCTGCGGCGGCGTATGCGGTGCGGCGACGGCGGCGGCGTCGGGTCGCGGCCATGGGTCTCGGTCCTCCCCTTGGGACAGGGCCGGGCGGCCCGTGTGCGGTGCTGTGCCGGGCGTACGGCGATGGGACCGTACGCCCGTACTGCCGAAGACGCCGCGGCGGGCGGTGGAGTTGCGCGCCGGGCGTCGTTTTCTTGGTGTCCTCTTTACCGTTCGAGGGCGGTGTCGAGGGCCTTGCGCTGGAGGTCGGCGAGTTCGGCGCAGCCGGCGGTGGCGAGGTCGAGGAGGGTGTTGAGTTCGTCGCGGGCGAAGGGTTCGGCCTCGGCGGTGCCCTGGACCTCGACGAAGCGGCCGTCGCCGGTGCAGACGACGTTCATGTCGGTGTCGGCGCGGACGTCCTCCTCGTAGCGGAGGTCGAGGAGCGGGGTGCCGCCGACGATGCCGACGGAGACGGCGGAGACGGTGCCGGTGAGGGGCTTGCGGCCCGGCTTGATCAGTTTCTTGCCCTGGGCCCAGCCGATGGCGTCGGCCAGGGCGACGTAGGCGCCGGTGATGGCCGCGGTGCGGGTGCCGCCGTCGGCCTGGAGGACGTCGCAGTCGAGGACGATGGTGTTCTCGCCGAGTGCCTTGTAGTCGATGACGGCGCGCAGGGAGCGGCCGATGAGGCGGCTGATCTCGTGGGTGCGGCCGCCGATGCGGCCCTTGACCGATTCGCGGTCGCCGCGGGTGTTGGTGGCGCGGGGCAGCATGGCGTATTCGGCGGTGACCCAGCCTTCGCCGCTGCCCTTGCGCCAGCGCGGGACGCCGTCGGTGACGGAGGCGGTGCAGAGGACCTTGGTGTCGCCGAAGGAGACGAGGACGGAGCCTTCGGCGTGCTTGCTCCAGCCGCGTTCGATGGTGACGGGGCGGAGTTGTTGGGGGGTGCGGCCGTCGATTCGTGACATGCGGGTGAGCCTAGCCGCCCGTGCGGAAGGGGCCTGTCCCGCCGTGGGAGAGGCCCCTTGCCGGTGAGCGGGTGGCTCACATCATGTCTTCGATCTCCGCGGCGATCGGGTCGGCGTCGGTGCCGATGACGACCTGGATGGCGGTGCCCATCTTGACGACGCCGTGGGCGCCGGCGGCCTTCAGGGCGGCCTCGTCGACCTTGGAAGCGTCGTTGACCTCGGTGCGGAGGCGGGTGATGCAGCCTTCGATCTCGTCGATGTTGTCGATGCCGCCGAGGCCGGCGACGATCTTCTCAGCCTTGCTGGCCATGTTCCTTCTCCCTGATCCGAACCGCTTTGTCGCAGTAACCCACAGTTGGCCCATCTTCGCGAGCGGTCATGCGGTGTGTACCGAATGATGGCGTCACGACTGCGGAACCGTCCCGCAACTGGTCTACACCAGTGTACCGGCGACCGGATGGAGACCGGATGAGTGCCGAGAGTGCGGTCAGTCCTGCGCGTGCCCGCTGGAACAAGGCGTTCCAGGGCTTGCAGAAGATGGGCCGCAGTCTTCAGTTGCCCATCGCGGTCCTGCCCGCCGCGGGCATTCTCAACCGGCTGGGGCAGCCGGACGTGTTCGGGGACGACGGTCTGGGCTGGACGAACGTCTCGAAGGTGATGACGGGTGCGGGCGGTGCCCTGCTCGACGGTTCGCTGGGGCTGCCGCTGCTGTTCTGCGTCGGCGTGGCCATCGGGATGGCGAAGAAGGCGGACGGTTCGACGGCGCTGGCGGCGGTGGCGGGGTTCCTCGTCTACTTCAACGTGCTGCGGCAGTTCCCGGAGGACTGTCCGGAGGGGTCGAAGGCGATCCCGCAGATCGGCTGCCAGGTGACCGACGGGTCGGGCACGGTGACGGCGTTCGTCTTCCAGAACCCGGGGGTGTTCGGCGGCATCGTGATGGGGCTGCTGTCGGCGTACTTCTGGCAGCGCTTCCACCGGACGAAGCTGGTGGACTGGCTGGGCTTCTTCAACGGACGCCGGCTGGTGCCGATCATCATGGCGTTCGTGGCGATCCTGTTCGCGGCGCTGTGCCTGTGGGTGTGGCCGCCGATCGGCGACACGCTGGAGAGTTTCAGTGACTGGCTGAACGGGATCGGTTCGTGGGGCGCGGGTGTGTTCGGGCTGGCGAACCGGGCGCTGCTGGTGATCGGGCTGCACCAGTTCCTGAACGTGCCGATGTGGTTCCAGTTCGGCAGCTTCACGAAGCCGGACGGCACGGTGGTGCACGGCGACATCAACATGTTCCTGGCCGGGGACCCCGACGCGGGTCAGTTCACGTCGGGGTTCTTCCCGATCATGATGTTCGCGCTGCCGGCCGCCGCGCTGGCGATCACGCACTGCGCGAAGCCGCACCGCCGCAAGGAGGTGGGCGGTCTGATGCTGTCGGTGGCGCTGACGTCGTTCGTGACGGGCATCACCGAGCCGCTGGAGTACTCGTTCCTGTTCGTCGCGCCGGCGCTGTACGCGGTGCACGCGGTGCTGACGGGTGTGTCGATGGCGGTGACGTGGGCGCTCGGGGTGCACGACGGGTTCAGCTTCTCGGCGGGGCTGATCGACTACGTCATCAACTGGAACCTGGCGACCAGGCCGTGGCTGATCATTCCGATCGGCCTGGTGTTCGCGGCGGTGTACTACGTGGTGTTCCGGTTCGCGATCACGAAGTTCGACCTGAAGACTCCGGGGCGGGAGCCGGAGGACGAGGTCGAGGACGTCACCAAGGTGTAGACCTCACGTACCCTGGGAGCGTGGTCTCGCGAAGGCCCCCGGACCTGCCGTCCGGGGGCCTTCGGCGCGCTCCGTCGCGCCCCGGAGGGGGTCTGACCTGGGGTGCTCGACCGGCACTGCGCGTAGTGCCGCGGTAGCGGATTCGCGGGTTCCTTACGCGGCCTTCATCGTGCTACAACAGGTCTACACCACTCAGTGGTGTAGACCATCACCCGATGGAGGACTTATGAGCACCGCCACCGCAACGGCGGCCCCCGCAAAGAAGCGGGGACAGGGCCTTTTCCAGGGCCTGCAGAAGGTCGGCCGCAGCCTGCAGCTCCCGATCGCCGTACTGCCGGCGGCGGGCATCATGGTCCGGCTCGGCCAGGACGACATCTTCGGCAAGGACGGCCTCGGCTGGGACAAGGTCGCCGCCGTCTTCAACAACGCGGGCGGTGCCCTCACCGGCTCGCTGCCGATCCTGTTCTGCATAGGCGTGGCCATCGGCTTCGCCAAGAAGGCGGACGGCTCGACGGCCCTGGCCGCCGTGGTCGGCTTCCTCGTCTACAGCAAGGTCCTCCAGGCCTTCCCGGTCACCGAGGCGGTGGTGCAGAAGGGCGAGGACATCGCCGCGACGTACAACGACCCCGGTGTGCTCGGCGGCATCATCATGGGTCTGCTCTCCGCCGTTCTGTGGCAGCGGTTCCACCGCACCAAGCTGGTGGACTGGCTCGGCTTCTTCAACGGCCGCCGCCTGGTGCCGATCATCATGGCCTTCGTCGGCATCGTCGTCGGCGTCTTCTTCGGCCTGGTCTGGGAGCCCATCGGCACCGGCATCTCGAACTTCGGCGAGTGGATGACCGGCCTCGGCTCCGGCGGCGCCGCCCTGTTCGGCGGCGTGAACCGCGCGCTGATCCCGGTCGGCATGCACCAGTTCGTGAACACCGTGGCCTGGTTCCAGCTCGGTGACTTCACCAACTCCGCCGGTGAGGTCGTGCACGGCGACATCACCCGCTTCCTGGCCGGCGACCCGAACGCCGGACTGTTCCAGGCGGGCTTCTTCCCGATCATGATGTTCGGTCTGCCGGCCGCCGCGATCGCCATCGCGCACTGCGCCCGGCCCGAGCGCCGCAAGGCCGTCCTCGGCATGATGGTCTCGCTCGCCCTGACCTCGTTCGTCACCGGTGTGACCGAGCCGATCGAGTTCTCCTTCATGTTCATCGCGCCGGTCCTGTACGTGCTGCACGCGGTGCTGACGGCCGTTTCGATGGCGGTGACCTGGGGCCTCGGGGTGCACGCCGGCTTCAACTTCTCGGCCGGCTTCATCGACTACGCCCTGAACTGGCACCTGGCGACCAAGCCATGGCTGATCATCCCGATCGGCCTGGTGTTCGCGGCGATCTACTACGTGACGTTCCGCTTCGCGATCGTCAAGTTCGACCTCAAGACCCCGGGCCGCGAGCCCGAGGAGGAGGTCGAGGACCTCACCAAGGCGTGAGACCCCGCCGCGCGTGAGCGCCGCACGACCGAGGCCCCCTGAGCCGCAGCTCCGGGGGCCTCGTCGCGTCCGGGTGGGCGCCGGCGTCAGATCTCGTACACCGCGCCCGGCGCCGCCACGTCCACCGGGCCGTCGTAGACCTCGCGGGCGTCGGCCAGGTTGATCTGCGGGTCGGTCCACGGGGGGATGTGGGTGAGGACCAGGCGCCGGGCGCCGGCCCGGCTCGCGCTCTGCCCCGCCTCGCGCCCGTTGAGGTGGAGGTCGGGGATGTTCTCCTTGCCGTGCGTGAAGGCGGCCTCGCACAGGAACAGGTCGGTGTCCCGGGCGAGTTCGTCCAGCACCGGGGTGGTGCCGGTGTCGCCGGAGTACGTCAGCGACCGGCCGCCGTGCTCGACGCGGATCGCGTAGGCCTCCACGGGGTGGGCGACGCGCTCGGTGTGCACGGTGAAGGGGCCGACCTCGAAGGTGGACGGCTTGACCGTGTGGAAGTCGAAGACCTCGCTCATGGAGGAGGCGGAGGGGGTGTCGGCGTAGGCGGTGGTGAGCCGGTGCTCGGTGCCCTCGGGCCCGTAGACGGGGAGGGGGTCGCAGCGGCCGCCGTCGTGCCGGTAGTAGCGCGCCACGAAGTAGGCGCACATGTCGATGCAGTGGTCGGCGTGCAGGTGGCTGAGGAAGATCGCGTCGAGGTCGTAGAGACCGCAGTGGCGCTGCAGCTCGCCGAGGGCTCCGTTGCCCAGGTCGAGGAGCAGCCGGAAGCCGTCGGCCTCGACGAGGTAGCTCGAGCAGGCCGATTCCGCGGACGGGAACGACCCCGAGCAGCCGACGACGGTGAGCTTCATGAAGCAGAAACCTCCGCTGGCGGATGGGAAGAGACGGGGGTCGTGCGGTCCGTCGAGCGTAAGGCGCAAAACCTTTGGTCGCTCCTCCGCCAGGGGCCGTTGTGGGCGAACTCACCTGTGGTGTCACCGGTTCGGCTGGAACTGGGGCGCCCGGGGCCCACGAGGGGGCGCGCGGCGCGGGCGCGCGCCGGTAACGTCGTCGCATGGACACGTCCTGGTGGCTCGCGCTCGCGGCGGTGGTGCTTCTCGCGCTCGTCGCCGCGGTCGTCGACGGCTGGGGCGCCGGGCGGCGGCGGCCCGGGGGCGGCCGGCGTCCGCCGGGGCGGCCTCGGGGTCCGCTGGGTCCGCGGGGCCGGTCGGTGCGGCCGCGGCCCGCGGAGATCTGGTGGGCGAACGTGCCCTTCGAGGACGTCCGGGGTGCGAAGGACCGGCCGTGCCTGGTGATCGCGGTGCGCGGGCGGCAGGTGCTGGTCGCGAAGATCACCAGCAGGTACCGGGAGGGGCGGGCCGGGGTGATCCCGCTGCCGCCGGGAGCCGTCGGGGACGGGCGGGGGCGGGCGAGCTACCTGGAGACGGACGAGCTGCGCCGGGTCCCGGTGGGTGACTTCCGGCGCCGGGTGGGCGAGGTGGACCCGGCCCTGTGGGACCAGGTGCGGCACCTCGCCCGATGAGGCGTCAGGCCCAGAGCTGGCCGTGGAGGGTCTCGATGGCCTCTTCGGTGGTGGCGGCGGTGTAGACGCCGGTGGAGAGGTACTTCCAGCCGCCGTCGGCGACGACGAAGACGATGTCCGCGCTCTCCCCCGCCTTGACCGCCTTCCTGCCGACGCCGATGGCGGCGTGCAGGGCGGCGCCGGTGGAGACGCCCGCGAAGATGCCCTCCTGCTGGAGGAGTTCGCGGGTGCGGGTGACCGCGTCGGCCGAGCCCACCGAGAAGCGGGTGGTGAGTACGGAGGCGTCGTACAGCTCGGGCACGAAGCCCTCGTCGAGGTTGCGCAGGCCGTAGACCAGGTCGTCGTAGCGCGGTTCGGCGGCGACGATCTTCACGTCCGGCTTGTGCTCGCGCAGGTAGCGGCCGACGCCCATGAGGGTGCCGGTGGTGCCGAGTCCGGCCACGAAGTGGGTGACCGAGGGCAGGTCGGCGAGGATCTCGGGGCCGGTGCCGGTGTAGTGGGCTCCGGCGTTGTCCGGGTTGCCGTACTGGTACAGCATGATCCAGTCGGGGTGCTCGGCGGAGAGTTCCTTGGCGACCCGTACGGCGGTGTTGGAGCCGCCCGCGGCCGGCGAGGAGATGATCTCCGCGCCCCACATGGCGAGCAGGTCCCGGCGTTCCTGCGAGGTGTTCTCGGGCATCACGCAGACGATGCGGTAGCCCTTGAGCTTGGCGGCCATGGCCAGCGAGATGCCGGTGTTGCCGCTGGTGGGCTCGAGGATGGTGCAGCCGGGGGTGAGGCGGCCGTCCTTCTCCGCCTGCTCGATCATGTGCAGGGCCGGGCGGTCCTTGATCGAGCCGGTCGGGTTGCGGTCCTCCAGCTTGGCCCAGATGCGGACGTCTTCGGACGGCGAGAGCCGCGGCAGGCGCACCAGGGGGGTGTTGCCCACCGCGGCCAGCGGGGAGTCGTACCGCATCCCGATCAGGCCATACCGCCGGCGACGGCCGGCAGGATCGTGATGCTGTCGCCGTCGGCGAGCTTGGTGTTGATGCCGTCGAGGAAGCGGACGTCCTCGTCGTTCAGGTAGACGTTGACGAAGCGGCGCAGCTGGTCGCCGTTCGCCTTGTCGATGAGTCGGTCCTGGATGCCCGCGTGCCGGGTCTCGAGGTCGGCGAAGAGCTCGGTGAGGGTGTCCCCGTTGCCCTCCACCGCCTTCTGGCCGTCGGTGTACTGGCGGAGGATGGTCGGGATGCGGACCTCGATGGCCATGGCTGAGGGCTCCTGTCGGAAGGTGTCGTGGGTTCGGTGGGGCGCGCGGCGGCACGCGGCAGCCCGCCGCGGCTCACGGCCGTACGGCGGCAGCGAAGATCAACAGATGGCGCTGTTCAGCCTGCACAGGTCGACGTGCAGCCGCGCCACGAGCAGCGTGCCCGGCGTCTTGTCGCTCACGTCGAGAAGAACCATGGGCTCATCGTATCGATTCCCGGTCCGGCTTCCGGAGTGTGATCTCATCGTTCGGACACTTTTCATCCGAAGTGCGAGATCAGTAGGCCTCCACCACCTTGACCTCCTCCTCCGTGACCTCGCCTTCCACGATCCGGAACGAGCGGAACTGGAAATCGCCGGCGCCGTCGGTGTCCGCGGTGGAGACGAGGACGTAGTGGGCGCCGGGTTCGTTGGCGTAGGTGATGTCGGTGCGGGAGGGGTACGCCTCGGTGGCCGTGTGGGAGTGGTAGATGATCACCGGCTCTTCGTCGCGGTCGTCCATCTCGCGGTAGAGCTTGAGCAGGTCCTGCGAGTCGAACTCGTAGAAGGTGGGCGAGCGGGCGGCGTTGAGCATCGGGATGAACCGCTCGGCGCGGCCGGCGCCCACGGGACCGGCCACCACGCCGCACGCCTCGTCGGGGTGGTCCTCGCGCGCGTGGGCGACGATCCGGTCGTACAGCTCCTGGGTGAGGGTCAGCATGCGGCCAGCATAAGCAGAAGGGCCGATCCGTACCGGTGGGTGGTACGGATCGGCCCGTATGCCGGACATCCTGAGCGGCGGCCCTTCCGGGGTGCCACGAGCAGCCCGTGCGGCCGGACGTCCGGGGTGCGCGCGAAGGCGCTGGTCAGCGAGGGTGCGGCGGTCAGCCGACCTTCTCGAACTCCGGCTCGCCGCGGCGCTCGGTGACCTGCGGGTTGCGGGCCTTGAGCACGAACCAGCCGATGCCCAGGGCGGCGGCCCAGCCGGCCATGACGTACAGACAGATCCTGGAGTCGGCGTCGTAGGCGATGAGGCCGGTGACGAAGAGCAGGAAGGCGATGGCGACGTAGGAGAAGACCGAGCCGCCCGGCGCCGGGAAGGAGGAGGCGGGCAGGCGGCCCGCGACGACCTGGCGGCGGTAGCGGACGTGGCTGACCAGGATCATCAGCCAGGTCCAGATGCCGGCCGCGGTGGCGACGGAGGTGACGTAGCCGAAGGCCTTCTCCGGGACGATGTAGTTCAGCACGACGCCGATGCCCATGAAGACGACCGAGACCGTGATGCCGAACGCCGGGGTCTTGGTCGACGACAGCCGGCTGAAGACCTTGGGCGCCTCGCCGTTGTCGGCGAGGGTGCGCAGCATGCGGCCCGTGGAGTACATGCCGGAGTTGCAGGAGGACAGGGCGGCGGTGAGCACGACGAAGTTGACGATGCCGGCGCCGGCCGGGATGCCGATGACCGAGAAGGCCTTCACGAAGGGGCTGACGCCCTCGGCGAACTCGGTCCACTTCACGACGGCCAGGATGACGGTGAGGGCGCCGACGTAGAACAGCGCGATGCGCCAGGGCAGGGTGTTGATCGCCTTCGGGAGGGTCTTCTCCGGGTTCTCGGACTCGCCGGCGGTGACGCCGACCAGCTCGACGGCGAGGTAGGCGAACATGACGCCCTGGAGGGTCATCAGGGACGAGCCGATGCCCTTGGGGAAGAAGCCGTCGAACTCCCACAGGTTGGAGACGGCGGCGGTGTCGCCGGCCTGGCTGAAGCCGAGGGTGAGCACGCCGACGCCGATGACGATCATGCCGATGATGGCGGTGACCTTGACCATCGAGAACCAGAACTCGATCTCGCCGAAGAGCTTGACCGAGATCAGGTTGGCGGCGAACAGCACGACCAGGAAGACCAGGGCGGAGACCCACTGCGGGATGTCCGGGAACCAGTAGTGGATGTAGATGGCGGCGGCGGTGAGCTCCGCCATGCCGGTGACCACCCACATCAGCCAGTACGTCCAGCCGGTGAAGTAGCCGAAGAAGGGACCGAGGAACTCGCGCGAGTACTCGGCGAAGGAGCCCGAGACCGGACGGTAGAGCAGGAGCTCGCCGAGCGCCCGCATGATGAAGAAGATGATCACACCCGCGAGGGCGTACATGAGGATGATGCTGGGGCCGGCCTTGGCGATGTTGGCCCCGGCTCCCAGGAAGAGGCCGACGCCGATGGCGCCGCCGATCGCGATCATCTGGACCTGGCGGCTGCCGAGACCGCGCTCGTACCCCTCTTCGGGGGCCTTCTCCGTGTCGACCTGCGCAGAGGTCATGTGTGGTGCGCCTTTCTCCATGCCGACCCGGGCCTGTCGTCGGCCTCGGATCGGGTCTCGATCCCCCCGGATGATGGAGCTGAGCGGGCCTCGCGTCCCGCTCGTGCCTGGCCGGCGGTCCGCCGGCTCGGTGGCGCACCCGGCCGAACATTCGGGTGGTGTTCGCCGGGCGGTCGTGAAGATTTACCACGGCCGCAGCACTGATCACAGGGGGCCCCTGTGACGTGTCACACAAACAGAAGCGGACAAAAGGCGCCCGAGATGGGCAAGAAGGGCACTGCTTTGACAGGATCGTTATCCGGATTTGAGACTCCGCTGAGCGGACAGACGAGCCTCGCGATCGGGACCGATCAGGGCATAAGGGTCGCGACGAGGGTCTCCTGGAGCCCTCCGAGCCACAGATAGGCCATGACCATGGGCTTGCGCGGGTCCTCGTCGGGCAGCCGGTAGAGCAGGTCGGAGTCGTCCTCGTCGGCGATCTCCAGCCGGGAGCCGATCGCCAGGCGCAGGTCGTTCAGGGCGCCCAGCCACTGCCGCGACTCGCCCGGCGACAGCTTCAGCACCGCCCCGTCCTCGCCCGCCGACGCGGACGCGGACGCGAGGGCGTCCAGGGCGCGGATCACCGCGAGGGCGTTCTCGCGCTTGCCGGCGCGCAGGTCGTTCTCGGTGTAGCGGCGGAACTCGGCGGAGTGCGCGCGCTGCTCCTCGGCCTCCCGGGCCTGCGGGGTGCCCTCGGGGTCGCCGTAGGCGTCCGGGAACAGGCGGCGCAGCACCGGGTCGGAGGGCGGCTCGCTGGGCCCCTCGGCGAAGAGCTCGGCGAGCGGGTCGTCGGAGGCGTCCTCGGCGGGGCCGGGGCCGATCAGCTCCAGGAGCTGGACCGCGAGCGAACGGATGATGGAGATCTCGACGTCGTCGAGGGCGACGGCCGCGCCGCCGCCGGGGAGCGGTTCGAACTGTCCTGGCATGGAGGTGATTCAGCTGCTTCCGTCCTGCGGGCGGGCGTCGGTCATTTCCGGTCCTGCTGGAGCGTGGCCCACAGGCCGTAGCCGTGCATGGCCTGCACGTCCCGTTCCATCTCCTCGCGGCTGCCGCTGGAGACGACCGCCCGGCCCTTGTGATGGACGTCCATCATGAGCTTGGTGGCCTTGTCCTTGGAGTAGCCGAAGTACGACTGGAAGACGTACGTCACGTAGCTCATGAGGTTGACGGGATCGTTGTGCACGATCGTCACCCAGGGCACGTCGGGTTCGGGTACGGCGAAGACCTCCTCCGCCGACTCGGTCTTCTCGATCTCCATGGGTGCGGCTGCCGTCACACAGCCCATGCTGCCACCACAGGGGGGCAGCCGCACAAACCGGCCTGTGCGCCGCGCCACTCACCCATAAATCGTCAGACTGACGAAATGGGGGTACGATCCTGCCATGAACACAGCGGACCTTGGGCTGCCGGTGGACGTTCCCTCGACGGCACTCTTCACGGACCAGTACGAGCTGACCATGCTCCGAGCCGCCCTGAAGGCGGGCACGGCCGGACGGCGGAGCGTGTTCGAGGTCTTCACCAGGCGACTGCCGAACGGGCGCCGCTACGGCGTCGTGGCGGGCACCGGACGGGTATTGGACGCGGTGGAGAACTTCCGCTTCGACGCCGGTGTCCTGCGCTTCCTGCGCGAGAAGGACATCGTCGACGGCGAGACCCTGGACTGGCTCGCCGACTACCGCTTCAGCGGCGACATCTGGGGCTACCCGGAGGGCGAGGTGTACTTCCCCGGCTCGCCGATCATGCGGGTCGAGGGGACCTTCGGCGAGTGCGTGCTCCTGGAGACGGTGCTCCTGTCCATCCTCAACCACGACTCGGCGATCGCCGCCGCCGCCTCCCGCATGGCGTCCGCCGCCGGTGACCGGCCGCTGATCGAGATGGGCGCCCGCCGCACCCACGAGCTGGCCGCGGTCGCCGCCGCCCGCTCCGCCTACGTCGGCGGCTTCGCGACCACCTCCGACCTGGCCGCCGGGTTCCGCTACAACATCCCCACCGTCGGCACCTCCGCCCACGCCTTCACCCTGCTGCACGACACCGAGCGCGACGCCTTCCGCGCCCAGGTGGACGCCCTCGGCCGGGACACGACGCTGCTCGTGGACACCTACGACGTCGCCGAGGCCGTCCGCACGGCCGTGGAGGCGGCCGGGCCCGAGCTGGGCGCCGTGCGCATCGACTCCGGCGACCTGCTGCTGGTCGCGCACCGGGTGCGGCAGCAGCTCGACGAGCTGGGCGCCACCGAGACGAAGATCGTCGTCACCTCCGACCTGGATGAGTACGCCATCGCCTCGCTGGCGGCGGCGCCGGTGGACGCGTACGGCGTCGGCACCCAGCTGGTGACCGGGTCCGGGCACCCCACGGCCTCGATGGTCTACAAGCTCGTCGCCCGCGCCGAGTCCGGCGACGCCGGGGCACCGCTGGTGCCGGTGGCCAAGAAGTCCAGCGGCGGCAAGACCTCCATCGGCGGCCGCAAGTGGGCCGCCCGGCGCCTGGACTCCTACGGCTACGCCGAGGCCGAGGTCGTCGGCACCGGGCCGGTCCCCGCCGACCTCGCCGACCGGCAGCTCCTGGTCCGGCTGGTCGAGGACGGCGAGGTCGTCGCCCGCGAGCCGCTGGACGTCGCCCGGGACCGGCACGCCGCCGCCCGCGCCAACCTGCCGCTGTCCGCGACCCAGCTCTCCCGGGGGGAACCCGTCATTCCGACGGAGTACCACCACGGGGGCTCGGGTAGCTAATGCTGGTGCGACGCGAAAAGGCCCGCACCGTCCGCCCCGCACCGTCCCCCCTGCCCCCGCCGACCCCGTAGCCGCCCCAGTCGAAGGACACCGACCATGCGCCGCGCCTTGATCGTCGTAGACGTGCAGAACGACTTCTGCGAGGGAGGCAGCCTCGCCGTGACCGGCGGTGCCGACGTGGCGGCCGCCATCACCGAGCTGATCGGGCAGGCGCCCGCCGGCTACCGCCACGTCGTGGCCACCCGCGACCACCACATAGCGCCGGGCGGCCACTTCGCCGACAACCCCGACTACGTCCACTCCTGGCCGGCGCACTGCGTGGCCGGCACGGAGGGCGTCGGCTTCCACCCGAACTTCGCCCCCGCCGTCGCCTCCGGCGCCATCGACGCCGTCTTCGACAAGGGGGCGTACTCGGCGGCCTACAGCGGCTTCGAGGGCACCGACGAGAACGGCGCGACGCTCGCCGACTGGCTGCGGGACCGGCAGATCGACGAGGTCGACGTCGTCGGCATCGCCACCGACCACTGCGTCCGGGCCACCGCGCTGGACGCCGCCCGGGAGGGCTTCCGCACGCAGGTGCTCCTCGACCTGACCGCCGGAGTCGCCCCGGAGACGACCGAGCGGGCGCTGGAGGAGCTGCGGCGGGCGGGCGTGGAGCTGTCGGGCAAGCCCGTCGTCCAGTAGGGGGCGCGCCTAGGGCGTGGCCGTCGGGCGCCTGAGCAGCGCCCGGATCGGGTGCCACAGCTCCTGGACGAGGTCGCCGCCCACGGGAGCCGTGCGCCATATCAGGCCGTCGGGGTGGTGCAGGACCGCCGTGATCTCGTCCGGTGTGGGCGGCGCGGCGTTGCCCCGCAGGTAGACCGCGCGCAGGCCCAGGTTGCGCAGCCTGGTCAGGGCGCGCGCCCGGTTCTGGGCGTGGACGAGCACGCGCACGCTGCCCTCGGCGGCGGCGGGGCTGGGCAGGTTCAGTGCCACCACCACCGTGCCGTTCGGCAGCTTGCAGAAGCCTCCTGCGGCCATGCGGTCATACCCCCGTGTCGGTCGGTGCGGGTTCCGGTGTCAATAAGAGAGCCACAGGACGCACCTAAACACGGATCGGCGGCGACCCGCCAGGGGGTCGCCGCCGATCATGCGCTGACCTGCGCAGATACTATTTACCTACCTGCGGAGCCCACCTCGAGCTCGATCGTCGAGCCGTCCTTGGCCTCCTTGAGGATCTTGATCTGCGTGTTGGTGTCAGTGATCTTGACACCGCCGGTCGGGTTCGCCGGGTCGTAGTAGGTGTTCTTGCGGTCGTTGAAGACCGAGACGCCCTTCGAGCCCGGGAAGTACTTGGCCACGTCCGCCTTGTGCAGCGTGATCGCGTCCGTGCGGTACAGGCTGAACGGCGAGTCGTACGCCTGGATGCGGTTGCGCAGCAGGGTGCCGTCCTTCCACGTCATCGCGGTCGGGTGCGAGTCGATCGGCAGGACCAGGCCGGTGCCGGGGTGCTGGCTGGTGTTGTTGTCCGCCTGGGAGGTGTCCCACTTCCAGATCAGCAGGCCGTTCTGGTACGGGTAGTGCTCCACCCAGTCCGGACGGTCCGTGAAGCCGAAGTTGTACGGGCCGGTCTTCAGCGTCTTGTCGTACGACACGTACTGCCGGTTCTCGGCGACGTAGTACTGCGCGTAGTCCTTGGCGAAGGACGCGCCCTGACGGGTGAAGCCCTTGGCGGTCCACGCGGCGTCCGCCGTCTCGGCGTCGTCGGAGAAGAGCACCGCGCCGTCGGCCGTCACCGTGATCTCGTCGGCGGTGAAGCCCTTCATGGCCAGGCCGCCGTCGGTCTGGTAGCGGAAGCGCAGGTCGATCTTCTTGCCGGCGTACGCGTCCAGCGGGTAGACGAGCTTGCCGTAGGCGTCGACGGAGGCGCTCAGGGCCGGCTTGTCGCTGCCGTCGCGCTCGATCGGCCGGCCGTCGAACGTGCCGTCCAGGGCCGTCCAGTTGGCGCCGCCGTCGGTGGACACCTCGGTGTAGAGGTAGTCGTAGTTCGCCTCGATGTCGTACCAGGCGTCGAGGGTGAGGGCGGCCGACGTCTTGCCGGTGAGGTCGACGCTGCGGGTCAGCGTGTTCTTGAGGTCGTCACCGCTGCCGCTCCACCACTGGGTCTGGCCCTGCGCGGGGGGAACGATCTCGGTGGTGACCTCCTTCTTCGGCAGCTCGACGACCAGGCCCTGCTTGTGCTTGGTGTTGTACTCGGCCACGCCCAGCTTGTGCCAGGAGTTGACGCCCGCCTTGGCGGTGTCGTAGTTCAGCCACCCGAGCTGGAGCTTGTCCCAGGCGTTCATGTCGCCGGGCAGGTCGCCGATCTCGTTGCGGCCGGTGCCGAGCCAGGAGCCGGACGACATGAGCGTCCAGAAGCCGGTGGAGTTGTCGCCGCCCGCGGTGTCGTAGTGGTCCGGCAGGCCGAGGTCGTGGCCGTACTCGTGGGCGTAGACGCCCAGTCCGCCGTTCTCCGGCTGGATGGTGTAGTCGCCGACCCAGACGCCGGTGGAGCCGATCTGCGCGCCGCCGAGCTTGTTCTCGGACGGGCCGGTGGCGCCGGCGTCGGTGCCGAAGGCGTACCAGCGGTGGGCCCAGATCGCGTCGGTGCCCTGGACGCCGCCGCCCGCGGACTCGTCCTCGCCGGCGTGGACGATCTGGAAGTGGTCGATGTAGCCGTCGGGCTCGTTGAAGTCGCCGTCGCCGTCGAAGTCGTAGCGGTCCCACTCGTCGAAGCGGGCGACGTCGGCCTTGATCTGTGCGTCGGTGCGGCCGGCGGCCTTCTGCTGGGCGACCCAGGCGTTCAGGCCGTCGCTGACGACGTTCCACACGCTCGGGCAGTTGGTGTCGCCGCAGGCGTTGTTGCCGTAACGGGCCTCGTTGTAGGGGACCTTGACCCAGTCGGACACCTCGCCGTCGACCGAGTAGCGGCCCGAGGACTGCTTCTCGTAGTACGTCTTGACGGAGTTGACGCCCGTGCCGGAACCGAAGTAGAGGTCCTGGAAGTGCTGCTGGTCGTAGTCCTCCTGCCAGGCCGTGGAGTTGTCCGTCCTGCGGTTCGGCTTGGCTATCTGGTTGTGCAGCGGGCCGGCGTCGCCGCCGTAGCGGCTGTCGACCTTGTCGCCGAACTCGACCAGGATGGTGAAGATCTTGTCGGTCTTCTCCCGGCCCAGCTCGACGTACTTGGCGTCGCCCTTCTTGCTCTTGAGCTGGACGACGTTGGAGCCGTCCTTCTTCTTCACCGAGGCCTTGCCGGCGATGACCTGGTTCAGCGCCTCCTGGCGCTGGGCCTCCTGGGTCTTGCTGAGGGGGCCGTCGAGGTCGTGCGAGTCCATACCCTTGGCCGGGTGGGGGTCGTTGCCCTCCGAGGCCGCCGGGCGGACGGGCGCGTCCGCGTACGCCATGGTGGCGGCGGAGAGCGTGGCACCCGCCGCGGCGAGCGCGACGGCGGTGGCCGCCGTTCTGAACGTCCAGGATCTACTGGTCACTTGAGTTCCTCCCCCGCGTGCACGCGCGCGGATCGGGGGACCCAGGACATGGCAAAGTCCGCGCACACGTGATCAACGCGTGTAGTCAAGTGACGACATTTGACTAGAGGTTCACGCGAAAAGACAGACCTTGACTTGAGCAGGACAAGTGCACTATGCGGAGCCGTGGTTCGCTTTGCGGACACCGTCCGCGGCCCGCGGGCGCGTGGGACGGGTCCCGTGTCCGACACCATGAATCCGTGCGCCCCCCGTGCATCTGCCCTGTCTGCCAGGTCACGCTTACTGTTTGTTCCACTCGGGCACACAGCCCGTTAGAGTCGTTTGGCGGAACGCCCGGGGTCGGCGGAAAGCCAGGCCGACAGCCGGTCCTACCCACAGATTGCCTTCCGAGGACACGATGGCCATGCCCCGTCCGACTGCCGCCCAGTTCGTCTACGGTTCGTGCACCGTGATCGTCTCGACGCTCGCCATGCTGCTGCTGTCACGGACGAGTTCGGGTCCGGGAGTCGCGGTCGTCGCCGTCGCCGCCCTCGCCCTCGGCCTGCTGGTCGCCATGACGGTTCCGCTGCCGAGGACCCGCCCGGTCTCCGCGGTGCGGCCCGCCGCGGCCGAGGAACCGGTGCCGGCCGCCTCCCGGGTCCACGCGGGGGCCGGCGAGACGGTGCGGGGCCGGGCCGCCTGACCGCGGACCCGGCGGCCCTCAACGGGTGCTGACCTCCACCGTCTTGGCCGCCTTGTCGTGCAGGCCCTGCTTGAACGGCTTGTCGAAGAAGCTCCAGCCGCCCGCGATGATCGTCCACACGCAGGCGCAGCAGAACGCGAACGGGATCCACAGCACGAGGGCCCGGATCAGCGAGGTCTGCACGGAGGGCGTGGCGCCGTTGTCCAGGTTGGCCACCCGCATGCCGAGCCACTTCTTGCCGAGCGTCTGACCGTTGCGGGCGATCATGTAGGTGTCGTAGGCGACGTAGAGCACGGCGGCGATCAGCGACTGCCCGAAGGACTTGCCGGCCGAGACCTGGTCGCCGTCGACCTGGTACTCCTGGACGTCGAACGCCCAGCTGAGCAGCCAGACCACGATGCCCACGAGGATCATGTCGATGATGCGGGCGAGGGTGCGGCGGCCGCTGTCCGCGAGCGGCGGCATGCCGGCCAGCGGGTCGGAGGGGTAGGAACCGCCGCCGTAGGGGTCACCGCCGTAAGGACCCCCGCCGCCGCCGTAAGGACCCCCTCCGCCCGGGCCGCCGCCGGGGGGCGGAGGTTCGCCGCCTCCGTACGGCGGAGGGTTGTCGTACGGCGAGCCCGAGCCGCCCGGGCCCGGACCGGGGGGTGGGGGCGGCTTCCTGAACGGGTCGTCCTCGGGCGGCTGCCCGCCGGGGCCGTTGGGCGGTTCGCTGCTCATGGCCCGAGTGGATACCGGGCACTTTTCCGGCGCATCCGGCGAGGGGCCGTCCGGTGGACGGGGGTGCGACGTTCGGCGGACGGGGGTGGGCCGTTCGGGGTGGGGGCGCGGGTCTCTTCGGCGGGTGCGGGTGCGTGGGGGCCGGTCGCGCAGTTCCCCGCGCCCCTTTCAAGGGCGTTCAGCGCACCTACCTCAAGGGGCGCGGGGAACTGCGCGAGCCACCACGACGCACCCGCGCCCGACCGCGCGACGGACGCCCCCACGGCCCCCGCCCGGCGAGCTACCCCGCGACGAACGTGCCGGCCGCCTTGTCGTGCCAGCACTGGTGCCACGGCCGGTCGAACAGGCACCACGCGACGCCGACGATCCCGACGGCGAGGAGGCCGGGGACGCTGTAGACCAGCCAGCGGCGCAGCGCGGCGCCGAAGGACGGGGGTTCGTGGGCCTCGATGTCCCGCACCTCGAGACCCAGCAGCTTCTTGCCCAGGGTGCGGCCCCACTTGGCGGTGGGCAGCGTCTCGTAGACGACGCCGAAGAGCAGCAGGACGGCCAGCACGATGCCCAGGTACGTGCCCGTCGTGCCGTCGAGCAGCCAGACGGTGACGGTCTCGCCGGAGAGCTTCGCCGCGTCGATCTTGTCGTTGACGTGGTCGATCGCCTTGGTGCCGAGGGGTACGGCCGCCACGGCGGTGACGCCCGCCAGGACGACGGTGTCGATCAGCCGGGCGGCCAGCCGCTTGCCGAGCCCGGCGGGGCGGGCCGCGGCCTGGCGCCGGGCGGCGGCCTGGAACACGTCGTCGACGGGCGGCTTCCAGGGCGCGACGGGCTGCTCGTCCCCGCCCGCCCCGGCGAGCTGGTGCACCTGCTGCGCCCAGGAGGACTGCCCTCCGCCGGGACCGACGGCGACCGGGGCCGAGGCGGCGGGCTGCGGCTGGGACTGGACGGGGCGGGGCTGGGGAGCGGCGGTCTGCCGGGGGACGCCGGGCCCTGCCGGGCCGCCCGCGTGCTGCGGACCGGAGAGCGCCGTCGGGCCGGCCGCGGGAGCCTGCTGGGGGCCCGCCGTGCCCTGGACGGCGGCCCGGGCGGCGGCCTTGCCCGCGGCGAAGCCGGGGCCGCCCGTGGCGGGTGCGTCGGGGGTGCCGGTCGCCGCGCGCGGCGGGACGGCGCGGAAGGTGATGGTGCCCTCGTCGGCCGCGGGGGCGGCCTGCGGGCCGGCCGTCGGGCGGCGGAAGACGAAGGTGCTGCCGGCTCCGCCCTCCGCGTCGGCGGGTGCGCCGCCCGCCTGGGCTCCGGCGGCCCCGGACGGGCCGTCGGACCGGGCGACGCGCCCGTCGGCGGAGCCGTCACCGGCGCCCTGACCGGCAGCCGAATCCCCGAACGCCGCTGCACCGGCGGCCCCGGCCGCGGAGGCGGCGGAACCTGCGTCCCCGTACGCCTGCCCGGCACCGGCAGCCCCGTAGCCCTGGCGGGAACCGGCGGACCCGGTGGCGGGCCGGTCGGTCGGGGAGGGTCCGTGCGCCGGTGCGGTGCCGGTGGGCCCGGTCTGGGCCGGGAGCGCCGAGTCCGCGGGTGACCGGCCGGAGGCCCCCGCCCCCGCCCCGCCGCCGGGCCCGGACCGTGCGTGCGGCACCCTCGGGTCGGCCCCCTGGGCGTCGGGCCACGCGGCGCGCCCGCTCCCGGGCTGCCCCGCCCGGCCGTCGCCCCAGGCGGCGGCGGGCTCCGGACGGCTGCCGTGCTGTGCCGCGGCACCGGCGGGCGGCTCCTCGGCCGGGTCCTCGTCGAAGAAGTGCGGCCCGGTCTCCTCCACGGAGGCCACCGCGGGCGCCGCGGGCCGCACGCCGGGCGGCGGTGCGAGCGGCTCACCGTCCTTGGGCGCCGGCCGGCTGGTACCGGCCACCCATGAGGCACCGTTCCAGTACCGGACGTATCCAGGAATGGACGGGTCCGGGTAATACCCTTCGCGGGGCCTGTCGTCACCGGGGGCCGGGGTTGGGGCGCTCATGTCCGTCGTCCGGTATCTGCTCGGGGATGGTTCGGGGGGCCTCCACATCTATCAGACGGACGCAACCCGTACGGCCAGTCCCGCCGTACCCACCCCTTTCCGGGCAACCTCGTGCACGGACCTTCACGCGCACGAGCGGTCCGGCGGCGTGGGGAGGACACCGGAGAAAAGTTCCGCGAACCCGCGTAACGCCCGCGGCCGAGGCCGCTCTCCCTCGTACGGGCCCGCTCCGGGCGGCCCGTGACGGACCGTACGAGAGAGGACCCATCCGCCATGCACACCACCGTCGTGGAGCGCGAGCTGGAGCTGAGGCTCGTCCTGTCGCCCGAGGACAGCGTCCCGGTCGCGGCCAGGCTCACCTACCTCGCCGACGACCCCTACGCCGTGCACGTCGCCTTCCACATCGACTCCGACCACCCGGTGCGGTGGACGTTCGCCCGCGAACTCCTGGTGGAGGGGGTGTTCCGGCCGTGCGGGCACGGGGACGTGCGGGTGTGGCCGGTCAAGGCCGACGGCCGCGGCGTCGTCCTGATGGCACTGAGCAGCCCGGACGGAGACGCCCTGCTGGAGGCGCCGTCGGCGCAGGTGTCGGCCTGGCTGGAGCGGACCCTGCGGGCGGTGCCGCCGGGCACCGAGGGCGCGCGGCTCGGTCTGGACGACGGGCTGGCCGAGCTGCTCGCCCGGTAGCCCGGTCGGGACGTCAGAACAGCTTGCCCGGGTTGAGGATGCCGAGCGGGTCGAAGACCTGTTTGACGGCCCGCTGCATCTCCAGTCCCACCGGGCCGATCTCGCGCGCCAGCCACTCCTTCTTCAGCACGCCCACACCGTGCTCGCCGGTGATGGTGCCGCCGAGTTCCAGTCCGAGGGCCATGATCTCGTCGAAGGACTCACGGGCGCGCCGCGACTCGTCCGGGTCCGCCGCGTCGAAGCAGACGGTGGGGTGGGTGTTGCCGTCGCCCGCGTGGCAGCAGACGCCGATGGTGAGGTCGTACTTCGCGGCGACGCGTTCGATGCCCTCCAGCATGTCGCCGAGCCGGGAGCGCGGCACGCACACGTCGTCGATCATCGTCGTGCCCTTCACCGCCTCCAGGGCCGTGAGGGACAGGCGCCGGGCCTGGAGGAGCAGTTCGGACTCGGCCACGTCGTCGGCGGGGACCACCTGCGTGGCGCCGGCGGCCTCGCACAGCGCGCCGACGGCGGCCAGGTCGGCGGCCGGGTCGGCGGTGTCGAAGGCGGCGAGCAGGAGGGCCTCGGTGGTCTCCGGCAGACCCATGTGGGCGAGGTCGTTGACCGCCTTGACGGTCGTACGGTCCATCAGTTCGAGGAGGGACGGGACGTGTCCGCCCTCCATGATCCGGCAGATCGCGTCGCAGGCGGCGGACGCGGAGGCGAACTCGGCGGCCAGCACGAGCTGCTCGGGCGGCTCGGGCCGCAGCGCGAGGACGGCCCGGACGACGATGCCGAGGGAGCCCTCGGAGCCGACGAACAGGCGGGTGAGGTCGTATCCGGCGACGCCCTTGGCGGTGCGGCGGCCCGTGGACATCAGGCGGCCGTCGGCGAGGACGACGTCCAGGCCGAGGACGTACTCGGCGGTCACCCCGTACTTGACGCAGCACAGGCCGCCGGAGGCGGTGCCGATGTTGCCGCCGATCGTGCACATCTCCCAGCTGGAGGGGTCGGGCGGGTAGTACAGCCCGTGCTCGCCGACCGCGCGGGAGAGCGTGGCGTTGACGACGCCCGGTTCGACGACGGCGACGCGGTCGACCGGGCTGATCTCCAGGATGCGGTCCATCTTGGTCAGGGAGAGGACCACGCAGCCGTCGGTGGCGTTGGCGCCGCCGGACAGGCCGGTGCGGGCGCCCTGCGGGACGACGGGGACGCGCAGCGCCGTCGCGGTCCGCATGACGTGCTGCACCTCCTCCACGGTGCGCGGCAGGACGACCACGGCGGGGGCGCCGGCCGGGCAGAAGCTCGCCATGTCGTTGGCGTACGAGGCCGTGACGTCGGGGTCGGTGAGGACGGCCTCGGCGGGCAGGCCGGCGAGCAGCCGGTCGACGAGGGTGCCGGTGACCGCCGTGGCTGCGTCGTCTTCGTCGCGAGGCGCTTCGATACGGCTCATGATCACAGCGTCGCACCCGGGGCCATCGGTGTGAACCCCGTCGACGGCACCCTTCGCCTGTGCCGGTGTGCTCGTCGTACTGGCGCACAGTGAGCGCCATGGACTTCCAGACGTCGAGCGTCCTGCCGGGTCCGCGGAAGCGGCGCGTGCACCGGGTGCTGATCGCCTCCGCCGCCGGCTGCGTGGTCCTCGGCGGGGTGCTGGTGCTGCTGCCGGGGGAACGGGGCTCCGCTCCCCCGCCCGCGCCCGGCCCGGCGGTGCTGGCGCGCGGTGCGGTCACCGGTGGGGCACCGGCCGCGCTGGGGGACCTCGCGGCGCTGATCGGTGACCGGGAGAAGCATCTGCGGGCGCATCCGCTGGACGCGCCGTCGTGGGCACTGCTGGGCGCGGCCTACGTGGAGCAGGGCCGGCGGACCGCGGACGCCGCGAACTGGCCGAAGGCGGAGAAGGCGCTGCGTACGTCGCTGAAGGTGGGTGCGCGGAGCGATCCGCAGGCCCTGGAGTCGCTGGCGGCGCTCGCGGTGGAGCGGCGGGACTTCGCCGCGGCGGAGAAGTGGGGCGAGAGCGCGCTGAAGCTGGCGCCGAAGCGGTGGACGACGCAGGCGGTGCTGATCGACGCGTACACCGGGCTCGGTGACCACGAGGCCGTGGGGAAGGCCCTGGACCGGATGAGAAAGCTGCGTCCGGGCCTGCCCGCCGTGCGGGCGCGGGCCGCCGCCGTCTACCGGGACCGGGGCTGGCGGGAGGACGCGGCGGCGCAGATCTCCGACGCGGCGGCCGCCGCCGGGGCGCCGGCCGAGCGGGCGGCGTACCTGGAGCAGGCCGGGCGGCTGGCGTTCGAGCGCGGGGACCGCGAGGGAGCGCTGCGGTACTTCCGGGAGGCGCTGCGCACCGACCCCGACGAGCGGGCCGCGCGGGCTGGGGAGGGCAGGGCCCTGGCGGCGCTGGGGCGGACGACGGAGGCGCTGACCGCCTACCGGGCCGCGCTGGCCGAGCGGCCGTGCCCGCAGTACGCGCTGGAGCTGGGCGAGCTGTACCAGTCGCTGGGGCTGGGGCAGCCGGCGCGGGTCCAGTACGACCTGGTGCGGGAGCGGGTGCGGCGCGCCGAGGCGGCGGGGGCGGACGAGGACCTGGTGATGGGGCGGTTCGAGGCGGACCACGGGGACGCGGAGGCGGCCGTGGAGCGGCTGGAGTCCGAGTGGGAGCGGCAGCCGGCGATCGCGGTGGCCGACGCGCTGGGCTGGGCGCTGCACCGGACCGGTGACCACGAGGAGGCGCTGCGGTTCGCGGAGATCGCGACGGACGGCGAGCACGGCGGGGTGCGCAGCGCCCCGTACCTGTTCCACCAGGGCATGATCGAGCGGGCGCTGGAGCGGCACGGGCCCGCGCGCCGGCATCTGCGGGAGGCGCTGATGGTCAACCCGTACTTCTCCCCGCTGCGGGCGGCGGAGGCCCGGCGGGCGCTGGCGGAGCTGGGCGAGCCCTCCGTGGAGGACCCGCCCGGGTAGCCGCTCGCGGCCGTCAGAGGTTGCCGCGCTTCTCCTGCTCGCGCTCGATCGCCTCGAACAGGGCCTTGAAGTTGCCCTTGCCGAAGCCCATCGAGCCGTGGCGTTCGATCATCTCGAAGAAGACGGTCGGACGGTCCTGGACCGGCTTGGTGAAGATCTGCAGCAGGTAGCCGTCCTCGTCGCGGTCGACGAGGATCTTGAGCTCCCGCAGGATCTCGACCGGTACGCGGGTCTCGCCGGCCCACTCGCCGAGCGTGTCGTAGTACGAGTCGGGCGTGTCCAGGAACTCGACGCCGGCCGCCTTCATCGTGCGCACGGACTGCACGATGTCGTTGGTGTTCAGCGCGATGTGCTGGACGCCGGCGCCGCCGTAGAACTCCAGGTACTCGTCGATCTGGGACTTCTTCTTGGCGACGGCGGGCTCGTTGATCGGGAACTTGACCTTGAGCGTGCCGTCGGCGACGACCTTGGACATCAGCGCGCTGTACTCGGTGGCGATGTCGTCGCCCACGAACTCCTTCATGTTCGTGAAGCCCATGACCTTGTTGTAGAAGCCGACCCACTCGTTCATGCGGCCGAGTTCGACGTTGCCGACGCAGTGGTCCACGGCCTGGAAGGTGCGCTGCGCGGGCGGCTCGACGATCGGCCGGGCGGTGGCGTAGCCGGGCAGGTAGGGGCCGTCGTAGCCGGTGCGCTCGACCAGGGTGTGGCGGGTCTCGCCGTAGGTGGCGATGGCGGCGAGGACGACGGTGCCGTGCTCGTCCTTGACCTCGTAGGGCTCCGCGATCGAGCGGGCGCCGTGCTCGACGGCGTAGGCGTGGGCGGCGCGCGCGTCCGGGACCTCGATGGCGAGGTCGACGACGCCGTCGCCGTGCTCGGCCACGTGCTGGGCGAGGAAGCGGCCCCACTCGGTGGCCGGTTTGATCACCGAGGTGAACACGAAGCGGGCGGAGCCGTTCTCCAGGACGTAGCTGGCTGTCTCGCGGCTGCCGTTCTCCGGTCCGGAGTAGGCGACCAGCCGCATGCCGAAGGCCGTGGAGTAGTAGTGCGCGGCCTGCTTGGCGTTGCCCACGGCGAAGACGACCGCGTCCATTCCCTTGACCGGGAAGGGGTCGGCCTGCCGGGCGGTGTCGGGAGTGTGGTGTGTGGTCTGCGTCATAGCCGCAGGGTCTCCCGCGTCCGCAAGGTGCGCAATAGTTTGCGTTTTCACTGGGCACCCTGCCCAGTCGGACGCCGGTCGCGGCGGGCGATCTGTACAGGATGACCAGCCGGGAGGGGCGCGGGGATGGGGATCGACCGACTGGACGGGCGGATCATCGGGCTGCTGGCGCGGGAGCCCCGGATCGGGGTGCTGGAGATGTCCCGGCGGCTGGGGGTGGCGCGCGGCACGGCGCAGGCGCGGCTGGACCGGCTTCAGTCGAACGGAGTCATCCGCGGATTCGGTCCGGAGGTGGACCCGGCGGCGCTCGGCTACCCGGTGACGGCGTTCGCGACGCTGGAGATCCGGCAGGGTCAAGGTCCCGACGTCCGGGCGCACTTGGCGAGCGTGCCGGAGGTGCTGGAGCTGCACACCACGACCGGTACCGGTGACATGCTGTGCCGGCTGGTGGCCCGCTCGAACGCCGATCTCCAACGGGTGATCGACCGGGTTGTCGGTTTTGATGGCATCGTCCGGGCCGCCACGGCGATCGTGATGGAGAACCCGGTTCCGCTGCGGATCATCCCGCTGGTGGAGCAGGCGGCCGAGGACCGCGACCGACGACGTGAGTGAGACCGGCCGACCGCGGAGGTGAGCGGACGTGAACTTCTGGGAGTTCCTCGCCAGCCGTCACCAGCAGCTGCTCACCGACGCCTACCAGCACGCCAGTGCCGTCTTCCAGTGCATGGTGGTGGCGACGCTGATCGGGGTGCTGATCGGTGTCGTCACCTATCGCAGCGAGTGGGCGGGGAACCTGGCGACGCTCACCACCGCGACGATCCTGACCATTCCGTCCCTGGCGATGATCGGTCTGCTCATCCCGGTGGTCGGGCTGGGCGTCCCGCCGACGGTGACCGCGCTGACCCTGTACGGGCTGCTGCCCATCGTGCGCAACGCGATCGTCGGGCTGCGCGGCGTCGACCCGGCGCTGGTGGACGCGGCCAAGGGCATCGGGATGTCGCGGACGGCGCGGCTGCTGCGGGTGGAGCTGCCGCTGGCCTGGCCGCCGATCCTGACCGGCATCCGGGTCTCGACGCAGATGCTGATGGGCATCGCGGCGATCGCCGCGTTCGCCTCCGGGCCCGGCCTCGGCAACGAGATCTTCCGCGGGATCGCGTCGCTGGGCAGCAAGAACGCGCTCAACCAGGTGCTCGCGGGCACGCTCGGCATCATCGTCCTGGCCCTGCTGTTCGACGCCGCCTACGTGCTGCTGGGCCGGCTGACCATCTCCCGGGGGATCCGTGTCTGAGACGTCCGAGACCACCTCCGCCGACGCGCCGGACACCCCGGGCACCACGGGCGCGACGGGCGCGACCATCGAGCTGGAGAACCTGACCAAGCGGTATCCCGGCAGCCAGGTGCCCGCCGTGGACAACGTCTCCATGGAGATCAAGGCGGGCGAGACGGTCATCTTCGTCGGCCCGTCGGGCTGCGGGAAGTCCACGACGCTGAAGATGATCAACCGGCTGATCGAGCCGAGCGGCGGACGCATCCGCATCGACGGCGAGGACGTCACCGACATCGACCCGGTGAAACTGCGCCGGAAGGTCGGTTACGCGATCCAGTCCTCCGGTCTCTTCCCGCACATGACCGTCGCCCAGAACATCGGGCTGGTGCCCCGGATGATCGGCTGGCCCAAGGCGCGGATCCGCTCCCGGGTGGAGGAGATGCTCGACCTGGTCGGGCTGGACCCCGGGGAGTTCCACGACCGCTATCCCCGCCAGCTGTCCGGCGGTCAGCAGCAGCGGGTCGGCGTGGCCCGGGCGCTGGCGGCCGATCCGCCGGTGCTGCTGATGGACGAGCCGTTCGGCGCGGTCGACCCGATCACCCGGGACCACCTCCAGGACGAGCTGATCCGGCTCCAGCACGAGCTGCACAAGACCATCGTCTTCGTCACCCACGACTTCGACGAGGCGATCAAGCTGGGCGACCGGATCGCCGTGCTGCGCGAGCAGTCCCACATCGCCCAGTTCGACACCCCGGAGGCGATCCTCACCAACCCGGCCGACGACTTCGTCTCCGGTTTCGTGGGTGCCGGTGCCGCGCTGAAGCGGCTGAACCTGACCCGGGTGCGGGACGTGGAGATCACCGACTACCCGACGGTGACCGTGGAGGACCCGCTCCAGCACATCTTCGACCGGCTGCGGGCGGGCGGCACCAACGAGATCCTGCTGCTGGACCGGCGCGGCCGCCCCTACAAGTGGCTGCGGCGGGGCGACCTGATGCGGGCCAAGGGCTCGCTCGCCCGGGCCGGGACGCTGGTCAGCGACACGGTGACCCGGGACGCGACGCTGCGGGACGCCCTGGAGGCGGTGCTCACCGACAACGCCGGCCGGGTCGCGGTCACCGGGCGGCGGGGCGAGTACACGGGCGTCGTCGACATGGAGACGCTGATGAACTCGGTGCAGGAGCTGCTGGAGGCCGACCGGCTGGACGCTCTGGAGCACCGCCACGACCTGGAGGAGGCCCGGGCCGAGCGGACGCACACCGAGCAGGAGGGCTTCGGAGGGGCGGCGAAGGCGTGAGTGCACCGACGGGCCGGCGTGACGAGGACGGGAGCGAGGGGGCGCTCACCGCCCCGGACGACGGCGACAGCGAGCACGAGCCCCGCCCGCCCGAGCCCGGGGCGGCGAGCGCCCCGCGGGTCACCTGGCGGAAGCTGACCGTGCTGCCGGTGGTGCTCGTCCTGGTGCTGCTCGCGACCTGGCTGTGGTTCCGGCAGGCGTCCCTGGACGCGCTCAGCGAGAACGCCCTGGCACGCGGCGCGGTCACCAAGGCCCTGTGGCAGCACATCCAGCTGACCGCGATCTCCACGTTCTTCGTGCTGATCATCGCCATTCCGCTGGGGATCCTCCTGACCCGCAGGACGTTCCGGAAGGCCACCCCGGTGGCGATGGCCTTCGCCAACATGGGCCAGGCGACCCCGGCACTGGGTCTGCTGGCCCTGCTGGTGATCTGGCTCGGCATCGGCCGCCGGTCGGCGCTGATCGGCATCATCATCTACGCGATCCTGCCGGTGCTCTCCAACACCATCGCGGGCCTGAAGGCCAACGACCCGACGCTGCTGGAGGCGGCCCGCGGCATCGGCATGTCCCCCACGGGCGTGCTCACCCGGGTGGAGCTGCCGCTGGCCGTCCCGCTGATCCTGGCCGGGGTGCGCACCGCCCTGGTGCTGAACGTCGGAACGGCGACGCTCGCCGTGTTCGGGGGCGGCGGCGGCCTCGGCGTCCTGATCACCACCGGCATCACCAGCCAGCGCATGCCGGTGCTCGTGCTGGGCTCCGTCCTCACCGTCGCCCTGGCGCTGCTGGTGGACTGGCTGGCCTCGCTCGCCGAGCTGCTGCTGCGGCCCCGCGGCCTGGAGGTGGGCACATGAGGCGGCGTACGTGCCTGCTGGCCGCGGCGGTCCTGGTGGCCGCCTCCGGCTGCGGCCTGACCAGCGGCTCCCCCATGGTGGACGACGTCAAGCCCGGCACGGTCGGGCGGGGCCGGCCCCTGGAGGGCGCCGACCTCACCGTCGTCTCCAAGGAGTTCACCGAGCAGCTGATCCTCGGCGCGATCATGGGCATCGCCTTCGAGGCGGCGGGCGCGAACGTGCTGGACCGCACCGGCATCCAGGGCTCCGTCGGCACCCGCGCGGCGGTGGAGAACGGTGACGGGGACGCCACGTACGAGTACACGGGCACCGCCTGGATCACCTACCTCGGCAACAGCGAGCCGATCCCCGATCCGCGGCAGCAGTGGGAGGCGGTGAAGGACGCGGACGCAAAGAAGGGGCTGACGTGGCTGCCGCCGGCGCCGATGAACAACACCTACGCGCTGGCGATGAACCAGGCCAACTACCGCAAGTACCGCACCAGGACGCTGTCGCAGGTGGCGGAGCTGTCCGAGAAGGACCCCGCCGCCGTGACGCTGTGCGTGGAGGGCGAGTTCGCCAACCGCGCGGACGGCCTGCCGGGCCTGGAGAAGGCGTACGGGATGAGCATCCCGCAGCGGAACATCACCCAGATGGACACCGGGATCATCTACACGCAGACGGCGAAGGGCGCCTGCACCTACGGCGAGGTGTTCACCACCGACGGGCGGATCAAGTCGATGAACCTGGTGGTGATGGCGGACGACAAGAAGTTCTTCCCGAACTACAACGCCGCGCCCATGGTCAGGACCGCCACCCTGAAGAAGTGGCCGGCGATCGCGTCCGTCCTCGCGCCCGTCACCAAGGCGCTGGACAACGACGTCGCGCAGACCCTGAACGCGAAGGTCGACGTCGACGGTGAGGACCCGCACCAGGTGGCGCTGGACTGGATGAAGGAGAAGGGCTTCGTGAAGGAGGGCTGAGCGCGGCTCAGCAGGAGGGGACCTCGCCCCTGCCCGAGTTCAGCGCCCGCAGCGCGTCGACCGCGCCCTTCAGAGAGGTCACCGGGACCAGCCGCAGCCCCGCGGGCAGCTCGGCCTGCGCGTCCGAGCACTCGTCCTTCGGCACCAGGAAGACGGTGGCACCGTCCCGCCGGGCCGCCTGCGTCTTCAGCGGCACCCCGCCGACGGCGCCGACCTTGCCGCCGGCGCTGATCGTGCCGGTGCCGGCGATGTTCCGGCCGCCGGTCAGGTCGCCACCGCTGCCGTCGCCGGCCAGCTTGTCGACGATGCCGAGGGAGAGCAGCAGGCCGGCGCTGGGGCCGCCGACGTCCCCGAGGTCCAGCTGGACGTTCACGTCGGACGGGTCGAGATCCAGGTAGTCCAGCGCGGCCGTCGTCGCCGTGTCCTGGGACTCCCGCATCTGGTTCAGGTTGTACTTCTCGATCTCCTTGACGTCGTCGCCCTCGGGGTAGACGGCGTCCCGGGGCATGACCGCCCGGTCGGTGTCGAACCAGTTGCCCAGCACGTCACCGAGGGAGACCCGCGCGTCGGGGCCGGTCGCCACGATCGTCGTCATCCGCAGCTGGCCCGCGGTGTCCCGGGTCGGCGCGCCCGAGATGGTGATCACCTCGTCGCCCTGGTACGTCGCGAGCACGTTCGCCGTCGACCCCGGCTGCGCGACGGAGAACGGCAGGGGCGCGAACACCGCGGTGGCGAACAGCCCCACGACGGGCAGGGCACAGACGGCGACAGCCTTGGGCCGCGAGAGACGAGAAAGCACGAGGCAAATCTAACGTGCGCCCGCGGCCACGCTGCCGCGGGCAGCCGCGGAAGCCACCGCAGCTACGGGCAGTCGTGCCTCCCCCAGTGCCTGAACGGCCTGGGAGGTACCCCCTGGGGCGGCACGGGTGGGCGCAGCGGCACCCCGGCAGCGCCGGGCAACGCGACCCACCCGGCCCGCACCGGCGCCGTCGGCGCAGTGGCAGCGCCGGGCCACGCGAACCCGCCCCGCGGTCCGCGAACACGCCGGGCGCAGGCCCCCGAAGACGCCCCGCCCAGCCGACGGCCACGTCACCGCAGCGCCTCCGCCACCTCCCGCGCCGCCTCCATCACCCGCGTCCCCACCCGCTCCGGCACCACCTCGGACAGCATCACGACCCCCACGCTGCCCTCCACCCCCGTCACCCCGAGCAGCGGCGCCGCGGCCCCGCAGGCCCCCGCCTCCAGCTCCCCGTGCGTCAGCGTGTACCCGGGCCCGGGCTCCGCCACGGCGACCTTCTGCCGGGCGGACAGGATCGCCTTCCCCGCGGCCCCCCGCTCCAGCGGATGCCGGAACCCGGCCCGATAGGCCACGTGGTAGTCCGTCCAGGTCGGCTCGACGACGGCCACGGCGAGCGCCTCCGCCCCGTCCACCAGCGTCAGATGGGCGGTCGCCCCGATGTCCTCGGCCAGCGACCGCAGCGCCGGCATCGCCGCCTCGCGCACCAGCGGGTGCACCTGGCGGCCAAGCCCCAGCACCCCCAGCCCGACCCGGGCACGTCCGCCCAGGTCACGGCGTACCAGCGCGTGCTGCTCCAGCGTGGCGAGCAACCGGTACACAACGGTCCGGTTGACGCCCAGTTTGTGGGACAGCTCGGTGACGGTCAGCCCGTGGTCCGTATCGGCCAGCAGTTTGAGGACACGCAGTCCCCGGTCGAGCGTCTGAGAGGTCTCCGCGGTCACGACGCCCACTCCTTAGTGGTGAGGTCGGCGGTCCCCTCGCGGCGGATGCGTCACCGAGTCCCGTCGGTCACGCGCTTCAGAGGCCGCCGATCGGCTGACGGCCCGGCCTTGTGCCCGGGCCCAGTCGCTTCACGGCTGCGCTCCGCGGCGGCGCTGCCACGGGGCGTGCGTAGCGGGACAGTAGCGAGCCGGTCCGCTCAGCGGAAGGCTCCGTCCAGAATCCGGTCAGTAACCTGCGGAAACCGACCGTGTTTGTCCCCATACGTACAGCACGCGCTGTGGTTCACTCACCCCGCCGTGTCACTTCATGCGCGTCGCCCACTCCTGCACCTTGGCGATGCGCTGGCGCAGTTGCCCGGCGGTGGCCTCGGCGCTGGGCGGGCCGCCGCACACGCGGCGCAGCTCGGTGTGGATCACGCCGTGGGGCTTGCCGCTCTGGTGGACGTAGGCGCCGACCATGGTGTTGAGCTGCTTGCGCAGCTCCATCATCTCCTTGTGCGAGACGACCGGGCGCCGTTCGGCGGGCAGTTCGAGCAGGTCGGCCTCGTCGTCGGGCTTCTTGCGGCTGTGCGCGATCTGCCGCGCCTGCCGCTTCTGGAGCAGCAGTTGCACCTGGTCGGGCTCCAGCAGCCCGGGGATGCCGAGGTAGTCCTGCTCCTCCTCGCTCCCCGGGTGGGCCTGCATGCCGAACTCGGCCCCGTTGTACATGACCCGGTCGAAGACGGCGTCGGACTCCAGCGCCTCGAAGGGCAGCATGTCCTGCTCGCCGGTGTCCTCGTCCTGCTCCCGGTTCGCCTCGTCCATCTCCTTCTCGGACTCGGCGTAGGGGTCCTCCTCACCCTCCTTCTTGGGCTTGTCGAGGACGTGGTCGCGCTCGCGCTCCATCTCGTTGGCGAAGGTGAGCAGGTCGGGCACGGTCGGCAGGAAGACGGACGCGGTCTCGCCGCGCCGCCGGGACCGTACGAAGCGGCCGACGGCCTGCGCGAAGAACAGCGGCGTCGAGATCGTCGTGGCGTACACGCCGACCGCCAGCCGCGGGACGTCCACGCCCTCGGACACCATGCGGACGGCGACCATCCACCGGTCGGTGCTCTGGCTGAACGCGTCGATGTTCTTGGAGGCGCCGGTGTCGTCGGAGAGCACGACGGTGGCCTTGCTGCCGGTGATCTCCCGGATCAGCTTGGCGTAGGCGCGGGCGGAGTCCTGGTCCGCGGCGATGACGAGGGCGCCGGCGTCCGGGATGGCCTTCCTGACCTCGGTGAGCCGCTGGTCGGCGGCGCGCAGCACGGCCGGCATCCACTCGCCGCGCGGGTCAAGCGCGGTGCGCCACGCCTGGCTGACGGCGTCCTTGGTCATGGGCTCGCCGAGCCGGGCGGCGATCTCGTCGCCGGCCTTGGTGCGCCAGCGCATGTTGCCGCTGTAGCTCATGAAGATGACGGGGCGCACGACGCCGTCGGCGAGCGCGGACCCGTAGCCGTACGTGTAGTCGGCGGCGGAGCGGCGGATGCCGTCGTTGCCCTCCTCGTACGTGACGAAGGGGATCGGGTTGGTGTCGGACCGGAAGGGCGTACCCGTCAGGGCGAGGCGCCGGGTGGCCGGCTCGAAGGCCTCCAGACAGGCCTCGCCCCAGGACTTGGAGTCGCCGGCGTGGTGGATCTCGTCGAGGATCACGAGGGTCTTGCGCTGCTCGACGCGGTTGCGGTGCAGCATGGGCCGGACGCCGACACCGGCGTACGTGATGGCGATGCCCTGGTACTCGCGGCTGAGCGGGCCCGCGCTGTACTCGGGGTCGAGTTTGATGCCTATCCGGGCCGCGGCCTCCGCCCACTGCTTCTTCAGGTGCTCGGTGGGCGCGACCACGGTCACCTGCTGCACGACGTGGTGGTGCAGCAGCCAGGACGCCAGCGTCAGCGCGAACGTCGTCTTTCCGGCGCCGGGGGTGGCAACCGCCAGGAAGTCCCGGGGCTGCTCCTGGAGGTACTTCTCCATCGCCCCCTGCTGCCAGGCCCGCAGCTTGCTGGCGGTGCCCCACGGGGCGCGGCCGGGGAAGGCCGGGGAGAGGTGGTGCGAAGGGCTGGAGCTGGCGGTGGTAGTCACGGTCTCCGAAGGGGGTAGAACGGCTCGGCCACGTATGACAACCGGGCCACCCTACCGGCGGCCGGGAGGTGCCCCGCCCGGACGGGGCCGGGGCGGGGCGGGGTGGGACCGAGGTCACACCGAGGTCAGGACAGGTCTCGCAGCGCCTCGGAAATGACCTTGATCTCGTCCTCCGCGCCAGTGGCCACCGCGATGACCAAGCGCTCGGCGGCGTCGATGTCCGGACGCAGCTCGACACCGTTCATCGCCAGGAAAACGACGCACGAGGTCCACGCCGTTCGCTTGTTGCCGTCGACGAAGGGGTGGTTCACCGCGAGTGACTGCAGCAGCGCCGCGGCCTTGCCGAACAGGTCCGCGTACGCCTCCTGCCCGAACATGGCCGCCGCCGGACGGTGCACGGCCGACTCCAGCAGTCCGGCGTCGCGTACGACGACGTTCTGGTCGTCGACGGCGAGATCGGCGATGACGAGGACGTCCTCCGCCGACAAGTAGACGCAGGTCACTTGAGGCGCTCCAGCAACTCGGCCCATTTCGCGGTCTGCTCCTTGGCGGCCTTGCGGACGAGAGCCTCGTGCGCCGTGCGGGCCAGGTAGTCGTCCACGGCTCGGAGCAGTATCGCGTGCATGCTGACCCCCTCCTCCTCGGCGCGCAGCTTCAGGGCTTCCGTCTGGTCGTCGCGAAGACGCAGGTTCATGGCCATACCAAAACGGTACCACCAGGCTGGGGTCAGTCTGGTACCAGTCAGGAAGCTGCCCGCAGCCGCGTCGTCACCCACGCGCCCGCCAGGGCCACGCCCGCCATGGGCAGGAACACCGCCGCGAACGCGGTCGGGTGGGAGCCCGTGGCCTCCGTCGCCGCGTGGCTGACCGTGCCGCCGCCCAGGGCCGCGAAGGCCGCTCCGCCGGCGGCCAGCAGGATCACGTTGGACAGGCCGTCGGAGATCTGGAGGGCGGCGGAGTTGGTGCCGGCCTCCTCGGGGGCGGACAGCTGGAGCAGCAGCACACTGGTGGAGGAGATCACCAGGCCCATGCCGAGGCAGCCGAAGCCCCAGGCCACGGCGACCGTCCAGACGGGCACGGCGTCGATCAGCACGCTCGGTGCGGTGGCGATGGCCGCCGCGACCAGCACCATGCCCAGCGTCATCAGCCGGTCCCGGTGGGGCTCCAGGCGGGGCCGGGACTGGAGCCAGGAGCCGGCCGCCCACGTGGCACCGCCCGCCGCCAGCGAGAGCCCGGCCAGCGTCGGGCTGAGTCCCCGCTGCGTGACCAGCATCAGCGGCACGAAGGACTCGGCGGCGATGAAGGACCCGGCGGCGACGCCGCGCAGCAGGACCACGGAGGGCAGGCCGCGCGCCGCCCGGTAGGTGCCGCGCGGGAGCAGTCCGAGGACGGCCGGGACGAGCAGCGCGACGCCGGCCGCACCGGGCAGCAGCGAGATCCAGCGCAGGTCCTGGGCGGCGTACTGGAGGAGTCCCGCGCCCAGGGAGATGCCGAGGGCGAGGCGGATGCGGCGCCGGTCGAAGGAGGCGGGCCCCTCCCCCGCGTCCGCTCCTCCCACCGGGCCCGCCGCCCGGCTGCGTATCTGGGGCAGTGCGAGCGCCAGCGGGAAGACCACCAGCACCGGGATGCCGACGAACACCCACCGCCAGCCGAGGTGCTCGGTGACGGCGCCGGAGGCCAGCGGTCCGACGACGGACGGCACGACCCAGCCTGCCGCGAACGCCGCCATGATCGCGGGCCGCAGCCGCTCGGGGTAGGCCCGCCCGACGACGACGTACAGCGCGACGATCACCAGCCCGCCGCCGAGTCCCTGCACGGCCCGTCCGAGGATGAACAGCCACATCGCACCGGCCGTCCCGGACAGCAGCAGCCCGGCGGCGAAGGCGGCGATCCCGCCGGTCAGCGGCCCCAGCGGCCCCCGCCGGTCCGACCACTGCCCGGAGAGCACCATGCCGAACAGGCTGGTCGTGAAGTACCCCGAGAACGCGAACGCGTACAGCGACACCCCGTCCAGCTCCCGTGCCGCGACCGGCATCGCCGTGCCGACCGCCGTCGCCTCGAAGGCGATCAGCACCACGACGGAGACGATGCCGATGCTCAGCGCCCGGTAGGCGCGGCTCAGCACGGTGTCGGCGGGAACGGCGAACTCGGTGGCCGGGCCGGGGCCGGCGGGATCCGCGACATCGGTGTCGCGCGGGTCAGGGACGGTCATGGTGGCCAGAGTAAGGGCCGCAGCCCCCTGTGACCCCTGTCGGGAGACGGGGCGGAACCGGGACCTTGGTCGTACGACCGCCCCCGTTCATGAACGGCGTGTGGCAGTCGCGTTGCGGGGCCCCCCGCAACCCTTGAGCCCCTTCACCGACCCGCCGTACGGTCGAGTCACCGAGTTCGGCACGGACCCCGACGGAGTCCGGAACACGGCCGTGTGCCCGAGTGGCCCAGGGGCTCGCCTGCAAAGCGAGTGACGCGGGTTCGAATCCCGCCACGGCCTCCACCGCCCGACGAGGCAGAACAGAGGGGCGGCACCCCGCAAAGGTGCCGCCCCTCTGTTCGTCCGTCTCGCTCCCCCGCTCAGCCGGTGACCACCGCGGCCTGGGGCCGGATCGGGAGGCGGTTCACCGGGCGGCCCGTGGCCGCGCGCACGGCGGAGGCCACGGCCGCCGGGGAGGCCACCACCGGCACCGCGCTGACCGCCTTCGCACCGAAGGGCGCGACCACGTCCCGCTCCTCGACGAGCTTGACGATCCGGATGTCCGGGGCGTCGAGGGCCGTCGGCAGCGCGTAGCCGGTCAGGTCGGGGTGGCGGATCAGGCCGCGCGGGGTGCGCAGGTTCTCCGTCAGCGCGATCCCGACGCCCTGGGTGACGCCCGCCTCGATCCGCGCGGCCAGCTGGGCCGGGTTCAGCACCCGGCCGACGTCCTGCGCGACCGCCAGCTCCACGACCCGCACCGAGCCGATCTCGATGTCGACGTCCACCACCGCGCGGATCGCGCAGAAGGACATGCCGACGAAGGCGTCGCCCTGGCCCGCCTCGTCCAGCGGCTCGGTCGGGTGCGGACGGCACTGGGCGGTGGCCCACAGCTCCTTGCCGTCCAGCGACTCGGCGACCGTGGTCGACAGCACGCCGTCGTACGAGGTGATCTTGCCGTCGGCGATCTGGAGCAGCTCGGTCGACATCCCGAACTGGTGCGCGAGCGGCTGGAGGAGCTGGGTGCGGACCATCTTGGCCGCCCGTTCCACCGCACCGCCCGACACCCACGTGTGCCGGCCCCGGCAGCCCGCGCCGGCCGGCGGCTGGTCGGTGTCGACGGGCGCCACGTGCACCTCGTCGACGCCCAGGGTCTCCTGCACGATCTGCCGGGCCAGCGTGGTGAAGCCCTGTCCGGTCTCGACGGCCGCGCACAGCACCGTCGCCACGCCGTCCTGCACCTTCACGGTGGCCGTGGAGACCTCGTCGGCGCCCTCCGCGCCGAGCATGTGCACCATGCCGATGCCGTAGCCGACGCCCCGGCGCACCGCCCCCGGTTCGCCCGCGCCCTCGGGTCCGCCCGGCAGCAGCCACTCGTCCTCGGGCGTGTCCTTGGGCAGCGCGGGCAGCGGCACGTCCCGTACGGCCTGGAGGAGTTCGGCGACCGGTGCCGGGCAGGTGACCGTCTGGCCGGTGGGCAGAACGTCGCCGGTGGCCAGGACGTTGCGCAGCCGCACCTCGGCCGGGTCCAGGCCGAGCCTCTTGGCGATCTTGTCCATCTGCGCCTCGTACGCGGCGCAGACCTGCATGGCCCCCTCGCCCCGGACGTGGCCGGAGGGCGGGTTGTTGGTGCGCACGGCCCAGCCCTCGATGAAGGCGTTCGGGACGACGTAGGGACCGCAGGCGAACGCCACCGCGGCGGCCAGGGCGTCGGAGGAGGTGTCGGCGTAGGCGCCCGCGTCGAGGAGGATCTGCGCCTCGACCTTGACCACCCGGCCCTCGGCGTCCGCGTGGTGGCGGTAGCGCAGCAGGGTGGGGTGGCGGTGGGCGTGACCGAGGAAGGACTCCTCGCGGGTGGCGGTCAGCTTCACCGGGCAGCCGGTCCTCAGCGCCAGCAGGCCGAGCGGCAGCTGGAAACCCTGGTCCTCGCGGTCGGCGGTGGCACCGGGCACGCCGGTGACGACGATCTTCACCCGTTCGGGTTCGAGTCCGTAGCACGCGGCGGCCGTGTCGCGGTCGCCGTGCGGGTCGGTGGAGGCCAGGTACAGCTCCACGCCCCCGTCGGGACGCGGCACCGCGAGGCCCGCCTCGGCGCCGATGGGGGCCGGGTCCTGACGGCCGATGCGGTACAGGCCCTCGACGACGATCTCGCCCGCCGCCTCCGGGTCGCCGTGCCGCAGCGGGATGTGCCGGATCAGGTTGCCGTCGGGGTGCAGCGGCTCGGCCTCGAAGGCCTGCTCGGGGTCGGTCACCGGATCGAGCACCTCGTACTCGACGATGACCGCGGCGGCGGCCATCCGGGCGGTGTCCGGGTGGTCCGCGGCGACCGCGGCGATGGGCTCGCCGTGGTGGCGTACGACGTCGGAGGCGAACACGGGGCGGTCGGCCCGGCCCCGGCCGTGCAGCGGGGTGCCGGGCACGTCCTCGTGGGTGACGACCGCGCGGACGCCGGGCATCTCGCGCGCGTGCGTGGTGTCGATGGACACGATGCGCGCGTGCGGGTGCGGTGAGCGCAGGACGGCGGCCCACAGCAGGCCCTCGGCCCACAGGTCGGCGGCGTACGGGAAGGTGCCCTCGGTCTTGGCGCGCGCGTCGGCGGGCGGCAGGGAGGCGCCGAGGCCGTGCGGGACCGGCTCGGGGGCGGGGACGGCCTCCGCCGCTCCCGCGGCCTCGGCGGTGGCGGTCTCGTTGCTCACGCGTGGCCTCCGTCCTGGCCGTGGGACCGGTCGTCGTAGGGCTGGTCCGCGTAGGGCCGGTCACCGTAGGGGTGATCGCCGTAGGACTGCTCCCCGTAGGGCTCGTCGCCGTACGGCTGTTCCGGGTAGGGCTCGTCGCCGTACGGCTGGTCGTGCGGCGCGGGTGCGTCCGGTGTGCCGGGCGGTCCCGGGGACTCGAAGGCCGACGCGTTGACCCCGCCGGCTCCAGGGCCCGCCTGGTGCGGGATGCGGGGCTCGTCGGTGTCCGCCTCCGCCGCGCCGGCGGCGGAGTGGGCCGCACGCTCGGCGACGACCTCCCTGACCGCATCCAGGACGCCCCGGTAGCCGGAACAGCGGCACAGGTTGCCGCACAGGGCCTGCCGGGCCTCCAGGTCGGTCGGCGCGGGGTTGCCCTCCAGGAGGTTGTGCACGGTCATCGCCATGCCGGGCACGCAGAAACCGCACTGCACCGCGCCGCACCGGGCGAGCGCCCGCTGCACGTCCGACGGCTGCCCGTCGGCGGCCAGGCCCTCGACGGTGCGCACCTCGCTGCCCGCGGCGGTGACGGCCGGGACCAGGCAGGAGGCGACCAGCCGTCCGTCGACCTGGACGTTGCAGGCCCCGCACTCGCCCTGCGAGCAGCCGTCCTTGGCGCCCGCGAGCCCGAGGCGTTCGCGCAGCACGTACAGCAGGGACTCGCCGATCCACGCGTCGGTGACGGGGCGGTCGGCGCCGTTGACGCGGAGCACGTAGGAGGCGAGGGGGTGCTCGTCCTGCGGGCCGACGGGGGCGGCGGGGGCCGGCTCGGCGGGGGCGGCGGAGCCCGGGGGCTCCGGACGCGGCTCGTCCTCCGTCTCCTGCGCGGCCACCGGTTCCGCTGACGGCGCCGGGTCGGTGGGGGCCGCCTCGGGGCTCTCCGGGTCGGGAGCCGTCTCCTCGTCCCCGGTGGGCGCCACGGGGGGCTCTGCGGAGCCCTCAGGGGCCTCAGGGGCCTCCTCGGCCTCAGGGGCCTCAGGGGCCTCCTCTGCCGCAGGCGCCTCGCCGGTCGCGGCCTCGTCCGTCGCCGCCTCGCCGGTCGCGGCCTCGTCGACCGCTCCCTGGCCGGGTGCTGTCTCGTCGGGGGCCGGTTCGTCGGAGGCTGTCCCGTCCGACGGCATGCCGTCCGAGGCCATGCCGTCCGGCGCCGTCCCGTCGGGACTCGTCGCGTCGGGACCCGTCCCGTCGGGACCCGTCCCGTCGGCCGGTACCTCGCCGGCCGGTGCCTCGCCGGTCGTCGTCCCGTCCGCCGACGGCGCAGGCGGCACGGTCCCGGCGCCGGGCTCCGCGGGTGCGTGCGGGTACGCGCCCGCCGCCCGGACGGGGAAGGGCCCGGGTCCGGCGGAAGGGGCGGAGTCCTGCGCGGTCCCGGCGGCCAGGTCGTCGCCGGCCCGGTCCGGCCCGGCCGGCTCCTGCGCCCACGGCTGGGTCGCCCAGGGCGCCGGTGCGCCGCCGGGGAGGGTGGCCGGTGCGGTGCCGCCCCACTGCTCGGCCAGCGACGACGCGGTGAACTCTCCCGACTCGTCCGGGAGGTCACCGCCGGCGACGGGGATGGACCACTGCCCGGTGACGTCCTGGCCGGGCGCCTCGTGCCCCGCCTCGGCGTCCGATGCCGCGTTGTCCGCGGCGGCGTCGGAGAAGTCCCACTGTCCGGTGGCGCCCGGGTGGTACGTGAACCGGTCGCCGTGCCCGGCGTGCGGGTCGTACCCCGCGGCCTGGCCGTAGGGGTCCTGCTGCGCGTAGCCGGTGAACTCCTGGTGCCCGGGGTACTGCTGTCCGGCGTCCGGGACGTGCCACTGCGCGCCGTCCACGGGGGCGGACGGCAGCGCCCAGCTCCCGGTGGCCGCCGGGTCGGTCCCGGCGGTGGTGGCGGGCGCGACCGTGATCTGCGGCGGCACATAGCCGTGCCCGGGCGCGGCGAGCGGGCTGTCGGCCGAGGCCAGCAGCGCGTCGATGCCGCCCTCGGGGAGCTTCACGAAGGCCGTCGCGCCGTCGTCGTAGTCGCCCTGGGGCAGCGGGTCCCAGCGTCCGCCGCTCCGGGGCGCGTCCTCTCCGTGCTGGTCGTCGGTCACGACAGCGCCCTCCCCAGTGCTCGTCGGGCCAGCGCGGCGACGGTGCGCCGCAGGTGCAGTACGGCGGGCGGGAGCTGCGGCACGGAGCCGTCCTCGGCCGGGGCCGCGTCGGGGATGCAGGCGGCGGCGACGTACTCGCCGAAGGCGGCGAGCGCCTCCGGGACGATCGCGCGGCCGTTGTCCCAGTCGATGAGCGAGGCCACCCACTGCTCGGCCTCCAGGGGCCGCAGCGGCATCGGCGCGATGGCACCGACCGCGCAGCGCACGCCCCGCCTAGCGGGGTCGAGGACCAGGGACACGGACGCCATCGCCCGGCCCGGCCCGGTCCGGCCGGTCGCCTTGAGGAAGACCTGCGGCGCGTGCAGCAGCGGCACGCGCACGTAGCCGATGAGTTCGCCCGCGCGGAGCATCTCCATGCCGGCCAGCAGGTGCGAGACCGGCATCTCGCGGCGGACCCCGCCCGGGCCCGCGATGATCAGGGTCGCCTCCAGCGCGGCCAGCACGGGCAGCGCGTCCCCGGTGGGGGCGGCGGAGGCGATGTTGCCGCCCAGGGTGCCCGCGTTGCGGATCTGCGGCGGGCCGGCGGCGCGCGCGGCGGCGGCGAGCGCCGGGATGAGGGCGGCGAAGTCGGGGCGGCCCATGCGGGCGTGCGTGAGCCCGGCGCCGAGCAGCGCGTGACCGTCCTGGTACTGCCAGCCGCGGATCTCGCTGATGCGGCCGAGGCCGACCAGCGCGGCCGGCCTGAGCTGCCCGGAGTTGACGGCGGCCATCAGATCGGTGCCGCCCGCCACCGGCACGGCGGCGGGCATGGCCGCGAGCGCCGCCACGGCCTCGTCCAGTGTCGTGGGCAGCGTGACGGCCTGCGCCGCCTGCGGTGCGTGCGTGGTCAAACCGACTGCCCCTTCCCGCTGTCCCACCTGGTCCCGCCCGTGTTGCCGTACGGTACGACCTGACAGGGCGGACGTGGCAACTCTGGCACATCTTCGCAGGGCCCGAACGCGGGGGTCCGCTAGGAGGCATTCGCCCACCTCGTCGTCGAGATGGTCCGTTTTCGCACGGGATACCCGTTGGTCGACGATGCGCTCGAGTTGCCACTCTTCAGTGGCGATTCGGGGCGTTTTCCTTACTTGTTCGGCGGCGGTCCGTCGATCGGCCGGCCGAGCACTCCCGGCCGTCGCTGCCACGGCAGGGGGCCGGTGGGCGGCCGGTAGGCGACGCCCAGGGCGTCGAGCCGCCGGTAGTGGGCGGCCATCCGTCGTTCGAAGCCGGCGAAGTCCCGTTCGCCCGGGACGGGCAGGGCGCTCCAGGCGACCTCCGCGAAGGCGGCCAGACGCGGGAAGACCTGGTAGTCCACGCGGGCCTGGGTCTCCATCACCTCGGTCCACACGTTCGCCTGGGTGCCGAGCACGTGCGCGGCCTCCTCGGGCGTCAACTCCGGTGGAACCGGCTCGAACCGGTAGACGTCCTCCAGGGTGCGCACGAATCCGATCGGTACGGGCTCGTCCTCGCCCGCGTCCTGCCGGTGGTCCAAGTACACCTGCTGCTCGGGGCACATGACCACGTCGTGCCCCGCGCGCGCGGCGGCGACCCCGCCGGCGTACCCGCGCCAGGACGAGACGGCCGCGCCCTCGGCCAGTCCGCCCTCGAGGATCTCGTCCCAGCCGATGAGCCTGCGCCCGCGGGCGGTCAGCCACCGGTCGAAGTGCTTGATGAACCAGGCCTGGAGTTCGTCCTCGCCGGCGAGCCCGAGTTCCTCGATGCGCGCCTGCGCGGCGGGCGACCGCTGCCACTGCCCCTTGGGGCATTCGTCACCGCCGACGTGCACGAACTGCGAGGGGAAGAGGTCGAGGAGTTCCTCGAACACGCCCTCGTAGAAGCGCAGGGTCGCGTCGGTGGGCGCGAGGACGTTCTCGCAGACGCCCCAGGTGTCCCAGACGGTGAGCGCGGCGGTGTCGGCGACGTCGGTGTTGCCGAGTTCCGGATAGGCGGCGATGGCGGCCTGCGAGTGCCCGGGTACGTCGATCTCGGGGACGACGGTGATGTGCCGTTCGGCGGCGTAGGCGACGATCTCCCGGATGTCGTCCTGGGTGTAGAAGCCGCCGTGCGGCTTGTCCTCCCACAGCGGCGATGCCCGGTGCCCGTATTTGGTGCGCGACCGCCAGGAACCGGTCTCGGTGAGTTTCGGGTACCGCTTGATCTCGACGCGCCAGCCCTGGTCGTCCGTCAGGTGGAAGTGCAGCACGTTGAGTTTGTGGGCGGCCATCAGGTCCAGGTAGCGCAGGACGCCGTCCTTGGGCATGAAGTGCCGGGCCACGTCCAGCATCATGCCGCGCCAGCGGAAGCGGGGCGCGTCCTCGACGGACCGCTCCGGGACGCCGGGCGCGGTGCCGGGCCGCAGGGGCGCCCGGCGAAAGGCCTCGGGTCCGAGCAGCTGCCGCAGGGTCTGGGCGCCCCAGAAGACGCCCGCGGGGCCGCCGCCGCGGATCTCGACGCCCCGGTCGCGGGTCACGCTCAGCCGGTACGCCTCCGGCTCCAGCGCGTCGTCCAGCAGCAGCCGTACGCCGGCGTCGTCCTGCGCTCCCGGCCGCAGGGGCAGCGCGAAGGCGGCGCCGAGCGTGGCGCGCAGCCAGCGTTCCGTGCTCTCCGTACCGGGAGCGGCCCACAGGGTGGTGTCCCCGTCGAGCAGGACGGCGCGGTCCCCGGGGCCTTCGACGGCGCGCGGCGCCGGAATCAGTTCGGTCACGTCAGTCCTTCACCGCTCCGCCGAGGCCGGAGACGAGTCGTCGTTGCACGAGTACGAAGAAGACCAGCACCGGGATCGTCATCACGGTGGAGGCCGCCATGACGCCGCCCCAGTCGGGGTCGTCCGGCTTGTAGAAGACCAGCAGCGCCATCGGGAGGGTCGACTGGGAGGTGTCGCTGATGATGAACGACTTGGCGAACAGGAAGTCGTTCCAGGTCGAGATGAAGGAGAAGACACTGGTCGCCACGAGCCCCGGGAAGACCAGGGGGAAAAGGATCTGCCACAGAAAGCGCGCCCGGCTCGCTCCGTCGATGTGGGCGGCTTCCTCCAGGGCTTCGGGCACCGCTTTCACGAAGCCCCGCAGCATCCAGATGGCGAAGGGCAGCGAGAAGGCGATGTGGGGCAGGATCAGTGACCCCAGGGTGTTCAGCTGGCCGAGGTCGCGCATGAGGAAGAACAGCGGAATCGTGAGCGCCTCCACGGGCACCATCTGGGCCACCAGGAACATGATCAGCAGGGTGGTCCGGAAACGGAACCGGAAACGTGTCACCGCGGTCGCGGCGAGAAAGGCGATCAGTGCCGAGGCGACGACGACGGTGACCGCCACGAGCAGACTGTTGAGAAAGTAGCGGCCGAATTCCTGCTGGCCGAAGACCCGCCGGAAGGAATCCAGCGTGGGCGTCAGCGTCCACGGCCGCGGCTCGCTCGACTCGATCTCCCCGGCCGGCTTGAACGCGCTCAGCACCATCCAGTACAGCGGGAAGGCCACCACGACCGCGATCAGCAGTGCCGACGCCTCGGCCGCCAGCCGCCAGGGACGGCGCACACGCGTGCGCGGAAGATTCACAGCTCCTCCCCCTGGCGGCGCAGCAGCCGCAGGTAGACCAGCGTCACGGCGAGCAGCATCAGCAGCATGACGACGCCGATCGCGGAGCCGAGGCTGTACTGCGAGGACGCGAACGCCTTCTGGTAGGCGTAGACGTTGAGGACGAGGTTCTGGCCGGCGATGCCGCCGCCGTTCGTCATGACGTAGATCTGGGTGAAGACCTTGAAGTCCCAGATGACCGACTGGATGGTCACGACCACGAGGATCGGCCGGAGCATCGGTGCCAGCACCGAGCGCCAGATCCGCCACTGGGACGCCCCGTCGAGCGCGGCGGCCTCCAGCACCTCGGCGGGGACGGCGCGGATCCCGGCGTAGACGGTGACCATGACGAACGGGAAGGAACACCAGACCACTTCGAGCAGGACGAGCAGGAAGGCGCTGTAGCGCCCGTACGTCCAGGAGTGGTCGCCGAGGCCCAGCATCCGGTTGACCGGCCCGAAGTCCGGGTCGAACAGCAGCAGCCACACCGTCGACCCGGTGACCGCCGGAGTCGCCCAGGCTCCGAGCGCGGCCAGCATGAGCGCGAGCCGCGGCAGCGCCCGCACCCGCGTGAGCAGCACGGCGAGCGCGCACCCGACGGCCAGCGTGGAAACGACACAGGCGCCCGCGAACACGACGGTCGCGAGCAACACCCGCCAGAACTCACTGTCGCCGAACAACTCGGCGTAGTTCCCGAACCCCTGGAAGCTGGTCGGCTCCCCGCCGGACACCTGGGCCTGCGTGTACTCCAGGAAGGAGATCAGCCCGAGCTGGTAGACGGGGTAGACGAGCAAGCCACCGAGGACGACGAGAGCGGGTGCGAGGTAGATCCAGGGGGTGGCCCGGTAGGGGCGCGGGGCTGTGCCGGATGTGCGGCTACCGCCGCGTGGGCGCGAAGAACCACGACGCACCCGCACCCGCCCGCTCACCGCGCCCCCCGAGCTGGAAGGCGGCACACTCATCCGGCGGAGCCAAACGCCTCGTTCATCTTCTTCGCCGCGCCCCCGGCGGCAGCGTCCACGTCCTTCTTGCCGCTGACCACCTCCTGGAACATCGTCGGCAGCACCAGCGACGAGTCGATCGTCGCCCACGCGGCCGACGCCGGCACGAACTTCGTGCCCGCGGCGAGGGTGTCGACGAACGGCTTCACGAACGGCTCCTTGGCCGCCACCCCCTGCCGGACGTCCGTGAAGGTCGGCAGGAAGCCCATCGCGTCGAACAGGTCGCCCTGTGCCTCCTTCGACGCCAGCCGCTTCATCAGGTCGACGGCGAGGGTGCGGTGCGAGGTGCTCCTGAGGACGCCGATGTTGTTGCCGCCCGCGAAGGCCGGGGCGATGGAGCCGGGCTTCACGCCGGGCAGCGGCACGACGGCGTACTTGCCCTTGACGCTGCCGGCCTCCACGGCCTGGTGGCTGAAGTCGCCGCCGATCGCCATGGCCGCCTTGCCGGACGCGAACGCGGTGACGGTGTCGTTGCCGCCCATGCCGGCGCACTTGGCGGCCGGGCAGTTGTCGTCGCCGAAGAGGGACGTGTACGCCGTGATGCCCTTGCGGGCGGCGGCGCTGTCGATGGCGGAGGCGTACGAACCGCCCTTGCCGGTGGCGAGTTCGCCGCCGTTGGCCCAGATGAAGGGCATCGCGCCGTAGGTGTAGGCGCCGCCGACCGCGAGGCCGTACAGGCCGGGCTTCGCGGCGCGGATCGTCCTGGCGGTGGACGTCAGCTCGTCCAGCGACGTGGGGGGCCGCAGGTCCAGCTCCTTGAACACGTCGGTGCGGTAGTACAGGGCCCGTACGCCCACGAAGTACGGGGCGCCGTAGACCTTGCCGTCCACGGTGACCGACTGCCGGGCGGTCGGGTCGGTGTCCTTGGCCTCGTTCCAGGCGCCGAACTCCTCGGTGACGTCAGCGAGTCCGCCGTCCTTCACGTACCCGGCGGTGTCGGTGTTGCCGTACTCGATGACGTCGGGGGCGCTCTTCGGGTCGTTGAAGGCGGCCTTGATGCGCTGGGCGCGGGTCTCGACGGGGATGTACTCGACGGAGACCTTCGTGTCCTCGTGCGCCTTCCGGAATCCGGCGAGGACCTGGTCGACGACCTGCTCCTTGGGCTTGTTGTTGACCTCCTGGAAGAGCCAGACCCGCAGGGTGCCGCTCTTCTCGTCCTTGCCGGAGGAGGAGTTGTCGGACGTCTGGGGCGCGCAGGCCGCGGCGACGACGGCGGTGGCGGCCACGAGGACGGCCAGTCGGGGGGAGAGCTTCATGGAGTGATCCTCCGGACGCGCGTTGCAACATATGCAATGACTGTTTCGCTCTGCACAACATCCAGGAGGTTATGGACTACATGAACATGTCCACAAGAGGTCTCAACCACTTCGTGACACGCGAGGTCCGGGCGCCGCCCCCGGACACGCGAAAGCCCCCGGAACGCGCGCGGGCACGCTCCGGGGGCCTCGGGAGGACGGGTCGGACGGGCGGCTACTTCTTGTCGCCGCCCTTGCCCTGGTCGCCGCCGGCGCTCATGGACTCGTAGATCTCCTTGCACATGGGACACACCGGGTACTTCTTCGGGTCGCGGCCCGGCACCCAGACCTTCCCGCACAGCGCCACGACGGGGGTGCCGTCGAGGGCGCTCGCCATGATCTTGTCCTTCTGGACGTAATGGGCGAAGCGCTCGTGGTCGCCGTCGCCGTGGGACACCTGTGGCGTCGGCTCTACGAGGGTCCCCGTACCAGTCCCGCGCTCGGGCTCGAGAGTGCTCATAAAGGTCAAGGGTACTGAAGCTCACACGCTTCAGTTGAGCGAAGGGTCGTCCGGGTACGTCGCCACCATCGCCAGCTCGCTGCGCTGGCGGCGCAGGACCTCGCGCCAGAGCCTCTCCGGGACCGGACAGGACACGTCACCCGGCTCCGACTCCACCACGTACCAGGCGCCCTCCGTCAGCTCGCCCTCCAGCTGACCGGGGCCCCAGCCGGCGTACCCGGCGAAGATCCGCAGGGCGCCGAGGGCGGGCGCCAGCAGCTCCGGCGGCGCCTCCAGGTCGACCAGACCGATCGCGCCGTGCACCCTGCGCCAGCCCAGCGGGGCCGCCTCCCCGGACGCCCCGCCGGGGACGACGGCGACACCGAGGGCCGAGTCCAGCGACACCGGGCCGCCCTGGAAGACCACCCCGGGCTCACCGGCGAGGTCCCCCCAGCCCTCCAGGATGTCGCCCACGTCGACCGGCGTGGGGCGGTTGAGGACGACACCGAGGGAGCCCTCCTCGTCGTGGTCGAGAAGGAGCACCACCGCACGCTCGAAGTTCGGGTCCGCCAGGGCGGGCGTTGCCACGAGCAGCCGCCCCGTGAGCGAGGACACCTCGGTCATGCCAGACATGATCCCGCATGTTCCCCTCCCATGGGGAGGCAATCGGGGGCACGGGGGTGAACGGACGCCCCCGCACGCGCCCGCCCGGTGACCGCCCGTACCCGCCGCGAGACCCTTCGTGTTGTGACACAGCCATGACGTCGCCGGACCCTCCTCGGGCTTACTTAAGGGGGGTGCGGGGCGACTACCCTTTCCCTTCTGGCCCCTGCCCCACCCCACGGAACGCGAGATTCATGACCGTCAACGGCGCTGATGACGTACTGCTTGTCCACGGCGGAACCCCGCTGGAGGGCGAGATCCGGGTCCGCGGTGCGAAGAACCTCGTGCCGAAGGCCATGGTCGCCGCCCTGCTGGGCAGTGCGCCGAGCCGGCTGCGCAATGTGCCCGACATCCGCGACGTGCGGGTCGTACGCGGACTGCTGCAGCTGCACGGGGTCACGGTCCGTCCGGGCGAGGAGCCCGGCGAGCTGGTGCTCGACCCCACCCACGTGGAGAGCGCGAACGTCGCAGACATCGATGCCCACGCGGGCTCGTCGCGCATCCCGATCCTCTTCTGCGGCCCGCTGCTGCACCGCCTCGGCCACGCCTTCATCCCCGGTCTGGGCGGCTGCGACATCGGCGGCCGGCCCATCGACTTCCACTTCGACGTGCTGCGGCAGTTCGGCGCGAAGATCGAGAAGCGGGCGGACGGCCAGTACCTGGAGGCCCCGCAGCGGCTGCGCGGCACGAAGATAAACCTGCCGTACCCGTCCGTCGGCGCGACCGAGCAGGTGCTGCTGACGGCGGTGCTCGCCGAGGGCGTCACGGAGCTGTCCAACGCGGCCGTGGAGCCGGAGATCGAGGACCTGATCTGCGTCCTGCAGAAAATGGGCGCGATCATCGCGATGGACACCGACCGCACCATCCGCATCACCGGTGTGGACCAGCTCGGCGGCTACACCCACCGCGCCCTCTCCGACCGCCTGGAGGCCGCCTCCTGGGCGTCGGCGGCACTGGCGACCGAGGGGAACATCTACGTCCGCGGCGCCCAGCAGCGCTCGATGATGACGTTCCTGAACACCTTCCGGAAGGTGGGCGGCGCCTTCGAGATCGACGACGAGGGCATCCGCTTCTGGCACCCGGGCGGCCATCTGAAGTCCATCGCCCTGGAGACGGACGTGCACCCCGGCTTCCAGACCGACTGGCAGCAGCCCCTGGTGGTCGCCCTGACGCAGGCCACGGGCCTGTCCATCGTCCACGAGACGGTCTACGAGTCCCGGCTCGGCTTCACCTCCGCGCTCAACCAGATGGGCGCCCACATCCAGCTCTACCGCGAGTGCCTCGGCGGCTCCGACTGCCGCTTCGGCCAGCGCAACTTCCTCCACTCGGCGGTCGTCTCGGGACCGACCAAGCTGGAGGGCGCCGACCTGGTCATCCCCGACCTGCGCGGCGGCTTCTCCTACCTCATCGCCGCCCTCGCGGCCCAGGGCACGTCCCGGGTCCACGGCATCGACCTGATCAACCGGGGCTACGAGAACTTCATGGAGAAGCTCGTGGAACTGGGCGCGAAGGTCGAACTCCCGGGCAAGGCACTCGGCTAGCACCTCCGGACACGCCGATGGGGCGGTCACCCGATCTCGGGTGACCGCCCCATCGGCGTTGCGTCGAGCGCCCCGGAAAGGGGCGCGGGGAACTGCGCGACCAGCCGCACCCGGCCCGCGGCCGCGAAACGACCGCAGCCCGAACGAGCGGTCCGCCCAGTCCCCGGCGCTCGAAGCGGAGCGCTTACTTGCCCTTGGCCGCTTCCTTGAGCTTGGAGCCCGCGGAGACCTTCACGCTGTAGCCGGCCGGGATCTGGATCGGCTCGCCGGTCTGCGGGTTGCGGGCGGTGCGAGCGGCACGGTGCGTGCGCTCGAAGGTCAGGAAGCCGGGGACGGTGACCTTCTCGTCGCCCTTGGAGACGATGTCGCCGACGACGTCGGCGAACGCGGCCAGCACGGCGTCGGCGTCCTTGCGGGTCACCTCGGCGCGGTCGGCCAGCGCGGCCACCAGCTCACTGCGGTTCATGTTGTTACTCCCGTGTTCTTCTTGCCGTTGAGGCGTGCCACGCGGCGGAGCCGCATGCGGGCACAGCGAAAGCCGATGCTGCCAGGAACCTCGGACAGTTCCCTCACCCGGGGTCCGTCCTCGGGCCCTCGCGCCCAGACAGGCATCCTGCCTGCACCTGCGGCGGTAATGCCAATCCGGCACCCCCAGGAGTCGTGAGAACACCCTTGGGAGTCAACGGAGAGGGCCCCGGACCCCGGTCTGGCGCAACCCTAGAGGGCCGTCCGAGGCGCTCCGTTCCACGACGCGCCGGTACGGCGGCCCGTCGTGGCGATCCTCACAGCCGCGGCACGGACCGCCGTGTCCCTGCGTGGGGCCCCTACGACGCCACGCCGGCGGCCTTCGCCGCCTCGCGCACGGCGCCCGCGACGGCACCGGCGACCTTGTCGTTGAACACGCTCGGGACGATGTAGTTCGGGTTCAGCTCGTCCTCGGTCACCACGTCCGCGAGGGCCTGCGCGGCGGCCAGCATCATCTCGGTGTTGACCGTGCGGGACTGGGCGTCCAGCAGACCGCGGAACACGCCCGGGAAGACCAGCACGTTGTTGATCTGGTTCGGGAAGTCGGAGCGGCCGGTGGCCACAACCGCCGCCGTCTGACGGGCGATTGCCGGGTCCACCTCGGGGTCGGGGTTCGCGAGCGCGAACACGATCGCGCCGTCGGCCATGGCGGCCACGTCGTCGCCGTCCAGGACGTTGGGGGCGGAGACGCCGATGAAGACGTCGGCGCCGTGCACCGCCTCCTTCAGGGTGCCGGTCAGGCCCTCGGGGTTGGTGTTGTCGGCGATCCAGCGCAGCGCCGACTCGGGGGCGGCGTCGACCAGGTCGGCGCGGCCGGAGTGGACGACGCCGTGGATGTCGGCGACGACGGCGTTCTTGACGCCCGCGGCGAGCAGCAGCTTGAGGATCGCCGTGCCGGCGGCGCCCGCGCCGGACATGACGACGCGCACGTTCTCGATGGGCTTGTCGACCACGCGCAGCGCGTTGGTCAGGGCGGCGAGGACGACGATCGCCGTGCCGTGCTGGTCGTCATGGAAGACGGGGATGTCGAGGGCCTCGCGCAGCCGGGCCTCGATCTCGAAGCAGCGCGGCGCGGAGATGTCCTCCAGGTTGATGCCGGCGAAGCCCGGGGCGATGGCCTTGACGATCTCGACGATCGCGTCGGTGTCCTGGGTGTCGAGGCAGATCGGCCAGGCGTCGATGCCGGCGAAGCGCTTGAACAGGGCCGCCTTGCCCTCCATGACCGGCAGCGCGGCCTTCGGGCCGATGTTGCCGAGGCCCAGCACCGCGGAGCCGTCCGTCACGACCGCAACGGAGTTGCGCTTGATGGTCAGGCGGCGGGCGTCCTCGGGGTTCTCGGCGATCGCCATGCAGACGCGGGCCACGCCGGGCGTGTAGACCATGGACAGGTCGTCACGGTTGCGGATGGGGTGCTTCGACGCCATCTCGATCTTGCCGCCGAGGTGCATCAGGAACGTACGGTCGGAGACCTTGCCGAGGATGACGCCCTCGATGCCGCGCAGCTGCTCCACGATCTCGTCGGCGTGGGAGGTCGAGCCGGCCGCGATGGTGACGTCGATCCGCAGCTTGTCGTGGCCGGAGGCGGTGACGTCGAGGCCGGTCACCGAGCCGCCGGAGGACTCCACGGCGGTGGTGAGCTGCGAAACGGCGGTTCCGCTCGCGGGCACCTCCAACCTGATGGTCATCGAGTAGGAGACGCTGGGCGCCGTAGCCATGGCCGACTTCCTCTGCTTTCACCGTGTCGCGTGTTGTGCCGTCCGATCGTCGCACCTACCACCGGGTACGTGGTAGCCGCCCCGGATTGCGAACTTTTCGTTCGCGCGCCGTTCGACCGACGGAGAGCTGCTTTCGGAAAACGACTTCCACCATACGAGAAGTTGCGCGTCGGCGGAAGAGGCTTCGGGGAGCGGCAGCCCGGCCCCGGAAAAGAACTCGCGGGACGGGAATTGTCATGCGGGGATCGTTTGTTACCTTGGATGTGGCACCGGCTCGATCCAAGCCCCCGGGCCCAACCTTCGTCGCTACGAGCGACCACTTGCCGCGAGGCGAGCATGGCGGGTCGGTGCCGCTTGACCAACGCGGAAGGCCCGCGCCGGACGACGGCGCGGGCCTTTCGCACATCCCGGTGCCCTCAGTCGCGCAGCAGGTCCGGCACCCCGGCCGCGTCCGGCTCGTCCCGGTCGGCCGAGACGATCGTCAGCTGCTGGGTGGCGCGGGTCAGGGCGACGTAGAGCACGCGCAGCCCGGCGGGCGACTCGTCCGCGATGTCGGCCGGCGAGACGACGACGGTCGCGTCGTACTCCAGACCCTTGGCCTCCAGGCTGCCCAGCGCCACCACCCGGTCGCCGAGCCCGGCGAGCCAGCGCCGGGCCTCCTCGCGGCGGTTCATGGCCACGACGACGCCGACGGTGCCGTCGACCAGGTCGAGCAGCCGGGCCGCCTCCGTCCGCACGGTCGACGCGAGGGCGTCCCCGACGACGGCGAAGCGCGGCTCCACACCGGTCGAGCGGACCGCCGTCGGCGCCTCGGAGCCGGGCATCGCGAGGGCCAGCACCTTCGCGGCCAGCTCGGCGATCTCGGCCGGGTTGCGGTAGTTCACCGTGAGCTCGAAGCGCCGCCGCGGGCGCGTGCCCAGGGCCTCGTCGCGGGCCGCCGCCGCCTCGTCGGGGTCGGACCAGGAGGACTGGGCCGGGTCACCGACGACCGTCCACGTGGCGTGCCGGCCGCGGCGGCCGACCATCCGCCACTGCATGGGCGTGAGGTCCTGCGCCTCGTCGACGATGACGTGCGCGTACTCGGTGCGCTCCTGCGCCAGCCGCTCTGCGCGCTCCCGCTGGGTCTCCTCGCGCTGCGGCATCAGCTCCTCGAGGCCGGTGAGCTGGTCCAGGGGATCCAGCTCGCGCCGCTTGCGGGGGCGTGCCGGGGTGCCGAGGACGGCCTGGAGCTCGTCGAGCAGGGCGATGTCGTGCACGGAGTGGCCCTCGCGCCGCAGCGACCGGGCCACCTTGCGGACCTCGCCGGGGTTGAGGATCCGCCGCGCCCAGCGGCCCAGCCGCTTCTCGTCCGCCATGGCCGCCAGCACGGCACCGGGCGTCAGCTCCGGCCACCAGGCGTCCAGGAAGGCGATGAAGGAGTCCTCGGAGCTGACGTCCTCGTCGAAGGAGGAGCGGAGCTCGGCGGCCAGCTCCGGGTCGCTGTGCCGGCCGGCCGCGCCGGACTTGCCCCACAGGGCGTCCAGGAGCAGCCGGCGGGCGCGCGGACGCAGCAGGTTGACGGGCGCCGTGCCACCGAGCACCGTGCGGCGGACGGCGGCCAGCTCCTCCGCCTCCAGCTCCAGCCGCCGGCCGAAGGCCACGACCCGCAGCAGGGTCGGCGAGCCCTCCGGCTCCAGCGCGCCGCGCGCGGCCTTGCGCAGCACCCTGAGCATCCGCGAGGAGCCCTTGGCACGGGCGATGGCCGGGGAGTCGTACAGCGTGGCCTCGGCACCGTCGACGAGTGAGCCGATCGCGCGGATCGCGACCTGGCCCTCCTCGCCGAGGGAGGGCAGCACGCCCTCGGTGTACGCCACGAGCAGCGGGGTCGGCGAGACGATCAGGATGCCGCCCGAGTAGCGGCGCCGGTCCTGGTAGAGCAGGTACGCCGCCCGGTGCAGGGCGACGGCGGTCTTGCCGGTGCCGGGGCCGCCCTCGACGTACGTCACGGAGGCGGCGGGGGCGCGGATGACCAGGTCCTGCTCGGCCTGGATGGAGGCGACGATGTCCCGCATGCTGTGGGTGCGGGCCTGGCCGAGGGCGGCCATCAGCGCGCCGTCGCCGACGACGGGCAGCGCCTCGCCGTCCAGGTACGCCGTGATCTCGGGCCGCATCAGGTCGTCCTCGACGCCGAGCACGCGCCGCCCCTTGGACCGGATGACCCGGCGGCGCACGACCCGGCCCGGGTCGACGGGCGTGGAACGGTAGAACGGCGCGGCGGCGGGCGCCCGCCAGTCGATCACCAGCGGCGCGTAGTCCTCGTCCAGGACGCCGATGCGGCCGATGTGCAGGGTCTCGGCGATGTCCGCGGTGTCGTCGGGCCGTACGGACCCCTCGGCGGGCTCCACGGCCGTGTACGCGCCGTCCGCGCCCTTCTGGCCGTCCCTGCCGAGGAGCAGGTCGATCCGGCCGAAGAGGAAGTCCTCGAACTCGTTGTTGAGGCGGTTCAGGTGGATACCCGCCCGGAAGACCTGCGCGTCGCGCTCGGCGAGCGCGCCGGGGGTGCCGACGTGGCCGCGCCGCGCCGCGTCCTGCATGAGGAACTCGGCCTCGTGGATCTTCTCCTCGAGGCGGCGGTACACCCGGTCCAGGTGTGCCTGTTCCACGCTGATCTCTCGGTCGCGTACGGAATCGTGCACCGAGTCGACCGCCGAATCCTGTTGTGCCTGTGCGGCCACCGGGCCCCCTTCTGACGTGCTGGGCAGCCGTCAACCGTACGCGAAGGGGGGGCCGGAGGCCACGGGGCGGTCCGCGAGCCCTACACGTCCACCTCCACCAGACGGTCGCCGTCGAAGGTCATGACCTCGAAGTGGTCGATCTCGTTGGGTTCGAGGGCGGCGCCGCCGTGCACGTAGAGCGGCTCCTTGGCCTTGTCGGTGGCGGCGCCCGGGATGCCGTAGCCCCAGTTCGGGACGGACCAGGAGCTGAGCGTCTCGCGCTCGCCGTTCTTGCCGACGGCGATCAGGGAGCACTTCTCGGGCCCCTTGACGTTCTTGAGCTCCAGGACCGCGTCGGTGCCCCACGCCTTCTTCTCCAGGGCCACGGTGGCACTCACCCTGGTGGCCGGGTCGGTCGCGGTGACCCGGTCGGGCATGGCGGCGAACGCGGACGCGGCCGGACTGCTGGTCTGCTGCGCCTCGGTCCGGTGGCCGCCGCCGTCGTCGCCGCCGCTGGTCGTCGCCACCGCGGCGAACGGGCCGCCGATGATCAGCGCGGCGGCGGTGCCCACCAGGTAGAAGTTGCGGCGGCGCTTGCTCGCGCGGCGCTCGGCGACCTCGTCGACGAGCTTCTCCGCCAGGCGCGGGCTCGGCCTGACGCTCAAGGACTCGGCGATCGCGGGGGTGCCCGCGCCCGGCAGGTCGGCGAGGGCGGCCATCATGGGCTCCATGCCGGCCAGCTCGTCGAGCTGCTGGGCGCACCACTCGCAGTCGGCGAGGTGCGCCTCGAAAGCGGTTGCTTCGGCGTCGTCGAGAATCCCGAGGGCGTAGGCGCCGACGGTCTCGTGTTCGTTCGGCACCGATGATCCCTGCATGGGGGCAGAACTACCCGAATCACCCGCGCCGAATCCCTGGAAACCCCCGTACCCGCTCATCACGCCGTCACCCCCCGCTCCTCCAGTGCCAGCTTCATCGAACGCAGGGCGTAGAACACCCGGGAGCGAACGGTGCCGCTGGGAATGCCCAGTGTCTGCGCCGCCTCATTGACGGTACGCCCCTTGAAGTACGTCTCGACGAGAACCTCCCGGTGGGCCGGGGTCAGGTCGTCGAGCGCGTCCGACAGCGTCATCAGCCACAGCGCCTTGTCGATCTCGTCCTCCGCGGGGATGACCTCCAGCGGCGACGGATCGACCTCCTGCGGCCGGGCCTGCCGGCTGCGGTGGCCGTCGATGACGATGCGCCGGGCGACCGTCACCAGCCAGGGGCGTACCGATCCGGTCGCACGGTTGAGCTGACCGGCGTTCTTCCAGGCACGGATGAGCGTCTCCTGGACGACGTCCTCGGCGCGCTGCCGGTCCCCCGCGACCAGCCGCAGCACGTACGCCAGCAAGGGGCCGGCGTGCTCCCGGTAGAGGGCGCGCATCAGGTCCTCGTCGGGTTCCGAGGAGGTCTGGGACATGCGATGTCGGGCCCTCGCACCACGTTCACCGGCCACGACGGAATCCTTGCGCACGCCCACCTCCGATGTCCGGGGGTTCCCCCAGTCGGTCGCTCGTCCATCCGGTACGGACGCGGGGCGCGGGGTGTTCAACGTGAGGTGACAGTTTTCTCCGGGGCGGGGCGACGAAGGGGGCAGCGGCGGACACGGCGGCACATCCCGCACGCCTCAGCGGGCGAGGGCCGCGCGGCGGCGGTGCCGGGCGACGCGCTCGCGGTTGCCGCAGATCTCGCTGGAGCACCAGCGCCGGCGGCGGCCCCGGGAGGTGTCCACGTACACGATGGGGCAGTTGTCGCCCGCGCACTGGCGCAGGCCGGCCCGCGCGACGGGGTCGGTGAGCAGTTCCACGGCGTCCCGGGCGAGCGCGCCGAGCAGTGCGGCACACTCCACCGGCGCCGTCAGCTCCCGTACCAGCGCGCCGTCCTCGCCGCGCACCGCCCGGGGTGCGGGGGGCGCGGCGCGGGCGAGGTCGTTGACGCGGGCGAGCGCGAGGTCGTAGGGCCCGCCGGGAGCCGGGCCGGGCCCGCGCGGGCCGCGGGCGCGCACCAGGCGGGCGGTCTGGCAGCGCAGTTCGCGGAAACCGGCCAGCCAGGAGCCGTCGGCGTGGGCCAGGGGCGTGCCCGGCGGGACGATCCCCGAGCCGGTGATCCAGGCGCGCAGCACCGCGACGGAGTCGAGCCGTTCGACGGGGTGGGTGGTGGCGAGGAGGTCCAGACAGACCCGCCCGGTGTCGAACCGCAGCTCGTACGGACCAGTCACCGTGCCCAGTGCCATGTTCCTGTCACCGCCTAGGGGTTGCCCGCGGTGGAGCGGGCTGGGGAGGGGAGCAGGTGGACCGCTCCCTCTACAGTGCCTGCCCGCTTCCCCGCCCGGAACCCCTCGTACCGCCCGGGGCCGGGAGCCCGGCGCCGGAACTGTCGCCGGGTCAGTCGTCGGCGTACTTCGCGTCCGTGGCCGGGTCCAGGGCCAGGCGGTAGCCGCGCTTGACCACCGTCTGGATCAGCCGCGGCGTCCCGAGGGCGGTGCGCAGGCGGGCCATCGCCGTCTCCACGGCGTGCTCGTCGCGCCCGGCGCCCGGCAGCGCCCGCAGCAGCTCGGCGCGGGGCACGACCCAGCCCGGCCGCCGGGACAGCGCCCGCAGCAGGGACATCCCGGCCGGCGGCACCGCCTTGAGTTCCCCGTCGACCAGCACGGCGTGGCCGCGGATCTCCACCCGGTGCCCGGCGACGGGCAGCGACCGGGCCCGGGCCGGCAGCTCCTGGCACAGCAGCTGCACGAGGGGGCCGAGCCGGAAGCGTTCGGGCTGGACCGTGTCGACGCCGTGCGCCTGGAGCGGCACCGCGGTGACCGGGCCGACGCAGGCGGGCAGCACGTCGTGGCCGAGGGCGTCGAGCAGCCCGGGCAGCAGGCCGCGCTCCTCGGCGCGGCCCAGGAAGGAGACCGCGGCGGGCGCGCTGGTGAACGCCACCGCGTCCACGCCCCGCGAGACGGCGGCGTCCAGCAGCCGGTCCACGGGCCCGAGGTCCTCCGGCGGCAGCCACCGGTAGACCGGCACCCCGACGACCTCGGCGCCGCCCGCCCGCAGCGCCTCCACGAACCCCGGCAGCGGCTCGCCGTGCAGCTGTACGGCGACCCGGCGGCCGTCGACGCCCTCCGCCAGCAGCCGGTCCAGCACCTCGGCCATGGACTCGGAGGACGGCGACCACCGCTCCGTCAGCCCCGCCGCGCGCACCGCGCCCTTGACCTTGGGGCCGCGGGCGAGCAGCTCCACCGTGCGCAGCCGCGCCAGCAGGGCGTCGCCGAGCCCCCAGCCGTCCGCGGCCTCGACCCAGCCCCGGAAGCCGATGGCGGTGGTGGCCACGACCACGTCCGGCGCCTGGTCGATCAGCTGCTTGGTCGCCGCCAGCAGCTCGCTGTCGTCGGCGAGCGGCACGATCCGCAGCGCCGGGGCGTGCAGGACGGCGGCGCCGCGCCGCTGGAGCAGCGCGCCCAGTTCGTCGGCGCGGCGCGCGGCGGTCACGCCCACGGTGAATCCGGCGAGGGGACCGTGGTCCGGCTGCTGCTGTTCGTCGTCCATCGCCCTCGTCCCGGTCGTCGTACCTGTCTGTACGGCGTCCGAGCCTGTCAACGGCGCGTGACGGACTCGGTTCCACCGCATGTCACCAGTGTTACGTCACACCCGGGCGTAGCCGAGCCGGTCCTTCGCCGCGGCGGGGTCGGCCGGCCCGTCCGGAACCCGTACGGCGGGGCGGCGAAGGTATACCGCCCAGGTGACGGCGAAGCAGACGGCGTAGTAGGCGAGGAACGCGACGAAGGCGCCGGTGCCGGAGCCGAGGGAGAGGAAGGACTGCCGGAAGGCGAGGTTGATGGCGACACCGCCGAGCGCGCCCACGGCGCCGATCAGCCCCATGGAGGCACCGGAGAGCCGCCGCCCGTACGCCACGGCCTCCTCCCCCGTCAGTCCCCTGGCCAGCGCCTTGTTCTGGAAGATCCCGGGGATCATCTTGAACGTCGATCCGTTGCCGAGCCCGCTGAGCACGAACAGCACCACGAACACGGCCACGAACAGCGCGAGCGACTTCGCCACGCTGGCGGCGACGAGCACGGCGGTGGCGGCGGCCATGGCGACGAAGTTCCCCAGCGTGATCCGCGCACCGCCGAACCGGTCGGCGAGCCTGCCGCCGAGCGGCCGGATCAGGGAGCCGAGGAGCGGCCCGATGAAGGTGAGGTACGCGGCCTGGAGCGGGGTGCGCCCGAACTGGGTCTGCAGCACCTGCCCGAAGGCGAAGCTGTAGCCGATGAACGAGCCGAACGTGCCGATGTACAGCACGGACATGATCCAGGTGTGCGGGTCCCGGGCCGCGTCCCTGGCGGCGCCGGTGTCGTTCCGGACGGACGCGAGGTTGTCCATGAAGCGGGCGGCGAGGAGGGCGGCCACGAGGATCAGCGGGATGTAGATGCCGAGCAGCACCCGGGGCCCGCCGCTCGCCCCGATGATCGCCAGCGCGACGAGCTGGATGACCGGCACGCCGATGTTGCCGCCCCCGGCGTTGAGGCCGAGCGCCCAGCCCTTCCGGCGGAGCGGGAAGAAGGCGTTGATGTTGGTCATGGAGGAGGCGAAGTTGCCGCCGCCGATGCCGGCCAGCAGGCCGATCAGGAGGAAGGTCGAGAAGGACGTCCCCGGCTCCATGACGGTGAAGGCCGCGACGGTCGGCACGAGCAGCAGCCCCGCGGAGACGACCGTCCAGTTCCGCCCGCCGAAGACGGCGACGGCGAAGGTGTAGGGCACCCGCACCACGGCCCCCACCAGCGTCACCACGGACGTCAGCAGGAACTTGTCGGCCGGTGTCAGCCCGTACTCGGGCCCCATGAAGAGCACCAGTACGGACCACATCGTCCAGACCGAGAACCCGATGTGCTCGGAGAGGACGGAGAAGAACAGGTTGCGCCGGGCGATCGGCTCTCCCGTCTCCTTCCAGAAGGTCTCGTCCTCGGGATCCCAGTGCTGGATCCAGCGGCCGCCAGGGACTGTCATGACGCCTCCACGCGCTCCGGGGCTCGGTTCGCACCGACGGTAGGAAGGGCGCGTTTCGGTCCGGTGGGGCTGCGGGTGACCGGCAGGGAACGTTGCTCTCACCCGGCGCGACGGCGGGGTGAGAGGTCCGGACCCGGTCAGCCCTGCGGCTGCTGGGGCGGCCAGTGCGGGTTCTGCTGGGGGTACGGCTGCGGCGACGCGTACGGCTGCGGCGGCCGGCCGTAGGCGCCCTGGGGCGGGTACGGCTGCTGGGGGGCGTACGGACCGGGAGCGGGCTGCCCGTAGCCGCCGGGCGCGGGGTGGCCGCCGGGCGCCGGGTAGCCGTACTGCGGTCCGGCGACGGGGGCGCCGCCCCCGAACGCGCCGAAGGGGTTGCCGTGGCCGGGCGGCTGCGCCCCCGGCGGCAGGTACCGCACCCGTCCCGTCGCGTCCGCCACCGGCACGAACCCGGCCGCCTGGAGGCGGGCCGCGAACGTGGCGTTGCGCTTGCGGGTGACGAGGAGGCCGACGCCGAGGACGGCCAGGACGAACAGCCAGACGATCGCGGCCATCACGAAGTCGCCGGACCGGCCACCGGCCCGGAAGGCGAGGACGCAGCAGCCGACGGTGACGCCGAGGGCGCCGTACCCCATCCGCTTCTCGGCGTTCTTGCCGGTGAGGTCGAAGTTGATGCGGGCCTTGAGGAGTTCGAGGGCGTCCGGCACGAGTGGCGGCACCGAGACGCCGTCGCCGGCCTGCGGGTACTGCGCCCAGTTCTGCGCGGCCCGCGCCCGTGCCTGCGGGCTGGGGTCGGGCACGATCAGCATCGTGAGCCGGCTGTTGTTCCCGCCGCCCTGCCGCACGTCGGCGTACTCGTACCCGAACTGCTGGGCGACGAAGGCGAGTCGGGCGAGCTTCTTCACAGATGCCATCGCGCTGGTGAGCTCGACCGGCTCCCCGCTCGCCATCAGCCGCAGCATCTTCTGTGTCTGGCGCTTGCTCATCCCACCGCTCCCCCGGGCCGGCTCACGCCACCCTGTTCCCGTCCGCAACCGGGGCAGTCTCGCACGGGGGAGCGGAAGGCGTCAGCCCCGGCGGGCCGCCCCGGCCGTCGCCCGCTTCCCGGCGGAGCGCTTCGTGCCGTTCGGCCACAGCCGCGGACTGCGCTTCGCCGCGAGGTCCTCGATCCAGCCGACGGCGAGGACCATCAGACCGATCAGGGGCCAGACGAGCGCGAACATCCAGAGCGAGTACGCATCCGAGAGGGCGTCCGCCGCCCGCGCGCTCTGCATGAACGGGAGCCGGTACATCAGGTCGATGATCGGCACCGTCAGCATGATCAGGAGGTTGTGCCACAGGTAGATGGTGACCGCCCGGTTGTTGGAGAGGGTCACCAGCTTGTCCCACTTGGCCAGCCGGCCCGGGAGTTCCTGCCAGGACGGGGAGTACTGGAGCAGGATCACGACGAACCCGAACGACCAGGCGGCCTGCGCCATCGGGATGTCGTTGAGGTCCCAGCCGTCGGCGCCCAGGTGGCCCGAGGCCCACCACAGGCCGAACGCCATCACCAGCGAGGCGACGGAGACGGCGACGTAGCGCGGGATCTGCTTCAGCAGGCCCTCGTTGTGGGCGAAGCCGAGCACCCAGCAACTGCCGTACACCGCGAAGTCGGTGACCGCGTTGCCCGTCTCACCGGGGATCTTCACCAGGCCCGTGCCGACGATCGCCGTCAGCCCCAGCGGGGCGAACAGCGTCGGCCACGGGGCACGGCGGAACGCCCAGAGCAGGAGGGGGGACGCGATGACGAACCACAGGTAGGCGCGCAGGTACCACAGCGGCCCCGCGGCCTGCACGGCCCAGGTCTCGTCCAGCAGTCCCGACGGGGACCCGCTGTGCCAGGGGTAGGGCGGGGCACCGATCGGGACGACGTAGTTGAGCAGCGACAGCAGGCCCCAGGTGTCGCCGTGGTCCGGGTCCTCGGCCGGGTTCCAGCCGCTCGCGAACATCATCGCCAGCGCGACCACGCCGAACGCCCACATGGGCGGCAGGAGACGGCGGACGCGGCTGCGGATCACGCTCAGCGCCGGGCGCTTCAGCGATCGCGCCATCAGCGATCCGGCCAGCGCGAACATCACGCCCATCGACGGGAACAGCACCGACAGCCAGGCCCAGCCGAAGAGGTGGTAGACCACGACGCGGACCAGGGCGATGGAACGCAGCAGGTCGAGGTACCGGTCGCGGCCCGGCTTCTTGGGGGCCGGGGCGGCCGGCGGCGCGGCTGCCTCGGGCGCGGGCTCCGTCGTGCGCTGCTGCGGGACGGCGTACGGCGTCCCCGGGGCGCCCCCGGGGTTTCCCGCGTACGGCGTCCCCGGGGCGCCGCCAGGGGTACCCGCGTACGGCGTTCCGTACGGCGTCCCGTCAGACGTTCCGTAGGGCGTCCCGTGCGGCGTGCCGTGCAGCGTTCCGTACGGGCCGGCCGGGTCCGGGTTCCTGCCCGTACCCGTCGTGTATCCGTGGGTCATGCCACGGGCCTCCGATCATTGCCGCTGCGCGACCGCTGGCTCGGGACCCCACCGCCCGGGGCCTCGACGACGCCGGTGCGGCGCAGCTTCTGCCAGCGCAGGCGGCCGCCGGTGAGCGCGGTGATCCAGGACTGGAGCAGCACGACGTACATGAGCTGGCGGTAGAGGATCTGCTGGAGGGGCAGCGAGATCAGATGGGTCATGCGTTCGCGGTCGAGGCGGAAGGCGTAGGCCGCGCAGACCGCCTGGAGGAGCAGGACGCCCAGCCAGGCCACGATCGTCTTCTGGGTCGGGCCGAACACGATGCCGTAGAGCAGGAAGATGTCGATCAGCGGGGCCAGGAGCGGGGCCACGACCATGAACAGGGAGACGAAGGGCAGGCCGACGCGGCCGAAACGGCCCGACGGGCCCCGTTCGATCACGGCGCGGCGGTGCTTCCAGATGGCCTGCATGGTGCCGTAGGACCAGCGGTAGCGCTGGGACCACAGCTGCTGGACGGACTCCGGGGCCTCGGTCCAGGCACGGGCGTTCTCGGCGTAGACGACGCGCCAGCCTGCGCGGTGCAGCGCCATGGTGACGTCGGTGTCCTCGGCGAGGGTGTCGTCGCTCATGCCGCCGAACGGCTCCAGCGCGGAGCGCCGGAAGGCACCCACAGCGCCCGGGATCGTCGGCATGCAGCGCAGCACGTCGTACATGCGGCGGTCCAGGTTGAAGCCCATCACGTACTCGATGTGCTGCCAGGCGCCGATGAGGCTGTCCTTGTTGCCGACCTTGGCGTTGCCCGCGACGGCGCCGACCTTCGGGTCGCCGAAGGGCTGGACGAGTTCGCGGACGGTGGACGGCTCGAAGACCGTGTCGCCGTCCATCATCACGACGATGTCGTGACTGGCGTTCGCCAGGCCGCGGTTGAGCGCGGCGGGCTTGCCCGCGTTGAGCTGGCGGATCACCCGGACGTTGGGCAGGCCCATCGCCTCCACGATCCGGGCCGTGCCGTCGCTGGAGCCGTCGTCGATGACGATGACCTCGACCGGGTGGTCGCTCTCCATCAGCGAACGAACGGTGTTCTCGATGCACTTGGCCTCGTTGTACGCCGGCACCAGCACCGTCACCGGCTCGGTGACGGCCGGACCCCAGCGGAACCTCCTGCGGCGCACCCGGCGGGCGTGGACGCCGGACAGCAGCAGCATCAGCACGAACCGGCCGATGACCAGGGTGCCGATGATCGCCAGGCCCACCACGAGGCCGTCGGTGAGCTTCTCCGAGGCCTGGACCAGCCAGACCCACGCCTTGCCCTTCCACAGGTCGACGCCGGTCACCGGGGTCATGGCGCTGGGCGCGTCCAGGGCCTCGGTGAGGTTGTCGAACTCGTAGCCCTTCTTCTTCAGGTCGGGCAGGAACCTGTCCAGGGCCTGCACGGTCTGGTGGCGGTCGCCGCCGGAGTCGTGCATCAGGACGATGGCGCCCTTGCCGCCGTGCGGCGTGGCGCGGCGGATGATCTCGTGGACGCCGGGCTTCTGCCAGTCCTCACTGTCGGTGTTGTTGACGACGGTGATGTAGCCGCGGGAGCCGATGTACTCGGTGACCGGCCAGGACTTGTCGTCCATGGCGTCGGCGAAGGAGGAGTACGGCGGGCGGAAGAGCGAGGTGCGGACGCCGGCCGCGCCGGTGATCGCCAGCTGGTTCTGCGACAGCTCCCAGTCGATGCGCTTCTTGGACTGGTAGGAGAGGTCGGGGTGGTTGAAGGTGTGCAGGCCGACCTCGTGGCCCTCGTCGACCATGCGCTTGACGAGGTCCGGGTAGCGGGAGGCCATGGTGCCGGTGACGAAGAAGACCGCGTGGGCGTCGTGCTTCTTCAGCACGTCCAGCACCCTCGGCGTCCAGACCGGGTCCGGGCCGTCGTCGAAGGTGAGGACCAGGCGGTGGTCGGGCACGCGCAGGCTGTTGGTCTGGCCGCCGCGGGTGTCGATGACCGGGCCGCCCTCGAGGATCTTCTCGGGGACGTGGTCGGTGGCGGCGGGCGGCTGGATGCGGTGGTCGGCGAGGATCTCGCTGTGCACGTAGCCGCGCAGCATGAGCATCGCCACCAGGGCGACGAGGACGAGCAGCGGCAGCAGCAGGCGCAAGGGCAGGCGGCGGCGCCGGGCGCCGCCACGGGCGCCGCGGGCGGCGCCGTGACGGCGGGTGCGGGAGGCCATCAGAGGGTGTACTCCGGGGACAGGGAAGGGGAAGTGGAGGTGCCGGCCGGTGCGGCGTCGACGACGGGCGCGGCCACGGGGCCGGCGGCCACCGGGGAGGTGTCGCTCGCGCCGTTCACGGTGGTGCCGCCGGGATCGGCCGGGGCGGAGCCACCGTCCGTGGGCGTGGTCGGGTCGACCGGGGTCTCTCCCCCGCCGGCCGGCGTCGACGGGTCCGTGACCACGGGGGGCGGCTGCTGCGTCGACACCGTCGGGTCCGGCTCGGCCGCACCGCCCCCGCCCGGCTTCGGGGCGGTCGCGGACGCGGAGGGCCGGGGATCGGCGCTGGTGCCCGGCTGCCGCGCGGTGCCGGAGGTGCCGGGCGCCGGGGCCTCGGCGCCCGGTGTCGTCGCCGCGCCGGTGCCGGCCGAGGGGCTGGTCTGCGGGGTGGCGCTGCCGCTCGCGGAGGGCTGCGCCGACTGCGAGGGCAGCGGGGTGGTGTCGACCTGTCCGGCCGGCTTGCCCTGTTCCTGACCGGGTACGGGCAGCCAGGGCGCGTTGGAGTTGCCCGACAGGAGCGTGGAGACGATCACCACGGCGTAGATCGCGCAGGCACCGCCGAGGGCGATGCCGATGCGGCGGAAGCGGCGGCTGCGGCGGCCCGACTCGTCGACGAACACCGGTCCGTCGGAGGCGTCGGAGGCGGCGTGCTTGCCGGGGCCTGCGGCCGCCCGGCGGAGGACGCCGTCACCGAGCTGGACGGCGTCGAGCTGGACCGTCACCTCGTGGGGGTCGTGCGTGTGGTCGGAGCCGGAGGCCGGGCCCTGGTTCGTCGCGTCGGGTGCGTCCGCGTCCAGGGCGCCCGGCGTCTCCTGCCAGGGGTCGCGCAGGGCGGCGGGGCCGCCGGTGGGGAAGGCGCGGGTCGGGGCCGCCTGGGCGGCCGACGGGAGGACGTCCGTCCGGTCGGTGTCCCGGCGCGGTGCGTCCCCCGGCCGGCGCCCGCCGTGCCGGGGCGCTCGGCCCTGGCCTATTCGGTCCTGGCGCGTCGCGCCGCCGAAGAGGTCGTCGCCCGCCCGGGGCCGGAGGACCTCGGTCTCGGCGGCGTCCGGGCCGGGGCGCGGGACGTCCGCTTCTCCGGCGCCGGCCGGGAAGTCCCGGGCACCTCCGAACCACCCGGACTCCGTGGGCCCGCCGGCCGCCGGGAACGCCGCGGTGCCCGGGAAGCCACCGGCCGCGGGAAGCACCTGGGTGCTGTCCTCCTGCGGCTCCGCGACATCACGAGCACCGGACGTGGCTCCGGGCCACTCCGGTTGGGCGTCTTTCTGCCAATTCTTCACGCGCACGCACTTCCCCCCGAGGGACAGTTCTGGGTGCGCATACGACTCCGAGCACCCGTCGGCCGAACCGGCCCCCACCAGGTTCGAGCGCCCCCTGTACCACACCGTGCTCAGGCCAAGAATGTAGCGCACGCGAGGGACATGTGGTTGCCCCGTGTCGGTTAATGGACGGACATCACAGCCGCGTCACTGGCCGGAACCCACGCCTCGGCGGGCCGGTGGAGCCACTCGTTTTCGGCCGCGACCTGGGCGGCGGCCCTGCGGAGCGCGTCGAAAGCGGGGTGCACCAGCCCCTTTCGCCAGACCAGGGAGACCGGCGACAGCGGGACGGGTTCGACGAGCGGACGCACCACGGTCGAGGCCATGGCCGGAAAGCTCACCACCGCGAGGATCGGATTGCGCGTCTTGTCCATGATCCGCTGGAACTCCTCGTCCCCGATCGCCAGCGGAAGGGGTGGCGCCACGTCGATGCCGCGTCCCTCGAACAGGCGGTGTCCCAGGTCGGTCCACTCCGGGGTCCGCGGGTTGCCGGCCCCGGCGTACACGGTCTCGCCGGCCAGCGCGGCGAGCGGCACCTCGGGCAGCGGGGCCAGAGGGTGGTCCTCGGGCAGGACGACCGCCATGGGCTCGTAGCGGACCGGCTGGTGGCCGAGTCCCGCCCGCAGTGCCGGGGGGAGGCCCGCGAACCGGCCGAACGAGGCGTCGAGCCGGCCCGCGAGCAGTTCGGCGGCCGCGCCGGTCAGCCCGCTCTCGTAGCGGGCCATGAGTTCCAGCTCGGGTGCGAGCCGGCGGGCCCGTTCCAGGACCAGCCGTCCGGTGACCAGCCCGGGCGAGTTGAGGTCGACCAGCAGCGGGCGGGCCTGCCCGAAGGCGGTGAGGAGGTCGTCCTGCGCCTGGAGCACGCGGCGGGCGTACGGCAGCAGCCGCTCGCCGTCGGCCGTCAGCGTCACCTGCCGGGTGGACCGCACGAACAGCTCGGCGCCCAGCTCGCGTTCCAGGCGCCGCACGTCGCGGCTGAGCGCCTGCTGGGCGACGTACAGGCGGGCCGCGGCGCGGGTGAAGTGCAGCTCCTCGGCGACGGTGACGAAGGCGCGCAGGAGGCGCGGATCGAGGTGGGCGGGTGCGGGCATCCGGCGAACTTACAACGGAAGTGCGTGAATGTGTACGGAGAAGGTGTTGGACCCCGTGATCGGCCGCGGCGACGGTGGACGCATGCCGCAACCGACTCCGGAACGCTCCGGTCCCCAGGCCCCCTTGCTCACCGTCACGGCCGACGCCCTCGTCGCCGCCGACTTCCGTCCGCGCACTCCGCGCACCTCGCGCCGGCCGCCCGGCCCCTACCGGCGTCTGCTGTCCGTGCCCGGCGCCCGGGCGTTCACCATCGGGAATCTCGTCGCCCGGCTGCCGATGGGCATGTTCAGCGTCAGCGCGGTCGTGATGATCGCCGGTACGCGCGGCTCGTACGCCCTCGCCGGTGCGGTCACCGCGACCGGGCTGGCGGCGACCGCGCTGGTCGCGCCCTGGACCGCGCGGCTCGTGGACCGGCACGGCCAGGCCCGGGTGGCGGTCCCGGCGACGCTGTTCGCGGCGCTCGGCTCCCTCGCGCTGGTGCTGTGCGTGCGTTCCGGAGCCCCCGACTGGACCCTGTTCGCCGCGTACGCCGCCACGGCCACGACACCGAACACCGGCGGCATGGCGCGCGCCCGCTGGTCCCATCTGCTGAAGGGCGACGCCGCCGCCCTGCACACGGCGAACTCCTTCGAGCAGGCCACGGACGAGCTGTGCTACATGCTCGGCCCGGTCCTCGCGGCGTTCCTGTGCACGACCCTCTTCCCGGAGGCCGGCACGCTGACCGGTGTGGTCCTGCTGGTGACCGGCATCCTGCTGTTCGCCGCCCAGCGCGCGACGGAACCGCCGGCCCGGCCGCGCCCCGCCGCGAAGGCGCCCTTCCGCGCGCCAGGCATACCGCCGCTGCTGGCGGTGTGCCTGGCGACGGGCGCGGTGTTCGGCGCGATGGAGGTCGTCACGATCGCGTTCGCGGACGCACTGGGGCACCGTTCGGCCGCGGGAGTGGTCCTGGCGCTCCAGGCGGCCGGTTCGTGCGCGGCGGGTCTGCTGTACGGCGCGCTGAAGCCGGCCGGGCCGGCCGAGGTGCGCCTGCCGTGGTGCGTGGCCGCGATGACGGCCCTGATGACGCTGCCCCTGCTGGCCGCGTCCCTCACCGGCTCGCTGCCGCTGCTGGCGCTCACGCTGCTGGCCGCCGGCATGGCGACGGCCCCGACGATGGTCACGACGATGACGCTGGTCCAGCACCGCACCCCCGAGGGCCGCCTGAACGAGGGCATGACCCTCGCGGTGACCGGGCTGCTCGGCGGCATCGCCTGCGGCAGCGCGGCCGGCGGCTGGACGGTGGAGCACGTGTCGCCCACGGCCGGCTACGGCGTGCCGGTCACGGCCGCCGCGCTCTCCCTGCTGCTGGCGCTGCTGCCGCGGCCCCGCGGGCCCCGTCCGGTCGGCGCCCGGGCATGACGAAGGCCCCGCCGCTCGGAAGCGACGGGGCCTTCGCCCACATGGGAATTGTGGAGATGGCGGGAATCGAACCCGCGTCCAACGGTGTGGAACCAGGGCTTCTCCGTGTGCAGTCCGCTTCGATTTTCTCAGCCCCGGAGATCACGCGGACAAGTCTCCGACGGGCTCAGTCACTGTTTGGTTTCCCTCTTCACCCCGTGACCGGGATCAAGGTTTAGTCCCCTAGCTGATGCCAGGATCCGGGTCGGGAACAGCCCCGGGCTGACACTCCCTTTGTAGGAGGCTCGCTTCGCTACCTGAGATCAGGCAGCGAGGGCGAAGGCCTGCTGGGAGGAATCGCGCTTGGAGTTGGCGATTATTTGTTTCGGCCTGTGGTTTACGAGATCATGGCCGCTTCCTCGACACGCTTCCCCTGCTTCGACAGCCGCTGTCGAAACCGATCATCCCCATGTTGTTTTTTCAAACTCCGCACCGTCGGGCGGTGCAGGTGCCATCGTACGTGACCAACGCACGTGGGTGCCAGCCTATTCCCGCCGGGTCAGGCCCGCTGCTTGCGGCGGATCGCGGAGATCGTCCGCTCCGCCTCGCGCCGGTCCTGCTTCTCGCGCAGGGTCTGGCGCTTGTCGTACTCCTTCTTGCCGCGCGCGAGCGCGATCTCGACCTTGGCGCGGCCGTCCTTGAAGTACAGCGCGAGGGGCACGATCGTGTGCCCGGTCTCCTGGGACTTCGACTCCAGCTTGTCGATCTCCACGCGGTGCAGCAGCAGCTTCCGCTTGCGGCGGGCGCTGTGGTTGGTCCAGGTGCCCTGGCTGTACTCCGGCACGTGCACGTTGTGCAGCCAGGCCTCGTGCCCGTCCAGCTGCACGAAGCCGTCGACCAGCGACGCCCGCCCCTGGCGCAGTGACTTCACCTCGGTCCCGGTGAGGACCAGTCCGGCCTCGTAGGTGTCGAGGATCTGGTAGTCGTGCCGCGCCTTCTTGTTCTGCGCGATCAGCTTGCGCCCTTTTTCCTTAGCCATAGTGCAGCCCATTTTGGCACTACGGAGGGGGTCCGCGGGAAGCCGATTTACGCGGGCCGGGGCGGGGCCCGACGAGGGGCGGTGCCTACCGTCCCAGTCCGCTGAGCACGGTCCGCGCCCGCTCCAGCGCGGCCGGGTCCGCCGGGTCGACGTCCAGGTCGGGCGTGATGCCCGTGCCGTCGACGCCGCGGCCGGAGGGGGTGCGGTAGTGCCCGACGGTCAGTTCGGCGACCGAGCCGCCGGGGAGCCGGCTGGGCATCTGCACCGATCCCTTGCCGAAGGTGCGCGAGCCGACGACGACCGCCCGGCCGCGGTCCTGGAGGGCTCCGGTGAGGAGCTCGGCCGCGCTCATGGTGCCGTCGTCGACGAGCGCGACCAGGGGCCTGGCGGTGTCGCCGCCGGGTTCGGCGTGCAGGGCGCGCTGGTCGCCGTCGACGTCGTAGGTGGCGACGAGGCCGCCGTCGAGGAAGGCGGAGGCGGCGGTGACGGCCTCGGCGACCAGACCGCCGGAGTTGCCGCGCAGGTCGAGGACGACACCGGCACCGGACGGCACCCGCTCCACGGCGTCGCACACCTGCCGGCCGACGCCCTTGGTGAACGAGGTGACCTTGACGACGGTGACACCGCCGCCGAGCGTGCGGACGGTCACGGGGTCCGTGGACAGCCTGGCCCGCCGGACGGTCTCGGTCCACGCCCGCGAGCCGCGCTCCAGGCCGAGCCGGACGGCGGTGCCGGCGGGGTCCTCCTCCGCGTCGCCGCGCAGTATCGACACGACCTCGGTGACCGGGCGGCCGTCGACCCGCTCGCCGTCGACACTGCGCAGCCGGTCGCCCTCGCGGACCCCTGCGTCGGCGGCGGGCGACCCGGAGCGCACCCGGGTCACCTCGATGCGGCCGTCGCGCTCGCGTCGCGCGGAGAGGCCGACGCCGGTGTACTGGCCGTCGAGGGCCTCTTCCAACTCCTCGTACTCGACACGGGAGTAGACGGCGCCCCAGCGGTCCCCGCTGCGGCTGACGGCCTGTTCGGCGGCCTCCACCGGGGACTTGCCGTCGGCCATCGCCTCGGCCGCCGCCCGGGCCACGTCCTCGTGGTGCCCGGCGGGTGCGGCCGAACGGGCCGTGTCCGCCGTGGACTTACGGTCACCCTCGGGGAACGATCCGGTGGCCGCCCCGGCGACGAGTACGCTCGCGAACACCAAGGTCAGGGCGGCCCCGTGGCGTACGCGGCGGGGCTGACAGAACGGGTCACGACCTGACATGCCGGTGAGTCTAGGACAACGCGAGAGGGCCGAACGGTCGCTTGACCGTTCGGCCCTCTTGGCATGCGTCACACCTTCAGGTACTTGCGCAACGCGAAGAACGCGGCCAACGCGGGCATCAGCAGACCGGTCGCCAGGATGAGCGGGAGCTTCGCCAGCAGGGCGTCCCAGCCGATGAAGTCGATCAGGGCCAGCTTGTCGGACAGCGCGAGCCCGTGGTCGATGATGAAGTACCGCGCGGTCACCAGGAAGCCGCAGGCGACCGCGCCGCCGATCAGCCCGGCGACCGCCGCCTCCATGATGAACGGCGCCTGGATGTAGAAGCCCGAGGCGCCGACCAGCCGCATGATCCCGGTCTCGCGCCGCCGGCTGAACGCCGAGACGCGCACCGTGTTGACGATCAGCATCAGCGCGACGACCAGCATCAGCGCCATCACCGCCAGCGCGGCCACGTTCATGCCCTCGAGGAGCTTGAAGAGGTTGTCCAGGGTGCCGCGCTGGTCCGCCACGGACTGCACGCCGTCCCGGCCGTCGAAGGCGGTCGCGATGACCTGGTACTTCTCCGCGTCCTTCAGCTTGACGCGGTACGCCTCCTGCATCTGGTCCGGCGTGAGCGAGCTGGCCAGCGGCGAGTCGCCGAACTGCTCCTTGTAGTGCTTGTACGCCTCGTCCTGCGACTCGTACGTCACCTTCTCGACGACGTTCATCTCGTCGAGGTCGGCCAGGATCTGCTTCTTCTGGTCCTCGGTCACCGCGCCCTTGGCGCAGGCGGGGTCGGACTTGGCGTCGCTCTTGTTGCAGAGGTAGACCGTGACGTTGACCTTGTCGTACCAGTAGCCCTTCATCGTCTCGACCTGGTCGCTCATCAGGAGCGACCCGCCGAACAGGGCCAGGGACAGGGCGACGGAGACGATGACAGCGAAGGTCATGGTCAGGTTGCGGCGGAGACCGACGCCGATCTCCGAGAGCACGAACTGGGCGCGCATGGCGAGTGGTTGAGCCTTTCCGTGAAGCCGGTGCGGTCTGCGGTCTCAGTGCTGGTAGCCGTAGACGCCGCGCGCCTGGTCGCGCACGAGGCGACCCTTCTCCAGCTCGATGACGCGCTTGCGCATCTGGTCCACGATGTTCTGGTCGTGCGTGGCCATCACCACGGTGGTGCCCGTCCGGTTGATGCGGTCGAGCAGCTTCATGATGCCGACGGAGGTCTGCGGGTCGAGGTTGCCGGTGGGCTCGTCGGCGATCAGCAGCTTCGGCCGGTTGACGAAGGCGCGCGCGATGGCGACGCGCTGCTGCTCACCGCCGGACAGCTCGCCCGGTCTGCGGTCCTCCTTGCCGCCGAGCCCGACGAGGTCGAGCACTTGCGGCACCGACTTGCGGATCTCGCCGCGGGACTTGCCGATGACCTCCTGGGCGAAGGCGACGTTCTCGCCGACCGTCTTGTTCGGCAGCAGGCGGAAGTCCTGGAACACCGTCCCCAGCTGGCGCCGCATCTGCGGCACCTTCCAGTTGGACAGGCGCGCGAGGTCCTTGCCCAGAACGTGCACCTGTCCGTGGCTGCACCGCTCCTCGCGGAGGATCAGCCGCAGGAAGGTGGACTTTCCGGAGCCGGAGGACCCCACGAGGAAGACGAACTCGCCCTTCTCGACCTCCAGGGAGACATCCCTGAGGGCTGGGTGGTTCTGCTTGGGGTAGACCTTGGAGACGTTGTCGAATCGGATCACGGATGCACCACGGGTCGCCGGGGGTAGATGAGCGTGACCATACGCGAACCGGGGAGCCGACCGCAGTCACCGGTCGGGGTTGCGCGGTAGTTGCGCGTTATGTCCCGGCCGGCGCCCCTGCGGGACCGCGCGCAGGGGCTCCCGGAACCTGGCACAGTGGAAGGGGAACGTTCACGGCTCCGTGGGCGTTGTGGTGAGTGAACCGGTTGCAAGGAGGGCGAGGCGCATGACGTACGACCGGTTGGTGTGCGCGAACTGCGCGGCGCCCGTGAGTGAGGGCCGGTGCCCGGTGTGCCGTGCGAACCGCGAGCGGCTGCAGCAGGAGAACTTCCTCTCGGGGCTGAATCCGATGGCGTTGATCGCCCTGCTGGCGGTCCTGGTGGCGGCGGTGGCGCTGCTGGCCCACCAGACGGTGTAGAGCCCGGCGAAGACGCGGCAGGGGCCCGGAGCGGTTGCGCTCCGGGCCCCTGTGTGTACGCGCTGTGTGCGTCGCTACCGTCAGGCAGCGGCGCCGCGGCCGCCCATCACGCGCGGGAGGACGCGGAAGCCGATGCCGCCGGCGATCATCGTCGCGGCGCCGATCAGCAGGAAGGTGGTCTCCGCCGCGCCGGTCTCGGCGAGCTCCTCGCCACCGCCCTGGGCGGAGGCGTCGGAGGCCGGGGCCTGCTCACCGGTGTCGGTCAGGGCGGAAGAGCCCTGCTCCTGGGTGGAGGCGTTGGAGCCGCCGTCGGGGTTGGTGTTGTTGTTGCCGCCACCGTTGCCGCCGTGGCCGGTACCGGAGGTCTCGGTCGGCTCACCCGGCTCGGTGGGCTCCGTCGGCTCCGTCGGGTCCGTGGTCGGCTCCGTCGGGTCCGTGGTCGGCTCCGTCGGGTCCGTCGTGGGCTCCGTCGGGTCCGTGGTCGGCTCCGTCGGGATGGTGGGCGTCGGGTCCGGCTCGGTGGGGATGGTGGGCGTCGGGTCCGGCTCGGTGGGGATGGTCGGCGTCGGGTCCGGCTCCTCGCCACCGGTGACGCTCAGGCCGAGCCCGAGACCCTCACCGTCGGCGCTCGCGCTGACACCGATCTCGAGCGCCGAGGCCGCGCCCGCGGCGGTCAGCGAGGCACCGGCCGCGATCACGGCACCGGCCGCTATGCGTGCGACACGGATCCGCGTCTTCTTGGTCATATGGTTGCTACCCCCAGTAGCTGAAATCGTCAGTGAGGCGGCGCCAGGGGCCGTGATCGACGGGGAGTGGTAGCGCTGAAGCGAAGTCCCCCGGTTCACATGCGCCCCAGAAATACGCATGCCGAGCCTCACCCTTACGAATGTTCAAAGCATCGTCAAGGTCATTGCGTACGCGATGTCCTGGTAAGGAACGTATGCCGGACACAAAGGGTGTGAGTGTGATGTAAAACCCGGACATCGCCGACGAAGAAAAGGCAACCGCCGCCTGTGAGGCGGCAGTTGCCTTGTCGACAAAGCGGCGTGAATGCTCCCCGCTACTTCTCCTGCTGCTTGCGCCAGCGAATTCCGGCCTCGAGGAAACCGTCGATCTCGCCGTTGAACACGGCCTCGGGGTTGCCCACTTCGTGCTCCGTGCGCAGGTCCTTGACCATCTGGTACGGGTGCAGCACGTACGAACGCATCTGGTTGCCCCAGGAGTTGCCGCCGTCGCCCTTGAGGGCGTCCATCTTGGCCTGCTCCTCCTGGCGGCGCCGCTCCAGCAGCTTGGCCTGCAGGACGTTCATCGCCGTGGCCTTGTTCTGGATCTGGGAGCGCTCGTTCTGGCAGGAGACGACGATGCCGGTGGGGAGGTGGGTGAGGCGCACCGCCGAGTCGGTGGTGTTGACGCCCTGGCCACCGGGCCCGGAGGACCGGTAGACGTCCACGCGCAGCTCGGACTCGTCGATCTCGATGTGGTCGGTCTGCTCGACCACCGGGAGGATCTCGACGCCCGCGAAGGAGGTCTGGCGGCGCCCCTGGTTGTCGAAGGGCGAGATGCGCACCAGGCGGTGGGTGCCCTGCTCGACGGAGAGGGTGCCGTAGGCGTACGGCACCTGCACGGCGAAGGTGGTCGACTTGATGCCGGCCTCTTCCGCGTACGACGTCTCGTAGACCTCGGTCTTGTAGCCGTGCTGCTCGGCCCAGCGCAGGTACATGCGCTGGAGCTTCTCCGCGAAGTCGGCGGCGTCCACGCCACCGGCCTCGGCGCGGATGTTGACGAGCGCCTCGCGCGCGTCGTACTCGCCCGAGAGCAGGGTGCGGACCTCCATCTCGTCCAGCGCCTTCTTCACGGCCGTGAGCTCGGACTCGGCCTCCGCGCGGGTGTCGGGGTCGTCCTCCTCCTCGGCCATCTCGAAGAGCACACCGAGATCGTCGATCCGGCCGCGCAGGGCCTCGGCCTTCCGCACCTCGGCCTGGAGGTGGGAGAGCTTGCTGGTGATCTTCTGCGCCGCCTCCGGGTCGTCCCACAGGGAGGGCGCGGCCGCCTGCTCCTCGAGCACGGCGATGTCTGCCCTCAGCTTGTCGAGGTCCAGGACGGCCTCGATCGACTCCATGGTCGAGGAGAGGGACTTCAGCTCTTCGGATACATCGACGACTGCCACGCATCCAGCGTAACGGCTCCGACGGGCGGTCCACGCCGGGCCGTGGCGGACGGCGGCGCCGGCGGCGTGCCCGGCCTCACGGAGAGGCCGGTGCCGAGTTCCGCGTGTCCTGGGGGCCCGCGTCGCCCTCGTCACCGCTCGTGGCCAGCCACGTACCGACGCCGACGGCCGCGACCAGGGCGACCGTGCCGGCGCCCAGCGCGAGCCGGCGGCGCCGCGCGGCGGCGCGGTTGCGGGCCGAGCCGGGGCGGGGTGCGCCGGAGGCGCGCGGGGCCCGGGCGGTGCCGCGGGCGCCGCCGGCCAGCTCGTCGGGGGCCGGTACCCGCATGGAGGTGTGCGTGTCGCGGTTGGAGTCGGCCGGCTTCGCGCCCGGCACCAGCGGCACCGCTCCCCGGCGCCGGGCCGGCCGCCCGGCGGGCGCGGAGGAGGCGGCGGCCTCCTCGGGCTGGTCCTCCTCCTGGTCGGCGTCGGGCTCGTCCACGTCCAGCGGCGCCATCCCGGCGAGCATCGGCAGCAGCTCGCGCAGCCGGGCGCCGAGCTCCGAGGCACGCAGCCGGGACGCCGGGGCCTTGGCCAGGCACTGCACGAGCAGCTGCCACAGCTCGTCCGGGATGCCGGGGAGGGGGACGACCGTCTCGGTGACGTGGCGGCGCAGGACCGCGCCGGGGTGGCCGCCGCCGAAGGGCGTGAAGCCGGCGAGCAGCTCGTACAGCACCGTGGCCAGGGCGTAGATGTCGACGGAGGCCCGCGGCGGCAGTCCCTCGACGATCTCCGGGGCCAGGTAGTCGGGGGTACCGATGATCTTCGTGGCGCGGGTGCGCCGGGGGGTGTCGATGAGCTTGGCCACACCGAAGTCGGTCAGCAGCGCGGGGTGCGAGCCGCCGGGGCCGAGCGGGCCCTGCATGTCCAGCAGCACGTTCTCGGGCTTGACGTCGCGGTGCACGACCCCGGCGGCGTGCGCGGCGGCCAGACCGTCGGCGACGTCGGCGACGACGGCCACGGCGGCCTCGGGTGCCAGGCGCCGCTCCCGGTCGAGGCGGGTGCGCAGGTCCGTGCCGCGGACCAGGTCCATGACCAGGGCGAGATCGTTGCCGTCCACCACCAGGTCGCGCACGGAGACGACGTGGGGGTGCTCCAGGCCGAGCAGGGCGGTGCGCTCCTGGACGAAGCGTGAGACGAGTTCCTGGTCGGACGCCAGGTCCTCGCGCAGCAGCTTGATCGCGACGGGGCCCTCGGGCCCTTCGCCCAGCCACACCGTGCCGGCGCTGCCCCGCCCGAGGATCTGGTGGGCGGTGTACCGGCTGCCGATCTTCCGTGCCAAGACTGCTCCTACCGACGCGTGTTGCGCACAAAACTACGCGTCCCGAGAGCCGGCCTTCACCGCGGAGGCGGAAATCACCCGCTGGTTGTCGACAAATCACCAGAGTCGGGGCCGCGCGGCCCCGACCGAGGGTCAGTTGCCGCCCGAGCCGCCCAGGTCCCCGATCCAGCCGGTCACGGTGCTGAACCAGTCGCTGAGCTGGTCCCAGTAGCCCTTGCCGGTGCCGATCCAGTCCTGGAGCGGGCTCAGTTCCCAGATCAGCCAGCCGGCCACGAACAGGATGACCAGGGTGACCAGGCATCCCTTGAGGCAGCCGAGCCCGGGGATGCGCATCGGGTTGGCGCTGCGCTGCCGCGGCGGCCGAGGCTCCCGCCGGGGCGGCCGGGGCTCGGGCGCGGGCGGCGGGGCGTAGCGCTGCGGCTGGGGCTGCTGGGGCTGGGGAGTGGCGTAGCGCTGCGGCTGGGGCTGCTGCGGATAGCCGTAGCCCTGCGGCGGCGGCTGCTGGGGCCGCTGCTGCTGAGGGCGGGCGACCTGCCGCTGGGGGCGGCGGCGCAGCGGGTCCTCGTTCGGGTCGAGGTACTGCACCTGCGTCTGCTCGTTGCGGTCGCGGGCGGCACGCAGCTGGTTCTGCCAGGGGTGCGGGTCCTCGGGTCCGCCCGGCTGTCCCGGCTGTCCGGGCTGTCCCGGCGGCACCGGCGGCATGACGGCGGTCGGGTCGGCCGCGCCGCGGTTCGGCAGTACGGCGGTGGGGTCGGCGGCGCCCGCGGGGTTGCCGGTGTGCGGCAGGACGCTGGTCGCGCCGTTCGGGTCGTAGGCGCCGTTCGGGTTCTGCGGGAGGACCTGCGTGGGGTCGGCGGCGCCGGGGACGCCGGGGACCTGCGCGGGGGCCGGGTCGGGGGCGAGGAGCGCGCCGACGTTCTCGGCGGCGCCGATCTGGGCGCTGTTCGCGTGCACGCCGATGCCCTCGGCGACGACGCGCAGGCCGCGGGCGAGGTTCTCGGCGCTGGGGCGCTCGTCGGGGTTCTTGCGCAGGCAGCGCTCGATGACCGTCCACAGCGGGCCGGGGACGGTGGAGGGGCGGCGCGGCTCGGCGCTCAGGTGCTGGTGCAGCACCTCGAGGGCGGAGCTTCCGGAGAACGGCGGGCGGCCGGTGACCAGCTCGTACAGCAGGATGCCGGCGCCGTAGACGTCGACCGCGGAGGTCTGCGGGCGGCCCTCGGCGGACTCCGGCGCGACGTACGCGGGGGTGCCGACGAACTCGTGGGTGCGGGTGAGGCCGGGCGAGTCCGCCAGGCGGGCGATGCCGAAGTCGGTGAGCATCGGGTGCATCTCGCCGCCGGTCTGCTTCAGCAGGACGTTGGCCGGCTTCAGGTCGCGGTGGACGACGCCGTCGGCGTGGCTCGCGGCGAGCGCGTCGGCGATCTGGGCGGTGAGCAGGGCGGCGGCGACCGGGGTGAACGGCCCGTTCTCCCGCAGGTAGCGGTGCAGGTCGGGGCCGTCGACGAGGTCCATGACCAGCGCCAGCAGCTCGCCCTCGACGACCAGGTCGCGGACCCGGACGATGTTGGGGTGGGTCAGCCGGAGCAGGACGGAGCGCTCCCGCAGGAAGCGCATCACGATGTCCGCGTCGCTCGCCAGCTCCTCCTTGAGGACCTTGATGGCGACGGTCTCGCCGGGCTGTCCGGCCACGGCCGCCTCGGCGCCCGCGGTCTCGCGCTGGCGGGCACGCCAGACGGTGCCCGTGGCACCGCGGCCGAGGGGCTCCTCGAGGAGGTACTTGCTGCCTACCGGCCGCACGTCATGCGCTCCCTGTCGCTTGCTGGCTGTTCCGACCCACTGTAGTGCCGCGGTGTGCGGCCCGGGCTGTCGTCGACCTGTGGTTCCCATTGGTCCGCCGGTGCGTCTTGTGTTCCGCTTCCGGCTCGTGTGCGAAGGAAAGACGCTCGACCTGGTCCCTTGGTTGCCGGACCCGGACGTGACCGATCTCAAGCGGCCACTCTTCGATCATCGCCAGCCCCTCCGTCAGGCACTTTTACGGGCAGAGCCGACCAATCAAGATCATTCGAAGACGGCGGGCGGGCGCGTTGTCAGCGGCAGGTGCGAGGATGCCTCCAGTACTGGCCGACGTGCTCGTGTGGCGGTGGGGGAAGTCCGCGGTGGGGGACCGCGGGGAGAAGGCTTCGTCCCAGGCGACCGCGGGCGCCCGCGCGAAGGGACCGCTGACGGCGATGCAGATCCGGCTGACCGTCGTAGATCCGCTGGGCCCGCACGTGTCCGCGGGGGGCAGCGCACACGCCGCGAGCTGCGACGTGCTGGTCACAGCGCCGGCCGGCACGGCCCTGGCCTCGGTCGCCTCCGCGCTGGCCTCGGTGGTCCCGGGCGGCGAGGGCCAGGGCTCCGGCCAGGTGGTCCTGTACGCCGGCGCGCAGCGGCTCGACGCCCAGCGCAGCACCCTGGGCGAGCCCCCGCTGATCGACGGCGCCGTGCTCTGCCTGGGCGCGCCGGGCGAGCCCGACCCGCACACCGAGCCCGCCGACGTCCCCGCCCAGCTGCATGTGGTCGCCGGTCCCGACGCGGGCGGCGTCCACCTGCTGCACGGGGGCCAGATCCGGCTCGGCCGGTCCGCCGACGCGGACGTCGCGCTCGACGACCCGGACGTCTCCCGGATGCACTGCGCCGTCACCGTCGCCGCCGACGGCCGCGTCTCGGTCGCCGACCTCGGCTCGACCAACGGCACCACCCTGGACGGCACCCGCGTCGGCGAGCGTCCGGTCCGCTTCGCGCCGGGGGCGCTGCTGCGGATCGGCGAGTCGGCGCTGCGGCTGGTCCCGGCCGCGCCGGGCGCCTCGATACGGGTGCCGACGACACCGGACGGCGAGGGGTACGTGCGCCTGCCCGGCGCGGTGACCGACCCGGACCAGGTGACCCACGGGCGCGTGGGCGACGGCGCGGACCTCCCCGCCGAACGCACGCACCACGCCCACGGCACGGCGTCGTACGGCACCGTCGGGGCACCGGCCGGCTCCCCGCTGGTGCCCGGCCAGGGCGCCGCGCCCCGCATCGAGAGCCACGGCACCGGACGTCCGGGGGACGCGCTGCCCCCGGCCCCGCCCGGCGGTGCGCGGCGTCCGCTCCCCGACGCGGGCGATCTCCGGGCCGGGGTGAACGACACGCACGCCGGGGCGGGGGCCGCGCCCACGGGGGCGACCGGCGCGGGATGGGGTTACGCCGGGACGCCGGACGCGGGCGGTCCCGGCCGCGCGGGGGCCGCCGGTACGCGGGGCGTGAGCCGTGCGGGGGCTTCCGGCGCGGATCTGCGACACGGTGCGGACACCCACGGCACGGACCGAGGCGGCGCGGGCAAGGCCGACGCGGGCAAGGCCGACGCGGGCGCGTCCACGGGTGACGCGAGCCGCGGAGGCGGGACCCGTCATGCCGAGGGCTCCTGGCCGGGTGGTGCGCGGACGGGCCCGGCAGGCACGGACGCCGAGGTGTCCGGCACGGGCGCGCGCGGAGAGGTGTCCGGCACAGAGTTCGCGCACGCGGACCCGTCGGGTGCCCACGGAGGCGCCGCGGCCGCGGGCACCGGCCGCAAGGGGACGCCGCTGCGGGGGACCGACGTACCGCAGGGCGTGCGCAGGCGCGGGGGGCTCGGGGCGTGGGCGCGCCGGCTGACCGGCGGGCGCACCGGCGCGCAGGGCGCCGCGGAGCCCGACGCGTACGCCTACGACGACGAGGCCGCCGGTCCGGCGCAGGCTGCGCCCGCCGTCGGCGCCTCCCCCCTGCCGGAGACCTGGCCGGACTCCGCCTCGCTGCTGCTGACGGCGCTGGGACCGGGGCCGCGGCTGTGGGAGCGCGGCCCGGGGCACCCCGAGGTGCTCGCCGTGCGGCTCGGCACGGCCGACCGGATCGCGCCCGGCGGTGACGCGCCGCTGCCCGCGGTCCCGGTGACCGTGGGGCTGCGCGAGGCCGGTGCGCTGGGGCTGGCGGGCCCGCGCGCGCGGCTGACCGGGCTGGCCCGCGCGGTGCTGGCCCAGCTCGCCGCGCTGCACTCCCCCGACCTGCTGGAGATCGTCCTGATCAGCGCGGACCGCTCGCGCCCGCTCGCGGAGCGGACCGCCGAGTGGTCGTGGCTGGGCTGGCTGCCGCAGGTGCGCCCGGGGCACGGCCAGGACTGCCGCCTGCTGCTCGCGTACGACCGCGACCAGGCCATGGCCCGCGCCCAGGAACTGCTGCGCCGCCTCGACGATCACCTGACGGACGCCCGGACCGGGGCCCGGCCGCCTGCCCCCTCCGGGACGGTTCCCGCCCAGCCGGCGGCTCCCGCCCAGGACACCCGGCACGGCGACCCGGACGCGCCCGGCACGGACGGCGGGCCAGGGGCGGCCGCGGGGACCGCCCGACGGCCTTCCTGGGCGCGGGCGGACGACGGGAGCGACCCGGCCGACGGCTTCGCGGGGCCGTACACCGTGGTCGTCGTGGACGGCGACCCCGGCGGCGCCGATGTGCGCGAGGTGATGACGCGCCTGACCCTGGAGGGGCCCCGGGCCGGCATCCACGTCGTGTGTCTCGCCGAGACGGCCGCCGCGTCCCCGACCTCGCCGGTGACGCAGACGTACGAGGCGGCCTGTGCGGCGTCTCCGGTCTTCCGCGACTGCGGTGCCGTGGCGCTGCTCAGCGGTGACGTGGCGACGGCCCTGCGGCTGCTGCGCGTCGCGCACAGCGGGTCGACCCCGAGCGGCCCGGTCGGCCGCGGCACCCTCGGCACGGTGGACGCCGTCTCCCCCGCCTGGGCGGAGCGGTTCGCGCGCGCCCTGGCACCGCTGCGCACCGACGGCGCGGCGGGCGGGCGGCACACGCGCGTCTCCGCGCCGCTGCCCCAGGCGGCCCGGCTGCTCGACGAACTCGGCCTGGCCCGGGCCACCCCGGCGTCCCTGATGGCCCGCTGGGCGGACGCGGCCGACGACGCGGAGGCCCTCGGCGGCCGCGCGCACGCCGTGCTGGGCGCGGGCCCGCGCGGCCCGGTGACGGCGGACCTCGCCGCCGAGGGACCGCACCTGCTGATCGAGGGCCCGCCCGGCAGCGGCCGCACGGAGCTGCTGCGGGCACTCGTCGCCTCGCTCGCCTCGGCCGAACGCCCGGACCGGCTCGGCATCGTCCTGATGGACGGCCGGGACACCGTGGGCGCGGGCAACGGACACGGCGAGGGCCTGCGCGTCTGCACGGACGTACCGCACGTCACCACCCACCTCACCGCCAACGACCCCGTCCGGATGCGGGAGTTCGCCCAGTCGTTGAGCGCCGAGCTCAAGCGGCGTGCCGAGCTGCTCGGGCGCTCCGACTTCGCCGAGTGGCACACCGGGCGCGAGCTGTCGGGACGGATGGTCAGCCAGCGCACGGCCGCGGGCGGGCCCGGGGCGACGGCGGAGACCGGGGACGTCGAATCGCCGCCCAGTTCGACACTGCGGCTGCGGCCGGGCGGGGCCCGGCGGGCGGGGGCGGTGCCGCCGCTGCCCCGGCTGGTGGTCGTCGTGGACGATCTGGACGCGCTCGTCACACCCCCGCTCGGCTCGCCGGGGCGGCCCGCGGCGGGGTCGGTGATGCGGGCGCTGGAGGCGGTGGCGCGGGAGGGCGACCGGCTCGGGGTGCACCTGGTGGCGGCCGCGGTGCCGGGCGGCCGTACGGCCCAGACGGAGCCGGCCCGCCGGGCGGCGCTGCGAGCCGTGCTCGACGCGCCGGCGTCGGGGCCGGACGAACCGCTGCCGGGGCGAGGGCGGTTGACCTGGGCGGACGGGCGGAGCCTGCCGTTCCAGGCGGGGCGCGTCACCGGGCGCATCCCCCGCACGGCGACGCTGCGGCCCACCGTCGTGGCGCTGGAGTGGCACCGGATGGGCGACCCGCCTGCCCGGCGTCCCGTGCGGGAGTTGGGGAACGGGCCCACGGATCTCGCGTTGCTGGCCAGTGCGTTGGAGCGGGCGGCACGGCAGGTCGCGGCGGCGGAGGTTCCGTCGCTGCTGTGAGGGCGGAGGTGCCGTCGCGCTCTGACAGTGCACTGCCGTCGCGGCTGTGCGACGGAGCGGCCGTGGCTGCTGTGAGGGCGGAGGTGCCGTCGCGCTTTGACGACGGAGCCGCCGTCGCGCTCCGGCAGTGGAGCCGCCGTCGCTGCTGTGACGGGGCGAGCGCCGCGGCACCGGGTGTGACCCTCCACCGCTGCTCGGGCCGGGCCGGCGGCCCGGTGCGCGGCACGGATGCCTGCGCCGCTCTCGAGGCTCGCTCGCAGGCGGGCGGACCCCGCAGGCCGCCCGTTCCTTGCCCGGCGCCGGCTCCCGGGCGGCCCCGGCACCGAGGGAGGCGTCCTGCCGCAGGCGGCGGGCCCGGCCGCGGCCGGCCGAAGGACCCCGGGGCCGAGTCACGACGCGATTACGATCTTCCCTCCCACCGCCGACGCGCTCTTGCCGCCCTCACCCCCCTGGCGTACACCAGAGCCCACGGGAGAGCCGGACGTTCGACGAAGAACGAAGAACGGGGCAGTGATGCGCACGAGCAGCACCACGCGGACACGCAGCGCCGCGAAGAGGACCACCAGGGCGGCCGCCGCCCTCGCCGCGGGAGCCCTCACGCTCTCGCTGGCCGCGTGCGGTGGCGGTGACGACGACAACGGCGGTGGCGACGAGGGCGGTCAGGGCGGAGCCGGCAAGAAGCCCGCCACCCTCACCCTCCCCAAGCTGGACGGCGAGAGCCTGGAGGTCGCCGCCGTCTGGACCGGCGCCGAGCAGGAGAACTTCAAGAAGGTCCTCGCCGAGTTCGAGAAGCGCACCGGCGCCAAGGTGACCTTCGTGCCGGCGCAGGACCCGATCATCAACTTCCTCGGCTCGAAGATCGCGGGCGGTGCCCCGCCGGACGTGGCGATGCTCCCGCAGCCCGGCGCCATCAAGCAGGCGGTCGACAAGGGCTGGGCCAAGCCGCTGGGCGCCGAGGCCACCAAGGAGCTGACGAAGAACTACTCGCAGGGCTGGCAGGACATCGGCAAGGTCGGCGGCAAGCAGTACGGCGTCTACTACAAGGCCGCGAACAAGTCCCTGATCTGGTACAACGCGCAGGTCTTCGAGAACGCGGGCGCCGCCGAGCCCAAGAGCTGGGACGAGCTGCTCACCACCGCGCAGACCGTCTACGACTCGGGCGTCACGCCCTTCTCGGTCGGCGGCGCGGACGGCTGGACGCTCACCGACTGGTTCGAGAACGTCTACCTCTCGCAGGCGGGCCCGGAGAAGTACGACCAGCTCGCCAAGCACGAGATCAAGTGGACGGACCCGTCCGTCAAGGAGGCCCTGACCACGCTCGCCCAGATCTGGGGCAAGAAGGACTACGTCGCGGGCGGCGCCTCCGGCGCGCTGCAGACGGAGTTCCCGGCCTCGGTGACGCAGACCTTCACCGGCGGCGACCAGCCCAAGGCGGGCATGGTCTACGAGGGCGACTTCGTGCAGGTCAACATCGGCGAGACGGACGCGAAGGTCGGCACGGACGCGAAGGTGTTCCCGTTCCCGGCCGTCGGTGACACCGCGCCGGTGGTCTCGGGCGGCGACGCGGCCGTGATCCTGAAGGACTCGAAGGCCGCCCAGGCACTGGCCACTTTCCTGGCCTCCCCGGACGCGGGCGCGATCCAGGCGAAGCTGGGCGGCTTCCTGTCGCCGAACAAGGCCATCGACACCAGCACCTACCCGAACGAGGTGCAGAAGAAGATGGCCGACGCGCTGATCGCGGCCGGTGACGACTTCCGCTTCGACATGTCGGACCAGGCCCCGCAGGCCTTCGGCGGCACGCCCGGCAAGGGCGAGTGGAAGGCGCTGCAGGACTTCCTGAAGAACCCGAAGGACGTCGCGGGCGCCCAGGCGAAGCTGGAGGCGGACGCGGCCGCCGCCTACGGGGGCTGACGCGATGGCGTCGGCCACGGCGGCAGGGTCCTCACCGGGCCCTGCCGCTCCCAAGTCGCGCAAGAGCGTGACCGGCACCCGCAGGACCGTGGCGGCCCTGTTCCTGCTGCCCGCCCTGGTGCTGCTCGGCGCGCTCGTGGTGTACCCGATCGGGTACTCGCTGGTCCGCAGCTTCTACGACCAGTCCGGTGACTCCTTCGCCGGATTCGACAACTACCAGGCGCTGTTCACCGACGACGGCATCCGCACCGCCCTGAAGAACAACATCATCTGGGTGGTGTTCGCGCCCACGGTCGCCACCGCGCTGGGTCTGATCTTCGCGGTGCTGACCGAACGGGTGCGCTGGGGCACGGCGTTCAAGCTGGTCGTCTTCATGCCGATGGCAATCTCGATGCTGGCCGCCGGGATCATCTTCCGCCTGGTGTACGACCAGGCGCCGGAGAAGGGCGTCGCGAACGCGGTGTGGGTGGGGGTGCACGACACGTTCGCCGAGTCGTCGGCGTTCCCGAAGGCGCACCCGGGCCGCGAGTCACCGCTGGAGCCGGCCGGCGGGGGCGCGTTCGTCACCAAGCAGCCGGTCAGCGCGGGCGCGAGCGTCGTCCTGCCGCTCGTCGGTGTGGCCCCCGACAAGATGCCGGGCGGCGCCGAGAAGGCCGTGCCCGCCCGGCCCGAGGACGGGAAGATCACCGGCACCACCTGGCAGGACTTCACACGGGGCAAGGGCGTCGGGAAGCTCAACGGTGTCGACGCCGCCGAGCTCGGCTACGCCGGGATGACGATCGAGGCCGTCAAGGACGGCAAGGTCGTCGCGTCGACGAAGGCGGCCGGTGACGGCACGTTCACGCTGCCCGCCGAGGCCGACGGTGCGCTGCTCAGGCTGCCCGCCGACAACTTCGAGGAGCCCTACAACGGCCTGAACTGGCTCGGCCCCTCGCTCGTCACCCCGGCCATCATCGGGTCGTACGTGTGGATGTGGGCGGGCTTCGCGATGGTGCTGATCGCGGCCGGTCTCGCCGGCGTCCCCCGGGAACTCCTGGAGGCCGCCCGGGTGGACGGCGCCAACGAGTGGCAGGTCTTCCGGCGGGTCACGGTGCCGCTCCTCGCGCCGGTCCTCGCGGTCGTGGTCGTCACCCTGATGATCAACGTGCTGAAGGTGTTCGACCTGGTCTTCATCATCGCCCCGGGCTCCTCCCAGGACGACGCGAACGTGCTCGCCCTGGAGCTGTACCGCAAGGGCTTCGCCTCGGACCAGCCGGGCATCGCCAGCGCCATCGCGGTCTTCCTGCTGCTCCTGGTCATCCCGGTGATGTGGTTCAACGTAAGGCGGCTGCGGCGGGAGGTGCGGCGATGACGGGACGTCCGCCGTGTGACGGCTGGGGGTCCGGGGGTCGCCCCCCGGGAGGACGCAGTAACGTAAGGCGGCTGCGGCGGGAGGTGCGGCGATGACCGCGGACGCGGGTTCTCTCACCAAGACGGCCGCCGAGCCGTCCGGGACCGCCGTCAAGGCGAAGCCGTCGCTGGGCTCGCGGCTCGCCGAGGGTGCCGGCGGCGGTCTGGTCCGGGTGTTCCTGATCGTGGTGGGCCTGTTCTGGCTGGTGCCCACGATCGGGCTGCTGCTGTCCTCGCTGCGCACCCCCAAGGACATGGCGGCCAGCGGCTGGTGGAAGGTCTTCACCGAGCCCTCTCAGCTCACCTTCCAGAGCTACGAGGAGCTGCTGAAGAACGGCGACATCACCTCCTCGCTCGTCAACACCGTGCTGATCACGGTCCCGGCGACGGTCCTCGTCGTCGTCATCGGCTCGCTCGCGGGATACGCGTTCGCGTGGATGGACTTCCCGGGCCGCGACTGGTGGTTCCTGGCCGTGGTCGGGCTGCTCGTCGTCCCCGTCCAGGTGGCGCTGATCCCGATCGCCGAACTCTTCGGCAAGATCGGCCTGTTCGGCTCGATCGTGGGCGTGATCCTCTTCCACGTCGGCTTCGGGCTGCCGTTCGCGGTGTTCCTGCTGCGGAACTTCTTCGCGGAGATCCCGCGGGAGCTGCTGGAGGCGGCGCGGCTGGACGGCGCGGGTGAACTGCGGCTGTTCGCCCGGGTCGTGATGCCGCTCGGCGGGCCCGCGATCGCGAGCCTCGGCATCTTCCAGTTCCTGTGGGTGTGGAACGACATGCTGGTCGCGCTGATCTTCTCGGACTCCGGGAGCCAGCCGATCACGGTCGCCCTCCAGACGCAGGTACGGCAGTTCGGCAACAACATCGACGTGCTGGCGCCCGGTGCGTTCATCTCGATGGTGATCCCGCTGGCCGTGTTCTTCGCGTTCCAGCGTCAGTTCGTCTCCGGCGTGATGGCGGGCGCCGTCAAGTAGCCGCCGTCGCATCACCCTTGAGGGGGCGGGCCGGACACCGGCCCGCCCCCTCCGTACGCGTGCGCGAGGTCCCCCGATCGTCGCAACGGCCGTAACCAAGGCGCCCTCCCGGCCGTTGCCGGGCAGAACGCCCGCGCCGACCCATGGATGTCCCCGTGCCCCGGTTCAGTGTCATCGTCCCCGCGTACCAGGTTCAGGCGTATCTCCACGAGTGCCTGGATTCGGTGCTGTCCCAGTCGTACCCGGACCTCGAACTGATCGTGGTCGACGACTGCTCGCCGGACGCCTGCGGCGAGATCGCCGACGAGTTCGCGGAGCGCGACCCGCGGGTGCGGGCCGTGCACCTGCCCCGCAACGAGGGCCTCGGCCCGGCCCGCAACGCCGGGACGGAGCGGGCGACCGGTGACTACCTGGTCTTCCTCGACGGCGACGACACCCTCGCCGCGGACGCGCTGCGGGGCATCGCCGACCGGATCAAGGAGACCGGTGAGCCGGACGTCCTGGTCTACGACTACGCCCGCGCCCACTGGACCGGCGAGACGGTCCGCAACCGGGCCGCGGCGCACCTCACCGAGCAGGGCCCGGCGCCGTTCCGGCTGACCGACCGGCCGGGGCTGATGAAGGTGCTGATGGTGGCCTGGAACAAGGCCGTCCGGCGGGAGTTCGCCGAGCGCGAGGGCTTCACCTTCCCGCCCGGCCACTACGAGGACACCCCGTGGTCGTACGCGGTGCTGATGGCCGCGGAGTCGATCGCCACGCTGGACCGGGTCTGCGTCCACTACCGGCAGCGCCGGCGGGGCAGCATCCTGGGCACCCCCGGCGAACGCCACCTCGACGTCTTCGCCCAGTACGACCGGGTCTTCGCGTACGTCGAGTCCGATCCGGAGCTGGCCCGCTGGCGGCCGGTGCTGTTCCGCCGCATGGCCGACCACCTGGTGACGGTGTTCACCCGTCCCGACCGTCTCCCGCCCTCCCTGCGCGCGGAGTTCGTGCGCCGGGCCCGCGTCCACTGCCGCCGCTACCGCGTCCCCGGCGCAGCCGTGCCGCCCGCCGTCCGGCTGCGCCACGCCCTGCTCCGCCTGGGCCTGCGCCGCACCTACGAGGCGCTGCGCCTGGTGACGGCCCTGCGGCGACGGACACTGAAGGGCTGCGCCAAGCTGCTGGGGACGGCACGCACCGCCGCCCTGCGGCTGCACTACCGGATCCAGCGCCGCCTCCCCCTGCGGGCCGACCGGGCCGTCTTCGCCGACGGCGGGGGCCGGGGGTACGGCGGCGACCCGGGCGCGCTGGAGGAGGCGTTCCGCACCTTCGCGCCGCACGTCCGCACCGCGTGGGCCGCCGACCCCGCGCACCACCACACGGTCCCACCCGGCACCCGCCGGCTGACCCCGGGCACGGCCGCGTACTGGACGGCGCTGGCCCGCTCCCGGTACCTGGTGCACCACACCGGTCTGGACGCGGGCCTGGTCAAGCGCCGGGGCCAGGTGGTGGTCCGGACGCAGGCCGGGACGCCCCTCAGGCACCTGGGCCTGGACCTCCGGGAACGCCCGGCCGCCGCCCGCGGCACCGACTTCGCCCGGCTCCTGGACACCGTGGACTCCTGGGACCACCTGGTCTGCGCGAACCGCCACTCCACCCTGACCTGCGAGCGCGTGTACCCGGGCCGCTACACCACGCTGGAGTACGGCCGGCCGCGCACCGACGTGCTCCAGCGCGCGACGGCGGCGGACGTGGCCCGGCTGCGCGAGACCCTCGGCATCCCCGAGGGCACCGTGGCGCTCCTGTACGCGCCCACGTACCGCGACTACCGCCGCACCCAGCGCGCGGGCCTCGACCTGGAGCGCCTCGTCACCCGTCTCGGGCCCCGCTTCATGGTGCTGGCCCGCGCCCACCCCCGGCACGGCGGCCCGCTCACCGGCGTCCGTCACGACCGGATCGTCGACGTCACCGGCCACCCGAGCGTGGATACGCTGTGCCTCGCCTCGGACGCGCTGATCACCGACTACTCGGCACTGATGTTCGACTACGCGAGCCTGGACCGGCCGATCGTGCTCCACGCCGACGAACCGGAGGCCTTCGAGGCCGCCGTCGGCACCTATGTCGACCTCCGCTCCTTCCCGCCGGGCGCGGTGGCGTGCGACGAGGACGAGCTGATCGGCGTCTTCGCCGGCGGCCACTGGTGCGGCCCGAGGTCCGCCCAGCTCAGGGCCGCTTTCCGGGAGCGGTTCTGCCCCTACGACGACGGCCGCGTCGCCGAGCGCGTCGTCCGCCGCGTCGTGTTCGGGGAGGCGGACCTCCCGCCGGTCGTGCCGCTCGCCGAGCGATGCCCCGCCCCCTCCTCCCCCACTCTCGGCGTCGCTCGAGCGGGGGGACCCCCATCGGCGGCCCTCTCCCGCCCCCCGCTCGCCACCGTGCCGCAACCCGCCGGGCCGCGCACCGTCACCGACAGCCTCTGATCGCCGTTTGTCCACTGGGAGTTCGCATGCCCCGCAGCTCGTCGCGGCCCACTCCGACCCGGCCGCCCACGTGGCGGCCGACCGGACGGCCGGGCCGCCAGGCGGTCCGGGCGGCGGGGGGCTCCCGTCGGACCAGGACAACGAGAGAAAGAGCAGTATGCCCCGCTTCAGCATCATCGTCCCGTCCCATGGGGTCGCAGGGCGGCTGTCCCAGGCGCTGGACTCGGTCCTCGCCCAGTCCTTCGGCGACTTCGAACTGATCCCCGTCTGCGACGCCCCGGACTGCGCCGCGGCGGACATCGCCGCCGACCGCTCCGCGCGGGACTCCCGGGTGGCGCCCGTGCACTCGCCGCCGTCGGCGGGCCCGGCCGGGGCGCGCAACACCGGGGCGCGGGCGGCGACCGGCGCCTATCTGCTGTTCCTCGACGGCGACGACGTCCTGGTGCCGGGCGCGCTGGCGGCGCTGGACGCGCGGCTGGCGGAGACCGGCGGCGGCACCTGCGTCGACGTGTTGTACTTCGAGCACGAGCGCGTCCCCTGGTGGGAGGGCGAGCCGGCCAACCCGGCCGCCCCGCTGCTGGCGAAGGCACCGGACGGGGCCTTCTCCCCCGGCCGCGCGCCGCACCTGACCGGTGTGCAGCTTCCCGCGTGGAGCGCCGTCTACCGCCGCGCCTTCCTCGCCGAGCGGCGGCTGGAGTTCCCCGCCGGGCACTACACGGACATCGGCTTCGCCACCCGGGCCGCGACGGACGCCGACCGCATGACGGTGCTGCGTTCCGTCGTCGTACGGCACCTGGTGCGGCGCCAGGGAAGCCGGCTGAACCAGCCCGGCGAGCACCACGCCGAGCTGCTGGACCAGGCCGAGCTGGCGCTCGCGTACGCCGCCGGGCGGGGACTGCCGGCCGAGCGGCGCGGGCCGCTGTTCGAGCAGCTCTTCGCCCTGATCCTCAAGACGGCCGCCCACCCCAGGCGGCTGCCCCGGGGCCGCCGTGCCTTCTTCCGCCGGGCGAGCCGCCTGTACCGGCGTCACCGTCCCGCCGGTTTCCGCGCGCCGGGCGGCCGGCTCGGTGTGCAGCACCGGCTGCTGGCGTCCGGGTCGTACACGGCGTTCCGCGCCCTGCGGGCCGCCAGCCGCGCGGCGGCCGGGATCCTCGGCCGCCTGCCCCGCCCCAAGGGGCTGCGCACCCGGCTGCGCTACCGGCGCCGGCTGCGCGGCCCGCTGGACCCGAACCTCGTCGTGTACTGCGCGTACTGGGGCCGCGGCTACGCCTGCAACCCGGCGGCGATCCACGCCAAGGCCCGTGAACTCGCCCCGCACCTGCGCGGGGTGTTCCTGGTCGAGCCGGACCAGGCGCACACCGTGCCCGAGGGCGTCGAGCACGCCGTCATCGGCAGCCGGCGCTACTGGGAGGTGCTGGCCCGCGCCACGTACCTGGTGAACAACGCCAACTTCGCCGAGGGCGTCGTCAAGCGCCCCGGCAGCGTGCACGTGCAGACGCAGCACGGCACCCCGCTGAAGACGATGGGCGTGGACCAGTCGACGTACCCGGTGGTGGCGGCGGCCAGCGGCAGCTTCGCCAAGCTGCTGGGCCGCGTGGACCGCTGGGACTTCAACCTGTCGTCCAACAGCCATTCCACCCGGATGTGGGAGCGCGCCTTCCCCGGCTCGTACGAGCACCTGGAGTACGGCTATCCGCGCAACGACGTCTATTACACGGCGACCGCCGACGACGTCGCCCGCGTCCGGCGCGAACTGGGCGTGCCGGAGGGAAAGACGGCCGTCCTGTACGCGCCCACGCACCGCGACCACGAGACCGGGTTCGGCGCAGGCGGCCTGGACCTGGAGGCGTTCTGCGAGGCGGCCGGCGAGGACGTGGTCGTGCTGCTGCGCGCCCACTACTTCTACGACCGGGGCGGCCGGCGGGCGGGCGGCGGCCGGATCATCGACGTCACCGGGCACCGTTCCTCCGAGGACGTGTGCCTGGCCGCCGACGCGCTGATCACCGACTACTCGTCGATCATGTTCGACTACGCCAACCTCGACCGGCCGATCGTCGTGTACGCCGACGACTGGGACGTGTACCGGGAGACCCGCGGCGTCTACTTCGACCTGCTCGCGGCGCCGCCCGGCCCGGTGGCGCACACGCCCGAGGAGCTGGCCCGCGTCTTCCGCGACGGCTCGTACGCCGGCGCCGGGTCGGCGGCGCTGCGGGCGGCGTTCCGGGAGCGGTTCTGTGAGTTCGACGACGGCCGGGCCGCCGAGCGCGTGGTGCGCCGGGTGCTGCTCGGCGAGCCGCCGGAGGCGATCGCGCCCGTGACCCCGCTCGCGCAGCGCGTCCCGGCCCCCGCCGCCGCCACCCTCGTAAGGAGCTGACCCCGCAGTGCCCCGCTTCAGCGTCATCATCCCCTGCTTCAAGGTGCAGGGCTTCCTGCGCGAGTGCCTCGACTCGGTCCTGGAACAGTCCTACCGGGACATCGAGGTGATCGCCGTGAACGACTGCTCGCCGGACGGCTGCGGCGCGATCCTCGACGAGTGTGCGGCCCGCGACGACCGGCTGCGCGTGCTGCACCTGGAGGAGAACGTCGGCCTCGGCCGGGCCCGCAACGCCGGGATGCCGCTCGCCACCGGCGACTACCTGTTCTTCCTGGACAGCGACGACACCCTCACCCCGGGCGCCCTGCGCGCGATGGCCGACCGGCTGGAGGAGGCGGACGACCCGGACGTCCTGGTCTTCGACTACGCGCGCACGTACTGGTGGGGCGGCACCCGCCGCAACGCCCTCGCCCGGGTCCTCGCGGAGGCCGGCGGCGGCACCTTCACGGCCGCCGAGCGCCCGGAGATCCTCGACCTGCTGATGGTGGTGTGGAACAAGGTCTACCGGCGCGACTTCACCGAGCGGGAGGGCTTCACCTTCCCGCCGGGCTACTACGAGGACACGCCCTGGACGTTCCCGGTGATGTTCAGCGCCGGGCGGATCGCCGCGCTGGACCGCATCTGCCTGAACTACCGGCAGCGGCGCAGCGGCAACATCCTTTCCACCACGAGCCGCAAGCACTTCGACATCCACGAGCAGTACGAGCGGGTCTTCGCGTTCGTCGACGCCCGGCCGGAGCTGGCCGGCTGGCGGCCGTTCCTGCACGCCAAGATGGGCGAGCACTGCCTGGACATCCTGTCCAAGCCGGACCGGCTGCCCCCGTCCGACAAGGCCGAGTTCTTCCGCCGCACCGCCGAGATGTTCCGCGCCCACCGGCCGGAGGGCGTCCCGGTCCCGGCCGGACTGCGGGTGCTGGAGCGGGGTTACGCGGTGTACCGGCTGCGGCGGCAGTCCGGGCGGGCGGGCCGGGAACTGGTGCGGCGGACGCGGCAGGCGGGCGGCGCGGCGGCCGGGCGCCTGGGCCGGGTCCGCTCCGCGGTGAACACCCGCCGCCCCCTGGACCCACAGCTCGCCGTGTACTCGGCGTTCTCCCACCGGGGCGTGCTCGGCGACCCCGCGGCGGTCTACCACAAGGCCCGCGAGATCGCGCCGCACCTGCGCGGCGTGTGGGTGGTGCGCGACGAGGAGGACGCCAGGCTGCTGCCGCCGGGCACGGAGCACGTGCTCCTGGGCAGCTCCGCCTACCGCCGGGTGACCGAGCGGGCCACGTACTTCGTGAACAACGTCAACTGGCCCGGCTCGCTGGCCAAGCGCCCCGGCAGCGTCCACATCCACACCCACCAGGGCACCCCGCTCAAGTTCATGGGCGCCGACCTGCTGGGCAAGCCGGGTGCCCGGCACGGCCTGGACGTGCCGCAGATGCTGCGCCGCGCCGACCGCTGGGACTACAGCCTGGTCGCCAACCGGCACTCGGAGCGGGTGTGGGAGCGGGCGTACCCGTGCCACTTCACGTCCGTGCGGACCGGCAGCCCGCGCAACGACGTCCTGGTGAACGCCGGTCCCGAGCACGGCCTCCGGGTGCGGGAGCGGCTCGGTGTGCCCGAGGGCCACACGGTGGTGCTGTACGCGCCGACCCGCCGCGACTACCGGCGGGGCGGGCACGTCGACCGGATCGACCTGGCCCGCCTCGCCGCCGACCTCGGCGAGGACCACACCCTGGTGGTCCGGCTGCACCCCTCGCTGGCCACCGGGCACGCCCGCGGCATGGGCCTGTCCGAACTGCACCGGCGGGGCGTGGTCGTCGACGCGACGGACGAACCGCACGTCGAGGACGTGATGCTCGCCTCCGACCTGCTGATCACCGACTACTCCGCCCTGATGTTCGACTACGCCCTCCTGGACCGGCCGGTCGTCGTGCACGCCGACGACTGGGGCGCCTTCGCGGCGAGCCGCGGCGCCTACTTCGACATCACCGCCGACGCGCCGGGCCACGTCGCGCGCTCCTACCGGGAGCTGGCGTGGCTGCTGGAGTCGGGTGCGTGGCGGGACGAGGAGTCGGCGCGGCTGAGGTCAGCGTTCCGGGCGCGGTTCGGCGAGTACGACGACGGGCGGGCCGCCGAGCGGGTCGTGCGGACGCTGATGCTGGGAGAGGCGATGCCGGCACCGGTGCCCACGGCCACCGTTCCCGCGGCCCGTGCCGTCCCCGCCGCCGGCCGCGACCTGCTGACCTCCTCGTGAGGCCGCGCACCTGGGTGCTTCTCCTGGCCGCGCTGTTCGCCGTGCTCCAGCTCGCGAACGTCAGCGGCCGGGACACGCCCGACACCAAGAACTACCTGGCGTACGCCCTGAGCCTGTCCGGCGAGAGCAAGCGCGGGGTGGCGGCCGCCACGATCGACTACGTGTGCGCGAGCCAGGCGTCGGTGGCCCGCCGCAACCAGGGCGTGCACGTGGTCCGCTTCCACCGCCCCGACCCGAGCGAGCGGGTCGTGGCGGACTGCCGGGCGCGGGAGTGGGGTCAGGTGGAGCGGCGCCTGGCGGCCGGGCAGACCGGCGGGCACACCGTGCCGTACATGCCGGAGCGCTTCATGCGGATCTTCGAGGCGCGGCCCGGCTATCCGGTGTTCCTGGTGCCGTTCGTCACCGCCTTCGGGACGACGTGGGGGCTGTGGGCGGCGAGCGTGGTCATCGCGTGCGCGGGCGGCGTCCTCGCCTTCCTGGTCCTGCGCACGCTGTCCGTCCCGGTGCCGCTCGCGCTGACCGGGCAGGCCCTGTACTACGTGCTGCCGAGCGGCACGACCGCCATGCGCCCGATGACCGAGGGCCTGCTGATGGCGCTGACGCTCGCGGTGGTGTGGGGCTGTGCGCTGGTACTGCGGGCGGGGCGCGAGCGGGCGGGTCTCGCCCTGGTCGCCGGGTCGCTGCTCGCGCTGTTCGCCGTCAAGCACTCCCAGGCGCTGTTCCTCGGGGTGTGCCTGGCGGCGGCCGGCGCGGCGATCGCCCTGCGGCGCCGCCGGCGGGGGCGGCCACCTGGCCGGGAGGTGCTGTCGCTCGCGGCCGTGGGCCTGGCCGGGGCGCTGCTCACGGTGGTGCTGGCCCGGCTGCTGCACTACCCGTCCGAGTCCGAGAGCCTCCAGGACCTGCTCACCGGCCACTTCGCGCGGCCGGACCGGGAGGATCCGTGGCCGGAGTTCTGGCAGTTGCAGGGCAACTTCTGGGTGGAGTGGCTGCGCCGGCAGGCGTGGGAGCCGCTGTTCGTCGCGGCGCTGGGCGCCGGGGCGTGGGGTGCGCTGCGACGGGGGCGCGCGGTCGGCGTCTTCCTGGTCGCGGCGGCGTTCACCGGTGTCCTCACCCAGGCCGCGCACCCGGACATCAACATCTGGGGCGAGCGGCTGATCGTGCTGGCCTGGCTGCTGCCGGTGGTGGGCGTCCCGCTGCTGCTGGAGCCGGTGCTGGGAGGACGGGTGGCCCTGCCCGCGCAGGGACACGCCGACCGGGAGCGCGCGGTCAGCTGAACCCGCCACTCACCTGTTCAGGTGAAGCGACGTCAAGCTGTTGACGGTGGCGGGAACATACGGCAAATGCCCTGGATGTCCCCCTTTCCCGTCCTCCCGTGAGCGCCGGCGTCCTCGCCCGGCGGGCCGTGCGCGGCGCGACGGCGCTGCGCGGCGGCCGCTCCTGGCGCCCCACCCCGTTCCAGGCCGCAGGCCTCCTGTTCTTCCTGGTGATGTCCCTGGCGTACTGGCGGGTGCCGCTGTGCTGCGACGCCGGCCAGCACGCGGCGGTGGTGGAACGCCTGAAGGCCGACCTCCTCCGTCCGCGCCACCCGATGGCCGACCTGCCGGGCGCGGGCAGCGCCTACTACTCGCCGTACGCGGTGACGCAGGGCCTGTTCGCCCGGCTCGCGGGGCTGGGCGGCTGGGAGGTGGTGCGGCTGGCCGGGCCGCTGAACCTGGTGGTGCTGCTGACCGGGCTGGGCCGGTTCGTGCGGGTGCTGAGCCCGCGGCCGTGGGCGCCCGTGCTGGCGCTGGGCGCGATGACGCTGCTGTGGGGCACCGAGCGGGCCTGGTGGAGCGGATACCTGGGGCTGATGTCGATGACCGGCAACCTCGGCTACCCGTCGGCCTTCGCGATCGGCCTCACCTTCTGGGCGTGGGCGCTGACGGGAACGCTGGCCCGCGACACGCACCGGGTGCGGTACGTAGGGCCCAGCGGGCTGCACGGTTTCGGCGGCTACGCGGGGCTGGGCGTCCTGTACGGGCTGATCCTGCTGGTCCACCCGATCACGGCGGTGGCGGCGGCCCTGGGCGGCGTGGCACTGGTGGCCGGGTGGCAGCGGGGCCGGCACCGGGCGGTCGTCGGACGGTGGGCGCTGACGGCTGCGGTGGCGCTGGGGGCGGCGGCCTGCTGGCCGTACTTCGACGTCTTCGCGCTGGCCGGTGACGCCAGCGTGGACGGCATGCACCGGGTCCTCTACCTGGATCTGCCCGGGGAGTTCTGGCTGGCGCTGCTCGGGCTGCCGGCGCTGTGGCTGCGCGGGCGGCGCTCGGCGCGGGATCCGCTGGTGCTGATGTTCGCGCTGGACTGCGCCGTGGTGGCGTACGGCTGGTTCAGCGGCCACTACACCTACGGCAGGATCCTCGGGCTCACGCTGGTGCCGCTGCAGTTCGCGGCGGCGATCGAGCTGGCGGCTCCCCGGCCGTGGGGGCGCCGGCGGCGGCTGCTGGGCACGGTGGTGGCCGCGGGCGCCCTGCTGGGGTTCCTCACGGTCCAGGCGGGGGCGGTGGTGCCGCGCCCGCTGGACCCGGTCGGCTTCGAGCAGCCGCCCGACTGGCCGGCGTACGCGTGGGCGGCCCGGCACATCGGGCCCGGCGAGGTGGTGATCACCGACGGCTACTACGCCGCTCACGCCATCGCCGGGTACGGGCCGAACCTGGCCGCGCCCGCCTGGCCGGACCCGTCGCTGGACGAGCGGGAGCGCAGGCGGCGCGTGGCCGACGTGAGGGCGTACCTCGCACCCGGCTCGACCCGCGCCGTGCGCACCGCCGTCGTGCGGCGCTACCACGTCCGCTGGCTGCTGCTCACGCGCTGGCACCCGGTGCCCGAGGAGGCGGTCGTGGTGGCGTGGAGCGAGCGGACGGGAGAGGTGCTGGCGCAGGTCGGGTGAGTGCGTCCCCGTTCGTCCCGGGGGACTACTCGACGACGAGCTCGACCGGGATGTTGCCGCGGGTGGCGTTGGAGTAGGGGCAGACCTGGTGCGCCTGCTCGACCAGCTTGCGGCCGGTCTCCTCGTCCACGCCCTCGGGCAGCTCGACGCGGAGGGTGACGGCGAGGCCGAAGCCCTGCCCCTCCTTGCCGATGCCGACCTCTGCGGTCACCGCGGCGTCGGTGACGTCGACCTTGGCCTGCCGGCCGACGAGACCGAGGGCGCTGCCGAAGCAGGCCGCGTACCCGGCGGCGAACAGCTGCTCCGGGTTGGTGCCCCGTCCGTCGCCGCCCATCTCGACCGGGGCGCTGAGGGCCAGGTCCAGCTTGCCGTCGGAGCTGACGGCGCGGCCGTCACGGCCGTGGGTGGCGGTGGCGGCGGCGGTGTAGAGCGTGTCCATGAGAAACCCGTCCCTCTGAGAGCTGAAGCATTTCGACGACTGAAGTAGAGCACACAATTAAGTTGTGCACAACTCAATGCTTCGAAAGCTACCCTGGATCCATGACCACGCCACCGCCCCCGCCTGCGCCCGCGACGGACTGGCTCCGCCTCGACCAGCAGATCTGCTTCTCCCTGAACGCCGCCTCGCGCGCCTTCGGCGGCGTGTACCGCGTGCTCCTCAAGGAGCTGGGACTCACCTACCCGCAGTACCTGGTGATGCTGGTGCTGTGGGAGCACGGCGAGCTGCCGGTGAAGAGGCTCGGTGAGCACCTGCGGCTCGACTCGGGCACGCTGTCGCCGCTCCTCAAGCGCCTGGAGGCGGCCGGCCTCGTCCACCGGGAGCGCAGTGCGCGGGACGAGCGGTCGGTGCGGGTGCGGCTGACGGAGGAGGGCGTCGCACTGCGCGAGCGGGCCGCCGAGGTCCCCCGCCGCATCGCCACGGCGACCGGCCTGGACCTCGCGGAGATCCAGGACCTGCGAACCCGCCTGGACCGCCTGACGACAGCACTGGACACCTACGGCCAGAGCTGAGCCGCGGGCAGGCGGGCGCGGCGGCACCCAACGACGGGCGGGCGGGCGCGGCGGCACCCCGTCACTCCGGGCCGCACACCCACCCGCCGCCAGAACGCCCCCGCCGAGGCCGGACACCAGGGAGCAGGCGCCTCACAACGCCTTGAGCCCCTCCGCCGTTGCCCGGGCCAACGCCCCCAGATACCCCTTGGGCGGCTTCCCCCCACGGACGACCACCGACCGCCAGTACAGCGGCCCCGAGATCAGATCCAGCGCCAGGTCGAAATCCAGACCCGCACCGACCTCCCCCCGCTCCACCGCCGCCGCGAGGATCTTGCTGGCGACCCCGTCCTGCCCCTCCCGCACCGTCTTCTGCAGCGCCTCCGCGATCTCCGGACTACGCGCCGCCTCCGCCTGGAGGTCCGGAATGATCTGCGAGGCCACCGGATGCCGCAGGGCCCGGGACGTCACCTCGTACAGCAGCCGCAGATCCCCCTCGAGCGACCCGGTGTCCGGCGCGGGCAGCCCCTGCACCGCGAGCGCCGACACGACGTCCAGCACCAGGTGCAGCTTGGAGCGCCACCGCCGGTACACCGCCGTCTTGCCGACCCCCGCACGGCGCGCGATCCCCTCGATGGACATCCGCGCGTAGCCGACCGCCGCGAGCTCCTCGAAGACGGCCGCCCGGATCGCCTCCGTCACGTCCTCGCGCAGCACGGCCGCCCCGGCGGGCGCACGACGGCGCGGGCGCGGCTGGGGCTCGTCGGCGGCGGCGTCGGCATCGGCGTTGGGCGTCATACGGGCCAAGCATAGGGGCGTCACGACGAAACGGTTGCGTTCCGACGCGTCCGGGGCCTACGCTCACGTCACGACGATACGGTGCCGTCCCGACGTAATGGAACGGTCGGCGTCCCGCAGGGAAACACCGGGAGTCGCCTCCGTCACCCCTCCCCCGAGCGAAAGCAGCGGATGTGAGCCAGGTCCTCGACACACCGCCCCCGACACCCGCCCCGGCCGGCACCCTCGCACCCGACGACCTCGCGGCCCTCGCCGCCCGCCACGGTCTGTCGGTCAGCGGCGCCCGCCCCTCCCTGCGCGACTACGTCCGCCAGCTGTGGGCGCGCCGGCACTTCATCGGCGCCTTCGCCACCGCCAAGCTCACCGCCCAGTACAGCCAGGCGAAGCTGGGCCAGCTGTGGCAGGTGATGACGCCGTTGCTGAACGCGGCGGTGTACTACTTCATCTTCGGCGTGCTGATGGACACCAAGCGCGGCGTGGAGGACTACGTCCCGTTCCTGGTCACGGGCGTCTTCGTGTGGACGTTCACGCAGAGCTCGATCATGGCGGGCACCCGGGCCATCTCCGGCAACCTCGGCCTGGTGCGGGCCCTGCACTTCCCGCGGGCCGCCCTGCCGGTCTCCTTCTGCCTCCAGCAGCTCCAGCAGCTGCTGTTCTCGATGGCCGCCCTGGCCGTCATCCTGCTCGCCTTCGGCGTGCCGCCCGGCGCCTCCTGGGTGCTGACGGTGCCGGTCCTCGTGCTCCAGTTCGTGTTCAACACCGGGGTCTCGATGGTCATGGCCCGGGTGGGTGCCAAGATCCCCGACATCGCGCAGCTGATGCCCTTCCTGCTGCGCACCTGGATGTACGGATCGGGCGTCATGTTCAGCATCGACCAGATGACCGGCCCCGACAGCGGGCTGCCCTCCTGGGTCGGCACCGCGCTGCAGCTCAACCCCGCCGTCGTCTACATCGACCTGATGCGCTTCGCCCTGATCGACACCTTCGACGGCAGCCACCTGCCGCCCCACGTGTGGGCGCTCGCGGTGGCCTGGGCGCTGGTCGCCGGGATCGGCGGCTTCATCTACTTCTGGAAGGCCGAGGAGACCTACGGTCGTGGCTGACAACACCGGCACCACCCAGCGGACGGACGAGCGCGTCCCCACCGTCGTCGCCGCCGGCGTCGACATCGTCTACCGGGTCAACGGGACCGGCGCCGGGCGCGGTTCCGCGACGGCCGCCCTCAACCGCATCGTGCGGCGCGACAAGGCCGAGAAGGCCGCGGGCGTGCGCCGGGTGCACGCGGTGAAGAACGTGTCCTTCGTGGCGTACCGCGGCGAGGCGATCGGGCTCATCGGCACCAACGGCTCCGGCAAGTCGACCCTGCTCAAGGCGGTCGCGGGCCTCCTCCCCGTGGAGAACGGCCGCATCTTCACGGACGGCCAGCCCTCCCTCCTCGGCGTCAACGCGGCCCTGATGAACGACCTCACCGGCGAGCGCAACGTGTACCTGGGCGGCCTGGCGATGGGCATGTCCCGCCCCCAGATAAAAGACCGGTACCAGGAGATCGTCGACTTCTCCGGCATCAACGACAAGGGCGACTTCATCACCCTGCCGATGCGCACCTACTCCTCCGGCATGGCGGCCCGGCTGCGCTTCTCCATCGCCGCCGCCAAGGACCACGACGTCCTCCTCGTCGACGAGGCCCTGGCCACCGGCGACCGCTCCTTCCAGAAGCGCTCCGAGGAACGCATCCGGGAGCTGCGCAAGCACGCCGGAACGGTGTTCCTGGTCAGCCACAGCAACAAGTCCATCCGTGACACCTGCGACCGCGTGCTCTGGCTGGAGCGGGGCGAGCTGCGCATGGACGGCCCGACGGACGAGGTGCTGAAGGAGTACGAGAAGTTCACGGCCCGGTAGACGGCCGGTGGACGACGGCACACGGAAGGCGCCCCGGGTCCGAACGACCCGGGGCGCCTTCACGTCAGCACGCGGTCTCCCGCGCGGCTACGCCGTCACGAGTGCGTACGCAGCAGCGTCCGCATCGTCCGCATCGCCACCGACAGGTTGGAGAGGTCGAAGGCGTCGGAGCCCTTGATCTCCTCCAGCGTGGTGCGCGCCCGGCTGAGGATCGCCGCGTTCTTCTGCTCCCAGAGCTTGAAGCGCTGCTCGGGCGTCGACGTGCCGTTGCCCGCCGCCAGCACGTCCGCGGTGAGCGCCGCGTGCGCCGCGTACAGGTCCTCGCGGATCGCCGCGCGGGCCATGGACTGCCAGCGGTCGGCGCGGGGCAGGTCGCTGATGCGGTCCATCAGCTGGGTGACGCCCAGCCGGTCGGCGACGTCGTAGTACACCTCGGCGACGTCCAGCGGCTCCTTGCCCATACGGTCGGCCACCGAGACGATGTCCAGCGTCGGGAAGGCCGAGGAGAACCCGGCCACCCGGGTGGCCGGCTCGTCGGGGACGCCCGCGGCGGTCAGCTCGTCGTAGATGCGCTGGTACCACTCCGCGTCCGCGCCCCGCAGCAGCTTGGGCAGCTGCGCCCAGACCTGCTCGACGCGCTCGGCGAAGAACTCCACCGTCTCGGCGAGCTGCAGCGGCTGCGGCCGGTTGTTGAGCAGCCAGCGGGTGCCACGCTCGACCAGCCGGCGCGAGTGCAGCCGGATGCGGGTCTGGACGGCGGCCTCGACCTTGGTGTCCAGGGCCTCCACCGCGTCCCACACCGGGGCGGAGCGGAAGATCGCCCGGGCCGCGGTCTGCGCCCGCACGATCTCCTCGAGCGACGCGCCCGTCTCCTCGCGCATCCGGTGCAGGTACGTCGTACCGCCCGTGTTGACCGTGTCGTTGACCAGGACCGTCGTCGTGATCTCGCGGCGCAGCGGGTGGCTGTCGACCTGGTCGAGGAACTGCTCGCGCAGCGCCGTCGGGAAGTAGGCGTGCAGCAGGCTCTTGAGGTACGGGTCGTCCGGCAGCGAGGTGTGCAGCAGCTCCTCGGCGACCGTGATCTTCGTGTACGCCAGCAGGACGGCGGTCTCCGGGCCGGTCAGGCCCTGTCCGGCGTTCAGGCGCTCGCGGATCTGGCGGTCGGTGGGCAGGAACTCCAGGGCCCGGTCCAGGCTGCCCTCGCGCACCAGGTGGCGCATGAAGCGCTGCTGGGCGTTGAGCATGTCGTTGGACTGGGCGAGCGCGTTGGCGATCGCCGTGTTCTGCGCGTAGTTGTTGCGCAGGACCAGCGCGCCGACCTCGTCGGTCATCTCGGCGAGCAGCTTGTTGCGCTGCTTGACGGTCATGTCGCCGTCCTTGACGAGACCGTTCAGCAGGATCTTGATGTTCACCTCGTGGTCGGAGGTGTCCACGCCCGCGCTGTTGTCGATGGCGTCCGTGTTGATCTTGCCGCCGTTGCGGGCGAACTCGATCCGGCCCAGCTGGGTCAGGCCCAGGTTGCCGCCCTCGCCGACGACCTGGACCCGCAGGTCGCCGCCGTCGACGCGGATGGGGTCGTTGGCCTTGTCGCCGACGTCGCCGTTGGACTCGCTGGACGCCTTGACGTACGTACCGATGCCGCCGTTCCACAGCAGGTCCACCGGGGCCGTGAGGATCGCCTTCATCAGCTCGGCCGGGGTCATCTTGGTGATGCCGGGCTCGATGCCGAGGGCCTCGCGGATGTGCGCGTTCACCGGGATCGACTTGGCCGTGCGCGGGAAGATCCCGCCGCCGGCCGAGAGCAGCGCGGTGTCGTAGTCCTCCCACGAGGAGCGCGGCAGGTCGAACAGGCGGCGGCGCTCGGCGTAGGAGGTGGCCGCGTCCGGCGTCGGGTCGATGAAGATGTGCCGGTGGTCGAAGGCGGCGACCAGGCGGATGTGCTCGCTGAGCAGCATGCCGTTGCCGAACACGTCACCGGACATGTCGCCGATGCCGACGACCGTGAAGTCCTGGCTCTGGGTGTCCACGCCCAGCTCCCGGAAGTGCCGCTTGACGGACTCCCAGGCGCCGCGGGCGGTGATGCCCATGCCCTTGTGGTCGTAGCCGGCCGAGCCGCCGGAGGCGAAGGCGTCGCCGAGCCAGAAGTTGTAGGCCTCGGCGACCTCGTTGGCGATGTCCGAGAACTTCGCGGTGCCCTTGTCGGCGGCGACGACCAGGTAGGTGTCGTCCTCGTCGTGCCGGACGACGTCCGCCGGGTGCACGACCTCGCCGGCCACCATGTTGTCGGTGATGTCGAGCAGCGCCGAGATGAACGTCCGGTAGCTGGCGATGCCCTCGGCCAGCCAGGCGTCGCGGTCCGCGTTCGGGTCGGGCAGCTGCTTGGCGACGAAGCCGCCCTTGGCGCCGACCGGCACGATGACCGTGTTCTTCACCATCTGCGCCTTGACCAGGCCGAGGATCTCGGTGCGGAAGTCCTCCCGGCGGTCGGACCAGCGCAGACCGCCGCGCGCGACCTTGCCGAACCGCAGGTGCACGCCCTCGACGCGCGGCGAGTACACCCAGATCTCGAACGCCGGGCGCGGCGCGGGCAGGTCCGGGATGGCCTGCGGGTCGAACTTCATGGAGACGTAGTCGTGCGGCTTGCCGCTGCTCGTCCTCTGGAAGAAGTTCGTCCGCAGCGTCGCCTTGATGACGGTGAGGAAGGAACGCAGGATCCGGTCCTCGTCGAGCGAGGCCACCTGGTCGAGGGCCGCATCGAGCTCCTCGAGCAGGGCGTCCACGATCTCGCGGCCCGCGCGCTGCCGCTCCGGCGACATCCGCGCCTCGAACAGGGAGACGAGCAGGCGGGTGGTGTGGACGTTGTTGCGGAGGGTGTCCTCCATGTAGTCCTGGCTGAAGGTGGAGCCGGCCTGCCGCAGGTACTTGGCGTACGCGCGCAGCACCATGGCCTGCCGCCAGGTCAGCCCGGCGCTGAGCACGAGGGCGTTGAAGCCGTCGTTCTCCGCCTGGCCGGTCCAGGTGGCGGCGAAGGCGTCCTGGAACCGCTCGCGCGCGTCGTCGCCGAGGTAGTCGCCGGCGGCGGCCTTCGGCATGCGCAGACCGAAGTCGTAGATCCAGGCCGTCGTGCGGTCCGAGCAGCGCAGCTCGTACGGGCGCTCGTCGGTGACCTCGACGCCGAGCCGGCTGAGCACCGGCAGCACCTGCGAGAGGGAGACCGAGCCGCCCTTCTGGAAGATCTTGAACCGGCGTTCCTCGGGCACGGCGCCCACCGGCTCGTACAGGCTCAGCGCGAACGTCCGGTCCGGGTCGAGCCGCTCCAGGTGGCCGAGGTCGGCGACCGCGGAGCGCGGGCCGTGGTCGGCCTTGTAGCCCTCGGGGAAGGCCGCCCCGTAGCGGCGCATGAGCTCCGCGGAGCGCTCCTCGCCGAACTCGGCGGTCAGCGCCTCGGCGAATCCGTCGGACCAGGAGCGGGCGGCCTCGACGAGGCGGGCCTCGATGCGCTCCTTGTCGGCGTCGGACAGCTCCGGCAGCTCGGTGCCCTGCGGCACGCGGACCACGAAGTGCAGCCGGGACAGGATCGACTCGGTGTTCCAGGCCGTGAAGTCGACGCTGGTGCCGCCGAGCTCCTCCTTGAGGATGTCGATGATCCGCAGCCGGACACCGGTGGTGTAGCGGTCGCGGGGGAGGTAGACGAGGGCCGAGTAGTAGCGGCCGTACTCGTCCTGGCGCAGGTAGAGCCGCAGCCGGCGGCGCTCCTGGAGGTAGAGCACGGAGGTGACGATCGGCTCCAGCTCCTCGACGGGCATCTGGAACATCTCGTCGCGCGGGTACGTCTCCAGGATCTGGAGCAGGTCCCGGCCGTCGTGGCTGTTGGGCGAGAAGCCGGCCCGGTCCAGCACCTCGTCCACCTTGCGCCGGACGACCGGGACGCGGCGGACGGACTCGGTGTAGGCGGCGGACGAGAACAGGCCGAGGAAGCGCCGCTCCCCGACGACGTTGCCCTGCTCGTCGAACTTCTTGACGCCGATGTAGTCCAGGTAGGACGGCCGGTGCACGGTGGCCCGGCTGTTCGCCTTGGTCAGCACGAGCAGCCGGTGCTCGCGGGCCTTGGCGCGGGCGTCGGCGGGCAGCCGCTCGAAGGACGGGCTGACGGGGTGGCTCTCGTCGGTCGCGTGGTGCGGGTCGGAGCGCAGGATGCCGAGGCCGGTGCCGGCCACGGCCCCGAGGGAGTCGTCACCGCGCAGCTGGTACTCGCGGTAGCCCAGGAACGTGAAGTGGTCGTCCGCCAGCCAGCGCAGCAGCTCGCGGGCCTCCTCCACCTCCTGCGGGCGCAGGTCACCGGGGGCGGGCTCGTCCGGCAGCCCCTCCGCGATGCGGACGGCCGCGTCGCGCATCTTGCCCCAGTCCTCGACGGTCTCGCGGACGTCGTTGAGGACGCGCAGCAGGTCGGCGGTGATCTGCTTCAGGTCGCCGCGGTCGGTCTCCCGGTCGATCTCGACGTGGATCCAGGACTCGACGTGCGCGTCGTGCGGCAGGCCCTCGGTGGGCGGACCGGCGAGGACCTCGACGAGCTTGCCGGTGACGTCGCGACGGACCACGAACTGCGGGTGGACGACGACGTGGATGCCGCGGCCCTGGCGGGTCAGCTCGTTGGTCACGGAGTCGACGAGGAACGGCATGTCGTCGGTGACCACTTCCACGACGGAGTGGCTGCACGTCCAGCCGTTCTCCTCCACCGTCGGCGTGTGGACCCGCACGTTCGCGGTGCCCTGCGGGCGGTTCTCGGCCAGCCGGTAGTGCGAGACGGCGGCTCCGAAGACGTCGACCGGGTCACGGTCGGCCAGGTCCTCCGGGGCGGTGTGCCGGTAGTAGCGCCGAAGGAACGCGAACACGGACGCGTGGTCCGGGGTGCCCGGGGTCCCTGGGGTGTCCGGAGAGCCCTCGTCCGTCGTCCCAGTCGGTAGGTGCCCCCCGACCGGGCTGTTCTCAGCTACCCGCGCGGCCCTCTCGAGCAGCTCGGCCTTGGCTTCGTCCAGCTTGGTCTGCATTGTCCTCTGGCTCCTGTCGCGCGCCATTGCGTGACGTAGAAGGAAGTACGGTCTCCGGCCCTCCGGCGTGGCGTCGAGACGCGGGGTGTCCGGTCTGTTCCGACGCTATGCCGCAAGGTGAGAGGAGCGGGGGCATATCAGCCAATGTCGACGCGCCCGCCGGGTGTGATGTCGCTCTCGCGGTCACCGCCCGGGGAGTGCGCGGCGCCGAACCGGGGACCTTCGATGCCCCGTCCCGCCCGCGAAGACCAGCGACCGCCGCCCGGTCACGGATGTGGTCCGTGTTCGCCGGGCGCAGAGCAGGGGCGCCGGTGCCCCCGCGAGCTATCGCGCTGATCACGCCACAAGGCTATCGCCCCCGACAGGGCATTCGTCACGAGCCGCATGTGTACAAAACAACGCCAAGAACTTGGACACACTGCACAGCCCCCAGGGCGGCACGGGTGGGCGCAGCGGCACCCCGCAGCGCCGGGCCACACGACCCGCCTCCGGTCCGCGAACGCACCGGCGCCCAAAGACCTACGCCGCGGCCGCCAACCGCTCCGCCTCCGCCACCGCCTCCCCCAACGTGTCCACGACCGGCACCCCCACCCCCACCAGACTGGCCCGACTGTGCGATCCCCCGGTGTACAGCACCGCCCGCGCCCCCACGTGCCGCGCCGCCACCGCATCGTCCGCGGCATCCCCGATGACCACCGTACGAGCGGGCTCCACCACCGACCCCAGCGCCGCCAGATGCCGCACCATGTGCTCGGCCTTGCTGCCCCCGGAGGGCCCGGTCCGCCCGTCGACCCGCAGGAAGTGCGCCTCGATCCCGAGCCCCCTCACCAGCGGGACGAGCTCCTCGTGCCCGTACATGCTGAGGATCGACTGGCTGCGCCCCGCCGCCCGCCACCCGGCGAGCAGCTCCGCCACGCCCTCGGTGAGCCCGCACCGCACCCGGTGCTCGGTGTAGTACCGGTGGAAGGTCGCGTCCATGACCTCCCACTCCGCGTCCGTCGGCAGCCGTCCCATCAGCCGCTCGTAGAACTTCGGCACCGGCACGCAGTACAGCGCCCGGTACTGCTCGAGCGTGATCGGCGTCAGCCCGAACTCGGCGAACGCCGCGTTCGTCGCCCCGATGATGGCGTCGTTGTCGTGGAACAGCGTGCCGTTCCAGTCCCAGACGATGTGCGCCCCTGTCTGCGTCCCCATGGCAGAAAACGTACCCGCCGCCACCGACAATCAAGACCCTCGCCCCGACGGGGGACGGAGGCCGCCATCGGAGGCGACCGTCAGTCGCCGGCACCGACCAGGTTCGGGATCTCCTGCGTCGCGTACCAGAGCAGCTCGTGTTCCTCGGCCCCGTCCACGGTGAACTGGGCGTCGTCGTCCCCGCCGTCCGCCGCCGCGAGGGCGTCGGCCGCGGCGGCCACGTCCGTCTCCGCGTCGGCGGAGTCGACGTGCACCGCGGCCGCCTTGGGCAGCGGTACGGCCCCGTCGACCCGCACCTCGCCCAGCGCCGCCGCGTCGGATCCCCGGTCCGGGCCGGCCGACACCGCGCCGTCGGGTACGTCCGCCGCGACCACGACCCGGCGCCGCACGGCCCCGGCGTCCGCCGCCAGCAGCCGCAGCGAGGCCAGCGCGGCCCGGCTCAGGGCGGCGTACTCCAGCTCCTCGATGTCGTCCGAGCGGACCCACTCGCGGACGGCGGGCGTGACGGCGTACGCGACGAGCGGCCCGGCCTCCCCCAGTTGCCCCGACCTGTGCGCCTCGGCGAGACCGGAAAGGGTCAGGGGGACGTAGACGCGCATGACGGGCCGCTTTCGTGGTCGGGAGTCCGGAGCACAGGAACCGGGCGGAGATCCTCCGAAGAGCCTTCAGGATACGTGTGGCGTCCCCTTTCGGGCGCCCGCCCAGGGCCCCGGACGCGTCCACTTCCCTCCCCTCGACTCACCCGATGCGCCCGCTCCGTCCCGGCCGTTCCCAGGGCCCCGGCCACTCGGATAGGTGAACCTCCGGGCGGCCCCGACCCGGCCCTCCGCTTCCTTGCCGCCGCCCCCCGCCACCCCGTACAAGATCCCCGACCATGAAGTTACCGCCCGGTATCAGCCGGGTCACCGAACGGGGAATCCCATGCATGCCGCATCGACCGTGCCGCCCCTGCGCAAGGTCATGACCAGGACCCGCCCGGCCTCCCGCACTCCCGCCGCGCCGGACCCCACGGACGGCGGGCCCGTCCGTGTCCCGGCCGCGGCCGAGGGCGCCCCGCCCGCCCCGGTGGACGCCGCACCCGGCGCGGGCACCGGCACGGCCTCCGGTGCTCCCCGCGGCGCCGCGCCCAGCGCTCGGGGCGGCGTGCCGCCCCGCAGGCCCGGCGGGAGCGGCGTCCGGACCGCTGCGCCGGGCGGACGGCCCCCGGGCTCTCCCGGCCGTTCGGCGCGTGCCCGTACGCGGCCGGCCGACAACCGCCCGGTGACCACCGGCCCGGCCGGCCTGGCCAGGGCGAGCGCACGCGCGTCGGCCACCACCGCCGTCCCGGACCGTGTCTCGGCCGCCGCCGGCCGCGTCGCCACCACCGCCGGGACGCCGCCCACGATGACCCGGACGGCCCCCGCCGCTCCCCCCGGCCCCACGGGGGCGGCCGCCCCCGCCGCCCCCGTCGTGCCCGCCCGGACGCCTCGCCCGCCGGTCCAGCAGCTGCGGCCCACGGACCACTTCGCGGAGCTCCTCCTCGACGTGCTCAGCGGCCGACGACCCGTGCACGCGATGCTCCGGCACACCGTCGGCCGCGCCTACGACGACCTGGCCCGGCTCGCCGAACGCGGCCCGCTGCGCACCCGCGGCACCCTCCCCGTCGTCCGCGACATCGGCTACTACGAGGCCGGCCCGGGCGCGCTGGAGGTCTTCGCCCGTATCGGCGCCGGCGACCAGCTGCGCGCCATGGCCTTCCGCCTGGAGCAGGGCCGGGACCTGCGCTGGCGCTGCACCGCGGTGGAACTGGGCGGCCCCCGCCGGCCGCGGACGGACGACGACTGACCGCGGGCACCGGCACCGGACAGGCCGAAGGGCCGGGCGCCCCAGGGGAGCCCGGCCCTTCCCGCCGCTACGGCGCCCCGAGGCGCCGCCGCGTCACTTCTTGCGGCGCCGCCCGCCCTTGGCCTGCTTGCGGCGCTCCGCTCGCGTGAGACCGTCGGCCGAGGACCGCGCGGGCTCGGGCTCCTCGTCGGTGGCGAAGTCGCCCTCGACGACACCGCCCTCGCCGTCCACGGTCGGGGCGGAGAAGTGGAGGTCCCGGCGCTGCGGCGCGTCGAGGCCCTTGGCACGGATCTCCGGGCGCGCACCGGCCTGGGCCGGGACGGCGTCCTGCGGGGCCTTCTCCAGCGAGGGAGCGGCGTCCTCGACGGGGACCTCCTCGACCTGCTGCTCGACCTGGACCTCCAGGTTGAACAGGTAGCCGACGGACTCCTCCTTGATGCCCTCCATCATGGCCTGGAACATGTCGAAGCCCTCGCGCTGGTACTCGACCAGCGGGTCCTTCTGCGCCATCGCGCGCAGGCCGATGCCCTCCTGGAGGTAGTCCATCTCGTAGAGGTGCTCGCGCCACTTGCGGTCCAGGACCGAGAGCACGACCCGGCGCTCCAGCTCACGCATGATCTCGGAGCCGAGCTGCGTCTCCCGCGCCTCGTACTGCTCCTGGATGTCGTCCTTGATGGACTCCGCGATGTACTCGGCGGTCAGTCCGGCGCGGTCGCCGGCCGCCTCCTCCAGCTCCTCGACGGTGACCTTCACCGGGTAGAGCTGCTTGAAGGCGCCCCACAGGCGGTCGAGGTCCCAGTCCTCGGGGAAGCCCTCGGCGGTCTCGGCCTGCACGTAGGCGTCGATCGTGTCGTTCATGAAGTGCTGGATCTGCTCCTGCAGGTCCTCGCCCTCCAGGACGCGGCGCCGCTCGCCGTAGATGACCTCGCGCTGCCGGTTGAGCACCTCGTCGTACTTGAGGACGTTCTTGCGGGTCTCGAAGTTCTGGGTCTCGACCTGCGACTGTGCGGAGGCGATCGCGCGGGTGACCATCTTGTTCTCGATCGGCACGTCGTCCGGGACGTTCGCCATCGACATGACGCGCTCGACCATCTGCGCCTTGAACAGGCGCATCAGGTCGTCGCCCAGGGAGAGGTAGAACCGCGACTCGCCCGGGTCGCCCTGACGGCCGCTACGACCGCGCAGCTGGTTGTCGATGCGCCGCGACTCGTGCCGCTCGGTGCCGAGGACGTAGAGGCCGCCGAGCTTCTCGACCTCTTCCTTCTCGGCCTTGACGGCCTGCTCGGCACGCTCCAGGGCGGCGGGCAGGGCCGCGGCCCACTCCTCGATGTGCTCCTCGGGGTCGAGGCCCCGCTGGCGCAGCTCCGCCTCGGCGAGGTCCTCGGGGTTGCCGCCGAGCTTGATGTCCGTACCGCGGCCGGCCATGTTGGTGGCCACCGTCACGGAGCCCTTGCGGCCCGCCTGGGCGACGATCGACGCCTCGCGCTCGTGCTGCTTGGCGTTGAGCACCTCGTGCTGGATGCCGCGCTTGCTGAGCTGCTGCGAGAGGTACTCGGACTTCTCGACCGAGGTGGTGCCGACGAGGATCGGCTGGCCCTTTTCGTGCTTCTCGGCGATGTCGTCGACGACGGCCTCGAACTTGGCGACCTCGGTGCGGTAGATCAGGTCGGACTGGTCCTTGCGGACCATCGGCCGGTTGGTCGGGATGGGCACCACGCCGAGCTTGTAGATCTGGTGGAACTCGGCGGCCTCCGTCATCGCCGTACCGGTCATGCCGGACAGGCCCGGGAGTTCCTTGCCCTCGTGGTCGTGGCGCTTGTAGAGGCGGAAGAAGTTCTGGAGGGTGATCGTGGCGAGCGTCTGGTTCTCGTCCTTGATGTCCACCCCTTCCTTCGCCTCGATCGCCTGGTGCATGCCCTCGTTGTAGCGGCGGCCGGCGAGGATACGTCCGGTGTGCTCGTCGACGATCATGACCTCGCCGTCGAGGACGACGTAGTCCTTGTCCTTCTTGAAGAGTTCCTTGGCCTTGATGGCGTTGTTCAGGTAACCCACGAGCGGCGTGTTGACCGACTCGTACAGGTTGTCGATGCCCAGCCAGTCCTCGACCTTGCTGACGCCGGACTCGTGGATGGCGACCGTGCGCTTCTTCTCGTCGACCTCGTAGTCGCCGGTCTCCTCGATGCCCTTGAGCGGGTTGCCCGCCTCGCCCTTCTTCAGGCGCGTGACCAGCTTGGCGAAGTCGCCGTACCACTTGGTGGCCTGGTCGGCCGGGCCGGAGATGATCAGCGGCGTACGGGCCTCGTCGACGAGGATGGAGTCGACCTCGTCGACGATGGCGAAGTTGTGGCCGCGCTGGACGAGTTCGTCCTTGGACCACGCCATGTTGTCGCGCAGGTAGTCGAAGCCGAACTCGTTGTTCGTGCCGTAGGTGATGTCGCAGCCGTACATCTCGCGGCGCTGGGCCGGCGTCTGGTTGGCGAGGATGCAGCCGACCTCGAGCCCGAGGAACTTGTGGACGCGGCCCATCATCTCGGAGTCGCGCTCGGCCAGGTAGTCGTTGACCGTGACGATGTGGACGCCCTCGCCGGACAGGGCGTTCAGATAGGCGGGCAGCGTGCCGACCAGGGTCTTGCCCTCACCGGTCTTCATCTCCGCCACGTACCCCAGGTGCAGGGCGGCGCCGCCCATGATCTGCACGTCGTAGTGGCGCTGGCCGAGGACGCGCTTCGCGGCCTCGCGGACGGTGGCGAAGGCTTCCGGCAGCAGGTCGTCCAGGCTCTCACCGTCGGCGTAGCGCTGCTTGTACTCATCGGTGAGGGCCCGCAGCTCGGCGTCGGAGAGGTCGACGAAGTCCTCTTCGATGGAGTTGACCTGGTCCGCGATGCGGTGCAGCTTGCGCAGGATCTTGCCTTCGCCTGCACGCATGATCTTCGAGAGGACGGACACGGGGGTTGGTCTCCTTGCCGGTCGGGCCTGGGACGGTCGGTTTCCTTTGACTGACTGAGCAACGGCCATCGTATGCGAGGACCCCGCCGCCCCGGGAGGGCTGCCACAGCGGGGACCGCGCGGTCCTGCGTCCTGCTTCCGGTCGCCGTCACAAGGTTCAACGTGCGAGGGCTGCGGATGGTGCCGCACCCGCCGACCAAATGCACGAAAAGTGACCGCTCGTTCACGCGCGGCAAAAGGATGGCGCGCGCCGCGAGTCGCCGCACAGAATCAGCCGATGGAACCCCAGACGCTCACCACCGACCGCCTCGTCCTGCGCACGGTGGGCCCCCAGGACACCGACGCCGTGTACGCCGCCTGCCAGGATGCCGACATCCAGCGCTGGACGACGATCCCCTCGCCCTACCTCCCGGAACACGCGCGGGGCTTCACGGAGCGGCTGGCCCCGGAGGGCTGGGGGAACGACTCGATGTTCACCTTCGGCCTCTTCCTGCCCTCCGGGGAGCTGGTGGGCATGCTCGGCGTCACCATGGTCTCCCCGGGCGTCGGCGAGATCGGTTTCTGGGGAGTCAAGGAACACCGCGGCCGCGGCCACGTCACCGAGGCCGCCTCCGCCGTCGCCCGCTGGGCCTTCACCCGGCGGGCGATCGACCGCCTGGAGTGGCGCGCCGAGGTCGGCAACACGGCCTCCCGCGCCGTGGCCCAGCGCGTCGGCTTCACCATGGAGGGCACGCTGCGCTCCGCCATCAACAACAACGGCACCCGCCGCGACTGCTGGATAGCCTCCCTCCTCCCCTCAGACCTCTCCCTCCCCACCACGACCCCCTACCTGCCATCCCGCTTCTGACCACGGCCGACTCCTGGCTGCGGGCAGTCGTGCCGGAACTGCTCGCCACGCACCCCGCCCCCCAGCCGGCTCGTAGCTGCGGGCAGTCGTGCCGCTGGGGCGGCACGGGTGGGCGGTGGGGGTCCCCCCGCCCGAGCGAAGCCGAGAGTGGGGGAGGCACCCCGCAACGCCGGGCGACAGACCCCACCCGCCCACAGCACCGCACCACGCCTCCGCAACGCCGCGCACCGCACCGCCCCTGCCCGCCCGCCCGCCGCGCAGCACGGCACTGTCAGACGCACCCCCTATCGTGCGGACGCATGACGACCCTCCCGCCCCCCGCCACGGAACTGTCCGCAGACGATGCCCGCCGCATCGCCCTCCGCGCACAGGGCTTCCTCGGCGCCCCCGACCGCCGCGCCGGCGTCCGCGGCATACTCCGTCACCTGGGCGCGGTGCAGCTCGACACGATCTCCGTCCTCGCCCGCTCCCACGAGCTCATCCCGTACGCCCGCCTGGGCGCCGTCGGCCGCAGAACCGTCGAGAACGCCTACTGGACGGACACCCACGCCTTCGAGTACTGGTCCCACGCCGCGTGCATCCTGCCCATCGAGGAGTGGCCCCACTTCGCCTTCCGCCGCCGCGCCTACCGCAGCCGCCCGCACTGGAACCACCACCTCCCCGACGGCGCCTACGACCAGGTCGTCAAGCAGCTCCGCACCGAGGGCCCGCTCACCGCGACGGACCTCGGCGGGGCGAAGAGGACCAGCGAGTGGTGGGACTGGTCGGGCACGAAGGTCGCCGTCGAGCGCGCCCTCATGTACGGCGAGGTGGTGTGCGTCGAGCGCCGCGGCTGGAAGCGCGTGTACGACCTGGCCGAGCGCGCGGTCCCCGAGACGTTGCTGCACGACGACCTGGACGACACCGAGTGCCTGCGCCGGCTGGTCCGCCTGGCCGGCCGGTCCCTGGGCGTCGGCACCCGCGCGGACATCGCGGACTACCACCGCCTCAAGGCCGAGCAGGTCGACGCCGTGATCGCCGACTCGGGCCTCGTACCGGTGACGGTGGAAGGCTGGGGCAGGCCTGCCTGGGCGGACCCGGCGGCCCTGGAGACACCCCCGCGCGGCCGCCACCGCACCACGCTGCTGTCGCCCTTCGACTCCCTGATCTGGGAACGCGCGCGCACCGAGCGGATGTTCGGCTTCACCCACCGCCTGGAGGCGTACGTGCCCAAGCAGAAGCGGGTGCACGGCTACTTCGCGATGCCGGTCCTGGCCGGCGGCCGGCTCGTCGGCCGTGTGGACCCGGCCCGCGAGGGCCGCACCCTGGTCGCCAGGCAGGTCACGCTGGACGGCCGCAAGGCGGCCCCGGCGGTGGCCCAGGCCCTGGTCGAGGCGGCGAGCTGGGTGGACTGCACCGACGTACGGGTCGAGCGGATGGACGCGCCGGAGCTGCGCGAGCCGCTCACGAGGGAACTGTCCCTCCTGCTCGCCTGATCCGCCGACGGCGCCGGCCCGTCAGCGGATTTCGAGGATCTTCTCCCGCATCGCGTACACCACGGCCTCCATCCGGGAATGCAGCTGCAGTTTCTCCAGGATGTTGCGCACGTGGTTCTTCACGGTGTTCTCGGAAATGAACAACTCCTTGGCGATGTCCCGGTTGTTCATTCCGGTGGCGACGAGCTTGAGGACCTCCAGCTCGCGGTCCGTGAGGCGCGGTGCGGGCACGAGCCGGCGCTCGTCGGTGCGCTGGATCATCGACTTGAACTCGGTGAGGAGTTTCGACGCCATGGACGGACTGATCTGCGACTGGCCGTCGGCCACCGCGCGGATGGCGGTCGCCACCTCGTCCGTCGAGATCTCCTTGAGGAGATAACCGGTGGCACCCGCCTTGATCGCGTCGTAGAGGTCGGCTTCCTCATCGCTGATCGTCAGCATGATGATCTTTGCGCTGGGGGCCACCTCCTTGATGGAGGTGCACGCCTCGATCCCACCGCGCTTGGGCATCCGCACGTCCATCAGGATGATGTCCGGCAGCAGGTCGGCGGCCTTCTCCACGGCCTCTGCGCCGTCACCGGCCTCCCCGACGACCTGGATGTCCTCCTCGGCCGCGAGCACGATCTCCAGGCCGCGGCGGAACAGGGCGTGGTCGTCCACGACCAGGACCCTGATCGGCTCCTGGCGTGACGAGCCCGTGTCCGGGCCCATGCCGACGACGCCGTCGCCGGCGCCCTCGTCCCGCATCGGTCCGAAACTGTCCGCCATCGTTCCTCCCCCTGAAGGCCCTGGCCTGTGGTCCTGAGCCATCGCCAACCCAAGGCAACGACCCACCGGTTGGGTGGTTGCCGCCATGATTCCATGCCGCGCCGACAGGGGGGCGACAGAGCGGGACACGCAGGGGTCGCACACCTCGCGCACCGTCGCACGCCGGTGCCCCTGGGGGCGCACACGCGCTCCAGGGGCACCGTTCCGACCGTCACCCAGCGGGGTGGTCAGCCGCCGAGCGCATCGCCCGCCTCGGGAGCGTGCGCCTGCGTGACCATCGTGTCCGTCGTGAGGTGGATCACGCCGTAGTCGTAGGCGTGCCGCCGGTAGACGACGCTGGGCTCCTTGGTCTCGGAGTCGACGAACAGATAGAAGTCGTGCCCGACCAGTTCCATCTCGTAGAGGGCCTGGTCGAGGGTCATCGGCGCGGCCACGTGGGTCTTCTCGCGGACGACGAGGGGTCCGTCGCCCTGCACCTCGAGCGAGCCGATCTTCTTGGTGGGTACGCCGTCCTGCTTCTCCTCCGGGACGATCTCCCCGTTCCCGTTGAGTGTCGCTGCGCCGGGGACGTGGTCGGCGACCTCGGCCGCCGAGATCCGGCGCGCTCCGCGCCGCGAGAAACGCTTGTCGTGCTGCTTGCGCAGCCGGGCACCGAGCTTCTCCGCCGCCAGGTCGAGCGCCGCGTACGGATCGCTCGCCGCTGCCTCCGCCCGGATCACCGGACCGCGGGAGCGGAGCGTGATCTCCACTCGGTCGCAGCGGTCGGCCTGTCGGGGGTTGGGCTCCTTGGACACCTCGACGTCGAGGCTGATCACCTTGCCGTCGAGCTTCTGGATCTTCTCCAGCTTCAGCTTCTCGGCCACGTGCTTCCGGAACCGCTCGGGCACCTCGGTCTTGCGGCCCTTGACGACGATGTCCACGCAGAACTCCGTTCCCGGATCGCTCCGCTTCGACGGCGGAGCATCTCCCTTTTGCACCAGGTTCCGTTCTCCCGGAACCTCGGACTCGGTGACTTCCACCTCCTCCCCCGTGGGCGAGGTATCCACTCCACCGGCGCGGGTGATGACGGCTGGACCCGCAACACGGCAATCGGATGTGAGAGGTGTGGCCTGCGGCTTTGCCTCACAACCGAACATATCTCGCCCGGACGGATGTCGTCACCCTCTACCGCGACCTACCTCCGTTCCGGTGAATTGACTCTCTCATTACCTGCAATGAAGCGTGTATTCGATCAGTTCCGGTTTATTTCGAAAGCATCTGGTGAAGCCGCGACCACAGCAGCGCGGATCACCTCACGGCCCACGTCACCGCCTCCTGCCGGACCCGCCATTCGGGGCCTTCTCTTCCGTTCCTCTCTGCCTTCCCATGCCGCCGACGAATACACAGCCGATTTCGCCGTCCTGTACGTCTCCGCCCCCGTCTCCCGCTCAAGCGGGACCGCACCCGCCTCCCGCACGGCACGCGCCGCCTCCGCGAGGGACGCCCCGGTGGTCATCAGGTCGTCGACGAGGACGACCGGTTCACGGCCGCGCAGCAGCCGGGCCCCGCCGGGGACCACCGCCAGCGCACCGGCCAGGTTGTCCCGTCGTTGCCGGGCGCCCAGCCCCGACTGGTCCGCCACCGCGTGCCGCTGCCGCAGCACCGCGAGGACCCGGGCGGGCGTCCCGGTCCGCCGCAGCTCACCCGCTGCCGCGAGGGCGATCCGCCGCGCCGGATCGTGCCCCCGCGCCCGCACCGCCCGGCGCGCTGACGGCACGGGCACGAGCAGCACCGGCTCCCCGGCGCCCCAGGACCGCGCCTCACCGCCGCCCGCGGCGGCCTCCCGGAGCCCGGCACGCACGGCCCCCGCCAGCGCCGCGCCCAGTGGCCCGGCGAGGGCCAGCACACCGCGTTCCTTGTGGGCCAGCAGCGTGGCCCGCGCCTCGTCCGCGTACCGCGCGGCGGCGTGCACCACCGGCAGCCCGGGCGGCTCCGGCTCCGGACGGACCCGGCACGGCGCGCCCCCGCTCAGCGCCGCACGGCACCGCGGGCACAGCACCGTGCGGGGCCTGCCGCAGCCTCCGCACTCGGCCGGCAGCACCAGGTCGCCGAGCTCCCGCCACCATCCGCGCATGGCCACCACTGTGCCCACGCCCGCACCACTCGGCCAGGCCTGTGGAGAACCTCCGCGAGCCGCCTGGGGACAAGTCCGCGCAGGCGCCGACCGGCATCACCCGGCCGGGTGAACGCGCGTCGGCACCGGCCTCACCCCGGATAGACCGGCGCCGTCCCTTCCGTCACCTTCTGCCACTGCATGCCGGACGGCAGCCGGACGATCAGGTCCTCGGAGTACGCCACCAGCGGCAGCCGTTCGTCCTCGGTCGCGGCGATCTCCTTCACCCCGGTCAGTGCCGCCGGCACCGATGCCTCCGGCGTGGAACCGTCGACCTGGACGTACCCGATCTGCTGGACGCCCCCGCGCTCGCGCCCGACCACGACGAGCCGGCTGTCGCCCGCCCAGGACATCGCCGTGACCTCCTCCAGCTCGGGCGTGGCGGAGCGCAGTTCGACGACGGTGACCGTGGGCTGCTCGCCGGCCCGCCCGTCGCGTTCGATCCGCCCGATGAGCAGCGACCGTTCGCCGTCCTTCTCCACGACGAGCGCGATCCGCACCCCGTCGGCCGCCACCCGCACGGCCTGCACCCGCCCGTCCAGCCCGGGGATCCGCACCGGCACCGGCTCGCCCGCGCCCTCCTTCAGCACCAGCAGCCGGGGGTTCTTCGGGTCCCGGTCGGCGATCCACAGGTCGCCCTGCGCGTCCCAGCTGGGCGGAGTCAGCCGGTCCTCCTCCGTCTTGCCCGCACTGACCAGCAGGGGGTCCCCGAGCGAGCTGCCCGGCACCAGCGAGGCGACGTACAGCGACTTGGAGTCGAAGCCGATGCCCGCCGCGCTGTGCTCGTCCCGCGCCACCGCCACCGACCGCAGAGCCGTCGTGCCCTCGCCCAGCGCCCCGGGCACCGTCTCGGGATGCGTGGCGGTGCTGCCCGCGGCGATCCGCACCAGGCGGTGCTTGGCGTCCACGAAGTACAGGTAGTCCGGCCGCTGGGCCGAACCGCGCGTCGCGACCGCCTCCGCCCGCTCCTCGCCCAGCGAGCACAGCCGCTTGTCGCCCGAGGTCAGCTCCACCTCGTCGACGGCCGGGCTGAGGTTGCGGAGGGTGAACAGCAGCTGCGTCGCCATCTCGTCGCACTTGTCCGCACCGACCCCTGCGGCCTTGGCGTTCAGGGGCACCTCCAGCTTGTTGCGGTCGTCGGGCGTCAGCGAGTCGACGTTGTCCGCCAGCGCCGTACCCGTCGGGAAGCTCGACCTGACCACGGGCCCCAGCAGGCGCGTCGGGCCGCTGATCAGCGACCGCACGGCCTGGGTCAGCGGGTCCACGAGCCGGCGCACGTAGACCGGATCGGCGACGGCCACCGGCTGCGCACTCGTACCGGCCTGGGCCTTCGGAACGGTGTTCGAGGCGAAGTAGTACTTGTTGACGGACATGTAGGTGCGCTGGAAGTCGGACTTGCCCATGACCACGCCCTGCGGCAGGACGTCGATGCGCCACTGCCTGCTCTTCGGGTCGCGGGTGAGGTGCACCGGTTCGCGGTACTGTCCCGAGGCCGGCGCGTACGACTGCTGCCCGTCCACCGTGGCGACCCTGGTGCCCGTCAGCGTGACCGAGTACGAGTAGTCGTCGGTGTCCTCACGGCTCGCCAGGTGGTCGGCCTCGGTCCCGGCCCCGCCCGCCAGCACCGTCGTGGACCGCTCCGGCTCCCAGGTCTTCGCCGCGTCGGCCGTCAGATACTTGCGGGCCGTCTCGTAGTGCGGGTCGTTGCTGGTCAGCGCCTCCAGGAAGCCCTGCACGATCACCGCCGGCGAGGCGTCCTCCGCCGGCGGCATCGCGAACACCCGCACCTGCGGGTCCTGCCGGGGCGTGGACTCCACGCCCCGCAGATCCCCGCTGTCGGGCATGGACGCACACCCGGCCAGCAGTACGACGCCGCAGACCGCATACGTCACCGCGCGCGTCGGCGTCCGCCGACCGCTCCCCTCGCGGTCAGCGCCCACGAAATGCCTCCCCTTGCCTGCTCGGCTCCTCCGGCTCGCCGTCCGGGCGGCTCGCCGCCTCCGGCCCGGGCGTGCCGTCCTGTCCACGGGCGCCCGAGACGGGCCGCGGCACCACACGCGCCCCGTTGCCCGGCAGCGCCGTCGGATCGGCGGTGGCGGTGGCGGACGGCCGCGGCGGTATCGGGCCCCGGCCGGACCCCGACGCCTGGCCCAGCGTCGCCTGCGCCGGGACGGTGACCGCCTTGTCCGCGCCGTGCGCCTGGCCGCCGTCGCCGATACCGGCGTCGTTCAGCCCGCGGTTGCGCCGCGAGTCCGCCGGCTCCAGCGGTATCGGCGAGCCACGCAGCGGCTCGTCCGCCGTCCTGGGCAGCGTCAGCCGGAACTGCGAACCACCGCCCGGCTCGCCCCAGGCCTGCAGCCAGCCGCCGTGCAGCCGGGCGTCCTCCAGGGCGATGGACAGGCCGAGCCCGGTACCGCCGGTGGTACGCGCGCGTGCCGGGTCGGCCCGCCAGAAGCGGCTGAAGACCCGGGTGGCCTCGCCGGGCTTGAGTCCGACGCCGTAGTCGCGCACGGCGACGGCGACCGCGCCGCCGGCCGCGGCGAGCCGGACGACGACGTCCTCACCCTCGCCGTGCTCGACGGCGTTGACCACGAGATTGCGCAGCACCCGCTCCACGCGCCGGGCGTCCGCCTCGGCGACGACGGGCTGCTGGTCCCCCACGACGCGTATCCGCGTGCCCTTGCGCTCGGCGAGCGGCTCGGCCCCGCTGACCACCCGCCGCACGACCTCCCGCAGATCGATCGGCTCCGCCTCCAGCGCCGCCGCACCCGCGTCGAAGCGGCTGATCTCCAGCAGGTCCGCGAGCAGCGTCTCGAACCGGTCCAGCTGGTCCGCCAGCAGTTCGGCCGACCGCGCGGTCACCGGATCGAAGTCCACGCGCGCGTCATGGATGACGTCGGCCGCCATCCGTACGGTCGTGAGCGGCGTCCGCAGCTCGTGCGACACGTCGGAGACGAACCGCCGCTGCATCCGCGACAGGTCCTCGAGCTGGCTGATCTTCAGCTGCAGGTTCTGCGCCATCTTGTTGAAGGCCTCGCCGAGCCGCGCGATGTCGTCCTCGCCGGTGACCTTCATCCGTTCCTGCAGCCGCCCCGCGGACAGCCGCTCGGCGATGCTCGCCGCCATCCGCACGGGCGTGACGACCTGGCGCACCACCAGCCAGGCGATGGCCCCGAGGAGGACGACGACGAACAGCCCGGCCGTCGCCAGCGTGCCCTTGACGAGACTGAGCGACTTCTCCTCCTGCGTCAGCGGGAAGAGGTAGTACAGCTGGTACGGCTCGCCGTTCGGGTCGTTGACCTGCTTGCCGATGACCAGGCCCGGCTGGGAGGGCTCGTCCGAGTCGTAGACGATCCGGGTGTAGCTCTGGGCCGCCGCCGGATCGCCGTCGATCCGCTCCCGCAGCTCCTCGGGCACACTGGCCGACCAGTTGACCAGGCCCGACGCGCGTGGGCCGCGGCCGCTGCCGCTGTCCCCGCCCATGGGCAGCGTGACCACGTCGAACGCGCCCTGGCCGCCGCTGGAGAGCGACTTCACCAGCTCGCTCATCCACTGGATGACGTTCTGCGGCGGACGGCCGTCCACCGGGGCGGCTTCGTCGCCGGCCGTGCTCTCCGTCTCCTCGGCCCTCTGCTTGGCCACCGCGAAACCGCCGGTGGCCTGACTCTGCGACGCCTTCACCTTGGCGTCCAGCAGGCCGTTGCGGACCTGACCGATCACGACGAAGCCGAGCAGCAGCACCACGCCCAGCGACATCAGCAGCGTGGTGGCGACGACCTTGAGCTGGATGTTGCGCCGCCACAGCCGCATCACGGGCAGCAGCGGACGGCGTACCCAGCGCATGAACAGGCGGAGCACCGGGCTGCCCTGGACCCCGCCCTGCAGCAGCCCGCCCTCGAACAGACGCGCCCAGCGGGAACGCCCGGGCCCGTGGCCGACAGGCCGCCCGGCGCGGTCCCCGGACCGGCCGGGCGCCGAAGCGGCACTGTCCCTGCTCATGTCAGCTCGGTCCGGCCTTGTAACCGACGCCACGGACGGTCACCACGATCTCCGGCTTCTCCGGGTCCTTCTCGACCTTGGAGCGCAGCCGCTGCACATGCACGTTGACCAGCCGGGTGTCGGCCGCGTGCCGGTAGCCCCAGACCTGCTCGAGGAGCACCTCGCGCGTGAACACCTGCCACGGCTTGCGGGCCAGCGCGACCAGCAGGTCGAACTCCAGCGGCGTCAGCGCGATCGACTGCCCGTCCCGCTTCACGGAGTGCCCCGCCACGTCGATCACCAGGTCGCCTATGGCGAGCTGCTCCGGGGCCGGCTCCTCCGACCTCCGCAGCCGCGCCCGGATCCGGGCCACCAGCTCCTTCGGCTTGAACGGCTTCACGATGTAGTCGTCGGCGCCCGACTCGAGCCCCACCACCACGTCGACGGTGTCGCTCTTCGCCGTCAGCATCACGATCGGCACGCCGGACTCCGCCCTGATCAGGCGGCAGACCTCGATACCGTCCCGGCCGGGCAGCATCAGGTCGAGCAGCACCAGGTCGGGCTTGGTCTCACGGAAGGCGGCCAGCGCCTTGTCGCCGTCGGCCACGAAAGACGGCTCAAAACCCTCACCACGCAGCACAATGCCGAGCATCTCGGCCAGTGCGGTGTCGTCGTCGACGACAAGGACTCGTCCCTTCATAAACGACATCATCCCATTCTCGTAACGACGACAGAGGTGCTGGTGAGCGAGGTCACTGGCCTGTGACGATAGTCGTACCGAGCCCTCACTGTCTGCCCCGCTCCAGCACCGTCCGGACCCCGCTCACAGGGCGTCCGCGCCCCATGACGCTACGCAGACACCGCTCACCCGCCGCCGCGAGGCGGGCAGGGCACCGCTCAGCCGACGGCGGGCCGCCGCGCCCCGGCACCCAGCTCCGCGAGAGCCTCGGCCGTCACGGGCGAGACCACGCCCTCCTCGGTGACGATCGCCGTCACGAGCTCGGGCGGCGTCACGTCGAACGCCGGGTTGTAGGCCTGCGTCCCCAGCGGCGCCATCGGAATCCCGCCTCCCGCTCCCGACACCGGGACCTGAGGCGCCGTGACCTCGGTCACCTCGTACCCGGGGCGCTGCTCGACCTCGATGGACGCCCCGTCCGGCGTCTGCTCGTCCACCGTCGTCAGCGGCGCCACCACGATGAACGGCACGTGGTGGTACCGCGCCAGCACCGCGAGCGGATAGCTGCCCACCTTGTTCGCCACCGAGCCGTCCGCCGCGATCCGGTCCGCCCCTATCAGCACCGCGTCCACCTCGCCCGCCGCGAACAGCGAACCGGCCGCGTTGTCGGTGAGCAGGGTGTACGGGATGTCGTTGCGCGCCGCCTCGTACGCGGTCAGACGGGCCCCCTGCAGCAGCGGACGCGTCTCGTCCACCCACAGGCGCCGCAGCCGCCCCGCCCGGTGCGCGGCGAGCGCCACCGCGAACGCCGTCCCCTCCCCGCCCGACACCAGCGACCCGGTGTTGCAGTGCGTGAGGACACGGTGCCCGCCGGCGGGCAGCAGCTCGTCCAGCAGCGCCAGACCGTGTGCCGCCATCCGGGCGCTGGCCTCGGCGTCCTCCTCGTGGAGCGCCCGCGCCGCGGTCAGCGCTGCCACGGCCGCCTGCCGGGTGTCACCGGTCCTGGCAAGCGCCTCCTGGTGCGCGGCCTGAGCCCGCCGCACACCCACCGCGAGATTCACCGCCGTGGGACGCGCCCCCGCCAGCGCGACGGCGGCCTGCTCCACCTCGAAGCCCCGCACGGCGGCGAGCGCGACCCCGTAGGCGCCCGCGATGCCGAGCAACGGTGCCCCGCGCACGGCGAGCGAGCGTATCGCCTCCACCAGCGCCGACGGGTCCGTGCAGACCAGCTCGACCTCCTCGGCCGGCAGTCTCGTCTGGTCCAGCAGGACCAGCACCGGGCCCTCAGGGGGTTCCTCCCAGCGGATGACGGGAATCTCGGTCGGCCGCTTGTCCTCGCCGCTTTGCGCGTACTGATCAGCCATGCGGTCAGTCTGCCCCCATTCCGTCGGACAATTGAAGGTGCGCTGCCCCTGCCTCGCCCGGTCCACTGCCGAGCACCCCATGGCACGATGGCTGCCAACCTGCCGCCGCGACCGCGGAAGGGCACCGTGAAGGAGCGACGATGAACGACACTCCGGGCTGGACCTCGCCCGGATCCGCCCCGTCCGACGGGCACGAGCCCGGCGCGTCCGGCCCCGCCGACCGCCCGGCGACCGGCGAGCCCGCGGACCGGCCGAGCGCGGATACGACGAGCCCCGGCACGAAGTGGTCCAAGGAGCAGCCGCCCCCCGGCCAGTGGTCCGCACCCACCGGCCCCGGCCAGGCCCCGCCTCCCCCGGCGCCCCGCAGCGGCTGGGGCACCCCGCCCCCGCCCCCGGGCGGCTACGGCGGCCAGCACCGTGGCCACGGAGGCCCCGGTGGCTACGGCTGGGGAGCAGGCTGGGGCGGCCCGCCGCCCGCGGCCAAGCCCGGCGTGATCCCGCTCCGCCCGCTCGGCGTCGGTGAGATCCTCGACGGCGCGGTTTCCACCATGCGCACCCACTGGCGCACGGTCCTCGGCATCTCCCTCACCGTCGCGATCTTCACCGAGATCATCGTCGTGCTTCTCCAGGGCCTCGTCCTGGACGACACCGCCACCGACGCCCTCAACGACCCCGACGCCACCCTCAGCGAACTCACCGACGCCCTCACCACCACCACGGTCAACTCGGGCGTCGTCTTCCTGATCTCCCTGATCGGCACCGTCGTCGCCACGGCCCTGCTGACCACCGTCACCAGCCGCGCCGTCCTCGGCAGGCAGGTGACCACCCGCGAGGCCTGGCGGGACGCCCGTCCTCAGGTGCTCAAGCTGTTCGGCCTGATCGTCCTGCTGTTGCTGATGGTCGCCGGCATCCTCCTGGTCGCCATGCTGCCCGGTCTCCTCGTCACCGCCACGGCGGGCGGCGAGGCAGGCGTGGGTCTGGCCGCGCTGGGCTTCCTGGCGGGCGGTGTCGTCGCCGTGTGGCTCATGGTCCGCTTCTCCCTGGCCTCCCCCGCCCTGATGCTGGAGAAGCAGGGCATCAAAAAGGCCATGAGCCGCTCGACGAAGCTGGTGAGCGGCTCGTGGTGGCGCGTCTTCGGCATCCAGCTCCTCGCGACGGTCATCGCGAACATCGTCGCGTCGATCATCGTCATCCCCTTCAGCTTCCTCGCCGCCACCCTCAGCGGCGACGGGGTCGGCGGGTTCCTCGAAGGCGGCGGCGACCTCGGCTGGACCTTCCTCGTCGTCAGCGGCATCGGCTCGGTGATCGGCTCCATGATCACCTTCCCGATCACGGCGGGCGTCACGGTGCTCCTCTACATCGACCAGCGCATCCGCCGCGAGGCCCTCGACCTCGAACTGGCCCGCGCCGCCGGCCTCCAGGGCCCAGGCAGCCCCGGCACCCTCCCCGGGAGCTGATGCGGTGAGTCCCACGGGGGGAGTTCTCACAGAGTTGCTGCCACACACCGCCCTACGGACGGTGCTGCGCGCCGGCGACACCGCCGTCCTGTCCCTGGCACGCTCCGGCGACGAACCGCCGGTGACGACGCCACGCGACCCCGCACGGGAGGCGGCGCGCCGCGAGCTGTCCAAGCGCATGTACCACGAGAACGACCCCAGCTGGTTCCAGCGGGCCTTGAACGCCCTCTGGGACTGGATCGGCGAGCTGTTCGGCAGGGCCTCCACCGCGACGCCCGGAGGGACCCTCGGCCTCGTGGTCGTCGTCCTGGCCGTCCTGGCGGTGCTGGGCGCCCTCTGGTGGCGCCTGGGCACCCCGCACCGCCCGCCCGTCTCCGCTCCCGTCCTGTTCGACGACCGCCCCCGCAGCGCCGCCGAACACCGCGCCGCCGCCGAGGCGCACGCCGCCCAGGGCCACTGGAGCCAGGCCCTCCAGGAACGCATGCGGGCCCTCGTCCGCGCCCTGGAGGAACGCGCCCTCCTCGACATCCGCCCCGGCCGCACCGCCGACGAGGCGGCCACGGAAGCCGGCCGCGCCCTGCCCGCCCACAGCGACCGGCTGCGCACCGCGGCCCGGGACTTCGACGACGTCGCATACGGCGGCCGGCCCGGCACCGAGCAGGCGTACCGACGCCTGGCCGACCTCGACCGCGACCTGCAACGCAGCACACCGCACCTGGCCGGCAGCACCCCCCAGGACTCCGACGACCCGAACACGCGCCGGGGAGCCGCCGGATGACCACCGAGGCCACCCTCCCCACCACCTCGGCCTCGCCCACCGCCCGACGGCTGTGGACCCGCGCGCGAGGCATCACCCTCGCGCTCGTGCTGCTGCTCGCCGGCGCCGTCGCGATCGCCGCCGTCCGCTCCGACGCCCGGCACGGCGAGCTCGACCCGCGCTCCGCGGACCCCTACGGCAGCCGGGCCGTCGCCGAACTCCTCGCCGACCGGGGCGTGTCCACCCGGGTGGTCACCACCCTGGACGACGCCCGCGCCGCGACCGGACCGGACACCACCCTGCTGGTGGCCGTCCCCGACCTGCTCACCGAGCGCCAGCAAACCGAGCTGCACTCCGCGACCAGCGGCTCCGGCGGACGCACGGTCCTCGTGGCGCCCCACGGCTCCTCCGTCGAACGGCTCGCCCCCGGCGTCACCGCCGACCCCGCGCTCAGCTTCGACTCCACGCTGTCCCCCGCCTGCGAGCTGCCCGCCGCCCGCCGCGCGGGCACCGCCGACACGGGCGGGATCCGCTACACCAGCACCGACCTCGCAGCGGACGTCTGCTACCCCAGCGAGCGCCTGGCCACGCTGCTCCGCATCCCCGAGACAACGACGGCGTCCGGCGAAGCGACCGAAGCCGCCCCGGGCGACACGATCGTCCTCGGCGCACGCGACATCCTCTACAACAAGCGCCTCGACGAGCACGGCAACGCCTCGCTCGCCCTCCAACTCCTCGGCTCGCGCACCCACCTGGTCTGGTACCTCCCCTCGCTCTCCGACGCCACCGCCCCGGACGACGAGCGCGGCTTCTTCGACCTGCTCCCCTCCGGCTGGCTCTGGGGCACCCTGCAACTCCTCATAGCCGCTGCCCTGGCCGCCCTGTGGCGGGCCCGCCGGCTCGGCCCCCTGGTGCCCGAAGAACTCCCCGTGGCGATCCGCGCCTCCGAGACCACCGAAGGCCGCGCCCGCCTCTACCGCAAGGCCGACGCCCGCGACCGTGCGGCCGACGCTCTCCGCTCCGCGACCCGCACCCGCCTCGCCCCCCTCGTCGGCGTCCCCGTCTCCCAGGCGCACGCGCCCGAGGCCCTGCTCCCCGCGCTGTCCGCCCACCTCCACGGCGACGGACAGTCCCTGCACACCCTCCTGCACGGCCCGCCGCCCAGAGACGACGCGGCACTCATCGCCCTCGCCGACCAACTCGATGCCCTCGAAAGAGAGGTACGCCGTCCATGATGGACCCGACCACTGACAACGCCGGGCAGACCGAGGCCCCGGGCAACGCCCGCGCCGCCCTGGAGGCCCTGCGCGCCGAGATCGCCAAGGCCGTGGTCGGCCAGGACGCCGCCGTCACCGGCCTCGTCGTCGCACTCCTGTGCCGCGGCCACGTCCTCCTCGAAGGCGTCCCCGGCGTCGCCAAGACCCTCCTCGTCCGCGCCCTGGCAGCCTCCCTCGAGCTCGACACCAAGCGCGTCCAGTTCACTCCCGACCTCATGCCCAGCGACGTCACCGGCTCCCTGGTCTACGACGCCCGCACCGCCGAGTTCTCCTTCCAGCCCGGCCCGGCCTTCACCAACCTGCTCCTCGCCGACGAGATCAACCGCACGCCCCCGAAGACCCAGTCGTCCCTCCTCGAGGCCATGGAGGAACGACAGGTCACGGTGGACGGCACCCCCCGCCCGCTCCCCGAGCCGTTCCTCGTCGCCGCGACCCAGAACCCGGTCGAGTACGAGGGCACCTATCCGCTGCCGGAAGCGCAGCTGGACCGCTTCCTCCTCAAGCTGACCGTGCCGCTCCCGTCCCGCCAGGACGAGATCGACGTCCTCACCCGCCACGCCGCCGGCTTCAACCCGCGCGACCTGCACGCCGCCGGCGTACGCCCCGTCGCGAACGCCGCCGACCTGGAAGCCGCCCGCGCCGAGGTCGCCAAGACGACGGTGCACCCGGAGATCACGGCCTACGTCGTCGACATCTGCCGTGCCACCCGGGAGTCGCCGTCTCTCACCCTCGGCGTCTCCCCCCGCGGAACCACGGCACTGCTGTCGACGTCCCGGGCATGGGCCTGGCTGACGGGCCGCGACTACGTCACCCCCGACGACGTGAAGGCCCTGGCGCTCCCCACCCTCCGCCACCGCGTCCAGCTGCGCCCGGAGGCCGAGATGGAAGGCGTGACCGCCGACTCCGTCATCAACGCGATCCTCGCCCACGTCCCCGCCCCCCGCTGATGGCACTCACCGGACGCGCCGCGCTCCTCGCGGCTCTCGGCTCCGTCCCCGTCGGCATCTGGGACCCCGGCTGGACGGGCATCCTGACGGTCAACGCCCCGCTGGCGCTGGCCTGCGCCTGCGACTTCGCCCTGGCCGCCCCGGTGCGAAGCCTGCGCCTGTCCCGTTCCGGCGACACCTCCACCCGCCTGGGCGACACCGCCGACGTCACCCTGACCGTCACCAACCCGTCCAACCGCCCGCTCCGCGCCCAGCTCCGCGATGCCTGGCCGCCCAGCAGCTGGCAGCCCGGCACGGAGACGGCAGCCTCCCGTCACCGCCTGACGGTTCCCCCCGGCGAACGCCGACGCGTGGTCACACGCCTGCGGCCCACCCGCCGCGGCGACCGGCGGACGGACCGCGTCACGATCCGCTCGTACGGCCCGCTGGGCCTCTTCTCCCGGCAGGGCGCCCACCGCGTCCCCTGGACGGTGCGCGTCCTGCCCCCGTTCACGAGCCGCAAGCACCTCCCGTCCAAGCTCTCGCGTCTCCGCGAACTCGACGGCCGCACCAGCGTGCTGACCCGCGGCGAGGGCACGGAGTTCGACAGCCTCCGCGAGTACGTCCCCGGCGACGACACCCGTTCCATCGACTGGCGGGCGACCGCCCGCCACTCCACCGTCGCCGTACGCACCTGGCGCCCCGAGCGCGACCGGCACATCCTGCTCGTCCTCGACACGGGCCGCACGTCCGCCGGCCGCGTGGGCGACGCGCCCCGGCTCGACGCCTCCATGGACGCCGCCCTGCTCCTGGCAGCCCTGGCGTCCCGGGCCGGCGACCGCGTCGACCTCCTCGCCTACGACCGCCGGGTACGCGCCCTGGTCCAGGGCAGGACGGCGGGTGACGTTCTGCCTTCCCTGGTCACCGCGATGGCGACCTTGGAGCCGGAACTGCTGGAGACCGATGCGCGTGGCCTCACCGCGACAGCGCTCCGCTCGGCCCCCCGGCGCTCCCTGATCGTGCTGTTCACGACGCTCGACACGGCACCGATCGAAGAAGGACTGCTTCCCGTCCTGCCTCAGCTGTCGCGGCGGCACACGGTCCTCGTGGCCTCGGTGGCGGACCCGCACATCTCCGGGATGGCGAAGGCCCGCGGCAACGCCGAGGCCGTGTACGAGGCTGCCGCCGCCGCGCAGGCCCAGGCGGAACGCCGGCGCACCTCGGACCAACTCCGCCGACACGGCGTGACGGTCGTCGACGCGACACCGGACGATCTGGCACCCGCCCTGGCCGACGCCTACCTGGAGCTGAAGGCAGCGGGCCGTCTGTGACCGGGCGGGACCGAAAGGTCCCGCCCTCGTGCCATTACATGAAGGCCCTGAAACGCAGAAAACCCCGCACCGTGAGGTGCGGGGTTTTCCCAAAGATTGTTCGGCGGCGTCCTACTCTCCCACAGGGTCCCCCCTGCAGTACCATCGGCGCTGTAAGGCTTAGCTTCCGGGTTCGGAATGTAACCGGGCGTTTCCCCTACGCTATGACCACCGAAACACTATGAAACAGACAACCAGCCGCCCCGTGACCCAGGACGGGTTGTTCGTGGTTTCAGAACCAACACAGTGGACGCGAGCAACTGAGGACAAGCCCTCGGCCTATTAGTACCGGTCACCTCCACACCTCACGGTGCTTCCAGATCCGGCCTATCAAC
>NZ_JBIDAN010000002.1:0-102196 GCF_043202495.1 Streptomyces sp. NPDC048185
GAAGGAGATCGGCGAACGCCTCGGCGTCTCCCAGATGCACGTCTCCCGGCTGATCTCGCGCCTGCTGACCCGCCTGCGCGAAGGCATGCTCACCACCCGGTGAGCGGCGGCCGTCAGGCCTCCAGCCGCTCCCGCAGCGTCGCCGCGAACTCCTCGGCACGCGCCAGCTTCGTCCGCAGCTCCGCCACTCGCCGGCGGGCGGCCTCCTCGAAGCGGCGCACCCGGCCGAGGAGTTCGTCGCGTTCGGCGGCCGAGGCGTCCCCGGCGTCGAGCCGGTCGGTGGCCGCCAGCAGCTCGCGCATCTCGTCCAGGGTGAAACCGAGCGGCTTCATGCGGCGGATCACCATCAGCCGGGACACGTCCGACTCGGTGTAGAGCCGGAACCCGCCCTGGGAACGGGCCGAGGGGACCACGAGGCCGGTCTCCTCGTAGTGCCGGATGGTGCGCAGGGAGAGCTCGGTGCGGGTGGCCACCTCACCGATCTGCATGTGCTTGCCGTTCACCCCTGCGCTCCTGGTGCTGCTCGTGGTCGCCGCCGCGTCCCCGGCGGCCAGACGATCCCTACTCTAACGTTAGGGTAGAGTTGCGCGGGCAGTGAGGGTCGGCCGAGGCCGTCCCCCGCTCGTGTGTGCGCAGGTCCACACCGGCCACTGCCGTGCCGGGGCCGGTGCCGTCCCCGGCGAAGACGTCCGGACCCCGCTGGTCCGCCGCCCTCGCACTCCTTCCGTGCGCCCCGTGCCGCCGCGGGGGTGTGCCCGAGCACGACAGGTAGCCGCTTCCTTGTCCTCTTCCGTACTGTCTCCCGCCGCGCGGCTGCGCGGTCTGCGCCCGGACTGGCTGCGCGACCCGAAGGTCTGGCGCACCGAGGTGCTGGCCGGCCTGGTCGTGGCGCTCGCACTGATCCCGGAGGCGATCTCGTTCTCCGTCATCGCCGGTGTCGACCCCGCGATCGGCCTGTTCGCGTCCTTCACCATGGCGGTCACCATCGCCGTGGTGGGCGGCCGGCGGGCGATGATCTCCGCCGCCACCGGTGCCGTGGCGCTGGTCATCGCCCCCCTGAACCGCGAGCACGGCCTCGGGTACCTCGTCGCCGCGGTGATGCTGGCGGGTGTCTTCCAGATCGTCCTGGGAGTGCTCGGCGTGGCGAAGCTGATGCGGTTCGTGCCGCGCTCGGTGATGGTCGGCTTCGTCAACTCCCTCGCCGTCCTCATCTTCATGGCGCAGGTCCCGGAGATGACCGGGGTGCCGTGGCCGGTGTATCCGCTGATCGGCGCCGGCCTGACGCTGATGGTGTTCTTCCCCAGGGTCATCAGGGTGATCCCGGCACCGCTGGTCTCCATCGTCGTCCTCACCGTCGTCACGGTCGCGGCCGGCATCGCGGTGCCCACCGTCGGCGACAAGGGCGAGCTGCCGTCCGCCCTGCCGGTGCCGGGTCTGCCCGACGTGCCCTTCACCCTCGACACCCTGACCACGGTCGCGCCCTACGCCTTCGCCATGGCCCTGGTCGGCCTGATGGAGTCGCTGATGACGGCCCAGCTGGTCGACGACATCACCGACACCCGCTCCTCCAAGACGCGGGAGTCCGTCGGGCAGGGCATCGCCAACATCGTCACCGGGTTCTTCGGCGGCATGGGCGGCTGCGCCATGATCGGCCAGACGATGATCAACGTGAAGGTGTCCGGTGCGCGGACCCGGCTGTCCACCTTCCTCGCCGGCTCGTTCCTGATGGTGCTGTGCATCGTCTTCGGCCCGGTGGTCTCCGACATTCCCATGGCGGCGCTGGTCGCCGTGATGGTCATGGTGTCGTTCACGACCTTCGACTGGCACTCCGTCGCACCGAAGACGCTACGGCGCATGCCCGCCGGTGAGATCACCGTCATGGTGGTCACCGTCGGGGTCGTGGTGGCCACGCACAATCTCGCCATCGGTGTCGTCACCGGCTCCGTGACCGCCATGGTCGTCTTCGCCAGGCGGGTCGCCCATCGGGCGGAGGTCACCTCCGTCACGGACCCCGACGGCTCGACGGCGGTCTACCGGGTCACGGGCGAGCTGTTCTTCGCCTCGTCCAACGACCTCGTCCACCGCTTCGACTACGCCGGCGACCCCGACCGGATCGTCGTCGACCTGTCCGCCGCGCACGTCTGGGACGCCTCGTCGGTCGCGGCCCTGGACGCGATCACCGGCAAGTACGCGCAGCGCGGCAAGACCGTGGAGATCACCGGGCTGAACGAGTCCAGCGCCCACCTCCACGGCAGGCTCAGCGGCGAGCTCACCGGCAGCCACTGAGCGCTCCGCGGGTTCGGCGGTCGCCGTGCCGGGGGTGGGGTACGGCGGTGGAGCGGCCGCGGGCCGGTGGGGGCTGGTCGCGCAGTTCCCCGCACCCCTGGGTGGGTTTCTGGGAGGCGGGCTTCAGGCTGCTGTGGGTTTTTTGCGGCGGCGTCCTGTGGTGGCCAGGGCCTCGACGAGTTCGCTGCGGGTCATCTTCGAGCGTCCGGGGACGTCCTGCTCGGTGGCCCGCCGGTAGAGCTCCGCCTTGCTCAGCTCGCGCAGCTCCGCCCGCTTCGGCGCCGCCCTGCCGGAGGGTGCGGACGCCTTCTTCCGTTCGGCCGGTGGGGGTGCCTCTCCCCCGCCCCCGGCGTCCTCGGCGGAGGCGGAGGCACGTGGCCGCTCGGCACCGCGCTTCGCGCGGTCCAGGCTGCCCTGGAGGACGTCCATGAGGTCGACCACGTCGGTGGCCGTGGGCGGCTCCTCGGCGAGGGCGACCTCCTTGCCCTCGGCCTTCGCCCGCACCAGGTCGCGCACCTTCTCCTGGTACGTGTCGTGGTAGCGGCCGGGCTCCCAGGGGCCGCTGAGCGCGTCGACCAGCTGCAGCGCCATGTCCAGCTCCTTGCCCCGGTCCACCCGGCCCGACGGCAGCTCGGGCAGTTCCTTGACCGGGTCGCGGACCTCGTCGGCCCAGTGCAGGGTCTGGAGCACCAGGACGTCGTTCTCCGCCCGCAGCGCGGTCAGGTACTGCTTGTTGCGCATCACGAAGGTGGCGACGCCCGCCTTGTTCGCCTCCGCCAGGGCGGTCCGGAGCAGCTGGTACACCTTGAGGTACTCCTTGCCGCGGGGGGCGACGTAGTAGGTGCGGTCGAACCAGACCGGCTCGATCTCGTCGAGGTCGACGAAGTCGGTGATGTCGACGGTCTGGGAGCGGCCCGGTGCGATCTCGTCCAGCTCGCCGGGCTCCACGACCACGTACTCGCCCTCGGCGAGCTCGTATCCCTTGACGATGTCGCCGGTGCCGACTTCCTCGCCCGTGCGCTGGTTGACCCGCCGGTTGCGGATCCGGTCGGAGGTGCCGCGCTGCAGCTGGTTGAAGTGCACCGTGTGGTCCTGCGTCGCCGAGAACAGCCCGACGGGCACGGTGACCAGCCCGAATGTGATCACGCCTGTCCAGATCGCCCGTGCCATGGCCGTCCGCTCCGTCCGTCCCGCCGCGCCGCCTGTGCCTTCCGCGCCTTCCACGCTGGCACCGCTCGCGCGGCGCCGCGCGCCGGGCGGGGCACCCAGGGCAACGGCGGACGGTGCGGGGCCGCTCGCGCGGACTGCCCGAACAGCCGGTAGCCCGCGCGGATTCACCGCCGCCGGTATTCCCTGGGTGGGGACGGCACCGTCCGCGCGTCGCGGCGGTCCGGCCCGTCGACGCCCCGAACGAGCCGAACGAAGGGTCACCGCCCATGAGCCACCACCTGAAGGCGATCACGCGTGAGGAGCATCTGCGCTTCGTCGCGGCCCGGCCGTCCGTGAGTCCTCTCCAGTGCCCCTCGTGGGGAGAGGTGAAGCCGGACTGGGAGGCGGAGAGCCTGGGCTGGTTCGACGACGGCGGGAACCTGGTCGGGGCCGCACTGGTACTGCTGCGCCCGCTGCCGAGGCTGCGGCGTCACCTGGCCTACCTTCCCGAGGGCCCGGTCATCGACTGGAACGCGGCGGAGCTGGACCGGTGGCTGGAGCCGATGCTCGCCCATCTGAAGCAGCGGGGCGCGTTCTCCGTGAAGATGGGCCCGCCGGTGGTGGCCCGGCGCTGGAGCGCCGAGACCGTCAAGGCGGCCATCGCCGACCCCGGGGCCCGGCGGCTGCGGGACGTGAAGGCCACCGTGGAGGAGCCCGGCGCCCGCGAGATCGCCGAGCGGCTGCGCCGGACGGGGTGGCGGCAGGCCGAGACCGGCGGCGAGGACGGCTTCGCCGCCGGGCAGCCGCGCCACGTGTGTCAGGTGCCGCTCGCGGGGCGGTCGCTGGAGCAGATCCGGAACGGCCTCAACCAGCAGTGGCGCCGCAACATCAAGAAGGCGGAGAAGGCCGGCGTCAAGGTCGTCCAGGGAGACCACGACGATCTGCGCGTCTTCCACGAGCTCTACGTCGAGACGGCCGAGCGGGACGGGTTCGTCCCGCGCCCGCTCGCCTACTTCCGGCGGATGTGGACCGCGCTGACCGCCGAGGACCCGGACCGGATGCGTCTCTACCTCGCCCACCACGACGGTGAGGTGCTCGCCGCGGCCACCATGCTGACGGTCGGCGACCACGTCTGGTACTCCTACGGCGCCTCCTCCGCCCGCCGGCGCGAGGTCCAGCCCAGCACCGCCCTCCAGTGGCGCATGATGTGCGACGCCCACGAACGCGGCGCACGGGTCTACGACTTCCGCGGCATCACCGACACCCTGGACGAGGACGACCACCTGCTGGGGCTGCTGCGGTTCAAGGTCGGTGCCGGCGGTGAGGCCGTCGAGTACCTCGGCGAGTGGGACCGCCCGCTCAACAGGGTGCTGCACAAGGCGTTCCAGCTGTACATGTCCCGGCGTTGACGGGCCGGGACCTCGGTCAGCCGGCCGGCTTCTCCCAGACCGAGACGTGCCGACGGCTCTCGTGGGTGAAGGGCGACCTGTCCCAGTCCTCCCACCGGTCCCGCAGCCGCAGTCCCGCGAGCCTCGCCATCAGGTCGAGCTCGGAGGGCCAGACGTAGCGGAACGGGACGGACGTGTGCTCGGCACGGCCGTCGACGAGGGTGACATAGTTCGAACTCATCGCCTGGGTCACGGTGTCGTACGTGTCGAACGCCCATTCGGTGTCGTCGATGCGGAACGGCACCGCGGTCTGCCCCGGCGGCAGCCGGCGCAGCTCCGGCACGCCCACCTCGATGACGAAGCTTCCCCCGGGTTCGAGGTGGCCGGCGGCATTGCGGAAGCAGTCGACCTGGGCGTCCTGCGTGGTCAGGTTGTTGATGGTGTTGAAGACGAGGTAGACCAGCGTGAACGTGCCCGGCACCCGGGTCGTCGCGAAGTCGCCGATGGTCGCCCCGACGGCGTCGCCGCCCGGCTTGGCACGCAGCCGGGCGGTCATGGCGCGGGACATGTCGATGCCGTGGACCGGAACGCCCCGTCGGGCCAGCGGCAGCGCGATCCTGCCGGTGCCGATGCCCAGTTCGAGCGCCCGTCCCTCCCCCGCCAGGCCGGCCAGCAGGTCGACCACCGGGTCCACCGCGTCCGGCCTCGACATGTCCGCCGCCGACTCGTCGTACCGTGCGGCGACGCTTTCCCCGAAGTACCCGTCCGTATCAGGCATGCCGGGACCGTACCTCCGGTCGGGCCGCGGGCGCCTGTGCTTTTCCGCCGCGCGTCAGGACGGCGTACAGGAGGGCGGAGACGGCCATGCCGACGGGAAGGGCGAGGTCGATGCCGCCGAGGGCCCGGGCGACGGGGCCGGTGTAGAGGGTGTTGACGCACAGGGCGGCGGCGACGACGCCTCCCACCAGGGCCAGGGCCCCGGCCGGGCGGACCCCGGCGGTGTACCAGAAGGGGCCGCCGGCCGACTCGTCCATCAGGGCGGGGCCGTCGTAGCGGTTGCGGCGCAGCAGGATGTCGGTGGCGTAGACGGCCGTGGCGGGGCCGAGGAGGACGACGGTGAGCTGGAGGACGTTGCTGACGGTGTCGAGGAAGTCGGAGACGAGGAGGCCGTAGAGGGTGAGGGAGACGGCGGCCGTGCCGTCCGCGAGGACGCTGCGGGTACGGGGGATGCGCAGGCCGACGGCCTGGAGGGCGAGACCCGCACTGTAGGCGGTCAGGGCGTTGATGGCGATGGTGCCGAGGACGAGGGCGAGCAGGAAGACCGGCTCGTACCAGCCGGGCAGGATCGTGCTCAGCCCGGCCTGCGGGTCGGTCATGTCGACCGCGGTCGCCGCGAAGGCGCCGAGGGAGCAGACGACGATGCTGGGGAGGATGCCGCCGAGTGCGGTCCAGCCGATGACCGACCTGGCGGACGTCGTACGGGGCAGGTAGCGGGAGAAGTCGGCGCTGGTGGTGTAGGAGAGCGGGCCGGAACCGACGAGGGTGACCCCGGCGATGAGCACCGTCCACAGATCGAAGCCGGTGAGCGGCTCGGCCGGCAGGTAGGAGAAGTCGGTGTCCCCGAACACGTAGAGGGCGACGACCGCGAACGCGGCGGTGAGCACGAGGGTGATCGGGAGGTACAGCTTCATGATCATGGCGTGGCCGTAGACGCCGATGGCCAGGGTGAGCGCGGCGATGACGACGACGACGGCGACCTTGACGCCGGTGCCGGCGGTGACGCCGGTCTTCTCCACGAGGGCGAAGGCGGCGGTCGCGGCGGCGGCCAGGTTGAGGGCGAAGTAGCAGACGGAGATCAGCCAGCCGACGACGGCGTTGTTCACGCGGTTGCCGCGCACCCCGTAGATCGCGCGTGTGATCACCTCGCTCGGTGCGCCGGCGGCCGGGCCCGATATCGACAGCAGACCGGTGAAGAACCAGAACAGGTTGCCCACGACGATGACCGCGAGGGCCTGCCACAGCGTCAGGCCCATGAGGATCAGGGCGCCGCCGATGACGAGGCTCAGATAGTTGACGTTCGCCGCGGCCCAGACGGAGAACAACTGCCGCGGATGGCCGTGGCGTTCGGCGTCGGGGATGTGGTCGATGCCGTGGGCCTCGACACGGCCGGCCCGTTCCGACCCGGGCACCCCCTCCTCCTGGCGTGGGACGGGGGTGCCGGACTGCGGGTCGGGAATCGTGGACGCCATAGGGCTCCTCCGGGTGCTGGTAACCCACCTGCTTGCTTGTTGGTCGCACACTCAATAGCATCGATTCCATGCCGTCAAGCGTTCCGAACAAGCGAATCCGCAAAACTCCTGCCGCCAGACGTGCGGAAATCGTTGCCGCGGCCTCCGCGGTCGCCCTGACCGAGGGGCTCGAGTGCATCACCCTGCGGCGGATCGCCGAGGAGCTCGACGTCCGCCCGGGACTGATCAGCCACTACTTCCCGGCGGTCGAGGATCTGGTGGCCGAGGCCTACGGCGACGCCGTCGGGGCCGAGCTGGAGGAACTCCTTCCGGCCGACCGGGCCGGCGCCACGGCGACGCGGCATCTGGCGCGCTTCTTCGCGCGGACGGGCGGGGAGGCGTTCGACGACATCAGCCGGCTCTGGCTCAACGCCCGGCACCTCAGCCGCTACCGGCCCACGCTGCGCGCCCGGGTCGCCGCGCAGGAGGCGGCCTGGCGGCACCGGCTCGAGACGCTGATCCGCGAGGGCGTCGGGCTGGGCGAGTTCCGCACCGAGGACCCGGCCGTGGCGGCCATCCAGATCCTGGTCGTCCTCGACGGCCTCGGCATGCTCGTCAACAGCGGCGACGCCGGCGACGACCCGCCCGCGGTGCTGCGCATGCCCGCCACCACGGCGGAACGCGAACTCGGCCTGCCCGTCGGCACGCTGGCACCCACCGACGCCAACTGACCCGCACTCAAGGAGTCTTCGTGCGCACCTCACTCATCCTGCTCTCGGCCCGTCTGCTGGACCCGGTCACCGGCGGGTTCCTGCCCCAGACCGCGCTGGCCGCCGCCGGCGGACGTATCACCGCGCTCGGCGACGACCGCGAGGTCCGCGCCCTCGCGGACGCCTCGACGACGGTCATCGACCTCCAGAGCGCCGTGGTGACACCCGGCCTGGTCGACGGGCACATCCACCCCGTCAGCGGCGCCGAGATGACCCACGGCCTCGACCTGTCGGGCTGCGACGACCTGGAGCAGGTCCGCGAGGTGCTGGCGGGCGCGGTGCGCGACCTCGCTCCCGGCGCCTGGCTCCAGGGCTGGGGCCTCGACCCCAACGTCTTCGCGGGGCGCCCCGTCGACGTGGCGCCCTTCGACGCCGTGCTCGACGGCGTGCCCGCGTTCCTGCTGCTGTTCGACGCGCACTCCGCGCTGGCCAGCCGGCGCGCGCTGGAACTCGCCGGGGTGGACGGGCCGCGCGCCTTCGCCCAGGCGACGGCCGAGGTGGTGTGCGACGCGGACGGCCGGCCCACCGGGCTGCTGCTCGAGGACGCGGCCTGCGACCTCGTGGAACGCCTGCTGCCCCGGCCCACGCGCGAGGAGCGCCGCGACCGGCTCGCCGACGCCCTGGGCGCCATGGCCGCCACCGGTCTGACCGGCGGCCACGTCATGGACGCCAACGGCGACAGCCTCGCGCTCTTCGCCGAGCTGGACGCGGCCGGACGGCTGCCGGTGCGCCTGCGGGTGGCGCCCTGGTGCCAGCCCGGCACGGACGCCGAGGGCGTGCGTGCGCTGATCGAGGGACAGGGCACCGGCGGCAGGCTCTGGCGGACCGCGGGCGTCAAGATCTTCATGGACGGGACCGTGGACAACGGCACCGCCTGGCTGGAGCAGCCGGACTGCCACGGCGAGTCCCGGGAGGCCTTCTGGCCGGACCCGCAGGAGTACACCCACATCGTCGGCGAGCTGCACCGGGCCGGCGTGCCCACGGCCACCCACGCCATCGGGGACGCGGCGGTACGTCACGTCCTCGACGCCGTGGAGAAGGCCGGGGCGGGCGGCGGACACGGGGTACGGCACCGGGTCGAGCACATCGAGACCGTGCCGGACGACACCGTGCGCCGGTTCGCCGAGCTCGGGGTGGTCGCCTCGATGCAGCCCACCCACTGCTGCGACTTCACCCGGGCCGACCACACGGACAACTGGTCGCGCCGCCTGGGCGAGGAGCGCGCCTCGCGCGCCTGGCGCTGCCGCGACCTGCACGACGCCGGTGCCGTCGTCGTCCTCGGCTCCGACTGGCCCATCGCCCCCTACCCACCGCTGGGCGTGATGGCGGGCGCCCGCCACCGCCGGCCCACCCGCGCCCTCGACCGGGACCCGCACGGCCCGGAGCAGGCGCTCACGGCGCTGGAGGCGCTGCGGGGCATGACCGTCAACGCGGCCTACGCGGCGGGCGAGGAACACGAGGCCGGCCGGATCGCCGTGGGTCACCGCGCCGACCTGACCGTCCTGGCCGCCGATCCGCTGACCGTCGCGGCCACCGAGCTGGCCGACGTGCCCGTGCTGCTGACCGTCCTGGACGGCGCCCCGACCCATCGGGCCGCCGGTCTCTGACACCGCCCGATGGTTGGATCCCGGTGCGGTGCGGGCAAGGGGCTGGTGTCCGGGAGAGGTGAGCGGGAGGTGGGCGGTTGTCACGGCTGCTGGTGGTGCAGAACGGCCGGAGCGGCGGGCCGGGCCGGTTCGGTGACTGGCTGACCGCGGAGGGGTCGGCGCTGGACGTGGTGCACGCCTACGCCGGGGCGCCGCTCCCCCGGCGCCTGGACCACTCGGGCGTCGTCGTCCTGGGCGGCGGCCACCTGCCCGACGACGACCTGGGCGCCCCCTGGCTCGCGCCCACGCGCGCGCTGGTCGCCGAGGCACTGGAGCGGGACACCCCCGTGTTCGGCATCTGTCTCGGCGGCCAGCTCCTCGCGCACGTCGCGGGTGGCACGGTGCGGGGGCGGCACGGCGAGCCGGAGTTCGGCAGCACGCCGCTGAGCCTGCGCCCCGAGGCCCGGGGCGACCCGCTGTTCGGGGAACTGCCGGACCGGGTGAGCGCGATCGAGCACCATGTGGACGCCGTGACCGCCCTGCCGCCGGGGGCGTGCTGGCTGATGGAGAGCGAGCGTTGCCCGTACCAGGCGTTCCGGATCGGCGACCGGGCCTGGGGTGTGCAGTTCCACCCGGAGGCGGACGCGGGCCGGGTGCGTGCGTGGGCCCCGGAGCGGATCCGGGCCCTGGGCCTGGACCCCGCGGAGCTGTCCCGCCGCGCGGAACACGACGACCCGGCGGCGACGCCGGTCTGGCACGAGGTCGCCCGTCGCTTCGCCGCCGTCGTCGGGGATTGAGCGGCGTCCTCGGCCACGGGACGGGGCCCGCGGGGACGACCGTCCGGGGGCGGACGCGGGCCGGGTGCGGGCGGCGACGAGGCGCCCGGGGCCCCGTCCGGGTCGCGGGGCGGCGGGGGCGGCCGTAGACAGGAGGGAGGAGCACGGGCAGCGAGCACATCGCACGCGGCGCCACGGACCGGACGCAGCCGGCCGCGGCGGTCGTGGACGTCCGAGTGGAGGCCGAGGACATGCAGCGCAAGGGCGGGCGCCGGCGGAGCGCCGGCGAGCAGGACGTGGAGGCGGTTCTCGACGAGCTGTACACCACGCCGCCGTCCGACTTCGTCTCCCGGCGCGAGGAACGGGCCGCCGCCGCGAGAACCGCCGGACACGCACAGGACGCCCGCCGCATCCGTGCCGCACGCCGGCCCACTCGCGCGGCCTGGGCGGCCAACCTCCTGCTGCGGTCCCGGCCCGAGGAGAGCCGGCGGTTCCTGGAACTGGGCCGGGAGCTGCGCGAGGCACATCGCACCCTGGACGCCTCCGGTCTCAAGGAGCTCTCCGCGCAGCGCCGGAGCATCGTCACCGCGCTGTCCCGGCAGGCGGCCCAGCTCGCCGGCGAAGCGGGGCACCGGCTGTCCGAGACGGCGCAGCGGGAGGTCGAGTCGACGCTGCGCGCGGTCCTCGCCGACCCTGACGCGGCCGGCCGATGGGCGGAGGGACGCCTGGAGAGCCCACTCACCCCGCCGTCGGAGTTTCCCGCCGGCCTCGCGGCCACCACCGCGGCGGATCCGGCACCGGCACGGCAGCCGTCCCGGCCGGCGGCGGAACGTGCCCCGGCCGGAACGCGGGCCGACGACGAGCTCGCCGAGCGGCGGCGCAGACGGCAAGAAGAACTCACCCGGGCCCGGGAGGCCGCCGAGGCCGCCGAGCGCCGTGCCGATGAGCGCCGTGCGGCACGCGCGGACGCCGAGGAGGCCCTGCGGCGGGCCCATGACGACCATGACCGGGCACGCCGGCAGGTGCTCACCGTCGAGCAGCAACTGCGGTACGCACGCGAAGAGTTGAAGCGCACCGAGCGCGAACGGCGAGAGGCACGGGAGCGGGACCGGGCGGCCGGTGACGCGCTGGCCGCGGCCGAGCGGGAGGCACGGGAGGCGGCGCGGCACATGGAGCAGTCGGCGGCCCGCGTCCGGTAGTCATGCCGGACCGTTCGCAGCGGGACATCGTGTCTCTGCGTCCCGAACACCCGCGCTACCGGCCGGCACCGGGCGACGCCCGAGTGCCACCGAAGGCGTTGATGTGCCGATGACGCGTACCACGACACAGGCATGACGTGGTATACCGAGCCGGGAGCAAACAGACGAACAACAGGCGCCGTCGTCCGTACCATTCGGGTGTCGACGAGTCGGCAGCAGTACCGAACACTCCGCTGCCCGGCGCCGATCGGGCATGGCCCTCATGTCCCCCGACTTAAGTCCCGCCGTCCTCCCGTGCCTTCACGGCCGCGAATCGAGGAGAGTCAACACCATGTCCGAGAGCACACCGCAGACCGCCACCGAACTCGCGTCGCAGTACAGCCTTCAGGTGGCGAGCGACCTGGAGCGCAACGTCAAGGAACAGGAGCGCATCAGCGGGGAGATCACCGACCTGCAGCAGCAACTGGCGGCGCTGCAGCACGACCACGCCCTGCTGGTGAACATGCAGCAGGCGCTCGGTGCCACCACACCACCGGCCCCGTCGGTGACCGACACGGCGCAGGTGCCCGCACCCCGTGACAGTGCCGCCGCCGAGACGGCCGCCGCGGGCAGGCGCACGCGGGGCGGGAAGGCCGGTACCGCGCCCAAGCGCGCCGGGGCCGCGAAGCCCACGACGAAGCCCGCCGCCAAGCCCGCCCCCAAGTCCGCCGCCAAGTCCGGTGCGAAGTCGCCCGCGAAGACGGGCGCCAGGACGGACACCAAGCCGGCCGCGAAGACGGTCAGGAAGGCGGCGGCGAAGAAGTCACCGGCGCCGTCCACCTCCTCCACGGCCGCCGTCCCGTCCTCGTCGCCCTCGTCGGCTTCGTCGTCCGCCAAGCCGGCCCAGCCCACGCTGGTCGAACTGGTTCGCAAGCACCTGAGCGAGCAGAAGGAGCCGCGCTCCGCCGCCGAGGTCACCACGGCGCTCGGTCAGGCCCACTCCGACCGCACCATCAAGACCACGGTCGTGCGCACCACGCTCGAAGGGCTCGTCGCCAGGAACCAGGCCCAGCGCACCAAGCAGGGCACCTCCGTCTACTACACCGCCTCCGAAGCACCGGAGCCGAAGCAGGACGACGCCGGGGCGCAGTCGGGGTCCGACCGCGCCGACGACTGACCCGGCTCCCCGGGAACCACGGCCGCGCCGGAGCACCGCACCGCCCGGGCGGGCCGGACGGCGCACCGCGCCCGCTCCGGCGGTGCTGCGGCGCGCGACCGGGGCGAAACGGGGTGAGGATCGGTGGATGGTCGTCGTCCTGCCGGTGCTCTTCGCTCTCGTCGCCGCGTTCAGCAACGCCCTGGCCACCGTGTTGCAGCGGCGGGCAGCGCTCAGCGTGCCCCAGTCCCAGGGGTTCCGTCCGGGCCTCGTCCTCGACCTGTTGCGGCGGCCGGTCTGGCTCGGCGGCATGCTGGCCGTCGTCGTCGCCGGGGTGGGGCAGGCGGCGGCCCTGGCGACGGGGCCGATGTCACTCGTCCAGCCGTTGTTCGTGCTGGAACTTCCGCTGGCGCTGCTGCTGGCCTCGATGATGACCGGCCACCGCCTCCCCGACGTCATGTGGCTCGCCGTGGGCGGCGTGGTCGTCGGCCTGGGGCTGGCGCTGGCGTCGGCCGCGCCGGGCGGCGGCAGCAACGACGTCTCCATGGACCGCTGGGTGCCCGCGCTCGGGGCCTGTGCCGGGGCGGCCTTCCTGCTGGCGGCGGCCGGGCTGAAGCGGCCCGTCGGCAAGGCCCGCGCCGGGTGCCTGGGCGCGGCCACCGCGGTCTGCTACGCCCTGACCGCCGGGTTGATGAAGGACTCCATGCGGGTCCTGGACACCGACGGCCTGGTCGGCTTCCTGACCGTGTGGCAGACGTACGCCTTCGCCGCGGCCGGTGTGTGCGCCGTGCTCCTGCTGGAGCACGCCATGCAGGGCGGTCCGCTGGTCGCCTCCCAGCCGGCCCTCACCCTCGGCGACGCGACGGTGAGCCTGCTGCTCGGCGTGGTCCTCTACCAGGAGGACATCCGCACCGACTGGTGGGTGCTGCCCCAGCTGGCGGGCGTCGCCCTGATCGTCGTCGGCGTCCTCACCCTGGCCCGTCGCGGGGTGGATCTGCGCACCGAACAGTGAGTGCCGGATCGGGCGGTCCCTTCGGGCCGAGGGCACGGGTGAGGTCTCGAGCCCGCGGATCACCGGCAGAACCCGTACGCCTGTTCCAGCCAACGGCGCAGCGCCACGTGGACACTGCCGGGGAGTTCGCTGAGCTGTGCGATGGCCGCACGGTCCCCGGCGGAGGGTGCGATGCCCGCCGCGGTCAGGAGGGCGAGCAGGTCCAGGCGGCGCAGGTCGACGGGGTCGATGCGACAGGGGACGCGTTCGGCCGGGTCGGGCGGCTGGAGCAGGAAGTCGCCGTCGGTCTCGCGGGTGCGCGAGCGCGTCGGGTCGGCGGCAGTCGGGGCAGTCATCGTGTGCATACCGCGGTCCTCCACTGGGTGGTCGCCGTTCTCGACGGCATGAGACATCCGGGCGGCGGTGTCGGTTGCGGGCCGCCGCGACGACCACACGGTGGATGCAATCGGCGCCTTATCGCACGAACCGCCTCGGGCCCGGGCACTGCTCCGTACGAGTGGTGCGCCGGTGGACACGGTCGTACGGTCGGTACGGGGAAGAGCGGAGACAGGCGACCCCGAGACGGCCGGGAGCAGACATGGGCAGGAACCCGATGAGGGCAGCGGTCACGATCTGTGCCGCCGCCGCGCTGGCACTACCCCTGGGCGCCGCTTCGGCCGCCCCGTCGGCGGAGCGGTCCGTGACACAGCAGGTCCAGGACCCGGTGCTCGTCGACTGCTCGATGCGGGGCGAGGTGCGGCCCGCGGCCTACGTGCTGGCCTGCGGGGACGGCAACAGCCGCCTGACCTCGCTGGACTGGACCCGCTGGGACGCCACCGCTGCCGTCGGGCGGGGGCTCAACGCGGTCAACGACTGCGATCCCTACTGCGCGGCCGGCACGTTCCGCTCGTACCCGGTGACCGTACGGCTCGACCAGCCGCAGGCCCGTGCCCAGGACCCGGGTGAGCAGCACTTCACGCGGATCACGCTGACCTACACCGATGGCAGGCCGGACGGGTCCCCGCGCGTGGTGACGTACCCCCTGCCGGGCTGACGGCAGGGGGGTGGCCGGGGAGCACGGGCCGGCGGGTCAGCCGTTCCAGGACCAGTCGGCGACCTCGGGCAGGTCGACGCCGTGTTCGCGGATCCAGTCGCGGTGGCGCAGCCGGGTGTCCTCCATGCGCTGCCGCACGGCCGCCGCGCGCACCGCGAGGCCCGGCACCCGGTCGATGACGTCCATGACCAGGCGGTAGCGGTCCAGGTCGTTGCCGAGGACCATGTCGAAGGGCGTGGTGGTGGTGCCGATCTCCTTGTAGCCGCGCACGTGCAGGTGCGCGTGGCCGGAGCGGCGGTAGGCGAGGCGGTGGATGAGCCACGGGTACCCGTGGTAGGCGAAGACGACGGGCTTGTCGGCGGTGAACAGGCCGTCGTACTCGAAGTCGCTCATGCCGTGCGGGTGTTCCCCGCTCGGCATGAGCCGGGCGATGTCGACGACGTTGACCACGCGCACCGCCAGGCCGGGCAGGTGGCGGCGGATGAGCTGAGCGGCCGCCAGCACCTCCTGCGTGGGGACGTCGCCCGCGCAGGCGAGCACCACATCGGGTTCGCGGGTGCCGTCCTCGGTGCCGGCCCACTCCCAGACGCCGGCGCCGCGGGCACAGTGGACGCGGGCCTGCTCCATGGTCAGCCAGTCGAAGCAGGGCTGCTTGCCGGCGACGATCACGTTGACGTAGTCGCGGCTGCGCAGGGCGTGGTCGGCGACGGAGAGCAGGGTGTTGGCGTCCGGCGGCAGGTAGACCCGTACGGCTTCGGGGCTCTTGTTGAGGATGTGGTCGACGAAGCCGGGGTCCTGGTGGGAGAAGCCGTTGTGGTCCTGGCGCCACACATGGGAGGTGAGCAGGTAGTTGAGGGACGCGATCGGGGCGCGCCAGGGCAGGCGGCGGGTGACGCGCAGCCACTTGACGTGCTGGTTGACCATCGAGTCGACGATGTGGACGAAGGCCTCGTAGCAGGAGAACAGCCCGTGCCGGCCGGTGAGGAGGTAGCCCTCCAGCCAGCCCTGGCAGGTGTGTTCGGACAGGATCTCCATCACCCGGCCGTGCCGGTCGAGGTCCTCGTCGACGGGCAGGGTCTGTTCCTGCCATGCCTTTCCGCTGGCGGTGTAGACGGCCTGCAGGCGGTTGGACGCGGTCTCGTCGGGGCCGACGAGGCGGAAGTCGCGCCGGCCGGCGGTGGCGGCCATGACGTCCGCCAGCAGGTCGCCGAGGACCCTGGTCGGCTCGTGCATGCTCGCGCCGGGCTTGTCGACGGCGACGGCGTACGTCTCCAGGGGCGGCAGGGGGAGTTCGCGCAGCAGCAGCCCGCCGTTGGCGTAGGGGGTGGCACCCAGCCGGCGCGGTCCCTCGGGGACGGCGGCCAGGACGGCGGGGCGCGGGGCTCCGGCGTCGTCGAACAGCTCCTCGGGACGGTAGGAGCGCAGCCACTGTTCCAGTTGACGCAGGTGCTCCGGGTTCGTGCGTACGGCGGCGAGCGGGACCTGGTGGGCGCGCCAGGTGTTCTCCACGGGCAGTCCGTCGACCTCGGCGGGGCCGGTCCAGCCCTTCGGGGTGCGCAGGACGATCATCGGCCAGCGGGGACGGTCGTCGGCGCCGTCCTCGCGGGCGGTGCGCTGGATGGCCGCGATGCGGTCGAGGCAGGTGTCCATGGCGTGGGCCATGGCCCTGTGGACGGCGGCGGGGTCGTCACCGGTGACGTGGACGGGGTCGTGGCCGTAGCCGCGCAGGAGGTCGTCCAGTTCGGCCTCGGGGAGGCGGGCCAGGACGGTCGGGTTGGCGATCTTGTAGCCGTTGAGGTGGAGGATCGGCAGGACGGCGCCGTCGTTGACCGGGTCGAGGAACTTGTTGGAGTGCCAGGACGTCGCCAGCGGGCCCGTCTCCGCCTCGCCGTCGCCGATCACGCAGGCGACCACCAGACCGGGGTGGTCGAAGGCGGCGCCGTAGGCGTGCGAGAGCGAGTAGCCGAGTTCGCCGCCCTCGTGGATGGAGCCGGGGGTCTCGGGGGCCACGTGGCTCGGCACGCCGCCGGGGAACGAGAACTGCTTGAAGAGCCGGGCCATGCCGTCCGCGTCGCGGGTGACGTCCGGATAGGTCTCGGTGTACGAGCCCTCCAGCCAGGAGTTGGCGAGGACGGCGGGCCCGCCGTGGCCGGGTCCCCAGATGCACAGGGCGTCCAGGCCGCGGGCCTTGATCACCCGGTTGAGGTGGGTGTGGACGAGGTTGAGGCCCGGTGAGGTGCCCCAGTGGCCGAGGAGGCGCGGCTTGACGTGTTCCGGGCGCAGCGGCTCGGTCAGCAACGGGTTCGCCATCAGGTAGATCTGACCGACGGAGAGGTAGTTCGCGGCGCGCCAGTGGGCGTCCAGGGTGGCGAGCTCCTCGTCCGGGAGCCCGGGGGGCGCCTGCTGCGTGTCGACGGACATCGGGGGTCCTTTCCGTGTCGGGACAGCGGTCGGGCCGGGGCGCGTGCGGTTCCGTGGCACGGGTGGTGCCCTGCACATCCCAACCCTGTGCGGACCGGGCGGGTACCCGACAGGACCGTTCGGGTCACGTCTGTTCCCGAACGGGTCGGTCGGCGTCGCGGGCCGGCGGTGTCCGGCGGGGCCCGGCGGACGGCCCCGGCTCCGGCGGCGGGCGCGGCGTTCGCGCGGGCCGTCCAGGGCGCGTCGGCGACACGCGGGGGGCGCCGCGGGAGACCCCGGGGTCCGGCGGTGAGGCTACGGCTGCCGGTGGCCCGGTCAGCGGAACGCCCGGCGCGCGGCACGCGGCGCACGCAGGGCGGGAGGGGTCAGGCCAGGGACAGGAAGAGCTTCTCCAGGCGGGCCCGCATCTGCGCGGAGTCGCGCACCTCGGGGTCGTCACTGGTCATGCACTGCTGCAGTCCCGTGGCGATGATCGAGAACCCGGCGCGGTCCAGGGCCCGGGAGACGGCGGCGAGCTGGGTGACCACGTCCTCGCAGTCGCGGCCCTCCTCGATCATCCTGATGACTCCGGCCAACTGTCCCTGGGCACGCCGCAGCCGGTTGAGCGCCGACTTCAGCTCCTCGGCCGACATGTCGAGTTCCACGCATCCTCCTCCGCATACCCCTCTGGGTATGGTACCGCGCGGGGAGAATTTTGCATGGCGTGCATCTTTGCATACCATGCAACTTATGTCGGAGAAGAGTGCCGCCGGTGGCGGTCTGCGGGAGCGCAAGAAGCGCGCCACGCGTGCCGCCCTCGCGGAGGCCGCGGTACGGCTCGCCGCCGAGCACGGGGCGGACAAGGTCACCGTCGAGGCGATCAGCGCCGCGGCCGGAGTGTCCGTGCGGACCTTCTTCAACTACTTCGACACCCGCGAGGACGCCTTCGTCGTCATCGACGCGGACGCGGGCGCGCGGATGCGGCGCGCCGTGCTCGACGCACCGGCCCGTCTCTCCCCGCTGGAGGCCCTGCGCGAGGCCATGGCCGCGGAACTCGCCGAGGCGGAGCAGCAGCACGAGCTGTGGCGGCTGCACGCCGAGGTGCTGCACGCCTCGCCGCACCTCCTGGCGCGCGGCGTCGGGGCGCACATGGCCGCGGAGGCCGACCTGGCCGATGCCATCGCCGCACGGCTGCGCGGCGCCCCCGGCGACGGGGAACGGCCCGCCGACCCCGGTCTCTACCCGCGACTGCTGGCCGCCGTGGCGACCGCCGCGGTGCGGACGAGTGTGGACCACTGGTCGGCCCACCAGCAGGAGGCGGCGTTCCTGGACGTGTTCCACGAGGTGTTCACCCTCCTCGCCGCCGGCCTTCCGGCACCCGGCGCGTAACCGCCGCGCCGGCACGATCGCGACACCCCACCCCACCATCACCCGAAAGAGTTGCCGTGACCGCACCTCAGGCGCCCGACGACGCGCCTCCCACCTCCATGACCCACCGGCAGATACTCCAGGCCATGTCCGGGCTGATGGCCGGTATGTTCGTCGCGATCCTGGCCGGCACCGTCGTCTCGAACGCGCTGCCCACGATCATCGCCGACCTGGGCGCCAGCCAGTCCTCCTACACCTGGGTCGTCACGGCGGAACTGCTGGCCATGACGGCGACGGTGCCCCTGTGGGGCAAGCTGTCCGACCTCTTCAACAAGAAGCTCCTGCTCCAGCTCTCGCTGAGCATGTTCGTCGTCGGCTCGCTGCTGGCCGGCTTCTCCCACGGCGTCGGCCTGCTGATCTTCAGCCGGGTCGTGCAGGGGATCGGCGCGGGCGGTCTGACGGCCCTCGCGCAGGTCGTGATGGCCTCCGTCATCCCACCGCGCCAGCTGGGCAAGTACGCCGGCATCTTCGGCGCCGTCTTCGCCGTGGGCACCGTGGCCGGGCCACTGGTCGGCGGTGTGCTGGTCGACACCTCGTGGCTGGGCTGGCGCTGGTGCTTCTTCATCGGCGTGCCCTTCGCGCTGCTCGCCATCGCCCTGCTGCAGCGCACGCTGCGGCTGCCGACCACGCGGCGCGAGGTGCGGATCGACTGGCTCGGCGCCTTCCTGATCGTCGCCGGTGTCTGCGCCCTGCTCATCTGGGTCTCGCTGGCCGGCAACGAGTTCGACTGGGCCTCCTGGCAGACCGGCGCCCTCGCGGGCGGTGGCGTGCTGCTGCTGATCGCCGCGGTCCTCGTCGAGGCCCGCACCGCCGAGCCGGTCATCCCGCTCGACATCTTCCGCAACCGCACGGTGACGCTGACGACCGTCGCCAGCCTCCTGGTCGGTGTCGCCATGTTCGGCGGGACCGTCTTCCTCTCCCAGTACTTCCAGGTCTCCCTGGGCAAGTCGCCGACCGTCGCGGGTCTGATGAGCCTGCCGATGATCCTCGGCCTGCTGGTGTCGTCCACCGTCGCCGGTCAGGTGATCAGCCGGACCGGCAAGTGGAAGCGGTACCTCGTGGCGGGCGCCGTCATCATGGCCGTCGGCCTGGCGCTGCTGTCCACGATCGACGCCAGGACGCACTTCGGTCTGCTGAGCGTCTACATGGCGGTCCTGGGCATCGGCGTCGGCATGCTGATGCAGAACCTGGTACTCGCCGCGCAGAACGACGTGCCCGCCGCGGACCTCGGTGCCGCGACCTCGGTGCTGTCCTTCTTCCGCAGCATGGGCGGCACCATCGGCGTCAGCGTCCTCGGTGCCATCCTCGCCAACCGGGTCACCAGTGAGATGACCAAGGGGCTCAGGGAGGCCGGCGTCACCGCGTCGGTCAGTGAGGGCTCGGGCGAGAGCAGTGTGCCGGACATGTCCACGCTGCCGGCCCCGATGCGGTCGATCGTCGAGCACGCCTACGGGGTCGCCACCGCGGACCTGTTCCTCATCGCCACGCCGTTCGCCCTGCTGGCGCTGATCGCCGTCGTGTTCCTGAAGGAGAAGCCGCTGAAGACGACCAGCGGCATGGAGCGTCTCGCCGAGGAGTCCGGCGAGGCCGCCGCCCCGGCCGGCAAGGGACCGGCGGCGCCGGTCGGCTGAGCCGCCGGCCGCACCGCGTGACGGAGCCGCTCGCCCACCGGGGCGGGCGGCTCCGCCGTGCGGTGTGCCGATCCGGTCGCCCCCGCGACACGGGCCGTCCCGTCTCCGAGCCCCGTACGGCGCTCGGAGCCACGCCCCGCGGGAGGCGGCTGTTAGTCTGGTGAAGACGTTGATCGCGTATCGAGAGGTCCCGGACATGGTGGGTGACGACGACATCTGCGGGTGATACCCCGCACCGACGGCCACGGGCAGGCGCACAGGACGCCGCCGCGGTGGCCGCTTTCGTCGTTCCCTTCTCCCCTGTCTGTCCGGGCGGGTGTGTCCCCTCCCCCGCCCCTCTCCTCAGCGAGGTATGCCATGTCCGACGCCTTCGTCGTCTGCTCGAACCTCTCCTTCTCGTGGCCCGACGACACCCCCGTCTTCGAGGACCTGTCGTTCACCGTGGGCCCGGGCCGCACCGGCCTGGTGGCCCCCAACGGCTCCGGCAAGAGCACCCTGCTCAGGCTGATCGCCGGGGAGCTGCGGCCCGGTGCCGGGTCCGTGTCCACCACCGGCACCGTCGGCTACCTGCCGCAGACCCTCCCCCTGACCGGTGATCTCACCGTGGCGGAGGTGCTGGGGGTCGCCGCCGTGATCCGCGCCATCGACGCCGTCGAGTCCGGTGACGTGGCCGAGGAACACTTCACGGTCATCGGCGACGACTGGGACGTCGAGGAGCGCACCCGTGCCCAGCTCGACCGCCTCGGTCTGGGCGACCTCACCCTGGACCGGACTCTGAGCACGCTCAGCGGCGGTCAGATCGTCTCCCTCGGGCTCGCCGGACAACTCCTGAAGCGGCCGGACGTGCTGCTGCTCGACGAGCCCACCAACAACCTCGACCTGGACGCCCGGCACAAGCTCTACGACGTGCTGTCGGACTACAAGGGCTGTCTGCTGCTGGTCAGCCACGACCGCGCCCTGCTGGACCGCATGGAGCGCATCGCCGAACTGGACCGCGGTGAACTGCGTTCCTACGGAGGCGATTTCACCGCCTACGAGGAGGCGGTACGGGCCGAGCAGGAGGTCGCCGAGAAGAACGTCCGCAACGCCGAGCAGGAACTGAAGCGGGAGAAGCGCGAGATGCAGCAGGCCCGGGAGCGGGCCGAGCGCCGTGCGAGCAACGCCGCCCGCAACCTCAAGAACGCCGGTCTGCCACGCATCTTCGCCGGCACCATGAAGCGGGGCGCTCAGGAGTCCGCGGGCCGGGCGGGCCAGACACACGCGAGCCGGGTCGGTGAGGCGAAGGCCCGGCTGGACGAGGCGGGGCGTTCGCTCCGCGACGACCAGCGCATCGTCCTCGACCTGCCGGACACGGACGTGCCCGCCGGACGCACCCTCTTCCTCGGGGAGGGGCTGCGCATCCGGCTCGGCGACCGTGAGGTGTTCGCCGGCCCGGGCGTCGACCTGACCGTCCGGGGCCCCGAGCGCATCGCGCTCACCGGCCCCAACGGCGCCGGCAAGAGCACGCTGCTGCGCCTGCTCAACGGCGACCTCGAACCCGGGGCGGGCACGGTCAAGCGGGCCGACGGGCGCGTCGCCTACCTCTCGCAGCGGCTCGACCTGCTGGACGGGGACCGCACGGTCGCCGAGAACTTCGCCGCGTACGCCCCCGGCCGGTCCGAGGCCGAGCGGATGAACCTGCTGGCCCGCTTCCTCTTCCGCGGCGCCCGCGCCCATCTGCCCGTCGGCGTGCTGTCCGGGGGCGAGCGGCTGCGGGCCACCCTCGCCTGCGTGCTGTGCGCGGAACCCGCCCCGCACCTGCTGCTCCTGGACGAGCCGACCAACAACCTCGACCTGGTCAGCGCGGAACAGTTGCGGAGCGCCCTGAACTCCTACCGGGGAGCCTTCGTGGTGGTCAGCCACGACGAGCGGTTCCTGAGCGAGATCGGGGTCGACCGGTGGCTGCGGATGGCCGACGGCACCTTGGCGGAGACGGCGGCTCCCGAGGTGTGAGGCGCCGCGCGGCGCCTGTTGCGGCCGGAGGGTGCCGGGCGGCAGGCTTCGGGGTGTGACCACTTTGCTGATCGTGCATCACACCCCGTCGCCGAACTGCCAGGCGCTGCTCGAAGCCGTCGTGTCCGGGGCGACCGCACCGGAGATCGAGGGTGTCCGGGTCGTCCGGCGGGCGGCGCTGGCGGCCACGGCCGTCGACGTCCTGGAGGCGGACGGATACCTGCTGGGCACCCCGGCCAACCTGGGCTACATGTCCGGCGCCCTGAAGCACTTCTTCGACCAGGTCTACTACCCGTGCCTGGACGAGACGCGGGGCCGGCCCTTCGGCTACTACGTGCACGGCGGCAACGACACCACCGGCGCGGTGCGCGCCGTGGAGTCGGTGACGACCGGCCTCGGCTGGCAGCGCGCCGCCCGGGCGGTGACGGTGACGGGCGAGCCCGCCAAGGCCGACCTGGAGGCCTGCTGGGAACTGGGCGCGACGCTCGCCGCCGGGCTGACGGAGTGACCCGCCGGGCGGCGGCGCCGGGCACGGGAGCGGGTCAGAGAGGCGTCGCGGCGCGCAGGACGACGAACATCGTGACCGCGGCGTTCGCGGACGACATCGCCGACACGGCCGTGCCGGCCGCCGCGCCCCACACCGCCAGCCCCACCGAGGTGAACACCGAGGGCCAGGTGCGGGACGCGGGGGCCGGGCCGAGCAGCGCCGCCACCCGGCGCGGCACCGGCCCCGGCGCGGCGAGACCGGCGAGCGTGGCGACCGGGGTGCCGCGGGAGACCAGGGCCGCCTTGCCGATGGCGGTCGCCACCGCGCGGCGGTCGCCGACCGTCCGTGCCGCCTCCTCGTCGGCCCAGCGCTCCGCCGTGTAGGCCACGGCCGTGCGCAGCGGCCGCAGGAAGGGGTTGGCCAGCGCGGCGAGCCGGACGGTGAGCAGGAACCGGTGGTGGCGGGCCGTCAGATGGGCCCGCTCATGGGCGAACAGCGCCCGCCGCTCGGCCGGTTCGAGACGGTCCAGCAGGGCGGTGGTCACCACGACCCGGTCCCTTCGCCCGCCGGGCAGCGCGTACGCGTAGGGCACCTCGTCCGGCAGGACGGCCACGGACGTGCCCGGCAACGGGGCCAGTGCGCGGTGGGCGCGGCGGCGCACCCGGCCGTGACGCCACAGGGCCCGGGCCGAGGCCACGACCACCGCGCACAGCGCCGGGATCGCCGCCTGGCCGGCGACCTCGTCGCAGGGCACCGCCGCCCGCACCTCCGGGTCCGACCAGCCGTCGGGCAGCGGGTTGCCCGGCAGCTGTGCGGTGCCGACCACCATCAGCAGGGCGAGGCACACCGTGCTGCACAGCGCCATCACCGCGGCCACGGCGGTGAGGAGCCTGGTCGCGGTCCGTGGATGCAGGTGCTGTTCGGCCAGGCGCGCGATCGGCCACGCGGTCAGCGGCAGGACGAGCGGAAGGAAGACGAAGACCCCCATGAGGCGTCAGTCTTCCCCCTCGGCCCGGACCGCGTCGCCCAGGAGGCCGCGCAGCAGGCGTTCGTCGGCCGGGTCGAGGCCGGTCACGAAGCTCGCCAGCACCGCCTCGCGGTCGCTCTCCGCGTCCAGCACCCCGCGCATCCGGCGGGCGGCCAGGCCCGCCGGGTCGGCGGGCGTCCAGGCGAAGGAGCGGCCCGCGCGCTCGCGGGTCACCGCGCCCTTGTCCAGCAGCCGGGTGAGGATCGTGACCACGGTGGTGTAGGCGAGGTCGCCGCCCAGGTGCTCCTGCACCCAGCCGGCCGTCACCGGGCCCTCCGCCTCACGCAGCACCGAGAGCACCAGTGCCTCCAGCTCGCCCTGCCCCCGCCGCCGGCGTCGGCTGTCCGTCACGCCCGCACTCCCTCGCACCGCCGTCCGTTTCCCGGTACGCCATCGTATAGACGCCGCCGAGGCCTCGACGACGGGTGCCGTTCGGTCCCGGTCGGCGTCGGGACCGAACGGCGCCGTCACGGGGGTGTCACCGGGTACGCCGCCTGGTACGGAGCAGCAGCAGGCACCCGGCGGCGAAGAGGACGCCTCCGGCCGCCGCGGGCCAGAGGCCGAGACTCGAGCCCGTCTCGGCGAGTCCGCCCCGGCTGCCCTGCGGCTCGCTCGCGGAGCCGGCGGCCTGCGCGGAGCCGACGGCCTGCGCGGCGCCGCCGCCGTTCGTCCCCCGCGCACCGGCGGGCGCGGTCGCGGCGCTGCTCGCGGCACCCGCGGCCTCGGCGGGCGTGGTGGCGGCCCGGGGTTCCGCGGTGCGGGTGGGCTCGGCGGTGCGAGTGGGCTCGGGCCGGTCCTGGTCCGTGGGCCGGTTCGAGGGATCGGGCCTCTCCCCGTCCTGGCCGCCGTTCGCGGGTGCCGGGGCGGTGCCGGTCCGCCCGGCCGCGGGCTCGTCGGTCCGGCCGCCGTCGTCGCCCGGCCGCTGCGGCGTTGTCTGGCCGTACCCGCCGTCGCCCGGGGTCTCGGAGTACTCGGGGTTCCCGGGGTTCCCGGGGTTCTCCGGGGTGGCGGCCGGCTCCTGCGGGGTCTCGCTCGGGCCCTGGCCGGGGTCGGGGGCCGTGTCCGGTCCGCAGGTCCGGCCGCTGTTGATGCAGTCGACCATGTCCCGCATCAGGTCCTCGTCGAAGACGTTGATGAAGTCGCTGTGATCGGTGACCGGCTTGTGCAGCTGCTCGGGGAAGGAGTCCACGGCGAACAGGGGCGTGGTCCGGCCGCCGTCGCCGAGGCTGGGTGCGTCCACGTCGTACACGATGCGCTGCACCAGCCGCGGGACGGGCCGGAAGCCGTCCGGGCAGCTGCCGTCGGCGGCGGCGAACGCCACGTGGGTGCGGTGGTTGGCGCTGTCGGTGTTGCGGCCGTCCCAGCAGCTCTGGAAGGTGAACGTGCGCACGACGTCGCTGCCGGCCGGGCAGAGCGGGTACTTGTCCTTCAGCTGCCGGTCCTCGAAGCCGGTGCAGCTCCAGGAGGCGTTGGCGTTGGTGTTGCCGTTGACGAACGCCTTCGCGTCGCCGGTGATGATGCGCAGCAGCCGCGGCATGTCCGTGACCTGGCCGCGCTCGTTGCCGACGAACGTCAGCGTCACCTCGGCCGGCGTGACGATCTCGCCGGCGTTGCCCTCGACACCCCCGCCCGGCGACTGGGCGTCCTGTTCCGCGGTGCCGTTCTGCAGGCGCAGCACGGGCCAGTAGTACGAGGACCTGTCGCCCTGGTCGGCGCAGCTGGTGCCGGCGGCGGCCAGGTCGTCGTCGGAGGCGAAGGCGGTGTTGCCCTGGTTGCCGACGTAGTCGTGGAAGTGGTGGGCGCCGTTGCCCACCCCGGGGGCGGCGATCACGTTGTCCGAGTTGAACAGGCCCTCGGCGTTGACGCCGCAGCTGGTGGCGAAGGTGCCGCGCGAGGCGTCCTTGCCCTGGCGCGGCTTCGCGACGCCGGGCGCGGTGGTGATGTCGGCGTAGTCGGCCGCGACGGGGCCGTTGCCGGCCTGGCCGCCGTTGCCCTGCTGCTGCCCGTCCCCGGGCTGCTCCCCGTCGCCGGCGTCGTCGGCCGCGCCGGTGCTCTCGCCGCCGCCCGCCCGGTCGCCGGCGCCGTCCCGCTGTCCGTCCCGCTGTCCGTCCGGGCTGACGCTCGGCGTGTCCTGCGTCGCGACCGTGGTGCGTCGCAGCGTGCATGCCGCGAGGGCCTCCAGCCCTTCGGGCCGGTCCCCCGCGCCGTCGACGGCGGTGACGACGCGCGCGATCGTCTCGGTCCGCTGCTTCTCCAACGGGTCGAGGATCGCGGCCTCGTCGACCTCGCCGTCGTCGGCGGCGCGTGCCGCTTCCTGGAGTTGCCGGTAGGCCGTGGCGATCTGCTCGTCCAGGCGGGCGAGTTCGCCGTCGACGTCCGGCCTGGCCGCGTCCGGGACGGTCGTCAGCCGCTCGCTCAGGTCGGGGCAGTCGACCGTGGCCGCGACGCCGGAACTGCCCAGGGGAACGGGGCTGTTCGCCGACTCGGTCGCGGAGGCGAACACGTTGGCGGCGACCAGGCCACCGCCGCCCAGTATCAGCGCGACCGCGGAGAAGGTCGCGCGCCGCGCCCCGGTCGGGCGTCTGCGCCTGTTGTGTCCCACAGCGTGCTCCTGTGTCGTGCGTCGTGGCGGTCCCGGGCGTGAAACGCCCCCGGCTCCATACGGAGTCGGGGGCGCCGGCGTTCAACCGCCTCGTGGATTCTCAGGAATCCCTCACCTCACGGGCGCAGGATCAGCCGGATCGGGTTGCCCTCCTTCTTCTCCAGCCGGGCGACCGCCTCGGCGGCCTCCGTCAGCGGCAGCACCCCGCTGATGGAGTCGGAGAAGTCCAGCCGTCCGCCCTGGACCAGCCGCAGCAACTGGGGCAGGGCCACCGGCATGTCGGAGCCGTAGTGACCGAGGATCCGCTGCTGGAGGTAGCTGAAGCGGGTGCCGTCCGTGACGCTGAGCGGCTTGTCGGTCAGGCCCACCAGCACCAGCCGGCCCTTGGGCGCGAGGACGGAGAGCGCCTGCTCGCGCACGGCGGGCACGCCCGCGAAGTCGAAGGCCGCGGCGAGCCCCGCCCCGCCGGTCACCGCCGTGACGGCCTGGCGCAGGCCCGGGTCGGCGGGGTCCAGGGCGAGGTCGGCCCCGGCGGCCAGCGCACGCTCGCGGGCCACCGGGTTCGGGTCGACGGCGACGACCGGACAGGCGCCGACCGCGCGCAGCAGCTGCACGGCGTGCACGCCGAGTCCGCCGACGCCCCACACGCCGACCGCCTCGGCCGCCCGGACGGCGCCGGTCTCGGTGATCGCGCCCCACGGGGTGGACACGGCGTCGGGGATGATCGCGCCCTGGTCGAAGGGGATGGCGTCGGGCAGCGGGACGAGGGCGGTCGCGGCGGACAGGGCGTACTCGGCCCAGCCGCCGTCGTAGTCGACGCCCCGGGTGTAGGTGACGCCGTCGCGGACCTCACCGGCGTACAGCACGACCCGCTGTCCCGGTGACCAGGCGGTCACGCCCTCGCCGGCCTCGGCGATCGTGCCGGACACCTCGTGGCCGAGGGTGACGGTGTCGCCGCGCAGGAGCAGCGGGGTGAGGGTGCCGTCGATCAGGTGGACGTCGGACAGGCACACCCCGGCCGCCTCGACCTTGACGAGGACCTCGCCCGGTCCGGGCTTCGGGCGGGGCACCTCCTCCAGCCGCAGGGTGCGGCTAGGGACGTGCAGGCGGGCGGCGAGCATCTGCGCCATGACAGGACCTCCTCGGTGCGGCGACCCCGGACGGGCCCCACCGGTCCATCGCAGGTCGACTTGCGTTAACCGTACACCCATCGCAAGTCGACCTGCATTAGTCTGGTGCGATGACCTCTGAGCCATCCGCCGCCCCGCCCCTGCGCCGCCGCGGGGAGCGGATGCGGCAGGCCGTGCTCGCCGCCGCGGTGGAACTGCTGTCGAGCCAGGGCCTGGCGGGGGCGACCGTGAGCGCCGTGGCGCGCGCGGCCGGGGTGCACGAGACCTCGGTCTACCGCCGCTGGGGCACCCGCGAGAACCTGATCCTGGACGCGTTGAACACGCAGCTGGACTCGGCGCTGCCGGTCCCGGACACCGGGTGCGTGCGGGACGATCTGCTCGGCTTCTTCTCCTCCCTGGCCGCTCTGCTCGGCACCGCACAGGGGCACGCCCTGCTCCGGATCGGCGTCGAGCACGACGACACCCTCGAGGACCGCCGCGGGCCCTACTGGAGCGACCGCCTCGACCGCGCCGTCGTGATGGTCCGGCGCGGCATCGAGCGCGGCGAGCTGGCGGCGGACACCGACCCGGGCCTGCTGATCGAGGCCGTGAGCGGCCCGCTGTTCGTCCGTGCCCTGCTCAGCGGGGCGCCGCTGGACGAGGCGCTCGTACGAAGGCTGGTGGACCTGGCGCTGGACGGGGCGCGGCCCCGTCCCGCGTGAGAGCGGGGCGAGGGGCGCGCGCCCCGGCCCTGTTAGGCGGCCCCGAGAGGGGAACCCGGGGCCCGTCGTGACCGTCGTGCGCCACCGCGCCCGTACCGAGGGAGTTCCGGGATGCAGTCACTGATCAAGGGCCTGGTCGCCGGCGCGGCGGGGACCGTCGCGCTGAACCTCACCACGTACGGCGACATGCTGCTGCGCGGCCGGGGGGCCAGCGACATGCCGGCCGAGGTCGCGGACCGGGTCGCCGACCGGGTCGGACTGGTGCTCGGCGACGAGGAGTCGAAGCCCAACCGCGAACAGGCCGTCGGTGCCCTGCTCGGCTACGTCACCGGCCTCGGGGTCGGCGCGGCCTACGGGGTGCTGCGCCACCGGCGCGGACCGCTGCCGGACTGGGTGGCCGGGCCGGTGCTCGGTGCCGCGGCGATGGTGGGCAGCGACGTACCGGCCGCGGCGCTCGGCGTGACCGACCCGAAGCAGTGGGACCGGACGTCGTGGGTGTCGGACATCGTGCCGCACGTCGTGTACGGCTTCACCACGGCGTCGGTGTACCAGGCACTGCACTGAAGGGACGAGCGGTGGATCCGGTGGAAGCAGCGCACACAGAGGACGTGGACAGCGGAAGGCCGCTCGCCCTCGTCACCGGGGCGTCCGGCGGCATCGGCTACGAACTGGCCGGCCTGTTCGCGGAACACGGTTACGACCTGGTGGTCAACGCCGAGGACGACCGGCTCGAACACGCCGCCCGGCGGCTGCGGGAGACGGGCGTGGAGGTACGGGCCGTCCGCGCGGACCTGCGGGACCCCGGCGGCGTCGACCGGCTGGTCGCGGCCACCGCCGGTCTCGTGGTGGACGTGGCGGCCCTCAACGCGGGCGTGGGACGGGGAGGCGCGTTCGTGGACACCGACCTCGCCGACGACCAGTCCGTGATCGACCTCAACGTGACCTCGACGGTGCGGCTCGCCAAACCCCTGCTGCGCGACATGGTGGCGCGCGGCGTGGGCCGGCTGATGTTCACGTCGTCCATCGCCTCGACGATGCCGGGTTCCTTCCAGTCGGTCTACAACGCGTCGAAGTCCTTCGTGCAGTCCTTCGCACAGGCGTTGCAGGAGGAGGTCAAGGGCACCGGCGTCACGGTCACCTCCTTCATGCCGGGACCGACGGACACGGACTTCTTCCGGCGGGCCGGCATGGAGGACACCAAGATCGGGACCATGGACAAGGACGATCCCGCGCAGGTCGCCCGGCAGGCGTTCGACGCCGTCATGAAGGGCCGCGGGAAGCTGGTCACCGGCTCGGCGAGGACCAAGGCACAGGGCGTGGCCGACAAGGTCCTGCCCGACCGCGTCAAGGCCGCCGTGCACCGCAGGATGGCCGAGCCGGGGACGGCGCCGGACGACGACACCCGGTAGAACGGCCGGCGGAGCCCTTGTCGGCGGCTCCGAGGCGGTGGAACGATGAGCCGGCACCGGCTCACCCCACCGGAGGGACCCACGTGACCGACGGACAGCAACGGCCGCGGGCCGCCGCCGTGTTCGACGCCCTGGGCGCCGACTACGAGAAGGCGTTCGCCGGGGCGCCGGCGCACCGGCGCTCGCTGGAGTGGCTGCTCGGGCGGCTCGCGCCGCACAGCCGGGTGCTGGACGTGGGCAGCGGGACCGGACGGCCCACGGCCGAGACCCTCGCGGGCGCCGGTCACCGGGTCGTGGGCGTCGACGTCTCGCCCGTCATGGTGGAACTGGCGGCCCGGCAGGTGCCCGACGCCTCCTTCCGGTGCGCCGACATCCGTGACGTCCCGCTCGCGGACGGCTCGTTCGACGCGGTCTGCGTCTACTTCGCGTTGCTCCAGCTGGACCGGCGGGAGCAGACGGACGTCGTACGGCGCCTCGCCCGGGCGCTGACCCCGGCGGGGCACATGGTCCTCGCCACCGTCCCGCTGGACGTGGAGGGCGTCGACGCCACCTTCATGGGGCAGCCCGTACGCGTGACCAGCTTCACCGCACCGGGCCTCGTGGCCGTGGCCGAGGGGGCGGGCCTGGAGGTCCTGGAGCAGGAGGAGCTGCTGTTCACCCCGGCCCACCCGGACGCCGGGCCCGAGCCGCACGTCTTCCTGCACTGCCGGCGCCCGGCCACGGCGACGCCCGGCGCCTGAGCCCCCGCGGCCGCCGGTACCTCCTCGCGCCGCACGCGGGCGGGCCGGGGCCCACGGGTGCCCGGATGGGGTAACTGGGGACGCGCGGACCGGCACCCGCGGTCAGAGTGGGCTGCATGACAGAACCTGGCGAGCGACGGCGCGGCACGACGTCCACGACCACGCGCGAGCGTGCCGTGCGGGGCGCGCGGAACGCCGCCCAGCGCGCCGCGGACGCCCTGTCCGAGCTGATCCGGCACCGCCTGGAGGGAGTCTCCGCGGTGTGCCGCAGCGACGACGACGGCTGGATCGTCAACGTGGACGTGCTGGAAGTGGCCCGCATCCCGGACACCACCAGTCTGCTCGCCACCTACGAGGTCGAGCTGGACGCCGCGGGCGACCTGGTGCGGTACCGCCGCATCGCCCGCTACCGGCGCGGTGCCCAGGACCAGTGACCGGGCCGCTGGGCCCGCCCCCGGAAGGACCACCGCATGATCGCCTATGACGACGAGATCGTCTGCGCGCCCCGCGCCGGCACGCTCTACGACGTCCTGGAGCTCATTCTCGACCGCGGCATGGTGATCGACGTCTTCGTGCGCGTGTCACTGGTCGGCATCGAGATCCTCAAGGTGGACGCCCGCATCGTGGTCGCGAGCGTCGACACGTACCTGCGGTTCGCGGAGGCCTGCAACCGCCTGGACCTGGAGCACGACGTGCGGTCCAAGACCGTTCCCGAGCTGTTCGGCGGGCCCGTCGCCAAGACCGTGGGCAGAGCGGCCGCCAAGCGGGGGACGCGCTCCCTGACCGACCGGGTGCGGGGCATGCTCGCGCCCGAGGAACCGGAGCCGGCGGCGGACGAGGAGGAGCTGGAGGAGCGCCCGGCCCGCCGCGCCGGCCCCGCCGCCCGCGAGCGCGAGGAGCGGGCCCAGCGCCCCCGGAGCCGTCCGGCCGGGCGCCCCCGCGGTGACGACGACCGCCCGCGCAGCCGCCCGCGCCGGCGCACGGGAACGGAGGAGGAATGACCGTGCCCGCCACAGCCCCCGCCACCACCGCCCCCGATGTCGCGGGCGCCGGGACCGCCGCTCTCTACGTCTACGGCATCACCCCCGCCGGGACCCGCACGCCCCGCTCCCCCGGCGTCGGCGGTGCCCCGGTGCGGCTGCTGACCGAGTCCGGCCTGTGTGCCGCGGTCTCGGCCACTCCCGCACGACTGCGCCCCAGACGACGCGACCTGATGGCCCATCAGGCGGTGCTGGACGAACTGGCCGCGCAGGGGCCCCTGCTGCCCATGCGGTTCGCGGTCCTCAGCCCCCGCCCCGACGTCCTCCTCTCCCAGCTGCGCGGTGACGCCGCGCACCTGGCACGGCAGCTCGACGGCGTCCGGGGATGCGTCGAACTGAACGTCAAGGGAACGGTCGTACCCGGCAGCTTCGCCGCTCTGGTCCGCCGGGACGACACGCTGCGGACCCTGGCCCTGCGCACCCGGCGGCACCCGGACTACGAGGCCAACGTCCGGCTCGGTGAGGCGATCGCCCGTGCCGTCCGCCGCGAGGCCCGGCGCACGGCACGGGAGGTCCTCGACCGGCTGGCCCCGCTCGCCGTGCGGACGGTGGGAGGCACGACCGACGACGAGCAGGTGCTGAGCGTGTCGTTCCTGCTGCGCGCCGCCGACGTGCCCCGGTTCCGGCAGGCGGTGGACGCGTGCGCCCGTGACCACGGGGACCGCCTGACGCTCAGTGTGACCGGTCCTCTCCCCTGCTACAGCTTCGTCGACCCTTCTCCCGAGCCGGCCGGACGGTGACGCGGTGGGCATCGTGAGCGGTCTCCTGCTGCTGCCCCTGGCCCCGGTGCGGGGCACGGCCTGGATCGCCGACCACCTGCTCCAGGAGGCCCGGCGCCAGGTCCACGACCCGCGCGCTGTCCACGCCCGTCTGGCCGCCCTCAACCGGGCCCTGGACGAGGGCGACGTCGACGAGGCGGTCTTCGAACGGGAGGAGGAGCGCCTGCTCGCCCTCCTCGACCGCCCGGTCCGGCCCACCGGCCGCACCACCACCTCGGATCCAGCGCACGGAAGGTACGTATGAACGACAGCAAGGCGGCCCTGGCGGCGGCCATGGCGGGCGGATATCTCCTCGGCCGCACGAAGAAGGCCAAACTGGCCTTCGCGGTCGGTTCCTACCTGGCGGGGCGGCGCCTGGGGCTCTCCCCGGGCCAGATGCTGTCCCAGCAGCTGGGCAGGCTCCAGCTGACACCCCAGTTCCAGGAGCTGACGGACCAGGTGCGCGGTGAGCTGCTGACCGCCGGACGCACGGCCGTCACCGCCGCGGCGAACCGCAGGCTCACCGGCTTCGCCGATACCCTCCGCGACCGCACCCACGCACTCGACGGCGCGGGCCGGCGGGACGACGGGGCGGAACCCGACGACCGGTACGACGAGTACGACGACGACCACGACGACCACGACGACTACGACGACGCGGCGGACGAGGCCGGCTACTTCGACGACGAGGAGCGCGAGGAGGACCGCGAGCCCGCGCCGCCGAGGAAGGCGGCGCGCAAGGCCTCCCCGCGCAAGGCCGCGCCCGGCGGAAAGCCACCGGCGAAGAAGGCCGCCGCCAAGAAGGCCGCCGCGAAGAAGGCCGTACCGTCGGGACGCCCGCGGGGAGGTGGCCGCGGATGAGCCCCGGTGGCAAGGGGGACGGCGGGTCGTCCCCCCTGAGCGACGTCAAGGACGCTCTCGGCGGCTATCTCTCCGCCGCCGGGAACAGCGTCGCGGGCAAGGCGGGTGAGCGGATCGGCGGCCTGACCGACCGTCTGACCGACTCCGCGAACGGCGGCAAGGACTCGGACGGGGGCGGCTCGAAGAAGAAGCGGGGCGGGTCCCGCGGCAGCGTCAAGGCGACGAACATCGTGGAGACCGTCGACATCGGCGTTCCCCTGCGCACCGTCTACGACCAGTGGACCCAGCTCCAGGACTTCAGCTCCTTCACCAAGGGCGTGCGCAGCGTCAGTCCCTCCGACGAGGTCACCTCCGACTGGAACGTCAAGGTCGGCCCCTCAAGCCGCAGTTGGAAGGCGACCGTGCAGGAGCAGGTCCCCGACGAGCGGATCGTCTGGACCTCCGAGGGGGCCAAGGGCAGCACACGCGGTGTGGTCAGCTTCCACGAGCTGGCACCCCGGCTGACCCGGGTCGTCGTGGTCGTCGAGTACTACCCGTCGGGCTTCTTCGAGAAGACCGGCAACCTCTGGCGCGCCCAGGGGCGCCGGCTGCGGCTGGACCTGAAGCACTTCGCCCGGCACGTGACCCTCGTGGACGCCGAGGAGGTGGAGGGCTGGCGCGGTGAGATCCGCGACAGCGAGGTCGTCCGGAGCCACGAGGAGGCGCTGGAGGACGAAAACGCCGAGGACGGCGGGGACGAGGACACCGGCGACGAGTACGACGAGGACGAGGCCGAGGACGCGTACGACGACGAGGAGGAGGACGAGGACGGCGACGAGGACGAGGACGAGTACGGGGACGAACCCGACGATGACGACGATGCCGACCGAGCGCGCCCGCGTCGCTGACCGCCCGGGGAGTACGCAGTGACAGACCTCGACCACGGTTACCCGGAGTGGGAGACGCAGCCCTGTGCCCCCGCCGCCGGCAGCCTCGCCGACCTGCTCGAACGGGTCCTCGACAAGGGCATCGTGATCGCCGGCGACATCAAGATCGACCTGCTCGACATCGAGCTGCTCACCATCCGCCTGCGCCTGTTCATCGCCTCGGTGGACACCGCGAAGAAGGCGGGCATCGACTGGTGGGAGACCGACCCGGCACTGTCGTCCCGGGCCGCTCGGGACGAACTCGCCGAGGAGAACGCGCGGTTGCGTTCCCAGCTCGCCGAACTGGTGGAGGCGGTCGAGGAGACGACGGGAGCCGTCCGGTGAACGGGCGTCCGGCCGGCCCCGCGGCCCCCTCCCTCGTCTGCGCGTTCGCCGTCACCCGCACTCCGCCGGACGCCGCCGCACTGGCCGCGACGACCGGGCACGAGGAGGGTGGCCCGCTGCGCGTGCTGCACACGGACGGCCTGTGCCTGGTCGTCCAGGACGTGCCCGCGGAGCTGTTCGACGACGCGGCACTGGCGGAGCGGCTGGGCCGGCCCGACGACCTGGAACGGTGCGCCCGCGCCCACCACCGGGGCGTCGAGGCCGCCGGCGGCCGGGGCCGGTCCGTCGTCCCGCTGCCGCTGGCGACCCTCTACCGCGGCGACCGGAGCGCGCGGCGGGCGGTCGCCTCCCGTGCGGTGGAACTGGGCGCGCTCCTCGACCGGCTGCGGGGCCGTACGGAATGGGCGGTGAAGGTGCACGCCGCCGAGCCCGCGCCGCAGGCCGCCTCCCGGAGCGGGGCCGGCACCGCCGCGGACGGACGTGCCTACCTCAGCCGGGCCAGTGCCCGGCAGCGCGACCGGCAGGACTCGCACGCGAAGGCCCTGGCGGAGGCGGAGGCCGTCGACGCGCGCCTGCGGCGGTACGCCGTCGCGGCCACCCGGCACCGCCCGCAGAACGAACGGCTGACGGGCCGGCGCTCCCCGCAGCTGCTCAACTGCGCCTACCTCGTGGACGACGCGCTGGGCCCCGCCTTCGCCCGGGCGCTGGCCGCGCTGACCGCGGACCGTCCGTACCCCGCCGTCGAGATCGGCGCCTCGGGCCCGTGGATCCCGTACTCCTTCGCCCGCCTGGACGACCAGGCACCGGACCGGACGGCCCTCCGGCGACACACGGAACAGGAGGTTCGCCCGTGACCGTCGCGGATCCCCGGGCGCCGGGCCCGGCGCCCGTGCCCTGGGGCGGGCCCGAGCCGTACGCGCCGGTCGGGGTGCCCCTGGTCGACCTCCTGGACCGCGTGCTGGCGACCGGCGTCGTCGTCAGCGGGGACCTGGTGCTGGCCATCGCCGACGTTCCTCTGGTGCGGATCTCGCTGCACGCCCTGCTGTCGTCGGTGAACGAACGCGTGCCCGCCCCGTGGCCGGACAGCGGGCCGCTGTGACCGCGCCCCGGGCACACGCCCTCGACCTGGACCCCGAGCGCGTCACCAACGACCTGGCCGCGCTGGTGCTGACCGTCGTCGAGCTGCTGCGGCAGCTCATGGAACGCCAGGCCGTGCGGCGCTTCGACGAGGGCACGCTGAGTGCGGAGCAGGAGGACCGGCTGGGCACCGCGCTCATGCTGCTGGACCGGCGCATGGACGAGCTGTGCGCGCAGCACGGCCTCGGCCGCGGCGACCTCAACCTCGACCTGGGCCCGCTGGGCCGGCTGCTCGCGGACCCGGAGCCGTAGCCCGTACCCCAAGGCGCACACACCCGGCACGAGCGATCGTTATGATGGCGCAGAATCGCTCAAACGAACATCTGCGGGTGGGGAGTCCAGATGCGGGAGCCGGTCGATCTCAGGCGCCAGCGGATCCTGGCGGCGGTCCAGGCGCGCGGTACCGCGCGGGTGCGCGACCTCGCCGACGAGTTGCAGGTCTCGGTGGTGACGGTCCGCCGCGACGTGGAGGAGCTGACGCGGGAGGGCAGGCTGCGCCGCGGGCACGGTGTCGTCCGCTCGACGCTGCCCGCCCCCGAGGTGCCGGCCCGCGACCTCGCCGACGGCGACCGGGTGGCCGTGGTCGTGCCCGAGCGGCACTCGTACCTGACCGAGACGCTGCACGGCGCCCGCACGGTGCTGGAGGAGGCGGGCGTGCGCCTCGCGCTGCACATCGCGCCCCAGGCCACCGGGGCCGAACGCCCGCTGGTCGAACGGGCCCTGGAGGACGGCGCCCGGGGGCTGCTGCTCGCGCCCCGGTGGGGCAGCCTGGCCGCCGAGGAGGCCGACCACGGGTGGCTGGCGGGCCTGGACGTGCCGACGGTGCTGATGGAGCGGCGGCCGCGGCGCGGCAGCGCACCGCACGTGCTGGACTCGGTGTGCTCGGACCACTGGTACGGCGCGCACCTGGCCGTGGAGCACCTGGTGGGGCTCGGTCACCGGCGCATCGTGTTCGCGACCCGGGACGACAGTCCGACGGCGCGCACCCTGCGGGCCGCGTTCGCGGAGATCGCCGGGGCGCATCCGCTGGTGGAGCACTGGGCGTGGGCGCTGAGCGCTCCCGGTGCGGGGCCGGAGGGGCCGTACTCGGCGGAGGAGACGGCAGAGCTGCCGGTGCTGCTGCGCGGGACGGGGGCGACGGCGGTCGTGCTGCACGGCGACGTGGACGCGCTGATGATCGTGCAGCGGCTGCCGGACGAGGCGGTGCGGGTGCCGGAGGACTGTTCGGTCGTGGCCTACGACGACGTGGTGGCCGGGCTCGCCACGCCGCCGCTGACGGCCGTGTCCCCGCCCCGGGCCGAGGTCGGCCGGGTGGCCGCCGAGCTGCTTCTGGAGCGGCTGCGGGGGCCCGGCGGACGGCCCGCACGGCGCGTCGAGCTGCTGCCGCGGCTGATGGTGCGCGGTTCGACGCTCCGAGCGGTCGACACAATGAGCGTTTGAACGTTTTATTTTCTTCTGATCGATCTATTGACCGTTTATGGCGGCCCGGTCCAGGATTCCCGTGTCCCCAACAGCCGTGCCCCAGCCGCGGGCACGCAGGAGCCGTGGGAGCCGCCATGCCCGGACGACCCAGTCGTCGCTCCGTGCTCGCCGCGTTGGCCGCCGTACCCCTGACAGGAGCCGCAAGCGCCTGCCAGGGGGGAAACGGCGCCTCGTCGGCCCGCACGGGCACCACCACGCGCATCACCTTCTGGTCCGCCCTGCGCGGCAGTCAGGAAGTGGTCGACGCCTTCAACCGCACGCACCGCACCGTCCAGGTGGAGTTCCAGCAGATCCCCTCCGGCGGGCAGGGCGGCTACGCGAAGCTGAGCAACGCCGCCCGGGCCGGCAATGCGCCGGACGTCGCCACCATCGAGTATCCGCAGGTGCCGGGGTACGCCATCGACGGAGTCGCCCGCGACATCACCGACCTGGTCGGCGACGGACTCCGCCGCAAGCTGCTGTCGCAGGCGCTCGGCCAGACCACCTTCGAGGGCCGGGTGTTCAGCGTGCCGCTGGACGTCGAGCCCATGGTGATGCACTACCGCGCCGACCTCTTCGACCGCTACGGGCTCCGGCCGGCGCGCACCTGGGACGAGTTCGCGGAGCAGGCCGCCACCGTGCACCGCGCGGCACCCGGGCGGCGGCTGGTGCTGTTCCCCACCGACGGGATGACCCAGTTCGCGGGGTACGCCTGGCAGGCGGGCGCCCGGTGGTTCGACACCTCCGACGGCGCCTGGAACGTCTCCCTCGCCGACGCGCCCTCCCGGCGGGTGGCGGACTACTGGCAGCGGCTCATCGACCGGGACGACGTCTTCATGAACGCCGTGGAGAGCAGGCAGTCCGACGCGCAGATCGGCAACGGGCTGGTCCTCACCCGGCTCAGCGGCGCCTGGGACGCGGGCGCCCAGATGAACGCGCGGCCCGGCCAGAAGGGGCAGTGGCGGATCGCCCCCCTGCCGCAGTGGGACACCGCCGGGCCCTCCGTCGGCATGCACGGCGGCTCCACCTTCGCCGTCACCAAGGACAGCCGCCATCCCGAGGCCGCCATGGAGTTCATCGAGTGGCAGGTCTCCCACCCGGACGCCCTGCGCGCCCGCCTGTCCAGCGGCACCAGCAGCCAGTACCCGGCCGCGCCCGGTCTGGTGACGGTGGGGCGCGAGGCCTTCGACCGGTCCTACTACGGCGGCCAGGACATCTACGGCCTGTTCGAGCAGGAGGCCCGGAAGATCGGCGACGGCTGGCTGTGGGGTCCGCGGATGAGCGCCACCCAGAAGGTCATGCAGGACTCCTTCGCCCGGGTCGGCGCCGGCCAGGGCTCCCTGGTCGAGTCCCTGCGCACGGCACAGGAGGGCACCATGCCCGACCTCAAGGCCCTCGGCCTGTCCACCACCCAGCGCAGCACCTGAGCCGACGAAAGGCAGGTGACACCCCCATGACCACGACCACTCAACCCCGGGTGCCGGCCGGCACCGCACGCGCCACCGGACCGGAGTCCTCCGCCGCGGGCCTGCGCGCCCGCCGGGCGGCCGGACGCCGCCGGCTGACCGCGTGCGGCGTCCTCATGACGCCCTTCTTCGCCCTGCTGGTCACCGTCTTCCTGATCCCCGTCGGCACGGCCGTCTACCTCAGCTTCTTCAGCGACGACCAGCCCGGCCTCGGCTTCGGTCCCGAGCGCACCGTCTTCGTCGGCCTGCGCAGCTACGCGGCCGTCCTGACCGACCCCACCTTCCTCGGCGGGCTCGGCACGGTCGCCCTGTACTGCCTGGTCTACATCCCCCTCATGGTCGTCGGCGCCCTCGCCCTCGCCCTGCTGCTCGACTCGGGGGTGGTGCGGCTGCGCGCCTTCGCCCAGCTCGGCCTGTTCCTGCCGCACGCCGTGCCGGGCATCATCGCGGCCCTGATCTGGCTGTACCTGTACACCCCGGGCATCAGCCCGGTGATCGACCTGTTCGCCCGCGCCGACATCACGATCGACTTCCTCGGCGTCCACACGGTGATCCCGTCCATCGTCAACATCGCGCTGTGGAGCAACCTCGGCTACAACATGGTGGTCTTCTACGCCGCCCTGCAGGCCGTGCCCCGCGAGGTGATCGAGGCGTCGGTGGTCGACGGCGCCGGGCCGGTGTGCACGGCGCTCCAGGTGAAGACGCCGCTGGTCCGCGCCTCGATCGTCATGGTCGCCATCTTCACCCTCATCTGGGCGCTCCAGCTCTTCACCGAGCCCATGCTGCTCAGCCAGTCCTCCCCCATGATCAGCTCCCGGTTCTCGCCGAGCATGTACATCTACGACGCGGCGTTCACCCGCAACAACTACAGCCTGGCGGCGGCCGCCTCGGTCGTCCTGCTCGTCTGCACCATCGCCCTGTCCTACGGCGTCACCCGCTTCACCAGCCGCGCCGACTCCGCCGAGGAGGCCCGATGAGCGCCACCGACAGCTCTCTGCTCCGCCCGGGGCTGCTGGGCCGTACGACGGTCAACGTGGTCGTCGCGGTCTCCGTCCTCTACACGCTGCTGCCCGTGCTGTGGCTGGTCCTCGCCGCCTCCAAGAGCCGGGACGCGCTGTTCAGCAGCGACCTGCTGTCCCTGAGCGACTTCTCCTTCCTGCGCAACTTCCGGGACCTGTTCGCCATGGACGGCGGGCTGTACGGCCGCTGGTACCTCAACAGCCTGCTGTACGCGGTCCTCGGCGCCGCGCTGGGCGCGCTGCTGAGCGTGGCCTGCGGCTACGCCTTCGACAAGTACCGCTTCCGGCACAAGGAGAAGCTGTTCGGCCTGGTGCTGGCGGCCGTCATGGTGCCGCAGACCGTCCTCGCGCTGCCGCTGTACCTGATGGCGTCCGCGGCCGGTCTGGTCAACACGTTCTGGGCGGTCTTCATCCCGGTGCTGTTCAACCCGTTCGGCGTCTACCTCGGCCGCATCTTCAGCCGGGGCTACGTTCCCGACGAGGTGCTGGAGGCGGCACGCGTGGACGGGGCGGGCGAGCTGACCACCTATGTGCGCGTGGCGCTGCGGATGCTCGGCCCCGGGCTGATCACCGTCTTCCTCTTCCAGCTCACCGCGATCTGGAACAACTTCTTCCTGCCCATGGTGATGCTGTCCGACCAGGACCTGTATCCCGTCAGCCTCGGCCTGTACCAGTGGAACAGTTCGGCGTCCGTCTCGCCGGAGTACTACCCGGTGGTCATCATGGGCTCGCTGCTGGCCGTACTGCCGCTCATCCTCGCCTTCGTCCTGCTCCAGCGCTTCTGGCGGAGCGGGCTGACCGCCGGAGCCGTCAAGTGACCGCGCACGCCCCCGACACCGCCGGCCGCGGATCCCGGCCCCGGGCCGTCGTGGCCATGTCCCCGGACGCCGCCGAGGCCGTCCTCGATCCCGAGTCGCTCGGCGCCTTCCGCCGGATCTGCGACCTCGCCCCGCCGCCCGTGCTGGACGACCTGTCCACACCGCGCGCCAGGTCGCTGCTGGCCGACGCCGACCTGCTGATCACCGGCTGGGGCTGTCCGCCGCTGGACGCCGGGGTGCTGCGGGCGGCGCCGCGGCTGCGGGCCGTGGTGCACACGGCGGGCAGCGTCCGCGGTCACGTCACCGACGCGTGCTGGGAGCGCGGGATCGAGGTCTCCTCGGCCGCCGCGGCCAACGCCGTGCCGGTGGCCGAGTACACCCTCGGCATGATCCTGCTGACCGGCAAGCGGGTGCTGGAACGGGCCCGCGACTACCGGCTGTCCCGCACCCGCGGCAACTGGCTGCGCACCCCGCGCGGCGTCGGCAACTACCGCCGCACGGTCGGCATCCTGTCGGCCTCGCTGATCGGCCGCCGGGTCGTCGAGCTGCTGCGCCCGCACGACGTCGAGGTCCTGCTGCACGACCCGTACGTCAGCGACGCGGACGCCGCCGCGCTCGGCGTCGAACGCGTCGGGCTGCCGGAGCTGTTCGCGCGCTGCGACACCGTCAGCGTGCACACACCGCTCCTGCCCGAGACCCGCGGCCTGGTCGGCCGGGCGCTCATCGACTCGATGCCGGCCGGGGGCGTGCTGATCAACACCTCGCGCGGCGCGGTCCTCGACCAGGAGGCGCTCACCGACGCCGTCCTCGCGGGGCGGATCCGGGCCGTGCTGGACGTCACCGACCCCGAGGTGCTGCCGCCGGACCACCCGCTGTGGGACTGCGAGAACGCCCTGATCACCCCTCACCTCGCCGGTTCCGAGGGCAACGAGTGGCGCCGCCTGGCCGATCTCGCCCTCGCCGAGACCGCCCGCTGGGCGTCCGGTGCCGGCTTCCTCCACCCCGTACGACGCGAAAGGCTGGCGTTCCTGGCATGAGCATCCCGTTCGAACTGCCCACCGAGGACCGTGCGCTGAGCCCCTTCACCGGGTACACCCGGGCCCACTGGGAGGCCGTCGCGGACGGGCTGCTGTGGGCGGCGTGGCGCTGGAGCACGCCCGGCTGCGCCCTCCTCGACCTGCCGGGGCGCCCCTCACGCTCGGGCGTGCGCTCCGACGGACTGGAGGGCTTCGCGCGGACGTTCCTCGCGGCGGCCTTCCGGGTCGCGGGAGCGGACGGCGACGATCCGCACGGCTGGCTGGACCGCTACGCGCGCGGTCTGGCCTCGGGCACCCGCACGCCCGGCCGCGACGACACCGAGTCCTGGCCGCTGATCCTCGACCACGAGGTGCAGGGCCAGCCGATGGTCGAGTCGGCGTCGGTGGCGCTCGGACTGAGGCTGACCGCGCCGTGGCTGTGGAAGAACCTCGACGCCGGGGTGCAGGACCGGGTGGAGGAGTGGCTGCGCGGGGCGCTGCGCCACGTCCCGGCGCCGAACAACTGGTACCTGTTCCCGTACACGGTCGCCGGGTTCCTGGAGTCGGTGGGCCGCGGCGACGCCGAGACGGCCGCGGCCCGGCAGCGGGCGCTGGAGCTGATGGAGGGCTGGTACCGGGGCGAGGGCTGGTACGCCGACGGCGACGGGCGCGCCTTCGACCACTACAACGGCTGGGCGCTGCACCTGTACCCGGTGCTCGACGCCCGTCTGGGCGGCGACGGCGGCCTCGCCGAGCGGTACGGCGACCGGTTGCGCGCGCACCTCGACGGGTTCGCGTCGATGTTCGGGGCGGACGGGGCGCCGCTGCACTTCGGCCGCTCGCTGGCGTACCGCTTCGCCGCCTCCTCGGCGGTGGGCCTCGGCGCGCTGACCGGGCACACGCCGCTCTCGCCGGGCACCTCGCGACGGCTGGTCAGCGGCAGCCTGCGGTACTTCCTGGAACGCGGGTCGCTGACCGACGACGGGCTGCTCAGCCTGGGCTGGCACGGGCCGCACGAGGCGACGCTGCAGCCGTACTCCGGCCCGGCGTCCCCGTACTGGGCGTCCAAGGCGTTCGTGTCGCTCCTCGCGCCCGCCGGTCATCCGCTGTGGACGGCCACCGAAGAGCCCGCGCCGGTGGAGCGGGCCGACCGGGTGCTGGCCCTGCCCGCGCCCGGGCTGCTGGTGCAGTCGACCCGCGGCGACGGGATCGTGCGGCTGCACAACCACGGCAGCGACCATGTCCGGCCGCACGAGGGCGAGTCGGCCGCCGAGGACGATCCGCACTACGGGCGGCAGGCGTACTCGACCCGCACCGGCCCGACGGCACCGGGCAACGTCGCGGACAACCACCTGTCGGTGGAGGTGAAGGGGAGGCGCAGTGTGCGCCGTCGGATCCATCCGCTCGGCGCGGGGCACGGCGACGACTGGGGCTGGGCGGCGTCCTGGCACCGGCCGGTCTTCGCCGGCGGTCCGCCGATGGTGCCGGGGCTGCGGGTGGAGAGCGTGACCGTGGCCCGGGGGCCCCACGAGCTGCGGGTGCACCGGGTGACCGGTGCCCCGGCCGGTGCCCGTCTCACGCTCACCGGGTGGGCCACCGGCCCCGACGAGCCGCTGGTCTCGGCGTTGCACGGCCTGCACGGCTGGAGTCCCGAGCCGGAGACGGTCCGCGCCCCGCAGGGCACCGCCTACGCGCCGTGGGCGGAGATGCCCCGGCTGTCCGGCGACGCGGGCGGCACCTCGCTGCACGTCTGCCTGGCCGCGCTCACCGGTGAACCGGGCCCCGGGCCACTGGCGGACGCCGTCACGGAGGTCGTGACCGACGGCACCGGTGTCGAGGTGGTCTGGGCGGACGGCGGCGCGCGCACGCGCGTCTCGTTCGAGCCGGTGCGGGTCACGCACGGCTGATCACGGGCGCACGAGGGAGGCCCCCGACCGGCACTGGCCGGCCGGGGGCCTCCCTCGTGCGCACGCCCCCGGTGGCGCGCCGTCCCCGGGCCGGTGACGCTGGTACGGCCACCGGCGAGAAGGAGTCCCCATGCGCAAGGCGTCGCGCGCCGGGCCCGGCCGGGTCCGTGCCCTGCGCCGCCCCGGCGGAGCCCGCCGGGGCGCGAGCCGCGCACCGTCCGGAACGGGTGGCGGCGACGACGCGCGTCGAGGGTGTCGGGGCGGTCGCCGTCCTCGCGGACCAAGTCCCCGCCTCCCGCCGCAATCACGCATGCCTTGAGTCCCGGTGGCTGGGTACGCGGTCACGGCCCACCACGGCAGTCGCTACTCGAAGACGACCGGTCGCGTGAAGCGGCCAGCCCAGAACGGAGAAAAGGCTGATGAGCGAGGCCAACCCCCTCAAGCGGGTAGCCCACAAGGTCACCGAGAGCCTGCAGGGAGAGGGCGGCGGCCCGGCGGACGGGGTGCCCGGCAAGCCCGGCCCCGAGTCGCCGCCGCTCGCCGAGCCCACCACTCCCCGTGAGCCGCTGCCCCCGAAGCCGGACCAGAGCGGCCCGGCCACGGTGTCGCCGACCGGACAGCCGACCGGTGCCGACCAGGCCCGGGTCGCCCAGTCCGGGAGCTATCTGACGAACGCACAGGGCACGCGGCTGTACGACACGGACCACTCGCTGAAGGCCGGGCCGCGCGGGCCGGTGCTGCTGCAGGACCACCATCTGCGCGAGAAGGTCATGCACTTCGACCACGAGCGCATCCCGGAGCGCGTGGTCCACGCCCGGGGCGCGGGCGCGCACGGTGTCTTCCAGAGCTACGGCACCGCGGCCTCGGTGACCAAGGCGGGCTTCCTCGCCGCCGACGTGGAGACGCCGGTGTTCACGCGGTTCTCCACGGTGGTCGGCTCCCGCGGCTCCGCGGACACCGTGCGGGACACCCGCGGCTTCGCGACGAAGTTCTACACCAGCGAGGGCGTCTTCGACCTCGTCGGCAACAACATCCCGGTCTTCTTCATCCAGGACGGCATCAAGTTCCCGGACGTCGTGCACGCGGCGAAGCCGCACCCCGACCGGGAGATCCCGCAGGCGCAGAGCGCGCACGACACGTTCTGGGACTTCGTCTCGCTGCACACCGAGGCGACCCACCACACCATCTTCTTCATGGGCGACCGCGGCATCCCGCGCTCCTACCGGATGATGGAGGGCTTCGGCGTCCACACCTTCCGGCTGGTCAACGCCGAGGGCGCCACGACGCTGGTGAAGTTCCACTGGAAGCCCAAGCTGGGTGTGCACTCCCTGGTGTGGGACGAGGCGCAGATCATCAACGGCGTCGACCCCGACTTCCACCGCCGCGACCTCGCCGACGCCATCGAGGCCGGCGCGTACCCGCAGTGGGAGCTGGGCATCCAGACCTTCCCCGACACCCCGGAGCAGACCTTCGAGGGCATCGACCTGCTCGACCCGACGAACCTCGTGCCCGAGGAGCTCGCCCCGGTGCAGCCGGTCGGGCTGCTGACCCTCAACCGCAATCCGTCCAACTTCTTCGCCGAGACGGAGCAGGTCGCCTTCCACGTCGGTCATCTGGTGCCGGGCATCGACATCACCGACGACCCCCTGCTCGCCGGACGGCTCTTCTCCTACCTGGACACGCAGATCACGCGTCTGGGCGGCCCCAACTTCCCGCAGCTGCCGATCAACCGGCCGCAGGCGCCGGTCAACGACATGCTGCGCGACGGCATGCACCAGACGGCGGTGCACCGGGGTGTGGCGCCCTACCGTCCCAACTCCCTGGACGGCGGATGCCCGTTCACCGCCGGCGCGGACATGAGCGCGTACATCGAGGCGCCGGTCCGGATCCCGGAGGCGTCGAAGGTGCGCCAGGCGCCGGAGTCGTTCGCGGACCACTTCAGCCAGCCGCGCCGGTTCTGGCTGAGCATGAGCCCGGTGGAGCGCGAGCACATCATCGGCGCCTACACCTTCGAGCTCGGCAAGTGCTACGAGCAGGCCATCAGGGAGCGCACGCTCCAGGTCCTGGCCAACATCGACCCCGAGCTGTGCGCGGGCGTCGCCGAGGGCCTCGGCCTGCCCGCCCCCGAGCCGACGGTGCCCCTGGCCGACGTCGAGCCCAGCCCGGCGCTGTCCCAGGTCGGCGGGACCTGGCCGACCGAGGGCCGCGTCGTCGGCATCGTGACCAGCGGGGCCGACCTGGAGGGTGTGACGGCCGTGCGGGAGGCGGTGCTGAGCGCCGGGATGGTGCCGCTGGTCGTGGCGCCGACGGGCGGCACGCTCGGCTCGGGCGATGCGGCGGTGACCGTCCAGCGCAGCTACGTCACCGCGCGGTCCGTGGAGTTCGACGCCGTCCTGGTGGCGGGGACGCCCGCGATGGGCGGCGACGCGTACACGCCGCGGGACTACAAGGCGGCGCCGGCGCCCACCGGGCCGGGGTCGATCGACCCGCGGGTGAGCCTGCTGCTGTCGGAGGCGTTCCGGCACGGCAAGGCGATCGGTGTCTGGGCCGGCGGCGAGGCCGCCCTCGACGCGTCGGGCGTGCCCGCCGACGCCGCGGGCGTGGTCGTCGCCGAGTCCGGCACCGCCGCGCTGGAGCAGGTCACGCGGCTGCTGGGCACCCACCGGGTGTGGGAACGCTTCACCACTCCCCGGGGCTGACCCGTACGCCCGGAGGGCCGGCCGCCGGTGTCGGCGGCCGGCCCTCCGGCATGGTCAGCGCAGGACGCGCAGCGCTCCGGGCAGCACCCTGGCCGTGACGGGGACGACGGCCTCCACCTCGCCGTCGGCGCCGTAGGGCACGGCCCGGTCGGCCTCGATCCGGATCTCCTTGCCGCGCAGGACGTGCACCTGGGGGCGGTGGACGTGGGCGCCGGAGGCGAGTTCGTTCATCAGGGCGAAGAAGAGCCGCCGCGGGGCGTGGTGGATCATCACCACCTCCAGCAGGCCGTCGTCCACCCGGGCGGCGGGGGCGATGAGGCGGTCGGAGCCGTAGTAGCCGGAGTTGGCGGCCACCACGGTGTAGCCGGTGAAGGTGTGCTCCTCTCCGTCGACGGTGACCCGGTAGCGCGGCGGGCGCCAGGTGGTGATCGCGCGCAGGGCGCCCGCGTAGTAGGAGGCGGTGCCGCGCAGCAGGCGCGCGTGGTTGGCGTGGCGGTTGGCGAGCGCGTCGACCCCCGCGTAGACACTGCCGAGCACGACGGTGCGGTCGTGGACGGCGGAGGTGACCTCGATGGTGTCGACGGGGCGCGGCTCACCGCGCAGCAGCAGCCCGGCGAGCGCTTCGGGCTCGGTGGGCAGGCGCAGCGCGCGGGCGAAGTCGTTGCCCCGGCCCGCCGGGACGAGGCCGAGTACGGCGCCGGTGCCGCTGAGGGCGCCGCCGATCCCGCCGGCCATCCCGTCCCCGCCGACGGCGAGCACGACCCGGCCCCGCTGTCCGGCCTCACGGGCGACGTCCCGGGCGTGCGCGAGGCTGCGGCTGTACTCGGTCTCCAGTTCGGCGCCGGCCTCCCGCAGCAGCCGCGCCACCCCGAGCAGGGCGGCGGCCGAGGTGGCGCCGCCCGCGGTGGGGTTGACGACGGCGGTGAACTGTCGCATCGATGTGCCTCCGGGCTGACGGGTGGTGCCGGACTGTTGTCCCACGGGACGGCCGGGGGCCGGCCGGCGGGGGCGTGTCGTTCGGGTCGCGGGGTGCCTGGGGGGTCGTCCGTATCTCGCCGGAGTCGCGGGGTCCGGCACGGGCCGGTTGCCCGGCACCGTTGCCCGGAGCCGGCCTGATCCGGACGACACCCGCTAGTCGCCGGGCAGGAGGACACCCGGGTTGAGCAGCCCGGCCGGGTCCAGGCGCCGCTTGACGGCTCGCAGGGCCTCGATGCCCAGGGGGCCCGCCTCCCGGACGTACCAGTCGCGGTGGTCGGTGCCGACCGCGTGGTGGTGGGTGATGGTGCCGCCGGCGGCGAGGATCGCCTCGTTGGCGGCTTGCTTGGCCCGCGTCCAGTGCGCCACGGCGTCGCCGCCCTGGGCGGAGACGACGGTGAAGTACAGGGAGGCGCCGTTCTCGTACACGTGCGAGATGTGGCACATGACCAGCGGCGGGGTGCCGGCCTCGGTGAGCGTCGTGGTGAGCGCGTCGCGGACGGCCGTGTACAGCCCGGGGATGCGGGACCAGTAGGCCGCGGTCTCCAGGGTCTCGGCCAGCGCCCCGGCGTCCAGCAGGGAGTCGCGCAGATAGGGCGCCGAGTACCGGCCGTGCGCCCACCGCTCCCCCGGTTCCGCGCCGGCGAACGTGCCGCCGCACTCGGCGAGAACGGCCGCCGCCGCTTCCCTGCGGTGCGCGGTGTCCCGTTCGGTGCCCTCGAAGCCGACGACGGCGAGGCATCCGGCGTCCTGTTCGGCGAGGGAGGCGCCGATGGCGTCGGGCTGGGCCAGGCCGATCAGGGTCTCGGTCTCGTCGGACAGCCTCAGCACCGTCGGACGCGGCCCGTCCTGGGCCAGCCGGCGCAGGGCGGCGGCGCCCTCGTCGAAGGAGGCGAAGCGCCAGCCCTCGTAGCGGCGGACGTCCGGCACAGGCCGGACGCGCACGGTCACGGAGGTGATGACGCCGAACGCGCCCTCCGAGCCCAGCACCAGCTGGCGCAGGTCGGGGCCGGCCGCCGAGCGGGGGGCGCGGCCCGTGTCGAGGGTGCCCTCGGGGGTGGCGAGGGTCAGGCCCAGCACCATGTCGTCGAAGCGGCCGTACCCGGCGGAGGCCTGACCGCTGGAACGGGTCGCGGCGAAGCCGCCGATGGTCGCCCACTCGTAGGACTGGGGGAAGTGGCCGAGCGTGTAGCCGTGTTCGGCGAGGAGGGCCTCGGCCTCGGGAGCGCGCAGGCCGGGTTGCAGCACGGCGGTGCGGGAGACCGGGTCGAGGTCGAGCAGGCGGTTCATGTGCCGCAGGTCCAGGGCGACGAAGGGGCCCGGCCGGCCGGGGGCGAGGCCGCCGACCACGGAGGTGCCGCCGCCGAACGGGACCAGCGCGAGGCCGTGTTCGGCACAGGCCCGCATGACCGCGAGCACCTCGTCGTGGCTGCCGGGCAGGACGACGGCGGCGGGGGTGTCGCGGACGTCGCCCTGCCGCATGCGCAGCAGATCGGGAGTGGACTTGCCACGGGTGTGCCGGACGCGCGACTCGGCGTCCGTGCGCACGCTGTCGGCGCGGTCGCCGACGGCGGCGAGCAGCGCCTGGCGGGCCGGGTCGTCCAGTGCGGCGGGGAGACCGATCTCCTCCAGGCGGACGGACGCGCCGGCGCTCGCCTCGACGCCGAGCACATCGCGCAGCAGCCCGGTCACGGTGTCGGGCAGCGGCGTCGCCCGGGCGGGATCGCCCCAGCCGTTCCACAGCATGTCCATCGCCTGTCGTCCTCACCGTCGATGCGGGGATGCCGCCCGTGCGGCCTCACTGGCGTTACACTGTTACACATGACGCCCAATCGTCACAACCATGCGAGCCGGCCGAACTCCTCGGACAACGACACGGTGCTCGACGCCGTACGCGACTGCGTCCTGGCCGTCGGCGTCCGCCGCACGACCATGACCGACGTCGCCCGTCGCGCCGGCGTCTCCCGGATGACGCTCTACCGGCGGTGGCCGGACGTGCGGTCACTGGTCGGCGACCTGATGACCCGGGAGTGGATCGCCGTCGCCACGGGGGCCGTCCCCGCACCCCGGCCCGGGCTGGACACCCGCCCGCGCATCGTGGAGGGGATGGTGGCGGGGGTGGAGGCGTTCCGTGCCCACCCGCTCTTCCGCAAGATCGTCGACGTCGACCCCGAGCTGCTGCTGCCCTACGTCCTGGACCGGCGCGGGGCGAGCCAGGAGGCCCTCCTGGAGCTGCTGGCCGCCGCGCTGCGGGAGGGGCACGCCGACGGGTCGGTCCGCGCGGCGCCGCCCGAGCGGCAGGCACGGTCCGTGCTGCTGGTCGTGCAGTCCTTCGCCCTGTCCCTGCGGACCATGACCGACGAGGACGACCCCGACCTGACCGCCGCGGCCCTCCTCGCGGAGCTGCGGACCATCCTCGAGAGGACCCTCACGCCATGAGCCCCACCAGCAGCCCCGCCGCCGGTGCCGCCCTGTCCGCCGCACGGCGTTCGCGGGAACTGACGGGCACCGTCGGCGGCCCGGTCGTCGACGTCCTGGTCGTCGGCCTCGGCGCGACCGGCGCCGGGGTCGCCCTGGACGCGGCGGCCCGGGGCCTCGACGTCGTCGCCGTGGACGCCCACGACCTGGCCTTCGGCACCTCCCGGTGGAGCTCGAAGCTCGTCCACGGCGGGCTGCGCTACCTCGCCTCCGCCCAGCTCGACGTCGCCCACGAGAGCGCGGTGGAGCGGGGCGTGCTGATGGAGCGCACCGCCCCGCACCTGGTGCGCGCCCAGCCGTTCGTGCTGCCGCTGACGCCCCTGGTCTCGCGTTCCCAGGCCGCGCTGGCCTGGGCGGGGTTCCGGGCCGGCGACACGCTGCGGCTCGCGGCGCGCACGGCCCGGGCGACGCTCCCCGCGCCCCGCCGGCTGTCCGCCGTGGAGACCCGCCACCTCGCCCCGGCGCTGCGCTCCACCGGACTGCGCGGCGGGCTGCTGTCCTGGGACGGCCGGCTCACCGACGACGCCCGGCTGGTGACCGCCCTGGCCCGCACCGCCGCCGCGCGCGGCGCCCGGATCCTGACCCGGGTACGAGCCCTGGAGCTGACCGGGTCCGGCGCCCGGATACGCGACGAGGTCTCCGGCGAGACCGGCGAGATCCGTGCCCGCGCGGTGATCAACGCCTCCGGGGTGTGGGCCGGCGGCCTCGTGGACGGCATCCGGATCCGGCCCTCCCGCGGCACCCACCTGGTGCTGCGCTCGGACCGCATCGGTCCGCTGCCCGCGGGGCTGCACGTCCCGATCCCCGGGGAGACCAACCGCTTCGTCCTGGTCCTGCCCCAGGGGGACGGCCGGGTCTACGTCGGCCTGACCGACGAGCCCGTCGACGGCCCGGTCCCGGACGTTCCCGAGGTGCCGGAGACCGACATCGGCTTCCTGCTCGACGTGCTCGGCTCGGTACTGGACGTGCCCGTCCACCGCGAGGACGTGGTCGGCGCCTTCGCGGGCCTGCGTCCGCTGCTGGACACCACGCCGCAGGACCGGGCCGGGGCCGGGGCCCGCACCGCGGACATCTCCCGCCGGCACGCCGTGCTCACCTCGGCGGAGGGCGTGACCACCGTGGTGGGCGGCAAGCTTACGACGTACCGGCGCATGGCCGAGGACGCCGTGGACGCCGCCGTCGCCGCCCGCGGTCTCACGGCCGGGCCCTCCACCACCGCCGCGCTGCCGCTGGTCGGCGCCGCCGCGCCGCACGTCCTCGCCGCACTGCGGGCGCCGCGCCGTCTGGTGCGGCTCTACGGCACGGAGGCACCGGCCGTGCAGGCCCTCGCCGACCTCGACCCCCGGCTCGGGGAGCGCGTCGTGCCCGGCCACCCGGTGACCGGGGCCGAACTGGTGTGGGCGGTGCGTCACGAGGGCGCGCTCGACGAGGCCGACCTGCTCGACCGGCGCACCCGCATCGGCCTGGTACCCACGGACCGGGCCGCGGCGCTGGCCACGGTTCGCGCCCTCGTCGCCGAGGCGACGGCCGCACAGGGCTGACCCGGGCCCGGCCCGGACCACGCGTGTGCGGCCCCTGCCGCCGGAAGCCGGCGGGCGCGGAAGGACGTGACCGCCCGGGCCGCCCGGCCGGCGGCCCGACAGGACCGACCCGGGCCCCGGACGCGCGGGCTCACCGGAACCGCGGCGGCACGCACATCGCGGCACCGCAGGCCGGGCCGGACCCGCGGGCCGCGGGCCGCGGCTCGGAGCACAGGTGCGTGCCCCCGGCCGGAGAGGCCCGGCGGGCACCGAAGGACGTGACCGGCCGCCCTGGCGGGGCGGCCGGTGACGGGCGGGTCAGGTGCCGGGCCGGCCGTCCTGGACGGCCTTGCGGACCTTCGCCTCGAGCTTGTGCCGGGACTGGCCCTCCTCCTTGACGTAGTCCGTCATCGCGGTCTGCGCGTCCCGGTCCAGGTCGCGCCATGCCCGTACGGCGGTCTCGTACGTCTGCGACTGCCGCCGGGTCCACTCCTGCTGCGTTGGAGGCCCGTACGAGTCGCGCAGTTCCTCGACCCGGTGGTGTGCCTGGTCCGCCGCGCGACGCTTCTGCACGAGCTCTTCGAAAGTGTGAGCCACCACACCTCGACCGTAGTCAGAGGGCGGCCATCGCGCGCGTCGAGCCTCCGCGGACCGCCCGGAGGTCCCTTTCCGGTCTGCACAACGGGCACACACGAACCCCGAAGGGCCTTAACATCAACCCACCGACGACGGCTTGGCATATGCGAGAGGTGAGGGAAGCGTGGCGGACATCGAGGGAGCGGCAGTACCCGAGCGGCTGCTGATCACCCGTACCACCACGGGCGGCGACGTCAGCGTCGTCACCCTCGCGGGAGAAGTCGATCTCGACGGCAGCAGTCAGCTCAGCGACGTCCTGCTGTCCTGTGTGCAGACGGCGCCGTGCACGGTGGTCGACTTCTCGGAGGTCGCCTTCCTGGACTCCAGCGGCATCAACGTGCTGATCACCGCCCACCAGGCCGCCGCGTCCCGTGGCGTCCTCTTCCGGCTGGCCGCGCCGCAGCAGGCCGTCCTGCGGGTCCTGCAGCTCGTCGGCGTGGACACGCTCATCCCCTGCTACCCCACCGTCGACCAGGCCCTGGCCGCCTGAGGGCGGCGGGCCCGTGCCGCCGGGGCGGGCGGGTCACCGCAGCGGCAGACGCGCGGAGACGGTCTTGCCGGTCGTGTGCGGCTTGGTGATGACCTCGTCGCACAGCCGCGTCACGATCTCCAGTCCGTGCCGGCCGACGCGCAGGGGGTCGCTCGGCAGGAAGGTGGGGAAGTCCTGCCCCGTGTCGGACACGGCGATCTCCACGCCGCCCTCCACCAGTGTCAGCTCCAGCCGGCACGGGCCGGGCGCGTGCCGGAGCGCGTTCGTCACCAGTTCGCTGGCGACCAGGCGGGCGGCGTCCAGGAAGGTGTCGGCCGTTCTCACGCCGGCGTCGGCGAGTCGCGCGACGAAGCCCTGGACGACGTCCCGGGAGGCCGGGATCATCGCCGATCCGCCCCTGAACTCCACCACGGTGGACACGGCAGGGGCGTCCGCGGCATCGGGGCTGTGCGCCGGAGTCATACAGAGCCTCACCGTCCGGTCCGGGCCGAGGAATGGAAGCGATGGCCGCGGTGACTCACGATACGCACCGAACCGGCCCAGCCCCTCACTTTGCCTCAACTTCCGCCGGACACACCGTGTTCCGGACGGGCGACGGGCACCGAAGGCCGCCGGAAACGGCGTTGACCGTCGTCCGCGGCGGTCGGTAATGTCGGCAGCGTGACTGCCGGGTCGGCCATGAGCCACACACGAGTGAGGGTCCCGGCCCCCGCGTGACCTCGCGGCGGGCCCGAGGCCCGCCTCCCGTCTCCACCACCTCGTTCCGGACGCCCCCACAGCGGGCGCCGCACCACCGAACCGAGACCGGAGACCTCCGACACCATGCCTGACGACCAGCAGCACCCGCACGCCCCTCAGTCGGCCGGCGCCGTGGAGCTGAACCACACCGCCGTCCTCGCCACGGACCGGCGGCTGTCCGCCGAGTTCCTCGCCGCGATCCTCGGGCTGGAGGTCGGCGCCCCGTTCGGCCCGTTCCTGCCCGTCGACCTCGGCAACGGCGTGACCCTCGACTACTACGAGCAGCGGGACGAGCCGATCCAGCCGCAGCACTACGCGTTCCTCGTGCCCGAGGAGCGGTTCGACGGCATGATCACCCGCCTGGACGCGGTCGGCGTCACCTACTACGCCGACCCCCGGCACACCGAACCCGGCCGCATCAACCGGCTGTTCGGTGGCCGGGGCGCGTACTTCGACGATCCGGACGGCCACAACCTGGAGATCATGACCCGGCCCTACGTCCGGCCCTGACGGCCCCGCGGGAGGCTCAGGAGGCGGTGCAGGGGCCGACGACCGGCGCGGCGGCGCTGCCGTTCTTCGCCACGGTGAACCCGAAGGTGGTCGACGCCCCGGCCGCCAGGGAGCCGTTCCAGCTCGGCCGCACCGTCATGACGTGGCCGCCGGCGTCCCAGGACGGCGAGCCGTTCCACGTGGCCGAGACCTGCTGCGGTGACGTCAGCGTGACCGTCGTCGACCACGAGGTGACCGGCTTGCTGCCGGCGGTGATGGTGACCTGGCCGTTGTAGCCGGTGTTCCAGTCCGCGGTCCGCGTGTAGGTGGCGGTGCAGCTCACCGTGCCGTCGCCTCCACCGTCTCCCCCGTCACCGCCGCCCGTGCCCCCGAGGGCGGCCAGGACCGCGTCGTACGCGGGCTTCTTGCCGTAGTCGCCGTCGAACAGCAGCGGGGTGCCGCCGCTGCGCCACGAGTACTTGTCGGTGACGCCCCAGACGGTGATGCCGGCGCAGCGGCTCACCGCGAGGCACGCCTCGGTCACCGTCCGGTAGCTGTTCGCCTGGGCGGTGCCGGAACCCTCGATGTCCAGCTCGGTGATCTGCACGTCGACACCGAGGTCGGCGAAGCGCTGGAGGTTGGCCCGGTAGTCGGACGGGACCGGGGAGGCGCTGTTGAAGTGGGACTGGAAGCCGACGCAGTCGATGGGCACGCCGCGCGACGTGAAGTCCTTGACCATCGCGTACACGGCATTGCTCTTCGCGTTGACGCCGTCGGTGTTGTAGTCGTTGTAGCAGAGCTTGGCGGCCGGGTCCGCGGCCCGCGCCGTGCGGAACGCCTCCTCGATGAAGCCGTCGCCCAGCTTGTCCTGGAAGGGTGAGCTGCGGCGGGCGCCGCTGCCGCCGTCCTGGAAGGCCTCGTTGACGACGTCCCAGCTGTGGATCCGTCCCTTGTAGTGGTCCATCACGCGGGTGATGTGGTTGTTCATCGCCGCGCGCAGGTCCGAGGCGCCCAGGCCGCCCACCCAGGAGGGCAGCTGGGAGTGCCAGACGAGGGTGTGGCCGCGGACGTCCATGCCCTGGCCCTCGGCGTGATTCACGATCTGGTCGGCGGCGCCGAAGGTGAAGGTGTTCCGGGTGGACTCGACGGCGTCCCACTTCATCTCGTTCTCGGGCGTCACCGAGGTGAACTCGCGGTCGAGGGTGGCCGCGTAGGCGGCCTCGCCGAGGTGGCCGGCGGCGACGGCGGTGCCGACGTAGCGGCCCTTGCCGGCCGCCGCGGAGCCGAGCGTGTCGGCGGCCTCGGCGGAGTGGGCCGCGGCGGTGAGCGCCGCCGCGGCGACGAGCCCGGCCGTGGCGGCTCTCCCCAGGCGCCGTAAAGACATGTACATGACATTCCTTCCTGTGTCGCGACAGTGCGGTGGGGGCTGAAGGTGCGCGGAGGAACGGGAACTACGAAAGTTTCGGACTTCTTTCCGAATGTCGCGGAGGAGGTTACGGACTCCCGTCCCCGGGGTCAACGCTCCTCACGACATGGCCGGATCCACCCGTCTTCAGGGCCAGAAGGCCCGGAGAACCGGAACACCTGGGGACGGGCCCGCGCCGGGCGTCCGCCGCCGATCGTGCGCCACCCGGACGGGCGCACCGGGCTGCCGGCCCTCCCGGGCGGGCAGTGCCGGGCGCGGGCCCGCCAGCCACGCCCGCTGACCGAGTCCCGGCTCGTTTCCGAGGCCGTCCTCGCGCAGCACACCGACGGACAGGGGGAACGGTCCGGCACACCGACGTCGACGACGGCTCACCGCGCTCCGGGTGGTCCTGGCCGAGGCGCTGCCTCCGCGGCGGGTCCCGGTGGCCGCGCGCTCGCGGGGGTGGCCGACCGGCTCACCGCGGCGGCACGGCACGCCACCGACCGCCCCGACGGCACCGTCCTCCTGCTCGCACCGCGCCGGCCCGGCCACGGGCCCGCCCTCCGGGACGCCGCCGTCCCCGCGGGTGCCCCTCGCCTCACGCGGCCCGGCAGTGTAGACATGGGCACATGGTCCGACTGATGGGTCGATCGGGAGAGCGGTCACCCCGTCGTCCCATCGGTTCGCTCGCCCGGCAGCGCGACGCGGACCGGTCACGGCGGGCAGCGGCCGCGGGGCGGCGGGGTCGAGTCACGGCTCTGCGGTCGGCGCTGTCCGGACGCAGCGTCGCCGGACAGGTCTTCGTGCTGAACGTGGTGATCGTGCTGCTGCTCGTGGTGGTGGCGGCGGTCTCGCTCGTGCTCCAGGTGCAGCACGACACCACCGTGGAGGCCCGCAACCGGTCGGTCGCGGTGGCCTCGTCGTTCGCGAACTCCCCCGGCATCGTCGAGGCGCTGCGCAGCCCCGACCCCACCGCGGTGCTCCAGCCGCGGGCCGAGGCGGCACGCGAGGCGACGGGCGTGGACTTCGTCGTCGTCCTGAACACCGACGGGATCCGCTACACCCATCCGGTCCCCGACCGCATCGGCAAGAAGTTCGTCGGGAACATCGCCCCCGCGCTGGAGGGGCAGACCGTCACCGAGGAGATCGACGGCACCATAGGCCGGCTGGTCCAGGCCGTGGTGCCGGTCGAGGCGCCGGACGGGAAGGTCGTCGGCCTGGTCTCGGCCGGCATCACGACGGAGAACGTGGGCGGCGCCGCCGACCGGCAGCTGCCGCTGGTACTGATCACCGCGGGCGTCGGCCTGGCCCTCGCCACCGCGGGCACGGCGCTGGTCAGCCGGCGGCTGCTGCGGCAGACGCACGGCCTGGGCCCGCACGAGATGACCCGGATGTACGAACACCACGACGCGGTTCTGCACTCCGTCCGGGAGGGCGTGCTCATCGTCGGCGGGGAGGGCAGGCTGCTGCTCGCGAACGACGAGGCGCACCGCCTCCTCGACCTGCCCGCCGACGCCGAGGGCCGGCACGTCCTGGACCTCGGGCTGCCGGCCGACACGGCGCGGCTGCTGGACTCCGGGCGGGTGGCCACGGACGAGGTGCACCTGGTCAAGGACCGGCTGCTGGCCATCAACCTGCGGCCCACGGACGAGCGGGGCGGCCCGCCCGGCAGCGTCGCCACCCTGCGCGACTCCACGGAGCTGCGGGCCCTGTCCGGCCGTGCCGAGACCGCCCGTGAGCGGCTGGACATGCTGTACGACGCCGGGGTGGGCATCGGCACCAGCCTGGACGTCACCCGGACCGCCGAGGAACTGGCGGAGCTCGCCGCGCCCCGGTTCGCGGACTACGTCACCGTGGACCTGTTCGACGCGGTGCTCAGCGGCGGCCAGCCGGAGGCGGTGACCCCACTGCGCCGCGCCGCGCTCAACGGCGTCGACGAGGAGGCGCCGCTGTACCCGGTGGGCCGGCAGATCCGCTTCGTGCCCTCCTCCCCGCAGGCCGAGACCCTGGCCACCGGCCGCCCGGTCCTGGAGCCGGACCTCGGCCGGGCCCCGGGCTGGCAGGCACAGGACCTCGAGCGCTCGGCGCAGATCGTGGAGTACGGCATCCACTCGCTGATCACCGTGCCGCTGCGCGCGGGCGCCCTGGTGCTGGGGGTGGTCGGCTTCTGGCGTTCCCGGCGGCCCGAACCGTTCGACGAGGACGACCTGGCGCTCGCCGAGGAACTGGTCGCGCGCGCCGCGGTCTCCATCGACAACGCGCGCCGCTACACGCGCGAGCACGGCATGGCGGTGACGCTCCAGCGGAGCCTGCTGCCCCGCAGGATGCCCGAGCAGAACGCCCTGGAGGTCGCCCACCGGTATCTGCCCGCGCAGGCCGGGGTGGGCGGCGACTGGTTCGACGTGCTGCCGCTCTCCGGTGCCCGGGTGGCGCTCGTGGTGGGCGATGTCGTCGGCCACGGTCTGCACGCCGCGGCCACCATGGGACGGCTGCGGACGGCGGTGCACAACTTCTCCACACTGGACCTGCCGCCCGACGAACTGCTCACCCTGCTGGACGAGCTGGTCGCCCGGATCGACCAGGACGAGGCCGCCGAGGACGGCAGCGCCCCGGTGACCGGTGCCACCTGCCTCTACGCGATCTACGACCCGGTCGCCGGCACCTGTGTGGTCGCCCGGGCCGGCCATCCGCCGCCCGCGCTGGTCCGCCCCGACGGCGGCGTGGAGTTCCCCGAGGTGCCCGCCGGACCCCCGCTGGGCCTGGGCGGTCTGCCGTTCGAGACGACCGAGCTGCGCCTGGCGGAGGGCAGCCGGCTCGTGCTCTACACCGACGGGCTCGTGGAGGACCGGGAGCACGACATCGACGTCGGTCTCGAACAGCTGCGCGGGGCGCTGGAGAGCGCGGGCGAGTCGCCCGAGGACACCTGCCGGGCCGTCCTCGACGCCCGGCTCCCGGACCGGCCGGGCGACGACATCGCCCTGCTCGTCGCCCGGACCCGCGTCCTGGGCCCGGACCGGGTCGCCGAGTGGCCGGTGCCGAACGACCCGGCCGCCGTCGGCGAGGTGCGTGCGCAGGTCACCCGGCGGCTGGCGGAGTGGGGGCTGGACGAGCTGGCGTTCACGACGGAGCTGATCCTGAGCGAGCTCGTCACCAACGCGATCCGCTACGGCGGTGAGACCGTCCACGTGCGGGTGCTGCGCGACCGCAGCCTGATATGCGAGGTGTTCGACAGCAGCAGCACCTCGCCGCACCTGCGCTACGCGGCCATGACCGACGAGGGCGGGCGCGGACTGTTCCTCGTGGCCCAGCTCGCCGAACGGTGGGGCACCCGCTACACGCCGGACGGCAAGGTCATCTGGGCGGAGCAGCCGGTGCCCTGACCGGGCCGAGCACCCGTCCGCCGGTACGAACACCAGGAGAATCCGTGAACCAACCGTCCCCCGGTCCGGCGCGCCCCCGGGGTGTCCTGCGCCGCGCCCTGCTCGCCCTGACCTCCGCGTCACCGGCGGCGGCGCTCCCGCTCCTGCGGACGTCCCGTGCGGCGCCGGGGCGCCGGCCGGGGCTCGACGACCCGGTGAAGAAGGAGATCGCGATGCGCCTGGTGTCGAGCGCCGAGAACTCCTCGCTCGACTGGAAGGCGCAGTACGCCTACATCGAGGACATCGGGGACGGCCGCGGTTACACGGGAGGCATCATCGGGTTCTGCTCCGGCACCGGGGACATGCTCGACCTGGTGGAGCTCCACACCGGTCGCAGTCCGGGCAACGTGCTCGCGCGTCATCTGCCCGCGCTGCGCGAGGTGAACGGTTCCGACTCGCACCGCGGCCTCGACCCGGACTTCCCCGGGGACTGGCGCCGGGCCGCCCGCGAGGCGGAGTTCCGCCGGGCGCAGGACGACGAGCGCGACCGCGTGTACTTCGGCCCGGCCGTCCGGCAGGCCACCGAGGACGGGCTGCGGGCGCTCGGCCAGTTCGCGTACTACGACGCGATCGTGATGCACGGCGGCGGCGACGACCGCGCCGGCTTCCCCGCGATCCGCGAGCGGGCCCTTCGCCAGGCCCGGCCCCCGGCCCGCGGCGGTGACGAGGCGACCTACCTGCACGCCTTCCTCGACGCCCGGGTGTGGGCGATGCGGCAGGAGGCGGCGCACAGCGACACGAGCCGGGTCGACACGGCACAGCGCGTCTTCCTGCGTGCGGGCAACCTCGACCTCGACCCGCCGCTGCACTGGCGGGTGTACGGCGACAGCTACCGCATCGACTGATCGCGCCGGACACGGCGGCGGGCCGCGGAAGGGGCCGTGAGCCCGCTCCCGCGGCCCGCCGCGGTTACCGCTTCGCCGCCGCCGGCGTCAGTGCCGGAAGGCGTCCTTGCCCTTCTCCTTGGCCTGGCGTGCGTCGCCCTTCGACTGCTCGGCGCGGCCCTCGGCCGTCATCCTCTCGTTGCCGACGGCACGCCCCGCCGTCTCCTTCGCCTTCCCCTTGGCCTGTTCCATCTTGGCCTTGGACTTCTGGTTGCCGGCCACGTGCGCTCACCTCACGGCGTAGGTTGCGATGTCCTGCCCTGCGGGTCGCCCGTCCCGGCGGCGCCAAACCCGCGGGCTGATCCGGGGACCGCCGGGTACAAGGACGGCGTACGTGGAGGACAGACCCCGACCCGGAGGACGTCATGGCCGGAATGCTGAACCGGATCAAGGAGTTCGCGCGCAGCCCGCAGGGCCGCCGGGCGGCGGAGCAGGTGCGCCGCGCCGCCGCGGACCCCCGCCGCCGTGCGCAGGCGCAGGAGATGTTCCGCAAGTTCGGCAAGCGTCGCTGAGCGGACCGGGAGGGTGCCCGGCGGGCCGGCCCCTCAGCCCTGCCCGGCATGGGTGTGGCTGTGGGCCGCCTCCGGCGGGCAGCCGTCCTCGTCGTGGCGGTCGCGGCGCCAGTCGAGGACGGCGACGGTCAGGGCGCACAGCATGGCGGCGACACCGGAGCCGACCGACAGCGCCATGGCCTCGTGGTAGTCGTCGTGGGTGGCCTTCAGCGTCAGGTAGAACAGTCCCGGCAACGCGGCGGTGCCCACGGCGCCGCCGAGGCGCTGTCCCGTCTGGAGGGCCCCGCCGGCCGCGCCGGCCATCCGCACCGGAACGTCGCGCAGCGTCATGGTGATGTTCGGGGAGATCACGCAGCCGCTGCCGAGCCCGCCCACCAGCAGTGCCGGGGCGGCGAACCAGGCGGCGCGGTCGGACGGCGCGAGCCACAGCACCAGCGCGGTCGTCCCGAGCCCCGCCATGACGGCGACGAGTCCCCAGACGGTCAGCAGCCGGCCCAGCCGCTCCACGAGCCGGCCCGCCACGGCCGCAGCGGTGGCGGAGCCCACGGCGAACGGGGTCACCGCCAGTCCGGACATGAGCGGTGAGAATCCCAACCCGTTCTGGAAGAAGAGCGCGAAGACGAGCCAGACTCCGCTGAAGCCGACGAAGTACAGGGCGCCCAGACCCGCGCCGGTGGCATAGCCGCGGGTCTCGGTGAGCAGTCCGGGGTCCAGCAGCGGCTGCCCGCCACGGTGGGCGACGCGGCGCTCCCAAGCCGCGAATCCGAGCAGCACCAGCAACCCTGCCGGGAAGAGCCACCACGAGCGGCGCACCCCGCCCGCCTCGGCGAGCACCAGCGGCAGCATCACGGCGAGGATCCCGGCCCCCAGGAGCGCGACGCCCAGCGGGTCCAGGCGTCCCCGGCCGCCGGGCGCGACCCGCGGCAGCAGGCGGAGGCCGAGCAGGAGCGCGAGCACGCCGACGGGCACGTTGACGTAGAAGATCCACCGCCAGCCCTCGGGCCCGGCCAGTGCGAGGATCACTCCGCCGACGACCGGCCCCACGGCGCTGGAGACACCCACGGTGGCACCGAAGAGGCCGAAGGCGCGCCCGCGCTCGGCGCCGCGGAAGAGCTGCTGGATCAGGGCCGAGTTCTGCGGCGCGAGGCTGCCCGCGGCGACTCCCTGGGCGAGCCGGGCGGCCACCAGCAGCCCGATGCCGGGCGCGGCCCCCGCCGCGGCGCTGAACACCACGAAGGCGGCGAGGGCGACGAGGAACACGCGGCGCCTGCCGAACGCGTCGCCGATCCGGCCGGCCGTCACCAGGGTCAGGGCGAACGCGAGGGCGTAGCCCGACACGACCCACTGCACGGACGCCGCGGAGGCGTGCAGTTCCCGCTGCATGGACGGCAGGGCGACGGCGACGATCGTCACGTCAAGCAGGGTCATGAAACCGGCGACCAGCGTCACCCACAGGGCCCGCCACCGGTTCGGTTCCGGGCGGTCGTCCGGACGCTGCACGGGGGCTCCCCTCAGGAGGTGGACGGGGGCGCGGCGGCTGCGCCCCACGCCTGCGTCACCCGTGACCGGAGGTTCAAACCCGGGTCACAAAGCCGAGCCATGAGATCCCATAAGCCGTCCTTATGGCCTCATAGACGGGACCCGCGTACCGACTTAGGCTTGCCTCAGCTTAGGCTTCCCCGAGAGTCGATCTGTTACCGCTCGAAGGGAACCTGAACATGCCCCGCCCTCTGCGGGTAGCCATCGTCGGATCCGGCCCGGCCGGGATCTACGCCGCCGACGCCCTGCTCAAGTCCGAGGTGGCCGCCGACCCCGGCGTGTCCATCGACATCTTCGAGCGCATGCCCGCCCCGTTCGGGCTCATCCGCTACGGCGTCGCCCCCGACCATCCGCGGATCAAGGGCATCATCACCGCCCTGCACCAGGTGCTCGACAAGCCGCAGATCCGTCTCTTCGGCAACGTGGACTACCCCACCGACATCAGCCTGGACGACCTGCGCACGTTCTACGACGGTGTGATCTTCGCCACGGGCGCCACCGCCGACCGGGCGCTGTCCATACCCGGTATCGATCTCGACGGCTCCTACGGCGCCGCCGACTTCGTGTCCTGGTACGACGGCCACCCGGACGTGCCGCGCACCTGGCCGCTGGAGGCGGAGAAGGTCGCCGTCCTCGGCGTCGGCAACGTCGCCCTCGACGTGGCCCGCGTCCTCGCCAAGACGGCCGACGAGCTGCTGCCGACCGAGATCCCGCCGAACGTCTACGAGGGCCTCAAGGCCAACAAGGCCCTGGAGATCCACGTCTTCGGCCGCCGTGGCCCGGCGCAGGCGAAGTTCAGCCCCATGGAGCTGCGGGAGCTGGACCACTCCCCCAACATCGAGGTCATCGTCGACCCCGAGGACATCGACTACGACGACGGCTCCATCGCGACCCGGCGCGGCAACAAGCAGGCCGACATGGTCGCCAAGACGCTGGAGAACTGGGCGATCCGGGACGTCGGCGACCGGCCGCACAAGCTGTACCTGCACTTCTTCGAGTCGCCCGCCGAGATCCTCGGCGAGGACGGCAAGGTCGTCGGTCTGCGCACCGAGCGCACCGCGCTGGACGGCACCGGCAACGTCAAGGGCACCGGAGAGTTCAAGGACTGGGACGTCCAGGCGGTCTACCGGGCCGTCGGCTACCTGTCCGACCAGCTCCCCAAGCTGCCCTGGGACCTCGACTCCGGCACGGTGCCGGACGAGGGCGGGCGCGTCGTCCAGGAGTCCGGCGAGCACCTGCAGTCGACGTACGTCACCGGCTGGATCCGGCGCGGCCCGGTGGGCCTGATCGGCCACACCAAGGGCGACGCCAACGAGACGGTGTCGAACCTGTTGGAGGACTACGCGGGCGGCCGCCTGCACACGCCCGCCTCCCCCGGCCCGGAGGCCGTGGACGCCTTCCTCGCCGAGCGGAACGTCCGCTTCACCACCTGGGACGGCTGGTACCGCCTGGACGCCGCGGAGAAGGCGCTGGGCGAGCCGCAGGGGCGCGAGCGCGTGAAGCTCGTCGAGCGCGAGGACATGCTCAGGGAGAGCGGCGCCTGAGCCGTGGACGACCGGGCGCGGGGGGGGGGGGGGGGGCGCCCGCCCCGGCCCCCCGGGCGGGGCCGGGGGGGGGGCGGGGGGGGGGGGGCGGGGGGGGGCCCCGGCGGGGGGGGGGGGGGGTGGCGCGGGGGGGGGGGGGCGCCGGCCCGGGGGGGCGGGGGGGGCGGCGGGGGCCCGCGGGGGGGGGGCGGGGGGGGGGCCCCCCCGGCCCCGCGCCCGCGTTTCGCGCCGTCGGGCCGAGGGGTGTCAGACCTCCAGCTCGTTCTCGATACGGCGCAGCTGGTGCCGGGCCATCGCCAGGTTGGCGCGGCTGCCGTCGAGCACGAGGTAGAGGAACAGCCCGTTGCCGCCGCGGCCCTTGAGCAGGCGGATCAGGTGGTACTGGCTGTTCAGGGTGATCAGGATGTCCTCGATCTCCTCCTTCAGACCGAGCAGTTCCATCGTGCGCAGCTTGGCCCGCACGACGTCGGTGTTGCCCGCGGCGGCGACCTCCAGGTTGAAGTCCTTGGTCCCGCCCAGCGTTCCGAGGGCCATGCCGCTGGTGTAGTCGACCAGTGCCGCGGCGCTCGCTCCGTCGATCGAGCTCAGGCATTCCTTGAGCGAGGTCTCCAGGTTGGCCATGCGTGGGTTTCCTTCCGTACGTGATAGGTGGACACCTGACCGGAGGTCAGGTGGGCCGGCGGTGGCCGCCGGCCTGGGGGCGTGGTTCGTGTGCGGGGCGTTGCGGGGTGCGCACCGGCAGGGTGCCGATCGGCCGCGCCGGGTCGGCCGGCGTGGTCGTGGCGTGCTCGCCCGCCACCGTCCGGTCGCCGGTGCGGGCGCGGTCGTGACCGATGTGGGCGGCGACCAGTTCGCCGATGCGGGCGCCGCTGCGCCGGCCCTCCAGGTGCAGTCGTCCCACGTTGACGCGGCCGTCGGCGAGCAGGGTGAGCACGGCGGCCGGTCCCGCCGCGTAGGTGGCGACGTAGCCGTCGGCCCCGCGCAGCAGCAGTTCGCGGAAGCCGCCGCGTGCGGTGGCCTCGGCCATGCGGTGGGCGACGCCGAGCGCGGCGGCGGTGAGCGCGGCGAGGCCCTCGGGTTCGGTGCCCGGCGCGTCGTGGGCCAGCACCAGCCCGTCGACGGTGGCCGCGAGCGATCCGGTCAGCTGGGGCACGCGGTTGCGCAAGCGGTGCAGTTCGTCCAGGACGTCGCTCTCGACGGCCATGATGAGCAGTCTCCTTTCGGCACGCTGGCGACGCGCGCGGATCACAGGGCCTCCAGGGCGTCTCGAAGCCGTCGCAGCAGGGCCGTGTCCGGGTCGTCCCAGGCGGCCGGGTACGCCTCCTGGCCCGCCGCGGCCGGCGCGGGTGTGCTCGGTGCGGCGGTGACGAGTCCGTCGGCGGCCAGGCGGCGCAGTTCGACGAGGGTGTGGTAGGTGCGGCAGGCGAGGGAGGCGGCGATGTCCGCGGCGGTGCGCACGCCGTCGACCTGGGTCAGGGTCCGCCCGCGCCGGGCCGGCAGGTCACCGGTGTCTGCTCCGGGCACCCGGGTGAGCGGCACGACGTCGATGTCGGGGTCCGGCCAGATGCGCTCCAGCAGGGCGCGGCGGCGGCGCGACTCCCGCACGACGGTGTCCACGGGCACGGACCGCACCTTGCCGAGCCAGTGCAGGGCGCCGGGCCGGAAGCGGTGCGCGCGCGTGTCGTGGGCGAGGACGAAGTACGCGGCGTCGAAGAGGGCGCCCAGGTGGCACACCTCCAGGGCGCCGGCGGCGAGCCGGCCGCTGTGCACCAGGCGGTCGCCGACCCGGTGCTGGACGCCGCCCCGGTCGACCGCCTCCCACCAGCCGTCCGGCGGGACGGCGCCGCTGCGGGTGAGCAGCGCGCCCAGGTCCGGGGTGAGGGCCGACTCCACGTGCACGACGCGGCCCGCGGAGAGGTAGACGATGCCGCGTTCGCCCGACAGGGCGCCGGTCGCACCTTCGGCCGCCAGGGTGCCGAGCGCTTCGGTCGTCGTCCCGTGCTCGGTCCAGGCCGTCGTCGACGCCGTCATCCGAGCACCAGACGATCGGCCATCTCGGCCAGCCGGATGCGTGCCAGGGCGAGGTTTCCGTCGTTGCGGTCCAGCCAGAGGTGGAGGAAGACGGTGCTGTCGAAGGGGGTGCTGACGAATCTGAGCAGGTGGTAGGAGTCCGCCGTCGTGACGATCATGTCCTCGACCGGTGGTTCCTTCTCGGGCACGGCGGCCTCGCCGGCGGGTGCGAGGGAACCGCTCTCCGCGACGTGCCGGGCGAGTTCGGCGGTCTCCGCCGCCGTCGCCTCCGCGTCGCCGCCCGGCGCGTCACCGACCGCGCCGAGGGCGAGTCCGCTGATCCAGTCGACCAGCGAAGCGCCCCGGGCACCGGGCAGTCGCATGGCTTCCAGCAGACTCTCGTCGATTCCGGGCACGCCGGATCCCCTCCCCCTGCACGGCTGTACCGCGAACGTGACGCCGAGACTACGGAAAGTGCACGCGTCCGGTGAGGGCTTTGGCATTTTCCAGAGGAACGTGCCCGCGGTGCGGCATACTGCGACGTTTCGGCACGGTGGAGGAGGGGGCGCGGGCAGGCCCGCGCCCCGGTGCGGATGGTGGGCGGGACCTGTCCGCGCGGACCATTGTGCGGACGGACCGGAACGCTCCGCCACGAGTGCACGACGCCGCCTCGGGTGCGCGCCGCACACCCGGTGCGAACACCGGCGCACCGGCGCGAACGCGGGCGCGCAGGCGTGGACGCCCCGCTACGGGCAACCCGCCGGGACATGGCAGAACAGCGCCCTCCCCACGACGGGAAGCACACACCGGACCAGGACCGCGCGGCGGACGGCGAGGCACCCGAGGACTACGGTCCCGGCGCCTCCACCGAACGTGCCGCTCCCGACTCCCCCACACAGCTGCCGAAGCGCTCGTGGTCGGCGCTGCTGCGGCGCGTTCTGTCCGAGTTCAAGGACGACGAGCTCACCGATCGCGCCGCCGCCCTGACCTACTACGGCGTCCTGTCGCTGTTCCCGGCCCTGCTGGTGCTGGTCTCGCTGCTGGGGATCGCCGGGCAGTCCGCCACCCAGGAGGTGCTGGACAACATCCAGAAGCTCGCCCCTGGATCCGCGCGGGACGTCATCACCGACGCGGTGAAGCAGTTGCAGGCCAGGGCGGGGCTCGGCTCCGTTCTCGCGGTGGTCGGTCTGCTGGGTGCCGTCTGGTCGGCGTCCGGCTACGTGGCGGCGTTCATCCGCGCGGCCAACGCGGTCTACGACGTGCCGGAGGGCCGGCCGGTGTGGAAGGTGCTGCCGCTGCGGGTGGCGCTGACCGTCGTGCTGCTCCTGCTGGCCGTGGTCAGCGCGCTCATCGTGGTGTTCACCGGCACGCTGGCCCGGCAGGCGGGCACCGCGCTCGGCGTCGGCGACACCGCGCTGACCGTGTGGTCCATCGCCAAGTGGCCCGTCCTGGTGCTGCTGGTCACGTGCATGATCGCGCTGCTGTACTGGGCCACCCCGAACGCCCGGGCGCGGGGCTTCAAGTGGATCACGCCGGGCAGCGTCATCGCCCTGCTGGTCTGGCTGGTGGCCTCCGCGGGGTTCGCCTTCTACGTGGCGAACTTCGGCTCGTACAACAAGACGTACGGCACGCTGGCGGGCGTCATCGTCTTCCTGGTCTGGCTGTGGGTGACGAATCTGGCGATCCTCCTCGGCCTGGAGTTCGACGCCGAGCTGGCCCGGCAGCGCGTCATCGACGGCGGCCACCCGCCCGAGGACGAGCCGTACGTCGAGCCCCGCGACACGCGGGCCTGGGACGCGGCGGACCGGCGGCGCGCGGCGTCACCGGACGAGTGACGCCGCACGGCCCCGGGTACGCCCCCGTGCGCGCCACCCGGCACGTCAGCCGTGAGCAGGCCCGCGCCGACGGTGTGCCCGGCGCCGGGCGGCCGCGGCGCCACGGGAGGCGGTCGGCCCGGCGGCCGGAGCGCGCCCCGGCCCGGTGACGGCACGGCCGTCGAGTCGGGTGCCCCGTACCCCGCCGGCGGACGCACGCCCCGGGCGCACGCCTCGGAGGCACGAGAGGCGGCAGCCGGCCGACGGGCCGGGCCAGTGCCCGGTCTAAGGGAGGATCGAGTCGACGTAGCCCCCGTCGACCCGCACCGCCGCGCCGGTCGTGGCGGACGCCTGCTCCGAGCTGAGGTAGACCACCAGGTTGGCGATCTCCTCCGGCTCGATCAGCCGCTGGAGCAGCGACTGCGGGCGGTGTTCGCGCATGAAGACGCGCTGCGCCTCCTCCCAGGGCAGGTCGCGGTCGACCAGCTGGTACACGAAGTCCTCGACGCCCTCGGTGCGGGTCGGTCCGGCGATGACGGAGTTGACCGTGACACCGCTGCCGGCCGCCTCCTTGGCGAAACCGCGGCTCACCGCCAGCAGGGCCGTCTTGGAGACCCCGTAGTGGATCATCTCGGCCGGGACGACCACGGCCGAGTCGCTCGCGATGTACAGCACCCGGCCCCAGCCCCGTTCCCTCATCCGGGGGAGATGGGCGCGCGTCAGCCTGACGCCCGCGAGGACGTTGATCTCGAAGTAGCGGCGCCACTCGTCGTCGCTGATCTCCAGCGCGGGCACCGCGCCGAAGATGCCGAGGTTGTTGACCAGGATGTCCACCTCGGGCAGCGCCCGCAGGGCCCGCTCGGCGCCCTCCTCGGTGCCGAGGTCGGCGGCGACGGGGACGAACTCGCCCTCGGGCACCGCGGCCCGCAGCTCGCCGACGCTCTCCGCCAGCCGGGCGGCGTCGCGTCCGTTGACGCCCACCGTGGCACCGGCCCGGGCCAGCTGGGCGGCGATCGCCGCCCCGATGCCCTGCGAAGAGCCGGTGACCAGCGCGGTCCGTCCGCCGAGGTCGAGGTTCATCGGATCACTCCCTGTCGTGCCGTGCGGTCCTCCGCCGTCCTCGCGCCCAGCCTCGCCCACGAACGTCCTCCGGCACCGGCGGGCCGCGCCGGACGGGGTACGCGCACGCCCGGTCGGCGGACCCCGGGTGATCTCCGGCGGCCCGCGGCGACGATACTGGCCTTCCACCCCTGCTCCCGCCTCACAGATGGACTCATGCCGACCTCTCCCAGCGCCCGCCCCACGACTCCACCCACGGTGTGGCCGGCTCGCGGCCGCCACGTCGGATCCGCCGCGGAGGACACCGTCCGGCGCACCCTGCGACGGCTCAAGGACAGCGGCGTCCTCGACGACTTCCAGGAACTGCCCGAGGGCCCGGCCGAGGGCGACGCCCCCGGCGTACGGGTGTTCGAGGCACGCTGGAAGGCCGGCGGGACCGTCACCGTGCGCGCCCGGCTGACGCTGTCGCCCGGCTCGGCGGGCGGACAGGAGTGGACCCTGCTCGCGGAGGCCGAGGAGGTCTGGGACCCCGCCTGGCCGTCGCCCGCCACCATGTTCTGGCCCGAGGACCCCGACGTCACCTGGGACCGCGACGTCGCCACCGGCCTGCGGCTGCGGGGGATCAACACCCTGCCGGACGACGACAAGGCCGTACGGCGGCTGATCAAGGAGGCGGGCCGCGGGGCGTGGAACATCCACGTCGTCGTGCACGAGGCGATGACCCCCGACCACCGCGGCCGGGTGCCGCTGGCGGAGCGGCTGCCCGCGAGTCTGCGCCACCGCGTGGTCGAGCACCGCGCGGCACCGCAGCAGCTGCGGGTCGTCAACTGGGCGCTGGAGGACTTCGGCGTCCAGGTGCCGCGCGGCGGCGCGGTGATCCTGCCGGGCACCCCGGCCCCTGCCGACTACGACGCCCAGGACTTCTCCGTCCGCAGCGTCTTCCTGGACGGCACCGAGCCCGTCGACCTCATCGCGGCGGTGACGGCCTTCGCGGCGCTGCCCCGGCCGCTCGTGGACGGCGCCGAGGAGGCGCTCAGGGCCCTGCGCGAGGACTGGCGGCTGCTGACCCTGGAGGAGGAACTGGCCCGCGAGCGCAAGCTGGTGGCGATGTACGCCGAGGCGCTTGAGGCCATGACCCAGTCCCGCGACCTGTACCGGGAGGCGGCCGAGCGCGCGGCCGAGGCGCTGGCCGCGTTCCGGGAGTCCGCCGGTCCGGCCCCGGCCGGGCCGCGGCCGTCCGAGACACCGGCGCCGTCCCCGCTGCGGGGGCTGACCCGGACCCTGGAACGGTTCAGGAACGCCGGCCGGGTGGCGCGCCCCGAGGCCGGCGGCCGGGAGACCCCGCCGTCGGCCGGGAGCGGCGCCTGACGACCTCGGGCGGCCCGGGCGGGCCGGGCGGGCCGGGCGGGCCGGGCGGGCCGGGCGGGCCGGGCGGGCCGGGCGGGCCGGGCGGGCCGGGCGGGCCGGGCGGGCCGGGCGGGCCGGCGCATGTCAGCCGAACAGCGGGAAGCGGTTCGCGTCGGTTCCCAGGGCCCGCCGTTCGTCCCCGGTGAGACCGGCACGTCCGGTGGCGGCGCGGGCGTAGTGCTCGTCGCTCCAGTCCAGCGGGACCGGGCGGCCCAGCAGACCGTCGAGGGTGGCGCGGACGGCGCCCAGCCCCGCCGGTGACGGGCCGGGCGCGGCGGCCAGGGCGACGGTCAGGTCGAGGTGGTGGACGGTCGCCTCGACGCCGAGGGTCGTCAGCAGGTCCCCGGCGGTCAGCACGTGCCCCTGGGTGCGCACGGGGCGGCGGGGATCGGCCGTCGCCGCGGCCGTCACGGTGGCCGCGGCCGTCTCCAGGTACGACTCCTTCAGCTGTCCGAAGTCCGGGAACATGCTCGCCGCGACCCGGTTCCAGCGCCGTCCGCGGGCCGCGCCGACGGGGTCGGGTGCCCAGTCCCGCCAGTAGGTGACGGCGTCCCGGTCGGGCTGCTGACCGGCCGGGGTGTGCAGCGCCACCAGTGCCCGCTGCGCGTCCGCGAGCAGGTGGAACACCAGATCGCGCACCGCCCATCCGGTGCAGTCGGTCGGCAGCCAGGACTCCTCGTCCCCGAGGGGGCCGACGACCTCGGCCAACGCCCCGTACGCGTCGCGCACGACGCGGACCGGGCCCGGTTCCCTGCGGTCCTCGTGTTCCGTGGTCATGGCGCCACCCTAGGCCGTACCGGGCGGCGCACGGCCCCGGCGAGGACACCCTCAGGTGTCAGTCGGCGCGACGTGGATACGCGGTCTGCACAGCAGCACGGCCCGTCCCGGAAGGTCAGCGACGCCATGGACAGCCAGCATCGGAGCGCCTCCCCAGCTCCCCGCACGTCCGAGCCGTCCCGCTCGGACACCACCCTGCGGGTCAACGGCAAACCCCACACCCTCACCGTCGACCACCGTCGCGTCCTGCTGGACCTCCTGCGGGAGGACCTCGGGCTCGCGGGCGCCAAGAAGGGCTGCGACCACGGACAGTGCGGCGCCTGCACGGTCCTGGTGGACGGCCGGCGCGTCAACAGCTGCCTGCAGCTGGCCGTCGCCCTCGACGGCTGCGAGGTCACCACCGTCGAGGGCCTCGCCGGGGACGGCGAGGAGCTGCATCCGCTGCAGCGCGCGTTCCTGGAGCGCGACGCCTTCCAGTGCGGCTACTGCACCCCCGGCCAGATCTGCTCCGCGGTCGGCGCGCTCGCCGAGGCACGGGCCGGTCACCCTTCCCACGTCACGGACCCGGCCGCACCCTCCGGCCGGCCCGTGCCGCTGGACCGGGACGAGATCCGGGAGCGGCTCAGCGGCAACCTGTGCCGCTGCGGGGCCTATCCGCGCATCGTCGACGCGGTCGAGGACGTGATCCCGTGAAGCCCTTCGCCTACGTACGGGCGGGCAGCGTCGAGGAGGCCACCGACGCGTTCGCCGCCCACCCCGGTGCCCGCTACCTCGGCGGTGGCACCAACCTGGTCGACCTGATGAAGCTCGGCGTCGAGACGCCCGCCGCGCTCGTCGACGTCACCCGGCTGCCGCTGGACGCGGTGGAGGAGCTGCCCGACGGTTCGCTGCGCGTAGGCGCGATGGTGCGCAACAGCGACCTCGCCGCCCATCCGGTCGTGCGCGACCGCTACCCTGTCCTGTCCCAGGCCCTGCTGGCCGGCGCCTCGGGGCAGTTGCGCAACGCCGCGACGACCGGCGGCAACCTCCTGCAGCGCACCCGCTGCCCCTACTTCCAGGACCTGTCCAAGCCGTGCAACAAGCGTGCGCCCGGCACCGGCTGCGGCGCGCTGGAGGGCGTGCACCGCGACCACGCGGTGCTCGGGCAGTCGGAGCTGTGCATCGCCACCCATCCCTCGGACATGGCCGTGGCGCTGGCCGCCCTCGGCGCCCGCGTGGAGCTGTACGGCGCGGAGGGCGCCCGCAGCGTGCCCGCCGCCAAGTTCCACCGGCTGCCCGGCGAGCACCCCGAGCGGGACACCGAGATCCGCCCCGGCGAGCTGATCACCGGCGTCGTCCTGCCGGCCGCCACCGCCGGGCTGCCGTCGGCCTACCGAAAGGCCCGGGACCGGGCGTCGTACGCCTTCGCGCTGGCCTCCGTCGCCGTCGTGCTGCACCTGGCGGACGGCGTGGTGGACCGGGCCGGCATCGCGTTCGGCGCGCTCGCGCACCGGCCCTGGCGGGCCCGGCTGGCCGAGGACGCGCTGCTCGGGGCGGCGCCCACGACGGCCGCGTTCGAGCATGCCGTCGACCTGGAACTGCGGGCGGCCCAGCCGCTGCGGGACAACGCCTACAAGGTGCCGCTGGCCCGCCGGCTCGCCCTGGACGTACTGGGCCGGCTGGCGCCGCCCGCCACCACCTGACACCGGCGTCCACGAGGAGGACTCCATGACCGGCACCGAGACCGTCCTGGGCGCTCCCGCCGAGCGCCGGGAGGGGCGGGAGAAGGTCACCGGCACCGCCCGGTACGCCGCCGAGTACGACTTCCCCGGCCGCGCCCAGGCCTGGCCCGTGCCGGCTGCGGTCGCGCGCGGCCGGGTGACCGGCGTTGACGTCGCCGCCGCGCTGGCGCTGCCCGGCGTGCTCGCGGTGCTCACGCACGAGAACGCGCCCCGGCTGGGCGAGCCCGACGACCCCACGCTCGCCCTGCTGCAGAGCCCGCACGTACCGCACCGGGGCTGGTTCGTGGGCCTGGTGGTGGGCGAGACGCTGGAGGCGGCCCGGGCGGGCGCCGCCGCCGTCCGCGTCACCTACGCGGCGGAGAGCCACGACGTCACCCTCACCGCCGGCCATCCCGGTGCCTACGTCCCCGAGACGGCCAACGGAGGCTTCCCGGCCGCCACCGAGCAGGGCGACGCCGACGGCGCCTTCGCGTCGTCACCGGTCCGGGTCGACGTCGAGTACGAGGTGCCGCCGCTGCACAACCATCCCATGGAGCCGCACAGCAGCACCGCGGTGTGGGACGGCGAGCGGCTGACCGTGCACTCCTCCAGCCAGGGCAGCACCGCCGTGCGGAAGGAACTCGCCCGGCTGTCCGGGCTGACCGAGGACCGGATCACGGTCCTCGCCGAGCACGTGGGCGGCGGTTTCGGGTCCAAGGGCACCCCCCGGCCCGACGTGGTCCTGGCCATGATGGCGGCGCTGCACACCGGGAGGCCGGTCACCGTCGCGCTGCCGCGCCGTCTTCTGCCCGCCGTCGTCGGCCACCGCGCGCCGACGCTGCACCGGCTGCGCCTCGGCGCCGACGCCGACGGCCGGTTCACCTCGGTCGCGCACGAGGTCACGACGCACACCTCACGGGTGAAGGAGTTCGTGGAGCAGGCGGCGGTGCCCGCGCGCGTCATGTACGCCGCTCCCGCCCTGCGCACCCTGCACCGGGTGGTGCCCCTGGACGTGCCCACGCCGTCCTGGATGCGCGCCCCGGGCGAGTGCCCCGGCATGTACGCACTGGAATCCGCGGTGGACGAACTCGCCGTCGAACTGGGCGTCGACCCGGTGGAGCTGCGGATCCGCAACGAGCCGGAGACCGAGCCCGACAGCGGCAAGCCCTTCAGCAGCAGGCATCTCGTGGAGTGTCTGCGCGAGGGAGCGCGCCGGTTCGGGTGGGCGGAGCGCGATCCGCGCCCGCGCTCCCGCGCCGAGGGTCACCTGCTGGTGGGCAGCGGGGTGGCCGCCGCCACGTATCCGGTGCTGGCCGCGCCCTGCCGCGCGTCGGCGCGGGCCCTGCCGGACGGTGGCTTCCTGGTGCGGGTCAACGCCACGGACATCGGCACCGGTGCCCGGACGGTCTGCGCGCAGATAGCGGCCGACGCGCTCGGCGTGCCCCTGGACCGGGTCCGCATCGAGGTGGGGAACAGCGACTTCGGCTCCGCGCCGGTGGCGGGCGGCTCGTCCGGCACCGCCTCCTGGGGCTGGGCCGTGCACGAGGCGTGCGCGCGGCTGGCCGAACGCCTGGCCGGTCCCGTGGGCCCGCTGCCCGACGAGGGCGTCGTGGCCGAGGCCGACACCACCGGTTCCGCCGACGCCGAGACCGGGTACGCGCGGCACGCGTTCGGGGCGCACTACGCCGAGGTCACCGTCGACACGGTCACCGGGGAGGTCCGGGTGCGGCGGATGCTGGGCGTCTTCGCCGCCGGGCACATCCTCAACGCCCGTACGGCCCGCTCGCAGTTCGTCGGCGGGATGACGATGGGCCTGGGCATGGCGCTGACCGAGGACAGCACGGTCGACCCGGCGTTCGGTGACTTCGCCGAGTCCGACCTCGCGTCGTACCACGTGCCCGCGCACGCCGACGTCCCGTCCGTGGAGGCGTACTGGGTGGACGAGGAGGACGCCCACCTCAACCCGATGGGCAGCAAGGGCATCGGCGAAATCGGCATCGTCGGTTCGGCGGCGGCCGTCGGCAACGCGGTCCACCACGCCACCGGCATCCGGTTCCGCGCGCTCCCGCTCACCCCCGACCGGGTGCTCTCCGGGCTGCTCGAGCACGAGCACCCCGCGGGCATGCTGGGGGTATGACGGCGGCCCCCCGTGGTCCCGCCCCACGTCCGGCGGGACCACTGGGGCCCGGGTGGGCGGTCAGTCGGCGACGCGGCGTGCCCGGGCGACCGGGCGGGCCTGCCGGCTCCGGACGGGAGCCTGCGACGCGACCCGTGCGCACAGTGCCGTCAGTGCGACCAGTGACGCGAGTACGGCGACTCCCACGGCCACCCAGACCGGCGCGAGGGTGAGGTCGACGGTGCGGGACATCTCCACCGACGGGGCGGTGGTGCCGTAGAGCTTCGCCGCGGCCAGTGCCGCGGGCAGCACGACCGCGACGGCGAGCACCGGCACGGCGGCACGCACGGTCAGGAGCAGGGCGACCACGAGGCAGAGCGCCGACAGGCCGAGCGCGAACGCGTAGCCGCGGACGGACGCGTCGTTCTGGTGCAGCGGGAAGTAGGCCACGCCGCAGCCGGCGAGTGCGGCGACGGTGAGCCACGTCGGCCAGAGCGCCCGCCCGGCGGTCCGCCGCCCCGCGGGGCCGCGCTCACGGTCGCGGTCGCGCGGGGCGCGGTCCCGGGCCCGGTCCCGGTTTCTCCGGACCGGGCGCAGGCCGCGGCGTCGTTCGCGGCCACGGGAAGCGGCTCCGGAGCGCACCTGTTCTTCGACGGGCGCCGGCTCCCGGGTCGCGTACGGGTCCTCCGGGAGCGGCTGCGTGAGCCGGGGGCCCGGCCGGTCGGCGTGCACCCGCTTCTCCTCGGCGAGCCGGCCGATCAGTTCGACCAGGTCCTCCACGGGCCGGCCGGTGGCGGCGGCCCGTACGGCCTCCTGGCCGCAGTGCGGCTCCAGCGGAGTGCGGTGCAGCAGGGCCATCAGCCGGGTCACGTCCTCCACCGAGCGGTGTGCCGCCGCGGCGCGGATCGCCTCGTCCGCGCTGTCCGGGCGGCGGGGCGGCCGGGTCAGCAGGGCCGCGAGCCGGGTGACGTCCTCCACGGACCGGTTGACACCCACCGCGCGGAGCGCGTCGCCCGTGGCCTGCGCGTACTGGGGGGACTGCTCCAGCATGGCGATGAGGTCGACGACCTCTTCCAGCGGCCGGTCGGCCACGGCGGCGCGCACCAGGTCGCCGACGGGGTCGCCGTAGGACCGCGACGCGTCGCCGGGGGCGACGGACTCCCGGGCGACGGACCCGTCCGCGAACGGCTCGCGGTCGGCGGGGTCGTGGACGGGGCGTTCCCGGTCGACGGGTTCGTGGGCGGCGTGGTCGTGGACGGAGCGTTCCCCGCCGACGGGACCCCGGCCGAAGGCCTCACGGCCGAAGTTCTCGTCGTCGAAGAGGTCCCCGTCCGTGAACCAGTCCCCGTCGTCCGGCCCGGCGGGCGGCTCGTGGGGGGCGGGCCGGGCGTCGGCGGTCCGGAACGTCCGCTCCCGCGGCGTGGGCTCCCTCGGGACGGGTTCCCGTGGGACGGGCGAGCGGGCGGTGCCGGCCTCCGCGATTCCTGGCCCGACCGTGTGCGTGCCCGTGCCCGTGGTCGTCTCCGCGGCCGGCAGGTCCACGGCGGATATGGCGTATTCGGTCGTACGGGATGATGAGGAGCCGGTGGTCATGTTCTCTCCGTGGGATGGGGGTGCGGCCGCCCTGCGTCCCCGACGTGCGACACGCGATGTGGTGCCCATTACTAGGGCCGTCCACCGCACGGTGCCACTCGGGCGGGCCACGGGGATGAGAGACCCGGTACGGGGACTTATCGCCCCGCCGAACGGGAATCCGACAGTCAAGGCATGTGCCGCGCACCAGGAGGAGGGGCGGGGTGGATACGACCACAGTGGTGATCGCCGCGGCGGTGTCGCTGGCGGCGGTCGCCCTCTGCGTGGCCGTCGGCGTCCTCGTACGGCTGGTCCGTACCCGGCGGGACCTCAGAAGGGCGGGGCTGACCGGCGGGCCCCGGTGGGTGTTCTGGGGCGCCGTCCTCTACTTCTTGCTGCCGGCGGACCTCGTGCCCGACCCGGTGTACCTGGACGACATCGGTGTACTGCTCCTCGCCCTGCGCTCGGTGCGCGGCTCCCTCGGCGAGCGGGAACGGGGCACGCGTCCGCCCCGTGACTACGCTGCGTAAGGAAACCAATCACCCGTTCGATTCGTATAAGTCTCTGGAAGCCGAGGGAAGTCGGCGGACCAGGCGACGGCGCACAGGAACCATCGCTTGATCGGCGCAGCACCGACTAGGGAGAGACGATGCAACCGTTCGCGCTCAACTACGCACGGCCCGCGGTGGAGTTGGAAGCCACGACTCCGTACGTCTACGACTCCGGGCTGCAGTTGAACGTGCTCCTCGACGGGCGTGTGGCCGCCTGCGACCACGCACTGCTGAGAGAACTGGGGACCACGACCTCCACGGCGGGGTCGAAGACTCACTTCGACGACTGAACGCGGGCCGCCGAGAATGACCGTGCTGATCCTTACCTGTGAAGAGGACGTCACCGCGGACATGGTGGTCGTGCACCTGAACGCGGCGGGCGTTCCGGTGGTCCGACTGGACCCCGCCGATCTGACCCATACCGTCGCACTCTCCGGCGAGTTCGCGCACGGGTCCTTCCGCGGCCATCTGTCCTCGGGAGGCCGCCTGGTGAGCATCGGGGGCCTGCGGTCCGTCTGGGTGCGCAGGCCGGGAGGCGCGGCGACGCGGGCCACCGAGCCCTCGCCGTGGCTGACCGAGGAGTCCGCGCAGGCGCTCTACGGCATGCTCCGCGGCTGCGGGGCGCGGTGGATGAACCAGCCCGACGCGGCCCACCGTGCCCGGTACAAGCCCTGGCAGCTGCGTCTCGCCCAGGAGTGCGGGCTGTTCGTGCCGGCCACGCTGATCACGACGTTCCCGCGGGCGGCACGGGAGTTCGCCGAGCGCTACCCGGACCTCGTGGTCAAGCCCGTCTCCGGCGCGCACCCGCAGGACCCGCCCCTGGCGGTGCCGACCAGCCGGGTCCCGCCGGAGGCGGACTTCTCCGCCGTCGCCCACGGCCCGACACTGCTGCAACGCCGGGTCGCCAAGCGCGCCGACGTCCGTCTCACCGTCGTCGGCGACCGGCTGCTCGCCGCCCGCAGGACGACCCTCGCCGGCCGGGACCCGGAAGTGGACGTCCGCTTCTCCTCGTCAGGCGAGCCGTGGCGGCCCGCCGAGGTGCCGCCGCGGGTCGCCGGGGCCGTCCTGGCGTACATGCGGGGGGCGCACCTGGCGTACGGGGCTTTCGACTTCGCCGAGGACGCGGACGGCACCTGGTGGTTCCTGGAGTGCAACCAGTCCGGGCAGTTCGGCTTCGTCGAGGTGGACACGGGCCAGCCGATCGCCCGCACCATCGCCGAGTGGCTGGCCCGCCCCGGCGGCGCGGAGCCGGCGGCGGCGGACGGCGCGGACCCGGCGGTCGTCGGGTGAGGCCGTGTCAGTGCGGGCGCGGGCCGGGCAGCAGCGCGGTGCGCTGCCAGCCGGCGCCGGGGGACGGGGTGCGCTCGGCGCCGGGCAGGTGGCCGGGCGAGTGCAGGGGGCGCATGACGACCTCCAGTTCCCTGCTCACTCGCTCCGCCTCCCGGCGCACCTGCGTGGGGACGTCACCGCATTCGGCGACGAGTCGGTCGTAGATGGGGGAATCCTGGAACACCCGTCAACGTGCCTTTCGTGTCGTCCGCCCCCGTACGGAGGCGCGACTGAGCAGTCTAGGCGTCCGGCCGTCCGGTGGTGCGCTTTCCCCCGAGCAGGTGACGGGGTGCTCAGGGCCGGCCGGTCGTGCGCGGGGCCCGTCCCGCGGTCCGGCCGGACGGTCCCGGCCGGATCCGCGGGACGGGCCCCGGGGACGGCGGTGTCACACGGCCAGCGACAGGCCGCTCTCCCCGTCCGGGTCCGCGGTCCGGACGGCGTCCGGCGTCCGCCCCTTGGCCAGCAGCAGCGCGTCCGCCTTGGCCACCGCCTCGTGGATGCCGGTCGTCGCCATCATCACGCACAGCGTGTAGCTGACGTCCGCCAGCTCCCGCGCCGCCGCCGGCCGCTCCCTCTCCGCCTGAGCGATCCGCAGCGACGCGTACCGCGTCAGCAACTCCCTGACGACCTTCGGGTCCGGTTCGAGCACGAAGCGCCCCTCTCTCGATTTTCGCTGCGTATGCCCGAACCCTGACGGAACATTCACCTCATGAGCGCACCTGCTCGCAATTGACGCAATTCCTTCGTTTCGTGTCCGAGCAGCGACTCGACAGGTCGACAACCAGTAAGAAAAGGGACGGAACGCCGCGGGGGTGCTCAGGCGACCTGACCGCTGTGCAGGGCCGTGTACGCCCCCTGCCTGCGCAGGAGTTCCTCGTGCGTACCGGTCTCCAGGACCCGGCCCTCCCCCATCACCACGATGCGGTCGGCGCCGCGCACGGTGGACAGCCGGTGCGCCACGACGAAGGTGGTGCGTCCGCTCAGCAGCCGGGCGAGGGCCTGCTGGACGAGCGCCTCGGACCGGGTGTCCAGGGCGGAGGTGGCCTCGTCCAGGATCAGCACCTTGGGGTCGCGGATCAGGGCCCGGGCGATGGCCAGGCGCTGGCGCTGCCCGCCGGACAGCCGGGCACCGTGCTCGCCGACCAGGGTGTCCAGGCCCTGCGGCAGCCGTTCGACGAACTCCAGCGCGTTGGCGTCGCGCAGCGCCGCGCGCACCGCCTCCTCGTCGGCATCGTCCATGCCGTAGGCGACGTTCTCCCGGATCGTGCCGTCGAAGAGGATCGACTCCTGCGGCACCACCGAGACGAAGCGCCGGTACGTGCGCAGGTCGAGGGTGGTCATGTCGATGCCGTCGAGCAGCAGCCGGCCGCTGGTGGGACGCAGGAAGCCGATCACCAGGTTGAGCACGGTGGACTTGCCCGCGCCGGAGGCGCCGACCAGGGCGACGGTCTCGCCGGGGTCGACCGCGAGGGTGAAGTCGCGTACGGCGGGCCGCCCGTCACCCTCGTAGACGTGGCCGACGTTCTCGAAGGTGACGGCCCCGCGCAGGGAGCCGAGTTCCGCCTTGCCCTCGTTGTCCTCCAGTTCGGGCGCCTGCAGGACCTCGCCGACCGAACGGACGGACTCCAGACCCTTGGTGATGACCGGGGCCAGGCCCGCCAGCGTCGTGGTGGAGCCGGTCAGCGTGGTCAGGAAGGCGCTGAGCATGACGACGTCGCCGGCGCTCACGCCCCACACGTCGTAGTAGGAGATCAGCGCCGCGCCCGCGAGGACCAGGACGCCGACGACGTTGAGCACGACCCAGGACAGTGAGCCGAAGCGGCCGTTGACCAGGTCGAGGCGCATCCCTGACGTGAGCAGCCGGTCCAGGGTGCCGTCCATGCGGCGCAGCGCCTTGCGCTCCAGTCCGTGGGCGCGCGTGACCGGGATGAGCCGGGTCATCTCGGTGACGCGGGAGGAGAGGGTCTCCACCTCGTGCCGGAAGCGCTCGTTGTGGGCGCGCAGCCGGGCGCGCAGCCGGGCGACGAGGAGGGAGGCGGCGGGCACGACGACGAGGAAGACGGGCAGGAACTCCGGTGTGCGGACGGCGATGATGACGAGGCCGCCGGTGAGGACGGTGAGCGCGCCGAGGCCGGTCTCGGCGGTCTGCTGCACCATCTGCTCCACCGTCTCCACGTCCCGCACGACCTTGGCCTGGAGGACGCCGGCACTGACGCGCGAGTGATAGCCGATGGAAAGCTGCTGCATGCGCGTGCAGAGGGCGGATCGCAGGGCGGTGCCCATGCGGCGGACGCTGCCGTACAGGAGGCGGACGTACAGCAGGTGCAGCGGGTAGTTGACCACCAGGATGAACATGATGATCCCGGTGCTGGTCCAGAGCGTGCCGATCGGCCGGTGCTGGACGACGGTGTCGATGATGGACGCGGTGATCAGGGGCAGCAGCCAGACGGGGCTGTGCTTGACGGTGAACACCGCGACCGCTCCGGCCAGTCGGCGGCGGTCGGCGCGGAGCAGGTAGACGAGCGTGCGTATCGGGTGCTCGCCCCGGTAGCGGTGGTCGAGCGGCTTTTCCAACGACGACGCCATCGGCGTGGTCCTCCTGGTGACCGAGGGGTGGGGCAAGCGCTTTCTCGCCTCGCGCGCCTTCTTACCTCTTCGGTCGGGACCGCGCCACACCGTCCCGCGGGCCGGGAATGCGCAGGCCGGCCCTGCACGTGGGCCGGGAGCCGCGTGGGCCGGGAGCCGCGGGCCCGGGGAACCGCGGGCCTGGGGAACCTCGGGCGCCGGGAGAGACCCGCGCCTTCTCCCCCGTGGAGGGCGCGGGTCTCAGTCTCCGAGCGTGCGGGCCAGTTCGGTGGTGGCCCGCGTGATCTCACTGTCGTCCTCGGCCAGCAGCCGCTCCAGCTCGCCCCGCCGGGCGCGGACGGCCTGACGGGCGGCGCGCTCCCACACCACCGGGTTCTCCCGGTGGTTGAGGAGCTTGGGGTAGGCGGTGGCGGTGGTCTCCCACTGCCGGGCGTCGGCGATGTTCTTGAGCAACTGGATGATCTGAGCCCGGCAGTTGACCTGGGGCCGCTGGGCCAGCTCCCAGAGGAAGGGCACGGTCGCGGCGGTGGCCTGCTCCACGACGAAGCCGTACTGGCAGATGCGTTTCCGCAGATCGCCGAGGGCGGCCCGGGCGGTCTCGGCATCGCCCCGGGCGACCTTGTCGAGCAGCCGGGGGATCGCCGCGGCGGAGCCGCTGGAGTCCTGGATCTCGTCCCAGGGCACCCGGTCGAGCCCGTCGAGGGGCGTGGTGCGGAGCGAACCGGCCGGCGACGTGTGACGGTCGGTGCGCCGGGTGCTCGGCGGTGGGGTCGGAGCGCTGCGCATGGTGTGGGGCCCTTCCGCGGCAGTCGGGTCAGATGAGGGGGCCGGTCGACAACGTGGCCCAGACGGTCTTGCCCGCCGGAGGTCTCGGGGTCCAGCCCCACTCCTCCGCCAGGGCGTCGACGATGGACAGACCGCGCCCGTGCTCGCGCAGGTCGCAGCCGTCGGACGGGGTGGGCACGGGGACGCCGTCCCCGGGGTCGGAGACGCTCAGCATCAGGCGGCCGGGGTGCAGGCTGAGGGCCAGCCGGATCTCGGGCCGGCCCGTCGCGGCCGACGGCACCCCGTGCGCCACGGCGTTGGCGGCGAGTTCGGTGATCACCAGGACGGCGTCGTCACCGTGGTGGTCGAGGGACCACCGGCGCAGCGTGTCCCGGGTGAACGCCCGGGCCCGGGCGAAGCCTTCCCCGCTGCAGGCGAGGCGCAGCACCGCGGGCGCGGCAGGGGCGGGTGGTGCGCACGATGTCGCGTGGGTGCCGGGGAGCGGCCACTCGGCGGGGCGGGTGGCCGGTCGAGCCGCACGCGGAAGCCCTTCGAACCGGCTCGCCGCCTCCGCCTCCGGCACAGGCTCGGCGGGCGAGCGGAGCGTTGGATGCGCAGGTGACGGCACGGCATCTCCCTGATGCGACGTCAGTAAGGGGCGTCGACCGAGGGGTTGACGCCACGGCTATTATCCACGCAGACAGCGCTCGCGTGCAATTGCACGAGAAATTGCGCAGAAAAAATCGGGCGGGAGCGCAGGAGGGCCGACGTGACGCGGTCCGCTCCCCCGGACGGCAAGGAGACTGCGGTGCCACCAGTGCGGAACGGAGTGCAGGCCAGTTCGCTGGACGCCTGCTGGAAGAAGAGCCGGCACAGCAACGCCGAGGGCAACTGCGTCGAGGTCGCCCTCGTCGACGGCGGCATCGCGATGCGCAACTCCCGTGATCCGGACGGCCCCGCGCTCGTCTACACCTCCGCCGAGGTCGCCGCCTTCCTGGCCGGCGCGAAGGACGGTGAGTTCGACCACTTGCTGTGACGGGGGCGGGGAGCGGCCGCCGCAGCGCACGCCGACGGCGAAGCGGAGGCCAACTACCCGATTTCCACGGGCATGTGCGGGAAAGACCGGCAGGGTGAGATAGTGTGTTCATCAAGTCTGCCGGTCTGCTGGGAGCCAGGATGTCCGCCGCGTCGCCCCGCATCTCCCGTCTCGAACCCTATCTGGACCGGACCGAGCCGGCTCCGACCCTGCTGAAGATGCTCGTCGGCGTACAGCTGGCGGGTTTCCGGGAGGACGCCGGCCTGTCCCAGGACCAGGCGGCGCGGGAGCTGGGGTTCAGCCCGGCGAAGCTGTCCCGCATCGAATCCGGCAAGAGCCGCAGGCCCCCCACGGAGACCGACGTACGCGCCCTGCTGGAGCGCTACGGCACCGACGCCTACGAGGCCTCCGTCCTGCTGAAGCTGCTGCAGCGTGCGAGTGAGCCGGGCTGGTGGCAGCGGTACGACAAGCGCCTGATGCCCGAGTGGTTCGACCGCCTGGTCGGCCTCCAGGAGGCGGCGGCGACCATCCGCACCTTCGAGATCCAGTACGTTCCCGGACTGCTCCAGACGGCGGCCTACACCCGCGCCGTGGTCGAGCGCGGCCTGCCGAACGCGCCGGCCTCGGAGGTCGAGCGGCGGGTCGAACTGCGCATGCGCCGCGCGGAGTTGCTGCACCGCCCGGACGCGCCGCAGCTGTGGGCGATCATCGACGAGTCGGTGCTGCTCCGCGTGCTCGGCAGCCGCGACGTCATGCGGGAACAGCTCGAGCACCTCGTCGAGATGACCGAGCGGCCCCACGTGACCCTGCAGATCGTGCCGCTGGACGTGACCAACGCGTCGGCGCCCGCCATCCCGGTGACCTACCTGCGCTTCGGCGGCAGCGACCTGCCCGACGTGGTCTACCTGGAGCACATCAAGAGCGCCAACTTCCTCGAGGACCGCGACGAGACCGAGGAGTACCGGGTCGCCCTCGACCGGCTGGCCGACGAGGCGCTGACGCCGCGCGCGTCACTGGCGATGCTGCGCGAGAGGGCATCGGGGCGCTACGCCGCGAGCTGAGCCGGCGAGAGCGAGCGGGACCGTTCCGACACGGCGGGCCCGGCAGCGAGCGGGCCGCGCACCGCGTCCTCGACGCGGCGCACGGCCCGTGGTTCTGTGCCGGCTAGCGGATGCGGCCCAGACCGCCGAACTCGATCCACTCGTCGGTGAGCTGCCGGGGAGCCACCTCGCTGTCCGGCCGCCAGGTGGAGACCTCCACCAGACCCGGCTCCAGGATGTCCATGCCCTCGAAGAACGACTCGACGTCCTTGGGCTCGCGGACCCGGCCCCAGTGTCCCTGCGTCGCCTCGTTCATGAAGTCCGTGACGAACTTGCGCACTTCGGCGTCCTCGCTGACCAGCTGGCAGATCACGGCGTAGCTGCCGGGCGCGAGGCGCTCGGTCACGCGACGGACGACGGCCTTCGGCCCGTCGGTCTCGCTGTCCGGGATGCAGTGGAAGACCGAGTTGAACAGAACCGCCACCGGCTGCGAGAAGTCGATCAGGCGCCGCGTCTCCGGGTGCGAGAAGATCTCCTCGGTCGAGCGCATGTCGGCGTGTATGACGGCGGTCCGGTCGTTCTGGTCGAGCAGCGCCCGGCCGTGGACCAGCACCATCGGGTCGTTGTCGACATAGACCACGCGGGACTCGGGGTCGACGCGCTGGGCGACGGTGTGCACGTTGTCCTGCGTGGGCAGGCCGGAGCCGTGGTCCAGGAACTGACGTATGCCGTAGTCCTCGGCGAGGGTCCTGACGACGCGCTGCAGGAAGCGCCGGTTGTTCAGGGCCAGCCGGCGGGTGCTGGGCACGACCTTGTCGAGCTGGTCGACCGCAGCCCGGTCGGCCGCGTAGTTGTCCTTGCCGCCGAGGTAGTAATCGTACATACGTGCGGCCGTTGGCACGTTGGAGTCGATCTCCGTGGACAGCTGCTTGTCGGCTTGCATCTTTCCCCCAGCTCCGTACCGCGCCAACCGCACCGGCATGACAGAGAGTACATCCTAGAGACCCGGTGGTCCGGCGAACCAGGGGTCGGACCGAAGGGCCGTCAACGCTATGTCTTGGTAGGGCAGTTGACGGCCCCTAATGTCCGTCAGCGGCGTGCGGCCAGGTACGCGTCCACCCCGGGTGCCTGGTGGGCATCCTCGACGCCGACCAGACCGCCGGCGGCCTCGGCGTCGGGCTTCAGCACATAGGTGGAGCGGCTCGCGGGCGCGGAGACGTCGGTGAAGTTCTGCGGCGTGCCCAGCCCGGTGTCGGCGTCGTGCTGGGAACGGTGCGCCTTGACCACGTCCTCACGGGTGAGGCTGCCGCCCTCGCAGGCCTTCTTCAGGTCGGCGCCGATCAGCTGGGCGGCGTTGTACCCGGAGAGCACGCCCGAGTCGACCGGGGAGCCGGGGTACTTCTTGCCGTAGGAGGCGACCATCTTCCGGACGCCCGGCAGATCGGAGCTGACGGCCGGTGCCGCGCTGACGACGTGGACCATGGCCTCCAGCGCCTTCGCGGCCGGCGTCTTCATCAGCTGCGGGGCGTACCCCGGCGCGCTGCTGACGATCGGCACCGTCAGCCCCTTGGAGGCGGCCACGCCGGCCAGGGACGCGGTCTGGGCGGGACCGGCACTGATCAGGACGGCCTTCACCCCGGCCTTGCTCAGCGCCGACACCTGCGCGGAGAGATCGGTGTCGGTGGCCTTGATCTTCTGGCCGGCCACCTTCATCCCGGCCTTCTCCGCGGCCCACGTCGAGCCCTCCAGCGCGTTCGCGCCGTAGTCGCCCTCGAAATAGACGTGGCCGATGGTGTCGCCCTTGGCGACTTTCCCGGTACGGGTCAGGAAGTCGACCGCGGCGATCATGTCGAGGTCGTAGGTGGTGCCGAGGACCTGGACGGCGTCCTTGCCGAGCAGGGAGGCCGCCCAGGCCTGCGGGAAGGTCAGCATGTGGTCGCGTTCGATGTCGTCGAGCAGGGCGGCGACCACCGGCGAGCCGATGACCTGGGGCAGGGCGACGACGTCCGGGGAGATGTCGGCGTAGGCGGTGACCGCCTTCTGCACGTCGTAGCCGTGGTCCTTGACGACGATCTCGACCTTGCGTCCGCAGATGCCGCCCGCGGCGTTGGTCTCGTCGGCCCACATCTGCTGGGCCTGCACGATGCTCTTGCCGAGGGTGGCGTAGGGGCCGGTGAGGTCGGTCAGCGCTCCGAGCCTGATGGCCTTGTCGCTGACTCCGGGGCCGGCCTTGACACCGTCGGCACCGTCGTCGGTGCTCCCGCCGTCCGCCTTGGAGCTGCAGGCGGTGCCCGCGAGCAGCACGGCGGCCAGCGCCGCGGCCAGGGCGGCGGTCCGGGTGGTGCGGGGCCTGGGGTGCGTGACGTTCACGGGGTGTGCTCCTTGGCTCGTGCGGTGGTGGCAGGGGTGGTCCGGGGCGTGGGCCCGGTGTCGGGAGGTCCGGTGACCGGGGGCCGGCGGCGCAGGCGGGCACGGATGCGGCGGGCCAGGCCGTGGAGGCCGTCGGGGGCGTAGAGGAGGATCACGACGATCGCCGCGCCGTAGAGGTAGCGGGCGGCCTCGGTGGGGCCGATCGAACCGTCGCCGGAGCCGGGCGTCGCGACCAGGGGCAACTGGTCGGCGTAGCGCGTCATCAGCAGGGGCAGTGCGGTCACGAAGACGGCCCCGGCGGTGGCCCCGGCCACGGATCCCAGACCGCCGATGACGATCATGGCGAGGTAGTCGACGGAGAGGGCCAGGGAGAAGTAGTCGGGCACGACGCGGCGGAAGGAGAGCGCCAGCAGCACGCCGGCGAGACCCGCGTACATCGAGGAGACGACGAACGCCGCCGAGCGGTACTTCGCCACGTGGACGCCCATCACGGACGCCGCCGTCTCGCTGTCGCGCAGCGCCACCAGGGCGCGCCCGGGACGTCCGCGCAGCAGTCCGCGCGCGGTGAACCAGGTGACGGCGAACAGGGCGAGGCCCAGGTACCAGAGCCGTTCCTCGGCGCCGAACGGCACGCCCAGCACCGTCAGTCCGGGGTCGGACTCGGCGAAGGTGAATCCGCCGAGCTCCAGCGGCGGGACCGAGCGGCCGTTGAAGCCGCCGGTGACGGAGTCCGCGGTGAGCAGGACGTGGTGGCCGAGGAAGACGAGGGCGAGGGTGGCCACGCCCAGGTAGATGCCCTTGACCCGGGCGGCGACGGGGCTGAACAGTCCGCCCGCGGCGCCGGCGAGCAGGACCGCGAGGACCGCGGCGAGCGCCGGGTGCAGCCCCGGCCCGGGCTCGCCCGCCAGCCAGACGTAGCCGTAGGCGCCGACGGCGAGGAAGAAGGCGTGACCGAGGGAGAGCTGTCCCGCGGTGCCGCTGAGGAGGCCGAGTCCCACGGCGCCGATGGCCGCGGCCATCGAGAACAGGCCGATGCGCAGCCAGAAGGCGTCCAGGTAGAAGGGCAGGGCGCACAGGAGGAGGGCGGACAGGAGCAGCGGACCACGCTGGAGGAGGCCGTTCGCCTTGCGGAGGTCAGACACGGACCGCTCCCTTCGCCGCGAACAGTCCGGCGGGGCGGACCAGGAGGACCAGCACCATCACGGCGTACGGGGCGACGTCGCCGAAGCCCTCGCCGAGGACGTGCAGATCGGACTGGTAGCCGGCGACGTACGCCTCGGTGAGGCCGATCAGCATGCTGCCGACCAGGGCGCCGACCGGGGAGGCCATGCCGCCGAGGATCGCCGCGGGGAACGCCTTGAGGGCGATCTGCCCGGTGGTGCGCTCCAGGCCCGGCGCGGGGAAGGCGACGAGGAAGACCGCGGCGAGCGCGGCGAGACCGCCGGCCAGGCACCAGGCGACGGTGCGGATCCGGGTCAGCCGTACGCCCATCAGCGCGGCGGCCTCGGCGTCCTCGGCCGCCGCGCGCAGGGACAGGCCCCACGGGGTGAACCGGAAGAGGGCGAAGGCGCCGCCGATGGCCACGGCGGACACCAGGATCGCGGCGACGCGGCTGTCGGCGACGGTCACCGGCCCCAGGTCGGTCACCGCGTCGCCCCAGGGATCGCCGAGGGGCAGCAGGTCCCCGCCGATGCGCCGGGCCAGGTCGGTGACCAGGACGATGTCGATGCCGATGGTCACGATGGTCTGCACATGGGCGCCGTGGGCGTCCTGCTCCCCGCGCTGGAGGAGCAGCCGGTCGAGCGCGCCGGCCACGGCGGCCGTGACGACGACGGCGAGGGCCAGCGCGCCGGCGAAGCCGAGGTCGTCGTGGAGGACCGCGACGAGGTAGCCGCCGAGCAGCAGCAGGGAGCCGTGGGCGAAGTTGAGGACGCCGGAGGCCTTGAAGATGGTGACGAAGCCGAGGGCGATCAGGGCGTAGACCGAGCCGAGGGCGAGGCCGTTCAGGAGGTTGTCGAGGAAGCCGCTCACGCCGCGCCCTCCCCGGTGGTGCCGGTGCCGAGGTAGGCGCGCAGCACCTCGGGGTCGCGCCGCACCTCGTCCGGGGTGCCGTGGGCGATGGCCTTGCCGAAGTCGAGGACGGTGACGTCGTCCGCGAGGCGCATGACCAGGCCCATGTCGTGCTCCACCAGAACGACGGACAGGCCGAGTTCGGCGCGGACCTCCCGGACGACCTCGGTCATGCGGACACGTTCGGCGGCGTTCATGCCGGCCACGGGTTCGTCGAGCAGCAGCACACGGGGCTCCAGGCAGAGGGCGCGGGCGAGTTCGACCCGCTTGCGGTCGCCGTAGGAGAGCAGGGCGACGGGTGAGTCGAAGTGGGCTCCGAGCCCGGTGAGTTCGGCGATCTCCCGGGCCTTGGCGAGGTGTTCGCGCTGTTCGCGCACGGCGCGCGGCAGACGCAGGGCGCCGGCGGCGAAGCCGGCGCGGGTCAGGGCGTGGCGGCCCAGCATCAGGTTGTCGGCGACGGTGCCCTGGGTGGTGACGATGTTCTGGAAGGTGCGGGCCACGCCGAGGGCGGCGATCCGGTGCGGGGCCAGCCGCGTCAGCTCGGCCTCGCCCAGCCGCACGGTGCCCGCGGCGGGCCGGTACAGGCCGGACAGGACGTTGAAGCAGGTGGACTTGCCGGCGCCGTTGGGTCCGATGACGGCGTGCACGGTGTCCGGGGCGACCGTGAAGGAGACGTCGTCGAGGGCGGTGAGGCCGGCGAAGCGCACGGTGACGCCGCGGACCTCGAGCGCGGGCGGCGCGGCGGTACGGGTGGTCACGCGGCCCCCTGGTCGTCGGCGGTCTCACCCAGGTAGAGGCGGCGTACGGCGTCGGTCCGCGCGAGTTCGTCCGCGGGGCCGGACAGGCGGATCTCGCCGACCTCCAGGACGTGGGCGTCGTCGGCCAGGGCGAGCGCCATGCCGGCGTTCTGCTCGACCAGGAGCACCGCGGTGCCCTGGGTGTTGATCTCGCGGATCACCCCGGCGATCCGGTCCACCATGAGCGGGGCGAGCCCGAGGGAGGGTTCGTCGAGGAGGAGCAGCCGGGGCGCCGCCATCAGGGCGCGTCCGATGGCCAGCATCTGCTGCTCGCCGCCGGACAGCAGGCCCGCGGCCTGGCGGGTGCGTTCGGCGAGCCGGGGGAAGAGGGCGAAGACGCGGTCCCGGGCCTCGCGGACCTGGGCCGGGGCGCGCCGGGAGAGGCCGAGGCCGCCGGCCCGCAGGTTCTCGTCGACGGTGAGCCCGGCGAACACCCGCCTGCCCTCGGGCACCTGCACGACTCCGGCGCGTACGGCGGCGACCGGGTCGCGGCCGTCGAGGGCCGTGTCGCCGTAGCGGACCCGGCCGGCCGTGATCGCGCCGCGGTGCAGGCGCAGGGTGCCCGACACCGCGCGCAGCAGGGTCGTCTTGCCGGCGCCGTTGGCACCGAGCAGCGCGACGACGCCGGCGTGCGGGACGGTCAGGGACACGGAACGGAGAGCGGACAGTACGCGCCCGTACGTCACGTCGAGGCTCTCGACGTGCAGGGCGGGCTCACCGTCCGGTGGTGCTGCGGGCATCGCGGCTCCTGAGGACCGTGCCGTGGGCACGGTGACGGGGGAAGGGGCGCTCACCACAGCACGGGGGGCGGGACGCGTACAGGGGCCGCGGGGTGGGTCGCTGCGGCGTCCCAGTCGGGGGGCGGGGAGTCTGTGCGGATGCCCACCCAGTGGGGGGCGGGCGGGGCGGGGGTGCGTTTTGCGGGGTGGGGGGTGACGGGCGTGAGTGGCGGGCGGGGGTGGGTCGCGTGGTCCGGTCCGGGCGGGGTGACCGGCGTGGGTGGGGCGGGCGGGGGTGGGTGGCGTGGCCCGGCGCTGCCGGGGTGCCTCCCCCCACTCTCGGCTTCGCTCGAGCGGGGGACCCCCACCGCCCACCCGTGCCGCCCCGGGGATACCTCCCAGGCCGTTCAGGCACTGGGGGAGGCACGACTGCCCGCAGCCAGGCCACTGAGGTCCTGTCAGCTGGGGTGGCTCGGTGCCGGGTCAGGTGGGGAGGACTCGGTGGGCTGTCAGGGACAGGGTGATCTCCACGAGGTCGGCCGGGCGGGCCAGGGAGCGGCCGGTGAGCTGTTCGCAGCGGCGCAGCCGGTTGAGGACGGTGTTGCGGTGGCAGTAGAGGCGTTCGCCGGCCCGCTGCGCCGAACCGTCGCAGTCGAGCCACGTCGTCAGGGTGTCCAGCAGCACGTCCCGGTCGGCCGGTTCCAGCCGCAGCAGCGGGCCGAGCACCCTGTCGGCGAGGGCCCGGCCGAGCTCGGGACCGGCCACGACCAGCGCGGCGGGGAGGTGGTCGGCCAGCCGGACGGTACCGCCGTCCTCGGGGCAGACGCCGAGCGCTGTGTCGGCGAGCCCGCGCGCCTCGCCGACGGCGGCCAGTCCCTCGACGGGGCTGCCGACGCCGATCCGCAGGCCGGGGACGGTGCCGCCCGGCACCGGCAGTTCGTCGTCCCCGGCACCGAGCAGCACGATGCCGTAGTCCACCTCTCCCCCGGTGTGCCAGTGGACGCGCGTCCCGTCCGGCACCACGGCCGCACGGGCGGCGGCGGAGCGCGCGGGGTGGCCGCCGGCGACGGCGACGACGACGTACCGGCCCTGCTCCGGCAGGTCCAGCGCCTGCGCGGCCTCGGGCAGGTCCGCGATGCGGCTGGTGCCGTCGAGGAGCCCGGCCGCCAGCAGCCGGGCCCGGTTCTCCCGGCGCCGGCTCAGCTGCCACTCGGTCTGCCGGTAGGCGTCCGCGACGAGGGTGCAGTGCTCGTCGACGAAGTTCCACACGTCGGCGGCCACGTGCACCAGCAGCCGGACGTCCTCGGGCGCGGTGCGGGAGGTCTCCTCGACCAGCCGCTGCCACACCAGGGAGCCGCCGAGGCGGAAGGCGTGCAGCAGGGCGTCCAGCGGCAGTCCCTGTTCGGCGCGGGTGGTGCCGATCCGCCAGGAGCAGCGGCGGGCGGCGTCCCGGGCGCCCCGCGGGTCCAGCAGAGAGGTGACGCTGTGCCGCAGCGAGCGGTGCGCCTCCTGCCAGGTCGCGGTGGGGTCCTTCGCCAGGGCGGCGCGGTACGCCGGCTCCAGCTCCCGCAGCAGTGCCACCAGCCGGTCGGTCAGTCCCGGCAGGTCGTCGAGCAGCCCACGCGCCGCCCGGTGCAGGACCCGCAGGGCGTCGGCGTCCATGAGCGAGGTGACGCCCGGTGTCCGCGGGCGCGGAACGGGCGTCAGTCCGGCGGTGCGGATCGCTGCTCGTGACCGTACGGCGTGTTGCATCGCGGTCCTCCCCAGGCAGGGCTCACGGAGGAGACCCGTCACGGGCCGTCCGCCCGCGCCCGGCCTGCCCCCTGACTCGTCCTGCCCCGAAGGATGGCATACCGTCTGGTCGGTCCCTAGAGCTGTGCACCGGTCTTTTCGGCCCGTTCCCCCTGTTCCGCCTGTTCGACCACGCGCGCCAGCTCCAGCCGGGACCGTACGCCGAGGACCGCGAAGACCTTGCGGAGGTGGTAGTCGACGGTGCGGATGCTCACCGCGAGGGTCAGCGCCACCTCCCGGTTGGTGGCGCCCTCGGCGACGTGCCGGGCGATGCGCAGTTGCTGCGGGGTCAGTCCGGTGAGCGTGCCGGCCGGGGCGGGGCCGCGCGAGGCGGCTCCGAGGGCCCGCAGTTCGCCGCGCGCCTGCTCGGCCCAGACACCGGCGCCGCACCGTTCGAACCCGGCCAGCGCGCTGCCGAGGCGGTCGCGGGCCTCGCGCGGCCGGCGCCGCCGGCGCAGCCACTTGCCGTACAGCAGGGCGGTGCGGGCCCGTTCGAAGTCGCCGCCCGCCTCGTCGTGCCGGGCGAGCGCACGAAGGTACAGCGCGTCGGCGTCGTCCGGCGGTGCCAGCAGGGCGTGGCAGCGGGACAGTTGGGCGGCGGCCTGCGGGTCGGCGCCGAAGGCCGCCCAGCCGGCGAAGTCCGTCAACAGCGTCCGGGCGTCCTCGTGCCGGCCGGCGAGGACGGCGGCCTCCACGAAGCAGGGCACCGCGAGCCGCCACACCGCGAAGTGCCCGCGCCGGGGCCCGGGCAGGACCAGGAGACCGAGCCGGTCGGCGGCGTTGAAGGGCCGGCCGCGCCCGAGGTCGGCGCGGGCCGCCGCCCACTCCGCCAGGGTGGCCGCCTGGGCCAGTCCGTGCCGGCGGGCGGTGGCCAGCGCGGCCGCCACGTGCCGGGCGACGACGTCCGGCTCGTCCTCGATCGACGCGGCCAGGGCCAGTACCGCGCGGTGGTGGGCGGCGGTGTTGCGCTGCCCGGCCCGCAGCGCGGTGCGCAGGCCCTCCTCCGCGTGGGCGCGGGCCTGCGGGTGCCGGCCGGCGCGCAGTTCGGCGTAGGCGAGGTACTCCAGTGCCTGCGGGACCAGCGTGTCCGACCCGAGGTGCCGGGCGGCGGCGAGGGCCCGCGCCCCGGCCCGGCGGGCGGCGTCCACCTCGCCCAGCAGCAGCGCCGCCGCCGCCGCGCGCAGCAGGCCCTCGGGACGCTCCTCGGTACCGGCGCGTTCCACGACGTGCCCGAGCGGTCCGGCCGCGCGGTCCAGCCGTCCTTCGAGCAGTGCCCGCATGCCGACGCGGTGGTCGCGCACCGGGTCGGGGGGCGGGACCGGCCGGCCGGCGCGCGAGGCGCCGGGGCGCCGGCCGGGCAGGGGTGGTTCCGGACCGAGGGCCGCCAGGCAGGTCGTCAGGTCGCCGGCCGTCCACGCCGCGTCGGCGGCGGCCAGGGCGGCGGCCGCGGCCTGGCCGGGGGCCTCGGCGGCGAGCAGGGACGCGGCCAGCAGCAGGGACTGGTGCGCGTCGTCGACGGGACCGTCGCGCAGTTCCGTCAGGCCCCGCACCAGCTCGGCGCGCCCCCGCACCACGGCGGGGGCGGCACAGCCCCGGGCCGTGGCGAGCAGCGGGCGCGCGCGGTCCGGCCGGCCGGCGAGCAGCTCCTGCTCGGCCGCGGCCGTGTACCGCTCCGCCCGGTCCGGGCCGTCGGCCGACAGCTCGGCGGCGCGGGCGTACGCCGTCGCGCGCAGCCGGTACGGCGCGGTCGTCGCGTCGGCCGCCCGGGCCGCGAGCCGGTCCGCGAGTGCCGGTGCGGGACCGGCACCGGCCAGGGACCAGGCGTGGTGGAGCAGCGCCGGAAGCCGCTGCCCGGCGGCCTCCAGGACGGCGGCCAGCGCGCGGTGGGCCGCTCGACGCCGGTCCGGTGCGGCGGTGGCGAGGACGGTGCGGCCGACCAGTGGGCTGCGGAAACGGAACCGGCCCTCGGCGAGCGCGAGGAGTGCGGGCGGCCGCTCCCTGACCCGCGCGGGCGCGGTGGCCGGCCGCAGCCGCCGTGCGGCGTCCAGGACGAGGGCCGCGTCGACGTCCGGGCCGTCCGACGCCCGGGCGGCCGCCGCCACCGTCAGCAGCAGGTCCCGTACCTCCGGCGACAGCCCGGACAGGGCCCCGCCCGCCACGGACCCGAGGGTGCCGGCGTCGGCCAGCGGGCTGGGCAGCGGCCGGTGTCCGCGCAGTTCGGCGGGTGACAGCCGGCGGGCCAGGGCGAGCAGCAGGGCCGGGTTGCCCTCCGCCTCGGCCAGCAGGTGCGCGCGCACGGCCGGGTCGGCGGTGCCGTCGGTCGCGTCGTCCAGCAGGGCGTCGGCCTGCGGCGGCGTCAGCGGGTCCAGGCGTACGGCGGGCAGGTGGGCGTACTCCGGGTCGACGGCCCGGTGTCCGGCCACGGACAGCAGCAGGCCGGTCCGGGCCGCCGGGTGCAGGCACTCCGCCGCTCGGCCCAGGGCGGCCCGGGCGGGCGGGTCCCACAGATGCGCGTCGTCCACGCACACGAGCAGCGGGCCGTCGCCGGCCGCCGCCCGCCAAGCCGCGAGCAGTTCCTCTGCCGGCACCGCCGGGTGCCGGTCCGGCCGGGCGTCGTCGAGCCACAGCACGGGACCGGCCGTGAAGGACCCGGCGGCCCACTGGAGGAGGGTGGAGCGGCCGAGCCCTGGTTCACCGGTCACCACCAGGGGGCCGCCGCGGGTCCGCAGGCCGTCCAACAGCGCTCCCACCGCGCGCCGTTGCGCGCCGCGGCCGTGGATCCGCACGGCCGTGGGTACGGTCGTCTCTCCGGTCATTCCCGGGAGGTTACGCGCGCGTAACCAGAGGCGGAAGCCACCGGTCCACGCCCGTCGCGCACCGGATCGGCCAGGTACCGACGGCCCCACCAGCGCTTTCCTCCCGGTCCGCGCGGGACAGGGCTGTGCGGCTGCCCAGGGCGCGCGGCCCCGGGGCGTGCGGCGGCACAGCGCGCGGGTGGCGGCACAGCGCGCGGGTGGCGGCACAGCGCGCGGGTGGCGGCCGCGCCGTACGCGCGACCGCCACCGGACCGTGCCGTGGAGGGTCAGGAGCCGTGCGGGCAGTTGCCCCGGTACTCCTCGATGGTCAGGCTGGGCCTCGGCAGCGGGCACAGGAACTGCTCGTAACGTGTGTCGTTGTCGATGAACCGCTTGAGCCAGGAAATGCTGTACTTCGCGATCGTCGTGTTGGACGTGTTCGGCGAGAAGTGGGTCGCGCCGTTCAGCTCCAGGTACGCGCGGTCCGTGGTGGAGGGCAGGCTGGAGTAGAAGGGCTCGGAGTGGGAGGCGACCGGGGCGACGGTGTCGCCGTCGGCTCCGACGATCAGGGTCGGGGTGGTGACCTCGGGCCAGCTCTTGTCGAGGTTCCAGGGGGTGAGGGGGATGGCGGCCTGCAGGGAGGGCCGGGACTTGGCGGCCTCGAGCGTGCCGCCGCCGCCCATCGAGTGGCCCATGACGCCGAGCCGGCTGCTGTCGATCCGGCTCCGCACGGAGCTGCGCTCGGTGAGGTAGTCCAGGGCGGCGAGCAACTGCCGTCCCCGGGAGTCGGGCTGGTCCAGCGTGGTGAGGGTGTCGATGGTGAAGACGACGAAGCCCTGCGATGCCAGGCGCGGCCCGAGCCAGGCGATGGAGGACTCGTACGCGGTGAAGCCGGGCGCGATCACGACGGCGCCGAACGTGCCGTCGCTGGTGCTGGTCGGGTAATGGATCGTGCCGCCGCCGAAGCCGGTGACGGCGAGTGAGGAAACGCTCGTGTCCGACACGGCGTAGGGGCCGCGCAGGGCCTCGATGCTGGAGGTGGTGGGCGCCGGGCCGCGCTCGTACGGGTTGTCGGCGGCGTGGGCGCCCGGGCCGGTGAGGGTGCTGAGCGCGACGACGGCGGACAGGGCCGCCGTGAGACCGGCCAGCCGCCGGCGCGTGGCGCGCGGAGCGGCGTGGGTGTGGGGGTTCGACTGCACGACGAGTCGTCCTCTCTGTCGTGGCGAGCCGCCCGGCCGGTGGTCGCGCGGACCGGGGCACGTGGGGTCGCGTCCCGGGCCGTCCGCCGGACGGGCCTCGCCGTTGAGCTGGCGGTGCCACTGTCGACGGGCGTGGCGGTGGCGGGGATCGGCAGAATCACCGGTCTCGTGGAACGCGGGCGGGTGCCTGGGGCCGGTTTCCGGAGCGGTGTGCTCACCGGTGCGGGTTCCTGGGGGTGCCGCCGGGGCGGGCGCGTCGGTGATCCTCGGCCCAGGGCTTGCGCGGGCACCCTCTTCGTGTGTCACGCTCGGGGCCGGCCGGGCGATGTGGTGCGCCGGCCGGCGTCGGGTCGGGCACCTCGGAGAGGCGGCGGCATGCGTATCGGACTGCTGGGCACCGGGCCCTGGGCGGACATGGCGCACGCGCCGGCCCTGGCCGGGCACGGCGAGGTGGACTTCGTGGGCGTGTGGGGGCGCCGCCCCCAGGCCGCCAAGGAACTGGCGGCACGCCACGGCACGCGCGCCTACGACGACGTCGACGCCCTGTTGGACGACGTGGAGGCCGTCGCCGTGGCGCTGCCGCCCGCCGTGCAGGCCGACCTCGCGGTGCGGGCGGCGCGGGCCGGGCGCCATCTGCTGCTGGACAAGCCGCTCGCGACGACGGTGGCGCAGGGGCGGGCGGTGGTCGAGGCGGTGCGGGAGACCCGGGTCGCCTCCGTGGTCTTCTTCACGACCAGGTTCCAGCCCGAGACCGAGGCGTGGATCGCCGAACAGGCCGGGGCGGGCGAGTGGTTCACGGCGCGCGCGCAGTGGCTCGGTGCGGTGTTCGGCGGCGACAGCCCGTTCGCGCGCTCGCCGTGGCGCCGGGAGAAGGGCGCCCTGTGGGACGTGGGTCCGCACGCCCTGTCCGTCCTGCTGCCGGTGCTGGGGGACGTACGGCAGGTGGCGGCGGCCGTGCCCGGTCCCGGCGACACCGTCCATCTGGTCCTCGACCACGCCGGCGGGACGACCAGCACGCTCACGCTCAGCCTGACGGCACCGCCCGCCGCGGCGGGCGCCGCGGTGGAGTTGCGGGGCGGTACCGGGGTGGCACTGATGCCGGAGAGCCCGGAGGGTCCGGTGCCCGCCCTGCGGAGGGCCGTGGACGCCCTCCTGACCGCCGTCGGCACCGGACGCCCGCATCCGTGCGACGCCGTGTTCGCCCTCCGGGTCACCGAGATCCTCGCCGGGGCCGAGGCGCTCCTGGGCGGTGGACGCTGAGTCCGGCCGGGGAGGCCTCCTCAGCGCGCGGGGCGTGAGCGCGGACGCTACCTCGTGTCGCTCCGCGCCGGAACAGCGGTCACACACAAACTCGCCATCTTAGGGGCACCGGTCTCCGGGCACGGCGGTATCCGGTCGTTGCGGGCCCGCCTCTCCGGCCTCGTGCCCATCCCGGGGCTCAGCCGTTGCCCGAGCGGGTCACTCGTGCCCCCCGCGTGCGCCGCGGCCACCCTGGTTCCGCCTCAATCACACCGTGCGGAAAGTGGGGTCCGAAGGCGCGGAGCACACTGTGGAGCGCGCGGTCCGGTGTACGTGTTCCCCTCCTCGACCGTACTCGACGCCGCCCGACGGTCGCTGCGCCGACCGCACCCCCCCGAGGAAGGAAGGGCACCATGGAACGCCGTACTCGCAGAAGCACATGCGTCGCCCTGTCGGCGGCTCTGCTTTCCTGTCCGCTGTGGGCCACCGCGGCTTCGGCTGCGCCGCCCATCACGTGTGTGGGCAGCCAGGTCACCACGTACAGCCCGGGGCTGAAGGAGCTCGTACCGCAGACGGTCACCTACACCTCAACGGGTTCCTACGGCTCGTGCGCGGTCAACGACGGTGTCACCTCCGTCACTTACCAGGAGGGCAGTACGGTCCCGAATGCGACGTGCGTGACCTTCCCCAGCAACGCGACGGCCACACTGGTCTGGCGACTCGCCAACGGCACAAGTCAGCAGTCCACCGTGCAGGTCACCGGCATCGACATCAGCGCGGCCGGCGCCACGCAGGTCTACACGTCGGCCGGGACGGTTCAGACCGGCCGCTACGCGGGCCACCTGGTGAACGTCACCGTCGCCATCGTCCCGGACCTCTCCCGTCCCGCACCGTGCCTGACCACCACCGGCCTGACCCACCTGGACGGCCTGAGCACGTTGACCATCGTGTGACCGTGGAACGCGGACAGGCCCCGTGGGACGGCGTCGCCCTCGGACGAGCCGCGCAGGACAGTGCGCTGCTGGCCGACGTCCTCGACGAACTCCTGCCCGGCGGATCTCAGTGAGGCGCCGGGACCGGTACGGCCAGCGGGGACGTCGCGTCGGGCAGGAAATAGACCGCGTGCAGAACGAGCGGAACCTGCGCCGCGTTCACACCCACGTGGGCCTGCTCCGGGCCCCGCGGCTCGACGAAACAGGAGCCCGCACCGACCGTGTCGGTGCTCCCGTCGGCGAACGTGTGGGTGAGGGTGCCTTCGGCGACGACCACGAGAACGGGACCCACGTGGTAGTGCCAACCGGTGCTCCCACCCGGTGGCACGACGGTTCGGCTGACGGTGACGTGCGTGGCGTCGAGGGGGATGCCACGAAGAGAACCGGCCACGGCGGCATGTATGAGGTCGAGCGTGACCGGCTCGGGCTCATCGCGGTCAGGAGGCAGAAGGGGAGAGTCGTTCTCCATTCTCGGCTCCTTCCGGCGCCACATGGTGCGGCCGCAGGACGTACTCCGACTCCCTACGGTAAAGGAGGTTCCCTCACATGACACGTCATCACCGCAGGACGCCGAGCAGACCCCACGACGAGGCACCACAGCCGTTCACGGTGGCCGAGTTGCTCGTGCGCGGACTTCGCACACTCGGTGTGCGCCATGTCTTCGGCGTCCCCGGAGGCCCCCTCCTGCCCCTGTACGAGGCTGTGGACCGCCTTCCGGGCATACGCATGGTGCTGGCCAGGCACGAGGAAGGTGCCGGTTTCATGGCCGAGGGGACCGCGCAGGCGACCGGCTGCCCGGGCGTGGTGTGCACCACCGCGGGACCCGGCGCCCTCCACGCCCTGACTGCCGCGGCGAGTGCGACCAGCGACGGAGTGCCCATGCTGGTCATCTCGGCGCAGACCGAATCGTCGCTGGCCGGACGGGGTAGCCTGCAGGACAGCAGCGGCGGGAACTGGTCCGTCGACACCGTCTCCGCCTTCCGCTCGGCCACCAAACTCTCGGCCCTCCTGCACCACCCCGACCAGACCCCCAGGCTGCTCGCCCACGCGATGCGCACCGCGCGGGCGGGGCGGCCCGGCGCCGTGCACCTCTCTGTACCGACCGACTTCCTGTCGAAGGCGGTGTCGACCGGAGCGGAAAGCTGCGTCCGCGCCCTGGAACGCCTGCGCTCGCCTTCGGCGACGGAGCCGGCCCGGAGTTCCGTCCGGCAGATGGCGGACCTGCTGCGGGCAGCGGGAAACGGGGTGGTCCTGGCCGGCCAAGGGGCCAAGCTGGCGCGCGCCACGACGCCGCTGGTCCGGTTGGCCGAATCGCTGGGCTGGCCCGTGGCGACCACGATCAAAGGCAAGAGCGTCTTCCCGGAGACTCACCCGCTGTCCGCGGGTGTCTTCGGCTTCGCCGGCTCTCCCCGCGCGCACGAAGTCGTCCTGAACCCTGAGGTGGACACGCTTCTCGTGCTGGGCAGCGCGCTGGGGGAACTGTCCACCGGCAACTGGCAGACCGGGCTGACCGACGGCCGGCGCGTGTGCCGGGTCGACATCGACCCGCTGCGCATGGACGCGGGCTTCCCGGCCGACGTGGAGGTGGTCGGCGACGCCGCGGCCGCCCTGGACGCCGTGCTGGAGGAGCTGGGCGCCGACGCCCCGCGGGCCGGTCATCGGCCGGAGGAGCCGTCGGGGCGGCCGGAGCCGGGCGAACCGGCCGCAGGAGAAGGCGGTCTGCCTGCCTCGGCGGTCGTCGCGTCGATGAGCAGGACACTGCCCGCCGAGACCCTGCTCTTCGTCGACAACGGCAACTGTCTGAGCTGGATGGGCCGGTGGTACGTCAGTCGGCCTCCCGGGGCCGTCCATGTCTCGCTGAACGTCGGTTCCATGGGGTACAGCGCGGGCGCCGCCGTCGGCGGGGCGCTCGCCCGCGACGGCAGCCCCGTCGTGGCGCTCACCGGCGACGCGGCGTACGCGATGAGCGGGATGGAGACCCACACGGCTGCCGAGGAGCGGCTGGCGGTGATCTGGGTCGTCCTGAACAACGGCGGCAACGCCATGGTCCGCAACGTTCAGGACGGCGTGTTCGGCCACTCCCACGGGGCGATGTTCCGCACCCCGATGGACGCGGCCACGATCGGCCGCGGTCTCGGCGCCCACGGCGTCGTGGCCCGTACCCTCCCCGAGTTCGAGGAAGCGTTGACGGCTGCCCTGGCCGCCGCGGACCGCCCGACGGTGATCGACGTGCGCGTCGACCCGTCGGAGGTTCCCTGGGCTCTGAAGGGCAGGATCGCCGCGCTGCGGGACGGTGCCTGAAGGACGCCGGGGACACCGTGCGGTTCCGCGGGAGTGCCTGCGTGGGCCGTCGGGGTCTGCCCGGCGTGCGGCGTGCGGCGGGCCGTAGGAGCGTGGTGGTGTGCGAAAGGTGTCCGCCGTGCTGCCGCGCCGGGGTGAGGACCGGCGCGGCTGGCTGCGGGGGGCGCCGCCGCCCCGCTGGGTACGGGCGCTGCCGGTCGCCCTGGTCGTGGCGATCTGTGCGGCGACGCTGGTCAGTCACGACCCGCTCGACGTCGGCTTCCTGCTCGGTGCCATCCCGCCGCTGGCGGTGCTGTCGTACAGCCCGCTGGCGACCGCCGTGCTGGGCGGCGCGGTGGTCGCGCTGCTGAACATCCCGGCCTTCCAGCTCGACCGGCCGGGCAACACCGACCTGCTGACCGTCGTCTTCGTCTCCGTTCTCAGCGTCTTCGTGTCCTTCGTGCGCAGCCGCCGCGACGCGCAGCTCGATCTGGAGCGCACGGTCGCCGAGGCCGCGCAGCGTGCCGTCGCGCCCCCGCTGCCCGAGCGGGTCGGCGCGGTGGTCTGTACCGGGCTGTACCGGGCGGCGCAGCGCGGGACGCTGGTGGGGGGCGACTTCTTCGACGTGCGGGACGGCCCGTTCGGCATCCGGGCGGTGATGGGCGACGTGCAGGGGCATGGACTGGCGGCGGTCGCGACGGTCGCCTCGCTGCTGGGGGCGTTCCGGGAGGCGGTGCTCGACCAGCCCGACCTGGTGTCGGTCGCCGCCCGGCTCGACCGCAGGCTGCTGGTGGACTCGGCGGACGCCCGGCACGCCGAGCTGTTCGCGACGGCCGCGCTGCTGGAGTTCTCCGCCGACGCCCGGGAGGTCCGCGTCGTCGTCTGCGGCAACCCGCCGCCCCTGCTGCTGCGCGGCACGAAAGCCACGGAGGTGGAGGTCACACCGTGGACACCGCTCGGGCTGGGGCTGGCGGACGCCGGCACGATCGAGGCGTGCACGGTCCCGCTGCGCCCCGGTGACCGGCTCTTCCTCGCGTCCGACGGGGTGGTCGAGGCCAGGGACGGCAGCGGTGCGTTCTATCCGCTGGCCGACCGGCTGCCCGGTCTGGCGGGCGGGGAGGCCGCCGCGCTCGCCGAACGTGTCTGGGCGGATCTCGTGGGCTTCTGCCCGGACGTGGACGACGACGTCACGATGCTCGTCCTCACCCCTTCGCCCCTGCCCGCGCGCTGAGGTCCTGTTCGTGCTCGCCCTCGGCGTCGATGTGGGGCAGGATCCGGTCGAGCCACCGGGGTGTCCACCAGGCGTGGCTCCCCAGCAGGGTCATCACGGCGGGTACGAGGAGCAGGCGTACGACGGTGGCGTCGATGAGCACGCTGACGGCCAGGCCGAGGCCGAGCATCTTGACCACGATGTTGTCGCTGATGAGGAACGCGGCGAAGACGCTCACCATGATGAGGGCCGCGCAGGTGATCACCCGCGCGGTGATCTCCAGCGCGTGGGCCACCGACCCTTTCGCGTCCCCGGTGCGCAGCCAGGCCTCGTGCACGCGGGAGAGCAGGAAGATCTCGTAGTCCATGCTCAGCCCGAAGATGATGGCGAACATCATCATCGGGACGTAGCTCTCGATGGGCACGGTGCCGTTGACCCCGAGCGCGGGTCCGCCCCAGCCCCACTGGAAGACGACGACGACGACGCCGTAGGAGGCGGCGATCGACAGCACGTTGAGGACGGCGGCCTTCAGGGCGACCAGCAGGCCGCGGAAGACGGCCAGGATGATCAGGAAGGCCAGGGCGACCACGACGCCGATGATGAGCGGCAGCCGCTCCGCGACGATGTCGCGGAAGTCCACCTGGGCGGCGGTGGTGCCGGTGACGTAGCCCTTGGCGTCGGTGCCGGCGACCGCGTCCGGCAGGGTGCTGTCGACCAGGCGGTTGGCGAGGCCGGTGGTGGCGGCGTCCTGCGGGGACTGCTTCGAGTAGACCGTGGCGAGCAGGACGTCGCCGTCCTGCGTCGGCGTCACGGGCGTGACCACGGCCGTGCCGGGCACGTCGCCGAGATCCCCGGTGACCTTGGAAGCGAGGTCCGAGCGCTGTGCCTGGGGTACGCCGCTCTGGTCGACGACGACGGTCAGCGGTCCGTTGGAGCCGGGGCCGAACGCGTCGGTCATCAGGTCGTACGCCCGCCGGTCGGTGAACGAGGTGGGGTCGGCGCCGTCCCCGATGTGGCCCAGCTGGATGGAGAACAGGGGGACGGCGAGCACCACGAGCACCGCCACGCCCGCGGCGAGGAAGTGCCAGGGCCGTCGTTCCACCCGCTGGGCGTAGCGGTGCCAGGTGCCGTGCGGCTCGGTGCCCGGCTCCGCGTCGGTCTCGGCGACGGGGCGGCGCACCCGGAGCCGGTCGATGTGCCGGCCGACGAGGCCGAGCAGGGCGGGCACCAGGGTCAGGGCACCGAGCACGGCCGAGACGACCGTCACCGCGGCGGCGATGCCCAGTTTGCCGATGAAGGACACGCCGGAGGCGTACAGACCCAGCAGGGCCACGATCACGGTGCAGCCGGAGACGAGTACGGCGCGGCCGCTGGTGGCGGTGGCGTGTCCGGCCGCCCGCACCGGGTCGGCGCCGTTCATGAGGTTCTGCCGGTGCCGGGTGATCAGGAACAGGGCGTAGTCGATGCCGACGCCCAGTCCGATCATGGTGGCGAGGGTCGGTGACACGGTGGCGAAGGTGAACGCCGCGGCGAGGAGGCCGAGGCAGGACAGACCGCCGACCACCGCGATCAGCGCGGTCACCAGCGGGGCGACGGCGGCGATGACACTGCCGAAACCGATCAGCAGGACGACGATGGCGACACCGAAGCCGATCAGCTCGCTCACCCGGTCGTCGGCGTCGGGCCGGGCCAGCTCCCCGAGCGGTCCTCCGTACTCGACCTCGGCGCCGGCGGCGCGCAGCGGCTGGACGGAGTCGTCCACCCCGTGCAGGTAGGCGTCACCGAGCTGGGAGGGCTGGATGTCGAAGCGGACCGTGAGGTAGGCCGTACGGCCGTCCGAGGACAGGGGGCCGACGTTCGGTCCGGACGACGAGCCGGAGGCGGGAGGGGCGGTGAGCGGGTTCTGTACGGACAGGACGTGCGGCAGCTTCTGCAGGTCGGCCACGGTGGTGGACATCTGCGAGCCGAGCGAGGTCAGCGGCTCGTCGGCGTCGTGCACGACGATCTGGGCGCTGTAGCCGCCGGCCGCGGGGTCGTGCCGCTCGAGGACGTCCAGGCCCTGCTGCGACTGGGACGAGGACAGGGTGAAGTTGTCCGAGTAGTCCCCGCCGAAGGAGCGGTCCGCGAAGTGGAGGGCCACGAGGGCGACGAGCCAGGCGACGACGACGATGACGCCGTGCCGGGCGCACCACTGTCCGCACCGGCGCAGGACGCCCGCTCTGCCCGTGGCCCCTCGTCTCCCGCCACCGGTACGGCTGCCTGCCATGCGCATGCCCTTTTCTGCCGGGCGGATGGTCCGATGCGCCCCATTAGACGTCGCGCCGCCCGGTGCGGCACCTCAAGGCGCACCGGACGCTTCCGGATGCGGGCGCAGCTCCGGCATTGAATGGTGATATCGGGATAGTCGGCACCGGTAGCAGAGCACCGGCACCGAAGCAGCGATCCGGACCGAGGAGCAGTCATATGTCCACGTCAGAGTCCGATGCCTCCCGGTCGTCCGAAGTCGGCGCGAACGAGGACCGCGCCACTCCCGACGACCGGCTCCACATCCGTACCGGCACGGAGGTGTCCCCCGAGGACGTCGTCCTCGCGGCCGGCCGGGACCTCACCCCGAAGAACCTCGAATGGGCCAGGAACAAACTGGCCGAGGAGGGCCCTGCCGCCCTCGACAAGCTGCTGCCCTGACCGAACCGCCGTGGGGGGGGCGCCCCGCCCCGGGGGGGCCCCCCCGCGGGGGGGGCGGGGGGCGCGCCGCGCCCCCCCCCCCCGGCCGCGCGGGCAACCCCCCCTGCCCGGCCCCCA
>NZ_JBIDAN010000002.1:102204-1051814 GCF_043202495.1 Streptomyces sp. NPDC048185
CGGGGGGGGGGGCCCGGCCCCCCCCCCCCCGGGGGCGCCCCCCCCCCCCCCGGGGGGGGGCCCCCGCCGGGGGGGGGGCCCCCCCCACGGCGGTCGGGCCGGCTAGCGCTCCTCGCCGTCCGGCAGCGCCGTCTCGTCCTCCACGACGTGCACGGCCGCCTCCTCGGCACCGGCGGCTCCTCCGTCGATGCCCACGTCCTCGGCGACGGTCTCCTTGGTCGTGTCGGTGCGTACGCCCTCGTCGGGGGCGACCAGGCGCCCGGAGCGTTCGGTGCCGGCCTCGGCGTCGACCGGTTCGCCCTCGCCTCCGGGCGTGTCGCCCACTCCGTCCCCTTCGGGCGCGGACACGTCCGGCACCTCCTGGGCCAGCCGTTCGTCCAGGGTCTCGCCGTCGTGCTGCTCGGCGGCCGTCGTGCCGTGCTTGGTCACCCCGAGGGGCTTCTCCGGCGGGGAGTAGCCCTCGTCGAGCGTGTCGTCGTAGTCCCGCTCGTCGACGGCGTCCTGGAGGTCGAGGGGCGCGGCGTCCTCCTGCTCCTCGTTGCTTCCGGTGGGCTGGTAGACGTCGTCGGCCATCGGGTCCGTGCCCATCGCTGCCTCCCTTGCGCGTGCGTCGGCTCGGTCGTTCGGTGTCCGGTTCGCGTTTCCCGAATCGCGATCTTTAACCCGGGAGCGCGACGCGGATGTTCAGCCCACCGACGCGGTGGGGGGCCCAGGAGCGGGCGTAGGCGGGCGGGGTGCCGCCCGGTGCGGTGACGGCGGCGACGGGGATCCGGCGGGCCGCGTCCAGGATCTCGGGGACCGTGGTGTTCTCGTTGTTGCCGCTGGTCGCGCCGGAGGAGCAGCCGGTGTAGTAGCCGATCGGGATGGCCTCGTGTCCGGTGAGCAGGCAGGGCGGACGCACCCCGAGACGGTGCAGGGCGCCGGCGGTGCGGGCCCAGTCCTCGCGGCTCTCGGCGGTGCGGTCCACTGTGTACACGAGGACGACGAGCTGCACCGCCAGGTGCCCGGCCAGTGCCAGGGCGACCAGCGGGGCGCCCACCGGCCGCCGGCGGCCGCGGGGTGTCCGGGCCAGGTGCCACAGCGCGTCGGCGACGGGGACGGCCAGCAGGGCGTAGGAGGGCTGCAGGAAGCGGGGCGCCGCGTATCCGATCATGAACAGGTACGGCACGGCTGCCGTCGCGGCGCAGGCCAGCGGGATCAGCGTGCGGGCGGTGCGCCGGGCGCGCACGGCGACGGTCAGGCCGGCGAGGGCGACGAACGGCAGCAGGATCCACCACAGGGTGATCACCGGGTGCGGCATCGACCCGGTGCACGGGCGGCACAGGGCGCGTCCGCCCAGGCTGCGCAACTGGTCGTCGACGGCGATCTGGAGGCCGAGTCCGCCCTGGATGCGGGAGGCCTCCGCGAGCCGCTCCCCCAGGCCGCCGTACCAGGTGTACGCCTCGATCACCCACTCCACTCCCCCGGCCGCGAGGCCCCCCACCAGGGCGAGCAGCAGCAGCCCGTGCCGGCGGACCAGGGCGAGGGCGAGGAGGGGGAGGATCACCCAGACGGCGTCGGCGGGCCGCATCCACGCCATCAGCGCGGTGCCGGCCACGACTCCCCACAGGGCCCCGGGCTCCGGCCGTGTCCGCCGGGCCCGCAGGAAGCAGCCGACGCAGATCAGCGTGCCGATCCCGACCCAGTAGTTGGGCATGGCCTGCGGACCGTAGAAGAGGGTCACCCACAGGGTGGCGAAGAACGCGCCCGCGCCGGCCAGGACCCGCACCGGGAACAGGCCCCGCCACGCCCGCAGCGCCAGGTACAGGCCGGTCCCGGAGAGCACGGCGAGGTAGACGCGCAGCAGTGAGGTGGACGGCGACCAGGACGCGACGGGCGCCACCAGCAGGGAGACGCCGCGGGAGCGCGGGGCGCTGAAGAAGGCGGCCGGGTGGTGTGCGGTGACCTGGCTGACGTAGACCGTCTCGTCCCAGCCCAGGCCCAGCCCGGGGCGGACGAGCAGCAGCTGGGCGAGGGTGAAGGCGGCGGCCGTCGCGGCGAGCGCGGCGCGGCCTCGAAGGCGCCGCGAGGTGCCGGAGGTCGTCGCCTCGCGTCGCCGGCCGTCGGTGAGCAGGGCGCTCGCGCCGTCGGCCATCGTGCACCCCTCACCCCCGCCGCACGCGGGCCGCTCGATCCTCACGTCCTGCCGTCACCGGCGGGAGCCGGGCAACCCGGAAATCAAGGTCAAGCTAACCCGCGCGCCACGGACGCGCAGGGCGGGACGCGGCCGGCCGCACCGGTCCGGTCCGGCGGGCCGGTTCAGCGGGCGTTCGGACGGCGGTGCGGGGGCTGTTCGGGCGTCGGGCGCCGTTCGGGGGCGGGAACGGGCAGGGTGAGGGGCCCGTCCCCGTTCATGCGGACCGGACGGCCGTGGTGGTGGATCGTCAGGGGTTCACCCATCAGCAGCTTGTACGTCGCCTTGTCGGCCTCGATCTCCACGCTCACGCACCGGCCGCGGAACTGCAGCCGGAAGGCCAGCCGCCGGAACTTCTCCGGCAGCCGCGGCGAGAAGCGGAGGCTGTCGCCCTCACGGCGGGTGCCGCCGAAGCCGGCGACCAGCGCCATCCACGTCCCGGCCAGGGAGGCGATGTGCAGCCCGTCGCGGGTGTTGTGCTCCAGGTCCGCCAGGTCCATCAGGGCGGCCTCGGCGGCGTAGTCGTAGGCCAGGCGCAGGTGACCCGTCTGGGCGGCGACGACGGCCTGGCAGCACGCGGACAGGGACGAGTCCCGTACGGTCAGCGGCTCGTAGTAGGCGAAGTTGCGGGCGATCTGCTCCTCGTCGCAGTGGGCATCGAACCAGCTGCCGCAGGTGTACATCGCCAGGACGAGGTCGGACTGCTTGATGACCTGTTTGCGGTAGATGTCGAAGTAGGGGAAGTGCAGCATCAGCGGGTACTGGTCCGCGCCGGTGCCGGCGAAGTCCCAGCGCTGGTGGCGGGTGAATCCGGCGTGCTGCTCGTGGACGCGCAGTTCCTCGTTGTAGGGGATGTGCACGCTCTCGGCGGCGTCCCGCCAGGCGGCGCTCTCCTCGTCGTCGACGCCGAGCCGGGACGCCGCCTCGGGGTGGCGTTCGCAGGCGTCGGCGGCGGTGAGGAGGTTCGAGCGGGCCATGAGGTTGGTGTACGTGTTGTCGTCGGCGATGGCGCTGTACTCGTCGGGACCGGTGACGCCGTCGATGTGGAAGACGCCGTGGTGGTCGTGGTGGCCGAGGGACCGCCACAGCCGGGCGGTCTCGACCAGGAGCTCCAGGCCCGTGTCCCGTTCGAAGTCGGTGTCGCCGGTCGCCGCCACGTACCGCACCACCGCGTGCGCGATGTCGGCGCCGACGTGGAAGGCGGCCGTGCCGGCCGGCCAGTACGCGGACCCCTCGGAGCCGTCGATGGTCCGCCAGGGGAACGCGGCTCCGGACAGTCCCAGCTGGGCGGCGCGGTCCCGGGCGGCGGGCAGGGTGTCCTGGCGCCAGCGCAGCGCCTCGGCGACGGCCTTGGGCTCGGTGTAGGTCAGCACGGGCAGGACGAACATCTCGGTGTCCCAGAAGGCGTGTCCGTCGTAGCCGGAGCCGGTCAGCCCCTTGGCCGGGATCGCCCGCTGCTCGGCGCGGGCGCCGGCCTGGAGCACGTGGAACAGCGCGAAGCGGACGGCCTGCTGGACCTCCTCGTCGCCGTGCACCTCGACGTCCGCGCGGGCCCAGAAGTCGTCCAGGTAGGCGCGCTGTTCGGCCACGAGTCCGTCCCAGCCGCTCTGCGAGGCGGCGGCCAGCGCCGCCTCGACCTGGTCGCTCATCGCGGGCCGGGAACGGGCACTGGACCAGCCGTGGGCGACCGTCTTCTGCACGCGCAGCCGCTGCCCCGGCTCCAGGACGGAGGTGACGGTCAGGCGGGCCACGTCCACGTTGCTCTCGCTGCTGGTGGTGGTCTGCTCGGGGCCGTCGACGACGTGGTCGGCGGCCACGGCGACCCGGAGACCGCTGCGCCGGGTGCGGTGGACCAGGCGCAGCCGGGGGCCGAGCGCCGAGTCCTCCTCCGGTTCGAGGGGGGACTGCAGGGCTTTCGCCGTGCGCGGGTCGCCGTCCGGGTCGGGCAGGCTCTCGTTGGTGACGAGTTCGGACTGGATGACCACCCGGATCCGGCTGTCGACCGGTTCCACCTCGTACTCGACGGCGGCGATGGCCCGCTGGGTGAGGGAGACCAGCCGGGTGGAGCGCACCCGGACGGTCGAGCCGGCCGGCGAGGTCCACTCGCAGACCCGCTCCAGCACGCCGCGCCGCAGGTCCAGGGTCCGTTCGTGCTGGACGAGCCGTCCGTAGCGCAGGTCGAACGGCTCGTCGTCGACCAGCAGGCGCACCAGTTTGCCGTTGGTGACGTTGATGACGGTCTGCCCGGACTCCGGATAGCCGTAGCCGGCCTCGGCGTAGGGCAGCGGGTGCAGTTCGTACACGCCGTTGAGGTAGCTGCCGGGCAGGCCGTGCGGTTCTCCCTCGTCGAGGTTGCCGCGCCAGCCGACGTGTCCGTTGGAGAGGGCGAAGACGGACTCGCTCTGGGCGAGGAGGTCGAGGTTGAGCGCGGTCTCGCGCACCGACCAGGGCTCGACCGCGTAGGTCCGGTTCGTGATCACGCGTGGCCCCCCAGCTCGGCGAGGTCCTTGACGACGCGGTCCGCGCCGTGGGCGTACAGGGCGTCGGTCTGGCCGACGCGGTCGACGCCGACGACGTAGCCGAAGTGGCCCGAGCGGCCGGCGTCCATGCCGGCGAGGGCGTCCTCGAACACGGCGGCGCGGGACGGATCGACGCCGAGGTCGCGGGCGGCGGCCAGGAAGGTGTCGGGACGTGGTTTGCCCGGCAGTTTCCGCTCGCGCGCCACCACGCCGTCGATCCGTACGTCGAAGAGGCCCTCGGCGTCGATGGAGCGCAGCACGTCCACGGTGTTGGCGCTGGAGGAGACGATCGCGGTGGCGAGTCCGGCCGAGCGGACCGCGCCGATGTAGCGCAGGGTGCCGTCGTACGCCTCGACTCCCTCGGTGCGGATCTTCTCCAGGACCAGCTCGTTCTTGCGGTTGCCGACCCCGTTGACCGTCCGCGCGTCCGGCGGGTCGTCGGGGTCGCCCTCCGGCAGTTCGATGCCGCGCGAGGCGAGGAAGGTGCGCACTCCGTCCGCGCGGGGGCGGCCGTCGACGTACTCGTCGTAGTCGGAGTCGGTGAACGGGCGGAAGTCCGCTCCGTCCCGCTCGCGCAGGAAGGCGTCGAACGTCTCCTTCCAGGCGGCGGCGTGCACCACCGCCGTCCGGGTGACGACCCCGTCGAGGTCGAAGAGGCAGGCCTGGATGTCGTCGGGAAGTCCGAGCTGCGTCGTCATACCGGTCACAGTTCCCCGCCGGGGCGCGTCCCATCGGGTGGTACGTGCCACAAGTGACCGGCCGTCGGGAAGGCGCCGCCCCGCAGAGCGGACCGGCGGCCTCTCGGCGGCATTCAGCTCACCCGCTCCAGGTCGCGCACTCCCCGGGCGGTCAACGCGACGAGCGAGACCCCGGAGATCACCGCGGCGACGACGAGCAGCCACGTCTCGAAGCCGACGGCGGTGGCGACCGGACCGGTGAGGGCGAGGCCCACGGGCCGGGCCACGAACGAGCCGACCGTGTCGAACGCGTAGACCCGGGCGAGTTTGTCCTCCGGGACGTGGCTCTGGATGGACTGCTCCCAGTACACGTCGAACATCTGCAGGCCCAGGCCGTGCAGGAAAGCGCCGAGCAGGACGGGCCACAGCGCGTCGGAGAGCGCCATGGCGAGCGGGAAGAAGCCCGTGAACGCGAGCAGGACCACGCCGACCGCCAGCGGCCGTCGCGGCCGGACCCGGAGGCAGAGCAGGCCGCCGGTCACGAACCCGGCCATCAGGACCGACAGGGCGAGCCCCCAGGCCGACCGGCCGATCCCCTGGCCCACCACGACGGGGCCGAGCACCGCCTGCGCTCCGCCGTAGAAGAGGTGGTAGAGGAGGGCCTGGAGGATCAGCAGCCAGAGCCAGGTGTGCCGCAGCACCTCCCGCATGCCGTCCTTGAGGTCGGCGACGGCCGACGCCGTCCGGGGCGTGCGCGTGTGCGGGACGCGGAGACGGGCGAAGGCCACCGCGGCGAAGGCGAAGGTGCAGGCGTCGGCCACGATCGCCCAGCCCGAGCCCACGGCGGCGACCAGCACCCCTGCCACGGCGTATCCGACGGTCGAGGCGCCGGTCTGGAGCAGGGTGCGCAGCGCGACCGCGTCGCCCAATTCGTCCTGCGGTACGACCAGCCGGGTCATCGCCATCGCGGAGGGGCGGCCCAACGCCGAGACCACGCCGCCGAGTCCGCCCAGGACCGCGATCAGCGCGATGGTGGCTACGTCCAGCAGCAGCGCGCCGGCCAGTGCTCCCATGACCAGGGCGCTGACGACCGACGCCCCCGTCATCATCAGCCGCCGCGAGACCCGGTCGCCCAGCACGCCGCCGGCCAGCGTGGTGACGACCTGGCAGGCGGCGAACGCGGCTTCCACCAGGCCGAGCTGGACGACCGATCCCCCCAGATCGAGAACGGCGAACGCCAGGGCCACCGGAGTGATGGCGTTGCCGAGCGCGTTGACCGCGCTTCCGGCCACCAGGTACCGGAACCCGTGGTGGCGCAGCACTCGATGACTTCGTCGCTTCACAGCGAGGAAGGTATTTCGGCACCGAAATTTTCGTCAACCAATTATTCGCCGGCGAAGGAGACGTCTAGAGTTGCCGCATGGAGGAACCTCGACCGGACCGGCGGCACGACTGGGCGGACCGCCACGTCGACCGCTGGCGGAACCACTGGATCGGCGTCGAGTTCGACGACGAGGTGGAGGCGATCACGGTCCGGCTGGACCGGATCCGTCGCCACCTCAAGCAGAGCACGCGCCACGCCGTCGAAGGGGCGGGGCTGCAGATCCACGAGTACGAGACGCTTCACCACCTGATGATCCGGGACACCCCGGGCCGGGCGACCCCCTCCGCTCTCGCCGCCGACCTCGGCGTGAGCGCCGCCGGGACGACCGGCCGGCTGGACGCCCTCGAGCGGTCCGGGTGGGTCCGCCGGGCACCGGCCACCGGCGACCGGCGTCGCGTCGACGTCGAGGTGACCGAGGCCGGCCTCGACATCTGGAAGCGGGCGATGGCGCTCCGCGGCGAGGCCGAGGACGAGCTGTTCGGCGCGCTCACGGCCCCGGACCGCACCCGCCTCGCCGCCCTGCTCAAGCAGCTGACCCTCCGCATCGAGGACACCGGCTGACTATCCCGCGGCGAGGTGGGTGCCGATCCGGAGGAAGGCCTGGACCAGCGGGGCGGGCGGCACGGCCGGGGACGTCACCTGGGAGCCGAAGTGGGCGATCACCAGCTCCAGGCCCGGCGAGACGAAGAGGCGCTGACCGTGGATCCCGCTGGCCATGTAGGAGCCGTAGGGGTCGTTCAGGATCCACCACAGGTCGTGGTACGAGAGCGTGGCGGGCGAGTCGGGGGCTGCCGCGGGGAAGCGGACGCGGCGCGGGTAGCCGTCGGGCACGCCGCCGGCGATCGTGGCGGCCACCTCCTCCGGGACCACCTGGCGGTCCCCCACCGCGCCGCCGCAGCGCAGCATCTCGCCGAGCCGGGCCACATCGCGCAGCGTCGCACTGAAGCCTCCGCACGCGGCTTCGACTCCGTCGCCGTCGAGGACGTAGTACGCGTCCTCCTCCGCTCCCAGTCCGGTCCACAGCAGGTCGCCGAGCAGGTCGGAGGTGGTCGATCCGGTGATGCGGCGCAGGACCTCGGCCAGCGCCTCGACGTTGCCGTTCTCGTAGCGGAACTCCTCCCCCGGCGCTCCGGTGGCGCGGGCGGTCTGCAGGTGCTCCCGGATGGTGGCCGGGCCGCGGTAGCCGTTCGGGCGCAGTGAGGGAGCGATGACCGCGTGGTACCGATGGGCCTCGATCGCCTTGTCGAAGGGCCGGCCGGCGTAGCTCACGCGCGTGCCCATGTGCAGCAGGTCCTGGACCCGGGCCTCGCCGAAGGCCGTGCCGGCGAGTTCGGGGACGTAGGAGGACGCCGTGGCCGTGCGGTCCAGCAGCCCCCGGTGGGCGAGCGTCGCGGCGACGAGGCCGAGGTAGGACTTGGCCGCGGAGGCGTTGAAGTGGGGGGTGTGCGCTTCGGCGCCGTGCAGGTGGCGCTCGTAGACGACCGTACCGCGGTGCATCACGAGGAACGCGTCCGTCTGGGCGGCCGCGAAGAGCTCCGGCAGCTTGAGGGTGCCCGCGTCGGAGCCGAGCAGGTCCAGGGCGTCGAGGTCGTACGGCTGTTCCGGCAGCGGACGCGCGGGCCCCCGGCCCCGCCACACGCGCCGGCTGGGCGAGAGCTCCCGGCCCGCGGAGGTGAAGCGGCGGATCCAGGCGGGATCCGTGTAGCCACGGGTCCACTGGAGATCGCTCAGCGGTGCTGTCTCGGACATGGGGCCGCTCCCTTTTCCGTTCAGGGTTTTGCGCTGGTGCCGTGCGGACCGTTGACCTGGTGACGTCGGACGCTTAGGTTGCCAGATCATCAGACTGTTAATAGACAGTCTGTATGCCAACGTACTGCTATTTCAATAGCGGTGTCGCTCCGAGCCGCAGGAGTGCCCATGGAATTCGACCGCCGCCGCGCCTGGCCCGTCGCCGCGCTGATCGTGACGTTCATGCTCATCAACTACGCGGACAAGTCCGTCCTCGGGCTCGCCGCCGTGCCGATCATGGAAGAACTGGACATCAGCAACAGCACCTACGGCCTGATCTCCAGCTCGTTCGCCCTGCTGTTCAGCCTCTCCGGGCTGATCGTCGGGTTCGCCTCCGCCCGCGTCTCCAGCCGGGTGCTGCTGTTCACCATGGCCGCCCTGTGGGCGGTGGCGCAGCTCCCGGTGCTCTTCGTGGCGTCCGTTCCGGCGCTGGTGGCGGGGCGGGTGCTGCTGGGAGCGGCCGAGGGGCCGGCCGCGTCCATGTCGATGCACGCGCTGTACAAGTGGTTCCCGGAGGACCGCCGCGCGCTGCCGTCGGCGCTGCAGATCAGCGGCGCCGCGCTGGGCACGCTGATCGCCGCCCCGGTCGTGACCTGGCTGATCACCTCGTTCGGCTGGCGCTCCGCCTTCGCCGCGCTCGCGGCGACGAGCCTGGTGTGGAGCCTGATCTGGTGGCGGGCGGGACACGACGGACCGTACGGCCACGAGCCGGCGCACCGGACCGGTGCCGGCTCGGGAGGGGCCCGCCGGCTGCCGTACCGGCCGCTCCTGCTGAACGGCACGGTGCTGGGCAGCATCGCCGGCGCCTTCGGTGCCTCCTGGGCGCTGGCCCTGAGCCACGCCTGGCTGCCCGCCTACCTGCGCACCCAGCTCGACATGACGCCGGGCAGGGCGGCGACGCTCATCAGCGCCGTCTCGGCCTTCAGCTTCGTCCTGCTGCTGGCGGTCTCCCCGCTGGTCGACGCGCTGAACCGGCGCGGTCTGTCGAGCCGTTGGTCCAGCGGCGCTCCGCAGGGGGTCGCCGTCGTCGTCGCCGGGCTGGCCATGGCGGCCCTCCCCTTCGTCGACGCGCGCGTGCCCCTGCTGGTGCTCATCGCCGTGGCGTTCGGCGGGCACGCGATCGTCTTCCCGCTGCACTACCTGACGACGGCCGCCGTGGTGCCGCCGGCGCAGCGCGGAGCGGTGTTCGGGATCGTCGCGGCGACGGGCACCCTGCCCGGGCTGGTCGCGCCGTACCTGACCGGGCACCTGCTCGACTCCGCGTCCTCGCAACACGCCGGCTACACCCAGGCGTTCCTGCTGACCGCGGCGGTGATGCTGGTGTGCGGGCTGATCGCCTTCAGCGCGATCCGGCCCGAGCGGGACGCGCGGCGCCTGGCGCCGGCCGACAGGGCGGAGCGTCCCGCTCGGCAGACCGCGGCCGCCGAGCGGGCACCCGGCCCGCGGGGCTGACCGCGGCCCCGCGAGCCGCCGTCCGGCCTCAGGACGGCGGCTCGAACCCGCTGGCCCAGTAGCGGCCGTACAGCGCCAGGTCGAGCAGCATCCGGACGACCTCCTCCGGCGGCAGCGACGGCGTGTCCTGCTCCACCCACCACCGCAGCACGGCGACCTGCTCCCCCACCCACACCCGGGCGAGCAGCTCGGGATCGATGCGCGGCTGGACCCCGTTGCGCTCGGCGCGGGCGCCGAACTCCTCGGCCGTGGCCCGCGCACAGGCGTCCACGAACATCTGGAGCGGCTTGCCGTCGCCCTCCCCGCGCAGCACGATCCGGTACAGGTCGCGCTCCTCGCGGGCGTGCCGGAGCATCTCCAGGACCGGCTTGCCCGTGAAGCCGACCGCGCTGTCGGCGACCGCGGGCGCCAGCCGCTCCCCCAGTTCCGCGAGCAGGTCCGAGGTCACCTGCGCGAACAGGCCCTCCTTGTCGCGGAAGTGGGCGTAGAACGTCGCGCGCGCCACGTCCGCGCGCTCGGTGATGTCCTCGACGGTCAACGCGGTGAAGCCGCGCTCCAGGACCAGCTCGACCAGGGCCGCCCCCAGGGCACGGCGTGACCGTCTGGTCCGTCTGTCCTCGGCCATGAAGCCTCCTCGTGCGTCGCGCGTGGCCGCCCATTGTAGGAGCCTCTCGACAGCGAAGATGCTACTGAACAGCCTGCCCGCAATCGGTCGTGGCGTACATGGAGCCCCACGGCTCCTCGCGTGCCGGACCGGCACGAGCACCCGATCAGCACCCGCCACGGAGAGGGTCGGCGATTCGGCCATCCGCCGCGTGCGGCACACCTCTTGCGGCGACCGGGTCCGTGCATGCCCCACACGCCTCCACCCGCACCGTCTCGGGGTTCCGGGACCGACCGAAACACATGTGTTCGATATCCCGTCCGCGTCGTTGAGCCACGCCGGACGACCGTCAAGGGGGACCCGCAATGACCTCGGCCGCCACGAACGATCAACAGGACACTGCGCCCGCTCCGCCACCGCCGGCGGAGATCACTTACAGCGGGCAGTACTCCGTCAATCCGCTCGCCGAGGTCTCCTTCCGGCGGATGTGCGCGCAGCTCCCGGCCGTCCTGGGCCGGATCGCCCGGCTGTCGTGGCGGACCGACCGGCGCGCCGTGCAACTGCTGCTCGGCTGCCAGTTGGTCACGGGACTCGCGGCCGCCGTGCTGCTGACCGCCATGGCTCACGCCATGAGGCCCGTCCTCGGCGACCCGAGTCGGGCCCGAGGTGCCGGGCCCGCGTGCGGGTGCCGCGGGAGCGTGAGGGGGGAGGGCGACCGCGTCGCTCGCTGCGCCTGTGAGCCCGGTGGGCGGAGCGTTGGGCTCCGGGTGCCGACGGGGCGGCCACCTACGGGCGTTCGCGGCCTTCACCACCCCTGACCATCGACTGCACGGCTTCTTCACTGTCACCATGTGCCTCATGACGCACATCACCAAAGGCGCCAACACCCCTGTCCCCGCAGCCCTCCTGCGGGTCGCGGTCTGCCGGCAGCACGCAGCCGGGGCGCCGACCGTGGACGCCTCCGCCCTGCTGCTCGACGCCGCCGGCAAGGTGCGCGGCGATGCCGACCTCGTCTTCTACAACCAGCCCGCGCACCCGTCGGGGGCCGTACGTCACGCGGGTACGGCCGAAGGGGGCGGGCTGCTCGCCGAGTGGCTGGAGGTGGACCTGCCGCGCGTGGAGGCGTCCGTCCAGCGGGTGCTGATCGCCGGGTCCTGCGACGGCGGGGTCTTCGGGCAGGTGCCCGGGCTGCACGTGCAGGCCCTGACGGCCGACGGCGCGGTGGTGGCGCACTACGCGGTGAACGACGCGCGGAACGAGACGGCGTTCGTGCTCGGGGAGTTCTACCGCCGGAACGGGCAGTGGAAGTTCCGGGCGGTGGGTCAGGGGTACGCGTCCGGACTCGCGGGGCTGGCGACGGACTTCGGCATAGCCGTGGCGGAGCCGGCTCCACCGGCCGCCACCCCGACGATCGCCGTCCCCGTCCCGCCCCCCGCGCCCGCACCCGCACCCGCACCCGCACCCGCACCCGCACCGACGATCACCGCGCCCGCCCCGGCCACGGTTCCGACGGCCGCCCCCTTCTCCGCCCCGCCGCCGGCCGCGGCACCCGTCGCCGCGGTGGCGGACGCCGTGCCCCACTCCTTCGGCCCCGAGTTCCACCCGTACACCCAGCGCGGGCAGGGCAACGGCGTGGTCTCCGTGGACGTGCCCCTGCCGCCGGGGCCGGTCGTCGTCGAGGCCTGGCACCAGGGCGACGGTTACTTCGGGATGCACACCCTCACCCGCCGCAACAAGGACGACGACCTGCTGGCCAATTCCACCCTGCGCGACTTCCGCTGCCGCGTCCTGGTGCAGCCGCCGAAGGACCGCCCCCTGCGGCTGCGCGTCGAGGCGGACAACGACTGGACGGTGCTCGTGCAGCCCCTGTCGGTGCTCCGCCGCCTGGGGCCGGGCCCGCTCAGCGGTTACGGTCCCGAGGTCGTCGCCTACACCGGGCCGGTGGCCGACCTGGACGTGGACTTCGCCGGCGACGAGGACGGCGGCGGATACTTCGGCCTGTGGAGCCTGGACGCGTCCCGCCTGCACGACCTCGACGACCGCGACCTGCTGGTCAACGACACCGACCCGCTGCGCCAGACGGTGCCGATCGCCGACGGCCCGCTCCTGTTGCTCCTGGAGGCCGACGGCGCCTGGCAGCTCGGCGCCCGCCCCCTGCACGTGCCCGCCGCGGCCGCCGCACCGGCCGCCGGCTCCTGCACCGGCCGCGGCGAGAAGACCCTCACGCTGGTCAACCCGACCCCGGGGCGGCCGGCCCTGCTGGAGTACGGCTGCCCCGGCACCGGCGGCGGTCTCGGCCACCGGCTGCTGCTGGTCGACGAGTACGACGACGAAGAGGAGCTGGTGCAGGGCTACCGGCACGGGGAGCACGGCCGCACCCTGCTGTTCACCAAGGGCGAGTCCCAGGTGCGGCTGCGGCTGGCGGACGTGGGCGACTGGAGCCTGCGCCTGCTGCCGGTGGAGGAGGCGCCCCTGCTGACCGGACCGGCCGAGGGCCGGGGCAGCACGGTCTTCCGGTACGAAGGACCGCCCGCCCTGCTCGGCCTGAGCCGGACCGTCGCCGGCGACCAGGTGGTGACCACCCGTACGGTCCAGGCGGACGGCCGGTCGAAGATCTCCGCCGACACCACGCGCCGCCGCCCGGTCACCGGACCGCTGTGGGTGACGGAGGCGGGCCACTGCTACATCCAGGTCTGGACCACGGACGAGACCGGTTGGCGGATCGAGCCGGCCGCCCTCGGCTCCGCGCCGGTGCTGGACCGGGCGCCCGTAGAGGGCCAGGGCTACGGAGTCGTACGGCACACCGGACCCGAGACCGAGGTGATGGTCCAGCACGACGCGCTGGGCATGGCCACCCTGCCGGTGCTGTGGGAACTGGACGAACGCCTGGAGCCGATACGCCGGATCAGTACGGCCTCCGGTCTGCAGCGCATTCCGAGCGGACACCTCCAGATCCGGACGTCCGGCCGCTGGGCCCTGGAACCCCGGGCCTGAGCACCGCCGGCGGGACGGGGGGCGGCCCCGGTGGGCGCCGGCCGTCGGGTGGCACACTCTGCGGTGTGCCGCTGACTTTCGACGACCTGCTCACCCGGGCCCGCGCCCTCCCGCGCGACGGACGGCGCGCGGTTCTCGGCATCGCCGGGAGCCCCGGCGCCGGGAAGTCGACACTCGCCGAGGCCCTGGTGCGGGAGCTGAACGGGACGGACGGGACGTGGGCCGCGCACGTCCCCATGGACGGTTTCCACCTCGCCGACGCCGAGCTGGACCGGCTCGGCCGCCGGGACCGCAAGGGCGCGCCGGACACCTTCGACGCGGCCGGGTACGCCGCTCTGCTGCGCAGGCTGCACGAGCAGCGCCCCGACGGCGGACGGGACGCGGGGGACACGGTCTACGCACCGGGCTTCGAACGGGTGCTGGAGCAGCCGCTCGCCGGGGCCGTCCCGGTGCCGCCCACCGCCCGGCTCGTCGTGACGGAGGGCAACTACCTTCTGCTGGACACCGGTGCGTGGGCGCGGGTGCGGTCCTGGCTCGACGAGGTGTGGTTCTGCGAGGTGCCCGAGGAGGAGCGGGTCCGCCGACTGGTGGCCCGGCACGAGGAGTTCGGCAAGTCCCACGAGGACGCGGTGGCCTGGGTGCTCGGCACCGATCAGCGCAACGCCGACCTGGTGGCCGCGACCCGCGACCGCGCCGACCTCGTCGTACCCGAGACGGCGCTGACGGGCACGGCCCCGCCGCGCTGAACTCCGCCGCGTCGCACGACGTACCGGTGGGCATGACGGACCAGGACGGGCCGGCCCCCCGCCGGCCGCGGTGCGCGGGACCGTGGACGGTGCCGGTGCTCGTCGCCGTGCTGCTCGCCCAGATGGCGTTCGCGATGGTGACCACGGCCGTGCGCCAGACGCCGACGATCGACGAACCCGTGTACGTGGGGGCCGGCGCCGACTACGTGCGCGAGCACCGTCTGCGCCACAACCCCGAACACCCGCCGCTGGGAAAGCTGGTCATCGGCGTGGGCGTGGCGCTCGCCGGTCCCCGGATCGACACCTCCTTCGAGGGCGGGCAGAGCCGGTGGGGGCGGCATCTGCTGTACGAGTCGGGCAACGACCCCTGGCGGCTGATGCTCTGGGCACGGCTCCCGGTGATGGCGCTGACCCTGCTGTTCGGGCTGGTGGTGTTCGCGTTCGCCCGGGAACTCGCCGGCCGGGCGGGCGGCCTGGCGGCGCTCGCCCTGTACGCCTTCTCCCCCGACGTCGTCGCCCACGGCTCGCTCGCCACCCTCGACGCGCCCGCCGCCGGCTTCGTGCTGACGTCGGTGTGGCTGCTGTGGCGCGCCCGGCGCCGCCCCCGGCTGTACCTGCCGCTCGCCGGGGCCGCGCTGGGGGCCGCCCTGGCGACCCGGGCGAGCACCCTGCCCGCGGTGCCGGTGCTGCTGTGCCTGGCCGTCCTGTCGACGCGGTCGCGAGCGCGCGGGCGGTGGGCGGTAGGGGCGGTGGCGGCCGCCCTCGTCGTGGCGGCGGGCGCGGTCGCCGTCGTGTGGGCCACATACCTCGTGGTCGATCCCCGGCTGCGCGGGACGTCCGGGCAGGCGCCGCCAGGCGTGCCCGGCATCAAGGGCGTCCTGGTGGACCTGCTGCCGTTCCCTGAGGCCTACCGGGACGGGATGCGGCTCCAGTTCGGCCTGGAGCGCCACCCGTGGCAGGGCTTCCTGTTCGGCCGGCTGTACACGGGTTCGCTGTGGTACTACCTGCCGGCCGCGCTGCTGGTGAAGACGCCGCTGGGCGCGCTCGCCCTGTGGGCCGCCGGGGCCGTCGCCGTGGTCGCGGTGCGCCGGCTGCGGCCGGCCGGGCCGTACCTGCTGCTGCCGGCCGCGGTGCTGCTGGCGTCCGCGATGGCGGGCTCGCGCAACTTCGGCACCCGGTACGCGCTGTTCCTGCCGATGTTCCTGGCGGTGGCGGCGGGGTGCGTCCTGGCGGCGCGGTGGCGGTGGGCGCCGGCCGTGACGCTCACGCTGGTGGCGTTCGTCGCGGTCAGTTCGGTGCGGACGTACCCGTACTACCTGCCGTACGCCAACGAGGCGTTCGGCGGGCCCGCCAGGACCCATCTGCTGCTGCACGACTCGGCCGTGGACTGGGGCCAGGACCTGGGACGGCTCGCCGACCGGCTGCGCGAGCGCTATCCGGGTGAGCGGGTCTGGCTGGTCTACAAGGGCAGCGGTGTCCCGGCCCACTACGGCATCGAGGCCACCGACCCGCGCTCGGTGCCCGCACGTGAGGTGCGCGGGCTGCTGGTCGTGTCCGACTCCGCGGCGGCCAAGGCGACGGGGCTGCTGGCGACGCTGATCGACAGCAGCCGGCCCGTCGACGACGTCGGGCACTCGATCACGGTCTACCGCCGCTGAGTCGGGAGAGTCGTACGCGGCGCGCCGCTAGGACGCCGCGTTCGGGAATCCCTCGGCGCTGACGTGCGGCAGCACTCCGCTCGCCACGCGGTAGCGCCCGTTGGGCACGTCGGCGGACTTGCCGACGTGCACCGCCAGCGGGCCCGCCCACTCGTAGCCCCGCCGCTCGGCGTGCCGGGCCAGGCTGTCGGTGAGCACCTGGCCCACCCGGCCGTCACGGCGCGTCAGTTCCTCGTGGACGACCTCGGCGAGTTCGACGTCGTAGGCGTTGGGGACCATGACCCGGCCCTCGGCGCAGACCACGGCGTTGTTGTCGCACTCGGTGCGCAGGGCGTCGAGGATCTCGACGGGTTCCCTGTCGAGCACCCGCGCCCACAGCGCTTCCCATCGGTTCTCCAGGGCCTTCTCCAGCGCGCTGATCGCGCCCATGCGATGTCACCTGCCGGTGTTGGGGTCGGTTGCCGTCGGGGACGTGCGGTGGGACCGCGGCCGCGGCGCGGTCATTCCTCGTCGTAGTCGTCGGGGCGCACGTGCGCCTCCTCCAGGGCCTCGCGCATGGTCCGGCCGGTGCCGCCGGGCGGCCGGGGGGAATTCTCGTCGCGCTGGTCGAGAACGTCGTCGGTGGTGTCGGTCTTCGGCCGGTTCTCTTCCGGGACGGTCATGACGGGGGCTCCTCGTCGCTGGTGTCGGGTCCTTCCGTGGCGGCGGGTTCCCGCCCGGCGCGGGGCTATCCCCCACGGGGCGTACCGCCTCCGGCGCGAAGGCGTCGCACCGTCGGTGCGGAGCGGGACGACGCTCGGCGCCGGGCGGCGCGAGGCCAGGACCACGGGCGGCGCGAGGCCAGGACCACGGGCGGCGCGAGGGTGTGCGCGCGGGACCGTTCGCCCTGGACAACGCCCTTGTGGGCGCGGCCGGTGGGCTATGTTGACCTCCGTGGGAGACAAAGGAGGCGCACCCGTGCCATCGCCGCAGCAGGCACGTGCACAGGCATCGGCGATCACCTCGGGACGGACGGCCCCGGAGGCGGAGATCTCCCCCACGTCCCGGCTGAGGACGTTGTTCGACCGCCCCCGGCTCTCCCCCGGCCAGCGGCGCATCGCCCAGTACCTGATCGAGAACCTCACCGAGGCGGCGTTCCTGTCGATCACGGACCTCGCCGACCGCGTCGGCGTGAGCCAGCCGTCGGTGACCCGGTTCGCGTCGGCGGTCGGCTTCAGCGGCTACCCGGCGCTGCGGGAGCGGCTCCAGTCGATCGCGCTGGGCGGCCGCGGCGGCACCCCGGCCGAGGAGAACGGCGGCAACGAACTGCAGGCGGCCGTCGACGCCGAGATCGAGAACCTGGAGAACCTGCGCCGCGACTTCGCCGACCCAGGGCAGGTCATCGAGACCGGCCGGAAGCTGGCCGCGTCGGCGCCGCTGACCGTCCTCGGGCTGCGCATCTCCGTGTCGCTCGCCGAGTACTTCGCCTACGCCGCCCGCCGCGTCCACCCCGACGTCAGGCTGGTCACCCGCGGCGGCAGCGTCGCGTACGACGCCCTGCTGCAGTCCCGGGAGGCGGGCGGGAGCTGGGTACTGGCCTTCTCCCTGCCCCGGCACGCCCAGGAGACCCTCAACGCCGTCCGGGTGGCCCGCGGGGCCGGGCTCAAGGTGGCGCTGATCACCGACCTGGCGCTCGGTCCGGTGGTCGACGAGGCCGACGTCACCTTCGCCACCGGCACCGGGTCCCGGCTGGTCTTCGACTCGTACGCGGCGCCGGGCGTGATGTGCGCGGCACTGCTCCAGGCCATGACCGACGCCGATCCGGAACGGACACAGGCCCGGCTGGAGGAGTACGAGCAGATCGCCGAGCAGCACCACTTCTTCCTGCGGGACTGAGTCCGCCCCGCGCGGGTCCGCCGCGGACGAGCGCCCGGACACGATCCCCGCAGAAGCAGGCATGAATGTTTTCATACGTCTTGCAAAGCAGATGGCATATATAAATACTGCTCACGGATCGCGACCCGGACGCCCGGACCGCGTCCGTACCTGCGCGAACACCCTGGCCGCCCACTCCTACCCGCTCCGGCGCCCCGGGGTGTTCGGTCGGGCGTCGCCTGTGCGAGCGCCCGTGGCGGTCCCGGTCATCCCCTAGGCCGGGGCCGCCCAGGAACGTCGCAGCACCCCGTCGACGCCGCACCCCCGGAAGCGATGATCATGCCCCTGACGACCACGCGCATCAGCCCGGACTGGCCGTGCCAGGTCAAGAGCCCCGGCAGTTACGACTGGGAGCGCTCGGCCGCCAAGTGGCTGCGCGAGCTGGTGCCGGCCCGCTACGCCGGCTACCCGGCGCTGATCCGGCACCCCGTGCTGCTCGCCCGCCACGCGCAGATCCAGGTCCAGCACGAACTCCGGGTGGCCCGTACCGCGCTGCAGACCGCCCGGGCCGAGCTGCCGCGGCTCGGACTGCCCGAGTCGGTCATCGAGCACACGATCAAGCTGTACGCCGCGGAGCTCGGGCAGCTGCAGCACATCGCGCGCAGCGTGCGCGCGGTCACCGAGGCATTGGCCGAGCGGGGTGCGGCCGGGCGCTGACCCGCGCACCCGGTGACGCCGGCAGGTCGGCGCGCCCCCTGTGAGGGGCGGCCGGCGGACGTGCGCCCCTCGCCGCGGGCACGGCGCGGAATCGAGGGAATCACCTGCCGACGAACGGTCATCCACGTCCGGTCCATGTGCGATGCTCGTCCCGTGACGAGCGAGCACGCCACGCCGACGGACTCCGGTGCCGCCCCCGACCTGGCCGCGCTTCGCCGGGTCGTCGCCGGGCAGCGTGCCGAGATAGACCGGCTGCGCGACCGTGCCACGACTGCGGCCGTCGTGGCACGGGCCGAGGGCGCCGTCATGGCGCTCACCGGCCTCTCCGCCGAGGCGGCGCGCGAGACGCTGGCCCAGCGCGCGGCCGCGGAGCGGCGCACGCTGCTGGAGGAGTGCTGGATCACGCTCGACACCCTGACCCCGCCACCCGGTGCGCAGCGCGCCCCGGGGCCCACCGCCGCGGCTGCAGGCGCTGGACCGGCAGGCTCCGGCGGCACCGTCGCACCCCCCGCCCCGCGCTTCTCCCCCGACACCCTCCCGGACGCCGCCCACCGCCAGGAGCAGCGGCTCGCCGATCTGCAGCGGCTGGGTGACCTCGGCTGGGCGAACTGGGACCTGGTCACCCACGAGGCCGCCTGGTCCGACCAGGTCTTCGCCATCTTCGGCCGCGATCCCGCGAGCGGCCCGGTCGACCTCGCCGGCCTGCCCGGCCTGGCCCTGCCGGACGACGAGCCCGCGCTGACCCGGGCCGTGCGGGCGCTGGCACGCGAGGGACGGCCGTGCGACGTCCCCTTCCGTACCCGCACGCCGGACGGTGTCCGGCACCTGCGGATCGTGGCGGAAGCGGTGACGGACGGCGACGGCACACCCGTCGAGGTGCACGGCTTCGTCCAGGACCTGACCGCGCGCCGCCGGGCGGAGCTGGCGCTGGTCGAGAGCGAGCGGGCGATCCTGACCCAGAACGACGTGCTGCTGGCCGAGCGGACGCTGGCCGCCCGGTTGCAGGACGCGCTGCTGCCGCTGCCCCGGCAGCCCGTGCGGCCGGCCGGACTGCACGTCGAGATCGCCTATCTGCCCGCGCAGGCGGGTGTGCAGGTCGGCGGTGACTGGTTCAGCGCCATAGAACTCCCGGACGGGGACGCCCTGTTCGTGGTCGGAGACGTCGCCGGTCACGGTGTGGACGCCGTCGCCACCATGGCCCAGCTGCGCTTCACCGCCAAGGGCATGGTCGTCACGGGTTCCTCGCTGACCGGCGCGCTGGCCCGCCTCAACACGCTGCTGCTGCACTCCCGGGGCGCCCACGGCACCGCGACCATGGTCATGGCCCGCTACTCACCCGCACGGCGACGGCTGGTGTGGGCACAGGCCGGTCATCTGCCGCCGCTGCTGCTGCGCGCCGGCAAGGCCCGCTACCTCGACCGCCCGCGGGGCATCCTGCTGGGGGCGAGCACCACCCCGGTCTTCGCGGAGGCCGAGTACCTCCTGGAGCCGGGCGACCGTCTCCTGCTGTACACGGACGGCCTGGTCGAACGGCCTCCCGACGGCATCGACCGGGGCCTGGAGCGGCTCGCGGCGGCCGCCGCGGCCCACGAGGCCGGTACGGCGGGCACGCTGGAGCCGCTGCTGGCCGCGCTGCTGCCCGAGGACGAACTGCGGGACGACGTCTGCGTCCTGGACATACAGGTGCCGGACGGTCCGGCACGGCGGCCGTAGACGGCCCGTCAGTCCACCGGGTGGCCGGGCTCGATGGTGAGGGCGTCGCTGAGCCGCAGCAGCGGGCCGCGGGACGTCTCGCGCCCGCCCCACTCGACCGGGTCGAGGACGAAACCGACGTGGTCGCCCCCGGTGACCCGCTCCACGACCCGGCCGACGAACCACGCCTCGGCGTCCTCCAGCACCACCGCGCCGCCGTACCCGAGGCGCCGGCGGACCCGCTGGAACTTGTCCACGTCGTCGCCGGTCCGTCCGCCGAACACCTCCGCCAGTCCGTGCTGTTCCCGGGCGAGCAGGTGAACGGCGAGGTAGTCGGCGGACCCGGCCACCCGGAAGGTCCGGTTGACCTCGGAGAGCCACACGACGAACCGCACCGGTTCCAGGGAGCACTGGGAGGCGAAGCCGACCAGACAGCCCGCCTGTTCCCCGCCCGCGGCCGCCGTCACCACGCACATGTCCGGGTCGAGCCTGTCGAGAAACACGTCCATGCCCGCCATGCTAGGCGGGCCGGAAGGGGCGGCGACGGGCCGGGTCCGTCAGGTCTCGAGCAGCCGGTGCAGCGCCGCCTTGGCCGCGGCGACGAAGGCGTCCCGGCGCGGCTCGTCCAGGGCGTCCAGCGACAGGTACGGGTTGAGGTCCTCCAGTTCGACCAGCAGCAGTGCGCCGCCGGGGGCGCGGCAGGCGTCGACGCGCTGGATGCCGTGCTCGATGCCGTTCCACTCGATGAACCGCCGTGCGAACACGAGGTCCTCGGGGTGGCTTCGTAGGGTTCCAGCTGCCAGCGCCGGTCGGGCCGCGGCGCGTACAGGGCGTACTGGAAGTCGTGGTCGACGAAGTAGAAGGACACCTCGTAGGCGAAGTCGACGCGCGGCTGGACGAGGACGTCACCGGCTTCGGCGCGCACCGCCTCCCGGACGCGGTCCGCCGGGACGAACCGGAGCCCGAGGGAGTCGGCGCCCAGCTTCGGTTTCACGACGTACTGCTCCGTGGCGGGCAGCCGCTCCAGGTGCTCCGGCCGGTCGACGGTGGGGATGACGGGGTACCCGGCGGCCGTCAGGTCGAGCAGGTACTGCTTCCCGGCCATGTCGGCCCGGCCGGTGAGCTGGTTGTAGACGCGGGCACCGCACCGGGCGGCCCGCTCGCGGAAGGCGTCGTACGCGGCACGGTGGCCCAGCACCGGGCCGCTGTTGCGGACGACGACGGCGTCGAAACCGTCCAGCAGCGCGGCGGCGTCGCGCGGGTCGCACAGGGCCACGTCGAAGTCCTCGCGCAGCCGGGAGGTGAGGAAGATGTCCTCGTCGCAGTAGCGCCGCCCCTGGGCCTGATAGGCGAGGTCGGTGACGTAGAGGATGCGGGGGCGTGGCGACGGCATACGGAACTCCGGGACTTCTCGGGACGACCGCACGTGATCGTATGCGATCACCGCGGAGGGGCCGGCGGGGTCCTTGGACTCCTCACGCCCCTGCACTCAGTGCCATCTGCATCCCGTCGATCACCACGCATCTCTCACCCGGGCCGCGAATTGAGCGGCAGGCGGCATCTTTACGCGTGGCACTCAGTGCCATACTCTGATGCCCGTGCACGGTGGCACGGTTCGCCGGGCACACGCGTGCCCGGGTGACCGCGCACGCGGGATTCCGGCCCGAGTGCAGGGAGTTGACAGCGTGTACCACCCCTCAGGAAGCGTCGCTCAGCAGGCAGCCGGCTCCGCGACGGCCGTGCTGGACCCCAGGGCGCCGGAGGCCGAGGCCATCTGGTTCCAGCGCTGCACGTGGTGCGGCACCTCCATGTACCACCGGCTGCTGTGTCCGGTGTGCCGCGGCAGCGACCTGCGCACGGAACGCAGCGAGGGCACCGGGACGGTACGCCACGCCACGGTGGTGCACCGCAACACCCCCGCCGCGCGCAACGTGTCGCTAATCGAGATGGCCGAGGGCTTCGTCCTGCGCGGCCGGGTCACGGGCCCGCTCATCGGCATCCACAGCGGGGACCGGGTGCGGTTGTCCACGGCCAAGGACCCGGTACGGGGTGAGCCGGTCTTCCAGCTGGTCGACGAGCCGTACCGGGCCTGGACCTGAGCCGGACTCACGGCGTGAGCGTGATCGTGATCCCCACGGTGCCGTCCAGACCCCGGCGCAGCCGGCTCCCGAAGAGGGTGAGCCGTCCGACGACGCCGTACTTGCGGGCGATGAGCCCGCGGTAGCGGCCGGCCGTGGCCGCGTCGCCGATCTCGGCGGTCGCGGGGACCTGGTCGCCGGTCGGATTGCCCCGCACGTCGCAGGGGCCGACCAGGACGTCCGCGCGCCGGCGGATGCGCTTGACCTTCCAGGAGTCGGCGGCGGTCCACACGCCGAGCACGTCCCGGTCGCGCACGACCCAGACCGGGGTGGCGACCGGGGTGCCGTTCTTGCGGTAGCTGGTGACCAACAGGTACTTGCCGGCACCGAGCCGGGCCAGTGACGCCTCGTCCATGGTCCGGAAGTCTAGGCCCGCCCACCCGCACGCGTTACCTGTACGCGACAAGTGCGTGCGCCGCGGCTCATGTCAGGGCCGACGCCATCCTCCGCACCGCCTCCGTGATCACCTCCGGGGAGGCCGCGAGGTTGAGCCGGACGTGCCCCGCCCCGCCGGTGCCGAAGTCCGGGCCCGGACTGAGCGCCACCCGGCCGCGCCGGAGGAAGACCTCGGCCGGGTCGTCGCCGAGGCCGAGCGCGCGGCAGTCGAGCCAGGCCAGGTAGGTCGCCTCCCCCGGGCGGTGGACGACGCCCGGCAGATGCGCGGCCAGCAGGTCGGTGAGCAGCCGCCGGTTCTCGTCGAGACCGGCGAGCACGGCGTCCAGCCAGGCGGTGCCGTCGCGCAGCGCGGCGGTGTGGGCGATGACGCCGACATGGCTCGGGCCGTGTCCGACCTCCTCGGGCATCCGGGCCAGGTCACCGGCGGCACCGGGCCCGGCGAGGGCGAGCGCCGCCTTGAGCCCGGGCAGGTTCCAGCCCTTGGACGCCGACATCAGCGACAGGCCGCGTTCGGCGCCGGGGACGCTCAGGTACGGCACGAACCGCACCCCTTCGGCGACCACGGGTGCGTGGATCTCGTCGGCCACGACCCGGACGCCGTACCTCTCGGCGAGGGCGGCGACGGCGGCCAGCTCCTCGGCGGTGTGCACGGTGCCGGTCGGGTTGTGCGGGCTGCACAACAGGTAGGCGGCCCGCCCGCCGCCGGCGACCGCCCGCCGGAAGGCACCCTCCAGCACCTGAAGATCGATGCGCAGGTCCGCGCCGAGCGGCGCCTCGACCACGCGCCGGTCCAGGTGCGTCACGAACTGGTAGAACGGCGGGTACACCGGCGGATTGACGATCACGGGGTCGCCGGGGCCCGTGACCAGCTTGAGCATCTCGACGACGCCCAGCATCACGTCGGGCACGATCGCGCTGCGTTCCACGGCGAGGGCGTCCCAGCCCCAGCGTTCGCCCGCGAAGGCGGCCAGCGCCTCCGCGTAGGCGGTCCCGGCGGGGTAACCGGTGTCGCCGAGTTCCATGGCCTCGGTGACGGCCCGGACGACGGGCCGGGCGATGGGCACGTCCATCTCGGCCACCCACAGCGGCAGCACGTCCGCGGGGTGGGTGCGCCACTTCATGCTCGTACGACTGCGCAGGCGGTCGAGGGTGAGCGCGCGCAGGGGGTCGGGTTCACCGGGCGGGTCCTGCGGGATCCTGGTCATGGGGCTCAAGATAGGTGGCCGTGGCGTGACGGGGAAACGGGACGACGGGGCGCCGGGAACGCCGGCCGGGGCGTTTCTGGAGGTCGCCTGCGACGAGTCGGGGTCGGACGGGGAGAACCTCACCGGCGGGAACACCGACGTGTTCGCGCACGCCGGCGTGTGCCTGCCGGTGGCCGCGGCCGCCGAGGCCGTGCTGACGGTGCGGAACCGGATCCGGTCGCCCGCGGAGGAGTACAAGGCGAACCACCTGCTGCGGGAGAAGCACCGGCCCGTGCTGGAGTGGCTGCTCGGCCCGTCGGGACCGATCCACGGGCACGCGCACGTCCACCTCACCGAGAAGGCGTACTTCGTGGTGGACCGCACGGTCGCGCTGCTGCTCGGCGGTCCGGCGGGGGCGCTCCCCCTGTTCCGGGCCGGGCGGCGCACCTTCGGGGAGGACAGCTGGCGGGAGTTCCTGACCTCGGCCAACCGGCTCCTGCGGGTGCGAGGCACCGGCACGGACGCCGGGGACCCGACGGCGCCGGTGGACGCCTTCTTCCGTGCCGTGGACGCGCTGCGCGGGGCACGGCCGCCGTCCGGTCCGGCCGCGACCCTGGAGCGCCTCGCGGATGCCCGGCCCCGCGCGGACGCCTACCGAGCCCGCCTCGCGGCCGCCCCCGCGCCGATCCCGGTGCTGGATCCGCTGCTGCCGGCCGTCGTCGCCACCGCCGCACACTGGAGCGCGGCCGGACGGCCCGTCCGCCTGGTGCACGACCGGCAGAACACCCTGACACCCGAGCGCATCGCCTGGATCGAGGAGCGCGCCCGGCTCGGCGGCGTCCGCCTCGACGGGCTGCGGCTGGTCCACGCCCGCCTCGACGCGCGGGTCCAACTCGCCGACTTCCTGGCCGGGATCGCCCGCACCATCGCCTCCGACGCGCTGGGCGGACGCGGCGACGCCGTGCTCACCGGGCTGTTGCGCCCCTATCTCGACGCGTCCTCCGTGTGGGGCGACGAGGGCAGTTGGCGGCGGCTCGCCGGGGACTGAACTGAACGCGGCCGCCCCCGGGCCCGTATGGGGGAAGGGCGCTCGACGTCCGCAGGCCCCCGCGGCGGTGACGCCGCGTATCCGGTTCGGGAGCGCACGCATGAGGCACGCACGACGACGCATCGTCCGGCGAGTGGCACGGCTGGCAGCCGTCGGCGGACTCCTGCTGGGCGGCACGATGGTCACCCGGGCCGTGGCGAGCGAACCCCCCGGCGCCCCGGCCGCCCCCCGCACGCTGGCGGGGCCGGCGTCCGACACGGGCAGCGCCCTGGTGGCACGTCTCGGCACCTCCCGTACGGCGGGTCACTGGGTCGGCGCGGACGGGCGGCCGTTCGTCGCCGTCACCGACGAGGAGGCGGCCGACGAGGTGCGGCGGACGGGCGCCGAGGCGAAGGTCGTCCGCCACAGCATGGCGGAGCTGCAGTCGGCGACGGCCGCGCTGCGTTCGGCACCCCGGGTGGCGGGGACGGCGTGGGCCCTCGACTACCGGTCGAACGAGGTGGTGGTACGGGGCGACAGCACCGTCTCCGCAGCCGACTGGTCGCGGCTGACCCGGGTCGCGGAGGGCGCCGGCGGTCTCGTCCGCATGGAACGCACCCGGGGCGCGTTCACGACGCGCCTGAACGGGGCGCGGCCCATCCTGTCGACGGCCGGCCGCTGCTCGGCGGGGTTCAACGTGACCGACGGCCGGAGCGACTTCATCCTCACCGCCGGTCACTGCGGGCCGACGGGGTCGGTCTGGTTCGGGGACGACGGGGGCGGCCGGCAGCTCGGGAAGACGGTCGCCGGGAGCTTCCCCGGGGACGACTTCTCCCTGGTGGAGTACGCGAACGGCAGGGCGGGCGACGGCGCCGACGTGGTCGCGGTGGGCGGCGGCAAAGGGGTGCGGATCACGGGCACGGGCGAAGCGGCCGTCGGGCAGCGGGTGTTCCGCAGCGGCAGTACGAGCGGACTGCGCGACGGTCAGGTCACCGGGCTCGACGCGACGGTCAACTACCCGGAGGGGACGGTCTCCGGCCTCATCCAGACGAACGTGTGCGCCGAGCCCGGGGACAGCGGGGGCCCGATGTTCTCCGAGGGGATCGCCCTCGGCGTGACCTCGGGAGGCAACGGCGACTGCGCCAAGGGCGGTACGACGTTCTTCCAGCCGGTGACGGAGGCGCTGGCGTCGCTCGGCATGCGGGTGATCGTCTCGTCGCCCGACGGGTCCGGGCAGCGGGCCGCGCCCGCGCCGCCGGCCTCGGCCGCCGGAAGTGCCGCACCGGGTGCGGCATCGCCGGGGGCGCCGGCGCCGGTTGCGGGCGTCGACGGCTCCACGCTGCTGTCCCGGCTCGCGGACCGCCGCAACGTCGGCCCCGGTCTGCTGGTGATCGCGGGCAGCCTGGTCGCGCTGGCGGCGACCCGGTGGCTGCGCTCGGAGCGGGACCGCAAGGCGTACCGGCGGTACTACTCGGCGACGTGGGGCTGAGCTGTGGTGGGCGCCGACGGGCGAAGCCGGCGGCGCCGTGGCGGACGGCAGGGGCCGTACGAGAAGAGCACCCCTTCCCGGGGTGCCGGGGCCGGCCCGCGACGGGCCGGGGTGGCTCAGGCGGTCAGGCGGCCTTGGCCGGCTCGGGGGCCGCGGCGGCCCACTCCAGGACGAGCCGCTGGTACTCCTCGCGCTGCTCGACGCTCAGTGTCCCGCCCGACCGGAGCCACAGGGCCCGGATCTCCTCGTTGACCTCGGCAGCCGATCGCTCGGAGGAGGGTTCAACAGTGGTGGACATGCTGTGAAGCATACGGCGCCCGGCGTGAAGACGATGTGAGTAATCGCGCGCCAAACGGACATATCAGACCGTGTTACTGATCACGTCGATCTTCCCATCTGTCAAGACCTGCGGGCGAGTTCGTGCGCGGCGGTTGTGTTCCGGCACACAGGACCCGCCTTCACCGGTGTCGCACGGATCACGGAAGTGAACACAGGAGAGGAGTGCCGGCACACCGCCGGCGGGTACGGCTTCGACGTGACGGCCGTCACCCAGCCGGCCGGCTTCCCTCTCGACCAGCGAAGGGCACGCCCTCCATGACGTTCTCCCTCGGCATCGTCGGCGCCGGTCAGTTCTCCGGCCGGTTCGCCAGGCTGTTCCTGGCCCATCCCGGTGTGAGCGACGTGTACGTCACCGACCTGATCCCGGAACGCGCCGAGCGGCTGGCCGCCGCCGAAGGCCTCACCGGCACGTTCCCCGGCTACGAGGCGATGCTGGAGTCGAGGGCGGTCGACGCCGTCGCGGTCTTCACGCAGCGCTGGACCCACGGCCCGCTGGTGCTCCAGGGGCTGCGCGCGGGCAAGCACGTGTACTCGACGGTCCCCATGGCGATCAGCGCCCGGGAGATCGCGGAGATCATCGACGCGGTCAAGGCGACCGGACTGACCTACATGATGGGTGAGACCAGCCACTACCACCCGGCCACCGTGCACGCCCGCGACCGGATCGCCGAGGGTGCCTTCGGGCGGCTCTTCTACGCCGAGGGCGACTACGTCCACGACATGGACCTGGGCTTCTACGACGCCTACCGGTACAGCGGGGGCGAGGACTGGAAGTCGACCGCCAGCTACCCGCCGCTGCTCTACCCGACGCACTCGGTGGGCGGGGTGCTGGGCGCCTGGCGGACGCACGCGGTGAGCGTCTCGGCGATCGGCGTGGTGGACGAGCGCGGGGACGGTGTGTTCGACCGGTCGGTCAGCCGGTTCGACAACGACGTCTCCAACGCGACCGCGCTGTTCGAGGTGGCCGGCGGCGGCTCGTTCCGCACGAACGAGTTCCGGCGGGTCGGCTATCCCTCGTTCGTCCGGGAGTCCCGTTTCCGGTTCTTCGGCACCGAGGCGAGCATGGAGCAGCTCGCCACGGTGGCGCTGTGGCAGGACAGGAACGGGGTGGAGGACATCAGCGAGCTGCTGGAGCCCAAGCCCGCCACGGACCCCGACGACCCGTCCCTGCGGAACGTCGCGCCGGAGCTGCGGGCCGCCTTCACCTCGGGGTCGGCGCCGGTGCACGACCGGACACGGCTGCCGCGGTCCTTCGACCGCCTGCACAACGGGCACGAGGGCAGCCACCACTTCCTCGCGGACGACTTCGTGACCGCGGTCGCCACCCGCACCCTGCCGCCGGTGAACGCGTGGGTCGCGGCCCGGTACACCCTGCCGGGCATCGTCGCGCACGAGTCCGCGCGGCAGGGCGGGGTCAGGCTGGAGATCCCGGACTTCGGGGACGCGCCACCGGTGTGACGGGGTCGTGCCGGCCGGGTGCCCGTGTCCGTCAGGTGCCCGGCTTGCGGCCGTACACGTAGACGTCGTCGCCGTTCCTCAGCAGCGACCAGTACTTCTTGGCGTCGGTCTTCGTCATGTTGACGCAGCCGTGGGAGCCGGGCGGGTTCCACATGCTGACGCCCACCGAGTGGAAGGCCTGACCGCCGTCGAAGAACTGGCTGTAGGGCATCGGCACGTCGTAGATCGTGGAGACGTGGTCGATATGCCGCCAGTAGATCTTCTTCAGGCCGGTGCGGGTCTCGTAGCCGTTGCGGCCCGTGCGGACCGGCACCGGGCCGTAGACCAGCTTCTTGCCGTCCTGGATCCAGCTCAGCTGGAGGGTCAGGTCCACGCAGGCGATGCGCCCCTTGTTGACCGGGCATTTGCCCGACTTGTTCGGGTTCTTGCCGACGGCCTTCTGCTTCTGCATCAGGTCCATCACCCCCCAGGTGACGGGGCCCGCGTAGCCGATGTTCGGCGTGATGCCGTGCTTGGTCTGGAAGGCCCGGGTCGCCTTGCAGTCGGCGGCGGACTGCTTGCCGTCGACCGGGCGGCCGAGGAACTTCTCGACCTTCTTCTGATACGGACCCGTCTGTGTGGTGCAGCTCGCGGCCTCGGCCGGTGCGGCGCCGAGCGCGAGTGTGAGCGGCGCCACCAGTGCGGTGAGCCCGAGTGCGACGGCGCCCCGTCTGCGTATGTCCCCCATGGCCGGTCAGCCTTTCGCGTCGAAGCGGTGGAGTGGGCGGAAGGTCGCCCGTGGTGCGATCCCGGCCTGCTAGACAGCCGTGCGGCGGTTTCGGTTGCCCACCGTCGGGCGTCGCGACGAAACCGTGACGAACGACACCGGACCGCCCGCTCCGGCGCGCGGGTCACTCCGTGTCGTCCCACTCCTTCAGGGCCTGCCGGAAACCGGTGTTCACCGCGGTCAGACCGCCGTCGACGGTCAGGGTGGTCCCGGTGATCCAGGACGCGTCGCGCGAGGCGAGGAAGGCGACGGCCGCCGCGATGTCGCCGGGCTCCCCGACCCGCCCCAGCGGATACAGGCCGCGCACCGCCGCCAGCTCGTCGTCCCGGCCCTCCCATGCCGTGGTGCGCACGGTGCCCGGCGCCACCAGGTTGACGCGGACACCCCGCGCGGCGGCGTGTCCGGCGAGGGTGCGGGTCAGGGAGGCCAGACCGGCCTTGGCCGCGCTGTAGGCGTGGTTGCCGAAGTCCTGGATGCCGTTGACCGAGCCGATGCTCACGATCGCGCCGCGGCCCGAGGCCGCCAGGTGGGGCAGCGCGGCACGACAGCAGCGGTAGGCGCCGGTGAGGGTGACGTCGAGGTCGCGCGCCCACGCCTCGTCCGGTTCGTCCTCGAAGAGCGGGGCGTCGGGGGTGCAGGCGTAGGCGTTGCTGACCAGCACGTCGAGGGAGCCGAAGGCGTCGACGGCGCGGGCGACCGCCGCCTCCACGGACGCCCGGTCGGTGACGTCGCAGAAGAACGCCTCGGCGGTGAGTCCGCGTCCACGCAGCGCCGCCGCGGTCCTCTCCGCCGCGGGCCGGTCCGCGTCGGTCACCAGTACACCGGCCCCCTCCTCGGCGAGCCGTGCGGCGGTGGCGGCGCCGATGCCGCGCGCGGCGCCGGTGACGAGAACGCCGTGTCCCTCGAAGCGCTTGGTGTCGGTCATGGCGCCGACGGTAGTGCGTCGGCGCCCGGAGGTCAGCGGTAACCGGTCACGTCCGCCGGCTTGTCCGCGTCCTGGACCTCGACGAGGTAGCGCCAGGCGTCGGGGCGGCTGCCGTCGAGGTCGGTGAAGCCGTACTCCCGCGCGAGCCCGCCGCTGGAGAGGGACTGCCCGTTGAAGCGTGCCACGCCCGGATCGGCGGCCAGTGCGGCCACGGCGCGGCCGACGTAGCGGGGGGTCTCGGAGATGGCGAAGTGGGGGACGCGGTCGAGGGCGTCGCGCCAGTTCTCCTCCCGTACGCCGAAGTGGTCGAGCATGATCTCCGAGCGCAGCCAGCCCGGCGTCAGCGCGACGGCACTCGCGCCGCGCGGTCCGAGTTCGTGGCCGAGGGCGAAGGCCATGCGCAGCACCGAGGACTTGGCGAGGTCGTAGAAGAAGGAGACCCGGTAGTTCTCCCGGTTGTAGTCGGCGGTGCCGTCGGTGACCTCGACGACGAGGCCCCCGGGGCCGCGCAGCAGCAGGGGGAGGGCGTGGTGGCTGGTGATCGCGTGGGTCTCCACGGCGAGCCGCAGGAGCCTGAGCCCCTTGTCGAGGTCGTGCTCCCAGACGGGGCGGTCCCACTCGAAGAGGCTCTCGCCGCCCCAGACGTCGTTGACCAGGACGTCCAGGCGGGCCTGTTCACGGGCGATGCGGTCGACGAGCGCGGCGACCTCGGCGGGTACGAGGTGGTCGGTGGGAACGGCGACGCCGTGGCCGCCGGCCTCGGTGACCAGGTCGGCGGTGTCCTCGATGGTCTCGGGGCGGTCGTACTCCGAGCGCCGGGCACGCGTGGTGCGGCCGGTGACGTAGACGGTGGCGCCGGCCGCGCCCAGTTCGACGGCGATGCCGCGTCCGGCGCCGCGGGTCGCTCCGGCGACCAGTGCGACCTTGCCCTCGAGTGACTTTGCCATGTCCGGCTCCCGTTCCCTCTCACCACGAACCCACCACGTGCTCACCACGGACTGCGGATGAGCGATGTCGTGATCGAGACTGCCCGGGAAGCCGGACATCTTCTGTCACCTTTTCCGCGTGTCTCTCAGCTTGGCGCCGAGTGCCGCGCGGTCCGGTGTCAGTGGCCGCGTTCGATCCACTCCTTCAGGTGCGGGGCTTCGGCGCCGATCGTGGTCGGGTCGCCGTGGCCGGTGCGGACCTCCGTCCCGGGCGGCAGCACGAGGAGCCGGTCGCGGATCGAGTCGATGATCGTCGGGAAGTGGGAGTAGGAGCGGCCGGTGGCTCCGGGTCCGCCCTGGAAGAGCGTGTCGCCGGTGAAGACGGTGCCGAGGCCCGGGTCGTACAGGCAGACGGCGCCGGGGGCGTGTCCGGGGGTGTGCAGGACGGTCAGGTCGGCGCCGGCGGCCTCGATGACCTGGCCGTCGGTGAGCCAGGCGTCCGGTTCCCGGTCGGGGTGGGTCTGCTGCCACAGCGGCATGTCGTCGCGGTGCAGCCAGATGGTGGCGCCGGTGCGCTCGGCGAGGGCGGGCGCGGCGTTCACGTGGTCGTTGTGGGCGTGGGTGCACACGATGGCGGTCAGCCGGCGGTCGCCCACGGCCGCGGCGATGGCGTCGGCGTCGTGGGCGGCGTCGATGACGACGACCTCGTGGTCGTCGCCGACGAGCCAGACGTTGTTGTCGACGTCCCACGTGCCGCCGTCGAGGCTGAACGTGCCGGAGGTGACGAGGCGTTCGATGCGGGCGGTCATCACAGCACCACCACCGAACGCAGCACGTCGCCGGCGTGCATCCGCTCGAAGGCCTTCTCGACCTCGTCGAGCCGGACAGTCTCGGTGACGAACGCGCCGAGGTCCAGGCGGCCCTGGAGGTGGAGGTCGATGAGCATCGGGAAGTCTCGGGAGGGCAGACAGTCGCCGTACCACGACGACTTCAGCGAACCGCCGCGCCCGAAGACGTCGAGGAGCGGCAGTTCGAGCTTCATCTCGGGCGTCGGTACGCCGACGAGGACGACGGTGCCGGCGAGGTCCCGGGCGTAGAAGGCCTGCCGGTACGTCTCCGGGCGGCCGACCGCCTCGATGACGACGTCGGCGCCGAAGCCGCCGGTCAGTTCGCGGATCGCCTCGACGGGGTCGCTCTCACGGGAGTTGACGGTGTGGGTGGCGCCCATGGAGCGGGCGGTCTCCAGCTTGCGGTCGTCGATGTCGACGGCGATGATCTTCGCCGCCCCGGCGAGGCGGGAGCCGGCGACGGCCGCGTCGCCGACGCCGCCGCAGCCGATGACGGCGACCGTGTCGCCACGGCCGACGTTGCCGGTGTTGATGGCGGCGCCGATGCCGGCCATCACGCCGCAGCCCAGCAGTCCGGCCACCTCGGCGGAGACGGCCGGGTCGACCTTGGTGCACTGTCCGGCGGCGACCAGCGTCTTCTCGGCGAAGGCACCGATGCCGAGCGCCGGGGAGAGTTCCTGGCCGGTGGAGGCGAGGGTCATCTTCTGCTCGGCGTTGTGGGTGTCGAAGCAGTACCAGGGGCGCCCGCGCAGACAGGCACGGCACTTGCCGCACACGGCACGCCAGTTGAGGATGACGAAGTCGCCGGGGGCGACGTCGGTGACTCCGGCGCCGACCGACTCCACGACGCCCGCGGCCTCGTGGCCGAGGAGGAAGGGGAAGTCGTCGCTGATGCCGCCCTGCTTGTAGTGCAGGTCGGTGTGGCACACCCCGCAGGCCTGGATCTCGACCACGGCCTCGCCCGGTCCCGGATCGGGCACGACGATCGTCTCGATCCGTACCGGCTCGTCCTTGCCCGGTGCGATCACGCCGCGTACTTCCTGCGCCATGGTCATGACTCCTTCGTCGGCCACTCGTGGTTCCTCCCCGACCCTACGCGCACCTGATCGGCGAGGGGCCGGTGACGGGGCGGTCCGGGCACCCGCGCCGCCCGGTGCCACGCCGGCCCGTGAGCGTGGGCACGGGCGGGGTGACGGGGCTGGTCGCGCATCGACCGGGCGAACAAGGAGGCCGGGTGGCGGGGTGCGTGACGGGCGCCGCGCCGGGGCTGTGCGCACGGCGGGGACGCCGGCCGTCGGGCACCGGGAGGAGCGGGACGTCACGAGACCGTGGAGGAGCGGTGGCGGCGGGCGGGGCCGCGTCGCAGCCGTGAGGGCCGCCCTGGCGCGGGCGGCCCTCGGTCAGGGGTGTGCGTCAGTTGGGGGCGGGGGCGCCGAGCAGCGGGGCCAGCAGGACGGTGACCGGATGCATCCTGTCGCCGCCTTCGGGCCGCGCGTCACGGGTGGTGTGCGACTCGTTGCTCTGCTTGGCCTCGACGCCCCGGCCGCCGGGGACGATCGACGGGAGAGTCGAGTCGAGTGCGCCACCGCCCGGCACGTCGATGTCGGCGGCGCTCGCCATCGGCGTGACGAGTCCGGTGACGGCAGCGGCGAGACCGATGGCGGCGGCGATACGTCGTTTCGAGATCATGTCTTCCGCAACGCGGACGGGACGAGGGCGGACACGGGCGGGCGGCCGCGCTCACCCGTCGGGAGCAGCGGCCGGCCGGGGTTGCCCGAGCCGCCCGGGCGGAGGACGCTCGAAGGAGAGGCCCTCCGCGGTCCGCTCCCGTCGGGCCGCGACCTTCGAGGGAGGTCGTCATGGGCACGAGCACAGGTACCGGCTTCGACGCCGAAGCGCTGCGCCGGGGCATCGAGGAAGAGACAGCGGCGACCTTGCTGTCGCTCTACGCGGACGACGCGGAGATCCGCATCGTGGACCGCTACACACAACCCAGCAGCCCCAAGGTCCTGCACGGCCGCGACGAGATCGCCGAGATGCTCGACGACGTCTACAGCCGCGACATGACGCACCGGCTCGAGAACTGCGTCGTCCAGGGCGACCGGGCCGCCTTCACGGAGTCCTGCGCCTATCCCGACGGCGCCCGTGTCCTGGCGGAGTCGATGATGTCGCTGCGGAACGGGAAGATCGTCGAGCAGACCATGATCCAGGCCTGGGACGAGTAGGCGCGGGGGCGGCCCCGCGCGTTCTCAGACGTCCCCGCCGGAGGGTGGCCAGACCGGTGGCCGCAGGATGGACAGGAGCTGGCGGACGAGTTCGTCGACGACCTCGTCCAGCGTCGCGTCCACCCGCCCGGCGCTGAAGTCATGGAGCAGGCCGTTGACGCTGCCGATGAACGCCGTGGCGGCGAGCCGGTAGTCACGCCGCGCCGCCTCGCCGCGTGCGGCGGCCGACCCGGCCTCGGCGCAGATGAGGTCGATCCAGCGGGCGCGGCGGGCGAGCCGCTGTTCCTCCAGGCGCGGGCTGACGCCGACGATCTCGACGAAGGTGATGCGGATGCGGCGGGGGTCGGCGGTGACGTCCGCGGCGTAGGCGCGGAAGAGGGCGGCGGCGCGTTCGGCGACCGGCAGGTCCTGCGCCTGCGCCGCCGCGGCGCGTACGGCTTCCTCGGCCCAGGCGTTGACCTGGAGGTGGAGCGCGGCGAGGACGTCCTCCAGGGTGCGGAACTCCTCGTAGAACTGGCGGGTGGACAGGCCGGCGGCCTCGCTGAGGGCCGCGACGGTGGTGGCACGGTAGCCGGGGGTGTCGCCGAACAGCCGGAGCGCGGCGTCCAGGAAGCGGCGGCGCCGCTCGGCCTACCGCTGCGCGGCGGACTTGCCGCCGTATCGGCCCGTGGGCGCCCTGAGCCTGCCCGCCACCCGCGTCCCCCTTCGTGCCGGCCCTGGCGCCGATTCCCGGCGCCGGGGTCGATTTTGTCGTGTACGCGGTCTTGTGGAGCGGGGCACTCTCTCCTTACTTTTCAGTAAGTTCACTCTGAAAGCGGCTCTGTTCAGATTCTCCGCGCCTTCGCGCCTGCACCCCGCCTTGCCCCCACCTTCAGAGGAGAGAGCAGCATGCCTGTTTCCGGATCCAGGCACCTTTGCTCCGTGGCCGCCGCCCTCGCGCTCACCGTCGCCGCTCCCGCGACCGCGACCGCCACCACCACGTCCCCGGCCGCCCCCGCCGCGCTGCGCGAGGTGATGTTCGTCGGCAACAACTGGGACGGCACCGCCGACGTCATCAGGTCCACCGGCGACTTCGCGAGGATCGGCCGGATCGGCGTCGTCCCGGACAAGCAGCAGCGGATGGCCGAGATCAACGCCGATCCGATCCGCTGGATCTACTTCCAGGCCATCCGGGGCGGCGTCGGCGAGGGACACGACCAGCTCGTCGACGACATGTACTCGACGCCGGACGGAAAGTCGCTCGTCGTCTCACGGCCGAGCTTCGCGGACGTCGTGTCCCTCGACCTCGCCACCGGACGCCTCAACTGGCGCTTCCCCGTGTCGGGTTACCGCGCCGACCACATGGCGGTGTCACCGGACGGCACCCGTGTCGCGGTGTCGGCCTCCACGTCCGGCACCGTGCACGTCCTGGACATCGGCACGGGCCGGCAGCTCGGCTCCTTCAGCACCGGGGACAAGCCGCACGAGAACATCTTCACCAAGGACGGCAAGTACCTCTGGAACATGTCCATCGGCGAGGTCAACACCGCGCTCGACGCCCCCTGGCTGGACTGGACGAAGGGCGACCGGCGCATCACCGTCGTGGACGCGACGACGTTCCGGCAGGTCAGGGTGATCGACATGCGTGAGCGTCTCGACGCGATCGGTCTCGGCGACTACTCCGACGCCGTGCGGCCCGCCGTGTTCTCCCCGGACGAGTCGAAGCTGTACTTCCAGGTCTCCTTCTTCAACGGCTTCTTCGAGTACGACCTCGCCACCGACCGGATCACCCGGACCAAGACCCTGCCGAAGAACCCCGCCACCAGCGAGGACCGCACCACCTGGGTCAACGACTCCCGGCACCACGGCCTGTCCATGGCCCCGGACGGCGCGAGGATCTGCGTCGCGGGGACGATGGACGACTACGCGACGGTCGTCGACCGTACGACGCTCGAGGAGGGCCCGCTGGTCCCGGCGGCCAAGCCCTACTGGGCCACGGTCAGCGGCGACGGCAGACAGTGCGTGATCTCCGAGAGCGGCGCCGACCAGGTCACGGCCATCGACTTCGCCACCGGCGAGAAGACGGTCTCCGTCCCCGTCGGCGACCATCCGCAGCGTGTCCGGCTCGGCCATGTCACGGCCGACTGGAGCGGGCCGTCGGCCGGCTGACCCGCGCGCGCCCGTCGACCGGAAATGTCCGCCCCTTTTGTGTGTGTGAGCCGCGCGCAGAGGGGTAGTCGCCCGGCATCGGATGAGGCATGCATGTCCTCGGCAGTACTCCTGACGGAAGGAGGTCCGTGACAGCGCACACTCGTAGCGCCCGGGCCGCTTCCTCCGACACGGAGCGACCCGGCACGTAGCGGGCAGCGCCCTCAGGGGCGCTGCCCGTCCCTGTGCACCGCACTCAACGACGCCGCGGCAGGCGGTGCAGTTCGACGTCCTCGAGACGGCCGTCGGCGACCGTGGCGGTCATGTACGTGCAGTACGGCTGGCGGCGCCGGTCGGTCGGCGATCCGGGGTTCAACAGCCGCAGGCCGGTGTCGGCCGTGGTGTCCCACGGGATGTGGCTGTGCCCGAAGACCAGCACGTCCAGGTCGGGGAAGCGAGCGGCACAGCGTGCCTCCCGGCCCTTGGCGGCACCCGTCTCGTGGACGACGCCGAACCGCAGACCGCCGAGGTCGGCGCAGGCCACCTCGGGCAGCCGGGCACGCAGACCGGGCCCGTCGTTGTTGCCGTACACCGCGACGAGCCGCCGGCTGCGCTCCTCCAGCAGGTCGAGCGTGTCCGTGTCGACCCAGTCCCCGGCGTGCAGGACGACGTCGGCGCGCGGGATCCGGGCCAGCAGGGGCGCGGGCAGCTCCCTGGCGCGCTTCGGCAGGTGGGTGTCGGACATGAGCAGCAGGCGCACGGATCCAGCCTAGCGGCCCGGCCTCCTTGTTGAGCAGGTAAGACTGATCAGCCCGAACTGGACAGTTCCACCTGTCGAAATCTACGGTGGCGGTATGGAAGCCGACGCCGCCGAGCCCGCCGAGGGTGTCTCCGACTCCGCCGCCCGTGCCGCGCGCGAGCTGCACGTCGTCTTCAGCCGACTGCGGCGGCGGATCCGGGAGGTGGCGCGGGACGAGGACCTCACGCCCTCCCAGGTGTCGGCGCTCACACTGGTCGGCAAGCACGGCGCGGCGACGGCCAGCGCTCTGGCGTCCGCCGAGGGAGTCCGGCCGCAGTCGATGGCGGCCACGCTGCTCGCCCTCGACCAGCACGGACTGATCCGCCGCAGCCCCGACCCGGAGGACGGGCGACGGCAGCTCGTCACCCTCACGGGGGCGGGCCGTGCCCGCATCGAGGGCGACCGGCAGGTCCGCGAGGAGTGGCTGGCCCGCGCCTTCCAGGACCGTTGCACCGCCGCGGAACGGGACACCGTCCTCGACGCACTCGCCCTGCTGCAACGGCTGACCCGGCCGTGACAGCGGGCCCCGGCGGACGGACCGGCGCGTCCTCACCCGTCCGAACCGTCCGAACCACCGAACCACCGGAAAGGCCCACCCCCATGGCAGTCACCGCCCTCGACCCCCGCACCGCCCTCGTGGTGATCGACCTCCAGGCCGGCATCGTCGCCGCGCCCACCCGGCCCCACGACGCTGCCGACGTGGTCGCCCGCAGCGTCGAGCTGGCGGACGCCTTCCGCGCACGGGACCTGCCCGTGGTGCTGGTCCGGGTCTCCTTCGCCGCCGACGGCGCGGACGCCGTGCCCGGCCGGACCGACGCCGGGGCCGCCGGCGGGACCCGGCCGGAGGGCTGGGACGTCCTGGTCGACGAGCTGGCCGGTCACCCCGGCGACATCACCGTCACCAAGCGCAACTGGGGGGCCTTCCACGGCACCGGACTCGACGTCCAGCTGCGCCGCCGGGGCGTGACCCAGATCGTGCTGACCGGCATCGCCACCAGCATCGGCGTGGAGTCCACCGCCCGGGCGGCGCACGAGCACGGCTACCACGTCACCCTCGCCACCGACGCCATGAGCGACATGGACGCCGACGCGCACCGCAACAGTGTCGAGCGGATCTTCCCGAGGCTGGGCGAGACCGGCACCACGGCCGAGATCCTGGAACTGCTGGCCAAGACCCACTGCTGAGACCGCCGGACCGGGCACCCGCGCCACCGAAGGCGGCGGCCCCGGACACGGGCCGCGCCGGCACGACGGCCGGCGCTCGGTGATCTCGGTCCCGGGGTGCGGTCAGTCCTCGCCCCGGACGATGTTCGACTCCTGGCCCGTCCGCGACGCGCGCGGGAGGTCGCCGTCCTCGACGGCCGGTATCCAGGTGCGCACGGCACCCTTGCTGCGCAGGCGGCGGGCGGTGGACCAGCCCGTCTCCAGGCGGCGGACAACGGGTTTCTCACTGGTGTCCGCGCTCACGAGGCATCATCTTCCTTCTCTGTCCGGTGCCGTTACCCCTTCGGGTCCCCGGGAGCGCGCCGGGGAAACGGACGCGCCGCTCGCACGGGCCGGCCCGTGCGGTCCGGCCCGTGCGCGGGACGGCGTCGCGCGGGCGGGTCCGGCGCCTCTCAGCGGCCCAGCGCGATCTCGCTCCACACCTGCTTGCCGCCGCTGACCGGCAGTGTCCCCCACGTCGCCGACACCGCCTCGACCAGCAGGATGCCGCGGCCGCCCGTGGCCTCCCAGCCGATGCTGGTCGGTTTGACCGGCGTACGGGGCGACGCGTCCGCGACCGCGACGCGCAGCCGGCCGCCCACCAGGGTGAGGTCGAGCCGCACCTTGCCGTCGGTGTGCACCAGGGCGTTGGTGACCAGCTCGGAGACGACCAGGAGCACGGCGTCGATGTCGGCCGCCGGCACGCCCCAGGAGCGCAGGGTGCGGTTGGTGAAGCGGCGGGCGTGCCGGACGGCCTCGGGCAGCCGCCACACCGTCCACGTCTCCCGGCGCGGGCGCGTCTCCATGCCGTCGTAGCGCACCAGCAGCAGGGCGACGTCGTCGCTGCGGCGGGCGTTGCCGAGCAGGGCGTCGGCGACGAGACCGAGGTGGGCGGGGTCGGAGACGGCCAGCGCGTGCGCGAAGCGGTCCATGCCCTCGTCGATGTCGGCGTCGGCGGACTCCACCAGCCCGTCCGTGGTGAGGGCGATCAGGGTGCCGGGGCGCAGCCGGAGCGGGCTCATCGGGAAGTCGGCCTGCGTCACCACGCCGAGCGGGGGCCCGCCCTCCGCCTCCGCGATCTCCGTGCTGCCGTCGGGGTGGCGCAGCACCGGCGGCAGGTGACCCGCGCGGACGCACCAGGCGGAGCCCTCCTCCATGTCGAGGTCGACGTAGACGCAGGTGGCGAAGAGGTCGGTGCCCATGTCGGTCAGCAGCCGGTTGGCCCGGGAGACGACCACGTCCGGCGGGTGTCCCTCGACGGCGTAGGCGCGCAGGGCGGTCCTCATCTGGCCCATGAGGGTGGCGGCGCCGGCGCTGTGGCCCTGGACGTCGCCGATGACGAGGGCGACATGGTGGTCGGGCAGCGGGATCACGTCGTACCAGTCGCCGCCGAGCTCCAGTCCGGCCGTGCTGGGCAGGTAGCGTGCGGCGGCCACCGCGCCGGGCAGTTTCGGCAGGCGGCGCGGGAGCAGCTGGCGCTGGAGCATGCCGACGAGCTCGTGCTCGGCGTCGAAGGCGTGGGCGCGCATCAGCGCCTGCCCGGCGAGACCGGCGGAGGCGGTGAGCAGGGCGCGCTCGTCGGGGCCGAAGTCGTGCGGTGAGTCCCAGCCGATCAGGCAGACGCCGGCCGTGCGGCCCGCGGCCGGCAGCGGCAGCACGGCCAGGCCGCCGGGGCCGACATCGGCGAGCGCGGGCTCCAGCGCGGTGCCGGCGGGCCAGATCTGGGCGCGGCCCTCGCGCAGCGCCGAGGCGAGGGTGGGCATGGCGCGGACGGGCGCGTCGGGCCACTCGGTGCGCCACTCCAGCCGCCACAGCTCGGGCCAGGACTCCGGTTCCGGCGGGTCGAGGACGGTGACGACGAGGCGGTCGCCCTCCAGCTCGGCCAGGGCGATCCGGTCGGCGCGCAGCGGTCGGCGCAGGGCGGCGACCACGGCCTGGCTGACGTCCCGGACGGTGCCCGCCGTGGCCAGCGCGGCGGCCAGGCGCTGGACGCGGGCGACGTCGGTCACGTCGGGGCGCAGGGTGGAGGCGTCGGCGACGGTGCCGACGAGGCGGGCGGGCCGGCCGTCGCCGCCCGGCAGCAGGCGCCCGCGCAGTCGCAGCCACTTCGGTGGGCCGGTGGGCTGCAGCACCCGGAACTCCAGCTCCCGGTCGCCGATGGACATGTGGTCGGCCTCGACCACGGACATCAGGGAGGGCAGGTCCTCGGGCACGGTCAGGCCGAGCAGCGTCTCCACCTTGCCGTCGAAGTCGCCCGGGGCGAGCGCGAACAGCCGCAGGATGCCGTCGCCGACCTCCACCCGGCCGGTGTCCATGGCCAGGGAGAACGCGTCCGGCCGCAGTTCACGGCTGTCGGCGGGCGCGGGCGGGGCGGGGCCGACGGCGGCCTCGGCGACCAGTTCGAGACAGGCCCGGTCCTCGGGGCCGAAGCCTGCGGGGCACTCGGTCAGGGCGAGCAGACAGCCGCCGTCGCGGGGCACGGGCAGGGCGGCGAGGGAGAAGCCGCTGGAGGGGACGTGCCGTGATTCGGCGGACCCGGCGAACTCCTCGGGCCCGAGCCACACCGGCGCACCGCCCCGATGGGCGTCGGCGACCGGGGAGCCGCCGGCCGCGGGGTAGCTGTCGCGCACGCCGTACAGCGTCCTCGGCACGCCGACCGATTCGGCGAGGCAGAGCAGCTCACGGTCCTCGCCGGGCGTGTACACGGCGGCGAAGGCGGCCCCGCCGAACACGAGGGCCTGTTCGAGGACGCGGCGCAGCCGGTCGCCGCGGTCCGGGAGGGCCGCGACCGCCTTCAGGGCACCCTGGGCACGCAGCGTTCTCGTCCCGCGTTCCACGGCGCCCTGTCTGACCACGTCGCCATTACAGCGCGTATGGGACGGCCGCGCAGCCCCTGTGACCGGGGAACCCGTGATCCGGGTACGGCACGCCGGCCGGCCCTCGGGCCGGGTTCCGGGGGACGCCGTGCCGCGTGGGCGGGCGCGCTCCGCGCGCACGGCGGCCGCACACCGGTGGGGGCGCGTTCGGCGGCCGCCCCGGGGCGAGGAGACCGTGCGCGCCGGGGAGCCGGGAACGCGGTGGTCCGGCCGCTCCCGCCGGAGGACCGGACCGGTCCCGGTGCCCGCCCGGGATGGCCGGGCGGCGGGCTCAGCGGGTCCGCGCCGGGCCGGCACCGTCCGCGCCGCCGGTGCCCGCTCCGTCACCGGCGCCTTGGGCCCGCCCCGGTCCCGTCACCGGCGCCTTGGGCCGCCCCGGTACCGGAGCCCGCACCACCGGCCTGATCGCCCGCGCCGACGCCCTCGCCGCCCGCCTGATCGCCGACACCGGACTCCGCGCCACCGGCCTGGTCACCCGCGCCGGCGCCCTCGCCACCGGCTTGCTCGCCGACCGCGCCGCCGGCGCCGTCGCCGAGCGTGGCGCCGACCGCCTGCAGCGCCGTGGTGACCGGCTGGAAGAAGGTCTCGCCGCCCGCGGTGCAGTCGCCGCTGCCGCCGGACGTGAGGCCTATCGCCAGGCCGTCCCGGGTGAACAGGGAACCTCCGCTGTCCCCGGGTTCGGCGCACACGTCGGTCTGGATGAGGCCGGTGACAGTGCCTTCGGGATAGTTCACGGTGGCGTCCAGGCCGAGGACCTGTCCGTCGGCCAGTCCGGTGGTGCTGCCCATCCGGAAGACCTGCTGTCCGACCGTCGCCTCCGCCGCGCCGCTGATCGGGACGGTCTGGTTCCCGACGTTCACCTCGCTCGGCGCCTCGGTGGCGGGGTCGTCGTACCTGACGAGCGCGAAGTCGCCCTGACCGGGGAACACGGCCTGGTCGACGGTGGCGACCGGCTGTCCGCCCTGCGCGTCGGACCACTGCGCGGCCGCGACCCCGCAGTGGCCGGCGGTCAAGAAGGCGGGCGAGCCGTCCGCCGCGGTGACGTTGAAGCCGAGCGAGCAGCGCGCGCCGCCACCGAAGATGGCGTCCCCGCCGGACACGAAGGTGCGGAAGGTCCCGCCGGACTTCTGGAGGGTGGCCATGCCCGGGCCGAGGCTGTCGACGGTGGACTCCAGCCGGTCCCAGGCGGCGCCGGTGACGGTGCGGTCGGCGGTGACGAGGATCTTGTTGGTCCGGGGGTCGACGGCCCACGAGGTGCCGGGAATGGTCGCCTCGGACTTCAGGGTCCGCGCGCCGGTCTCGAGTTCGGCGATGCTGTTGTCCACCTCGCGGACGGCCGCGCCCGCCTTCTTCGCCTGGACGACGACGGTGTCGTCGTCGCCGGACACGACGTTGACGACGAGCTGCTGCCTGCCCGCGTCGTAGTAGGAGCCGGCGAAGGCTTCGCCGAGCAGCCCGGAGAGCTGGGAGGCGAGACCCGGGGCGTCCGCCGCCTTGAGTGTCCTCGGCGCGGCGGCGGTGTCGTCCGAACCGCCACCGTCCTGCGAGGCGTTGGCGTTGGGCAGCAGGACGGCGGCCGCGCCGAGCGCCACCACCGCACCTGCCGCCATGGCGGCCCTGCGCTTCGGGATTCGCTTGTGACTCAACCTTCTCGACCTCCTGGGACGGGGTCCGTGCCGCCGGTCGGCAGCTCTCGGGGGGGGCGCCTGGACGGCTGTTGGTACGCACGGGTCCGACGGGCCGTTCAATCCCGCGCGATCGGCACGCAGCGCGATCTTGCGCATACGCTCCGTTGCGCCCTCGGAGCGGAATCCGGGCTTCAGCGAATCTGCACATCGACTGCCCATCCCGGTCACCCCGGACGGTCGTTCTCCACAAACCACGGGCGCCGCGCACGCCTTTGGGGCGGGAGTGCCGGATTCGCAGCACCGACGGCAAGGTGTCGCACGGTCCGATGCCGCAGCCCGTGTGAAGAAGTCGCCGTGAAGACGTGCGCACTCCTGCACGGTTGGGCGCCCCGACGTCGCAAGTGTCCAGGTGAGAGGCGTGATTGATTGGAACGGCCGACCGGCCGCGTGCTTTGATCCATCGCACCGCGGGGGCCGCGGAGGGCTCCGGAACATGGGGCGCCCGGCCGCCCGTGGCCGCGGCCGTCATCTGTCCCCAGAGGGGGCCGCTCCCCCCTTGTGAATTGGCTATACGAAGGGAAGTTCCATCATGAACTCCACCCCCCAGGTTGAGACCGTCGAGATCTCCGACGCCGAGCTCGACAACGTCTCCGGCGGCCTGAACGTGAACGCCGTCGGCACCGTCACCGGCCTGGTGGACGGCATCGCCCCGGTCTCGGGTCTGCTCAACACCGTCGTCGGCACCGTCGAGGGTGTCACCGGCCTGAACACCGCCCCGGTCACCGGCCTGGTCGCCGGTCTCTGATCGGGCCCTTGTGCCGCTGAGTCCCGGAGCCGTACCCCGGCTCCGGGACTTTTCGGCCGTTCCCGACGACTTTCTTAGCGCTCTCCTGGGATACGTCCGACGTGCAGTTCCGCCAACAGGCCCTCGCCAAACTCCAGTCACCGGAGGAACTCGACCTTCCGGTGCGTTTCGCCCGCCCGCAGGGCTGGCTGGTGCTGTCCGTGACCGTCGTCGCGATGGCCGCCGCGTCCGTGTGGGCGGTGACCGGCTCGGTCGCCTCCACGGTCGGCGCACCCGCCGTCCTCACCCACGGGCAGGGCAGTTACGTCCTGCAGAGCCCGGTCTCCGGCCAGGTCACCGCGGTCCTCGCCCGGCAGGGCGAGCGGCTGGCCGCCGACTCGCCGGTGCTGAAGGTCCGCACCCCGCAGGGCGACACCGTCGTCCGCTCGCTCGACGCGGGCCGCGTCAGCGCGCTCGCCGCCACCGTCGGCCAGATCATCCAGACCGGTGCGAACGTCGCGTCGGTCGAGAAGGTCGCGCACGCCGGCGACCCGCTCTACGCCACCGTCTACGTCCCCGCCGAGAACGCCGCGGCCATTCCCGCCGACGCCCCGGTCGACCTGACCGTCCAGTCGGTGCCGGCCCAGGAGTACGGCGTGCTGCGCGGCCATGTGAAGTCGGTGGACCGCTCGGCGCAGTCCGCGCAGTCGATCGGCGCGTTCCTCGGGGACGGGCAGCTCGGCGAGCAGTTCACGAAGGACGGCAGGCCGGTGGCCGTGACGGTGCGCCTGGACACCTCGAAGACGACGAAGAGCGGCTACGCGTGGTCGTCCGCGGACGGACCGCCGTACGACCTGACCTCCATGACGCTGGCCACGGGCTCCATCCGGCTGGCCGGGCAGCGTCCCGTCGATTGGCTGCTGCCGTGAGTACCGCAACCGACACCCGGGGCAGACGCCGTGCCGCCCCGCCCCGGCGCAAGGTGCCCAGGAGCCGGGCGAAGACCGTCCGTACGCCCACCGTGCTCCAGATGGAGGCCGTGGAGTGCGGCGCCGCCTCCCTGGCGATGGTGCTCGGCCACTACGGCCGGCACGTCCCGCTGGAGGAGCTGCGCATCGCCTGCGGCGTCTCCCGCGACGGTTCACGTGCCAGCAACCTGCTGAAGGCGGCACGCAGTTACGGCTTCACCGCCAAGGGCATGCAGATGGACCTGGCCGCGCTCGCCGAGGTGACGGCGCCGGCCATCCTGTTCTGGGAGTTCAACCACTACGTCGTCTACGACGGCATGGGCCGGCGTTTCGGCCGGCGCGGGGTGTTCATCAACGACCCGGGCAAGGGCCGCCGCTTCGTGTCGCTGGAGGACTTCGACGGCAGCTTCACCGGGGTCGTGCTGACGATGGAGCCCGGCGCGGACTTCGCCCGGGGCGGCCGCAGGCCGGGCGTGCTCGGTGCGATGCCGGCCCGGCTGCGCGGCACCGCGGGCACGCTGCCCGCCGCCGTGCTGGCGAGCCTGCTGCTGGTGGCGGTGGGCGCGGCGGTGCCCGCGCTGAGCCGCACCTACATCGACATGTTCCTGATCGGCAAGCAGACCTCGCTGCTGGGCGTGCTGTTCGCGTCGATGGCGGCGTGCGTCCTGCTCACGGTGGTGCTGACCTGGCTCCAGCAGGCGAACCTGCTGCACGGCCGCATCATCTCCTCCACCCTCTCCAGCGCCCGCTTCCTGCGGCATCTGCTGCGGCTGCCGGAGACGTTCTTCTCCCAGCGCAGCCCGGCCGACCTGGTCCAGCGCCTGCAGTCCAACGACGCCGTCGCCGAGACTCTGGCCCGCGACCTCGCGGCGGCGGGCGTGGACGCGATCGTCGTCGTGCTGTACGCCGTGCTGCTGTACACGTACGACCCCCAGCTCACCTTCGTCGGCATCGGCGTGGCGCTGCTGAACATCGTCGCGATGCGGGTCGTGGTCAGACTGCGCGCGACGCGGACGGCGAAGCTGCGCGCGGACTCGGCCCGCTTGACCAACACGGCGTACACCGGCCTGCAGCTGATCGAGACGATGAAGGCGACCGGCGGTGAGGACGGCTACTTCCGCAAGTGGGCCGGGCAGCACGCCACCACGCTGGAGGAGCAGCAGCGGCTCGGGGTGCCGAGCGCCTGGCTGGGTGTGGTCGCGCCGACGCTCGCCACGCTCAACAGCGCGCTGATCCTGTGGATCGGCGGCATGCGGGCGGTCGAGGGGCACATCTCCATCGGCCTGCTGGTCGCCTTCCAGGCGCTGGTCACCCGCTTCACGGCTCCGCTGACCCGGCTGAACGGCGTCGCGGGCCGCATCCAGGACTTCGCGGCCGACGTGGCCCGTCTGAAGGACGTGGAGAACTTCCGGGCCGACCCGCTGTACGGCCGCCCCGGCGGCGGTGACTCCACGCGCCGGCTGCGCGGCCATGTCGAGCTGGAGAACATCTCGTTCGGCTACAGCCCTCTGGACAAGCCGTTGCTGACCGGCTTCGACCTGACCGTCGGTCCGGGGCGCCAGGTGGCGCTGGTCGGCGGCTCGGGCAGCGGCAAGTCCACGGTGTCCCGGCTGATCTCCGGCCTGTACACCCCGTGGGAGGGTGTGATCCGCATCGACGGCCGGCGTCTCGAGGACATTCCGCGCGGGGCGCTGGCGTCGTCCGTCTCCTTCGTCGACCAGGACGTGTTCCTCTTCGAGGGCTCGGTGCGCGACAACGTGGCGCTGTGGGACCCGTCGGTCCCGGACGACGCCGTGGTGGAGGCGCTCAGGGACGCCGCGCTGTACGACGTCGTGATGCGCCGTCCGGGCGGCATCCACAGCCGGGTCGAGCAGGACGGCCGCAACTTCTCCGGCGGGCAGCGCCAGCGCCTGGAGATCGCGCGGGCGCTGGTGCGCAGGCCCAGCATCCTGGTCCTGGACGAGGTGACCAGCGCGCTGGACGCGGAGACCGAACTGGTGGTGATGGACAACCTGCGCCGGCGGGGCTGCGCGTGCGTGGTGATCGCGCACCGGCTGAGCACCGTGCGGGACAGCGACGAGATCGTCGTCCTGGCGCACGGCTCGGTCGTGGAGCGGGGACGGCACGAGGAACTGGTGGCACGCGGCGGCGCGTACGCGGCGCTGGTCGGGGAGCGGTGAGATGACGACGGTGCACGAAGGGCAGGGCGATCTCGTCCTCGGCGCGCTCGGCTCCCTGGGCACGCGTGTCGACTGTGCCGGGTTCAACCGCCTCGACCTGGAGGGCCCGCAGGTGCTCTGGCTGGTCGTGTCCGGTGCGGTGGACCTGTTCGCGGTGGACGCCGGGCAGCAGGGCCACTGGCACCATCTGGGCCGCCTGGAGGCGGGTTCGGTGCTGCTCGGTCCGGTGGCCGGCCCGGAGCACACGCTGGTGGCCCGGCCGCTGCGGGACTGCGTGGTGCACCGCATCGGGCTGCGCGAGCTGTACCAGCCGGCGGCCACGCAGACCTGGTCGTACGACGAGTACGGCAACCCGCAGTACGTGCCGCCGACGACGAGTCCGCTGGAGTACGCCCTCGCCCTCGGCGTCGGGCGCAGTCTGTCCATCCTCTTCCAGGCGCCGATGGCCTCCGAACGAGCGGCGGCGCCCACCGACGACGACGTCTTCTGGATGCAGGTGCCGCCCGGCAGCGTGCAGTACGGCGCGGTGTACGGCGACGAGGCGGCCGCCGACCTGCTGATGGACCCCGCCCTGTGGCAGAGCATGGTCGACCAGCAGTACCGGCTGCTGACCACGCTGGACCGCTGGATCGAGCAGCTGGAGCGCACCCACGAGACGCGCACGGCGGCCGGTATCAAGGCCGGTGAGGCGGTACGCGCCCAGGCCGACCGGACGCTGCTGGCCTCCATCGGCGGGGGCCGGGGGAAGCGGGCCACGGCCGCCGACGCCGACGCCACCCACGCGGCGTGCGAGCTGGTCGCCCGCGCGGCCGGGATCACACTGGCCGAGCCCGCGCAGAACGGCACCGAGAGCGACCGGCTCGACCCGGTGGAGCGGATCGCCCTCGCCTCCCGGGTCCGCACCCGGGCCGTACGGCTGGACGGCCGCTGGTGGCGGGACGACGTCGGGCCGCTGGTCGGTCACCGGGCCCTGTCGGGCGCGCCGGTGGCGCTGCTGTGGCGGCGCGGCGGCTACGTGGCCGTCCATCCGGCGACCGGCCGGGAGACACCGGTCGAGAAGGCCAACGCCGAGGAGTTCGAGCCGCGCGCGGTGATGTTCTACCGGCCGCTGCCCGAGCGCCGTCTCTCGCCGCTGCGGCTGCTGCGGTTCTGCCTGCGGGGCACGCGCGGTGACCTGGCGAGCCTGCTGCTCGCCGGACTGGTGACGGTGGCGATCGGCGCGCTGGTGCCGGTCGCGACCGGCAAGGTGCTGGGCGAGTTCGTGCCGAAGGCGCAGACCGGGCTGATCGTGCAGGTGTGTCTCGCGGTGATGCTGAGCAGTGTCGTCGCGGCGGCGTTCATGCTCTTGCAGAACCTGACGATCCTGCGCCTGGAGGGCCGGATCGAGGCGACGCTCCAGCCGGCCGTGTGGGACAGGCTGCTGCGGCTGCCGACCCGGTTCTTCACCGAGCGTTCCACGGGTGAGCTGGCCAGCGCGGCCATGGGCATCAGCGCGATCCGCAGGCTGCTGGCCGGGGTGGGGCCGACGGTGGCCCAGTCGGTGACCGTCGGGGCCATGAACCTGGGGCTGCTGTTCTGGTACAGCGTGCCGATGGCGCTCGCGGCGATCGGCATGCTGGTGGTCGTCGCCGCGGTGTTCCTGGGGCTCGGGCTGTGGCAGGTGCGCTGGCAGCGGCGGCTGGTGCAGCTCGGCAACAAGCTGAACAACCAGGCCTTCCAGACGCTGCGCGGACTGCCCAAGCTGCGGGTCGCGGCGGCCGAGAACTACGCCTACGCGGCCTGGGCGGCGCAGTTCGCGCGCAGCCGCGAGCTCCAGCAGCGGGCCGGGCGCATCAAGAACCTCAACGCGGTGCTCGGCGCGGTCTACCTGCCGCTGTGCACGCTGCTGATGTTCATGCTGCTGGCCGGACCGGCGCGCGGTTCGATGTCGGCGGCGGCGTTCCTCACCTTCAACACGTCGGTGACGATGCTGCTGACCTCGGTCACCCAGCTGACCGGTGCCTTCGTGTCGGCGGTGGCGGCGCTGCCGCTGTTCGAGGAGATCAAGCCGGTGCTGGAGGCGGCGCCCGAGGTGCGCCACGCGAGCACCCGGCCCGGGCCGCTGTCCGGGGCGATCGAGGCCCGGCGGCTGTCGTTCCGGTACACCGACGACGGGCCGCTGGTCCTCGACGACGTGTCGTTCGCGGTGCGGCCGGGCGAGTTCGTGGCGATCGTCGGGCCCAGCGGCTGCGGCAAGTCGACCCTGCTTCGGCTGCTCATCGGCTTCGACCGTCCGCTGTCGGGCAGCGTCCTCTACGACGGCCAGGACCTGGCCGCGCTCGACCCGTCCGCCGTACGCCGGCAGTGCGGGGTGGTGCTCCAGCACGCGCAGCCGTTCACCGGCTCGATCCTGGACGTCATCTGCGGCACCGAGCCGTACACGCCGGAGGAGGCGATGGCGGCGGCCGAGATGGCGGGGCTCGCCGAGGACATCAAGCGGATGCCGATGGGCCTGCACACCATCGTGTCGGGCAGCGGGGCGGTCTCCGGCGGCCAGCGGCAGCGGCTGATGATCGCGCAGGCGCTGATCCGGCGGCCGCGCGTCCTCTTCTTCGACGAGGCGACCAGCGCCCTGGACAATGAGACGCAGCGCACGGTGATCGAGTCGACCAAGGCGCTGAACGCCACCCGGATCGTGATCGCACACCGGCTGACCACGGTGCTGGACGCCGACCGCGTGATCGTGATGGAGGACGGCAAGGTCGCCCAGCAGGGCCCGCCCGCCGAGCTGCTGGCGGACACGGGCGGCCGGCTGCACGAGCTGGTGCGGCGGCAGCTGGCCTGAGGCTCCCGGCCTGGTGCAGCCCAGGGTGCCGCCGCGGCGGCCCGGCCCGGACGCAGTTGGACCGGCGCAGAAGTGGGTACCAGCGCCTTCATGCGAATCAGCGTGGTGGATGTCGGGTCGAACACCGTCCGGCTCGTGGTGGCGGACGCGGAGGGCGGTGTTCCGCTGCCGGTCCACACGGCGAAGTGGCGCCTGCGGCTGTCCGAGCAGGTCCCGCCGGGTGCCCCGGTTCCCGAGGAGGCCGTGGAGCGGCTGGTGGCGGCGGTGGCCGACGCGGGCCGGACCGCGGCCCGGTGGGGCGCGGCCGGCCCGCTCGCCTTCGCGACCGCCGTGGTGCGTGCCGCGCCGAACCGGCGGGAGGTGCTGCACACCGTCCGGGACCGCACCGGGGTCGCTCTGTGCACCCTGCCGGGCGAGGTGGAGGCCGAGCTGACGTTCCTCGGCGCCCGCCGCTGGATGGGCTGGCGGTCGGGACCGCTCGCCCTGCTGGACATCGGCGGCGGCTCGCTGGAGGTCGCCTTCGGCCGCGGCCGGCTGCCCGACTTCGTGGCCTCGCTGCCGCTGGGCGCCGGGCGCCTGACCCACGAGTTCCTCGCGGGCGGCCAGGACGCACCGCATCCGGAGCAGCTGCGGGCGCTGCGCCGCAAGGTCCGCCACCAGCTGCGGGACGTCGCGGCGCGGATCCGCTGGGAGGGCCCGCGCACCGCGGTGGCGACCTCGCGGACGTTCCAGCAGCTCGGGCGGCTGTGCGGAGCCCTGCCCGGTCGGCACGGCCCCTTCGAGGAGCGCCGGATGAGCTGCGCGGACCTGAAGCGCGCGGCCGGCCGGCTGGCCGCCCTGTCCGCCGCCGAGCGGGCCCGGCTGCCCGGCATCTCCGCGCCGCGTTCCGCGCAGAGCCTTGCGGGCGCGGTGGTCGGGCACACGGCGATGAAGCTGACCGGGCTGGAGTCGGTGACGCTGTGCCCCTGGGCGATACGCGAGGGGATCCTGCTGCGCCACATCGAGGACGGGCCGTCCTGGTGGGCGGAGGTCGTCCGAACCGACGACGAGCCCGCCGTCCCCGGCCCGGTGCCGCTGCGCATCGCGTCCACCGCGAACTGACACCGTCAGGTCCCTGGAGGGGCCCGGCGGCCACACGGAACCGAACGAGAAGACCGAACGAGAAGGAGGAGCCCCGACGTGTCCCACGACGGCGAGCGCGACGACAAGAAGCCCGAGACGGCCATCGAGGAGGTCATGCGCGAGATCGAGGAGGCCGAGACCCGTGACGCCGAGTCCGCGAAGGAGCGGCGGCACCGGGGCGAGGCGGGCGACGCCACCTCGCCGAACGTCGAGGCGCAGGAGGAGTCCGGCAGGGAGTAGAGCGGCGGCGCGGGTGCCCGGGCGACGCGGATGCGACGGCGCCCGCCGGGTACCCGCGAGGCATGGAGAACGTCCGCGAAGAACCACAGCTGCCGACGGCCCGGGGCCCGCTCTCCGCGGCCGTCGGCGCGTATCTGCTCGGCACCGGCCCGCTCCCCCGCCCCGAGGACGCCGCCGCCGCGTCACCGTACGGAGACGACCTGCAGCTGGCCCTGTACCAGTGCTACGAGCTGCACTACCGCGGCTTCGCCGGCGTGTCCCCGGGCCTGGAGTGGGACCCCGGTCTGCTGCGCTTCCGGGCGGCGCTGGAGGACCGCTTCCTGTCCGCGCTGCGTGCCGACACGCCGGTCCACGACAGCGTGGCGGACGCGGTCGGGGCGCTGCTGGTCGAGCCCGTCGACGGGGAGGGCGTCAGCCACTTCCTGCGGGACGAGGGCGAGTTGTGGCACCTGCGGGAGTACGCGGCGCAGCGTTCCCTGTACCACCTCAAGGAGGCCGACCCGCACGCGTGGGTGCTGCCGCGGCTGTGGGGCCGGGCGAAGGCGGCGATGGCGGCGGTGGAGTTCGACGAGTACGGCGGTGGCCGTGCCGACCGGGTGCACGCCCGGCTGTTCGCCGACCTGATGACGGACCTGGGCCTGGACACGACGTACGGGCGCCATCTCGACGCGGCCTCGGCCGAGTGCCTGGCCACGGTGAACATGATGTCCCTGTTCGGCCTGCACCGCGCGTTGCGCGGCGCCCTCGTCGGTCATTTCGCGGCGGTCGAGATCACGTCGTCGCCCGGTTCCCGCCGGCTCGCCGAGGCCATGCGCCGCACCGGCGCGGGGCCCGCCGCCGAGCACTTCTACGACGAGCACGTCGAGGCCGACGCGGTGCACGAGCAGATCGTCCGGCACGAGGTGATCGACGGCCTGCTGGAGCAGGAACCGCGGCTGGCGGCGGACGTCGTCTTCGGCATCGACGCCACCGGATACCTGGAGGACCGTTTCGCCGACCGGCTGCTCGCCGACTGGCGGGCCGGCCGCTCCTCCCTGCGCACTCCCCTGGCGGGCGTGGTCGCCGAGCCTGCCGGAAGCTCCCATATTTCGTGACCGCGGGGGTACGTGGGTTGCGTGAATTTCATGGTGCTACCGGGCGTCTACGCCCCCCAGGAGGACACCGCCCTGCTGACCGGGGCCCTGTCCGACGAGTCGCTGCCACCCGGCGCGGCCGTGCTCGACGTGGGGACCGGCTCGGGCGCCCTGGCGCTGGCCGCGGCCCGGCGGGGCGGCCGGGTCACCGCGGTGGACGTGTCGCGGCGTGCCGTCTGGGCCACCCGGCTGAACGCGGCGCGGGCCGGTGCACGCGTCCGGGTCCGGCGCGGCAACCTGTTCACTCCGGTACGGGGTGAGACGTTCGACCTGGTCCTGGCCAATCCGCCGTACGTTCCGGCGCCGGGCGGCGGCCGCCTGCCGCGCGGTGCGGCCCGGGCCTGGGACGCGGGTCACGACGGCCGGCTGGTGCTGGACCGGATCTGCCGGGAGGTGCCCGCCCTGCTGCGGCCCGGCGGTGTGCTGCTGCTCGTGCAGTCCGCGCTCAGCGACCCCGAGCGGACCGTCGGGCAGCTGCGGGCGGCCGGTCTGAAGGCCGCGGTGATCAGGCGGCAGCGGATCGCCTTCGGGCCCGTGGTGCGCGGCCGGGAGCGCTGGCTGCGGCAGCGGGGTCTGCTGTCCCTGGCCGAGAACGAGGAAGAGCTGGTGGTCGTCCGTGCCGAACTCCCCGTCTGAACCGCCCCGCCGGATCACCGTCCAGCGCCGGGGGCCGATGCTGGTGGAGGGCCCGGTGGAGATCGAGCTGGAGGACGGCACGACGGTGTCCTCCGACCGCTTCCGGGTCGCCCTGTGCACCTGTCGCCGCAGCCGGCGCTTTCCCTGGTGCGACACCAGCCACCGTGCCCGGTCGTCCGGGCCGGGCGACGGGCCGCCCGACAGGGGCTGACGCCCGCACGGCAGCCGGCCGGATACCGGAGAACGGCGGACGGCCCCACTCCGTCCGCCGTCCCCGGTGCGGGACCGTCCCGTCCGCGCGGCGGCGCTCGCACTCCCCAGCGACGAGCAGCCGGTCACGTCGCGCGGATCGCGCGGTCCCGGTCTCCTAGAACGTGAAGACGCTCGTACTGCCCGCGTTCTTCACGCACTCGTTGGCGAAGGCGCGCTCGTAGGACACGCGCCGGCCCTGCCAGACCCCGTCCACGGTGACGACGACCGGGGCGTACTCCCGGGTGCACAGCACCCCGCTGTCGCCCGTCAGGGCGTCGAAGTCGCCGCCCGTGCCGCGCAGTTCCGCGCAGGCGGAGCCGGCGGCCGGGTGGGTGCCGGAGGGTCTCGGCATACAGGTCAGGGTGACGGCGCGCAGCGGCGCCGCGGTGGCGGCGCTCTCTCCCTGCCCCACGGTCAGCACGAGGGCCGAGGGGGCGTAGAGGGACGCGGGGGCGGTGGCCGGGGAGGCGATGGAGGCCCCCGCGAGGGGCCCGCAGACGGCGGTGGCCGTCAGGCCCAGAGTCGCTGCCCAGCGCGCGGTGTTCCGCATTGTGTGCATCCTTCCGCTCGATCAGAGGGTGGTGCCGCCCGGCCCGGTAGGTGCCGGATCGGCGAGCGCGAGTCTGCCGAGTCCGCCACCGAAAAACACAATCGACCCCGCGGATTTCGGTAACCTTGCGTATTGAATCAGTGGCGGGAAGTTACCGAATTAGAACGTTCCACGTCCGGAACGGGGCGGTTCTTGATCATGCGCTCTGGCCGGATGGCGTGATCCACGCGTTCGCCAATAGGCCGGAAACACTCCCGAAACAGTGGGGCACCCGCCCGGCCCTCCTGACCTACCGGTGAGTATGGTGCTGCGTGGCGCGAGCTCGACGACGAGGGGCGGGACGTACGGATGGCGAAGCACTGGGCGGACTTCCAGTACGAGATCTACCTGAACGGGATGACGGGCGCGGTGCCGCGGCTGCCCACCGATCTGACGAGGCTGGAGGAGCTGACCGAGCGTCGGCTCGGCCCCGGCCCCGTGGGGTACGTGGCGGGCAGCGCGGGCGACGGCTCCACGGCGCGCGCCAACCGGCGGGCCCTGGAGCGGCGCCGGATCGTGCCGCGGATGCTGCGGGACGTGCACGACCGCGACCTCTCGGTCGAGGTGCTGGGCCGCTCGCTGCCGGCTCCGCTGGCGCTGGCGCCCGTGGGCGTGCTGTCGATCATGCATCCGGACGCGGAGACGGCCGCCGCCCGGGCCGCCGCCGCGCAGGGCGTCCCGTTCGTCCTCTCCTCGGCGTCGAGCACCCCGATGGAGCAGGTCGCCGAGGCGATGGGGAACGCCGAACGCTGGTTCCAGCTGTACTGGCCGAAGGACCGCGAGGTGGCCCGCAGCTTCCTGGACCGGGCGAGGGCGGCCGGGTTCACGGCCCTCTTCGTCACCCTGGACACCCCGCTGCTGTCGTGGCGCCCGCGCGACCTCGACCAGGCGTACCTGCCGTTCCTGCACGGCGTGGGCACCGCCAACTACTTCTCGGACCCGGCGTTCCGGGCGGGACTGGCGAAGCCGGTGCACGAGGACCCGAACGCGGCGGTGATGCACTTCGTCGGCATGTTCTCCGACCCGGGGAAGACCTGGCCGGACCTGCGGTTCCTGCGGGAGAACTGGGACGGCCCGATCGTCCTCAAGGGCGTCCTGCACCCGGACGACGCCCGGCTCGCCGCCGACGCCGGGATGGACGGTGTGGTGGTGTCCAACCACGGCGGGCGCCAGGTGGCCGGTTCGGTCGCGGCGGCCGACGCGCTGCCGGGCGTGGTGGAGGCGGTCGGTGACCGGCTCACCGTGCTGTTCGACAGCGGCGTCCGCACCGGTGACGACGTCTTCAAGGCGCTCGCGCTCGGCGCGCGGGCGGTGCTGCTGGGCCGCCCGTACGTCTACGGACTCGGTCTGGACGGGCAGGCGGGCGTGGAGCACGTGATCCGCTGCCTGCTCGCCGAACTCGACCTGACGCTCGCCCTGTCCGGACACGCCTCCCCCGCCACCCCAGGCCCCGCCGACCTCGTCGAGGAGCCCGCCTGAGTTCCGGCCGGTGTGCGGGACCGCCCTCAGCGGCGGTGGACGCTGACCGCGTATCCCCCGCCCTCGTACGGGTCGGCGTCCCAGGTGGCGAAACGGTCGGTGAGGGTGAGGCCCGCCGAGGCGCAGTGTGCGTCGTACTCCGCGAGGGTCAGGGCGGGCGGCACGGGAAGGTGCTCCCGGTCCAGGCCGAAGCCGGCGACGAGCAGGCCGCCCGGGCGCAGGGCCCGGGCCAGCCTGGCGGCGACCGCGGCCTCGGTGCCCGCGGCGAGGAGCGGGAAGACGTTGCCCGCGGCGACGACGAGGTCGAAACCGGGGGCGATGCCCGCGGCGGCCGGGTCGAACTCCGAGAGGTCGGCCTGCAGCCAGGTCAGCCGTGGCGCGTCCCGGCGTGCCACGGCCAGCATGGAGGCGTCGAGGTCCACCCCCACGCCGTCGTATCCGAGGCCGGCGAGCTGGATCAGGACCCGCCCGGTGCCGCAGCCGGCATCCAGCACGCGTGACCCGGGAGGCACGAGCGTGGCGCAGAAGCGCGCCTCGCCGTGCACGTCCTGTCCCTGCTCGGCCAGTTCCGCGAAACGAGCGGCGTACCGCTCGCCCGAGCTGCCACCGGTCAGCTTCTCCCATCGGTTCATGACAGCCAGCCTAGGTTCTCCCGCACCGCCAGGACGGGACCGGCCCTTCAGCCGTCCGGCCGGCCCCGGCCCTGCCTTCGGCCTGCCGGTCCTCCAGGACCGGCAGGCCGAAGAGCACTAAGACATCATCTCATTTGGCCGGGTCGGTAGTCTGTTGGTTGTGGTGGGGATCGTTGAGCGGCTGGTGCCGGATGAGTTGTGGGAGCTGTTTCAGCGGGTGGCGCCGGAGCCGCCGACGCGGCCGCAAGGGGGCGGCCGTCGTCGGCACGGCGACCGGGAGGTCCTGGCAGCGATCGTGTTCGTGGCCACGTCTGGCTGTACCTGGCAGCAGTTGCCGTCCGCGTCCTTCGGGCCGTCTGGAGCGACGGCCCACCGGCGGTTCTCCGAGTGGAGCAAGGCCAGAGTGTGGGCGAAGCTTCACCGCCTGGTCCTCGACGAGCTCGGTTCCCGCGGAGAGTTGGACTGGTCGCGTTGCGCGATCGACTCGGTGAATATGCGGGCTCTCAAAAGGGGGACATGACAGGTCCGAATCCGGTAGACCGGGGCAAGTACGGCTCGAAGATCCACTTGATCACGGAGCGGACCGGTCTGCCCCTGTCCATCGGGATCTCAGGGGCGAACCTGCACGACAGCCAGGCCCTGATCCCCCTGGTCAAGGGCATACCCCCAATCCGCTCCCGTCGCGGCCCTCGGCGACGCAGACCGGGCAAGCTCCACGCCGACAAGGGCTACGACTATGACCACCTGCGCCGATGGCTCCGAGGGCGCGGTATCCGCCACCGCATCGCCCGCAAGGGCATCGAGTCCTCCACCCGGCTGGGGCGCCATCGTTGGACGATCGAGCGGACCATGTCCTGGCTGGCCGGCTGCCGTCGCCTGCACCGACGCTACGAGCGCAAGGCCGAGCACTTCCTCGCCTTCACCAGCATCGCCTGCACCCTCATCTGCTACCGCCGACTCACCAGATGAGGCAGACCAAGCGACTTCAGAGCCTGCGCAAGCCCGCGCCCCACAGAGCGGAATCCTGCATGGCCTCGGCCCGGCTGTCTGCACTCAACACCCTGCACAGGAACTCCGTCATGCCACAGTCGAAACGAGTCCAGGTGTCGTCGCCGTGACTGAAGAGCACCACCGGCCAGTCATCGGGTTCGCCATGGGTGAGCCAGCAGTACAGGTCAGCACTGCCATCCGCTCCCCAGGTCACCAGATCCTCGGCTGCTGCGTCCATGCCGGTGGGTTCGGTGTCCATCCACGTAGCCCGCGTGTCCGCGGTGATGAACCCCATGCCGCCTTTCCGGGCACCCGGCTCGTCACAGTTCTCAGGAGTCACGGTGGAAGGAACCAGCACACCGAGATCCAGACCCGACAGGCCATCACCGTAGTGCGCTAGGAACCCCTTGAAGTCCGAGGGGAACACGAACCCCCAGGCCCTTTGCACAGTCTTCCAGTCGACCAGCACCCCCACTCCGACCGGCGGCGGCATCAAGCGGATCAGACCGGCGAGGCCATCTCGGTCAATCATGTCCCTGCTCCGTCCCACCTCGACAGGTGCGTACTGAACAGAGGCCCGCACCTCTCTGACCCACCGCTTGGTCTGTCCATCCGCTGGGGCGACCTGCATCGATGCCCTTGTGCGTCAACCGTGACCGACACCTTATCCCGACCAAATGAGATGATGTCTAAGGCAGGGTGAAACGGACGGAGCTGAAGGGGAAGGCTGCGGTGTTGCCGGGGTTGACCACGGTACCCAGCAGGGTGCCGTTGAGATCGGTGTAGGTGGTGGCGCGAGCGTTGGTGTTGTTGAACCCGCTCAGGGCGACGCTCGTCACGTAGTAACAGGTGCCTTCGCTGGGGTTGATGATGCGGTTGTTGCCGCCGAGCAGGTCGCTGTATTCGAACTGCCCGGTGATCGGGGTGGTGGCCGAGGCGGGGACGGTGGTCGCCGCGACTAGGGTGACGCCGGCTGCAACCGCGGCGGCGCCGAGAGTGATACCACGCAGGGAACGCATGGGGCTCCTTCGGTGAGGTGGAGGGTACTGGTGAACGCTCGTGCGGGTCGTGCAGCAACACGCACGCACGGCGGACGTCGTGTGGCTGACGTAGCGGCCGGGGATCAGGTACACGTCTGGCTTGTGGTGTCACCGCCTGTCGTCCATCCGCCCGGCGCGCGGTGAGGGCGGATGGACGGCGGACCGTGCCACGGTTTCCTGCTCGGCGGGAGGGCTCAGACCGGGGCGACGACGAGGGTGGCGGCCCCGGATATCTCGGACACTCCGTCACCGAGGAGGCAACCGGTCACGTCCAGCGTCGGGTAGACAACGGTGACGTTGATCGTCCTGCCTGCGAACAGGCCCGAGGTGATGGTTCCGGTGTCGGTCGCGATGGTGGTGCCGGTGGTCCGGCTGACCACCGCCAGCGCCTGAGCGGTGCTGGTACGGCCCCCGTTCCAGTGGATGGTCAATTCCACTTCGAGTGCCGGCGGGGAGAGCAGGCAGCTGAGGGGCGCGGTGAAGGTGACGAAGCTGGAAGCCGAGGTGACGGGAGGACCGTCGGGGTCGATCTGGACGTCCAGGCATGTGCCGTAGTCCTGAGTGGAGGTCACCGTGGTATTGCGAGTGGCCGCGACGAGTCCCGGGGAGTAATGCTGTGTGGCGCTGCCCGTGCAGGTCACCAGCGGCAGAGAGTCCGACTCCGTGGCCTTTGCGGACGTAGCCGTGGAGAGGGGGAGCAACAGTGCTGTCAGCAGGGACAGGGACGCTGCCACACTGGTGGGAAGGGTACGAGGGCCTTGCTTGCGGAGACCGCCGGTACGTTTCATGCGGATCGATACCTTTCGGTGAGTACGTGGACGGCCGATAGGCCGAGGAACGGTGCGGTGCCGGCAGGCCCGTCTCGTGAGCCGAGCTCGGGAACCCGGCGCGAGCTGATTCCGTGCCGTCCGGCTGCCACCAGGCGCTCGCCACGACAGCATCCGTTCGAAGACGGATCCTCCTCCTCGCGTGCGCCCTGCAGTGCATGTCCGACAGACCGGTGCGTGGACACCGCCGTACGACCGTGTACGCGACCGGCCGCCCTCATGGCCGGCAACCCACAGCGGCGGCGCCCGCACATGCGAGAGTGATCCTCGCCGGCCGCTGCGGCAGAGCCGGCCCCTTCGCGGTGGCGTCAGTGCAGGAACCTCAGGCCGACGACACCTGTGACGATCAGACCAAGGCACAGAAGGCGGGCCAAGGTAGCGGGGTCGTGGTCGTGGACCATGCCGTACGCGGCAGTACCGACGGCCCCGATGCCGACCCACACGGCGTAGGAGGTACCGATCGGCACAGTCCGCATCGCATAGGACAGACCGGCCATGCTCAGGATGAGGGCGACGAGGAACAGAACTGCCGGCCACAACCGGGAAAGGTTGCGTGAGGCGTCCAGTGCCGTCGCCCAGACGGTCTCCATGATCCCGGACAACACCAGAATCATCCATGCCATGACGACCTCCTGCACGACACGCTTCGGGTGGACCATGCCCTGACCGCGGAAGGCTCGCGAGGGGCCACATCAGTCGGGCCAGGTCGTGGAAGGCGTGGTGAGCAGCCGCAGCCCCTGCTCTTCGACAGCGAAGTTGTCCTCGATCTTCAGGACGAAGACGCGACCTTCCGACTCGACCGCTGTCTCCGGTTCCAGCGCGATGACGTGGCCGATACGCAGAACGTCGTCGTGATCGGTGAGACTCGCGCTGTGGATCGTGGGCAGTTCGCAACAACGCAGGCCGATACCGTGACCGGTGCCGTACGGGGTGGGCGGCAGCCCCTGCCGGACGAGGCAGTCGTTCATCGCTTCGTGGATCCGGGAGACGCGTACCCCGCAGCGAGCGGCTTCCTGGCCGGCTTCGTAAGCCGTCAGCAGGGACCGCCACGCGCGCCGGACCGCGGGGGCGGGCTCTCCCACCCACCCGGTGCGGGCGGCGTCGGAGGCGTAGCCCCCATGGCCGTGGCATCCCGTGTCGAGGAAGAACGGTTCTCCCTCCTGAAGCACCGCTCCGTCGGCGAACCAGCCCCCCGTCCCCTTGCGGACGTTGCACACCGAGTGAGTGACGAACTCGGCGCCCGAGTCGTGCTGGTGAGCGGCGGCCACCGCCAACAGATGGTGATCGGACATGCCCGGTCGCGCACCGTCCAGCGCTGCCTGCAGGGCCGCGGCGTTGACGCGGCAGGCCGCCTCGACGAGGCCGATCTCCAGCGGGTCCTTGACCGCACGAATGGCGAACAGGTCCGAGGCACATGGGGTGAGCCGCACATGCGGCAGTTCTGCCGCCAGATCGTGCAGGATCCCGGCGTCCAAGGAGTCGTAGGCCACGTGGCGGGCGTGCCTGGCGCGCAGGACCGCTGCCACGGCCCGCACCCACTGCCGCGGGTGGCAGGCGGCGGGAGCCCACGAGGGCAGGGGGAAGATACCGCGCATCTTGTGCGGCAACGCTGGCCCGGGCGCCGCGGCGTCGACATAGGGGACGAAGATGTCCCCTTCACCGAACGCATCCACCACGGTGGCGTACCAGTCGGTGCTCTCGCTGACCAACTGCGCCCGGAAGTCGGTGGCATAGCGGATCTGGTCCGGCCCGGTGAGCAGCAGATGATCCACGTCGCGCTGCGCCATCCAGTGCGCCAGGCGGGCTGTCCGGCCGGCTTGCAACGCATGCCGGTCGACGCGTGGCCATGGTTGCCGCGAAGCACCCGGGACCGGCGCGGAAGCCGTCTCGTGTCCGGGCCCGCTCACCGGGGTGCACCTGGCTCTGCCGCACGAGGTGCCCGCTGCGCGCCTTCGGCCAGCTCTTCCTCCGCCTCGCCCGCGCTCACCACCTTGGCCAGCAGGTCCTCGACATCCTGACGGGTCGCCGAAGGATTGATCAACGTCAGCTTCAGGTGGATGCGCTTGGCGCCGCCCACTGCGCGCTCGGTGCGGCCGATGACGACGCTTCCCTCGGTCAGCAGCCGTCGGCGGAGGGCAGCATTGACCTGGTCGGCCAGTTCCGGGCGGTGCGGGCGGTACCGGAAGACCACCCGGGTGAGGACGGCCGGGTAGTGGGTCTCCAGTTTCGGGTGCGCCTCGACGACCTGCTGGGCCTGCACGGCGAGAGCGTGGCAGTGGTCGACCAACGCGGCCATGCCGTCCTTGCCCAGGGCCCGGAAGGCCGCGGCAGCCTTGAGGGCGTCGGCACGGCGCGTGGTCTCCAGGGTGCGGCCCAACCGATTGGGGAAACCGGCCTCTTCGTCGTCACCGGGATTGAGGTACGCGACTTCGCGCTGCAGTGGTGCGAAGTGATCGGGGTTCCGGAGTAAAAGCACACTGGAGGAAGCCGGCTGCCAGGCCATCTTGTGCAGGTCCATGGTGACCGAGTCCGCGCGGTCGATACCGGCGAAGAGCGGCCTCAGAGTGGGGGAAAAGAGCATCCCGGCCCCATATGCCGCGTCCACGTGAAACCACATGCCACGCTCTTGCGCCAAGTCGGCGAGTTCCGGCAGCGGATCGATGGCGCCGAGGTCGGTCGTCCCTGCGGTGGCCATCAGCAGGAACGGGGCATCCCCCGGCGGCAGGTCCGCAAGCGCGTCCGACACCGCGGACGCTGTCATCCGTCCGTCGGCGCATGCGGGCACCACGACCGCTGCTGCGTCTCCCAGACCCGCGGCGGCGAGAGCGCGAGTGACGCTGATGTGCGCCTCGCTCGAGCAGACCACGCGCAGGCGGCGGGTGCCGGACTGCAGGCCGAGGCGGGTCACATCGGCACCGGTCATTGCCGATCCCGTGGTGTCGCGGGCCACGATGACCGCCAGCAGGTTGGAGAGGGAACCGCCGGGCGTCGTCACCCCCGATGCCCCTTCCGGCAGGCCGGCCAGCCGGCGCAGCTCCTCCAGGACCGCCTTCTCCAGCTCGATGGCGAACGGTCCGCTGTCCCACACGTCGACGGACTGGTTCATCGCGCTGGCCACCAAGTCGGCGGCCGCGGCCACTGTCAACGCCGGACATTGCAGGAAGGCCGCTGTCGCGGGATGCCCCAGGGACACGCTTCCCCAGCTGAACAGGCGTGCCAGCGGCACAAGGGCCTCGGCGTCCCCCGTCCCGTGTTCCGGCAGTACCTCGGGCAGCAGGTGCCGCGTTCGCCGCGCCAGCGCTGCGGGACCGCCGGCGGGCAGCGGCCCCGCTTTGTGCCGTGCGCCCGCTTGCGCAGCCACCAGCGCTTGATCGGCCAGGCCTCTGAGTGCCTGAAGGCCCTCCGGCGTGGCGGCCAGCCTTTCGGGCTCGAGAATCGACACGGATGTTCCCCGTTCGTCGTCTGTACCGGACAGGTTCAGGGCACTACGACGGCCTCACGCGTCGTTGGGGACCGACGCGTGTGGTCGTCATGCGCTTCAGAGGACCCGGTAGGACTTGAAGAGGAAGGTGATGGTGCTGCCCGGGGAGACGGGGTTGGCCAGCAGCGCGCAGCTGGTGTCGGTGTAGAGGACGACGGTGGCGTCGGTCTGGTTGTCGACGCTGGTGCCGACGGTGGAGACGAGCTTGCAGGTGCCTCGTTCGGGGTTGGCGACCTGCTGGCTGCCACCGAGGAGGTCGGTGTAGTAGAAGGTGCCGCTGGCGTTGCCGGAGGTGGCCAGGGCCTGTCCGGTGGTCAGGAGTGCGGCAGCGGTGCCGGCGGCCAGGGCCAGTGCGGTGCGACGTAAGGCAGGCATGATGTTCCTCGTGTGGAAGGGATGATGACGTCCACAACTGTGGTGGACATGGACGGTCGCGGACAGGGAGTGTGTGGCTCTGGAAGGGGCACGGGCAGCACACGGGGTGTGAGCGGGCGCATGGTGGTGACGTCGTATTTGTGACGGCCCGGCGGTGGTCACCTCCGAGCGCTGTTCGGGGTGACGCGGCATCAGGCCGTGGACGCCGGCTCGGCCAACCGTCCCGAAGGCGGCCGGACCGCGTTCCGGCGGACGTCGGTTGGCGACTTCTCACCTTGCCCTGTGTGCGTGGTGCGCCGACGCTGACAGACAACGCGTCTTCCCTTCTCGTCGGGAGAGAACCATGACCGCCTCACCATGCGCCCGGACCACTGGCCTCGGCTCCCGACGAACCCGTCTTCGCCGCCGGCTGGGAACGTGGTCGACACTGTTCTGCCTCGTCGGTGCGGGTGTGGTCATCGGCACGTCTCCCGCGTCCGCGGCCACTCTCGTGACGTGCACGGGTACGCAGAACATCTCGTACAGTCCCGGGCTGACACTGGCACCCCGCACCGTGACCATCACCGGCACGAACAATCTCGGCCCGTGCGTCGCGCCCAACACCTCGATCACGTCGGGGACCATCGAGTTCTCCGCGACGGCAAGCAGCTCTTGCCTTGATCTGCTGGACAGCGGCAGCGCCGTCAACGTCGTCACGTGGTCGGACGGCTCGACGAGCACCCTGCAAGTGACCCGAACCGTCTCCCAGGTGGCCGGACAGCAGGTAGACGCCTTCACGGGGTCGGTGACCTCCGGAACGTTCCAGGGAGCGACGGTCACGTGGACCATAACCAACGTCTCCCTGGACCTCCTGGACTGTGCCACGCCCGCGGGACTGACCTCACAGGTCGGACTGGACGTGTTCACTCTGGCCTCGGTCTGAGCTCGGTGACCAGACGCAGGACCGCTGCCACGGCACCGAGGTGGGCACCGTAGGATGCCCGTCCGGTCGTTGCCGTCACGGTCGGCCCGCAGGACCTGCCGGGTGCATGTCTCGGCGGCGGGGTCCCCGAGATCGCTGCGTACATGCGCGTGGACCGCAAGGTGGTGGAGCCATGCGGTCGAGTCTCCGCAGGTCGCAACAGTGACGGCCGCTCGGACGCCGAACACCCCCTTGCTGAGGGCACACGAGGTCTCCCGCCCGCCCTCCTCATCGGCTCGGTAGCCCCGGTACTCCCCGGCCCATTCAGCGTCCGCACCCAAGTGTCACCCGCCACTTCCCCCTCCTCGGTCCGTTGACAGAAGGAGTTCACCGAGCATCTCGTCGAGCATCGTGGTGTCCTGAGCGGCCCTGCCGATGGCCACTCCGTCCCAGGGCGCCAGGCGGCGCAGGGAGGTGTAGACCCCCGGGACGACGGCACCGCCGTAGATCATGCCGACGGCATCGTGTCCGCTCGCCGCCTGATGCAGGGCGTCCAGCACCGCCGCGGCCTGGTGGGGATCGGCGCCCTGTGTCGAGCCGATGGCCCAGGCCGGCTCGTAGAGGAAGACCGCAGTCGCGTTGTGCGCAAGGGTGTCCAGGACCGCCGACGCCTGCCGCCGCACGTGAGCGACTGTTTCGGCAGGGCCGAGGTGTTCGTCCTCGCCGACGCATATCACCGGGACAAGGCCGGCATGTACCGCGGCCCGTGCCTTACGGCCGACGAGCCGGTCGTCCTCCGCGAACAGGTGACGTCGCTCCGCATGCCCGACCATGACGTGCGTGCACCCGACCTCGGCCAGCAGGCCGGCGGAGACTTCTCCGGTGAACGAACCCTCCTCGCACCAGACGTTCTGCGCACCGACGCTCATGCCGGTGCCTTCGAGGAGCTCGGCTCCCAGAGGCAGGAGCGGGTAGGGCAGACAGGCGCAGAAGAGCAGCCGGGCGAGTGCCTCTGCCCGGGGAAGAAGGGCTTCGTTGATCCATTCCTCGGTCTGCCGCAGCCCGAGGTTCATCTTCGTGCTGGTCAGTGAGACCGGCATGATCCCCCTATTCGAGGTTGGTGTGCCGGGCGAGCATTGCCTGTGGTTCGGTCTCCCACAGTTGCTCGCATGCGAGGATCAGGGAGTCGAAGAACAGCAGGGCTCCCTGTTCGAAGAGGGTGCCGACGAACTGACCGGACCGGCCGGGCTCGTGGTCCTGACTGTATTCGCCGAGGTGCACCAGCAGGTCGGCCCGTTGAGCCAGGCGCGAGTCGGCGTCCGCCGTCACTGCGGCGATCCGGGCGCCCGAGCGGGCGGCGCTTTCGGCCATGACCAGGACGGTGGGGGTCTCACCCGACCCACTGCACGCCAGCAGCACGTCACCCGGGCCGATGGCGGGAGTCGTGGAGTCACCCGCCACATGCACGGACAGTCCCATGTGCATCAATCGCATGGCGAAACCCTCGGCGGCGAGTTTGGAACGGCCGGCTCCCGCCACGAAAATGCTGCTGGCGTCCCGGAGCGCGGCCATCAGGTCGGCGCAGACGTTCTCCTCGACATGGCGGAGCAACGCGTCCAGTTCCCGCAGGACGACGCGTCGGGCGGAGGCGTAGGGGCCGTCGACACCCACAGGTGTGTCGGGCGAAACAACCTGATGCTCCAGGGGCTTGTTCTGGTCGACCACCGTCGTGACTCTCCTGTTCAGCGGACGATGCAGTGCGTGAGGTCTTTGGAAGAGTGCGGTGGCTGCGTCACCAAGCGTCTCGGTGCAGGACCTCACCGATGCCTTTGCGGGGTGCCGGCCTGAAAGAGCTGCCCTTGGGGTGTCCTACTGCCAAAAGGCCGGCCTGGGTGACGCCGTCCGGGAGCCGGAGGACTTCCGCGGCTTCCCTGGCGTGTGCCAGGTGGAGAGCGGTCACCGCGGCGGCCAGACCACGCAGACGCAGTGCGAGCATCAGGCTCCACATGGCGGGCCAGACCGAGCCGTAGTAGACGGAGTGCGCGACATGTCCTACCGGAGGGGGAAGGCCCAGTTCGGCGAACCGCGCCTCGAATTCGTCGGGCGAGGCGCTCAGACAGGGCACGACCAGGACGGGAACACGGTGCAGGTGCTCCGCCAGATGCGCGGACGCCTGCCATACACCCCGCCGCTCCGGCTCCTCGGCCGCCTGCGCCGCCATGGCCTCCAGATAGGGATCAGCCGCCTTTCGGTAGCACTCGGCCAACCTGAGCCTCTGAGCCGGATCCGTCACCACGATCCACTGCCAAGGCTGGTCGTTGGAGCCGTTCGGTGCCTGCAACGCCATGGTCAACGCCTCATGCACCAGACGAACGTCCACAGGCCGCTCCAGATCCAGACGCCTGCGGACGGACCGTGTGGTCGTCAGCAGCTCCTCCCCGGTCAGCGGCCCTGTCGCCGGTGCCGCTCCATGTCCTCGGTCCGCAGGTTCCGTCGTGTCCTGCATGCACGTCACCCCTTCTCGGTACAAGCGACCGATCAGACTCAGGAAGACGTATTCAGTGCGTCCGCTCACTGAGTGTTCCGGTGCCCGGCACCCGCCGGGCACCGCTACTCGGCTTGCCGCACAGGTGTACCCGACACCTCGGCGCCAACGGTGGTGCGTGAACGCGTTGAACGGCGCACATGGTGATTCACCGGGAATGGCGAGAAGGAGCCCTTTCAGCAATATGAAAGTGGGGTAAACAAGGTGACCCATGCTCATGGGCAGTCTCTCGGCGCGGGCCCTCACTCACCCAGGCGTCGCGCCGGAGGTCGACGTCGTCGGAGGAGCCCGTGTCACGCCGTCATGGTCGCAACGCCTTGCTTGCCGGATTACTGACCGAGGCGGAGATGAGCGCGGCGGACCTCGCTCGAGACGTCAACCGCCTGGCAGCAGCCGAAGGCGTTTCCCTGCGGTACGACCGCACCACGGTGGCCCACTGGCTCACGGGTTCCCGGCCCAGAGGCCTGGTTCCGCAACTTGTTGCCGAGGCCCTCACTCGCCGAATCGGCCGTCCCATCGATGCGACGGAGACGGGGCTGATCCAGGACGCCGACGACACCTGCGGCGGCGAAGCAGGTGTGAGCCGAAACCTCATCGTCCTGGCCAGAAAGGACGCTCACCCGGCGGGCCGTGTGCAGTTGCTGCAGTCCGTGTTTCGCCAGAGTGGAGTTCCGGCCGCCGAGGCCGGGCACCCACCTCAGCCCGTCAGGCCGACCCGGCGCCACGGCGGGCTCACCGGCGCCGACGTGGAAAGAGTGCGGTTCATGGTGTCCCAGTTCGCCGCAGGCTGGTTCCGATACGGAGGCGGGCACGCTCGGGCTGCGCTCGCCTCCTATCTCGGAGATGACGTCGGACGGCTGCTGGTGCTAGTGGCACGGCCCGAGGTGCGAGCGGATCTTCTGTCAGCGACAGCACAACTCGCGCACCTGCTGGGCGACATGTCGTCGGACGCCGGCCACCAGGGCCTCTCGCAGCGGTATTACTTCCTTGCCCTTGGCGCTGCTGCTGAAGCGGGAGACCTCCGAACACGGACCATCACGTTGCGGGCGACGAGTGTTCAGGCGGTGCGGATGCACGCCTTCCGGTATGCGGCCGACCTCGCTGACGCCGCGGTCAGGTCTGCGGGTGAGTCAGGCGATGGGGCTCTGCGGGCATTCGTCCTTGCGCAGCGGGCCAACGTCCTGGCCCTTGTGGGCGAACACCGCCGCGCCTACCAGGATCTCGAGGCTGCCGAGAGGTCGCTGGATGAGCCCGCTCTCCGTCAGGACGTGTTTTCCCGTTACCCGAGAGCCGGCTTCGCCTATCGCAAGGGACAGACGCTCCACCGGCTCGGGGACGCACGATCGGCCCTGGAGGCCCTCCGGTACGCGGCGGCCGAACGCCCGGCGCACGAACACCGTCTGAGGGCCCTGAGTCAGGCGCGAGTGGCACTGGTATTACTGGAACAGGGCAAGGTGGAGGAAGCGTGCACGTACGGTCAGCTCTTCGCCGAGGTGTATCCCCTCCTGCGTTCTCACCGGTCCGTGCTCGTAGTGCGCGAGTTGCGAGCACGTCTCTCACAGTTCCGGCGGGTTCCTGAGGCAGCCGCGCTGTTGAGCCGGATCTCGGCGATCACTCTCCCGAAGAGGTGATCACGTTCCGGCACCCCGGGCGAGCGACGGGTGAGAGCGGCGATGTGATCGAAGAAGGGATCGTTCATGGGCTCATCGTTGAGTCGGGCACGGTCGAAGGCGATATCTGGACTGCCGTCCGGGTGAACGGCCTCTTCCGCGGCTGCGCCGAGGTTTCGCGAAGGCCCCGGTCGGCAGTCGGCTGAGCTCCGTCTGTCTCGCCGCAGCGGAAGGGAACTTCGCCCTCACAGAATAGTGACGAGGAAGGGACCGGCTGTGGAGGTGAGTCCCCCGGACGTCGCGCATGCCAGGAGGTCGAGGCTGGTGATGACCACTGTGTTGACGATCGTGTGTCCGGCCAGGTCGCCCTGAGTGATGGGTCCGGTCGCGACGAGTACCGTTGTGCCGTCGGGCCGTAGCGCCAGAGAACTGGTGAAGGTGAACCGGGACGGATGCGTGGTCGGATCAGCTTACAGGATCTCGCCCGTACCGGCGCTGCTGCCGCCGAGGCAGTTGAGCGTACCGCTGCCGTCGAAGGAATAGGTGCCTGCCGAGTGGCGCAGGTCGGTCGAGACACAGGGTCCCAACGTCCCGCTCGATGCCACCTCGACCTTCGGAGCCGGCATGGACAGGGTCAGGCCGGGAGAGTATGAGGTGCTCTGCACGCCCGGGGGGCAGCTCACGACGCTGATGCCGTTCGCATCCGCCGTCGCGGGCGTCGCGGGGAGAAGAGCCAAGGCACCGAGGGCACAAGCGGTCAGGATTGAAGCGAAAGTTCTGCGCATCGGTCCGTCCTTCAGCTACCGGGCCTCAAGAACCCGAGGTGATGTCGGCCGCCTCACGAGGTGTACGGGACGAGCCGCGGCGCGCCGGACGACCTGAACGAGGTGCGGACCGGCGAGGGCACAGCGTGGGCGGCTCGGCGGATTACGTCGGTGGCGCGGATCGTCGTGCAAGCCGTCAAGGCAGGACCGTGGCTGGCCGATGATCTCATGATGGCCTCCGAGGCAGGTGCACGCGTCGCCTGCTTACGAGGCGGCTTCCGGCCTACCACAGGACATCAGACCAGGGCCGCGCCTCCCTTGACCATAGGCAGGAATGACTATCGACCGAGGTTTCCGGGGATCTCGAGGCGGCCGGAAGCAGCAGGCGACGCCCAGGAGGGACCGGCATGCACGTCGTGGCCCCGTAGTGGCGAAACGCTGCCGCCTCGGGCGTCGCAGTACGTGGTCGTGGGGGTGCGCAAGGTGTTCCTCGACGATGCTCGTCGCCCCCCGAAGTGACTATGGTCACTGGGGTGAGGGAGTGGCACGGTGGGGGTGGGCTACTACACGGCAGGTCGTGCTTCGCCTCGCTGAGCTCTGCGTCACCGCCGTGACATCAGCGGGCTCCTGCCTTCTCAGCTTCTACAGCCAGGAGTACCCATGACCTCTCGCCTTGCGTTGTCAGGCTCGGCGCTGGCGCTGTCGCTGCTCGGTCTCTTCGCGCAGCCGGCGGTCGCAGCGTCTGCGCCGCTGCCGACCGTCCAGGAGGCGGCCCGCCAGACGCAAGCCCTCCTGACGTGCCCAGGTTACGAGACCAGCACGTATCAACCCGGTCTGACCCTCCTTCCACGCCAGACCGCCCTGTCCGCTTCGGGAGCGGTCGGCCCCTGCGTCGGACTCCCGCTCGACCACACCTCCGGCACCGTCAGCTTCACCGGCCAGGGCCTCCTGTCCTGTGTCCTGGAGGACGCACAGGGCAGCGGCCGCATCGATTGGACGAACCCCCAGAACAGTTCCAGCGTCTTCGACTTCACCACCGCGCTCAGTGTCCGCCCCGGTGGAGTGTCCGTCATCGTGATGACCGGTGAGGTCGTTTCCGGTGACTTCTCGGGTTCCACGGTTGCGGTCGAGTTCGTTCTCGCTCCCGGTCCCACTCAGCCCCTGGAGTGCCTCACCGAAAAGGGAATAACGACCTCCTCGGGGGCCCTCACCCTCGAGATCCTGTGACGTTCTGGGCAGCGCATCGGCTGGATCCCGAACGGCGGAATCCTACGTCCCGGCGATCGACAGCGCCCCGTCCGCCGCCGGCGCCTTCTCGATCCGCCAGCGCTGCCCGGTGGAGCCGTCGTGCACCTTGACGACGACGTCCGCGTCCGGCGCGCCGGTGGTGGCGGCGAGGGCCAGCTGGTTCTCCCAGCGCGGCAGCAGCGTGCCCTGCGCGGTGCGGTCGTAGCGCACGTCATCGCCCCGCTCGGTGCCCTCGTCGGCGCAGGTACCGAGGATGACGACTCCGGCGTCCGCCCGCGAGTCCAGGCACAGCCCCGGATCGGCGACGCTGCGCAGCAGGCCGTCGTCCTCCAGGCTCCACTGCTGCGTCCACGCCTCGGAGCACGCCGCCAGCCGGGCGCCCGCCCCTGCCTTCGGCTCGCCCCGGACGTCGAGGCAGAGGCCGGCGGCGACGTTGCGCAGCCGGGTGGGGTCCGCGCCGGTGGGCAGCCCGGCGGCGCCGGGCGGCTTCGGACGGGAGGTCGCGGACGCCGTGGCCCGGCCGTCGACGGCACTGGTGGACGCGGTCGGGTCCGCACCGCCGCCGTCGTACGACCACACGTTCACCACGAGGACGATCGCCAGCACCCCCACCGAGGCGGCGCCGGCTCCTCTGAGCAGCGACCGGGCGGAGCGCGGCCGGCCCGGGAGCCGGCGGACGGGCGCGGGGAGCCGGGCCAGCAGTCCGGGGCGGCCGCCGCGGTGCCGGGCGGCTCCCCTGGCCTGCGCGCCCCGGTCCGCGCGGCCCGGACGCGAATCGAGGTAGCGCCGGGCGCCCCAGCCGAGCACCGCTTCCGCGATCAGCGGCCCCACCTCGCGTTCGAAATGGGCGAGCTGTTCGGCCGCGTGCCGGCAGTGACGGCACTCCGCCAGGTGTTTGCGCACGTCCGGCAGCAGCTCCCCGCCGCGGCGGATCGGGACGTCGAGGAGACGATTGTGGAAGCGGCAGTCCTGGGTGGGCGCGAGTTGCCGGTGCGCGTGCAGACAACCCTCACGGAATTGCTCACGCGCCTGTTCGAACGTGGCCGACGCGGTGTCGGTGTCCATGCCGAGAAGACCCGCCGGCACGCCAATGGGTTCGCCCTCGACCTCCGTGTGCCACAGCAAACACCGGGCCGGTCCGGGAAGGGACGCGAATGCACGCGCGGCCAGTGTGCGGTTTTCCGGTATCAGGGACTTCGCCGCCCGCATACCGCGCCCGCCGGCCGGTTTGAGCAGCTGCGGCAGAGCGCCGTTGACCGCGTCGTCGGCCGACCACTGGCGGACGGTGTCGCGCACGGCCACCAGCAGGCGCGGGCGCAGGGCCGTGGCCGGTTCGCCCTGGGCGAGACGGTCCAGCACCCGGTGCTGGGCGGCGGCGGTGACCATGGCGGTGATCTGCCCCGACGCGGCGAGGCAGATGGCCGCGTAGTCGTGAGCGGGTTGCCAGTGCCGGGCCGTCAGCAGCGCGGCGGCCCTGGCGGCCTCGTTCTCCGGGCCGTCCCGAAGCCTGGAGGCCAGCCACTCGTCGGACTCTCCGGAAGACGGGTGGACAGGACGAGGGGGGTGGGGGGTGGGCACTGAGCTGTTTCCTTCCCACGCGCAGGTGACGCAGAAGTTCCGGTCGCCGAAAGGAAATTGGTGTGTACCTTTCGGGCGCGGCGTGGGGCGTCAATTCGCCATGGCGAATCGGACCCGGTTCTCCACGGTGCGTGCGAGACCCGGCCTTCACCCCCCGCACGAGTGCCTCACTCTCGCACGAACCACTCATGGTCAACAAGGCGTCCGGGGAACGTCGGACCTCTGGAAAAGCCGGCCGTAATCCGCGGCAACTGATGCCTCATACACGGGTTTTCGGATTTCCGGGCGCGCCCCGTGTGAATGGCCCGCACCCGCCGGTGCGCCGCGCACGCTCCCGGCGCGCGCCCCGGCGTAGTGAACTGGCGACGGCCCTTCTCGGAAGGTCCCGCGCGGGACGGCGGCCCTCCCGCGCGCAAGGGCCGCCGGCCCCGTTCCTCCCGCCCTCGGCCGGCGGCCCGGAGGGCGGCACCCGGCGGACGGCGCCCGGCGGGCTCAGATCTGCCAGGAGCGCAGACGGTCGGCCGCCCCGTAGACGTCGGCGTCACCGGTGAGCAGGTCGCGGGCGAGGTCGACGAGGGCGCCGTAGGGCGGATCGATGCCGACGCCGCTGGCGAACATGTACGCCACGGCCGTCGCGCAGGCGAAGCGGGCGTTGGCCGACGGCAGGGGCCTCAGCACGGCGAGGCTGTGCAGCAGGGCGGCGGCGCGCCAGGCGGGGTCGGAGTCCACGCCGAGGCGCGGCGGATCGACGCGGTGCCGGGCGACGGCGGCGACCAGGGCGGAGAAGTCGTTGACCGCGGGCTGCTCCGGCAGCACCTCCTCGTGCCGCTGGAGCAGCCAGGGCACGTCGATGTGCAGAACGGGTGCCATGGGTCAGGCGGCCCGCCCCTCGCCCCGGGCGGGCGGTGGTTCGTCGTCGGGAAAGGCGGCCGCGAACTCGTCGGCGTGGGCGGCGAAGAACCGGCGGAACGCCTCCGCGCCCTCCTGCAGCGCCCGGTGCCGGGCTATGTCGGCGGCGGCGGCCTCCCGCACGAGCGCCTTCATCGACGTACCGCGTTCCTTGGCGATCTGCCGCAGGTCCTCGAGCTCGCGGTCGCTGAACTCCACGTTCAGGGCTGGCATGCCTCCCACGGTACCGCGCGGGTACTGGACCGTAAATACCCCCAGGTCAGAGCAGGAGTGCGACGGTACCGCGGGAAGCGAACAGGTGAGCGGGGGGTCAGCCCTGGTCGGCCACGAAGGACGCCATGCGGGCCAGCGCCGCGTTCCAGTTGATGGTGTGCTCGTTGGTGGACCAGGACTGGATGTCGTCGATGTAGCAGAACTGTCCGACGCAGCCCTGGAGTTTGCTCTGTGCGTAGGGGTCCTGGATGTTCGAGTTCGGGCCGCCGGACAGGGTGCCGTCGGGCGGCGCGGGCAGCTTCGGGTCGAGCTGGTGGGCGTACCAGCGGCTGTGCTGGTTGTGCGCGTTGACCTCGCCGTATCCGGTGACGTACGACATGTTCAGCGCGTTGCGGCCGAGGATGTAGTCCATGCTCTGGACGGCGCCGTCACGGTACTTGGAACCGCCGGTGATGTCGTAGGCGGTGGCGAGGACGACGGCGTTGTTCAGGACCTGGTGGCTGGAGCCCCAGTCGTAGACGTTGCCGGCGGGGGCGTAGGGCATGCCGTACGGATGTGCCTTCAGCGTGGCCAGGTAGCCGTCGGCGCCCTCCGCGACGGAGCGTCGGACCTTGTCCCGGCCGGGGAGCCGGCTGGGGACGGTCGCCAGGTCGAGGCGGGCGGGGACCGCGGTGCTCGCCCAGTCGAAGCTGACCGGCCCGAAGATGTCGGCCGTGTGCACCGGGGACTTCAGCACGTACTGCTCGAAGTCACGCTCCCCCGTCGTCAGGTACAGCTCGGCCGCCGCCCAGTAGAAGTCGTCGGCGACCTTGGCGTCGGGGTAGGCGCCGCCGCCGATGCCGTCGTTCTCGTCGGCGAGCAGGTCCGGGTGGGCGAGCGCCGCCTTCCAGGCGGTGCGGGCCGCGTCGAGCGCCTTGGCGGCGAACGCACGGTCGTAGGGGCGGTAGAGGCGGGCGGCCTGGGCGGCCGTCGCCGCCAGGTTGAGGGTCGCCGCGGTGGTCGGCGGGTGCAGCTCCCGCTTCTGCGGGTCGTCGCTCGGCAGCAGCGGCAGCCCGGTCCACTGCTCGTCGTGCACCTTGTGGTGGGCCATCCCGGCCAGCGGCTGCCCGTCCGGCACCTGCATCTTCAGCAGGAAGTCCAGCTCCCAGCGGGCCTCGTCGAGGATGTCCGGCACCCTGTTGCCGCTCTCGGGGATGCGCAGCGATCCGTCGCCGAGCTTCGAGGGCTCCCCGGTGCGGGCGTGCAGCGAGCGCTCGTAGGTGCTCAGCAGCTCCCAGGTGGAGATGCCGCCGTTGACGACGTACTTGCCGTGGTCGCCGGCGTCGTACCAGCCGCCGGAGACGTCCAGGGTGTAGTCGCACACGCCGGGTTGGCAGGGCACCTCGGTGTCGCCCTGGTTCGGCGCCGTGCCGACGTGTCCGGCGGGGCGGCCGTAGCCGGGGCGGAGTTCGTCGCTGATGGCGATGCCGCTGCGCTGCGTGTAGTAGTACTTCGCGGAGTCCAGGCGCAGTCGCTCGTAGGCGGCGGTGCCGATGTCGAAGGGACGGCTGGTCTCGCCGTCGGCGACCAGGGTGTAGCCCTCGCCGCGCTTCTTGTAGCGGCCGAAGTCGATCGAGTGGACGTTCTGCCCGGAGGAGGCGTCGACGCCGCGCGGCACGCTCCAGCCGTCGGCGACGACCCGTCCGGCGTCGCTCTTCAGCTGCCAGCGCAGGCGGGAGGTCGCGTCGGTGACGAGCGTGGCGTTCTTCGGTCCGGACGGCAGGTAGGCGACCTGGTTGACCCGTACCCGCGGGCCGGTGTCCGGCACGTACGGCTCGGGCGCCACGCCGCCCAGCAGCGACACGTCGTCCACGCAGAACCGCCAGGCGTCGGGCGTGCCGCCGAGCTGGAAGCCGACCTGGCCCTGGGTGGTGTCGACGGGCGAGGTGAAGGTGTACGAGTAGGTGTTGCCGGAGACGCTCAGCTGCGGGCTGATCTCGTAGTAGGTGTCGTACGGGGACACCGACAGGCCGACGATCGCCCGGACCACGTGGTCGGCGGGGGTACCGGTGGCGGTGAAGGAGAACTTGTACGACTCCCCCGCCACCAGGGTGACGTCGTTCTGGCCGAGCGCCGCGTCCCAGCGGTTGGCGGTGCCGCCGGGGGCGTCGGCGCACAGCCGCCCGTCGGTCACGGCCGCGGTGACGTTGCTGCTCGTCCACCAGGAGTCGGTGCCGTTGTCGAAGGTGCCGTTCCTGACCTGCTCGGTCTCCTCGGCGCCGGCCGGGGCAGCGGGCAGCGCGGTGACGGCCGCGGCCAGCAGCACCGTCAGGGAGACGAGCGCGGTTCTGCGTCTTTTCACGTCCGGGCTCCTCGGGGGAGGTGGCGCTCGCCAGGCATGGGAGCGCTCCCAAATGCGGTCGCAGGCCATGCTTGTGGCAGACATGACATGCCGTCAACGGTCCGGACGGGACCGGTTTCTCGACCGGTTCCCGTCCGGAGTCGCGGTACGACGGCTCAGGCGGCGGGCGCCTCCAGGCGGCTGACGCGGATCGCTCCTCGCGTTTCACCGGGGTGGCGGCTGGTCAGCGTGAGGCGGACCCGGGAGCCCCGCAGCCGGTCGAAGGTGACGACGGTGGGCGTGTCGGAGGCGGTGGCCCAGTCGGTCCGCGTCCCCCGCGCCGTACGCCAGACGCGGCCGTCCCAGACGGCGACCTCGACGGTTTCAGGCAGGCTGTGGGCGTCGTCCACGGTGAAGGAGACCTCGATCCGGTCGTAGGCGCGGGTCCGCCCGTGGTCGACCGAGATCCAGTCCTCGGCACGGGCCCCGTCGAAGGCGGGCAGCAGGGCCGTGGCCGCCTTGAGGAACCCGTTGGACCAGCCCGTGGCCGGGTCGCCGTCGAGCATGGCGGCGGGCAGGGTGTCGGGCCGCCCGGAGTAGCTCGCGTCCGCGTGCGGGTGGACCACGGGCTCCGGGTGCTCGGGCGCGAACCGGGGAGCCGGTGTGGTGGCGGGGGACGCGGCCCGCCGGGCGCGCAAGGTCGCCGTGTCCGCCCGCAGCCCCTCGGCGCGGGCGGTCACCCGCACCGTCCCCGGCCGGGTGCCGGACCGCACGATGGCGAGGGCCTTGCCGTGGAAGGCGGTGCGGGTGCTCGCCTGGTACCGCTCCGCGCTCTCCTGGCGGCCGTTGTCCACGCCGGCCAGGGAGCCGCCCGCGACCTCGAAGGAGATCAGGTGCTCGGCGCCGGGCACCACGACCCCGCGCCGGTCGACCACCTCGGCGGTCACGAAGACCAGCGAGCGGCCGTCGGCGGCGACGGTCTCCCGGTCCGGGGTCAGGCGCACGGCGTGCGGCGCCCCGGCGGTGCGCAGGACGTCGGTGGCCACGGCCCTGCCGCCGCGCCGCGCGACCGCCTTCAGCTCGCCCGGCGCGAAGGGCACCCGCCAGGTCAGGTGGAGCTTGCCCGCGCTGCCGTTCGGACTGGTGTAACTGCCGGGGTGGGGACCGCCGGTGAACGTCTTGTCGTCGCCGGTGGCCTCGGTGGTCTCCAGATAGGTGCGGCCGTCCACCGTCTTCTTGGTGTCGAAGGAGCGGGCCCCGAGGGACTTCCCGTTCAGGAACAGCTCGACGGTGTCGACGTTCGCGTACGCCCAGACCTCGACGGTGTCGCCCTCGCGGTGGTTCCAGGTGGCCGGCAGGAGGTGGACCATCGGTTCGCCGGTCCACTGGCTGCGGAACAGGTGGTACATGTCCTTCGGGAATCCGGCGGTGTCGACCGCGCCGAAGAAGGACGCCTTCACCGGGAAGACGTCGTAGGGCGTGGGCTCCCCGATGTAGTCGATGCCGGACCACAGGAACTGCCCGGCGAACCACTTGCGGTCCCGGTCCTTCTTGTGGCCGTACTCGCCGCTCATGGTCCAGGAGGCCAGGTTGTTGTCGTACGACGAGGTCGCCCGCCCGCCGGGAGTGTGGTTCTCGCCGGTGTTGAGGTGCTCCGGCTCCTGGTAGGTGCCGCGCGTGGAGGTCTCCGACGACGACTCGGACTCGAAGAGGAACAGGTGCGGGTAGGCCGCGTGCAGGTCGTCCACCGACTTGGCCGTGTTGTAGTTGAGGCCGAGTCCGTCCAGCTTGGCCAGCATCAGGTCGGCCGCCGAGCCCTTGGCGGGCAGCCGGCGGTACTTGTCGGAGCCGATGACGAGCGGCCGGGTGGCGTCGGCGGCCCGGATCGCGGCGATGATCCGGTCGGCCATCGCGAGGCCCGCGGTGGAGGTGGAGTCGGGGATCTCGTTGCCGATGGACCACATGACGACGGCGGGCGAGTTGCGGGCCGCGAGCACCATCTCGGTGGCGTCGCGCTCGCACCACTCGTCGAAGAACCGGCCGTAGTCGTACCGGTTCTTGCCGGTGCGCCAGCAGTCGAAGGCCTCGACCAGCATCACGATGCCCAGCTCCTCGCAGACCTCGATCATCTCGGGCGAGGGCGGGTTGTGGGAGGTGCGGAAGGCGTTGGCGCCCATGGACTTCATGAGGGTCATCTGGCGGCGGACCGCGTCGGCGCTGACGGCCGCGCCGAGCGCGCCGAGGTCGTGGTGCAGGTCGACGCCCTTGATCTTGGCGTGGACCCCGTTGAGGTGGAAGCCCTCCTCGGGGTCGATGCGGAACGTGCGGACACCGAAGGGGGTGCGGTAGGTATCGACGGTGCGTCCGCCGACGCGCAGTTCGGTGCGCAGGGTGTAGCGGTGCGGGTCGGCGAAGTCCCACAACCGGGGGCGGCGGACGGTGAGTTCGTGGATCTCGCTCGTGTCGTCCGCGACGGTGACCGTGGAGGCGGCGCGGGCCACGGTACGCCCCTCGGCGTCCTCGACCGCCGACCTGATCTCGACCTCGCGGACGGTGCCCGAGGCGTTGACGACGGACGTCTCCACCCGGACGAGGGCGCGCTCGCCGCTCACCTCGGGTGTGGTGACGTACGTGCCCCAGCGGCGCACGTGCACCGGTTCGGTGACGACGAGCCGGGCCTCCCGGTAGATGCCGCTGCCCGAGTACCAGCGGCTGCTGGGCAGCTGGTTCTGCACCTTGACCGCGAGGACGTTCGCGGTGCGGCCGTCGGTGTGCACCAGGCCGGTGAGGTCGAGGGCGAATCCGGTGTACCCGTAGGGGTGGCGGCCGGCCTCCTGACCGTTGCAGTAGACGTGGGAGTCCATGTAGACGCCGTCGAACTCGACCGAGATCCGCTTCCCGGCCGTCTCGGGCGGCAGCGTGAAGGCGAGGCGGTACCAGCCGAGGCCGCCCGGCAGGAAGCCGGTGCCGCTGGTGGTGCCGTGCTCGGTCGTGGGCGTCTGCTCGATGCTCCAGTCGTGCGGGACGGCCACCTCCCGCCACGCGGAGTCGTCGTAGTCCGGTTCGGCGGCACGCGCGTACGCCCCGGCCGGGTCGGTGATGCCGCCCAGGTCGGCCAGGGCGAAGCGCCAGCCGTCCCGCAGGGCGACCGTGCGACGGCCCGTGCCCTCTTGCGCCCCTTCCGCGGCCCACGCCGACGGGGCGCCCAGCAGCGCGCCCGCCGCGGGCGCCGCCGCGGAGGCGATCAGGACCGATCTGCGCGTGACCGTCATGCCGGATCTCCCTCACCAGGAATCATAAGTACTCACAACTGATCGTGAACAAACAGATTCTGACGTCGTTCCACATGCGGACGTCAAGGGCACGGAAAGCTCTTTCTGTCCCGGGCGCCCCAGTCGTTCGGTGATCCGCGCGCCGAGGGGCCCTCGCGAGCGCACCGGTTCGGGTCCGCACGGCGCCCCGACGCACTAGGCTGGGGCTCAGGTGACGCGCTGTTCACAGTGGGTGTGCGCAATGGAGTGGCGACGATGAGTCCGGTCAACCCGCACGACGATGCCGCCGCGGCCCGCGTCGTGGTCGACGACTCCGGCACACTGCGGGAGTGGAGCGAGGGCGCGCGCCTGCTGCTGGGCCACCCGGCCGCGGACGTCGTGGGGCGCCCCGCCGCCGATCTGCTGGCCGGCGAGGCCGACGGCCCGGCGTTCCGGCCCGGCGACGAGCGCTGGAACGGGACACTGACGCTGCGGCACCGCGACGGGCACACGGTGTCCGTGTGGGTGCTCGCCCGTCACAGACCGTCCGAGGACGGCGGACCGGGCACGTGGCTCGTCGTGACCCCCCTGGACCGTGGCCCCGAACAGCTGGACGACCCGCTGGTCAGAGCCGCCCTGACCCAGTCGCCCTGCGCCACGATGATCTTCGACGACCAACTCCGCATCCGCGGGGTCAACAACGCCATGGCCCAGCTCTTCGAGCTCCCCCCGGACCGCATCCGCGGCCTGCGGGCCACCGACCTGGGAGGCCGGACGCAGGCGGCGGAGCTGGAGGAGCACATGCGACGCGTGCTCGCCACCGGTCGGGGCCACGACATGCACACGTACCTCAAGGCCCCGGGCGAGAGCCGCGCCCACGCCTGGCTCGCCCGCGTCGCCCCGCTCACCGGCTCCGACGGCGAGGTGCGCGGCGTCTGCGTGAGCGCCCACGACTTCACCGAGCAGCACCTCGCCCGGGAACGGCTTCAGCTGGTCAACGAGGCCAGCGTGCGCATCGGCACCACCCTCGACGTCACCCGCACCGCGCAGGAGCTGGCCGACGTGTGCGTCCCGGCGCTCGCCGACTTCGTCAGCGTCGATCTGCTGGACCCGCAGGAGCACGGTGACGACCCCGTCGCGACGCCGGCGCCGCCGGTCGCCCTGCGCCGGACCGCCCACCAGTCGGTCAACCCGGGATGCCCCGAGGCGGTGGCCGAGCCGGGCCGCCTCGAGGTCTACCCTGCGGCCTCACCACAGGCCCAGAGCCTGGTGGCGGGGCACGCGATCGTCGCCACGGTGTCCTCCGACGACCTCGAACGGTGGCGGCAGTCCGACCCCGTCCGGGTCGAGCGGATGGAGGAGTACGGCATCCACTCCACCATGTCCGTCCCGCTGCAGGCCCGCGGGGCCACCCTGGGCATCGCGGTGTTCACCCGCTTCCGCCGCCCCTACGCGTTCACGCACGACGACGTGCTGCTGGCCGAGGAGGTCAGCGCCCGCGCCGCCGTCTGCATCGACAACGCCCGCCGTTACAGCCGCGAGCGCGAGACGACCCTGATGCTGCAGCGCAGCCTGCTCCCCCGGTGGCTGCCGCCCACCGCCGCGCTGGAGGCGGCCTCCCGCTACCTCCCGGCGGCCCGCTCCGGAGTGGGCGGCGACTGGTTCGACATCATTCCCCTGTCCGGGATGCGGGTCGCGCTGGTCGTCGGGGACGTCGTCGGCCACGGCATCCAGGCCTCGGCGACGATGGGCCGGCTGCGCACCGCCGTGCGCACGCTCGCCGACATCGACCTGACCCCCGAGGAGCTGCTCACCCATCTGGACGACCTGGTCGTCCGGCTCTCGGAGGAGTCCGGCGGCGACGGCACGGGCGAGGTCGGCGCCACCTGTCTGTACGCGGTGTACGACCCGGTGTCCCGGCAGTGCTCCCTGGCCCGGGCCGGTCATCCGCAGCCCGTGCTGATCCCCCCGGACGGCCCGCCCCGGCACCTCGACCTGCCCTCCGGGCCGCCGCTCGGCGTGGGCGGCCTGCCCTTCGAGTCCGCCGAGCTGGAACTGCGCGAGGGCAGCGTGCTCGCGTTCTACACCGACGGACTGGTCGAGAACCGCGACCGCAGCGCCGACGACGGCCAGGTGCTGCTGCGGGACGCCCTGGACGCCTCCGCCGGCTCGCTGGACGCGGCCTGCGACCGCGTGCTGCACGCCCTGCTGCCCACCGGCGGCGCCGCCGACGACGTGGCGCTGCTGCTGGCCCGCACCCGGGGACTGCCCGCCGGCCAGGTCGCCACCTGGGACATCCCCGCCGACCCGTCGCTGGTCGCGCCGATCCGCAAGCAGGTCGTCGAGCAGTTGTCCGCCTGGGCGCTGCTGGAGGCCTCCTTCACCGCCGAGCTGGTGGTGAGCGAGCTGGTCACCAACGCCATCCGGTACGGATCGCCGCCCATCCGGCTGCGGCTGATCCACGACGCGTCCACGCTGATCTGCGAGGTCTCCGACACCAGCCACACCGCGCCGCACCTGCGCCGGGCCAAGACGTGGGACGAGGGCGGCCGCGGTCTGCTGCTGGTGGCCCAGCTCACCCAGCGCTGGGGCAGCCGGCACACCACCGAGGGAAAGACGATCTGGGCGGAGCTGGCCCTGCTCGAGGAGGAGTGACCGCGGTTCCCGCACCCGTGCCGGGGGACACTCGAAGGCAGGGCGTGCCGTCCGGCACCCGTGCCGGGCCGTGCGCGACGAACCTCACGGGAGTGTGGAGAAGCGATGGCCAAGACGTCCCAGCCCGTAGGCCGGACGGCCCTGCTGGCGAGCGCGGTCGCGGTGCTCGGCATGCTGACCGCCTGCGGCACCGACAGTGGAACGGCGGGCACGGCCCGGTCCAGCCACGACGAGCCCTCGGCCGGTGCGAGCAGCGCGCTTCCGGACCGGAGCACGGGTGGCGAACCGACGGCCGGCACCGTGCCCGGCGACACCGCCGGCACCCTGCCCAGCGACACCGCCGGTTCCGCGTCCGCCTCCGCCCGCACCGACGGCCGCTGCCACACCTCCGGCCTGCGCGCCTCGGTCGGCCGCGTCGACCCCGGCGCGGGGCAGCGCAACTTCCCGCTCGTGCTGACCAACACCTCGGAGCGCACCTGCACCCTGTACGGCTATCCGGGCGCCGCCTTCGAGGACGCGTCCGGCAGGCAGCTGGGCCCGGACCCGGAGCGCGCCCCCGCGTCGCCGCGGACGGTCACGCTGGCACCGGGCGGCAGCGCGTGGGCCGGACTGTCGTTCTCCAGCCCGCAGATCAGCGGCGCCCGCACCGCGACCCCGGCGGAGCTGGTCGTCACCCCGCCGGACGAGCGGGACCCGATCGAGGTGACGTGGAAGGACGGTGAGGTCCCGGTGGGCGGCAACGAGTCGTCGGTGTCCGTCACCGCCCTGGCACCCGGCACGGGCCCCTGAGCGCCGGGATGCGCCGCGGTCAGTGACCGGCGATCGGGTGCGGCGCGTACGGCCCCTCCAGCTCGTCGATCTCCTTGTCGGACAGGGTGAGTCCGACCGCCGCCACGGCGTCCTCGAGGTGGCTCGGCCTGGCGGCGCCGATGATCGGCGCGGTCACCGTGTCCTGGTGCAGCAGCCAGGCGAGAGCCACCTGGGCGCGCGGTACGCCGCGGTCCTCCGCGATGCGGGTGACGGCCTCGACGACGGCTCGGTCGCCCTCCTGGTAGAGCGTGCTGCCGAAGGTGTCGGTGGCGCTGCGCCCGGTCTCCGCCCCCCAGTCCCGGGTGAGGCGGCCGCGGGCCAGCGGGCTCCAGGGCAGCACGCCGACGCCCTGGTCGGCGCAGAGCGGCAGCATCTCGCGCTCCTCCTCGCGGTAGAGGAGGTTGTAGTGGTTCTGCATGGAGACGAACTTCGTCCAGCCGTGCCGCTCGGCGGTGTACTGCATCTTGGAGAACTGCCAGGCGTACATCGAACTGGCCCCGATGTAGCGCACCTTGCCGGCCTTCACCAGGTCGTGCAGTGCCTCCATCGTCTCCTCGACGGGGGTGTGCGGGTCGAAGCGGTGGATCTGGTACAGGTCGACGTAGTCGGTGCCGAGGCGGCGCAGGCTGTGGTCGATCTCGGTCATGATCGCCTTGCGGGACAGTCCGGCGCCGTTGGGCCCGGGCCGCATCCGGCCGTGCACCTTGGTCGCGAGCACGATCTCGTCACGGCGGGCGTAGTCCGCGAGCGCCTTGCCGACGATCTCCTCGCTGGTGCCGTCGGAGTAGACGTTGGCGGTGTCGAAGAAGGTGACGCCGGCCTCCAGCGCCTGCCGGATCAGCGGACGCGAGGCATCCTCGCCGAGGGTCCACTCGTGCGTGCCGCGGTCGGGAACGCCGTAGGTCATGCACCCCAGACAGATCCGCGACACGTCCAGGCCCGTCGAACCGAGCTTCACGTACTGCATCGTTGCTGCTCCTGCCTTCCGGATCGGTACCAGGCGAGCGTACGTCCTCGTGCGGGCGGGGGCCGAGCGCGGTCAGCGCTCGTCGAGCAGGTCGAGGGCCCGTTCCCAGCCGAACTCCGGGCGGCCGCCGTCCGTTTCGTCCTGTCCCGCGTACGGGTCGCCGAAGCGCACCCCCATCCCGCGCAGCCGCTCCAGGCTCTCCCGGTAGGCGGGGTGCGAGGCCAGGGCGTCGGCCACGCACGGCAGGACGGCGACGGGTACGCCGAGACCGCTCGCCTCGCACAGGGTGGCCACGGCGAGGGTGTCGGCCAGGCCGGCGGCCCACTTGTTGACCGTGTTGAAGGTGGCGGGCGCCACCACGACGGCGTCGGGCGCCGGGAAGGGCCGCGGGTCGGCCGGTGAACGCCAGGCCGAGCGGATCGGACGGCCGGTCCGTGCCTCGACGTCGGCGGCGTCGAAGAAGCCGCCGCCCATGGCGACGGGCGTCGCGATGACGCCGGTCTCCCAGCCGCGTGCCCGCGCGGCGGTGATCAGCCGGCCGACACCGTCGGCCACTCCGGCGGCGCAGACGACGACGTAGAGGAAGGGCTTCTCGGTGCTGCGGGCCGGTCGGGTCACGCCGGAACCCTACTCAACCGGCCGGCAGGGCCTGCCACGGGGGGAAAATACGGAGACTCCCGGGAGGCGGCCCGGGTGGTTCCGGCGGCCGCCGGGACGGGCGCGCCGCGGCGTCACCGCTCGGCTTCCCGCTCCCCGCCGTGCGCCGCGTGTCGCGCGGCCGTCGGCGGTGCACGGCCTGCATGCGGTATGGATGGAGCGTGCACCGGCCGGTGTCGGACCGCGGTGCCAGTCAGCCGTACGACGCGACGATGGGACGGAAGCCATGCCACTTGAGGGCGAGTACGAACCCAGCCCGACGCGGTGGGTGCGCGAACAGGTGGAGCTGTACGAGAGCTCCGGCGGCACGCAGGGGACGACCCTCCTGGACACGGGCCTGCCCGTGATCGTGCTGACAACGCGGGGCGCCCGCAGCGGCAAGATCCGCAAGACGCCGCTGATGCGCGTCGAGCACGAGGGCCGTTACGCGGCGGTCGCCTCCCTGGGCGGGGCGCCGCAGCACCCGGTCTGGTACCACAACGTCAGGGCCGACCCCCACGTGGAGCTGCAGGACGGCCCGGTGAAACAGGACATGACGGCCCGTGAGGTCACCGGCGCGGAGAAGGCCGAGTGGTGGGACCGTGCCGTCGCGGCGTTCCCGGCGTACGCCGACTACCAGAAGAAGACGGACCGGGAGATCCCGGTCTTCGTGCTGGAACCGGCCGGCGTCGGCTGATACCGGACCGGACGGGGAAAGCCCCGGATCCGCGTGCATGGCCCGGCCGGAGCCGGGCACACGAGGGTCAGGCCCCGCCGCGCTCCCCCGTCGCGGCGGGGCTTTCCGCTGCCTCGCGCGCGGTTCGGTCGGTGACGTCCAGGAAGATCTGCCGGGCCTCGGGCACGGTGTTGGCGATGGACCTCTTGATGCGCACGGACACCTCCTCCACCCGCTCGCTGTCCAGGCCGGGCACCAGGTCGATGCGGGCGGCCACCAGCGTGGAGTCGAGGCCCGTCTTCATGGTGAACAGCGCCTCGACGCTGTCGATCTCCGGCTGGGCCCGCAGCAGCGCCCGGATGCGGCCGCTCGCCTCCGGGTCCGCGGCCTCGCCGATCAGCTGGTCGCGGGCCTCGCGACCGAGCCGGTACGCCACGTACACGAGCAGCGCGCCGATGGCGAGCGAGGCGCAGGCCTCCCACACGACCTGCCCGGTGACCATGTGCAGGACCATGCCGATCATGGCGAGGGTGACGCCGAGCACCGCGGTGCCGTCCTCGGCGACGACCGTGCGCAGGGCCGGGTCGCGCATCCCGGCGGCGACCCCGCCCTGCCCGCGCACCTGGTGCAGCGCCCGCAGCAGCGAGGCGCCCTCGGCGATCAGGGCGACGCCGAGCACGATCAGCCCGGCCACGTAGCCGCTGAGTTCCTCCTCCGCGCCCGTCCGGAGCGCTTCGACGCCCTGGAAGACGGAGAAGCAGCCACCCATGACGAAGATTCCCACGGCCGCCAGCAAGGACCAGAAGAAGCGTTCCTTGCCGTAGCCGAAGGGGTGGCGGCGGTCGGCGGGGCGGCGGCTGCGGCGCAGCGCGGCGAGGAGGAAGACCTCGTTCATGCTGTCGGCCACCGAGTGCGCCGCCTCCGACAGCAGCGCGGGCGATCCAGCGAGGAAGCCGCCGACCGCCTTGGCGACCGCGATCACCAGATTGGCCCCGAGAGCCACCAGTACCGTGATCCGCGTCCGGCTGTCCGCCTTGGGCCCGCCCGTGCTCTCTCCCCCGGTCCCGTCGTCCTCTCCGTGGGTCTGTCCGTCGGCTGTCCTGTGCGAAGTTGTCCGGCTCACGATTCGCCGACTGCCCCTTGCCGGCCGGGCTCACACCCGCCTTGTGGGTGGCCCACCAGTGCCGACGGCCGAAAACGGGGAACGCGTTACCAGGGCCCACCGACGACAGGGAGGTACGTCCCATGACCGGCGACGACGGGACGCCCGGCAACAGCGGCTACGGCAGGAAGGCGTTCAAGCGGTCCAAGAGCCACTTCGCGGACCGGATCACCGCGGACGGCCGTGACGGCTGGCCGGTGGCGGCCGGACGCTACCGGCTGGTGGCCAGCCGCGCCTGTCCGTGGGCGAGCCGGGCCCTGGTGTCCCGGCGGCTGCTCGGCCTGGAGGACGCCCTGTCCCTGGCGATCACCGACCCGGTCCAGGACGACCGCAGCTGGCGGTTCACCCTGGACGCGGACGACCGCGACCCGGTCCTCGGCATCCGCTTCCTCAGCGAGGCCTACGACAAGCGGGAGACGGGCTATCCGGGCGGGGTGAGCGTGCCGGCGGTCGTGGACGTGCCCAGCGGGAAGCTGGTGACCAACGACTACCAGCAGATCACCCTGGACCTGGCGACGGAGTGGTCGTCCCTGCACCGGCCGGGTGCGCCCGACCTGTATCCGCACGCCCTGCGCGACGAGATCGACGAGGTGATGGCCGGCGTCTACCACGACGTCAACAACGGTGTGTACCGGGCGGGCTTCGCCACCGGACAGGAGGAGTACGAGGCCGCCTGCGCGGGCGTGTTCCGCCGGCTGGAGCAGCTGACGCCCCGGCTGGAACGGCAGCGCTACCTGGTCGGGGACACGATCACGGAGGCGGACATCCGGCTGTTCACCACGCTGGTGCGCTTCGACGCCGTCTACCACGGTCACTTCAAGTGCAACCGCTGGAAGCTGGCGGAGAATCCGGTCCTGTGGGCCTACGTCCGCGACCTGTTCCAGACGCCCGGTTTCGGCGACACCGTCGACTTCGACCACATCAAGCGCCACTACTACGAGGTCCACACCGGCATCAATCCGACCGGCATCGTGCCGCTGGGCCCGGACCTGTCCGGCTGGCTCACGCCGCACCACCGGGAGGACCTGGGCGGCCGCCCGTTCGGCGACGGCACGCCCCCCGGGCCGGTACCCGCCGGCGAGGAGGTACCGGCGGCCGGCCGGCCCTGACCCCCACGGGCCGTGCGCGTCACGTCCCGGCATCACAGAGCGAACCCGAAGGAGACCCACGTGGGCAAGAAGAAGAAGCAGAAGCTCCCCCTCGCGTACAAGCCCGTCGGCTTCGTCCTGGGCTGGGCGGGCGGTGCGCTGGCCGGGATGGCCTTCCAGAAGACGTGGAAGCTGATCCGGCACGAGGACGACGCCCCCGACGCCCTGGACCCGGACCGCGGCTGGGGCGAGATCCTCCTCGCGGCGGCGGTCCAGGGCGCCATCTTCGCCGCGGTGCGCAGTGCCGTGGACCGGACGGGCGCGAAGGCGATCGAGCGCTCGACGGGTGTCTGGCCGGTGGCCGACAAGGGCGGACGGGACTGACCGTCCTCACGTCGCCCTCCGGCCGCGCTGACCGCGCCGGCGGCACCCCGGGCCCGGGCCTCAGCCCTGCTTGGGTGCCGTCGGCGGCGTGCTGAGGCGCAGGGTGAAGGAGTGCCCCGCCGGGTCGGAGAAGCCGCGCTCCTCGTGCGGGCCCGCAGCGTCCCTCGCCTCCAGCGGGCGCCCGCCGAGCCCCACGACCCCGCGCTCGGCCTCGTCCAGGTCCTCCACCACGAAGTCCAGGTGGGCCTGGAGGGAGTTCTCGGGACGGGGCCAGCTCGGCGGGGTCGCGTTGACGTCCCGCCGGAACGCCATGCGGAAGCCTCCGGGGCCCTCGATCTCGATGCGGTTGGCGGAGACGTCGGTCTCCTCCGCGCCCAGCAGTGCCTTGTAGAACTCGGCGAGCTTCTCGGGTTCCGCGCAGTCGAGCACCACGACGCCCGCGTTGACCAGTGCCATGTCTCCTCCGAAGGGTCCCGGGCACGGGGCGTCGGACCCCGTGGCCCTCTGCCTTGCGCATATCCCGGCCCGGCGGATTCAGTCGGTCACCGGCCGACGACGTTGCGCGGCGGGCCTCCTGACCGCCCCTCACCGGCCACGGCGGGACCGGTCCGCCGGGCGCCCGCTCAGCGCGCCGTCTGGAACGTCCGGCGGTACACCTGGGGCGAGACGCCGATCCACGCGTGCAGGTGCTGACGCAGCGAGGCGCCGGTGGCGAAGCCGACCTGGCCGGCGATCCGGTCGACCGGAAGGTCGCTGGTCTCCAGCAGATGCCGGGCCCGGGCGATCCGTTGCTGGGTCAGCCAGCGGCCCGGGCTCATGCCCACCTCGTCGTGGAAGCGCCGGGCGAAGGTGCGCAGGCTCATCCGCGCGTGCGCGGCGAGGCGGGCCAGCGTCAGGGACTCGCCCAGGTGGTCCAGGGCCCAGGCCCGGGTCGCCGCCGTGCTCGCGGCGCCCTGCTCGGGCACCGGCTGCTCGATGTACTGCGCCTGCCCACCGTCCCGGAAGGGCGGGACCACACAGCGGCGGGCGACCGTGTTGGCCAGTTCGCTCCCGTGGTCCTCGCGGACGAGATGGAGGCAGACGTCGACGCCGGAGGCCGCTCCCGCCGAGGTGATGATGCGGCCGTCGGCCACGAAGAGGACGTCCGGGTCGAGGGGGATGTGCGGGAACATGCGCCGGAACGCGTCGGCCAGCTGCCAGTGCGTGGTCGCCCGGCGGCCGTCCAGGAGCCCGGCCGCGGCGAGCACGAAGGCACCGGTGCAGATGGAGACGATGCGCGCGTCGGGACGGACGCGCGCGAGGGCGGCGGTGACCTCGGGGGCCGGAACCTCGGTGACCAGGGTGGGCGAGACGGCGGGGACCACCACCGTGTCGGCCGACTCCAGGATCCCGGGTCCGTGGTCGGCGGTGACGGTGAACCCCGCGTTGGTGCGCACCGGCCGGCCGTCGACCGAACAGACCAGCACCTCGTAGCGGCCGTCGGCGGCGCCGAGGATGCGGCTGGGGATGCCCAGCTCGAAGGGATAGGCGCCGTCGAGGGCCAGTACCACGACCCGTTCCGTCCGCCCGGCCGGGCGCTTCACGCGTTCCATGGCACGATTCTATCGGAGCGTGGCAATCATGCCATTTCCCTGGGGGGCGGCGGACGGCAGGCTGGTTCACCATGAGCGATGTGAACACGATGCGAGCCATCAGCCAGGACACCCTCGGCGGTCCCGGGGTACTGCGCGAGGTACGGCTGGACCGTCCCGAACCGCGCCCGAACGAGGTGCTGGTCAGGGTGCGTGCCGCCGGAGTGAACCCGACCGACTGGAAGCACCGGGCGAACGGGGGCTTCCTCGGCGAGCCTCCCTTCGTCCTGGGCTGGGACGTCTCGGGCGTGGTGGAGGCGGTGGGCATCGGCGTCGCCGCGTTCCGCCCGGGCGACGAGGTCTTCGGGATGCTGTCGTACCCCTTCGGCCACGGCTCCCACGCCGAGTACGTCACGGCCCCGGCCCGCACCTTCACCCACAAGCCCGCCGGGATCGACCACGTACAGGCCGGCGCCCTCCCGCTGGTGTCGCTGACGGCGTACCAGGCCCTGGTGGAACGGGCCGGCCTGCGCGAGGGGCAGCGGGTGCTGATCCACGCGGCCGCCGGCGGTGTGGGGCATGTGGCGGTGCAGATCGCCAAGGCCCGGGGCGCCCACGTGATCGGCACGGCGAGCGCGGGCAAGCACGAGTTCCTGCGTTCCCTCGGCGCGGACGAGACGGTGGACTACCGCGAGACGGACATCACCGAAACCGTGAAGGACGTCGACGTCGTGCTGGACACGATCGGCGGCGAGACCTCGCTGCGCTCCCTGCGCGTGCTGCGGCCGGGCGGGATCGTGGTGTCGATCCTGCCGGTCGGTTCGGACGACTTCTTCGAGGAGGCCGAGCGGCTCGGCGTGCGGGCGGTGCGGATGCTGGTGGACGCGGACCGGGCCGACATGCGGGAGATCGCCGGCCTGGTCGAGCCGGGCAGGCTGCGGGCCACGGTCGAGAAGACGTTCCCGCTGGCCGACGCGGCCGAGGCGCACGCGCTCGGTGAGACGGGCCGCACGACGGGGAAGCTGGTCCTCGTGATCGACTGAGGGACCCCCCTGTGAGAGTTCGATGACATATGTCAATCGAACATGCTCAAACTCGCTCGTTCGGGGTAACTTTCGAGTGAGCTTGGGCAGTTGGCCCCCGGAACAGGCTGGAGGCGTAGTCGCCGTGCGACAGGAATCCGCGTCGCTCACCACGCACCTGCGCGTCCGCCGCGACCGGGGGCACACGGTGCTGGAGTTCCTCGGCGAGATCGACATCGCGTCGGCCGCCGGGATCGTCCCGCACCTGGACCGGGAGACGAGCCGGCCCGGCGCCCGGGTCGTGCTCGATCTCGGCGGGGTCGAGTTCTTCGACTGCTCGGGGCTGCGGCTGCTGTACCGGGCACGGCGCCACGTGCTCGACGGGGGCGGCCAGGTGCACCTGGTGTGCACCCACCCGCTGACGCTGCGCATGCTGCGGATCACCGGGCTGGCGCGGTTGCTGCCCCCGCGGCCGTCCCTGGCGGAGGTGCTCGGCGTCAGTCCGCCGCGGGAGCGTCGAACAGAGCGCTGACCGACTCGCCGTTGTGGATGCGGCGCACGGCCTCGGCCAGCGCGGGCGCGATGGACAGGATCCGCAGCTTCTCCGTGCGGTCGCCGGCCGGCACCGGCACGGTGTTGGTGCACACGATCTCCAGCACGTCGGACTGCTCGCTGAGCCGGCCGAGCGCACCGGCCGCGAACAGCCCGTGCGTGCAGGCGAGCCGGATCGTGCGCGGGCCCTGCTCCCGCAGCCGGCCGAGGAGTTCCAGCACGGTGCTGCCGCCCGCGATCTCGTCGTCGAGCACGATGACGTCGCGCCCGGCGACGTCCCCGATCACGGCGCTGATGCTGACCCGGTCGTCGGCGTACCGCTGCTTGGCGCCCGCCGCCACCCGGGCGCCGAGCAGCCGGGCGAACGCGGCGGCCTCCTTGGCGTTGCCGAGGTCCGGCGAGACCACCGTCGTGCGGGACAGGTCGTACCGGCGGAAGTGCGCCGCCAGTTCGCGCAGCGCGTGCAGGTGGTCGACCGGGACCGGAAAGAAGCCGTGCACCTGGGGCGAGTGCAGGGCCATGGCGAGGACCCGGCCGGCGCCCGCCGCCACCAGCAGGTCGGCGACCAGGCGACCGCCGAGCGAGATGCGCGGAGCGTCCTTCTTGTCCGAACGGGCGTAGGAGTAGTGCGGCAGGACGACGGTGATGCGCCCGGCGGACGCCCCGCGGGCCGCGTCGCACATCAGCAGCAGCTCGACCAGGTGCTCCTGCACCGGCTTGACCAGCGGCTGGACCAGGAAGACGTCCCTCTCCCGGCAGTTGGCCCGAAGCTGCACCTCGAGGCAGTCGTTGGCGAACCGGCTGACCCGTACGGGGCTGAGGGGGACGCCCAGCTGGGCACAGACCTCCTCGGCCAGTTCGGGGTGGGCACTACCGCTGAACACGGCGATGTCTCGCACGGACCGCTCCTCGCGTGGGTGTGTCCGGCCGGATCATCAGCTTACGGAAATCCGGTTGCGGCAGGCCCGGGGGAAGGCGTCATGATGACGCCGTCCGTGTTCCCTCAGGTCAGGATGCCTCGCATGCGCCGATTCCTCGACACCACCCAGTGCCCCTTCCGGCCCACGGTTCTCGAGGACTCATCCCCGCATGCACACCCTGAACATCGGAATTCTGGCCCACGTCGACGCCGGTAAGACCAGCCTCACCGAACGGCTCCTGTTCGACCACGGCGCCGTCGACCGGCTCGGCAGCGTCGACGCCGGGGACACCCGTACGGACGACGGCGAGATCGAGCGCCGGCGCGGCATCACCATCCGTTCCGCGGTCGCCGCGTTCACCGTCGGCGACACCCAGGTCAACCTGATCGACACCCCGGGGCACTCCGACTTCACCGCCGAGGTCGAGCGCGCCCTGGAGGTCCTCGACGGCGCGGTGCTGCTGCTGTCCGCCGTGGAGGGCGTCCAGGCGCGGACGCGGGTGCTGATGCGCACCCTGCGGCGGCTGCGGCTGCCCACGCTCGTCTTCGTCAACAAGATCGACCGGGCCGGTGCCCGCGCCGAGGACCTGCTCGCCGACATCCGGCACCGGCTGACGCCGCACGTCGTGCCGCTGACGGAGGTCGCCGCCGGGCTCGGCGGCGCCGGTGCCCGCGTGCGGCCCTGCCGCCTGACGGACCCGCCGGTCCGCGAGCGGACCGCCGAGGCGCTCGCGGAGGTGGACGCGGGCATGCTGGCGGCGGTCGTGGACGGCCCGGAGCCGACCGCCGACGAGGTGCGTGCCGCGCTCGCCGCCCGAACCGCCGACGGCTCGTTCCACCCGCTGTACTTCGGTTCGGCGCTGGGCGGCCAGGGGGTCGGGGAGCTGGTGGAGGGCCTGGTCCGGCTGGTCCCCGCCCGCTCGCCGGCGGCCGGTCCCGTGCCACCGCGCGGCACGGTGTTCGCCGTACGTCCGGGGCCCGGTGGTGAGCGGACGGCGTATCTGCGGCTGTACGACGGTGAGGTTCGCCCGCGTCAGCGGCTGACCTTCCTGCGGCGCGAGTCCGACGGGCGGACCGGTGAGGTCCGGGGCCGGGTCACGCGCCTGGAGGTGATCGGCGGGTCCGGGACGCTGACCGCGGGCAACATCGCCGCCCTGTCGGGACCGGCCGCCCTGCGCGTCGGCGACCGGCTCGGCGGCGTCACCGACCGGGCGCCGCAGTTCGCGCCGCCGACCCTGGAGACCGTCGTGCGGGCCCGGCGTCCCGAGCAGGCGGCGCCGTTGCGGTCGGCGCTGCTCGCCCTCGCCGACCAGGACCCGCTGCTGCACGCCCGTCCGGCCGACTCCGGCGCCACCGCCCTGCTGCTGTACGGGGAGGTGCAGATGGAGGTGCTCGCGGCGACCCTGGCCGGGGACTTCGGCATCGACGCGGAGTTCTCGCCGGGGCGCGTCCGGTTCCTGGAGCGGCCGGCCGGCGCCGGTGAGGCCGTCGACGAGATGCCGTGGCACGACCACACCCGCTACTGGGCCACGATCGGGCTGCGGGTGGAGCCGGGGCCGCGCGGCTCGGGCGGGGTGTTCGCCCACGAGACCGAGCTCGGCGCGCTCCCCCGCGCCTTCCACCAGGCCGTGGAGGAGACGGTCCACGCCACGCTGCTGACCGGCCTGTCCGGCGCGGCGGTGACCGACTACCGGGTGACGCTGATCCGGTCCGGTTTCAGCTCCCCCGTGAGCACGGCCGCCGACTTCCGCGGGCTGACCCCGATCGTGCTGCGCCGTGCCCTGCGGCGGGCGGGGACCCGCCTGTACGAGCCCTGCCACGCGTTCGAGGCGGAGGTGCCGCCGGACGCGCTCGCGTCCGTGACCGCTCATCTCGCGGCACTGGGTGCGGACTTCGGCGGGACCACGGGGGGCGATGCCGCCTGGCTGGTCACCGGGGAACTGCCGGCCCGGCGGGTGCGGGAGGCCGAACTGCGCCTGCCGGGGCTCACCCACGGGGAGGGGGTGTGGTCCTCCCGCCCCTCGCGGGACCGGCCGGTGCGGCCATCGCACTGACCGCCGCCGGCCGCATCCCCGTTCGGTTCACCAACTGCCGTGTCTGGTCCGGGAGATGGCGGGCAAGCGGACACCAGGAAGGAGGGCCGTCACCATGACGACTCCCATCAGGCGCCTCCCGGGGCGGCGGATGCCCGGCTGGGCCAAGGCGCTGAGCGCGGTCGTGCTGGTGCTCGTCGTGCTGTTCGCGGGGCTGCGGCTGAGCGTGCTGCCGGGCCTGAAGGACGTGTTCGGCACCGAGACCCACGACCGGTCGGGGCCCGCGCTGCTGAAGTCCATCCAGGACATCAGCCGCTACGAGGCCGCCTCGGGCTCCTTCCAGGTCGTCGTGGACCTGGAGAAGGACACCAAGTACCTGCCCGACGCGATCCGCGGCAGCCGCACCCTGTACGTCGGGGCCGGCACCGTCGACGCCTACGTCGACCTCGGCAAGGTGGGCGAGGACGACGTGACGGTGAACGAGGACCGCACCTCGGCCACGCTGCGGCTGCCGCACGCCGCGCTGGGCGAACCGGCCCTCGACCCCGACCACTCGTACGCCGTCTCCAAGCAGCGGGGCCTGCTCGACCGGCTCGGCGACCTGTTCTCGGACAACCCGAACGGCGAGCAGGCCGTGCAGAAGCTCGCGGCCCGGCACATCGGCGACGCCGCGAAGGACAGCGAACTGACCGCGCGCGCCGAGGGCAACACCACGGCGATGCTCCAGGGCCTGCTGCACTCCCTCGGCTTCGAACAGGTGCGGGTGACGTACGAACCCTGAGCGACCCCGGCGCCACCGGGGAACGGACCGGCATCCTCGGCGGCTTCGCGGGTAACCGCCCCAGCACGCGGGGACGTTGACGACTGGAGGACCACATGGCTCGTGCCGTCTCACGACCGACTTCCCTGTTGCGCCCCCGTGCCGCCGATGCGCGGGCGGCCGACCGGCGCGAACGGCGCCCGCTCCCGCTCCCGCTGCGCCTGCTGGCGATGGCCGTAGCGTTCGTGTTCATGGTGGCGTTCGCGGTCGTGCTGGCCCGGCTGACCCTGAACCCGTCCCCCGCCTCCGAGGCGCTGACGCACACCAACATGCACCCCGGGCGCTCCCTGCGCGCCTATCTCGACCAGCCCGCGCTGCGCGACGCCGTGAAGCAGATCGGCGGCAATGTGCTGCTGGGCGTCCCCTTCGGCGTCCTGGTCCCGGTGCTCGCCCCGCGCACGCGCGGCGTGCTGCGGGTGCTGCTGCTGACCGCCCTGGTGATGCTGCTGGTGGAGTTCGCGCAGGGCGCCCTGATCACCGGACGGGCCTTCGACATCGACGACGTGATCCTCAACAGCGCGGGCGCGCTGGTCGGTTACCTGCTCCTGGGCCGGCGGACGAGCCGCGCGGTGCACGCGCGCCGGCCTCGCGACTGAGCGGGGCCGGCCTCGGCCGGGAACGAGATCAGATGGTCCGTACCAAAGTATTGACGGGTCCTTATCTCACTCCTTAAATCAAGAGGCGACACCCTTACCCCCCACCTCTGTCGGCGCTCCCGCGACGGGACGCCGCCCGGAAGGGAGAGCCGTGGCCCGCCCACTGACGCTCCGCAGATGCCTCCTCGCCGCCGCCCTGTCCGCCGGACTGGCCGCCTCGCTCGTGACCGGACCCGCCGCGGCCGGACCCGAGCCCGCCGCGGCCGCCGGCACCGCGGCCGCCGCCGTGACGTTCTCCGACACCTTCGACGGCCCGGCCGGTGCGGCCGTCGACTCCTCCAAGTGGCAGATCGAGACCGGCGACAACGTCAACAACCACGAACGCCAGTACTACACGTCCGGCAACAAGAACGCGGCTCTGGACGGCCAGGGCCACCTGGTCATCACGGCCCGCCGCGAGAACCCCGCCAACTACCAGTGCTGGTACGGCACCTGCCAGTACACCTCCGCGCGGCTCAACACCTCCGGGAAGTTCACCGCGCAGTACGGGCACGTCGAGGCACGGATGAAGGTGCCGCGCGGGCAGGGGATGTGGCCGGCGTTCTGGATGCTCGGCACCCCGGTCAACTGGCCGGACTCGGGCGAGATCGACATCATGGAGAACGTCGGCTTCGAGCCCTCCACCGTCCACGGCACCATCCACGGCCCCGGCTACTCCGGCTCGGGCGGCATCGGCGCCGGCTACACCCTGCCGGGCGGCCAGGCCTTCGCGGACGGCTTCCACACCTTCGCCGTCGACTGGGCGCCCGACTCGATCACCTGGTCCGTGGACGGCAACGTCTACCAGAGGCGCACGCCGGCCGATCTCGGTGGCCGGCAGTGGGTGTTCAACAAGCCGTTCTTCCTGATCCTCAACCTGGCGGTCGGCGGCTACTGGCCCGGCGACCCGGACGGCTCCACGGCCTTCCCGCAGACGCTCGTGGTGGACCACGTGTCGGTGACGACCAGCGACTCGGCGAACGGCGGCGCGATCCGCGGCCTGGCCGGCAAGTGCGTGGACGTCGCCGCCGCGAACACCGCCAACGGCACCCCGGTGCAGCTCTACGACTGCAACGGCACGGCCGCCCAGCGGTGGACGGTGGGCTCCGACGGCACGGTCCGGGCGCTCGGCAAGTGCCTGGACGTCAACGGCGGCGGCACCGCGGACGGCACGGTCGTCCAGCTGTGGGACTGCAACGGCAGCGCCGCCCAGCGCTGGGTCGTCACCGCCGCGCACGACATCGTCAATCCGCAGGCCGACAAGTGCCTCGACGCCACCGGCAACAGCTCGGCCAACGGCACCCGGCTGCAGATCTGGACCTGCACGGGCGGCGCCAACCAGAAGTGGACGGTCGGCTGACGCGGCACCGGTGCACCGGGGGTCCGTCCGCGGATCCCCGGTGCTCTCAGCCGGCGTGCAGCACCCGGAAGCGTCCGGGCTCCGCCGGATCGCGGTCGACGACCTGGACGGGCGGCCACGTCCACTGCCAGACACCGGTGCCCGGCGTGCGGGAGAACCGGATCCGCCCGCGGGTGCCCTCGACCGCGACCCTCGGCCAGGCCTCGGCGATCCGCGCCCGGTCCGTGCCGTGGGCACGCAGCACCTCGGCGAGGACCAGGACGGCGTCGTACCCCTCGAGGGCGACGAAGGAGGGCGCCTCGCCCAGCCGCTCGCGCAGGGCCGACTCGACGCGGGCACCGAGCGGGCCGAGCCGCTCGGGCAGGTAGCGCAGGAACGGCACGGCGGCGCCGTCCTCGCCCAGCGACGCCGCCCACCCGGGCAGCTCCGGCTGGCCGGCGGGCGCACCGATCAGGACCCGGGCGAGACGCCGGTCGCGGCGGACGGCCCTGACGATCGGCACCGCCGGCTCCGGGTGGCCGACCAGCAGCAGGAGGACCGTCGCCCCGTGCGCGACGAGTTCGTCGCCCACGGCCGTGGGGTCCGGCGTGTCCGTGTCGAGCTCGACGACCGTGCCGCCGTGCGGGGCGAGGTGGTCCCGCAGGATGCGGGTCCCGGACGCCCAGTAGACGCTCGGCTGGGCCGCGACGGCGATCCGGGTGTGCCCCGTCCTCAGGAGGTGGTCCGCATAGAGCCGCCAGCCGTGGGACTGCGCCGGGGGAAGGCGCGCGACCCAGTCGGTCGGCCGGTCGGTGAGCGCGTCGAGCACCGCCGACGAGCACAGGAACGGCAGGCCGAGGGCGTCCGCCCGGCCGGCCGCGGCGCGGGCGACGACGCTGTGGTACTCACCCGTCAGCGCGGCCACCCCCAGGCCGGCCAGTTCCTCGACGGCCGCCACCGCCCTGTCCGGGTCGGCCGCGGTGTCCCGGACGACCAGTTCGAGCGGCCGTCCGAGGATTCCGCCGCCGTCGTTGACCTCGTGGGCGGCCAGCTCCAGTCCGGCGAGCAGGTGCCGGCCGGCCTCGGTCCAGCCGGGCGGAGTGAGCGGAACGAGGGCCCCGATCCGGACGTTCGTCCCGACCGGCTGTGGCGGGCGCAGCTGGGTGATCATGCCGGACATTGGATCCGCCACCGTCGCGGTCGGGCAACCGATTATCCGTTCGCCGGGCCGTGGAGCCGCGCGGCCCGGCGAGTCCGCGGGGAGGGGACTAGTGCGGCGTCCAGGTGAACTTGTCCCCGCCCACCCAGCGGACGACGTCGGGGTCGTCGAGGTCGTGGACCTTGATCCCGAAGGCGGCGGCGGCCTCCAGGACGTCGATGAGGGTCGTCGCCTCTCCGACCACCTGTCCGTCGATCTCCACGATCCGGAACGGCGGCGTGCCCGGCTGTACCCCGAGCACGAGGATCCGCGGACTGCCGATGTGCGGGCTCGCGATTTCGGTCATGACTCGAGGGTAGGCCGCAAACCCGGGAAGCGGCCTCGCGACCGCCGCCGCGCGGGCCCGTTCAGGGGCGCCGCCAGTCGTCGCCCGTCAGATGCGAGCCGGCCATCGGGCCCATCCGGAGCATGCCGCCGTCCACGCTCCAGGACGCGCCGGTGACGTACGACGCCTCGGGGCCGGCGAGGAAGGCGATGACGGCGGCGACCTCGCGGGCGTCGCCGGGACGGCCGAGCGGGACGCCGGGGCGGCGCTCGGTGTGCGGGTCGGTGTCCTCCTGGCCGGTCATCGGGGTGGCGATCTCACCGGGGGCCACCGCGTTCACGGTGATGCCGTGCTCGGCCAGCTCGATCGCCATGACCTGGGTGAGCAGACCGAGCCCGCCCTTGGCCGCGCAGTACGGCGCGGCGCCCACCCGCGGCTGGTGCTCGTGCACGGACGTCACGTTGACGATCCGGCCGCCGTCGCCCTGGCGGATCATGCGCCGGGCCGCGTTCTGCCCGCACAGGAAGGGCCCGGCCAGGTCGACGTCCAGGACGTGGCGCAGGTCGTCGAGGCCGAGGTCGAGGAAGGGCGTGGCGGTGCCGGTGCCGGCGTTGTTCACCAGGACGTCGATCCGGCCGAGCCGTTCGCACAGCGCGTCCACCGTGTCGGCGGCCCCCGGCAGCCGGGTCAGGTCCACGTGGGCGACCTCGGCCCGGCGGCCGAGGGCCCGGACCTCCTCGGCGGTCCGCTCGGCACCCTTCTCGTCGGCGTGCCAGGTGATGCCGATGTCCATGCCCGCCTCGGCCAGGCGTACGGCGGTGGCGCGGCCGATCCCCGAGTCGGAACCGGTGACGACGGCCACCTTGGTGTCGGTCGGCGTGGGACTGGGCACGACAGGGCCTCCTCGTCGGCGCGTGCGGTGTGTCGGGGCATCGCAGTACCCGGGGGCCGTACGGACAAACCGCGTGGCCGTCGTGCGGTCCCCGGCCCGCTGGGGAACCCTGGAGGTGCCGGAGGAGGAGGTGGCGATGGATCCCGTTCAGGCGCTGGACCGGATCGCCTTCCTGCTGGAGCGGTCGCAGGCGCCGACGTACCGGGTCCGTGCCTTCCGCACCGCGGCCCGGGTGCTGGGCGAGCTGCCCGGCGCCGAGCTGCGCGAGCGGGCGGAGGCCGGTTCGCTGGAGTCCCTCAAGGGGGTCGGCCCGAAGACGGCTCAGGTCGCGCGGGAGGCGCTGGCCGGGCAGGTGCCCGGTTACCTGGAGAAGCTGGAGGGCGAGGCCGGCGTCCCGCTCGCCCACGGGGGCGAGGAGCTGCGGGCCCGGCTGCGCGGTGACTGCCATCTGCACTCCGACTGGTCGGACGGCGGCAGCCCGATCGAGGAGATGGGCCGGGCCGCGGCGGCGCTCGGGCACGAGTGGGCGGTGCTCACCGACCACTCGCCCCGGCTGACGGTGGCCCGCGGCCTGTCCCCGGAGCGGCTGCGCGAACAGCTGGACGTGGTGGCGGAGCTGAACGAGACGTGGGCGCCGTTCCGGCTGCTGACCGGCATCGAGTGCGACATCCTCGAGGACGGCTCGCTGGACCAGGAGCCGGAGCTGCTGGAGCGGCTCGACGTCGTGGTGGTCTCCGTGCACTCCAAGTTGCGGATGGACGCCCGCTCGATGACCCGCCGCATGGTGGCCGCCGTCCGTGACCGCCACGCGGACGTCCTCGGGCACTGCACCGGACGGCTGCTGACCGGGCGGGGCCGGCCGGAGTCGGAGTTCGACGCGGACGCCGTGTTCGCCGCCTGCGCGGAGTCCGGCACCGCCGTGGAGATCAACAGCCGGCCCGAGCGGCTCGATCCGCCGCGGCGGCTGCTGCGCCGGGCGGTGGAGGCGGGCGTGCTGTTCTCGGTCGACACCGACGCGCACGCGCCCGGGCAGCTGGACTGGCAGATCCACGGCTGCGCGCGGGCCGAGGAGTGCGGGGTGCCCGCCGAGCGGGTGGTGACCACCTGGTCGCTCGACGAACTGCTGGCCTGGACCCGGGAGGGGCGGGTACCGGCCGGAGTGGCGGGCGGCTGACGTGGTACCCGCCGGGCGCACACAGCGAGAAGGAAGGAACGGTGCATGGAACGGGCGGCCGTGTTCGACGTCGACGGAACCCTCGTCGACACCAATCATCTGCACGTGGTCACCTGGTGGGAGGCGTTCCGGCAGGCGGGCCACCGGGTGTCGATGCACGCCGTCCACCGGGCCGTGGGTCTGGCCTCCACCGACCTCATCGGCCATCTGCTGGGCGAGGACCGCGACAAGGACCAGGACGCGCAGCTGAGCGCCGCCCACAAGGCTCTGTACGGGCAGTACTTCGACCGGCTGCCGGCGCTGCCGGGGGCGGGGGAACTGCTGCGGCGCCTGGCCGGTGACGGGTGGACGGTCGTCCTCGCCACCTCGGCGGGCGGCGCGGAGCTGGGGGCGCTGCGGCGGGCGATCGACGCGGACGACGCGATCACCGCGACCGCGAGCGCCGACGACGTCGACGCGGGCAAGCCCGCGCCTGAGCCGGTCGAGCACGCCCTGGAGCTCGCCGGGGTGCCGGCCGAGCGGGCGGTGTTCGTCGGCGACACGGTGTGGGACATGCGCGCGGGCAGCGCGGCCGGGGTGCGGTGCGTGGGGGTGCTGTGCGGTGGCCTGCCGCGGGCCGATCTGGAGGAGGCGGGTGCGGGCGCGGTGTACGCGGACCCCGCCGACCTGCTGTCCTCGCTCGCGAACAGCCCGCTGGCATGAGCCGCCCGGTCACGGTGGCGTACGGCATCGCACGGCACGTATGACGGACGTGGGACGCGACACCCGGCGAACGGCCGGGGGCAAGGGTGTGAGCGGCGGGACGGGACGCCGGGGGCGGTGGCGTACCGCCCTCGCGCAGGCGGTCCGCGCGGCGCGGCCGGTGGACCGGGTACGGCGGGAGGCCGCTGCCGTCGGGCAGGCCGTCGTGGCCGCCTGGCGGGGCCCCGGCCGGGAACGGGACCTGGTCGTCCAGTCGCTGAAGGCCGCGGGGGCGGGGCTGCTCGCCTGGGCCGTGGCGGGTGTCTGGCTCGACGATCCGATGGCGCTGATGGCCCCCTGGGTGGCGGTGGTGCTCGTCCAGGCCACCGTCTACAGCTCGGTTCGCCAGGCCGGGCAGCAGTTCGGGGCGATCTGTCTCGGATCGCTGGTGGCCTCCGCGGCCCAGGCGATCACCGACGACAACACGGGTGCGCTGGCGCTCTCCCTGCCCCTGCTGATGCTGCTCGGCAACTGGGCCCGCTTCGGCCGGCAGGGCGTCTACGCGGCCACCACGGCGCTGTTCGTCCTGGCCTCGGGGACACCGGTCTCCGCGTCGGCGGTGGGGCACCGGGTGGGGCAGGCGGCGCTCGGCGCCCTGATCGGCATCGCGGTGAACGCCTTCGTGCTGCCGCCGATCCATCTGCGGGACGTCCGGGAGAACCTCGCGGCGCTGGCCCGGGAGGCGGGCGAGGTCCTGCACAGCATCGCGGGCGATCTGCGGGAGAACGAGTGGGACGCGCAGACGGCGGCCGGCTGGGCCGGCGAGGCCGCGCGGCTGCAGCGGCGTGTGGACGCACTGACGTCGGCCCGGTCCTGGAGTCAGGAGAGCCTGCGGCTGACCTACGGTCCGCTGCGCGCGCTGCACCGGACACCGCCGCCCGCGCCGCCCGAGGACGAGGACCAGCGGTGGACGCGGGTCACCGGCAACATCGTCGCGCTCACCCGGACGCTGTCGGTGGCGGCCGACGAGAACCGCACCCCGGCCACGCCCGAGGGCCCGGTCCTGGGCCTGTACGCGCGCCTGCTGAAGCAGATCGGCGACTTCTGCCACGTCGAGGCCGACCGGCTGCTGGGCGCGGCCGCGGAGCCTCACCCGCGGCAGGCGAAGGACGCCGGTGAGGCCGGGGACGCCACCGAGGAGACGGAGGAGACGATGGACGAGCTGCACCGGCAGTTGCAGCAGGGGCTGCGCGAGCACGCCGGGCAGGGCGCCGCGCACGCCTCGGTGCTGGGGGCGCTGCTGCTCCAGGCGGAGAACCTGTGGGCCGAGATCGTTCCCGAGCCCCGAGAGCAGTGACGCGGATCACCCCAAAACGCGACAGACGGTGGAACACCGGCAGAGTGTCCGCCGTTGAAGAGAGCGTGGGTACGGATGGGACAGTGTCCCCGGGCCTCACCTATCGCCCACAGGGAAGATCGTTCGGCTGAAGCCCTGTGGAGCCCCTCGCCGAGAGGCGACCGCCATCCGTATCCACGACAGACCGCCCCGACCGTGATCCCCCCCGTCCGGTCGGGGCTCTTCTTTGCCCGCGGCGGGTCGGGGTACCCGTGGCCTCCGACCCTGACAGGCGGACGGGAGGAGCGCAAGGTGAGCAGCACAACGGGCAGCAGGATCGTGGTCACGGGCGCCACCGGCAACGTGGGCACCAGCGTGGTGAGACTCCTCTCGGAGGACCCGGAGGTCGGTTCGGTCCTGGGACTGGCCCGGCGGATCCCCGCGTGGTCGCCCCCGAAGACGGAGTGGGCCGCCGTCGACCTGGCCTCCGAGCAGGCCGACGCGGCCGGTCTCTTCGCGGGTGCCGACGCGGTGATCCATCTGGCGTGGGCCTTCCAGCCGACGCACGATCCCGCGACGACGTGGCGCACGAACGTCCTCGGCTCCTTGCGCGTCTTCGAGGCGGTGGCCGCGGCCGGAGTGCCGACGCTGGTGCACGCGTCGTCGGTCGGCGCGTACTCGCCGGGGCCGAAGGAGCGTGCCGTGGACGAGACGTGGCCGACGCACGGCTGGCCGGACGCGGCGTACTGCCGGGAGAAGGCCTACCTCGAGCGGGCCCTGGACATCTTCGAACGTGACCACCCGGGCGTCCGGGTGGTGCGGATGCGGCCCGCCTTCCTGTTCAAGCGGGAGTCGGCGAGCGAGCAGCGCAGGATCTTCGGCGGCAGGTTCCTGCCGGGGCCGCTGGCCCGGCCGGAGCTGCTGCCGTTCCTGCCCGACGTCCCCGGGCTGCGGATGCAGGCGCTGCACACCGACGACGCGGCCGGCGCCTACCGGCTGGCGGTGCGTACGGCGGACGCCCGGGGCCCGTACAACCTGGCGGCCGACCCGCCGGTCGACGCGGCGCTGCTGGGCGAGATGACCGGCGCGCGTCCGGTGCGGCTGCCCCGCACGGCGGCCCGGTCGGCGATCGCGGCCGCGTGGGGGCTGCATCTGCTTCCGGCGTCCCCGCACCTGTTCGACGCGGTGCTGCGGCTGCCGCTCATGGACTGCACGCGGGCGCGCGCGGAGCTCGGCTGGCGCCCGGTGCACACGGCGACGGAGGTGCTGGAGGAGTTCCTGCTGGGCCTGAAGCAGGGCGCGGGCGCGGCGACGGAACCGCTGCGGGGGCGCAAGGTCGGCTGACGGCCGGACGCGGAACGGCCGGCCGGGTCGGTCTCCCTCCCGGCCGGCCGGCCCGCCCCGGGTCCGCGGCGCCCGCGGCCGACGGCGTGGCGTCAGCCGGACGACTCGTCGGGTACGGGGTGCTCGGGGTGCACGTTGCCGGACCGCGGTGCGCCCTGGCGGCCCGTCCCGGCCTCGTCCGTGTCCGGGACGTCGCTGTCCCCGGCGTCCGCCGGCTCGTCGCGCTCGGTGTCCCCGTCGTCCTCGGCGGAACGCCGCTCCGCACGGGAGGGCGCTGCCTCCCAGGGGTCCTCTCCGGGGCCGGCCTGCTGGTCCGGCAGGTCCCGCGGCACGGGGACACCGTTCTCGCCCGGTCCTTCGAGGCGGTGGTCGGTCACGGCACTCTCCCTTCCGCTGGTGTGCCGGGTGGTACGAGCGACGTCGGGTACCTCCGCGGCGGCCGGCGAAACCTCAGTGCGGCGCCCGTTCCTCCAGTGCCGTGCGCCAGGCGGGGAGGGGGTTCTCGGGCGCCGGCTCGGGGCGCCGGCCGCCGCGGGCGAAGAAGTCGGCCAGCGGCAGGATCGCGGCGCCCACGGTGACCGCGTCCGGGCCGAGCCGCCCCAGGTCGACGGTCACCTTCTGGGCGGGGTGTCGCAGCGCGTACGACACCGCGTGACGGCGTACGGCGGGCAGGAAGCGGGTGCCGAGCTGGAGGCCGGCCCAGCCGCCGATGAGGATCCGCTCGGGCTGGAAGAGGTTGATCAGGTCGGACAGGCCGGCGCCCAGGTACTCGGCGGTCTCCTCCAGGACGGCGAGTGCGACCGGGTCGGCGGTGCCGCCGCCGGGCGGGTAGGCGGCGGCCAGCATGGAGGTCAGCGCCGTCTCCTCGTCGGTGCCCTCGGGCACCCGGCCGCCCTCCTCGCGCCAGCGGGCCAGCAGCGACTCGGCCCCCGCGTACGCCTCCAGGCAGCCCAGCGCGCCGCAGCGGCAGCGCCGGCCCCTGACCCGGACGGTCAGGTGTCCCCATTCGACCGCGCGGCCGTGCTCCACCTCGGGGGTGACGAGGCAGGCGCCGACGCCGGAGCCGAAGAGCACGACGATCGCGTTGCGCGCGCCGCGTCCGGCACCGAACCACATCTCGGCCTGGCCGAGGGTCTTGGCGCCGTTGTCGATGAAGTACGGGACGGTGCCGGGCAGCGGGGAGCCGGCGCGGAGCAGGGCCTCCAGCGGCACGGCGTCCCAGCCGATGGTCTGGCCGTGCACGACGGCGCCGCGCTCCGGGGTGTGCTCGACGATGCCGGGGACGCCGATCCCCACGCCGAGCAGCCGCTCGGGCGCGAGGCGGGCGGCGGCCAGCACCTCGGCGATGCCCTCGCGGATGTGGTCGACGATGACCTCGACCTCGTAGCGCTGCTGGGTCAGCGGGCGTTCGGCGCGGGCGAGCTCGGTGAGGGTCAGGTCGAACAGCTCGACGCGCACCCTGGTCTCGCCGACGTCCACGCCGATCATGTGTCCGCTGCCGGGCGCCACGCGCAGCAGGGTGCGGGGCCTGCCGCCGTCGGAGTCGACGCTGCCGGCCTCCTCCACCAGACCGTCGCCGACCAGGTCGGCGACGACGTTGCTGACCGAGCCGGAGCTCAGTCCGGTCGCGGGGCCCAGCTCGAAGCGGCTGAGCGGTCCGTCGAAGTAGAGCCGCTGCAGCACGGCCGTACGGTTGGCCCGCCTGAGGTCGCGCACCGTGCGCCCGTTCCGCCCCGCCATGTGGCTCCTCCCACCGTGCCCGACCAGCAACATACCCCCGTCGGCCCGCCGCCCGCGACTTTCCTCTCCCCTTAATTCAGGCTGTGAACTCTTGCGGGCGGCCCGCACTGCCGCCGCCGTATGCGAAATCCGTTGGCCTGTCCGCCGCCCGGCTATTTACCCTAGGGAAAAACCTAGGCCCCCTAGGTTTCTTCGAACCGACGATCACACCCCGGGGCTTCCCATGAAAACACTCACCGAGCGGGACATACGCGACTCCTTCGTCAACTGCTCGAAGGGCGAGGCGAAGCGTCTGGCCGTCCCCCGCGACCTCGACGAGCGCCCCTGGGAGGATCTCGACTTCCTGGGCTGGCGGGACCCCGGTGCGCCGGACCGCAGCTATCTGGTCACCGAGCACGGAGGGCGCCTCGTCGGTGTCGCGCTGCGCTTCCAGCAGGCCCGGCGCGGCTTCTTCCAGCGCAGCATGTGCGCGCTGTGCCTGACCACCCATCCGCGCGGAGGCGTGTCCCTGATGACCGCGCGCAAGGCCGGCCCGGCCGGCCGCGAGGGCAACTCGGTCGGCCTGTACATGTGCACCGACCTGGCCTGTTCCCTGTATCTGCGCGGCAGGAAGCTGCCGGAGACCGGCGCCCGCTTCGAGGAGAGCCTCACCCTGGACGAACAGATCGCCCGGACCACGGCCAATCTGTCGGCCTTCCTCGACAAGATCACCGACTGATCGGGTACGCCCTCGGCACATCGGGCGGCGCCCGGCGCGTGAGAGGCGTTTTGACCGCCTGCGTCCGGTTACCGTCTGTCCGGATACGTTCGATGCGCCTGGGGAAGGGGAACAGCCCGAGGATGCTGGATGTACGTGAGACGGCGGCGTCCGCCGCGCGCGAGGCGAAGCGCCTGGCGAAGTGGCACCGGGATCCGGTGGTCGTGCAGGCGGTGCGCTCGGCAGCGGCGGCGTCGATCGCCTACGTGATCGCGGTACGGCTGTCCCCCGACAAGTCGGCGGCACCGCTCACCGCGCCCCTGACCGCGCTGCTGGTCGTCCAGGTCACCCTGTACGCCACGCTGAAGATGAGCGTCCGACGGGTGAACGCGGTGGTGGCCGGCGTCCTGGTCGCCATCGTCTTCAGCGCGGTGGTGGGGCTGAGCTGGTGGAGTCTCGCGCTGGTGATCGTGGCGGCGCTGGGCGTCGGTCACCTGGTACGGGCGCACGAGTTCGTGGCCGAGGTGGCGATCAGCGCGATGCTGGTCCTCGGGGTGACCTCGCACGGGAGCCTGGCCTGGGCCCGGGTGGTGGAGACGCTGATCGGGGCGGTCGTCGGACTGGTCTTCAACCTGCTCTTCGCTCCCCCGGTGTGGGTGGAACAGGCCGGGGAGTCGATCGAGGGCCTGGCCCGGCGGGTGCGGCAGCTGATGCTGCGCATGGGCGAGGAGGCGGCGGGCAGCACGCCGTTCCACGAGGCGGCGGCCCGCCTGCACGAGGCCCGCCGCCTCGACCACGACATCGCCGAGGTGGACGAGGACCTCCGGCAGGCCGAGGACAGCCTGCGGCTCAATCCGCGCGTCCGGGAGGGGCTGCTGCACCGGGTGGTGCTGCGCACCGGTCTGGACACCCTGGAGATCTGCACGGTGGTGCTGCGGGTCCTGGCGCGCACCTTCACCGACCTCGCGAAGGAGCGGGAGCCGGATCCCCTCTTCCCGCCGGAGACGGGCGCGACCATCCAGCAGTTGCTGTCCGAGATCGCCGACGCCGTGGTCAGCTTCTCGGTTCTGGTCACCACCAGTGCCAGTGAGAACGCCGAGTCGGCGGAGGAACGGCTGAGCGCCGAGCTCCACCAGGCGGCGGTCACCCGGGACAAGCTCGCCCAGCTGCTGCTGGGCGAGATCCAGCGCGACGCCCGGCAGTGGCAGTTGCAGGGGGCGGTGCTGACCGAGGTCAACCGCATCATCGACGAGATGGACACCGAGCACCGCTCCCGCAGGCTCCTGGAGGAACTGGACCGCCACACCCGCGAACAGCGCGAGCGGCGCCCCCGGCTGACGAGGCTGTGGGACCGCCTGCGCAAGATGACGCGACTGCGCCGGAACCGGGGCGCCGCCGGGCATCGTTCTCAGTGATGGACACGGGCGGCGGTGAACCGCCCGGCGACGGGAAGAGGGGGCGTACGGATGACCGGAACCAGCGTGCGGATCGACGGGAACACGCTGCGGCTGCCGGGCGGTGCGGCGGTGCGCTTCGTCCGCACCCTGCGGCTGCCCGAGACGGGCACGCATCCGCTGCCGCCGGGGCTCGGCGAGTTCCCGGTCCGCCGGGTCGCCGACTACGCCGACTCCGTCCCCGAGGCCTGGCGGGCGCGTGGCGGCGTGATGCTGCCGGTGTACCTGCGCGAGGCCATGTGGCTGAGTTTCGCCGGCACCAGGGAGCCCGCCGCCCTCCAGGTCGGGGTGGGCAAGGTGTGCGCGGTGTCGGGCAGGCCGTGGAGCGACCGGCTGTCCCGCGACCCGCAGAACTACGTGGTGCTGCCCCGGCAGCCCTGGCTGGACGGCATCAACTCCGGGACGGGGACGGTCCGCCAGTTCGTGGCGGTCCCGCTCGGCATGGGCGCGACCGTCGAGGGCCAGGTGACCGGCGAGGAGGTGTGGGGCGGCGTGCAGTTGCAGGCCTTCTCCCTCGGCGACCGGGAGCTGGCCCGCTGGCGCGAGGAGGAGCGCCGCCGTGCCGAGGCTCTGCGCGCCCGGGGGCCCCGGCCGCCCGGCGCCTTCGGGACCGCGATGCCGATGGCGGCGCCGCCCGCCCCCGGCGCGGCCCCGCAGCCCGCGGGCGCGGCCCGCCGGCGGTCGGCCCCCGCCATGGGGCTGGGCGTGGGCGGGTCCATGCGGCAGGAGGTCTACCAGGACGAACGGCCCCTCGCGGACTGGGCCGAGCAGCCGGCTGGCCGGGTGTTCGTGCACCTGGTCACGCCGCCGGAGTGGCGGCGCATCACCGGCGAGGCACCGCCGCCGTCCCCCGTGGACCGGGCGGCCTACACCCGGGCGGGCCTGCCCTGGTACGACTACTACGACGAGGACGCCGACGACCTGGCGCCGACCGAGGCGCTTTCGGACGTCAAGCCGGTCGGGGACTGGATCGGCGACGACCACGAGCCCTGGCAGCCGCCCGCCCCGCAGCAGATCAAGCCCCTCGGGGACGCCCCCGGGGCACCCGTGGAGGACGGCGACTGGTAGACACCGCGGGGCCCGGGCGGGGCTCCGCCCGGCAGAGCGCGTCCTCCCCGTCCCCGGCGAACCGCGGCTCACCGGGGAGCCGTTCGCCTCACCCCTCGCCGTTCGTGCGCTGCCGTTGCAGCGCGCGGGGGCAGGCGGCCGCGTTCGCCTGCGCGAGCAGCACGTGCATGCGTTCCGTGAGCTGCGCGACGTCGTCGGCGGGCGCGTGGAACGCCAGGCGTACGTCGCCGTGGGTGCGGGTGCGCTCGACGCGCAGCGTCAGTCCGTGCCGGTCGACGGCGAGGGGGCGGACCCGGACCGCGCCGTGCAGGCTGCCGGCGTCGACGAGCCGGGTGAGCCGTTCCACCGCGTCGGCGTGGCAGTCGGCGAGGTGGGTCAGCAGCCGGGCCTCGGCGCGGGCCAGCGGGTCGGGCGCGGCGGCGGCGAACTCGTCTAGGCCGACCACGACGGCGCCGGACGGCTGCCGCAGCACGACACGGGTGGGCCGGAACGCCAGGTGGCCGTCGTCCGCGGCGAACCAGCCGGCGAGCCAGAGCCGGGCGCGGATCCGGCCGCGCACCGGGACGGGTGCCACGTCGGCGAACTCCAGCACGGCGGACGGCTCGCCGCGGGGCGCGCAGACCGCCGCCGCGAGCAGGGCGCTGTCCTCGGGCACGCGCAGCAGGACCCGGCCGTCCTCGGCCACGGTGTGCGCGCCGACGAACTCCTCGCGGCCGCCCTCCGCGGTCACCGCGCACGACCATGCGGCGGCGAGCACGGAGCGGGCCTGCTCCGCCGCGGCGGGCGCGGCCGTCCAGGTCTGGTGGTCACCCATCCCAACCTCCGTCATCTTCATTAGGTAAGGCTTGCCTAACCTATCGGAGATCGGGGTGTGCGCCAACCGGGCCGCGTGGTCTTCGCGTGACGTCTCCGCGCACCGGAGGGCGCGCACGGGCATGCCGAGCGCACAGCACGCGACGGAACGCGCGGTCCCTACGGTGCGATCGCGCCGAGCAGGGCCCGCGCGCACAGGTCGCGCACCTGTTCCCGGGCCGGCCGCGGGTCCCGCAGCCATTCGAGGCAGACCGCGGTCGTGAAGGCCAGCCAGCCGCGCACCGCCAGCCGCACGTCGGCGCCCTGCTCGAAGGCCGGGCCGAACTCCGGATCGGCGGCCAGGGCGGCGAGGATCTGCCGCTCCTGCGCGGCCAGCGCCTTGCGGTACACCCGGCGCACGGCCTGGTCCCCCGTCGCGTCGGCCCGGTGGAAGGCGCGGTAGCCGTGCGCGTGCTCCCGGACGTACTCGAGATACGCGTCGAGGCCCGCGGTGAGCTGTTCGCGCACGGGCACGCCGGGCACGGCCGCCGTCATGCGCAGCATGCGCTCGCTCTCCCGCTCGACGACCGCCGCGAAGAAGTCCCTCTTGGCCGGGAAGTAGTGGTACAGCAGTCCGCGCGAGACCCCGGCGATCTCGGCGACCCGCTCGATCCACACGTCGTCGTACGGGCTTTCGGAGAACAGCCGCGCCCCGACCGACAGCAGCTGCTCCCGGCGCTCCTCGGTGCTGAGCCGGCGGCGCGTGCGCTCGCCCTGGTTCGCGGCCATGCCCGCACTTTACTTGACGCCGGTTCAACAACGGGACGACACTGGGGCCGCTATTGAATCGACGTACAACACGCTCGAACACGGCGCCGCGTCAAGGGAGATCGCGTCATGGATCGGACGAGGACGGCAGCGGCCCCGGACGGGCTGCCGAAGGGATTCCGCAGTGCCGAGCTGGGCTGGCCCGAACTGGACCGCATCCCGCACCCGCCGTACCGGCTCCCGCTGCTCGGGGACGTGGTGGGGGCCAGTAGGAGCACGCCGATGCAGGACTCGCTGCGCTACGCACGGCGGCTGGGGCCGATCTTCCGGCGGCGGGCCTTCGGCAAGGAGTTCGTGTTCGTGTGGGGTGCCCGGCTCGCCGCCGACCTGGCGGACGAGTCGCGCTTCGGCAAGCACGTGGGCCTCGGCGTGGCCAACCTGCGTCCGGTCGCCGGGGACGGGCTGTTCACGGCGTACAGCCACGAGCCCAACTGGCAGCTCGCGCACGACGTCCTGGCCCCCGGGTTCAGCCGGGAGGCGATGGCCGGCTACCACGTCATGATGCTGGACGTGGCCGGACGGCTGACGGCCCACTGGGACCGTGCCGAGGCCGCCGGACGCACGGTGGACGTGCCCGGCGACATGACGAAGCTGACGCTGGAGACGATCGCGCGCACCGGGTTCGGGCACGACTTCGGGTCCTTCGAACGCCCCCGGCTCCACCCCTTCGTGACGGCGATGGTGGGCACCCTCGGCTACGCGCAGCGCCTCAACACGGTGCCCGCGCCGCTCGCACCCTGGCTGCTGCGCGGCGCGAGCCGCCGCAACGCCGCCGACATCGCCTACCTGAACCGCACGGTCGACGACCTCGTCCGGGCCCGCCGTGCCGCGGGCGGCGGCGACGGCGACCTGCTCGACCGGATGCTGGAGACGGCCCACCCGGACACCGGTGAGCGCCTGTCGGCGGAGAACGTCCGCCGGCAGGTCATCACGTTCCTGGTGGCCGGCCACGAGACCACCTCGGGCGCGCTCTCCTTCGCCCTGCACCACCTCGCCCGGCACCCCGACGTGGCGGAGCGGGCCCGTGCCGAGGTGGACCGCGTCTGGGGCGGCACCGAGGCGCCCGGCTACGAGCAGGTGGCCAGGCTGCGGTACGTGCGCCGCGTGCTGGACGAGTCGTTGCGGCTGTGGCCGACCGCGCCCGCCTTCGCGCGGGAGGCGCTCCGGGACACGGTGCTGGACGGCACGTATCCCATGCGGCGGGGCGCCTGGGCGCTGGTCCTCACCGGGATGCTCCACCGCGACCCGGACGTGTGGGGGCCGGACGCCGAGCGGTTCGACCCGGACCGCTTCGACGCGAAGGCCGTGCGGTCCCGCGCCCCGCACACGTTCAAGCCCTTCGGGACGGGCGCGCGGGCCTGCATCGGGCGGCAGTTCGCGCTGCACGAGGCCACGCTGGTGCTCGGGTTGCTGCTGCGCCGGTACGAGCTGCGGCCCGAGCCGGACTACCGGCTGCGGGTGACCGAGCGGCTGACACTCATGCCGGAAGGGCTGCGGCTGCGGCTGGACCGGCGGGTGGCGGGGCCGGAGCCCGTCGCCGAGGGGGCGGAGGAGGCCGGTGCGCCGGACGGCGCGTCAGCGGCCCGTTGTCCAGTGCACCGGACGGCTCAGTGACCCCGGCAGCTTCGTGCCCGCGCTGCCGCGGGCCGCGGTGAGCTGCGGCTGGGTGAGGAAGAAGGCGCCGGTGAGGTCCGCGTCCGTCAGGTCGGCGTCGCGCAGGTCGGCACCGATCAGGTCCGCGCCCCGCAGGTCGGCGCCGGTGAGGTCGGCGGCGATGAGGTAGGCGCCGCGCAGATCCGCCCCGCGCAGATCGGCGCCCTTGAGCCGGGCGCCCATCAGGTCGGCGCCCCGGCGGTTCTTCTTCTTGCCGCGCGTCCCGGCGCGCACCAGTTCGCTGGTGCGCAGCAGGAGCACGTTGACCCGCTGCCGGTGCGCCGCCACGTCGAGCGCGGCCAGCTCCCCGGGGGCCGCGGCGGTGAGCCGCTCCGTCTCGGCCAGCAGCCGGCGGACGTCGGCGTGGACGGGCCGGGCGGCCGGCAGGGTCAGCGCCTCGGTCAGGTACCAGAGCAGTTCGTGCAGGTGGCGGACGACCGGGAACACCTCGAACATGCGGCGGGCGCGTTCGGGCGGGCCGGTGCGCCAGTCCTGTCCGCCGAAGGTGACCTGCGAGACCTGCTGCCCGGCGCCGAAGCAGTCGTAGACCGTGCAGCCGGTGAAGCCCTCCGGCCGCAGCCGCGCGTGGATGCCGCACCGGCTGTCCTCGCCCAGGTTGCCGCAAGGGGTGCCGGCGGCCTTGTTCACCGCGAAGTCGGCCGACCGCGTGAACGGCAGCGCCACGCAGCACAGCCCGAAGCACCGTTCGCAGTCGCCGCGCAGTTCCGCCCGGCCGGTCTCTCGTTGTCGCATGGCGTTCAGCTTACGGAACGGGGGCCGGCGCCCCGGCGGGGGCGGGGCGGGCCCGGCCCCCGCCGGGGGTCATCCCTGCTCGTCCGGCACCTCCAGGCGGGCCAGCCGGTCCGGGTCGGCCAGGATGTACAGGCCGGTGATGCGGCCGTCGGCGACGGTGACGGTCAGGACCGACCGGAGGCGGCCGCCGGCCACGCTCGCCAGGCCGAGCGAGTCGTTGACCCGGACCGTCCGGGCCTCCGCGTTGAACTGGGCGAACATGAGGGCCGACTCGGCCACGGCCTCGGCACCCCGGAGCGACTTCGACCCGGCGGTGCCGCGCACCAGGGCGCCCGCGTCGGCCCGCAGGGTGACCTGCGGATGCAGGACGGCGACCAGCGCCTCGAAGTCGCCGCCGCGCGCCGCGGCCCGGAAGGCGTCCAGTGCCTCCCGCTGCCGCCCGAGGTCGGGCTCGGCGGGCGGTCCGGCGTCCCGGACGCGGCGGCGGGCACGGGAGGCCAGCTGCCGGGTGGCGGCCGGGGTGCGTTCCACGACCGGGGCGAGGTCGTCGAAGGGCACGGCGAACATGTCGTGCAGGACGAACGCGAGCCGCTCGTCGGGCTCGAGTCTCTCCAGCACCACGAGCAGGGCCACGCCCACCGAGTCGCTGTGCAGCGCCTCCTGCTCCGGGTCGTCCGTCGTCAGGGAGCCGATCTCCAGGTCGGGGACGAAGGTCTCGTCCATCGGCTGCTCGCGGCGCGCGGTGCGCGAGCGCAGCAGGTCCAGGCATATCCGGCCGGTCACGGTGGTCAGCCAGCCGCCGAGGTTGTCGATGGCGCCCGCGTCGGTGCGGACCAGCCGCAGCCAGGCCTCCTGGACGGCGTCCTCGGCCTCGGCCAGTGAACCGAGCATGCGGTACGCGACCGCCTTGAGCTGTCCCCGGTGCTCCTCGAAGCGCTCCGCCAGCTCGGTGTCGCCGGTCATCCGCGTCACCGTGCGAACAGCTCGAACGCGACCGCGGGCCGGTCCCCGAACCGCCGGCCCGTCTGCTCCGCGGTGCGGGTGAGGAACCCGCGGACGTACGCCTCCGGCTCCTCGTCCGTCAGCACCTCGATGTAGGTGCGGTGTTCGAGCAGCGAGCGGACCGCGCGCTCCAGCCCGGCCGACGCGTCCACGGCGTGCGTCGGCGTGGCGGAACCCGCGACGGCGACCCAACGGACCCCGTCCCACGGGTCGAGCCCCTGCTCGGTCAGCTCCGGGAAGATCCACCGGTTCCCGGCGTCGCCCGCCGCGTCGAGCGTGGCCCGGCCGACGGCGACGTGGTCCGGGGTGTTCCAGGCGACACCGCCCCAGGTGTCCCGGTGGTTGAGGGTGATCACCAGCTCCGGCCGGTGCCGGCGGATCGCGGCGGCGATGTCCCGGCGCAGGGCGAGTCCGTACTCGATGACACCGTCCCGGTGGTCGAGGAACTCCACCTCGCTCACCCCGACCACGGCCGCGCTCGCCCGCTGCTCCCGCTCGCGCAGCGAGGCGCACTCGGCGGGCGCCAGGGTGTCGATGCCCGCCTCGCCCCTGGTCGCCAGCACGTAGGCGACCTCGCGGCCCTCGTCCGTCCAGGCGGCGATCGCCGCCGAGCAGCCGTACTCGAGGTCGTCCGGGTGGGCGACGACGGCGAGGGCGCGCCGCCAGTCGCCGGGCATGGGCTCCAGTTGCGTGATCGTCGGCTCCGTCATGCCCGCACCCTAGCCCGTGGCACCGACGACACACCCGGTGTGCGACGCGCCGCCGCGGACACGCGGTGCGGGCCCGTGGCTCAGGCCTCGTCGCGGGCCAGTGCCAGCAGCCGGTCCAGGACCCGGGGGCCGCCGGCCCGCACGCCGTCGTGCTCGAACTCGTCGGTGACCCAGGTGCGCAGGCCGCGGATGCCCCGGGCGGTGCCGAGCGCGTGGGCGGTGTCCACGTACATGTCGTCGTGGTAGACGGCCGCGGCGGCCGGCACCTCGTTGGCGGCGAGGCGCGCGGGGTCGTACAGGGGCGTCCAGTCGGTGCGGGCGGCGAGCAGTTCGGCGGTCTCGCGCAGCGGGCGCAGCGCCGGGTCGCAGTCGAACATCCACGGGTGGACGGACTCGCCGGTGAACATCAGCGGTTCGTCCCCCGCGAGGGTCTTGGCGGCGTCGAAGCGCGGGAACTCGGCGCGCACCCGCTCGGCGGACCAGTTCGTCGGGCGCGCGTCCTGACCGTAGATCGCCTCGTGGACGAGGGCGTACAGAGGGTGGCCGGCGTACGACAGCAGGCCCTGGACCTCTTCCTGGAAGGCGTCGGACAGCTCCGTGCCGTGCGGGGTGCGCACGAAGGCGTCCTCCAGCAGGAAGTGCAGGCGGTGGCTGCCCTCACTGCCGCCGAGCATGATGCCGAGGGACTGGAAGGCCTCGACGGTGAGGCGGTAGCCGTTCGGCAGGACCACGTCGTGGGTGAGCAGGTGGTCCGCGATGCGGCGGGCCCGCTCGACGTCCTGGGGGTAGCGGTCGTAGTGCGCGGCGACCTTGCGCTCGATGCGGGGGTAGGCGGCGCGGTAGACGTCGTCGGCGTGGGCGTCGAGGGAGGGCAGCCCGCCGGTGATCAGGGCGGTGTGCAGGCCCTCGGGGGCCAGGGAGAGGTAGGCGACGGTGCAGAAGCCGCCGAAGCTCTGGCCGAGGACGGTCCACGGGGCGCCGCCGGTGACCTGGGGGCGGATGGCCTCGCAGTCGCGGACGATGGCGTCGGCGCGGAACCGGGTGAGGTAGTCGGCCTGCTCGGCGGGGTTGCCGCGCAGCGGGAGCGTCTGGCGGTTGGCTGGCGTGGAGGCACCGGTGCCGCGCTGGTCGAGGAGGAGGACGCGGTACTCCTTGAGGGCGCGGCCCAGCCAGGCGGGCCGGCCGATGAAACGGTTCGCTCCGAAGCCGGGGCCGCCCTGGAGGTACACCAGCCACGGCAGGTCGTCGCGGTGCGCCTGGTCGCTCGCGACGGCCTCGCGGGCGTACAGCTCGATCGTCTCCCCCGCGGGGTCGGCGTGGTCGAGGGGCACGGTGAATCGGCGGTCGGTGAGGACGACGCCGGGCTGGCGGTAACTGGCGCTCAACGGGGCTCCCGGGACGGATGGGTCGTACGGCCGGATCTTTCGGCCGTGTCCCAGTTCAGCACATGGTCCTCCGGCCGTCGGCCCCCGGGACCGGGACATCGTGCTGAACGGCCGGTCAGCGGGCGGCCAGGCTCGAGCGGCGCACCACCAGCTCGGGCTGGAGCACGACCCGCCGGTGGGCGTGGGTCCGGTCGGTGCCGTCCAGTTCCGTCTCCTCCAGCAGCAGCTCGGCGGCCATGGCGCCCATGGTGACGGCGGGCTGGCGCACCGAGGTGAGCGGGACCGCCGCGGCGGCGGCGAACTCGATGTCGTCGTAGCCGACGATGGCGAGGTCGTCGGGGACGCCGACCCCGGCGGCGTACATGGCCTGCAGGACGCCGAGGGCGAGCAGGTCGTTGGCGCAGAAGACGGCGGTGGGCCGGTCGGCGAGGCCGAGCAGGCGGGCGCCGGCGTCGCGGCCCGCGGCGACGTCGAGGCGTTCGGTGGGCAGTTCGCGCAGGGTGTCGGGGGCGAGTCCGGCCTCGGTGAGCGCGTTCAGGGCGCCGGTGCGGCGATCGCGGACCTGGTTGAGGCCGGGCGGGCCGCTGACGTAGGCGATGGAACGGTGTCCGGCGTCGACGAGGTGGCGCACCGCCAGCGCGCCGCCCGCGATGTCGTCGACGGAGACCGAGCACTCGGTGGTGCCCTCGGCGACCCGGTCGACCAGCACGAAGGGGATGTTGTGGCGCCGGAAGCCCTCGATGTTGCGGCCGGTGGCGTCCGCCGGGGTCAGGAGCACGCCCCGCACCCGCTGTTCGGCGAAGAGCGAGAGGTACTCCGCCTCCTCGCCGGGACTCTGTGCGCTGTTGCAGACCATCACGCCGAGGCCCGCCTCGCGCGCGGCCCGTTCGGCGCCGCGCGCGACGTCCACGAAGAAGGGGTTGCCCATGTCGAGGACGAGCAGCCCCATGATCCGGCTGCGGCCGGCGCGCAGCTGGCGCGCGGACTCGCTGCGGACGTAGCCGAGCCGGTCGATCGCGGACAGCACCCGGGCGCGGGTCTCGGCCGCGACGCTGTCCGGGCGGTTGATGACGTTGGAGACCGTGCCCACGGATACTCCGGCGGCGCGGGCGACGTCCTTGATACCCACCGAATGGGCCATCGGGCAGGGACCTCCAGGGTCGGTCTGGGAGGGGCGGCGGGAAAGACCTTCACATTACCCGCGCCGCGGCGGAACGGTCTCCGCCCGGCGGGCGGTGGCCGGCGCCGCGCCCACGGCGGTGCGGGCACGGGGTGCGCGCACCCTGCCGCCGGCCCGTGTCCGCCGACTACGCTGCCTTGCGTCCGATGATCACCACGATCGCCCCGAGGAGCCGCGATGCGTGTCGCCCTGTTCCTGACCTGCGTCAACGACACGCTGTATCCGGAGACCGGCCGTGCCGTGGTGGAGCTGCTGACCCGGCTCGGCGTCGAGGTCGACTTCCCGGCGGGTCAGACCTGTTGCGGACAGGCCCACTACAACACGGGGTACCGGCACGAGGCGGAACCCCTGGCCCGGCGCTTCGCCGAGGTCTTCGCGGACCACGAGGCGATCGTGACGCCGTCGGGGTCGTGCGGCGCGATGGTGCGGGAGCTGTATCCCCGCATGGGCGAGCGGGCCCGCGGCGAGGGGCGCGGGGACACGCTCGCCGCCACCCTGGCGCCGGTGGTGCCGAAGACGTACGAGCTGACCGAGTTCCTGGTGGACGTACTGGGGGTGACGGACGTGGGGGCGTACTACCCGCACACGGTGACGTACCACCCGACCTGCCACGGGTTGCGCGGCCTCGGTCTCGGGGACCGGCCGCTGCGGCTGTTGCGGGCCGTGAAGGGGCTGGAGCTGGTGGAGCTGCCGGGCGCCGACGAGTGCTGCGGCTTCGGGGGCACCTTCGCGGTGAAGAACGCCGACGTGTCGACGGCGATGGGCACGGACAAGGTGCGCAACGCCGAGTCGACGGGCGCCCAGGTGCTGTGCGCGGCGGACAACTCCTGTCTGATGCACATCGGCGGGACCATGGCGCGGCTGCGGGTGGGCATGCGCCCGGTGCACATCGCGGAGATCCTGGCGAGCACGGAGGAGGCGACGGCCGTATGAGCGGGACGTTCGTGGGGATGCCGGCCTTTCCCGAGGCGGCGCGTACCGCGGTGCGCGATGCGACGTTGCGTGGCAATCTGCGGCATGCGACGCGCACCATCCGGGACAAGCGGGCGCGGGCGGTGGCGGAGCTGGAGGACTGGGCCGCGCTGCGCGAGGCGGGGAAGCGGATCAAGGACCACACGCTGCGTCATCTCGACCGTTACCTGGTGCGGGTGGAGGAGGCGGTCACGGCGGCGGGCGGCACGGTGCACTGGGCCGCCGACGCGGCCGAGGCCAACGAGATCGTGGCCCGGCTGGTCGAGGAGACCGGTGAGTCGGAGGTCGTCAAGGTCAAGTCCATGGCGACGCAGGAGACCGGCCTCAACGAGGCGCTGGAGGCCCGGGGCATCCGGGCGTACGAGACCGATCTCGCCGAGCTGATCGTGCAGCTGGGCAGGGACCGGCCCTCGCACATCCTGGTGCCGGCGATCCACCGCAACCGCGGCGAGATCCGTGACATCTTCCGCTCGGAGATGGGCGCGTGGGGCCGTCCGGCGCCCGAGGGCCTGACGGACACGCCCGCCGAGCTCGCGGAGGCGGCCCGGCTGCACCTGCGGGAGAAGTTCCTGCGCGCCAGGGTCGGCATCTCCGGCGCCAACTTCATGGTCGCCGAGACCGGCACCCTGGTCGTCGTGGAGTCCGAGGGCAACGGCCGGATGTGCCTGACCCTGCCCGAGACGCTGATCTCCGTGGTCGGCATCGAGAAGATCGTGCCGACCTGGCGGGACCTGGAGGTCTTCCTCCAGCTGCTGCCCCGCTCCTCCACGGCCGAGCGCATGAACCCGTACACGTCGATGTGGACGGGCACCACCGACGGCGACGGGCCCCGCACGTTCCACCTGGTCCTGCTGGACAACGGCCGCACCGACACCCTCGCCGACGAGGTCGGCCGCCAGGCCCTGCGCTGCATCCGCTGCTCGGCCTGCCTGAACGTCTGCCCCGTCTACGAGCGCGCCGGCGGACACGCCTACGGCTCCCCCTACCCCGGCCCCATCGGCGCCATCCTCACCCCCCAGCTGCGGGGCCTCACCACGGAACTCGACGCCTCCCTGCCCTACGCCTCCTCCCTGTGCGGCGCCTGCTACGAGGTGTGCCCCGTCGCCATCGACATCCCCGAAGTCCTGGTCCACCTGCGGGAGCGGGTGGTGCAGGGCGGGCCGGCCGTCCGGCACGGCAACCGGGTGGTGCTCAAGCCCGCGAAGGGGCATGCCGCCGAGCGGGCGGCGATGCGCGCGGCGCAGTGGGCGTTCACGCACCCGGGCGCGCTCCGGGCCGGGCAGCGGCTCGCGTCGCGCACCCGCCGGCTGCATCCGCGCACGCTGCCGGGCCCGGGGCGGGCGTGGAGCGCCGGCCGGGATCTTCCCGCGGTGCCCGCGGAGCCGTTCCGGGACTGGTGGCAGCGCACGCGTGGTGGAAAGGACGGGGCGAAGTGAGCAGCAGGGACCGGGTGCTGGGCCGGGTGCGGCGCGCGCTGGCGGACGTCCCCGGCGACGGAGGGCCGTACGAGGAGACCGTCGCGCGGGACTATCTGCGGGCGCACGGGCGGCGGAGTGTCGCGGAGACGGTGGAGCTGCTCGCGGAGAACCTGGCGGACTACCGGGCGGTCGTGCACCGTTGCGCGGCCGGTGACGTGGCGGCGACGGTGACCGGGCTGCTCGCCGCCCGCGGGGCGAGGACGGTGGTCGTGCCGCCGGGCCTGGACCCGGACTGGCTCGCGGGGTCCGGCGCCGAACAGATCCCGGATCTGCCGGACGGCACGCCTCACGAACTGGACCGCGTCGACAGCGTGGTCACCGGATGCGCCATCGCCGTCGCCGAGACCGGCACCATCGTCCTGGACGGCTCCCCCGACCAGGGACGGCGCCGCATCACCCTCGTCCCCGACCACCACATCTGCGTCGTACGCGTTCCCGACCAGGTGGTGTCCTCCGTGCCCGAGGCGCTCGAACGCCTCGATCCGACCAGGCCGTTGACCTGGATCTCCGGCCCGTCGGCGACCAGCGACATCGAACTCGACCGCGTCGAGGGCGTGCACGGCCCGCGCACCCTGGAGGTCGTCCTGGCAGGCGCATTCCAGGGGTGTCGCTGAGTACACCCTGCGATACGGGTTCTGCGCCCAGTGTGGCCCCGCCCCGCGCTCCGTAGCGTCATGGACGAGGCACCGCACAGGGCGTGCCGCACGGAGGGTGATGAGAATGTTCGGTACCCGCGCACGGGGTGAGCACGACCCCGGACCGTCCCCCGAGGCGCTGCGGCTGGTCAAGGTGACCAAGACCTACGGCACCGCCGGGAACGCCGTCACCGCGCTGGACGGGGTGACGCTGAGCCTGGGGCGCGGCACGTTCACCGCGGTGATGGGTCCCTCGGGCTCGGGCAAGTCCACGCTGCTCCAGTGCGCGGCGGGCCTGGACAGGCCGGACGGCGGCATCGTGTGCGTCGACGGTAGGGAGCTGACGGGCGGCGGTGAGACGGAGCTGACGAAGTTCCGGCGCGGCCGGGTCGGGTTCGTGTTCCAGCAGTACAACCTGCTGGACACGCTGACGGTGGCGCAGAACACCGTGCTGCCGCTGAAGCTGGCCGGGCGGCGCGTCGACCGGCGGCGGGCGCGGGAGATCCTGACCGCGGTCGGTCTCGGAGACCGGCTGGGGCACCGCCCCGACCAGCTCTCCGGCGGTCAGCGGCAGCGGGTGGCGATCGCCCGGGCGCTGGTCACCGAGCCCCGGGTGATCTTCGCGGACGAGCCGACGGGCGCGCTGGACACGCGCAGCGCGCGACAGGTGCTGCTGCTGTTGCAGGAGGCGGTGCGGCTGCACGGGCGGACCGTGGTGATGGTGACGCACGACCCGGTCGCCGCGTCGTACGCGGACTCGGTCGTGTTCCTCGCCGACGGCCGGCTCGCGGGCCGGATGGACGCGCCGACCCCGGACGCGGTGGCGGAGCGGCTGGCGCACCTGGGCGACGACGTGCCGGCGGGGGTGTGAGCGATGTTCACACTGGCTCTGCGGTCGATCCGGCGCCGTCCCGGGCGGTTCCTCGCGACGCTGCTGTCCGCGTTCCTGGGCGCGGCGATCATCATGACGTTCAACTCGATGCACGACACCGCCGGGCAGCCGGGAGTCGACTCCGTCAGCTCGGAGACGCTGGGCACCGCCGCGGGTGTCGTCGGCGGGTACGGGACGCTGCTGGTGTTCTTCGCGGTGGCCTCGACGCTGACGGTCAACGTGCGTCAGCGCACCGCCGAACTGGAGCTGCTGCGCTGCTCGGGGGCGACCCCGGCGCAGCTCACGCGGATGGTCGTCGGTGAGGCGGTGGCCGTGGCGCTGGTGGGCGCGCTGCTGGCGGTCGGCCCGGCGATGCCGGGCGGGCGGGCGCTGCTGGCGATGTTCCAGGACAGCGGCCAGGTGGCGCGGTCGGTCGACCACTCCTTCGGCCCCGTCGCGCTGCTGAGCGGCGTGGCCATCACCCTCCTCGCCTCGGCCGGCGCCGCGTTCCTGGCGGTGCGGCGGGTGACGCGGGGCGGTCGGGAGCGGCCCGGGGTGAAACGGTTCCTGGCCGCCGCCGCGCTGGTCACCGGCGCCCTCGGGGCCTGTGCGACCTTCCTGTTCTCCGCGACCGACGAGGCGCTGATGGCGGCGCCGGCGTACGGGGCGATCCTGCTGTCGGTGGGCTTTGCGCTGCTGTCGCCGCGGCTGCTGAAGGGCGTCCTGGACCGGCTGCCGCTGAGCGGCGCGAGCGGCTGGCTGGCCGTGCGCAACCTGCGGGCGCGTGCCCCGCACCTCGCCGGCATCCTCGTCTCGCTGATCATGTTCACGGCCGTGTCGACGGCGACGGTCACCATGCAGGCCGTGGAGAGCGACGCGGTGAAGGCGTCCGGACTGGTCAAGTCGGTCGACGCCAAGAACCTGGAGACGCTCAACCTCACGGTGGTCGGCATCATCGCGGTCTTCGTCTGCGTGATGCTGGTCAACTCCCTGTACGCGGCCACGACGTACCGCTCCCGCGAGTTCGGGCAGCAGCGGCTGGCGGGGGCGACGCCCGGGCAGGTGCTGGCGACGGTGGGCGCCGAGGGCGTGATCCTCACCGTGACGGGCGTGTTCCTCGGCACGGTGGCCGCGCTGGCCGGGGTGGTCCCCTTCACGGTCGTCCGCACCGACGCGGTGCTGCCGGACCAGTTCCTCGGGGTGTGGCTCACGATGACGGCGGTCTCGGCGGCGGTGACCCTCGGCACCAGCCTGGTGACGGCACGGCGGGTGCTGCGGACACCGGCGACAGGGGCGGTGGCACTGGCCGCGTGAACAGCCGATGGTGCCGGGGACGCCCGTGGAGGGAGCGTCCCCGGCACCGCCTTTCGCGTGACACAGGCGCTGAACAAGCGCTTAGATAGGGGCCGCAGGCACCGTCCCGAGCTGGAGGCCCCCGGTGTTCACTTCCGTCGACGACGTCACCGCCCGTCTCGCCGCGCAGGGCTATCTGGCGTCGCCCGCGGTCGCCACGACCGTGTTCCTCGCCGACCGCCTGGGCAAGCCGCTGCTGGTGGAGGGCCCCGCCGGGGTGGGCAAGACCGAGCTGGCCAAGGCCGTCGCCGCCGTCGCGGACGCCCGGCTGGTGCGGCTGCAGTGCTACGAGGGTGTGGACGAGTCCCGGGCCCTGTACGAGTGGAACCACGCCAAGCAGTTGCTGCGCATCAGCGCCGGCCGCGACGAGACCTGGGACGAGGCCCGGACCGACATCTTCAGCGAGGAGTTCCTGCTCACCCGGCCGCTGCTGACCGCCATCCGCGGCGACGAGCCCAAGGTGCTGCTGATCGACGAGACCGACAAGGCGGACGTCGAGGTGGAGGGCCTGCTCCTGGAGGTGCTCAGCGACTTCCAGGTCACCGTCCCGGAGCTGGGCACCATCACCGCCACCCGCCGGCCCTTCGTCGTGCTCACCTCGAACGCCAGCCGTGAACTGTCCGAGGCACTGCGCCGGCGCTGCCTGTTCCTGCACATCGGTTTCCCCGAGGAGGAACTGGAGCGGCGCATCGTCCGGCTGAAGGTGCCGGGACTCGACGAGGCGCTGGCCGCGTCGCTGGTGCGGGTGGTGGGCGCGCTGCGCGCCATGGACCTGCGGAAGCTGCCCTCCGTCGCCGAGACCATCGACTGGGCCCGCACCCTGCTGGCGCTCGGCACCGGCACCCTCGACGACAGGCTCGTACGGGACACCCTGGGCGTCGTCCTCAAGCACCACGACGACGTGCAGAAGGCGGCGGCCAAGCTCGACCTGGACGCGCTGTGACCACCGGCGCGGGCGTGACCGGGCGGCTTGCCTCCCTGGTCTCCGCGCTGCGCGCGCACGGCATCCGGATCGGCACGGGCGAGAGCGTGGACGCGGCGCGGGCCGTCGAGGCGCTCGGTCTGGCGGACCGGGAGCTGCTGCGGGAGGGCCTGGCGGCGACGCTGCTGCACACCCCGGACCAGCGCCGGGTGTTCGACCCGGTCTTCGACCTGTACTTCCCGCGCCGGGCCGGCGGCCCGGAGTCCGCCCCCGCCGGGCGGGACGGGCTGCGCGACCGGATCGCCGCCGCGCTCGCGTCCGGCGACCGGGCGTTGCTGGAAGGGCTGGCCGCGGAGGCGGTCGAGGGGTTCGGCGGGTACGGCTCCCCCGGCTCGGACGGCTGGTCGTCGCATCAGACGCTCGACCGGCTGCGCCCGCAGACCCTGCTCGCCCGGGTCCGCGACGACGTCCGGGCGGGCGCCGGCGCCACGGGCTTCGCCGACCGGCTGCTGGAGGACGAGATCCGGCGCCGTATCGAGGACTTCCGGCGGATGGTGGCGTCGGAGGCGCGGCGCCGGGTCGCCGAGCGGCGGGGCCGGGACGAGATCGCCCGGCGGGCGGTGGCCACGACTCCCGACCGCGTCGACTTCCTGCTCCTCGGCAAGGACCGGCTGGCCGAGCTGCGCCGGACCGTGCAGCCGCTGGCGCGCAAGCTGGCGACCCGGCTCGCGGCCCGCCGGCGGCGAGCCTCGCGCGGCAGCATCGACCTGCGGCGCACCCTGCGGGGTTCGCTGTCCACCGGCGGGGTGCCGATGCGGCCGGTGCTGCGCAGGCGCCGTCCGGTGCGGCCCGAACTGGTGCTGCTGTGCGACGTGTCGGGCTCGGTGGCGGGGTTCTCGGACTTCACGATGCTGCTGGTGCAGGCGCTCCACGACCAGTTCGGCAAGGTGCGCGTCTTCGCGTTCGTCAACCGGGTCGACGAGGTGACCGGGCTGCTCGTGCACGGCGCCGCCGACCCGGAGGGGCTCGGCGCCCGCATCGGTGAGCGGGCGACGCTCACCGCCTGGCACGGCAGCAGCGACTACGGGGTCGCCCTCGGCGAGTTCGCGGAACGCTACGGCGACGCGGTGGGCCCGCGCACGACCGTGTTCGTGCTGGGCGACGCCCGGACGAACATGGGGGACCCGAATCTCGCCGCCGTGCGGGACATCGCCGGGCGGGCCCGCCGCGTGTACTGGCTCAACCCCGAGCAGCGCTCCCGCTGGGGCACCGGGGACTCCGCGGCCCCGGAGTACGCCGGGCTGGTGGACATGTACGAGTGCCGCAACGCCCGCCAGCTCGGCGCCCTGGTGACCCGGCTGCTGCCGGTGTGACGCGCCGGGTTTCCGTCACGCCCTAGTCGGCCTTGGCGTACTCCTTCGCCATGGCTCCGGCGAAGTCGTACACCACGCACTGCTCGTCGCCCACGACCCAGGCCTCGTGCCCGGGCGTGCAGACGAAGACGTCACCCGGACCCACCTCGGTCTCGGTGCCGTCGTCGTCCATGCGGACGCACAGGCGTCCCTGCACCACGTAGCAGTTGTGGTGGATCATGCAGCTCTCGGTGCCCGCGATCGGCCCCACGGACTCCGACCAGCGCCAGCCCGGTTCGAAGGTGCCCACGGCGAAGTCGAGCCCTTCCATGTGCACGGCTTCGAGGTGACCCCGGGGGAAGTCGCGCCGCTCGTCCGGTTTGTCGAGCGTCTTGGCCTCGAACATGACGCTCCTCCTTTCCCTCGCCCACCACTCCATCGTCCGCCTGTCAAGTCGAGGCCGCCATCCGGGGGACACGCGGTGTCAGCGGGCGGCGCCGCACAGGCGGGCGAAGCGGCCGGCGTCGACGTTGCCGCCCGAGAGGATCGCGCCGACCCGGCGGGGCAGGGGCCCGGCGCGGCCGGTGAGCAGGGCGGCCAGCGGGGTGGCGCCGCTCGGCTCCAGGACGATCTTCAGCCGTTCGAACGCGAACCGCATGGCGTCCCGGATCTCGTCGTCGGAGACCAGCGCGATGCCGTCGACCAGCCGCCGGTTGAGGGAGAACGTCAGCTCGCCCGGGGTCGGCAGGGCCTGGCCGTCGGCGATGGTGTGCGGCACGGGGACGCTGACGCGCCGGCCCGCTGCCAGTGAGCGCCTGGTGTCGTCGCCGGCCTCCGGTTCGACGCCGAGGACCCGGGTGCCGGCGTGCAGGCCCTTGACCGCGGTCGCGCTGCCGGCGATCAGCCCGCCGCCGCCGACCGGGACGATCAGCGCGTCCAGGTCGCCGGTCTCCTCGACCAGTTCGAGGGCGGCGGTGCCCTGTCCGGCGATGACGTGCGGGTGCTCGTAGGGCGGGATCAGGGTGAGGCCGCGCTCGGCGGCGAGGGCCTCGGCGATCGCGGCCCGGTCGCCGGTGTAGCGGTCGTAGGTGACGATCTCGGCGCCGTACCCCCGAGCAGCCTCCCGCTTGGACGGCGGGGCGTCCTCGGGCATGACGATCACGGCGGTCGTGCCGAGTTCCCGGGCCGCGAGCGCGACGGCCTGGGCGTGGTTCCCGGACGAGTAGGCGGCGATGCCCCGGGCCGACTCCGCCGGGGTGAGGCGGGACGCCGCGTTGTAGGCGCCGCGGAACTTGAAGGCGCCCACGCGCTGGAAGTTCTCGCACTTGAGGAAGACCTCGGCGCCGACGAGGGCGTCCAGGGTGCGCGAGCGCAGCACGGGCGTGCGGTGCGCGACGCCGGCCAGGCGGGCGGCGGCGGAGCGGACGTCGTCGAGGGTGACCGGTGGGGTGGTGGTCGTCACGCGTGTCCTCCAACGGGGTCGGTGGCCGGACCGGCCTCGGTGCGGTGATCGGCGGAGCGGCATCCCGGCCTACGTGCAGATCATGCGGCAGACCGGACACGCACTCCAGATGGGTGTGCTGCGCGTCGGGGGCAGGCTCCCGACGGCCGGGGACAGCAAGCAACAGGACGACGCATGACCGGGCCCGACGAGCCGGCCGCGCCGAGCCGTTCCGCGGCCGCGGGGCCGGGTCCGTCGTCCGGTCCCTACGGCCGCGGGTTCGTGCGCCGCCACGCGGGCCGGGCGTCGGCACCGCGCCGGCCGGCCGCGGAGGCGCAGCGGGGGCAGACCCGGCGCACCGCGTCGGCCGCGCCGCCGGACTCGGGCAGCACGTCGGCCCAGCCGACGGCCGGGAAGCGGGACAGTTGCGACCGGTGGAGGGACAGCCCGCACACCGTCTGGTTCATGCCCTGTTCCCACGCGTGCACCTCGCCCGCCGGCAACCAGCGGTTGTCCTCCGCGTCCCACCAGCGCCCCGAGGCCGCCACCTCGTAGCGCCGCCTCCTGGCCATCACCCCGGCCCGCCGCCTTTCGTCCGCCGTGTACGCGCTTTCCCGCGGGGCCCCGGGTGCCCCGGCGCCGGGCCCGCCACACACCCGTACCGCCTCCTGTGTGATCACTCCGCACGCCCTGACCGTTTTGGTCATTTTGTCTGCATAGCATGCGGGGTCCGCGCGTCGCGGGCCGGCGTCAGCGGGCGCCGGGGCCCGGGCGCGGACCGCTCACACCCGGCCTTCCCGGCGAGTACCCGGGCCGGTGTGCGCGGGGCGACCGCCCGGGGTCCACCCGGTTCCCGTGCCGCTCGCCCACGGACCGCCCGCCCCGTACGAGAGGACACCAGATGGCGCCCACGGGCCGTCACAGCGCACTGGCCGAGCACGCCTTCTCCCCGCACGACGCCGTGCTGGGCGCCGCCGTCCGGCACCTCGGCCGCCGGCGCTTCCTCACCGTCACCGCGGCCGCCGCCGCGCTGGCCTTCTCCACCAATCTGCCGGCCCGGGGAGCGGTCGCGGCCCGCGAGCGGACCGCCCGCATCACCAAGGACCCCTTCACCCTCGGTGTCGCCTCCGGTGACCCGCTGCCCGACTCGGTGCTGCTGTGGACGCGGCTGGCGCCCGAGCCGTTCCTCGAGGACGGCGGGATGGGCACGGAGCGGGTCGCGGTCGAGTGGGAGGTGGCCCTCGACGACCACTTCGCGAGCGTCCTGCTGCGGGGCACCGCCGACGCCCACGCGGAGTACGCCCACAGCGTCCACGTCGACGTCACGGGCCTGACACCGGGCACCGAGTACTACTACCGCTTCCGCACCGGAACCTGGATCAGCCCGACGGGCCGCACCCGCACCGCGCCCGCTCCGGGCACCGACGCGGGCGTCCTCCGACTGGCCGCCGTCGCCTGCCAGGCCTACCAGGACGGGTACTACACCGTGCTCCGGCACGTCGCCGAGGACGACGTCGACGTGGTCTTCCACCTCGGCGACTACCTCTACGAGTACGCGGTGAACTCGGCGGGCGGCGAGCGCCGCTACACCGGCATCACGCTGCCCGACGTGTTCAACCGCGAGACCATGACGCTCGCCGACTACCGGCTGCGCTACTCGCTCTACAAGACCGACCAGGACCTGCAGGCCGCGCACCACGCCCATCCCTTCGTCGTCTCCTGGGACGACCACGAGACGGAGAACAACTACGCCGGCAGCATCCCCGAGAACGCCGTGCCGCCGGCCGAGTTCCTGCTGCGCAGGGCCGCCGCCTACCGCGCGTACTGGGAGAACCAGCCGCTGCGCGCCGCACAGCTCCCCCAGGGCCCCGACGCGCTGCTGTACCGCAGGCTGCACTGGGGCACGCTCGCCCAGTTCGACATCCTGGACACCCGTCAGTACCGCTCCGACCAGGCCTACGACGACCGTCCGCACGCACCCGGGCCGGAGTCCGACGACCCGGCGCGCACGATGACCGGTGCCGCGCAGGAGAAGTGGCTGATCGACGGCTGGCGGGATTCGACCGCGCTGTGGAACGTCATGCCGCAGCAGGTCTGCTTCTCCCAGCGCAAGTTCGACGTGACCGCGGACGCCGCGCTCTCCATGGACGCCTGGGACGGATACCGGGCCTCCCGCGACCGGATCGTCGCCGGGGCCAGGTCCGCCGGGGTCGACAACTGGCTGATCCTCACCGGTGACGTGCACGTGGCCTACGCCTTCGACGTCAAGGACGACTTCGACGACCCCGCCTCCGCGACCGTCGGCACGGAGGTCACCTGCACCTCCGTGTCCAGCGGCCGGGACGGCGAGGAACAGCCCGCCAACCGGGACACGTACCTGCGGGCGAACCCGCACATGAAGTTCTACAACGGCAAGCGCGGCTACGTCCGGGTCGAACTCGGCCGTCAGGCCGCGCACCTGGACTTCCGGACGGTCTCCGCCGTCAGCACGCCCGGCGCGCCCGTCACCACGGCCGCGTCCTTCGTCACCGAGACGGGTGCCCCCGGTCTGGAGCCGGCCTGAGCCGGGAGCGGTGTGCCCGTGCGTGTACTGCACTTGCACCCACCGCGTCCCCCATCGCGCGAAAGAGGCCCGCGCGCGGCATCGCCGCGGCGCTTTCCGGCAAGGCCTGTGACCTCTCCCGGTCGCACCACGGCCCACGGTCACCCACAGGGTCGTTCCCGTTCTCCGCTGTCACGTACAGCCCTCGAAGGAGGCACATCGCATGGTCGGCAGACATGCCGCGCGCACCCGCCGCGCCGCCCTGACCGCGCTCGGCGCGCTCGCCCTGACCGCGCTCCCCCCGGCCGCGTCGGCCGCGCCGGGGCCGCTGCCCACCGCCGCCCGGACGCTCGGCGCCGACAAGCCGTCGGCGCAGGTACTGCGCGCGATGGAGCGGGACCTGGGACTGACCCCGGACCAGGCCACGGCCCGGCTGGTCAACGAGGCGGAGGCCGGCACCCGCGCGGGCCGGCTGCGCAACGCGCTGGGCGACCGCTTCGCCGGGGCCTGGGTGAGCGGCGCGACCTCCACCGAGCTGACCGTCGCCACCACGGACGCCGCGGACACCGGCACGATCCAGGCGCAGGGCGCGAGGGCAGCCGTCGTCGAGAAGCCGCTGGCACAGCTCGACGCCGTCAAGGAGAAGCTGGACGCCGCCGCCGCGCGGACCGGGACAGCCCAGACACCGGTCTGGTACGTCGACGTCAGGACGAACCGGGTCGTGGTCCAGGCGACCGGCGAGGCGGCCGCGGCGGCCTTCGTCAGGTCCGCCGGCGTCGAGGCCGCGAACGTGGGCGTCCGGATGTCCGCGAACCGGCCGCGGGTGCTGAAGGACCTCGTCGGCGGCGACGCCTACTACATCGACGCCCAGGCCCGTTGCTCCATCGGATTCTCCGTCACCAAGGGCCAGCAGCAGGGCTTCGCCACGGCCGGTCACTGCGGCAGGCCGGGCGCGAAGACCACCGGGTACGACCAGAGCGCCCAGGGCACCTTCCAGAGCTCCACCTTCCCCGGCAAGGACATGGCCTGGGTGGCGGTCAACGCCGACTGGACCGCCACGCCCGACGTCAAGGCGCAGAACGGGCAGAAGGTGCAGGTCGCCGGTTCGGTGGAGGCGCTCGTCGGGGCGTCGGTGTGCCGTTCCGGGTCCACCACCGGCTGGCACTGCGGCACGGTCCGCCAGCACGACACGAGCGTCAGCTACGCCGAGGGCACCGTCCACGGGCTGACCGAGACCACGGTGTGTGCCGAGCCCGGCGACTCCGGCGGCCCCTACGTGGCGGGTGCGCAGGCGCAGGGCACCACGTCGGGCGGCTCCGGTGACTGCACCAACGGCGGCACCACGTTCTACCAGCCGGTCAACCCGCTGCTCAGCGACTTCGGTCTCACCCTGAAGACCACGGCCGCCCAGGCCCAGACGTCCCCGCCGCAGGACAACGCGGCGGAGGACGCGTGGGCCGCCGGCCGGGTCTACCAGGCCGGTGCCACGGTGTCCTACGGCGGTGTGCGGTACCGGTGTTTGCAGAACCACCAGGCGCAGGGCTCCGGATCGCCGGAGAACACGCCGGCCCTGTGGCAGCGCGTGTGACACCCGGTGGCACGCCCTGACGGACACGCCGTCGGTGCGGGGTGAGCACCCCGCGCCGGCGGCGTGTCCGCTATGTCTCGGCGAGGAACGCGTAGGCGGTGGCGACGAACGGGTCGCGGGCGCGGAAGCGGCGGGTGCACACCGCGGCCAGGGCCGTGCCGGTGTCGGGCCGGAACCCGAGGAACGCCTGCTGACCGGGGGTGGCTCCGCTGTGGAAGTACATCGGCCCGCCGTCGGTGGGGTGGCGGAACCAGGCCATCGTGTGCACGTGCCGGTGGTCCGGTCCCCGCCGGAGCACCGGCACCCGCACCGCGCGCAGGGCGCCGGCCGCCGGTGAGCCGGCCGGGTCGAGGTGGGCCTCGAGGAAGGTGAGCAGGTCGTGCGGCGTCGCGCGGACGGCCCCGGCGGCCTGGAAGCCGCCCGCGTCGAACGGCGGCACCGGGGTGCGTCCGTCCTTGCGGTGCCCGGTGGCGTCGGTCTTGGGGTCCTCCGCTTCGGGCGCCGTGCCGCTCAGGCCGAGCGGGCGCAGGACGTGCTCGGTGAGCAGGTCCTGCCAGGGCGTGCCGGTGGCGGCCGCGACCGCGTGACCGAGGACGGCGACGCCGAAGTTGGAGTAGTGCCAGCGTGTTCCGGGCCGGTGCCTGGGACGGTGGCGCAGGAAGGCATCGGTCACCCGGTCGGCCGGATAGCGGGCGTAGGGGTTGGTGCGCCAGGCCGGCAGGGCGCGCGGGACGAAGTCGCGCGGCAGCCCGGGCAGTCCCGCCGTGTGGGTCATGAGGTGGGCGAGGGTCACGGGGGCGGACCCGAGGGGCCGGCCGGGGCCCAGGCAGGCGATGGCCGCTTCGCCGCCGGTCAGTGCGCCGCGCCGGACGAGCCGGGCCAGCAGGAGACCGGTGAACGTCTTGGTGGCCGAGCCGATCTCGTAGCGCAGGTCCTCGCGGGGGACGTCGGGGGGCGTGCCGGTACCGCCGCTGTGGAGGGTGCGCCGGCCGTGGCGGGACACGGCGAGGACGACGTCGGGTGCGTCGGAGGCGTCGGCGGCGGCGGCCAGGCGCGCGCGCAGGTCGCCCTCCGCGGGCGTGGCGGCCGCCGGCGGCACGTGTTCGTCGTCGGCGGGGTCGCCCGGCCAGGGGCGGGGGGCCGTCATGAGGCGTGCGCCAGTTCGGCGAGGGCCCGGGACGTCGCCAGCAGGGACGCGAAGGCGGCGACGAGCGTGGAGTGGTAGACGATGTCGAACACCTCGTCGGCGTCGCCCTCGGGCATCGTCCGTATCGCGGGCATGGCGCCGTCCGGCTGCTGCGCGGCGGCGAAGCCCTCCCAGGCCGCCCGGTCGAGCGTCGGGCGGGGCAGGCAGGCGTCGACGACGAGGAGTTCGCCGAGCAGGTCCCAGCGCTTCAGGTCCAGCCAGTCGTCGAGCCAGACGGGCAGCCAGGTGTCGAGGTAGCCGGCGATGGCGGGCGGCAGGCCGCCGGGGTTCTCGCCCCAGTCGGTGAGGTGGAAGACGGTGTGGGTGATGTCGTAGGCGGTGTGGCACTCGACCGTCCAGGGTTCGGGGGTGGCGGCCAGCCAGGTGGTGCCGGCGAGTGCGGACTCCGCCGGCCGGGGCGACAGGCCGAAGCGGCGCTGGAAGGCGGACAGGCCCAGCCTGCGAGTGGGGTTCACGGACAGCCTCGCCCAGCTGTCGAGGCGGTGGTTGAGGGCGGTGGCGACTTCTGTCTCCGGCTGGCTGTAGCCCAGCTCCTTGAAGGGGAGGTACACCTCGAACGGGATGGGCGAGAGCGGCTCCATGCGCTGGCCGCGCACCAGCGCGCGACCGCCGTCCAGGATCTCCCGCCAGGCGTGGTCGAGGAGTTGGCGGGCCAGTTGCGTCTGCCGGGTGCCGGCCGCGCCCTCGCGGAACAGCACGGCGCAGATCATGGCGAGTTCCCCGACCGGCTTGAAGCGGTCCAGGAAGCCCACTTCGGGGTCGGCGTCCGGTTCCAGCCGGAATCCGTCGCGATGGGCCCACAGCCACTCCAGGGCGCCGACGCCGACGTTGTGGATCAACCGGGTGTCCGTCATGCCGGCGCTCCTTGTCCGCTGGGTCCGGGTACGGCGCTCTCCTGCCTCGACCTGGTCAAGGTCGCGGCGAACAGCGCCGCCAGGGTCGAGTGGTAACAGTGGGCGAAGTCGTAGGGCTCCTCGGGATCGGGCCCGGCGGCGTCCTGCAGGGCGCCCTCCTCCGGGATCGCGCCGCAGGGGTGCTGGGCCGCCTCCAGGCGCTGCCAGGCGTCCCGCAGCACCTGCGGTGCGGGCGGGTCCGGCACGCATGCCGCCACCGCCAGCAGCTCGCAGCTCAGGTCCCACATCCGGGCTTCCAGGCAGGTGTCGAGCCAGGGCGGCAGCCAGTGCCGCAGATACGCCGTCAGGTCCGGCGGCACCTCTCCGGGGGTGCGTCCCCAGTCGGTGAGGTGGAAGACGACGTGCGTGAGGGTGTAGCCGGCCGCCCGCTCGAAGGTCCAGGGCTCGGGCAGGCCGCCCAGCCAGGTGCGGTCGAGCATCTGCTGCGCGTGGCCGTGCGGAGGGATGCCGCTGTACCGCTCGGCCTCGACGACACCGAGCCGCCGGGTGGGGAGCTGCTCGGTCCACCGCCAGCCGCGCGACCGGGCGACGAGGGCGGCGGACGCCTCGTAACCGGGGTGCCGGTGGCCGGCGGAGGCGAAGGCCGCGTACACCTCCAGGGGGTAGGTGGCGAAGGGTTCCAGCGACTGCATCAGCAGGAACAGCTCGCCGCCCCGGGTGTGCTGCCAGGCGAAGTCCAGCAGGCCGGACGCGCGCGCGTGCAACGGGTCCGACGGCGGGGTGCCCCGGGACACGGCGGAGCAGACCCGGGCCAGTTCGCCGAGCGGTTTCCAGGTGCGGTCCACCTGGCCCTCGGCGGCCAGGGCGTCCTCGCCGAGCGTGAAGCCTTCGCGGTGGGCGTGCACCCAGGCCAGTGTTGCCTCTTCGATCCGGCGCACCCGCCGGACGTCGGGTGCGTCCCATCCGCCGTCGCGCGCCGGGTGCGGGGCGTCGACGGCGTGCGCGGCGCTCACCGCAGGGCTCCGGCCGGTATCAGCCGCGCCGCCTCCAGCTGGAGGGTCACGCGCGGGTCGGCGCCGCCCATGAGCGCCACGAAATCGAGGCCCGTGTCCAGACCGAGGGTGTCGGGTACGCCGTCCAGCAGGGTGAGCCAGCGGCCGGCTCCCGCGGCCTGCTGCCAGTCCCGGCGGCGGACCGCCCGGACGAATCCCCGGGCGACGTCCACGGGGCGGCCCCGGGCCGCGCGGGTGACCGCGCAGTCCACGCCGGGCAGTGCCAGCGGGGCGAGTACGGCGAGCTGATGGGTCAGCCGCTGCCAGTCGGCGTCCTCCAGCCAGCCGGCGTCGGGTTCGGTGCTGCCGTCCGCGACCGGCGCTCCGGTCCGGGGGTCCTCGACGTGCCGCAGGGTCCGGGCCATCGCCCAGTGACTCCACGCGACGGTCGGGGCGGCACCGGGGCGCGGCGGATGGGCCGCCACCGCCTCCCTGAACGCGGCCAGGAGGCCCGGGTCGGGCGGGACACCCAGCAGCACGGTGGGCAACAGGGCGTCGGCGCCCAGGACGCGTATCGCGGCACGCGCGATGCCCGCGTCGTGCGACGTGGCGGTGCCGCCCGCTCGCGCGTGGTCTCCGCTCCGAAGAGCGGAGACCACGTCCGAAGCGAGGTCCAGCACCGTGCCCTGGAGAAGGGCCGATGTGCTCGACTGCTCCATTTCACTGCTCCCGTCGGTCCGTCAGCCCTTCTTCGGGCGCGGGGTCGGAGGTGACAGGAGCGAGAACCCGTGACCGGACGTCACGAGGGCGGCCGCGCACTCGCGGCTGTCCCGGAAGACGCCGTCGGCCTCGGCGGGGTCGAGCACTGCTTCGATGTCGATGTCCTCGGTGACGTCCTGGAGCACCTTGTCGTTGGAAGGCATTTCACCATCTCCTCTGGTAGCCAAAGGCCTTCACACCACAGGTGTCCATGGCGTCACAAAGCATTCCTTCCTTCTCAAAAATCCCAGGAGATACTTTTTTCAACATTTCGGACAGTCAGGACATCGTGCGGACCACGCGCAGCGTCCGCAGCGACGAGTCGGCGGCGTCCGGGACGAGGACGCCGTGCTCGGCACCGCTGCGCAGGTAGTCGAGGACCTCGTCGGTGATGACCTCGCCGGGTGCGATCACGGGCACGCCCGGCGGATAGGGACTGATGGTCTCCGCGCAGATGCGTCCGGCGGCCCGTTCGACCGGCACATGTTCCGCCTCGGCGAAGAACGCGGCACGCGGCAGCATGGCCTGTTCGAGCTCCAGGACCGAGGGTTCGGGCAGGTGGACGGGGGGACGGCGCTCGATCGAGCCCGCCCCCTCGGTGAGCGCGCGCAGGGCGCCCAGCAGGACCTCCTCGGTGTGGTCGTCGTCGGCGTGGGTGACCGAGGCGGTGATCCGGCAGGTGTCGGAGCCGCCGAGGTCCACGTGGCAGTGGTCCCGCACCCATTCGGTCGCCTGCATACCGCTGACGCCCAGCTCCCGCACGTCGATCACGATCTTGAGGGGGTCGTAGGCGGCGGCGAGCCCCGCGTCGACGACCTCCTGCCCCATGGGCCGCAGACCGGGCATGCCGGCGGCCGCGGTCCGGATCCGTTCCGCGCGGCGCAGGGCGGCGTCCAGCAGGTCGTGGCCCTGCTCGACCATCTGGCGGCGCCAGCCGTCGAGCGTGGCGTACACCAGTGACGAGGCGCTCGTCGTGCCCAGCAGGTCCTCACGCTGCGCCAGCACCTCGGGCGAGACCCGGTCGTACTGGAGATGGAAGACGGAACTCTGCTCGATCGCGCCGCCCATCTTGTGGACGCTGGTGACCACCAGGTCGGCCTCGGCGTCCATGCCCCAGGCGGGCAGGGCGGGGTGGAAGGGCAGATGGGCGCCCCAGGCCTCGTCCACGATGAGCGGGACGTCGTACTCGTGGCACACCCGGGCCACGCCGGCGATGTCCGCGCAGGTGCCCCAGTCGGTGGGCGTGATCAGCAACATGCCCTTGGCGTCCGGGTGTTCCTCGAGTTTGCGGCGCACGTCGTCCGGCTCGGGCGGGTGGGCGATATGCCGTTCGGCGTCGAACTTCGGGTGCACCCAGACCGGTTCGACGCCGTTGACGACGACCGCGGCGACCACCGCCTTGTGCGCGTTGCGCGACAGCAGCAGCTTCTCGCCGGGCCCCGCCACGGACAGCATGGCGGTCTTGACCGACAGCGAGCTGCCGCAGGTGGAGAAGAAGGCCCGGTCGGCGCCGACGGCGTCCGCCATCAGCTCCTGCGCCTGGGTGAGCACCCCCTGGGACTGGCGGCGGTCGTCCAGCCCGTTGAGGGAGAGCACGTCCGAGCGGAACACGTCGATGCCGACGATCTCCGCGACCCGCGGATCGACCCCGCGCCCCTGCTTGTGTCCCGGCGGACCGTAGGCGATGTCACCCCGCCGCCGGAAGTCCTCCAGCGCCTCCAGTACGGGCACCCGCGAGTGATCCATCGTTCCTCCACGTCGGTTCCGGGACGCCGTCAGTCCGTGCTCCACGGCCCCGCGGCGCATGGGAACGTATTGCAACCGCCGGGCCGCCGAAACCCGCCGCGTGTCATGGCACCCGGACGGTGGCACCCGCACCTCACGGACAGTCCGCGCACCCGACCGGAGGAGACGGCATGGCCCGCACGCTCGACGACGTCCACCAGGACATCCGCCAGGAGGTGGCCGGCCGGGCCGGGGCGCTGTGGGACGTCGCGCTGCGGCTGCACGCCGACCCCGAGTACGCGTTCGCCGAGCACCGGGCGGCTGCCCTGCTCACCGGAGAACTGGAGGGTGCCGGGTTCTCGGTCGAGCGAGGCGTCGCCGGGATGCCGACCGCGTTCGCCGCCCACTCGGGCGAGGGCCGCCCCGCCGTCGCGCTGCTGCTGGAGTACGACGCGCTGCCAGGCCTCGGCCACGCCTGTGGCCACAACCTCATCGCGGCGGCGGGTCTGGGCGCGGCTCTCGCGCTGCACGCCGTCCTGGGCGGCTCGGCGGGCCGTGTGACGGCCGTGGGCACGCCCGCCGAGGAGGGCGGCGGCGGCAAGGCCGTCGAGGTGGACGCCGGGGTGTTCGACGGGGTGGACGCGGCGCTGATGTTCCATCCGGGGGTGTACGACTGGCGGCGGGCGCCGCTGACCGCGCAGGTGCAGTACCGGGTGGCCTTCCACGGGCGCGCCGCCCATCCGACGGGCAACCCGACCGAGGGCGTCGACGCGCTCGCGGCCCTCGTGGAGCTGTTCAACGTCCTCGGCGTGGTCGGCCGGCGGCTGCCGGAGGCCTCGCACGTGCAGGGCATAGTGACGCACGGAGGCACCGCCACGAACATCGTCCCCGAGTTCGCCGAGGGACTGTTCGGGCTCCGGGCGGCCACCTCACGCGCGCTGGACGAGCTGATCGGGCAGGTGCGCGAGTGCGCGGAGGGTGTCGCCCGGGCGACCGGTACGCGGGCCGAGGTGGAGCGGGCCACGGTCCGCTACGACCACTTCCGGGACAACGGGGTGCTGTCCGACCGGTTCGCCGAGCACGTGTCGGCGGCGGGGATCACGCTGACGCCTCCGGTGCCGGGCGTGTACCTGGGCTCGTCGGACATCGGCAACGTGAGCACCCGGGTGCCCGCCGTCCATCCCTTCGTCGCGATCATGGGCGAGGACGGCTCCGACCACACCCCCGAGTTCGCCGCTGCCGCCGCCTCCGGCCGGGCCCGCGAGGTGCTGGTCGCCGCGACCGGGGCACTGGCGTGCACGGCGGCAGAGGTACTGCTGCGTCCGGACCTGCGGGAGGCGGCCTGGGCGCGGCACCGCGCGGCGGATGCGGCGGAGGGCTGAGCCGCCCGGCTCCCACTCCCCCGTTCCCCCGACCGGCCGCACCGCGGCGTGTCACACCTCGTCGTCCTCCCCCGGGAGCACGGTGAGCAGGTCGTCGCGGTCGGCCAGGGCGTCCAGGGACAGCGTGCGGTAGCCGGCCCGGTCGAACAGGACGGTGATGCGGTCGCCGTCCTCGCTCAGCACCGTGCCCTCGCCCCACTCGCCGTGCCGCACCTGCGCACCGACCGGATAGGCGGACGCCTCGGGGTGGGCGGGTGCCGGCTGCGCCTCGGTCTCCGGCGCCCCGTCCCGCTGCGCGTCGCAGACGTCGCAGGCGCCGCACGGGGGCTCGTACTCCTCGCCGAAGTAGCCGAGCAGGAACCGCCGCCGGCAGCTCGTGCTCTCGGCGTAGGCGCGGGCCATGTCGACACGGGTGCGGTCGGTCCGCCGGTGCGCCTCGGCCGCTTCCCCGGCCAGGCCGGCCGCCTCGCCGGGCGGGGTCCCGGGGTCGGGGCGCACCTCGCCGTCCTCGCCCGTGTCGACGGCGCCGGCCTCCTCCAGCAGGTTGACCGCCGCGGTGACGCGATTGCGGGACAGCCCGGTGTCCCGCCGCAGCCGCTCCAGTCCGGCCGGGTCGTCCCGGTGGTCGTGGACGGCGTCGGCGACGTCGGACAGCGCGCCGCGGCCGGGAGCCCGGGCGGCGAACCACGTCTGCATGCCCATGTCCTCGGGCCGGTAGTGCAGTACGGCGAGGGCGGGTTCGCCGTCCCGGCCGCAGCGGCCGATCTCCTGGTAGTAGGCGTCCGGCGAGCCGGGCAGCGACGCGTGCAGGACGAACCGTACGTCCTCCTTGTCGATGCCCATGCCGAAGGCGGAGGTCGCCACCACGATGTCGGCGTCGCCGGAGAGGAAGGCGTCGTGGATCCGGGCGCGTTCGGTCTTGCGCAGTCCGGCGTGGTAGGCCTCGGCGGCCAGTCCGAGCCGGGCCAGTTCGCCGGCGAAGTACTCGGTGTCCTTGCGGGTCGCCGCGTAGACGATGCCCGGCTTCGGCTCGGCGGCGGCCCGTTCGACGATCGCCAGGCGCCGCTCGTCCTCGTCGAGGAACCGGCGGACCTCCAGCCGGATGTTCGGCCGGTCGAAGCTCGTCACCGTCACCCGCGGCCGGTCCATGCCGAGCCGTTCGACGATCTCCCGGCGCACCGGCGGGGCCGCCGTCGCGGTGAGGGCGAGCACCGGTGGCCGGCCCACCCTGCGCACCGCCTGCTCCAGGCGCAGGTAGTCGGGCCGGAAGTCGTGGCCCCACGACGCGACGCACTGGGCCTCGTCGACCACGAAGAGCGCGGGGCCCGTCCCGGCCAGCCGCTCCACGACCTCGTCCTTGGCCAGCTGTTCCGGCGACAGGTACAGGAACCGGGCCTCGCCCCGCCGCACCGCGTCCCAGGCGGCCTCGGCGCGGGAGGCGGTGAGGTCGGAGTTGACCGCCACCGCGCCCGGGGCGCGGGCGCCGTCGGGCAGGCCGGCGATCTGGTCCCGCTGCAGGGCGAGCAGCGGCGAGACGATGACGACCGGGCCGGACAGGAGCACGCCGGGGACCTGGTAGACGGCGGACTTGCCCGAGCCGGTGGGCATGACGACGAGCGTGTCCCGGCCGGCCAGGACCGCCTCCATGGCGCGGAGCTGCTCGGGCAGGAGGCTGTCCCAGCCGAACACCTCGGCGGCACAGCGGCGCAGCCGCTCGACGGCATCGCGGCGCGGGCGCTCGGTGCCCGCCCCGCCCTCTTCCGTTCCCGACGGCCGTTTCCCGCCCATGACCGCTCCCCTCGCTGCTCGGTGCCCACCGCGCCCGGCCGGTCGCGCCCGGCGCCGCCGAACGGGTACCCGGACGGGCCGCCGGCAGTGCTCAGCGGCCGCTTCCGTCCCTCACCCGCGCCGCAGATGCCACACGTTGTCGTCGCGGTGTCCCTCGGTGCCCTCGGGCGAGACGCTCGGCCGGCGGACGGTCTCCTTGGTCCGGACGGTCCACTCCCCGGCCGGCAGGGCGAGCTCGTCGAGGACTCCGTCCAGGGTGGGGAAGACGGCGTCGAAGGGCGGTTCGGTCTGCCACGAGGGCCAGCCGGCGTGCATGACGACCAGCAGGGTGCCGCCCTTCGCGACGGCGCGCGCCGCTCCGCCGAGGACCGCCCGCTGGTCGAGGGGCACCGGCGACTGCAGGTAGTGGGCGCTCACCAGGTCGAACGAGCCCTCGGGGAACGAGCGCCCCAGCTCGTGGCGCTCCCAGGAGACGCGGTCGCCGACGCCCGCGTCGGCGGCGTGCACGGCGGCGCGTTCGAGTGCCGTGGCGGAGATGTCCACGCCGGTGACGCGCCAGCCGCGGCCGGCCAGCCACACGGCGTCCGCTCCCTCGCCGCATCCCAGGTCGAGTGCGGTACCGGGGGCGAGGTCGCCCGCCTCCCGGACCAGGAGTTCGTTGGGGCGGCCGCTCCAGACGCGGTCGGTGTCGCGGTAGCGGGCCTCCCAGAAGTCGGCGGCCGGGGCGGGTGCGGGCGTGTCGGTCATGCGTGCCTCCTGAGGAACGGACACGGTCGTCTGTCCGGACGGGCCCGCGGGGTGAGCGGCCCGTCCTGCGCCAGGCTGCACCCGCCCCCCGCGCGACGGCGAACGACTTTGCCGGAACGGCAAGTGTGCCGCCGCTCCCCCGGTCCCGCGGATCAGCGCAGGGCCGAGGAGCCGGACTCCGAGGAGTCGCCTCCCCGCACCCACACGTTGCGCGCGAAGGGGATGTCGATGCCCGCCCCGTCGAGCGCGTCCTTGACCCGGCGGCGCAGTTCGCGCGTGACGCCCCACTGCTGGAGCGGCACGGTCCTGACCGCGACCCGCACCACCACCCCGTCCGGGTCGAGGGACTGCACACCCCACACCGACACGTCCTCCAGCAGGAGGTCCGCGAAGTCCGGGTCCTCGCGGAGCGTGCGGCCGGCGTCCTCGAGGACGCGGTAGACCGTGTCGAGGTTCGCGTCGTAGGTCACGGCGACGTCCAGGACGGCACGGGCCCATTCCTGGCTGTCGTTGCGGACCCGCAGGATCTCGCCGTTGCGGATGTGCCACAGACCGCCGTTGAGGTCGCGCACGTGCGTCAGGCGCAGGCCGACCTGCTCCACCTCGCCGACGGCCTCCCCGAGGTCGACCGAGTCGCCGACGCCGTACTGGTCCTCGATCATGATCAGCAGCCCGGACAGGTAGTCGGCGACCAGGCTCTGCGCGCCGAAGCCGATCGCAAGGCCCACCACCCCGGCGCTGGCCAGCAGCGGACCGAGGGCGATGCCCACCTGGTCGAGGACCATGGCGACGCCGACCATGAACAGCACGATGGTCACGGCGCTGCTGAGGACCGAGCCGATGGTGCGGGCCCGCTGCTCGCGCCGTTGCCTCGCCCGTGACCGGTCGCGGTGCAGCACCGCCGGGCCCCGGCCCGACCAGCGCGAACGGCTCCGTTCGTGCTCGCCCGCCGACGGTTCCAGTACGCGCTGCACGACCCGTGTGATGGCCCGCTTCGCCACCGCGCGCACCACCAGCAGGACCACGACGATGAGCGCGATCCGCAGCGGGACTCCGACCAGTGCGGTGGTGTGGTCGCCCACCCAGTCCGACCAGGCGGCCGCCGACTGCGGTCCCGCGGCCGTGCGGGTGGGCATGGTTGCGTGCGTCATCGCCTCAAGTGCTCCGTTCCTCGGCGCTGCGTCCCTGCCGTCGGCCCCGCCTACCCACGGGCGGATCGAACATGACAGGGGGCACCTTCCGGCCCGCTCGCACAGTGCACCCTTTTACGTCATATGTCCGACGGTTGCGTCACCTTCACGGGTGCCGGCCCATCACCGGCACCGCTCCGGGCACCCGGAAGGGAGTCGCTCACAGCGGAGGGGGACGTCGGCGTGGTCATCGTTGCCGTAGTGCTGCTGCCCGGACTCGGGCTGCTGCTGTTCACCATGACGTGGCTGGAGGACCGGATCTTCCGTGACGCGGAACCGGCCCGGCACGCCCGGCGCCGGCGGCACCTGCGGCTCGTTCCCGGCGGCAGGAGCGGAGCGGGGCCGGACCGGGGCCGGGCGCCGGCCGGGCTGCCCTCGGCCTCAGCGGGCCGGGACGCCGCCTGATCCCGGCACCGTCGGCAGGGCTCGCGGGCGCGTCCCGCGCCGCTCGGGCCGCCAGGTGGACACCAGGGCGGCGGCGAGCAGCAGTTCGGCGATGTCACCGCCGTAGTACATGAGTTCCGCCCCCTGCCGGACCTGGTCGGCGGGCGCGTGGAGGTGGACGAAGAACCCGCCGTACATGGCCTGCGCGATCAGGGCGTGGGCGGCGATCGCGACCCCGAGGCACACGAGCCGGGCCGGTACGCCCGGACGCGCGGGTGCCGGGTCGGGGCCCGCGACGGCGTGGGCGAAGAGGCATCCGGACGCCAGGAAGTGGGCGTTCATGAGCCAGTGGCCGGCGGGATGCGGCATGGCCGCGTCGTAGAGCGGGGTGAAGTACAGCACGCCCAGGGTGCCGGTGCTCAGGACGAGCGCCACGGCGGGGTGGGCGACGACGCGGGCGGGCCGGCCGTGCAGCAGCGAGGTCACCCGCCGGGCGTGTGCCGGCGGCAGCGTGCGCAGCGTCAGGGTGACCGGCGCGGCGAGGACGAGGAGCAGGGGCGCGTACATGCCGATGAGCATGTGCTGGGCCATGTGTCCCCGGAAGTCGGTGTGCGCGGCGGGTCCCAGTGGCGGCAGCAGGGCCACCGCGAGCAGCGCGGCCCCGCCGAGGAACGACGCCGACCGGGCCCGGCTCCAGCCCTGCGCGGGGTTGCGGCGCCGGGCCCGGCGCACGGCGAGCAGGTAGGCGGCGGTGACGGCGAGCAGGGCCAGCAGGACGAGCAGGGGCGTCGCGGCGCCCGGCAGGGTGTCACCGCCCGGAGCGTGGTGATGCGGGGCGTGCGGGGCGCCCGTCGGGCCCGTCACACCCGGCCCCCGGTCCGTCCGTCGTTCCGTCCGTCGTTCCGGGGGGCCTCGGGGTCGAAGGGCCGTCCGCTGCGCCGGAGGAGGTCGCCGGCGAGCACCAACAGGGCCCCCAGGACCAGGAACCCGGCGTCCCACCATGCCTGATAGGGGCCGCCGTGGACATGATGAATGCCCAGAATCTGGTGGTCCAGGAGCCCTTCGACCAGGTTGAACAGGCCCCAGCCCACCAGGATCCAGCCCCACAGCACGCGCGAGGCCCACACCGCCCGCCGGTTGTGCGTGACCCGGGAGTACAACAGGGCCAGGCCCAGCAGCACGGAGATCCAGCACACGGTGTGGAAGACGCCGTCCCACACGGTGTTCATCTGCAGGCCGGAGACGGTGTCCGGGTCGTAGTACCGCACGCCGATGCGGTCGTGGTCGGTGCTGGTGAGCATGTGGTGCCACTGCAGGAGCTGGTGGAGCAGGATGCCGTCGACGAAGCCGCCGAGCCCGACCCCGAGGAGGATGCCGGGCAGCCGGATGCTGTTCGGCTCCCTCGTGGCCGCCCGGGGCTCGCCTGTCGTGGTGGCCATCGCCTGTTCTCCGTCCTGTCGGCGGGTACGCGCGGACCTTCCGGACACCGATTCCCGCGCGGCGGTGCCGCGTCACCGACTGGCGGGATCCCGCCGCCGTTTTGCGTCACTCGGGTGACGGGCGCTCACGGCTCCGCCCCCGTCGTAGGGTGAGGGGACGAACGGGTGATCACCGACGGCGGAGCCGGCCGGCCGGATCGAGGAGACGTATGGACACCGGGCAGCAGGACGACGTGGACGCGGAGTTCGTCACCTTCTGGCAGGAGCGCCGGGTGTGCTTCCTGTCGACGCCACGCGCCGACGGCAGTCCGCACCTGGTCCCGGTCGGTGTGACGTACGACCATGCGACGCGCACCGCACGCGTCATCACGAGCCGGGACACCGCCAAGGTGCGCAACGTCCTGCGGGCCGGCGAGGCCGCCGTCGCCGTGAGCCAGGTGGACGGCCGGCGCTGGTCCACGCTGGAGGGCGTGGCGACCGTACGGGACGACGCCGGCGCGGTCCGGGACGCGGAGGCCCGGTACGCGGCCCGGTACCGGCAGCCGAGGGCGAACCCGGCGCGGGTCGTCATCGAGATCGACGTACGGCGCTTCCTCGGCACCGTGCGGCCCCACCGGGACACCCCGGGACCGGACGGCCGTCCGGCCGGGTGAGCCGCACCGGGACCGCGTCGCCGTGGCTCCGGTCCGGCCGCTGCGTGCAGCACGACGGTGAGAAGGGCGCCGCAGGCCTCTTCCAGCCCACCTCGCCCCAGCCGTGTCCGCCGGCTCCGGGGGCACGAGCGCCCGCGCGGAAGGGAGCCCGTTGGGGTCAGCTCTGGTCTCGGGCGTACTGAGCCGCGTACCAACTGGAGTCGATGGCGGGGTTGCGCAGGGTCCCCCAGAAGCGGTCGTCGGGTATCGGCGGCAGGGGCGGGTGGCCGAGATCCGCGTGCAGATCTGCACGCCAGTCGACGGCGAGGCGGCTGCGGAGCCCTGCGATCTCGTACACGGACCGGTAGGGCGAGCCCCAGACCGCGACGGCCATCTTCTCCGCGGCCCACTTGCGGTAGCTGTCCCGGTGCGTGTCCGCCTGCACCATGACCTTGCGCAGGCGCAGGGCCAGCGGGTCGGTCTGTCGTGGCCGTGGTGGGACTTCGCCACGCTCCGACGCGTCCAGGGCCGACTTGGTCTCCGGGTACTTGTCCAGGCCCGTTTCGACGGCCAGTCTGCGCAGCTGCTTGCGCGCGGCCTCGGCCACCTGATCACGCGGCAGGATCGCGACCAGTGCACCGAGTTCCTCGAATCCGTGCAGGTGGCTCGCGTGGAGCAGGTCGGTGGGGCGGCAGGAGAGGTCCAGCTCCGGCAGCTGCTCATCCGGTGCGGGAAGGGGATCGTCGGCACTGCCCCATTCCGGGTGGGCGGAGCCGCCCCACTCCCAGAACAGCCGGCCGTTGAACGTGACAGCGCCCCCGTCCTGCCCGCGCTCGAGCTGGTCGGCCACCTGTGCCAGGTACCGGCCCAGTGAGTCGGCCCGCCCGAAAGCGGTGCCGGTCTCGTCGAAGAACCGTCCGATCGCGCCGAAGGAGTCCTGCTCGGCGCGGCAGTCGATCACGAGCCCGTCGGACGTCACCCCGTAGGAGCCGAACTTCACGTAGCCGTGGTGCCAGTAGTCCTCGGCCTCCTCCTCGTCGAGGTCTTCGGCGACGGCGCGCATGAACCTGGTGTCCCTGAGGATTCCCGTCACGTCGAGCAGCCGGTCGTGCGTGCTGAAGCGAAAAGACTCCGCCCCCTCCGCTGCCCCGTTGTGCCGGAGCAGTGACGCGACCAGGTCGGGAGGAAAGGTGAGGCCCAGTTCCTCCTGCGCTGCGACTATCTCCTGATGCTCCGCGGGCGGCCCGAGCGTGGCAAAGGTGCGTGGGGCGTGCTCGCGCAGCCACTCGTCGATGCGGTTCCACGAGTCCTGGACCAGGTCTTCTGTCATGGGACTGACCCTAAGGACAGGCACTGACAACCTGATCACCGCCCACCGGCCGCGCCCGTCAGACCTCCCACACGGCCTCACCGCCTCGAGCACGCAGGGTGGTTCCGGGTCCACCCCGGTGGGGGTGCTGGACCGCTGGTGGGCCCAACCGGCGGACGCGTTCCCCGCACCTGGCTGCGTTTCGGCAGGGACCGTACGATCGCCACCGCGCTCCAGGACAGAATGATCGCGGAAGCCGACGCGTCCACACCCGGCAACACCTTCCGCGTGCACGATTTCCCCGGGGCGTCACACGTCGGCCCTCTGGACCCCACTCCGGTCGCGGACGTCCTGGACACGCTCGCACGGCAGGAGGGCTAGGTTCCGGGAGCGGTCGCCGGTCCCCTCCCTGTGGGTGCCGCACCCGGGGAGGTTCCGTTGAGCGTACGGAGGCGTCGGCCGGGCAGGGCGAAGCTCAGTCCGTTCTCGTCCAAGGCGTTGAAGACGGTCACCCGGCTGGTGTGGAACACGAAGCTGACGTCGACGGTTGCCTGGGCGGAGTTGTCGCCTGTCCCCTCGAGCAGTTCGACCCCTTGGAGGGGCAGGCCCTGCAGAGCTGCAAGTTCGGGGAAGGGCTCGGCGCGCCACCGCAGGTCGAAGCCGGGCCACCGGGCAGGGAGCCGGGGGTCGATGGTGTTCCAGGTGAGGGACACCTCGTCGAACCTGCGGTGGTTGATCTCGGCCTGCTCGCCGTCGAAGTCGAACACGACGGGGCCGTCACGGAACCATGCGTCGTCCTGACGGTCCCAGAGCATCCAGGCCCTCGTCAGCGTCCGGCCGGCGAGAGCCCGCAGGCGGTGCGCGTGCTCCCGCACGACGTCCGTGCGGTTGTTCCACCACACCGGCCGGTAGCCGGGGATACCGAAATCGAACACTGCGTCATTCTTTCAGAGCCGCCGGACTCGGTCCCGGGCGCTGGGCCGTGGCGAGCGGGGGTGCCCGGCGTGCGCGCATCCGTCGCCTTCAGCCTCCGGGCAGCCGGCTTCCCACACGGACGGGTCCGGGCCGACGCGGCCCGGACCCGTGCGAGCGTCCTCGGGTCACCCCTCCGCGTCGGCGGAGGCACCGCGGGCGGGGCGGCCCGGCCACCACGCGGCGGCGCCGAGGTCGCGGGCGAGGGCCGGGACGAGCAGGGAACGCACCACCAGCGTGTCCAGCAGGACGCCGAAGGCGACGATGAAGGCGATCTGCACCAGGAAGGCCAGCGGGATCACGCCGAGCGCTGCGAAGGTGGCGGCGAGCACGACACCGGCCGAGGTGATCACGCCGCCCGTGGCGGTCAGGCCGCGCAGGATGCCCTGACGCACCCCGTGGTGCAGCGTCTCCTGCCGCACCCGGGACATGAGGAAGATGTTGTAGTCCACCCCGAGGGCGACCAGGAACACGAACCCGTACAGCGGGACGGAGGCGTCCGTGCCGCTGAAGCCGAACACATGGCGGAAGACCAGGGCGGAGACGCCCAGGGTGGCCAGGAAGTTCAGCGCCACGGTCGCCACCAGCAGCACCGGTAGCAGCAGGGAGCGCAGCAGGCCGATCAGGATGACCAGGATGATGGCGAGCACCACGGGCACGATGAGCGTCCGGTCGTGCTCGGCGGTGCGCTGGGTGTCGTACTGCTGGGCGGTGTAGCCGCCGACGAGGGCGTCCGCGCCGGGCACGGCGTGCACCGCGGTCCGCAGGCGTGCCACCGTCTCCTTGGCCGCGTCGCTGTCCGCCGGTGCCCGCAGGGTCGCGTCGATCCGCACCCGTCCGTCGACCACCTTCGGGGCTCCGCCGCCGGGCCGGCCCGACGCGGTGACCGCGGCGGCGGAGGCGACGCCGCGCGTGTCCCTGGCCGCCGCGAGGACCGGGGCGGCCCGGTCCGCGTCGGCGATGATCACGGCGGGGTTGCCGGAGCCGCCCGGGAAGTGCCGGGCCAGGGTCTCCTGGGCGGCGACCGACGGGGCGTCGTTGACGAAGATCTCGTCCAGCGGCACGCCCTTCGAGTCGAGGGTCGGCCAGAAGGCGGCGCAGGCGAGCAGTCCGGCGAGGCACACCGCCCAGATGCGGCGCGGAGCCCGGTCCACCAGCCCCGCGACGCGGTGCCACAGGCGGTGTCCGGCCTCCGGGTCGTCGGCCCGGACGGGCCGCGCGGGCCAGTAGGCGGCGCGGCCGAGCAGGACCAGGACGGCGGGCAGGAAGGTGAGGGTGCTCAGGACGGCGCAGACGATGCCGATGGCGCCGACGGGCCCGAGCGCGCGGTTGTTCGTCAGGTCGCTGAGCAGCAGGGCCAGCAGGCCCAGCGCGACGGTCGCCGCGCTGGCGACGACGGCGCCCCACGAGGCGCGCAGTGCGGCGCGTGCGGCGGCGAAGCGGTCCGGGTGCCGGGACAGTTCCTCGCGGAAGCGGGCGGTGAGCAGGAGCGCGTAGTCGGTCGCGGCGCCGATGACGAGGATGGAGAGGATGCCCTGGACCTGCCCGTCGACGCGTACGACGTCACGGTCGGCGAGCGCGTAGACGATCGCGCAGGCCAGCCCCAGGGCGAAGACGGCGCCGAGGATGATGACGAGGGGCAGCAGGACGCTGCGGTAGACGAGCAGCAGGATGACGAGCACCGTGATCAGGGCGACGCCGAGGAGAAGCCCGTCGATGCCCGAGAAGGCGTCGGAGAGGTCGGCCTGGGAGGCCGCCGGGCCGGCCAGTTGCGCCCGGGTGCCCGGGACCTGCTCCGCGGCCCCGCGGATGTGCCCGAGGACGTCCGGCAGGCGTTCGCCGAGACCGGGTTCGACCTGGACGACGGCCTGCAGGGCCTCGCCGTCGTCCGAGGGCAGCGCGGGCGTCGCGGGGCCGACGGTCCCGGGCGCGCCGTCGAGGCCCGCGACCGAACGGGTGGCCTCCGCGCGGTGCGCGGTGACGTCACCGCCGCCCTCCGCGGTCCACACGACGATCACGGGCAGCGTCTCGTCCTGCTGGAACGCCTTCCGGGCGTCGATGACCCGGGTGGACTCGGCGGTGCGGGGCAGGAAGGCGGCCTGGTCGTTGGTGGCGACCTCGCCCAGTTTCCCGGCGTACGGGCCGAGCGTCCCGCCGACGCCGAGCCAGACCAGGAGGAGGACGACGGGAACGAGCCACCGGGCTCGTGAGGTGCGGGGCATCGGTCTGCGGGTCTCCAGGTCTTCCGTGGTGCGCGGAATGTCGGCCGTGCGGGACGCCGGCAAGGTGACTCGATCATAAACAATCTCAATGATCGAGTTACATCACCGCTGCCGTACCGGTGCACCGACTGGTGCCCGCGACGCGCCGTTCGATGCAGAAGGCCCGCCGCAGCGCGGACCGGGCGCCCGGGTCAGCGGCCGTCGGCGGTGCGTACGAGCCGCAGCTCGTCGTTCATGGCCGCCACGAACCGCACCACGACCGCGAGTTCCTCCGCGTCGAAACGGTCCCGGGTCGCGGCCGCGGCCTGGGCCAGCGGCCGGAAGTACGTCCGGGCCGACTCACGGGCGCCGGGCACGTAGTGCAGATGGACGACCCGGCGGTCGGCGCTCTCCCTGACCCGGCGCACGTGCCCGGCGCGTTCCAGGCGGTCCACGCACGCGGTGACCGCGCCCGAGGTCAGGCCCAGGTGTTCGCGCAGCCGGCCCGGCGTCATCGGCTCCTCGGCGTCCAGGATCGCCGCGAGCGCCTGGACGTCGGTGGCGTGCAGCCCGTGGGCGGCGGCGAAGCCGTGCACGAGACGGTTGATCTCACCGTTCATCCGCCGCAGTCCGGCGGCGAGGACGTGCAGGTCGCCCGCCTCGGCCCCGGCCGTGCTCTCCCGCTCGTGCGCGCGCCGTCCGCGCTGGTTCGCTGTCGCCACGCGATCAGCGTATAGAAGGGTCACATCCGCCCACGGCGCGCCCATGACGGTCCGTTCGGGGAAGGGGTCAGCACGACGGATGTCCCAGGAGAGACGGAATCCCATGAGCGAGGGAAACGAAGGACAGGGCGGCACGGACGGTGACGGAGCGGCGCGGAGCCGCTGCCTGGTCACGGGCGCCACGGGGTACATCGGCGGCCGGCTCGTGCCGGAACTCCTCGCCGCCGGTCACGCGGTGCGGTGTCTGGCCCGTTCCCCGGGCAGACTGCGCGACCACCCCTGGGCGGGGGACGTGGAGGTGGCGCGGGGCGACGTCCTCGACGCGGACTCGGTGGGCCGGGCGCTGGAGGGCGTCGACGTCGCCTACTACCTGGTGCACGCGCTGGGCACCGGCCGGGACTTCGAGGCGACCGACCGGCGGGCGGCCCGCACCTTCGCCGAGCGGGCGAGGGCGGCGGGGGTGCGCCGCATCGTCTACCTCGGCGGCCTCACCCCGCCGGGTGTGCCGGAGGGGGAGCTGTCGCCGCACCTGCGGTCGCGGGCGGAAGTGGGCCGGATCCTCCTGGCCTCCGGTGTGCCCACCACCGTCCTGCGGGCCGCCGTCATCATCGGCTCGGGCTCGGCCTCCTTCGAGATGCTGCGCTACCTCACGGAGCGGCTGCCGGTGATGGTGACGCCCAGCTGGGTCCACACCCGCATCCAGCCGGTCGCCGTCCGGGACGTGCTGCGTGCCCTCGTCGGCAGCGCGCGCATGCCGGACGACGTCAGCCGCGCCTTCGACCTCGGCGGCCCCGACGTCCTCACCTACCGGGACATGATGCTGCGCTACGCCGAGGTGGCCGAGCTGCCGCGGCGGCTGATCCTGCCCGTGCCGATGCTCACGCCGGGCCTGTCCAGTCACTGGGTCGGCCTGGTCACCCCGGTGCCCGCGTCGATCGCGCGCCCGCTCACCGAGTCACTGCGCCACGAGGTCGTGTGCCGGGACGACGACATCGAGCGGTACGTGCCGGCGCCGCCCGGGTACCCCCTCGGATTCGACGACGCGCTCCGGCTGGCGCTGGCCCGGGTACGGGAGGCCCGCGTCACCACCCGCTGGTCGTCCGCGTCCCTCCCCGGTGCGCCCAGCGACCCGCTGCCCACCGACCCCGACTGGGCCGGCGGCAGCCTCTACACGGACGACCGCGCGCTGGGCGTCGACGCCCAGCGCGACGCGCTGTGGCGGGTGATCGAGGGCATCGGCGGCGACAACGGCTGGTACTCCTTCCCGCTCGCCTGGGCGGTGCGGGGGTGGCTGGACCGGCTGGTCGGCGGGGTCGGCCTGCGCCGCGGGCGGCGGGACGCCGCCCGGTTGCGGACGGGCGACTCGCTGGACTTCTGGCGGGTGGAGGAGATCGTCCCCGGCCGGCTGCTGCGGCTGCGCGCCGAGATGCGGCTGCCGGGCCTCGCCTGGCTGGAGATGTACGCCGAGACCGACGGGGCCGGCCGGACGCGGTACCGCCAGCGGGCCCTGTTCCATCCGCACGGGCTGGCCGGCCACGCCTACTGGTGGAGCGTGTGGCCCTTCCACGCCCTGGTCTTCGGCGGCATGGCCCGCAACATCGCCCGGGCCGCCGCCCGCGCGTCACGGCCCGGACCGTCCCGCCGGACGCCGGCCGTCTGAGCCCCTCTCACCGGGGCTCCCCGGGACACCCTCGGACCCCACCCCCCCGCGAAGGAGCACCATGGCCGTTCGGGTCGTCCTGTTCACCGCCGACCTGCGTCTGCACGACCACCCGCCGCTGCGCGCCGCCCTCGACGGGGGCGGTGACGTGGTGCCGCTGTTCGTGCGGGACAGGGCCGTCGACGCCGCCGGGTTCGCGGTGCCCAACCGGCTGGCCTATCTCGCCGACTGCCTGGCGGACCTGGACCGGCGGTTGCGTGAGCGGGGCGGGCGGCTGGTCGTGCGCCACGGCGACGTGGTCGAGGAGGTGTGCGCGGTGGTCCGGGAGACGGGCGCCGACGAGGTGCACATCGCGGCCGACGTGAGCGCCTACGCCCACCGCCGCGAGGAGCGGCTGCGCGACGCCCTCCCGGCCGAGGGGTGCCGCCTCCACGTCCACGACGGCGTGACCACCGTCCTGGCCCCCGGTTCCGTCACCCCCGCCGCCTCCGACCACTTCGCCGTCTTCACGCCGTACCTGCGGCGCTGGTCCGAACAGCGCCTGCGGGAGCCCCTCGCGGCCCCGCGCCGCATCCGCGTCCCGGACGACGTCGTGTCGCGGCCGCTGCCGTCGCGCCCGGATGCCGCGGCGCTGTCGCCCGGGCTGCCCGCGGGCGGGGAGGGCGAGGCACGCAAGCGGCTGACGGCCTGGCTGCGCGGCCCCGTCGCCGGTTACGCCGACCACCAGGACGACCTGGCCGGCGACGCCACCTCCCGCCTCTCCCCCGACCTGCACTTCGGCACGCTCTCCCCGGTGGAGGTCGTCCACCGCGCGCGCCGCGCCGGCGGCCCCGGTGCCGAGGCGTTCGTACGGCAGCTGGCCTGGCGCGACTTCCACCGGCAGGTCCTGGCCGCCCGCCCGCGGGCCGCCGTCCAGGACTACCGCACCCGTGACGACCACTGGCGCACCGGCCCCGAAGCGCGCCGGGACGTGGAGGCGTGGAAGGCGGGGCGCACCGGATATCCGCTCGTCGACGCGGCCATGCGTCAGCTGCGCCACGAGGGCTGGATGCACAACCGCGGCCGTCTGCTGACCGCTTCCTTCCTGGCCAAGACGCTCTACGTGGACTGGCGCGTGGGCGCCCGGCACTTCCTGGACCTGCTCGTGGACGGCGACGTGGCCAACAACCAGCTCAACTGGCAGTGGATGGCGGGCACCGGTACCGACACCCGCCCCCACCGCGTGCTCAGTCCCGTCGCCCAGGCCAGGCGGTTCGACCCCGAGGGGGCGTACGTGCGCCGCTGGGTGCCCGAGCTGGCCGGGATCGACGGGGCGGCCGTGCACGAGCCCTGGAAGCTGCGCGGTCCCGAGCGCGCCGCCTGCGGCACGTACCCCGACCCCGTCGTGGACCTGGCCGAGGGCCTGGCCCGTTTCCGGCGGGCCCGCGGCCGTGACTGAGCAAGTGCCCCGGCGTCAGGCGAAGGGGGCGTTCGGCGAGCGGGTGCCGGGGCTGTCGGGGCGGGCCGTGTGGTCGGCGTGGTTCCGGGTGCGGCGGGCTTCCTTCATCTCCGCCTCGTACAGATGGTCCCGGCCCTCGGCGAGCTGCCCCACGACCTGGTGCTCCAGGTCCTTGAACGCCCGGTAGTACGTCTGGTCGTACGCCTCCACGATCTGGAAGGTCCAGTGGCCGGGGATGACGTTGCGCCCGAGGATCTCCGTCTCGACGCGCTGCGCCCACTCCGGGTGGCCGGCCTCGCGCAGCAGCTCCACGGCGCGGTCGAGTTCCAGGTCGGCGGTGCCGGTGAGCTGGTGGAAGGAGTACAGGTGCCCGCGGGCGCGCTCGATCGTCTCCAGCGCCTTGGACAGGGAACCGAGGGCCTGCACCGTCTTGTCGCCGACGCCCTCGGGACGCCGGTGCATGTCTGTCATGGCGTGTGCCTCCGGTGTGGTGTCACGGCACGTCAGGCCAGCGGGTCGTGTCCCCAGTTCATCAGCGAGTGCCGCCAGCGGGTGTCGCTCACGTCGCCAGAGGGACGCTGCGCCAGGTGCCGGCGCACGTAACCGGCGACCTTGCGCATGTGTGCGTAGTCGTCGTCCGAGAGGTCGCCCTTCTTGGCACGCAGGATCTCCACGATGCGGCGGCCGGAGGCGTGCCCGGTGGACTCTCCCCCGTCCTTGTGCTGCCCGGCGTCGCGGGAGGCGTCCGTGGCGAGCCACTTCTCCAGCTCGGCCGGGGTCATGTTCACCAGCTCCCGGAAGTCGTCCCAGGTCTCTTTCCGCTCCCCGTCGTCCACGTCCGCTCACTTCTTCCTGAGCGCGGACGGCTTGTGCACCGCGGACTTGCCGGACTTGTCGCTGCGGACCTCGTACTGCGGGTCGTCGGGCGAGGCGGCGACGGTGCGGCCGGCCGCCTCGGTCCGTTCGGTGATCTCCTTCTCGACCGTGCCCTCGGTCTCGCTGCCGTGACTGCTCCAGGCGACCTTGTCGCCCTTCTTCGGCTTCTTGTTCCCGCCACGGTTCTTGGCCATGTCGCTGGTTCCTCTCCTGTCGCTGTCTTCCGTTCACCTGGGTGAGCTGTGCGGGGCGCGCGGGCCGGCCCGCAGGTCCTCGAGGACCTCCCGGGCGGCTCGGCTGCCGGAGGCGAGGGCCCCCTGGACCGACCCGGTGGCCCGGTGGTCCCCGCAGACGTAGCGGCCCGGGGCGACGCGTGTGCGGCGGGACAGCGGCCACGGGGGACGCATCGCCGGAAGCGCGTTCTCGACCGTGTACGTGGCGAGGTGCTGCCAGTCGGCGGTGTCCGCCCCGTACAGGTCCGCCGCCCGCCGGCGGACGGCGGCCTCCCCGCCCGGCGGGCCGCCGTCCAGCACGGACGTGGACACCAGTGAGGTGCCCCGCGGCGCGTAGGTGCCGCTGACCTCGGAGAGCACGCACGTGTTGAGGACCGTGAGACTGCTGTCGACCACGAGGGTCGGTTCGGGCAGCGGTGACGTCCCGGCCGCGTGGTAGTACGTGGTGACGGTCCTGCCGGGCGGTACGGGCGTGCCCGGCAGGAGCCGGCTCGCCGTGACGGCGTCGGTGGCCACCACCACCGCCTGCGCGGGGCGTTCGGTGCCGTCCTGCAGCAGGATCCCGGCGCCGGTGAGGGAGCGGACGGGCGAGTCCGTCCGGACGGTGCCCTCGGGCAGGCGCGCGGCGAGCAGGCGCGGCACGCTGCCGATCCCGCCGGCCGGGAGGCAGAGCGTGCCCCGGGCCATGCTGCGCCACACGAGGTGGAAGAAGCGGGCGGACGTCTCCAGGTCCGGCTCCAGGAACACCCCCGCCAGGAAGGGCCGCAGTACGTGGTCCACCGCCTCCCGGGACAGTCCGCTGCGGGCCAGTGCCGCCTCGGTCGTCCGGTCCCGGCCGCGTCTGAGCAGGGCTGCGGGGGCCAGCGCGTCACGGGCGGTGAGACCGGCCAGCGCCGCAAGGTCCCGGGCCGCCAGGGCTCGGCCCGGCAGGAGGGAGCCGGCCTCGCGGGGGCGCCTCGTGGGGTCGGTGAGCCGGAGGGTGCCGGACGGCGTGTGGGCCAGCACCCCGGGGGTGAACGGCCTCAGTCGCAGTTCGCGCAGCGGCAGCAGCCGGCGGACCTGGGGGTAGGCGGTGTTGAAGACCTGGAAGCCCCGGTCCAGGAGGAAGCCGTCGCGGCGGTCGGTGCGGACGCGGCCGCCGACCGCGTCCGATGCCTCGTGCAGCTCGACGTCCACACCGGCGCGACCGAGGTCGAACGCGCAGGCCAGACCCGCGAGCCCGCCACCGGCGACGATGACGCGCGGTACCCGGCGGTGCCGGCCGTTGCCCATGTGCGCTCCTCACGCTCCCCGACCAGCGTGGACCGTGCACCGCCGCGCCACCACTCGGGGAGCCCGGCCGGAAGGGCGTCCGGGCTCCCCGGTCAGGCCCCGACGTAGGCCGCGAGGTGCTCGCCGGTGAGGGTGGAGCGGGCGGCGACGAGGTCGGCGGGAGTGCCCTCGAACACGATCCGGCCTCCGTCGTGGCCGGCCCCCGGGCCGAGGTCGATGATCCAGTCCGCGTGGGCCATGACCGCCTGGTGGTGCTCGACGACGACGACGGACTTGCCGGAGTCGACGAGCCGGTCCAGCAGGCCGAGCAGCTGCTCGACGTCGGCGAGGTGGAGGCCGGTGGTCGGTTCGTCGAGTACGTAGACGCCGCCCTTGTCGGCCATGTGGGTGGCCAGTTTGAGCCGCTGCCGCTCGCCGCCGGACAGCGTGGTCAGCGGCTGGCCGAGCGTGAGGTAGCCGAGACCGACGTCGGCGAGCCGCTCGAGGATCCGGTGGGCGGCGGGCGTGCGTGCCTCCCCGGCGCCGAAGAACTCCTCCGCGTCGGTGACCTGCATGGCCAGCACCTCGCTGATGTCCCGGCCGCCGAGGCGGTACTCCAGCACCGACGCCTGGAACCGCTTGCCCTCGCAGTCCTCGCAGGGGGTGGCCACGCCGGCCATCATCGCCAGGTCGGTATAGACGACGCCGGCGCCGTTGCAGGTGGGGCAGGCGCCCTCGGAGTTGGCGCTGAACAGGGCGGGCTTGACGCCGTTGGCCTTCGCGAACGCCTTGCGGACGGGGTCCAGCAGTCCGGTGTAGGTCGCCGGGTTGCTCCGCCGCGAGCCCTTGATGGGGCTCTGGTCGACCGAGACGACGTCCGCCCCGGCGGGGACCGATCCGTGGATCAGGGAGCTCTTGCCGGAGCCCGCCACGCCGGTGACCACGCAGAGCACGCCGAGCGGGATGTCGACGTCGACGCCCCGCAGGTTGTGCGTGGTGGCGCCGCGGATCTCCAGCTTGCCGGCCGGCTCGCGCACGCTCTCCTTGAGGCCGGCCCGGTCGTCGAGGTGGCGGCCGGTGATCGTGTCGCTGGCGCGCAGACCCTCGACGGTGCCTTCGAAACAGACGGTGCCGCCCGCCGTGCCCGCGCCGGGGCCGAGGTCGACGACGTGGTCGGCGATGGCGATGGTCTCCGGCTTGTGCTCCACGACGAGGACCGTGTTGCCCTTGTCCCGCAGCCGCAGCAGCAGGTCGTTCATCCGCTGGATGTCGTGGGGGTGCAGGCCGATCGTGGGCTCGTCGAAGACGTAGGTGACGTCGGTGAGCGAGGAACCCAGGTGGCGGATCATCTTGACGCGCTGTGCCTCGCCGCCGGACAGGGTGCCGGCCGGCCGGTCGAGGGAGAGGTAGCCCAGCCCGATCTCCACGAACGAGTCGAGGGTGTGCCGCAGGGCGGTGAGCAGGGGTGCCACCGACGGCTCGTCGAGGGAACGGACCCACTCGGCCAGGTCGCGGATCTCCATCGCGCAGGCGTCGGCGATGCTCACCTTCCCGATCCGCGAGTTCCGGGCGCCCTCGCTGAGCCGGGTGCCGTCGCACTCGGGGCAGGTGGTGAAGGTGACGGCCCGCTCCACGAAGGCCCGGATGTGCGGCTGCATGGCCTCCTTGTCCTTGGACAGGAACGTCTTCTGGATCTTGGGGATCAGGCCCTCGTAGGTGAGGTTGACGCCGTTGACCTTCACCTTGACCGGCTCGCCGTGGAGGAAGGCCCGCAGCTCCTTCTCGGTGTAGTCGCGGATCGGCTTGTCCGGGTCGACGAAGCCGGACTGGGCGTAGACCTGGACGGTCCACTGGCTGTCCGACTTCCAGCCGGGGATGGTGAACGCGCCCTCGCTCAGCGACTTGGAGTCGTCGTAGAGCTGGGTGAGGTCGATGTCGGTGACCGTGCCCCGGCCCTCGCACCGGGTGCACATGCCGCCGGTGCGCTCGTAGGTGGCCCTCACGGCCTTCTTGTTGCCGCGTTCGACGGTGATCGCGCCGCTCGCCCGGACCGAGGCGGTGTTGAAGGAGTACGCGCTGGGCGGGCCGATGTGCGGCTCGCCGAGGCGGCTGAAGAGGATGCGCAGCATCGCGTTGGCGTCCGTGGCGGTGCCGACGGTGGACCGGGGGTCGCCGCCCATGCGCTGCTGGTCGACGCTGATCGCGGTCGTCAGGCCGCCGAGGACGTCGACCTCGGGCCGGGCGAGCGTCGGCATGAAGCCCTGGACGAAGGCGCTGTAGGTCTCGTTGATCAGCCGTTGCGACTCGGCGGCGATCGTGTCGAACACCAGCGAGCTCTTGCCCGATCCGGAGACCCCGGTGAACACCGTGAGACGGCGCTTCGGGATCTCGATGCTGACGTCCTTGAGGTTGTTCTCCCGCGCGCCGTGCACGCGGATCAGGTCGTGGCCGTCGGCGGCGTGCGGCACAGCTGGTCGGGTGTCGGGCCGCGTGGCCTCGCTCATCGTGTCTCCCTCTGTCGGGCGGGGCCGGCTGCGCGGCCTCCGCCGGCATCCCCTGGCTCGGTCTGCGAGCAGTATGTCCGGTCGCCCCGCACCGGCGGTGCCGAACGGCTCAGCGACGTTCGTCGACACGGACCAGGTTCCCGGCGGGGTCGCGGACGGCGCAGTCGCGCAGGCCGTACGGCTGCTCGGCCGGCTCCTGGACGATCTCGGCGCCCCCGGCGCGCAGTCGCGCGAAGGTGGCGTCGAGATCGTCGGTGGCCAGGGTGATGCGGGCGTAGGTGCCCTTCGCCATCATCTCGGTGATGGTGCGGCGCTCGTCGTCGGTGATGCCGGGGGCGGTGGCGGGCGGTTATAGGACGAGGGACGTCCCGGAGCCGCCGGCGGGGCCGACCGTGATCCAGCGCCGGGTGCCCTCGCCGACGTCGTTGCGGACCTCGAGGCCCAGGGTGTCGCGGTAGAAGGCCAGGGAGGCCTCCGGGTCGGTGTGCGGGAGGAAGGTCCAGTGAAGGGTGATGTCCATGTCGGCCACGCTAGGCGGGACACCTGCCCGGGTGCTTCTCCGTTCCTGACCGGTCGTCCGGCGGGGCCGGGGCGCTCCGCCGGCCCGGCCCGTGCGGCGGCCCGCTGCCGCACGGGCCGGGCCCGCCGGGGGTGTGGGAGACTGCCCGCATGGGACGGCCGACACTCGACGACCTGGTCCGGCTGCGGCGGGCCCGCGACCGGATGGACCGCGACTACGCCGAACCGCTGGACGTCCCCGCCCTCGCGCGCGACGCCCTGATGTCGCCGGGGCACTTCTCCCGCCGCTTCCGCGCCGCGTTCGGCGAGACGCCGTACAGCTACCTGATGACCCGTCGCATCGAGCGTGCCAAGGCGCTGCTGCGGCGCGGCGACCTGACGGTGACCGAGGTCTGCTTCGAGGTCGGCTGTACGTCGCTGGGGTCGTTCAGCTCGCGTTTCACGGAGCTGGTGGGCGAGAGCCCGAGCGCCTACCGGGACCGGGACCACGCCCCCGGCGCCGCGGTCCCCGCCTGCATGGCCAAGATCCACACCCGGCCGGTCAGGAAGAGAGAAGCGGGCCCCGCCGCACGGCCGTAGCGTGGGCGGTATGGACATCAAGCTCTCCCAGTGCTTCATCGCCGTCGACGACCACGACCGGGCGATCGCCTTCTACCGTGACGTGCTCGGTCTCGAGGTGCGCAACGACGTCGGCTTCGAGGGGATGCGCTGGGTGACCGTCGGGTCGCCCACGCAGCCGGACGTCAACATCGTCCTGGAACCGCCCGCCGCCGACCCCAGTGTCTCGGCGGCGGACAAGCAGGCCATGGCCGAGCTGATGGCCAAGGGCCTGCTGCGCGGCGTCATCTTCGCGACGGACGACTGCGACGCCACCTTCGAGCGCATCAGCGCCGCGGGCGGCGAGGTACTGCAGGAGCCGATGGACCAGCCCTACGGCGTCCGCGACTGTGCGTTCCGCGACCCCACCGGCAACCTGCTGCGTTTCACCCAGCCCCTCGGGAGATGAGACCGGCGGGGATGCTTCCGGCGTGACGGTTTGAGCGCGGTGGCACGGGGCATTCGGCGTGCCAGGTGCTTGGGATCACAGGCCCGTCGCGGCTGCGGCCGTCGGTTCGCCCTCCGAAGCGCCTTCCGGAGCCCTTCCGCGACTGTTCGACCAGCCCGCCCGACCCTCGCGCAAGGGAGAAGTCCGATGCTCATGGCCCACCCCGCCGTTCTGACCGACCTGCTGAAGCAGTACGCGTCCCTGCAGGCCCTGCACGCCGAGAACGGCACGCCCGAGGCCCGTCAGCGGCTCGAGGACGTCTCCTACACCCTGTGCGTCGCCACCGGGACCCGGGACATCGAGTCCGCCCTCGTGGCCGCCCGCCACCAGTTGCCGGGTGCGCGCCCGACGGACGACTCCGTCGTCGCGTCCGCGTAGCGGGCCGCAGGCCGGGCCGGTTCGACCGGCGTCCGGCGGCGGCCAGGGGCGGGCGGCACCGTGGTGCCGCCCGCCCCGCCTGTGCCTCGGTGCGCTCCGCGCCCGGCGGGGCTCAGGCGCTCTCCCGGCCGTCCGGTACGAGGACCAGACGGCCGTTCACCGTGCCGGCCTCCAGCCTCCGGTGCGCCTGCGCCGTCATCGACAGCGGCAGGCGGTCGGCGATGCGCGGGCGCCACGGGGTGTCGCGCAGGACGCCCACGACACCCTCGGCGGCCTCGGCGAGGTCGGCGGTCGTGGCGTTGCTGATGGCGAAACCGACGATGCTCGCGTCCTTGGTGTACAGGCGGCCCAGCGGCAGCGCCGAGGAACCGCCGCCCAGTCCGACCATGGCGACCAGGCGCCCGCCGTGCGCCAGCAGGTCGACGGAGTCGGCCAGTTCGCCGTGCCCGGAGGTGTCGAGGTGCAGGCCGTACCCGGAGGGCGCGGCCCGGCGCAGTTGTTCGCCGAGGTCGGGTGCCCGGTAGTCGAGTACCTCGGCGGCGCCCAGGGCGCGGACCGCCGCGGCGTCCTCGGCGCGCGCCGTCGCGATCACCCGGGCGCCGGCCCGGGCGGCCAGCGCGACGGCGGCGCCGCCCACGTTGCCGGCCCCGCCGCCGACGTACACGGTCTCCCCCGGCCTGAGGCGTCCGTGCCGGAACAGCGCGAGCCAGGCCGACGCCGCCGGGTGGGCGGCCGCGACGAGATCCTCCGCGGCGATGCCGGGCGGCGCCGCGTAGAGGCGTTCGGCGGCGACCGTCGCGTACTCGGCGCAGGCCCCCTGCCGCCCCGCGTGTCCCAGGCTGTTGCACCACACCCGCTGTCCGGGCGTGAAGCCCACCGCGCCGGTCCCGGCGCGGGCGACCTCGCCGACGAGGTCGCGCCCGACGACGAAGGGGAACGGGGTCGGGGTGGCGTACGCCCCGGACCGTACGAACGTGTCCACGGGGTCGACGGCCACGGCATCGACGCGCACCAGTACGTCCGTGGGTCCGACGGGCGGTACGGGGAGCGTCCCGTACCGGATGGCGTCGGCCGGGCCTACGGCGTCGATGCAGGCGGCCCGCATCATGTCGGGGACGGCGCTGACGGACATGGCTCCTCCTGGGTCGGGGCGTCGGGGACGACGACGCTGTTCCACCCGATCATGGACCCGATGCGGCGAGCGGGCGGACACCGGCCCGCCGCCCACCGGGCACGGTCGCAGTCGCAGTCGCGGGAGCGGAACGGGCCGCGGCGACCGGATGCCGGGGCGGCGGGCAGGGCGTAGTGTCCGCGTATGGGCGATGTTCGGTCCGGCCGACGGGCCGGGGTGAGCGGGCCGGGAACCCGGGGGCGACGGCTGCGGACCGGTGCGGCGGGGCCGGCCCGGGCGTGTGCCGGGGCGGGCGGCTGATGGACGCCGCGATGGCCGCCGTGGTGCGGGAGTGCGGGGCGTTCGGCGGGCTGCTGTACGTGCTTCCGCCCGGCGGTGACGCGTTGTGGCTGGTCCTGGTGGCGGGGGTGCCGCAGGAGATCGCGACTCCGTGGCGACGCGTGGCGCTGACCGATCCCATGCCGGTGGCGGACGCCGTGCGCGAGCGGCGCCTGATCTGGGTCGGCGGCCAGGAGGAGATGGCGCGCCGGTATCCGCGGCCCGCGCTCGTCCTGCCGTACGAGTTCGCACTCGCGGCCGCCCCGGTCGTCTCGGACACCGCGAAGCTGCGGGGCGGGCTGGTGCTGATGTGGGCCGGGGGCCGTCCGGACCGGCTGAGTCAGGACGAGCGCGACGCGCTCGACAGCGGCTGCCGCCGGCTGGGCGGCCTGATGGAACGAGCGGCGGAGCGCGGCGACCCGCTGTTGCCGGCGGAGCGGCCGCGGATGCTGCCGCCGCCGTCGGGCCGCCTCGTTCCCCCCGACGAGGCGAGGGAGGTCTCGGCGTTCGTCGACCGCCTGCCCGGGGGGTCCTGCGCGCTGGACACGAACGGCCGCATCACCTTCATGACCCCGGCCGCAGCGGGCCTCGTCGGCCGTGACGCGGCCGAGCTGCTCGGCACGCTGCCCTGGGAGTCGCTGCCGTGGATGGACGTTCCCCAGGTCGAGGACCGCTACCGGGCCGCCGTGGTGAGCCGGCGGCCCCAGGCGTTCACGGTGCTGCGGCCCCCGGACGTGTGGCTGTCCTTCGAGCTGTACCCGGACTCGTCCGGCGTCAGTGTGCGCATCACGCGCGGCGACCCCGACGGGGACGCGCCCGAGTCCCCGTCCGTGCCGGCCGCCGGTCCCAGCCGCGCCACCGTGCTCTACCACCTGATGCACCTGGCGGCCACCCTCACCGAGGCCGTCGGTGTCCAGGACGTGGTGGAGCAGACGGCGGACCAGCTGCTGCCCGCTCTCGGCGCGCGGGCCATGGCGCTGATGGCGGCCGAGGACGGCCGTCTGAAGATCCTCGGCCACCGGGGCTACTCCGACGAGGTCATCGGCCGATTCGACGCCGTCCCGCTGAGCTCGGACATCCCCGGCAGCGAGGTCCTGACCACCGGCGTACCGGGTTTCTTCCCGACCTTCGCCGATCTCCGGCGCGAGTACCCGTCCACCGTCCACGAGGACGGGATGGCGTCGTGGGCCTTTCTGCCGCTGATCGCGTCCGGCCGCCCCATCGGTTCGATCCTCCTCGCCTACGACCGTCCCCGCGGCTTCCCGCCCGGCGAGCGCGCCGTCCTCACCTCGCTGGCCGGTCTGGTCGGGCAGGCCCTGGACCGTGCCCGTCTCTACGACGCCAAGGACCACCTCGCCCACCGCCTGCAGTCCGCGCTCCTGCCGCACACGCTGCCCCGGATCCCCGGGCTGCAGGTCGCCGCCCGCTATCTCCCGGCGGCCCGGGGCCTGGGCATCGGCGGCGACTTCTACGACCTCATCCGCCTGGACGCGCACACCGCCGGCGCCGCCATCGGCGACGTGCAGGGACACAACGTGGACGCCGCGGCCCTCATGGGGCAGGTCCGCACCGCCGTGCACGCCCACGCCACGGTGGGAGCCTCCCCGGCCGACGTCCTGGCGCGTACCAACCGGCTGCTCACCGACCTCGACCCCGATCTGTTCACGAGCTGCGTCTACGTGCACCTCGACCTCGCCGCCCGTCGCGCGTGCCTGGCCACCGCCGGCCACCCGCGTCCCCTGCTGCGCCATGCCGACGGACGCACCGAACTCCTCCGGGTGACTCCGGGCCTGCTGCTGGGCATCGAACCCGACACGGTCTACCCGGCCCTGGAGGTCCCGCTGCCGCGCGGGTCCGTGCTCGCCCTCTACACCGACGGGCTCGTGGAGGCTCCCGGTGTGGACCTCGACGACGCGACCGCCGCCCTCGCCGGGCTGCTGGAACACGCGGACCCGTCGGACCTCGACGCCATGGCGGACACCCTCATCCGGCACTCGCCCACGCCGGGCGACGACATCGCCCTGCTCCTCATCCGCCTCGGCGACTGAGCTGCTCCCCTCGCGCGCAGCGGCACTCCCCTCTCCCAGGGCGCTCACAGCGTGCCGCTAGCATGTTCGAGCTCACGACGATCTCCCTGGTCGTCGGCTCTTCACCGGAAAAGCATGCCGAACCGAAATACACCCTCCCGAATACCCCGGCGGACAGACCGCGTTCCCGTGTTCGCCGCGTGGCTCCGGCCACGGGCGGTGCTGTGGGCCACAGCGGGTGTGGCGACCCTCGGGTTCCTCGTGGCACTGGAATGCGCCGCGCGCCACTACGGCCTGCCGGGGCCGATCACCCACCAGGCCCGGGAGGTGATCTTCACCCCGGCGTCGGGGCCGCTGCTGTACGGCGGGCTGGCGTTGACGATGGTGGTGCTCACCTGGCGGCAACGGCTTCTCGCGTTCTCCGTCGCGGTCGCCGTCGACGTCGTCTTCGCGCTGGTGCGGTGGACGGCCGGCGCCGACATGGAGTTCGGCAACGGCGCCCTGTGGGTGATCCTGGGTGTCGCGGTCGTCGCGGTCACGCGCCGTACCGGCCCCGAACGCCTGCTGCTCCTGAAGGGCGTCGGACTGGGTCTGCTGCTGGTCGCCGGTCACAAGACGGGCGACACCTGGCTGCTCATCACGTCGAAGACCCGGCCGACGGTGCTCGACCAGTACGTGGCGACCGCGGACCACGCGCTGGGCAACCCGTCGTGGCTGGTCGGCCGGATCGTCGAGGCCGGCCAGCCGTTCAGCGGCCACGCCCTGCACCTGGTCTACGGTCAGCTTCCGCTGGCGGCGGCCCTCGTCGGGCTCCACCAGTTGCGTCACGTGGCGGTCGAGCGCCGCTTCCCGCGCCATCACCTGGTGCGCACGTTCCTCGTGATCGGCCTGCTCGGGCCGGCCGTCTACATGATCTTCCCGGTCGTCGGGCCGGTCTTCGCCTTCGGCCCGGAGGGCGGCTCCTGGGCCGCGGCCGACCTGTGGCCCGGCACGCTGCCGCCGGTCACCGCCCCGCACGCCTTCCCGTTCGACGCGGTCACGCCGCGCAACTGCATGCCCAGTCTGCACACGGCATGGGCCACCACGCTGTTCATCCACTCCCGTCGGGGCTCTCGCGCTCTCAGGTGGGCAGGAACGTTTTGGCTCGTCGCCACCCTCACCGCGACGCTGGGCTTCGGCTACCACTACGGGGCGGACCTCGTCGCCGGCGTGGTGTTCGCGCTGACGGTGGAGGCGGCGATGCGCTCGCTGGCACGCGGCTGGGACCGTCCGGCCACCCTGCTGGTCACCCACGGCACGTCGGTCTTCGTCCTGCTGCTGGTGTCGTACCGCTTCCTGCCCGTGGAGATGGCCGCGCGTCCGTGGCTGTTCGGGCCGCTGCTCCTCTTGGCCATGGCCTCGGTGATCCACGGCTACGTGCGGACGACCCGGCTGTGGGACCCGAAGGCCGCGCCGGTACCGGCCCCGGTCGCCCACCCGGCGGAAGCGCGGCCCGAGCTGGTGTGAGGCGGTGCCCTGCCGGCCCATGACGTACTTCACCGTCGGGCCGGTGGTCCGGCCTCCGTCCACCGCCGGCTCCGCACCGGTGACGTACGAGGCGGCGTCCGAGAGCAGGACGACCACTTCGCCGGCGACCTCGTCGGCCTCACCGGCCCGGCCCATCGGGGTGTTGGGGTATCTGCCCTCGCCGCGCTCGCTCCCCACGGCCGCGGTCATCGGCGTGTACGTCATGCCGGGGTGGACGGAGTCGACGCGGATCCCCGCCGTGCCGAGCTCCACCGCGCCGATCTTCGTGACCCCCGCCGCGCCGCCGGACTGCCTCCCTGCGGGGAGGCCGGGCACGGAGGCACCATCGACCTATGACGAACCGCGTGTGCACCGTGGGGCATTCGACCCGCGACTTCGACGAGGTGCTGACGATGCTGCGGAACAACGAGGTGACCGACCTGGTCGATGTCCGCTCCTTCCCCTCGTCCCGCACGTTCCCGCAGTGGAACCAGTCCGCGATCGAGGAGGCGCTCCCGTCCGACATCGCCTACCGGCGGATTCCGCGGCTGGGCGGTCGACGGCACACCCCGAAGGGCGTGCCGAGCGAGAACGGCGCGTGGCGGGTCAAGGCGTTCCGGGACTACGCCGACTACATGGCGAGCGACGAGTTCACGGAGGGGCTGGACGAGCTGCTCGGCCTCGCCGCGCGCGGACGGCCGGCCATCATGTGCAGTGAGGCGGTGCCCTGGCGCTGCCATCGCAGGCTGATCACCGACGCCCTGATCGTCGCCGGCGTGGAGGTCGCGCACATCATGTCCGCCACGACGACGAAACCCGCCGCCCTGAACCCGCACGCACAGGTCCGGAACGGACACCTGACGTACCCGCCGCCCGGCGAGGGCGAGTCGGACGACGCGTCATGAGTTGTGCCGCGCGGCCTTGCCGTCGTTCAGCCACTGGGCCAGCACGGCGGCCTCACTGCGGTCCGCGTCCTTCGTGGCCGTCAGCAGCGTGACCGTGCCGTGGGCCGCCAGGCCGCGCAGCTCCTGGACGGCCTGCCGGTGCTCCGGGTCGTCCAGCTCCGCGACGTAGCGGCGGCGGAACTCGGCGAAGCGTTCGGGGTCGTGGTGGTACCAGCGGCGCAGACCGGTCGAGGGCGCGACGTCCTTCAGCCAGGTGTCCAGGTGCGCCGCCTCCTTGCTCACCCCGCGCGGCCACAAGCGGTCCACGAGCACTCGCTTGCCGTCCTGCGGCGACGGCTCCTCGTAGACCCTGCGACAGGCGAACCGCCCGGCCATGAGTGTCCTCCCTACCGGTCGCCGGAGATCGGGGCCCGGTGTGGCACCTCGGCAGGCGCAGGGGAAACAACCGGGCCACGGGCCACCTGACATTTTAGCCGGGTACGCACCGAAATGTCCTGGAGTCACGTCCGTGCGGGGCCGCCCGTGCCGTGAGACCGGCCGGGTCGGTGTCCGTCGCGTCGAGTGCCACTCCCCCGGTGGGCTGCCCGGTGCCCACCCGTGGCCGGGACGCAGCCGAGGTCGGCTGCGTCCCGGCCACGGGCTCGGATCAGTGCCCCATCATGGCGGAGGGGTCCGCGGCCTTGACCTTCTTGCGAGGCAGCAGCGCGGCGGGGACGAGACACACGGCGACGAGGACGGTCGCCACCAGGAACACCGAGGCGAACGCGTCACCCATCTGGGAACGCACCTCGGCCGGAGAGGTCGCGCTGACGTCCTTGAGCCCGTTGGTGAGGAGCACCGAGAACAGAGCCGTGCCGATCGAGGCCGCCACCTGCTGGACGATGTTCATCAGGGTCGATCCCCGGGCGACCGTGTGGTCCTTCAGGGTGGCCAGGGCCGACGCCATGATCGGCATCATCGAGGCACCCATTCCGAGACCCATCACGAAGAGCGCGCTGATCACGTACGCATAGGAAGTGTCGGCGGTGAGCTGCGTGAACATGCCCATGCCGACGGTGATCACCGCGATGCCGGTCAGCACGATCTTGCCGGGGCCGATACGGTCGGCGAGCATCCCGGCGATCGGCATGGTGATCATCGCGCCGATGCCCTGCGGGGCGAGGAGCACGCCGGAGTCCAGGGCCGATTCCCCGCGCACCTGCTGGAAGTAGAGCGGGAACAGCAGACTGGCGCCGAAGAACGCCATGGCGAACAGGGACATCGCGATCACGGCGATGCTCAGGTCCCGGTTGAGGAACAGCCGCAGATCGATCAGCGGGTGGATGTTCCGCCGCTGCAGCGCCCACGGGACGAACGCGCCGATGAGAACCAGACCGATGACCGCGGGCACGAGGACCTTGCCGGCCCAGACGGTGCCGGTCTCCGGGATGGACGAGACGCCGTACAGGAAGGTCGCCAGCCCCGGGGACAGCATCAGCATGCCCGGCCAGTCGAAGGTCTCGGAGGGCTCCACACGGTCCTTGGGCAGGACCATGGCGGCGTAGACGAGAGCGATGACACCGATCGGCAGGTTGATCAGGAAGATCCAGTGCCAGGAGGCCACGTCGATCAGCCAACCGCCCAGGATGGGGCCGAAGATCGGGCCGAGCAGCATGGGGATACCGAGTACGGCCATCACCCGGCCGACCCTTTCGGGGCCCGCGGCGCGCGTCAGGATCGTCATGCCGAGCGGCATCAGCATGCCGCCGCCCAGGCCCTGGACGACCCGGAACGCGACCAGCATCTCGAGGGACGTGGCGGCCGCGCACAGCGCGGAACCGGCCGCGAACAGGATGATCGCGAGCAGGTAGAGCCGTTTGGTGCCGAACCTGTCGGAGGCCCAGCCGGTGAGCGGGATGACACTCGCCAACGCCAGCGTGTAGCCGGTCATCGTCCAGGCCACCTGGGCCGAGGTCGCGTCGAACTCCTTCTGGAACGTCTGCAGCCCGACCGAGACCACCGTGATGTCCAGGATCGACATGATCCCGCCGAGCACGATCACGCCGGCCACGAGGAGGACGCTGCCGTCGATCTTGTCGCGAGATCTGCCCTCGGGTGGGCTGGGCTCGGTCCGTTGCGACGTGGTCATTGCTCAACCCTTCGAAAGAATGACGGAACCGCCCCAGTCCCCTGACCTGCGCACCGCTCGCACCTCCGGCACAGCGGCGACCGTGCCGCGCTCCGGCGAAGGTGAAGAAAGGTTCCCCCGATCAACGGAAGGTGCGGGATGCAGGCGATCCGTTGTGGAACACGAATGTACCAGTGCTGGTGCGCCAGTTCGGTGCAATTAAATGACCGGTAAGTGGACAAGCGTGGCCGCATGGCGGTCGCGATCCCCGACGCTGCCACAGCGTCGCCCGCCCGACGGGGGAGAGTGGTCTGCGCCTGCTCGCCCCCCCTCGCCGCCACCGGGGCCGGCGCACCCGCGACACAGCACTTCGCCGGCCGAGCGCGTCCGGTCAGCGTTCTTCGGTAGCGCTTTCGGACACTTCCTCCTGCTCCTTCTCGGGCTTCTCGGGCTTCTCTTCCTTCTCCGCCTTTTCGTCCTTCTCGTCCTTCTCGTCCCTCTCCTCCGCGTTCTCCGTCCCCTTCGCCTTCTCCGTCTTCTTCGCCTTCTTCGCCCGGCCGGGAGGGCGGGGGGTGTCGGGCGCCGTGGTGCCCTTCGTCGCAGGGGCGGGCGGGTCCGTGGCTCGTGGCGCCCCCGGCGCCGTCGTGTCCGCGGCGGCAGCGCGTGAAGCCGCGTCGACGCCGGGTTCGCGGTCCGGTCCGTGTGAGGCGGGGCGGAGGTCGTCGCCGGAAGGCGGGCCGGCGGAGGCGCCGCCGTCGGACGACTGCGCCGGGGCGGAGGATGCGGGCGGGTGGGACCGTGCGGCGCCGCTGGGAGAGCCCGAGCTCTCCGGGGCGGCGCTCGTGACGTCGGGTCGGGTTCGGGACTCGCCCTGGGACGCGGAGTCATCGGTGGCGACGAAGGCGGTGGCCATGACCGCGGCAAGTGCGACGGTCGCGCCGGCCACGAGGGGGCGACCGCGCGTGACGGGGCGCCGGGCGGTCCGCCCCCCGCCGGACGACTCGTCGCGGTGGGTCCGGTCAGCCGTCTGTGAGGCTCCCTGGTCGGCGACCAGACTCGTGACGAGCGCCGAGGGGCCGGTTTCCGGGGTGGTCCCCTCGACCGATCCCGCCAGGATGCGGGCGCAGTCGTGGGCTGTCGGACGGTTCAGCTCGTCCAGATCCGTCATCCTCTTCAGCACGTCCGCCAGTTGATCCGGCACGTGTTCAGGCAGGACGGGCGGGCGGTGCAGTCGTGCGATCGCGGCTTCCAGAGGGCCGCCGTCGTACTCGAGCCTGCCGGTGAGGCATTCGAGGAGGACGAGGCCGAGCGCGTAGACGTCGGCGGGACGGCCGACGGGCCGGCCGAGGACCTGCTCGGGCGAGAGGTAGGCGGGCGTCCCGGTGAGGGCGCCGGTGGCCGTGCGGGTGGTGGCGTCCAGGAGCCGGGAGATGCCGAAGTCGGTCAAGTAGGGGCGGTGGGAAGCGTCCAGGAGGATGTTGGACGGTTTGACGTCCCGGTGGACGATCCCCTCGTCGTGGGCGTGAGCCAGCGCCTGGGCGAGGCCGGCACCGAGTTCCGCGGTCGCCGCGGGAGACAGGGGGGCCGTGGCGATGCGGTGCTTCAGCGTGCTGCCCTCGATCAGTTGCATGACCAGGAAGACACGTCCGTCGTGCCGGCCCGCGTCGTAGGCGGTGACGAGTCCGGGGTGGTTCAGCCGGGCCAGGATCACGGCTTCGCTGTGCGCGCCGTCCCCGAGGTCGGCACCGGCTTCGGGCCGGAAGACCTTGACCGCCACCGGTCGCCGCAACCGCAGGTCGAACCCGCGATGGACGTCGGCGGCCCCGCCCGATCCGAGGAGACCGTCGATTCGGTAACGGCCGCTCAACACCTGGGCGGGGCATCGGGACACCATGACCCGGGCCGACTCACGCAACCTCATTCCCTCTCCCACCGCATCGAGGCCGGACACCCGGTGAGCCATGGCCGGCGCACCGCTGGGCTCAGGTACCCAGGGAGAAGCGGCGTATCCCGCGTCGACGTCGATGTGGCGGCGCAGCCGGGGCGAGGCCCACACTCGTCGCGCGCTGAACCCGGCATGCCTGCCCGTTCGCCGCGGGGGCCCGTGCAGCCGGGCGAGCAGGCGGTAGGCACGCGCAGCAGCCGGGCCAGGCCGCGGCGGGGGCGGTGTCCGTCGCCGCAGGACGCCGACGTCGACCGGTCACCCGCCGGTCGTACCCGACGGGCCGTTGCCGCGTCCCGGGGAGACGACAGCGGCGGTCGCGCGTCCTTCCGGTGTGTCGTATGTGACCGTGTCGCCGGGGCGGCGGCCGAGGAGGGCGCACCCGAGAGGGCTGTCCGCCGTGACCAGGTCCCGGTCCGGGGCCTCGGCACGCCCGCCGATCTCCACGGTCCGCTCCGTGCCGTCGCCGTACCGCACCGTGACCGAGCTGCCGACGCCCACCCTGTCGGCCGGGGGCGGGCCCGCGTCCTCCGCCTGGGTGAGGCGGGTGGTGATGTCCGCGATGCGGGAGTCCAGCCGCTGGAGCGCGTCGGCGCGCTGCAGTTCGTCGGCCGCGTCGGCGCGGTCCCCCACGTCCGCGTCGGAGTCCCGCAGCGTCGCCGCGCCCTTGCCGCGTTCGGCCTGCAGGGTGGCGCGTTCCTGTTCCAGGGCATGGCCGGCGTCGGCGCTGATGGGTGCGGGTTCGTGCCCGGCATCGCCTCGAGTCGCGGCTCCGGGTGTCGTGTGGAACGGTGGGGACGGCAGCGCTCGCAACGCAGCCACCTGCACCGGAAGGAGGGCGACATGTCTTCGAAGCGACGTCGGAAGAAGAAGGCGCGCCGCAAGCACGCCGCCAACCACGGGAGGCGGCCCCAGTCCTGAGGACCGCGGCGATCGGACACGAGCAGCGGGCGGAACGGCGGGCAGGCGTGGCCTCCCGCCGTCCCTCGCGACCGGGAGACGGAGTCCGGAGCAGGTGGGCCGTGCACAGCGTCGAGGAAACGATCGAGGTTTCGGTACCGATGCGTACCGCGTACCACCAGTGAACCCAGTTCAAGACGTTCCCGCGGTTCATGCCGTGGGTGCGGCGGGTCGATCAGGTCCGGCCCACCGTGCTCGTGCGGGTCGGACTCCGGAATCTCAAGCAGTTCATCGAAGCGCTCGGGAAAGAGTGCGGGGCCTGGCGCGGAGTCGTCCGCAACGGTCACGTCCGGCTCCTGGAACCGGAACCGCCCAGGAGCCGGGTGCCCGACTGGCCCGTCGGCTGATCACCTCACTGCGAGGGGACCGTGTCCTCGAAGGCGGTGCCCGCGCCGCGGTAGGCGGCCACCTTGGCGGCCACCTGCGCGGGGGTCAGCACCTGGTCCTTCACGTGCAGCACGTAGTCGACCTGCTGGTCGTACGCGCGCGGGCCGGTGCTCGTCTGGCCCGCCAGGTCGATCAGCCACTGGTTGAAGTTGATCGACATGGGCCGCTCCGGCAGATACGCGGCGTCGTGCGTGCCGAACAGCTGCCCGTCGACGTAGTAGCGGATCGAGCTGTTGTCGATCGTGACGATCAGGTCGTGCCATCCCGCGTAGCTCTGCCGGCTCTCCGTGTGCTGGTTCACGGCCTGCCACGGGTCCGGGTCATAGGTCTCCCATGACGTCGTGTAGAGGATGTTCGACGCCTCGCCCCAGCCGCCGTTGGGCAGGTACTCGAAGTCGTACTCGGCGTAGTCGTCGGCCATCGGCGCCTTGAGGTCGTTGATGGTGAAGAACGTCTGCACCAGGTGGTCCCCGTCCGGGCCGCTCTTCGGCGCGTCGGCGAACCTGACGCGCGCCGCGTACGTGCCGTTGCGGAACTTCGTGGCCTTGGTGAGCACTTCGGTCTGCTCGGTGCTCGCCCCGGTGCCGGACGTCGAGGTCTCCAGGTTCATCACGGTGTTGCCGCCGGAGGACGAGAAGGTCACGTTCTCCGGCGCCCAGGTCGCGCCGGGCACCCCGGGGCCGCCGGGGTTGGAGCGTACGTTCCAGCCGTGGGCCGAGACGGCCGGGTCGTCGTACTTCGTGTAGCTGAAGTCGTCGAAGAGCGTCGCGCCGCTCCCCGGCGGGTCGGTGGGATCCGTCGGGTCGGTGGGATCGGTCGGGTCGGTCGGATCGTTGCCCTCGGGGGCGGTGCCCCAGACCGTCGCCCCGTCCAGTTGGGCGGTGACCTTCGCCCAGCTCGCGTACGCGCTCTGGGCCGCGCCGAAGGAGTAGTCGTCGGTCTGGTTCAGCGACTGCCAGTCGGCGCGGTGGAAGCGGAGCTGGAGGTCGCCGCTGTCGGCGCCGGGGGCGAGGGAGCCCGCGCCGGAGGTGAAGCCGATCTCCAGGTAGCGGTCGGCGGTGGCGGTCGGGTGGGCGAGGGCACCGAAGGTGCCGGTGACATTGGCACAGCCGCGCACCGCCCAGGAGCAGGCGAAACGGTAGCCGGCACTCGCCGAGTCGGCCTTGAAGTAGTAGCGCAGCTTCACGCCGCTGAGCGCCACGGGGGACGTGCCGGTGTTCTTCACCTTCAGCCACGGTTCGGCCTGGTCGCTGCCGGTGGATCCGGTGTGGTACTGCACCGACACGGCGCCCGAGGCGGCGCCGGCCTCGGCGACGGGCAGCGCGGCGAGGGACGCGGAGCCCATCAGGGCGACGAGGGCACAGCGGGCCGCCCTGGTGAGCGCCCTGCGGGAGGTCGTTCGCACGGGATTCATCTCGATTCCTCTCCGGAACGGTGGGGGACGGAACTGCGAGGGACGGGGACGTACGGATCGAACGGCCCGTGCCGCACACCGAGGGCGGCGAGCCTGGTGCCGTGCGCGACGAGGCGTGCACGGGCCTGCGGCCAGGGCGAGGCGCCGTGCCACGCCCGGTCGGCGAGGGCGGCGAGCCGGGGAAAGGCCAGGTAGTCGACGTGGTCCGCGGTGGGCGCGAACTCGGTCCACAACTGGGCCTGCACCCCGAGGAGTTCGCCTCGCAGGGAGGGATCGTCGGGTGGGTCGTGGTCGTGGACGGTCCGCAGTCCGACGACGGTGCCGGGCTGGGCCGGCGGTTCGGCCGGGGAGGCGGACTGGGCGTAGTCGAGATAGGTGGCCCCGTGGTGGCTGCTGACGACCCGGTGGCCGCGTTCGAGCGCGGTCCGGACGTGTTCCGGGTCCCGCCAGGTCATGACCGTGAAGTCCGGCGGCAGCCCCTCCCCCGTCTCCGCCCACGCGACGGGGGTCCGGCCGCGCTCCAGCAGATGGGCACCGACCCGGCCGAGGAACCAGCTGCGCAGGTCCCCCGCGCCGGACAGGCCTTCCGCCGCGACGCGTGCCCGTGCCTCGGGGCTCGCGGCCCATTCGGTCGTCGGGCATTCGTCGCCGCCGACGTGGACGTGCGGGGAGGGGAAGAGGTCCAGGACCGTGTCGAGGACGGTGCGGCAGAAGTCGAGGACGGGCTCGTGGACGCCGAAGACCGTGTCGCACACGCCCCAGCGGGTCCACACGTCGAGCCGGCGGCCCGGGACGGTGCCGAGTTCCGGATAGGCGGCGAGGGCTGCCCGGGCGTGTCCGGGCATCTCCACCTCGGGCACCACGGTGACGCCACGTGCGGCGGCGTAGGCGACGAGATCCCGCAACTGCCGCTCCGTGTAGGACCCTTCGTGCGGCACCCCGTCGAAGACGTCGGACCCGGCGGGGCCCACCATCGACTGCGCACGCCGTCCGCCCACCTCGGTCAGCAGGGGGTAGTCGGCGACCGGAAGCCGCCACCCCTGGTCGTCGGTGAGGTGCAGGTGCAGCACGTTGAGCTTGTGCAGGGCGAGCAGGTCGACGTAGCGGCGCAGGAACGGCGCGGGCTGGAAGTGGCGTGCCACGTCGAGCATGAAGCCACGCCAGGCACGGCGCGGCACATCCGTGATCTCGGCGCAGGGCATCCGCCAGGGCACGCCTGGCCGGGCCCGTCCCGCCAGGGCCTCGGCGGGGAGCAACTGTCGGATCGTCTGGATGCCGCGCAGCAGCCCGGTGAGGCGGGCGGCCCGCAGGAGCACGGCGTCGGGCGAGACCGTCAGGCCGTAGCCCTCCGCGCCGAGACCGACGAGCCCGGGGTCGAGTGCGAGGAGGACCCGCCCGTCGGGAGCGGGGCGCAGCCGGAGTCCCGTGGCGGGTGCGAGGAGGGTGCGCAGCAGGGTGGCGGCGGGCTCGGCGCCGGGCGTGACGCGGACCGTGGTGTCCGGGGTGAAGGTGAAGTGGCCCGGGCGGTGGGTGTGCTGGGTGGGCGCGGGCACGAGGGCGGGACGGGACGCGGGCACGGCGGACCTCCGGTACGGGCCGTGGGGAGCGGGGGACGGGCGTGCTCAGCCCTTGACGGCGCCGGCGGCGAACCCCGATGCCACGTGTCGTTGCAGCAGCAGGAAGATCACCAGGGCGGGCAGCGCGAAGAGCGTGGAGGCGGCCATCGTGGCGCCCCAGTCGGTGCCGAACGTGTTGTGGAACGAGGACAGCCACACCGGCAGCGTCCGGTGGTCCTGTTGCTTGATGATCAGGAAGTTGGCGTAGGCGAACTCGTTCCACGCCGTGATGTAGCCGAACAGCGACGTCGCCATCAGGCCGGGCGCGAGCAGCGGGAAGGCCACGTGCCGGAACGCACCGAGCCGGGTGCATCCGTCGACCTGCGCCGACTCCTCCAGCTCCGCCGGGATCGTGGCGATGAAGCCGCGCAGCACGACGACGGTGAACGGCAGCGTCATCATGAAGTAGACGAGGGTGAGGGTCGGCAGCCGGTCGAGCATCCCGGTGTCACGGGAGATGATGTACACGGGGATGATCAGGGACTCCCACGGTGCCATCTGCGCGACGAACACCATGAGCATGAACTGCCTGCGTCCGCGCCAGCGCATCCTGGCCACCGCGAACGACGCGCCGAGCGCGACGATCAGCGCGAGCACGACCGCGCCGAGCGTCACGAGGACGCTGTTGCGCCAGAACAGGCCGAACCCGTCCGCCTCGACGGCCCGTTCGAAGTGGTCGAGGGTCCAGCTCCGGGGCAGCGGCCGGGGACTGTCGGACTGGATGTCGCGCGACGGTGTGAAGGCGGTGGTGACCATCCAGTAGACCGGGAACAGGCAGACGACGACCGTCACGGTGGCGGCGAGGTTCAGCGGCAGGCGGCGCAGGGCGCGAGGGGGCGTCACAGCTCGTTCTCCTGCCGGAACATCTGACGGAACCAGGCGACGAGCACCCCGGACATGAGCAGCACGGTCAGCATCGAGGCCGCCGAGCCGAGGTCGTAGCGCTGCTGGGCGAGAGCGGTCTGCACCGCGTACACGGGCAGGATCGTCGTGGAGTCACCCGGGCCGCCGCGGGTCATCACCCAGATCTGCACGAAGGCCTTGAACGTCCAGATGACTTCGAGGGAGAGCACGAGCATGAAGATCGGTCGCACGATCGGGAGGGTGATCGAGCGGAAGACCCGCCATCCGGACGCGCCGTCGATGCGTGCGGCCTCGTGGAGTTCGGCCGGCACGGTGGTGAGCGCCGAATAGAGGGTGATCGCCGCGAACGGGACCGACTGCCAGACCACGAGGGCGACCAGGATGGCGAACGCCGCTCCGCCGTGCGCCAGCCACGGATAGCCGTCGAAGCCGTCGAAGCCGAGGCCGGTGAGGGTGTGGTTGACGATCCCGAACTCGGAGTGGAAGAGCCACTGGAAGACGGTGGTGGCCGCGACCACCGGCATGGCCCAGGTCAGTACGAGCGCGCTGAGCACGGCCGTGCGGCCGAACCGGCCGAGCCGCTCCACCATCAGTGCGACCGACGTCGACAGCACCATGATCAGAGTGACGTTGACGGCCATGAAGAGGAAGGTGCGCCGCACCACGGACCAGAAGCGCGGGTCGGACAGGAGCGTCGTGTAGTTGTCGAGGCCGGTGAAGCGCGCGTCGCCGAGGATCAGCTGGCGCAGCCCGAAGTCCTGGAAGGAGATCAGGACGGCCCGTGCGAGCGGATAGACGAGCAGGTACAGCATGCCGAGCACCGCCGGCGCCACCAGCAGGTACGGCCAGACGCCGGACATGGTGGCGCGGCGGGCGGCGCCCCGGGTACGCCGGGGCGGGCGGGCCGGCGGCCGGGACACCATCGGGTCGCGGACGATCGTCACGGCGCACTCCTCTCGGTGGGCGCAGGTGGGCGCAGGGGGGGGGCGGAGGTGGGCGATGGCGGGGTCAGGAGCCGGACTTCATGGCATCGGTGATGGCGTCGGAGGCCTCGGCGGCCTCGCGCTCCGGGTCGCCGCCGGTGAGGACGGCGGTCAGGTAGTCCTTGATGGGATTCCTGGCCTCGACCGCCGCCCAGCCCGGGGTGTTCGGGGTGGCGTGGCCGACGGCCGCGCCGACCGCCATCGCGGAGGCGCCGGGGTCGGCGGCGACCGCGCCGGCGAGCGTGGTCTTGTTCGGCACGTAGCTCATCGCGACGGCGAGCTTCTTCTGCCACGTGTCGCCGGTCAGCTCCTTGACGAAGGTGAACGCGGCGTCGTGGTGCTGCGACGCCACCGGGATCACGAGGTCGGATCCGCCGGTGAAGACGGCGCCCGGGGTGCCGGCCGTCTTCCCCGGGATCGGGAAGAAGCCGAGCTCGTCCTTCAGCTCCGGATTGATCTGGGCGACGACGTTGGCCCCTCCGGGTGTGCTGATGATCTGCGCCGTCTGCCCCTTGGCCATCACCTCGGCCTGCGGCGGCTGCGCCTCGTCGGAGTCCTTCGGCCCGTTGCCCAGGGCCTGGAGCTCCTTGTAGAAGGCCATGGCGCGCAGGGCCTCCGGTGTGTCGAGGGCGCCCTTCCACGTGCCGTCCGATTCGGTGGCGAGATCGCCGCCCTCGTCCCAGACGAAGCCCGCGTAGGCGTACCAGTTCTGCCCGGGCAGGTAGATACCCTGCTGGGAGCCCTTGTCGAGCTTCTTCGTGGCGGCGATCCACTGGTCGCGGGTCTTGATCCGCGTGGCGTCGACGCCGGCGTTCGCGAAGAGGTCCTTGCGGTAGACGACCACGCGGTTGGCCGCGTAGTACGGGATGCCGTACTGCTTGCCCTCCCAGGCGCCCGGCTCGGCGAGGCCCTCGATCCAGGCGTCGCCGCCGAGCTCGCCGACCTTGTCGCTCAGGTCGAGCAGGCCGCCGCTCTGGGCGAACCGGGCGACCTGCGTGTTGCCGGTCTCGATGACATCGGGGGCGTCGTTGCCGGCCAGCGCGGCGGTGACCTTCTCACCGATGCCTTCCCACTCCTGGATCTGGATCCGTACGTCGATGTCCCGGTGCGCGGCCTCGAAGTTCTTCTCGAAGTCCTTCTGGAAGGCCTCCGAGACGCTGTCGCGCATCAGCCACACGTCGATCGCGGTCCGGCCCCCGCCCGTGGATCCCCCGTCGCCGGAGCCGGACGAACTGCAGGCGCTGAGCCCGGCGACCGCGACGAGCGCGGACACGCCGGTGAGCAAACGGAGCTTCACGGTTCACCTCTGGGAGCCGGACCTGACCAGCACCTAACTGGTCAGGTGACCTCTGGTGAGGGAGAAAGCTGGCATAGACCAATGACCCCGTCAACCCCCTTAGCAATGCAGGGCAGTTACCGGATTTGTTGTCGATCTCCGCGTCTTCGTGGTCAACTGGTCAGGCAACTGGTCGTACGGCATGAGGGGGCGGGCGGTGACCACGGACGCGAGCGACGCGAACGGAACGGCAGGGGCTACGGTCGGCCGGCGCTCGTCGGGGGCGGTGCTGAAGCGGGAGCGGGTCCGCGATCATCTCCTGCAGCTCGTCGAGTCCCAGCGCCCCGGCGACCCGATCCCCTCCGAGCGAACCCTCTGTGCGGACCTGGGCGTGTCACGCCCCACTCTGCGCGCGGCCGTCGACGAACTCGTCGCGGCGGGCGTTCTGGTCCGCGAACACGGACGCGGCATGTTCGTCGCACCCGAGAAGATCACCCAGGAGCTGGTCTCGCCCGAGCAGGGGCTCGAGGTGCCCCGCGCGCAGGGCGCCTGGTCCAGTCGGCTCCTGGAGTTCACGACCATCCAGGCGGGCGCGCGCGTCGGCCGCAAGCTGCGCCTCTCCCCCGCCGCCCGGATCGTCTACGTGGCCCGGCTGCGACTCGTCGACGGCGCCCCGATGGCCATCGAGCACCTTCACATCCGCGCCGATCTGGTGCCCGGACTCTCCGCGCAGGAGCTGGAGAGCGGCGATCTGTACGAGCACCTGCGCGAGCACCACGACGTTCACGTCCGCGAAGCGACCCAGACCATCGAGCCGACCGTGGTGACCCGGGCGGAGGCCGAGGTGCTGGACGTGCCCGAACTCTCCCCCGCCCTCCTGGTCGAGCGGCTGACCTCGGACACGGCCGGCCGGCCGGTCGAGTACGTCCACTCGCTGTACCGCGGCGACCGCTACCGCATCGTCTCGCGCCTCACCCTCGGCCCTGCCGCGACCGCGCCGGAGCCGCTGCCCGGCCACCACCCCGGCATCCCCCCGGGCGACTTCGCCCACCGCGACACCGTCGCCTCCTCCACCCGCGGCGACGTGCAGGCCCGCTGACGCCCGGTCGACGAGCGGCGACACCGGCCCGGCACGGGCCGTCGCGGTGGGCGGTCACCCGGTGGATCCGTCGTTCGGAAGCTCCTCGGTCATGCGTCTGCCGACGCGGGCGGCCGTCTCCCGGAGCCAGATGTGGGCCGCGTCGTGGGTGTGCACGGGGTGCCACCACATCGCCTCCCGCAACGGCACGGCCTCGTACGGCGGCTCGACCACACGCACGCCGGCGAGCGGCGCCAGGAGCCGGGCCAGGCGGGCCTGGACGAGGGTGATGCGGCGGGTGCCGGCCACCAGCAGCGGGATAAAGTCAGAACACCGGATCACCGCCCGCCGAAGACCCTTCCTGGTGGACGGGGCTCGGGCCGGCCGGCGGCGTGGTCCTCGCCGTCGGCGGGACCACCCTGATCACCATTCACGGAGCGGCACGCTGTCCCCGGTTCGCAGGCCGCCGATTCGGTTCCGGCTCCGGGGAGGACGACCATTGGGCGATGACTCTGGAAGCAGCGGCGACCGCGAGCATGAGTGTCACGAGCAGGCCCAGTGCCAGGCGCAGCCCCAGCGCGTGTGCCAGTAGCCCGATGACCGGTGGGCCGCTGAGCAGACCCGCGTAACCGAGGGTTGCGACAGAAGCCACCGCTTTGCCCGTGCCGTCCGGGAAGGTGTCTCCCACTGCCTTGAACATCTGCGGCATCAGACACGAGAGCCCCGCTCCGAACATCGCGAACCCGGTGAGTGCCACCGGGCCCAGCCCGCTGAACAGTCCCGCTGCCAGCCCTCCGCTCGCAACGAGGGCCGAGCAGGTGACCAGTCGCATGGCGCCGACGGACATCGCCACTCGGTCGGCGACGAGTCGGCCGGTCGCCATGGCGACGGAGAAGGCCATGTAGCCCGTGGGTGCGGAGGCCGCCGACAGACCGACGTCTTCTCTCAGGTAGACGCCGCTCCAGTCGGCGATCGCCCCCTCGGCGAGCAGGCAGGCGAAGCAGCAGGCGCCGAGGAGCAGCAAACGGCTGTCGGACGTCCTCGTGCCCGGCTCGTGGTCGACCGGTGCGGGCCGTGCGGTGGCGGCGAGGTGCGGACCGCGGCCGCACAGCCAGGCGCCGACCGCCGACACACCGGCCAGGACAGGAAGGGACACGGCGGGGTCGACGCCCAGGTGGGCCATCAGGCTTCCCGCCGCGGCTCCGATGAGGGCGCCGATGCTGTATACGGCGTGGAAGGAGGTGATGATCTGGCGTTCGTAGGCACGGTCCACTGCCACGGCCTGCGCGTTCATCGACACGTTGTACGCGCCGCCCGCCAGGCCGAAAATCAGCAGGCTGACCATGAGAAGGGCCAGATTCGGTGCCAGTCCGGGACCGATGAGTCCAAGGGCGACGGCGACGGATGCCACCGTGCTGACACGGTCGGCGCCGATCCGGTCGATATACCGTCCGACGGTTGCGAGCCCTGCCACGGTGCCGGCAGCGGCGACCAGCAGGGCGGCTCCCAGAAGGCCGTCGCCAAGGTCCAGTCTCTCCTTGACGTCTGGGATGCGGGCGACCCAGGAGGAGACGGCGACGCCATTGACGAAGAAGTAGCCGGCGACGGAGCGGCGCGCTGATCTCAGCCGGCCGGACGGCGACAACGAGTGCTGTGTCATGAGGTGGTCGGCCGTTCAGCGAACGCCGAGGTAGTCGATCATGCCCAGGATCTCCTGAGCCAGGGACTCCTGTCCTTCCTTCTCCATGGTGAGGGCCAGCCGCCGGAAGAAGGCATCCTTGAGACCGTTCACCTCATCGGGCTCGATGGTTCGCCGTTCCAGGGATATGGAGATCGCTTCGAAGAACCCGTCGGTGTCGACCTCGGCCTTGCGCCGGTAGTAGTCGGCGCCGATGCGGTCGCGGTCGGACGACCCCCTCGAGTCCTGCGGTACGCGGTACTGGCACGGAACAGACGGCAGGTAGGCGACGGACGTGCCCGCCGCGGACATGCGGAACCAGGCGTGCGCGTCCTCGGATGCGCGTACGTGCGGGAAGGGACTGATGACGGCCAGCTCCGTGCGGACCGCGACCGTCGACGTCAGCGTGGTGTAACCGGTGTCCACGCCCATGCGGATCCATACGCGGGGGCCCTCGACCGGATCTTCCCGGTGCGAGTCGAGGATTTCCTGAAGCGAGGGCGTGAGACGACTGTGCGCAACCGTACTGCCGTCCTCGTCGATGACGGAGAAGGTCGAGTACACGAAGTCCACTTCGGGACGTTCGACGAAGGTCTGCCTGGTTGCTTCCAGCCGCCGCGGATGGGCGAGATCGTCCGCGTCCTGGAACAGGACGAAGGGCGATCCGTGCTCATGGGCCCATCGCACGCCCACGTTGCGGCAGCAACCCTGGCCGTGGTTGGCGTCCTGCTCGATGAGGAAGACCCGCTCGGGGTCCCTGTCCTGCAGCTTTCGCAGCCGCTCGCGGTCTCGTGGATCCGGGGACGCGTCGTCGATGACGACCACCTGCCAGTCCGCATCCGTCTGTGCGTACAGGCTCTGCATGGTCTGGTCGAGATAGACGCCCGCCTTGGCGGAGTCCGCATAGTGCGGCATGACGAACGTCGCAGGGGCTGGAGAAGCCATCTTCCCTCCGTCTCTGGTCCTGACTGAGCTGGGCACTACCGTTGTTGGGCCCATGGCATCGGCTCCAGCTGATCGAACTTGGAGGTGATCTCCGTGGAGCCGTCGGTGGGCGGGTCGGCGATGGCCGAGACGATTTCCAGGACGTGCAGAGCATGCCGGGCCGACAGTGCCGGGGTGCCACCCTTGCGCACTGCTTCGCCAACGTCGGCTATTCCGCGTGCGAAATCCATGTCATGGGTGTCCTGGTACCGGAAACGGTAGTCGGCGGGCCGTGCGGGAGGAACGACTTCCGGGTTCGTCAGATAGTGATGCGCCGATTCGACACCGGTCACCCGCCTGCGCAGGTGCACATCGGCACCGTAGTCCCAGCATTCCGATGTGGACAGCACTCCCTCGTCACCGACGATCTGGAGCGAGTGATTCTCCGGGGCCACGGTGCTGCACGTCAGACGAGCCACCACCCCGGAGTGGAACGTGATGCATGCCGAGGTGAAGTCGGGCGCGAAAGCGTGGGGCTGCGGATCGCCCAGTTTCTCGGGCTGCAGCAGCCGGGAGAAGCTCACCACCTCCGCGGCCGGCCCGAAGAACGCGGTGAGCCATGTCAGGTAGTACCCCGCGTGCTCCAGCGTGGGGCCGACCCGGAACTCGTCGAGGTACGGCCAGGCGGCTCCCGAGGCGCTGATCCAGGTGCGGTAGGGCATCTGGTGGACCGCTCCGTCGTCGAGTTCCGCGTAGACGAGGCGAGGCCGGCCGATGGCGTCGTACCGGAGCGCCTGCCACATGGTCTGGGCCGTCTCGCCCAGCAGCGAACAGGGCGCCGAGGAGAGGACGAGTCCTCGCCGCTCGGCCGACTCCACCAGTTCCCGGGCCCGCGTCAGATTCTCGGCGAAGGGCTTCTCCGAGTAGACGTGTTTGCCCGCCTCCAGAGCTCTGCGGGAAACCTCGTAATGGCTGCGCGGATTGGTGAGATTCACGACAATCTCCACGGATTCGTCACGCAGCAGTTCCTCGTACGAGGCGTACACCGGCACGCCGTGATGCTTCGAGAAGATGGTGGTCCGGTCGTCGTTCAGGTCATGGACACCTCGGAGCCGAAGCTCCGGATAGTTCGGAAGGGTTGCCATGTAGAAGTCGGCCACATAGCCGCATCCCACGAATGCGATACCGGTGGACTGAGTCAACGCTGTTTCCTTGGTCGAGGATGTGGCGGGCTCCCTGCGAGAGCGCCGGACGTGTCGGTCCCGTTCGGGGCTGCGTGAGCCTTGGCTGCCGGTCAGTTCGTCCGGCCGGGCACCCAGGCGCTCAGCGGGACGAAGGCGCCGAGGTCAGCCACGCTTGCTCCCGCGTCGACGCGGTACGGGGATCCCAGGCAGTAGTCGTTCGGGAAAAGAACCGCACTGGCGGAATGTGTGTTGGCTGCGGATTCGACCCGGCCGGCCCAGCCGTGGTCGACGAGGCTGATACAGGTCCCGCTGCTGTTCAGCGAGGAAAGGGACAGGCGTTCACCGTCGAAGTTCTGTCCGGAGTACAGGCACAATGCACCGGACGAGCAGTTGGCCGCCTGGGCGGCGTGGGCCGTCGTGGGGGTCAGGACGGCCAGAGCCAGCGCGGCCGTCGACACCGCGTTCGCGGCCGGTCTCCGCCATCGAGAGGGTCGTGTGGACAGGCGGAGGGCGGCGGACATCGCGTTCATCTCTTGTGCCCCTTCGTTTGCCGGACGGTCGCTGTTTGTCGTTGCTGCCGATGAGGACCTGGGCTCCTCGGCCGCGACGGCCATGGAGCCGATGGGTTCGAGAGCCTGGGGAGTCGGATGCCGTGGACGGCGATGCGGTCCAGCGGCAAGGGTCATCCGGCCGCGACGGCGGGGAAGGATGACGCTCGGCGGTCGTCAGCGTCGAGAGGCGCAGGCCACGGTGGAATGCGTCCTGCCACCGCATGCGGCGCCGGGTCGAGCAGGCTGACGGCGCCGCTCGCGACGGGACGGGTCCGTTCATGACCTGCCGGATGCGTACGACGGCGGGCCGCTGGACGAACGCCCCCATGGGTCACGCCGGGTGGCGCAGGAGTTCGCCTCGCCGGCGCTCGGTCCGGGCCCTCGGCAGTCTGTCGGTGAGTATCGCCTCGTGAAGCTCCCGCAGTTCCGCTGACGGCTCGAGACCGATCTGGTCCACCATCACGGCGCGCAGGTCCTGGTACACCTCGAGGGCACGGGTGCGGTACCCCGAGTTGGCGAGGGCGCGGATGTAACTGGAGTTGAGACCCTCGTGGAGTGGGTAGCGCGTCACCAGCGTGGACAGTTCCCCCAACACCTTCCGGTCCCTGCCGAGCACCATTTCGGCCTCGATCTTTTCCTCGATCAGCGACAGTCGTGCTTGTTCCAGACCGTGTATCTCGGCCTGTATGTACTGTCCAGCCTGCACGTCCATCAGCGCCTGTCCATGCCACAGTGACAACGCACTCTCCGCTGTCCTGACCGCCCCCTGGTAGTCGTCCAGGTCCACTTCCATGTGCGCCCGCCGTTCGAGAGCTCGGAATTCCTCCACGTCGAGGTCCACCTGGGAGGCCACGAATACGTATCCCCCCGATCGGTGCACCAGGTATTCCTTTGCTACCGTCCTGGCGGACACCCCCATCGTTTCCGCCAGGAATTTGCGCAAGTGCAGGATGTAGGTCTGCAGGGTTGTCATCGCAGTCTTGGGTGGGTTCTCTGTCCAGAGTTCGTCGATGATCAAGCCGGTCGACGTCACGTGGGGAAGATTGAGGAGGAGCAGCGCCAGCATCTGTTTCTCCCTGTTGGACGTCGGCGCCGACTCCCGCTTGCCCGTGCCCACCGTCAGTGGCCCGAGAAGCCGAGCGAACAAGCTGCCCACCTGCCTTGGTGAAGAGCCACGCCGACGGACGCCGAGGTGGCTGCGGTCCCTGACATCAAGCACGCTAGACATCGGACGTCAAATCTCTGCACACTCCACCGCGGAAGAACGTAAGATCTTTGCGAGAAATGTAATGGCACCCGTATCGAGTCACGTTACTCAGAACTCGCGGAACCCGCATGAGTGATCAGGAGTCTGGTGTAGCCTGACCGCGTTCCCGACACGAGCACTGGTACGGGGGTTGGATCAAACAATGCGCGTCACGTTGACAACACTTGGATCCCGCGGAGATACGCAACCTTTCGTGACCCTGGGGAACGAGTTGAAATCTCGCGGCCATACGGTCCGTATCGCAGCACCGTCCGTTTACGCCGACGTCGTGCACGAAGCCGGACTGGAATTGATACCGCTGCCCGGAGATCCCGGAGAATACCTACCGGGAAGGGCGTGGAAGTCCCTGAGCGAGGAGCGGCTGGCTGCCCGGGTCGGGCGCACGGCCTCCGCGGTCCGCCTGTCCCGTGCGCTCAGCGTGCTCCCTCAGCACACTCTGCAGGACCGTCACGAGCTCCTCCGGCTGCTGCAGTCCGCCTGCGAGGGGGCCGACCTCGTCGTCAACTCCGTACTGACCCGTCCGTACCACCTGCTCGTCGAGGACCCCGCCCCCTGGGCCGCTGTGTGCCTGATCCCTCAGTCGAGTACGAAGGTCTTTCCTGCCTTCGGCGCACCCTCGCTTCCGCTCGGCCCCCGGTACAACCGGCTCACCCACCTGGCACGCCGACAGTGGGAATGGCACTGTGCGCGTGGGCCCGTGAACGAGATCCGGCGCAACAGGGGGCTCCGACCGCTGGGCCCGCGCTCGCCGCTGAGGGCGATGGGCGAGAAGAACCCGATCCTCTACCCCTTCAGCCCCAGCCTCGTCCCGCCGCCCGCCGATTGGCCGGCCAACTGCCACATGACCGGCTTCTGGCACTGGGACCGCATGACCTGGAAGCCGTCGGCCGACCTTCGCGCCTTCGTCGAGGACGGGTCACCGCCGGTGGTCTTCACCATGGGGAGCCTGTGGCCGCTGCACCGACGGTACGGTGTGCTGCGGATGGCATGGGAAGCGGTGCGGAAGGCCGGCCGACGCATGATCTTCGTTGGTTCCACTCACGGAGAGGAGTTGCCTCCCGACGTCTTCCACGTCGATGAGGTGGACCACCGCTGGCTCTTTCCCCGGGCATCGTGCGTGATCCACCATGCCGGTATCGGGACCGTATCGCAGGCCTTGCGCGCCGGTATCCCGCAGATGTCCGTGCCGGCTCTTGTCGACCAGCCCTACTTCGCACAGCGGCTCACGGAGCTGGGCGTGGCACCGTCCCCGGTCCCGCTGGCCGGGCTCTCCGCCTCGAAGTTCGCGGCGTCGATCGATGAGTGCTTCGACAACCCCGAGCTGGCGCGTCGGGCGGTGCAGGTGGCCCGCGGTGTGAGCGGGGAGCCCGGCGTGGTCCAGGCGGCGGAGGTTCTGGAGACCTGGGCCGGCGCGGGCTGCAACGGCTGACCGAACGAGAACGTCGTCGATCACGCGCGGCGGGCCCCGGTGACGTGGTGCCCACGGGGCCCGCCGGGTACGCCGGGTACGCCGGGTACGCCGGGTACGCCGGGTACGCCGCTCAGACTACGCACCGCCGTCGACGTGCACGTTCTCCCCGCAGATGTTGCCGTTGGCCGCAGAAACCAGGTAGGCGATGCAGCTCGCCACATCCTGAGGTGTGCTGAAGCGTCCCGACGCGATGCGCGACTGCAGAACCTTCAGTCTCTCCTTGGTCAGGACCCTCTCCAGCTGTTCGTTGAGGATTCCTCCCGGCGTCACCACGTTGGTCAGCACACCACCCCGGCCGAACTCCACGCCGAGACTCCTGGCGACGCCATGCAGAGCCGCCTTGGTCGCGCCGGCCGCGGCCTCGAACGGCACGTCGCCCGCCCACCCGCGCTCGCACCCCAGTGAGGACACGAGTACCACCCGTCCCCAGCCCGCAGCCGCCATCAGGGGGACGACGCGCTGCAGCGTGAAGAGCGTCGACTCCAGGTCGGTGCGAACGCGCCGCCGAATGTCGTCCCTCGGCAGGGACGCGAAAGGGGTCGTGGCCAACGGCGCCGGCGAGGACATGGCGTTGGCCACCAGAATGTCCACGGCCCCCCACGCCGCTACGACGGCGTCGACACACTCGTCGATCACCTGTGGGGAGTGCAGGTCGTAGGCCACCGCCATGGCCTGACCGCCTGCCCGTTCGATGTCGTCCACCAGATCCTTCGCCGCCGCCTCATTGGTGCGGTAGGCAACGGCCACCCGGGCGCCCTCGGCGGCCAGCGTCCGGCAGGTGTGCGAACCGACGCCGATGCCCGAACCGCCGGTGACGAGAGCCACCTTGTTCTTGATCCCGAGATCCATGCTCCACCTCTCAACTGTCGGTCAGCGGACCACTGCGCCACCGCTCACGTGCACGTCCTGACCGTTCATGACTTGGTTGGCGACCGAGCCGAGGACGACCACCATGGTGGCCACGTCCGCCGCATCGACGAGACGGCCCCGCGGAGAGAGGGCGACGAACTCGTCTCGATACTCCGGGAACCAAGGCTTGGTGACGTTGTTCTCGGTGCGTGTCAGACCGAGTACGACCACGTTGCACAGGATGTCGGCGTCACCGGCCGAGAAGGCCAGGGACCGGTTGAATCCGTGCAGCGCTGCCTTGGCCGCGCCGTAGAACTCGAATCCCTTCTTGCCCTGGGCGACCAGGCTGCTGGACACCTGGACGATGCGACCCCATCCGGTCTCGCGCATCTGCCGGAGGGCGCAGGACGAGAACTCCACGGCAGTCTCGATGTTCAGACGCAGCACCTCGCGCCAGGGCACGGCGTCGAGTTCACCGATGTCGAGTGCCGGGGCCGCAGGCTGGAACAGCGCGTTGTTCACCAGCACCTGGATCGGTCCGCCCCAGCGGTTCACCGCTCGCACGACATCGTCGGCACCGCCGTCCTCGCCCATGCGGTGGGGTACGGCCAGGACACGGCCCTCCCCTTCCCGCTCGAGGTCCTCGGCGATGCGCCGGTCGGTGTGATAGGTGAACGCGACCCTGGCTCCCTCGGCGGCGAAAGCCCTGACCAGTTCCCGTCCGATCCCTCCGCTGCCGCCGGTGACCAGGACCGTCCGGTCCCGCAGTCCCAGATCCACGGTCACGCCCCGTCCACCACGGCCGGGCGCCGGCAGTGCCCGGCCGCGTCCCCGCTCACCACCCGCTCGCGGTCCTCCCCGCCGAGCCCGCCGAGCAGGTGCCGTGCCGCGCTCCCGTGTCGGCCCGGGTAAGTACTGCTGTCATGGACACCTCCGTGCGGTGGGGAGCCCATCCCGTACATGACGGCCTCGGCAGGCCAGAGGGACTGCCGATGTACGCCCACTTCCCCGGCCGGGACGAATAGGGGCGCCTCCGCGTCCAGGGCTTTGGAGAACTGCTCTTCCGACATGGCTGACCACATCCTTCTCAGGCTGGTACGTCGAGTGGCATCGGAGACAGGGGCACCGCACCGGCCCGTCCGGCCGGCGGGAGGTGCCACCCACGGTGACCGGTCCTGGACACGCGCGAATCCCATGGAGAACCACCGCGTTCGATGACCGGATCGGGCTGGACCCGGTGCATGCCGGACGCGCGTTCCCTTCTCACGGTGCTGACCGCCGTCACGGTGGCGGCCGGCACTCGCGGAACGGTCGAGGGCTGCAAGAGCAGAGCACATGTCCAGGTGCCACGGAAACCTTGAGTCGACTTTGAGGATTGCTTGAGCGGCCGGGCGAACCATCGAGGAACAGCATCGACAGGTCAGGAGGCCGGCTGTGACACGAGTGGTGGTTACCGGACTCGGCGTTCGTGCCCCCGGCGGGTCGGGGGTGAAGGAATTCTGGAGCCTGCTCAGTGAGGGACGCACGGCGACTCGGGGAATCACCTTTTTCGATCCCTCCCCGTTCCGGTCGCGCGTCGCGGGCGAGGTGGATTTCGACGCGGCCGCCGAAGGGCTGACCCCGCAGGAGCGCAGGAGAATGGACCGGGCCACCCAGTTCGCGGTGGTGTGCGCGCGGGAAGCTCTGGCCGACAGTGGTCTGTCGCTCGACGCTCCCGTGCCCGAGCGTCGCGGTGTCGTGCTGGGCAGCGCCGTCGCCGCGGCGACCAGCCTGGAGAACGAGTACCTGGTGCTGTCGGACTCCGGCCGTGACTGGCTGGTGGATCCGGCGCACCTGTCCCCTTACATGGGCGACTACCTGTCCCCGGGAGTCATGCCCGCAGAGGTGGCTTGGTCGGCCGGCGCCGAAGGGCCCGTCGTCATGGTCTCGGACGGCTGCACCTCCGGGCTGGACGCCGTCGGCTACGGAGTGCGACTCATCCAAGAGGGCAGCGCCGACGTGGTCGTCGCGGGAGCCACGGACACTCCGATCACGCCCATCGTCGTCGCGTGCTTCGACGCCATCAAAGCGACGACCCCGCGCAACGACGATCCCGCCCGGGCCTCACGCCCCTTCGACGCGACCCGGAACGGCTTCGTTCTGGCCGAGGGCGCCGCGATGTTCGTCCTGGAGAGTTACGCCTCCGCCAGGGCCCGGGGGGCCCACATCTATGCCGAGATCGGCGGCTACGCCACGCGCTGCAACGCCTACCACATGACAGGGCTGAAGAAGGACGGCCGCGAGATGGCGGAGGCCATCCGGGTGGCGCTCGACCAGACACGCCTGAACGCCACCGACATCGACTACGTCAATGCCCACGGCTCGGGGACCAAGCAGAACGACCGGCACGAGACCGCGGCCTTCAAGACCAGTCTGGGACCGCACGCGTACGACGTGCCCGTCAGTTCCATCAAGTCGATGATCGGACACTCCCTCGGCGCGATCGGATCCCTGGAGATCGCCGCCTCGCTGCTGGCCATCGAGAACAACACCGTCCCGCCGACGGCGAACCTGCACACGGCAGACCCGGAGTGCGACCTCGACTACGTGCCGCTCACCGCCCGGGAACAGCCGACGAACGCGGTGCTGACAGTCGGCAGCGGGTTCGGGGGATTCCAGAGTGCGATGGTCCTGCACCGTCCGGAGGTGACACAGGCATGAGCACCGTACGCACCGTCGTCACCGGTATCGGTGTCGTCGCTCCCAACGGGGTCGGCACCCAGGCCTATTGGCAGGGCCTGTTGGCCGGCAGAAGCGGCATATCCGCGTTGACCCGCTTCGACGCCTCGCGCTACCGGGCCCGCCTGGCCGGGCAGATCGACGACCACCTGGCTACCGGCCACCTTCCCTCCCGGCTGATGCCGCAGACCGACGTCTCCACTCGTTACGCGCTCACAGCGGCCGAGGAAGCCCTGAAGGACGCTCGGGTGGGCCCCGAGTGCGGGCTGGCCGACTACGACATGGGGGTGGTCACCTCCACCGCCCAGGGCGGCTTCGACTTCACCCACCGCGAGTTCCGGAAGCTGTGGAGCCGTGGGCCGGAGTTCGTGAGCGTCTACGAGTCGTTCGCGTGGTTCTACGCCGTCAACACCGGCCAGATCTCCATCAGGCACGCCGCCCGCGGGCCCTCGGCGGCGCTGGTCGCCGAGCAGGCAGGAGGTCTCGACGCGATAGGGCACGCGCGCCGGACAGTGGCCTCCGGTACCCCACTGGTCCTGTGCGGCGGGGTCGACTCGGCGCTGGACCCGTGGGGCTGGGTGTCCCAGCTCGCCGACCAGCGCGTGAGCACCGCCGCCGACCCCGAACGCGCCTACCTGCCGTTCGACGCCGAAGCGCGAGGTCATGTGCCCGGCGAGGGCGGCGCCATGCTGATCGTCGAGGACGCGATCTCCGCAGCGCGTCGCGGGGCCCCCCAGGTGTACGGGGAGATAGCGGGCTACGCAGCCACGTTCGACCCCGCCCCGGGAAGCGGTCGTCCGCCGGCCCTGGGGAGGGCGGCCCGGCTGGCCCTCGATCAGGCGGGCCTCGAACCTGCCGACATCGACGTGGTCTTCGCCGACGGAGCAGCACGGCCCGAAGCCGACCGTGCCGAGGCGACGGCGATCCGCGAGCTTTTCGGCCCCCGGGGTGTTCCCGTCACCGTGCCCAAGGCCCTGCTGGGCCGGATGTGCGCGGGAGGCGGCCCGGCCGACCTGGTCGCGGCCCTTCTGGCCCTGCGCGATGGCGTGGTCCCGGCGACCAGGCACACCGTGCGGGTGCCCGCGCCCTACGAGATCGACCTGGTGGTCGGTGAACCGCGCGACATCCACCCCCGCTCGGCTCTCGTGCTGGCCCGTGGCCGGCACGGCTTCAACGCCGCGGTCGTCCTGACCGCCGGCGACAGCCACGACGAAGGAGCTCTTCATGACTGAACTCACCCTCGACACATTGCGCCGAATCCTGGTCGTGTGCGCCGGCGAGAGCGACACGAACGGCCTAGGGGACGACACCCTGGACGAGAGCTTCCAGGACCTCGGCTACGACTCACTGGCCCTGATGGAGGCGGCTGCCGTGATCGAGCGCGAGTACGGGGTCGCCCTGTCCGACGAGGAGGTGGCGACGGTTCCCACGCCCCGCGCGCTCCTCGAACTGGTCAACCGGACCGTCCGGAACGCCGCCTGAGACCAGAACCAGTCCGTCGAAGGAGGAGGGCACCAGCATGACAGGCAACACGCTGCATCGCACCGAGCATTCCCTGACCATCGCGGCGCCGGCCGACGAGCTGTACTCCGTGGTCGCGGACGTCACTCGATGGCCCGCTGTCTTCGAACCGACCGTGGCCGTACGCCACCTGGAGCGGGTGGGGCGCACCGAGCGCTTCCAGCTCTGGGCGGAGGTCAACGGCCAGGTGGCCACCTGGCGTTCCACCCGCGTCCTGGACGCTGACCGCGGGATCATCGTCTTCCACCAGGAACACAGCGCTCCGCCTTTCGACCGCATGTCGGGAGCCTGGCTGTTCCGCGCGTCCGCCGACGGCGGCACGGAAGTGGTGCTGCGGCACCGGTTCAGCGTGGCCGACTCCGAAGCCTTGGAAGACGCGGAGCGGGCCCTGGACGCCAACAGCACGCGGGAACTGAACGCCCTGGCGGGGGTCGTCGCCTCGGGTCACCCGGTGAACGACGTGACCTTTTCGTTCACCGACACCGTGGTCCTCGACCGCCCGGTGGCGGACGCCTACGCGTTCATCGAGCGGGCCGAGCGGTGGGAGCGCGTCCTTCCGCATGTCACCCGTGTCGTGCTCGACGAACCGGTGCGTCACGTTCAGCACCTGGAGATGGACACCACGGTCGACGGCTCCCGTCACACCACTCGGTCGGTCCGCATCTGCCGGGCGCCGGGATGGATCGCCTACAAGCAGCGGGTCACTCCCCCTCTGCTGGCCGGCCACAGCGGGGAGTGGATCTTCGAACCGCACCCCCGGGGGACACTGGCCGTGGCGCACCACACGGTGACGCTCCGCCCGGAGGCGATTCCCGGTCTACTGGGTCCTGGGGCCTCGGTGGCCGACGCCAGGGCCCATGTGCGGGAGGCACTGGGCCGTAACAGCCGCGCTACGCTGAGCCATGCTGCCGCTGTCACGACGCAGGCCAAGGCCTGAGGCGACGGCCCATGGCAACCGATCCGGGCACCTTCCGCGCGTTCTTCGGCTCTGTGCCGACCGCTGTGGCGGTGGTGACGGCCGCAGTACCCGACAGTGGTCCGCAGGGGTTCACGTGCAACTCCTTCACCGCCGTCTCGGCCGATCCGCCGCTCCTCCTGGTGTGCGCGGATCACCGCTCCCGCACGCTGCCCACAGTGCTGTCGGCCGAAGCGTTTGTCGTCCATCTGCTCGCCGAGAGCGGTGCGGACCTGGGCCGGCGCTTCGCGGGCAGCGCTGCCGACAAGTTCGCCGGTCTGTGCTGGCGGCCGTCCTCGGTGGTCGGTGACGCTCCGGTCATCGAGGACGACGCCATCCTGGCCTGGGCGGAGTGCGCCCTGGCCGACGTGGTGCCTATGGGCGACCACAGTGCCTTGGTGGGGCGGTTGGAGACCGCCGTGGTGCGCCCACGTCGCCCTGTGCTCTACCAGCGGGGGGTGTTCAGCCCTTGGCGCATCGCCTGCGATGCGGTGGCTCAGGCGTGACAGGCCGGCAGTCTCCCGTGGAACGCGACCATGTCGGCGAAGAGCGCGTTCATGTCCAGCGGGCTCCCGGGTTCGGCACCCAGCGCCTCGGCGCAGGCGCGGTGCAGGTTGGGCACGATGCGCTCCGAGTCCAGCCAGTCACCGAACCGGCCGAGGTCGGCCGAGGCAGCGAGGGCGAGGGGGTGCGTCCCGTCCGCAGTGCCCTCGGCGGCGAGCGACCGCAGGAACCGGAGGTACTCGGCGGTGTCGTCCAGTACCTCCGGGCCGCTGACCGGGCCGTGGCCGGGAACGATCACTCTGGGCTCCAGGGCGCGCAGTGCGTCGAGTGCGGCGAGGCACCCGGACACCGACCCCATCGGTACGAAGGGCGTCACCCCAGCCATGACGATGTCCCCGGTGAACAGCACCCGGCTGTCCGGGAGCCACACGACCACGTCGCCGCCTGTGTGGGCCGGCCCCAGGTGGAGCAGCTCGACGCGCTGGTCGCCGACATGAAGACCGATGCGGTCCGCGAACACGATCCGTGGCGGGACCAGTCGCACGTCGCCCCAGACGACGTCGGGCCACAGACCGGTGAGGTGCAGCTGGGCCGCAAGCATCTCGTCGCGGGCCCGTTCGTGGCCGATGACAGCGGCTTCCGGGAAGACGAAGTTGCCGAAGGTGTGGTCGCCGTGGGAATGAGTGTTGACGATGAGGGTGGGTGCTGTCCGTGTCACGGACATGACCGTGTCCCGCAGCCGCCGTGCACGGTCCTCGGTCGCCGCAGTGTCGACGAGCAGTGCCTGCCCGTCGGCGACGACCAGCCCGGCGTTGTTCACGCACCACCCTCCGTCGGGCTGGAGATACGCGAAGACGCCGTCTGCGACCTGCTCGAGCCGGACCGCACGCAGGCTTCCTTCCTGCCCCATGTCGACCTCCTCAGACGAGTCCTGCACCTCACGCATCTTCGGCTGAGCGGCTGGAGGAGTGGTAGAGACTTGGACGGTGACGTCCCGCGGCGGCGTGGCCCGGCCCGTTCGGAGGCGGTCGTCGAAGTCGCGGCTCCGCGCACGGCACAGCGGAAGTAGCGGGCCTTGTCCGCCGTCAGGCGCTCATGCGGTTGCGCGACCCGGTCCTGCCGGTCTTCCTGGGAAGGCCCGTGCCGTGCGGGTCCGGATCCCGAGGCACGAGGAAGGCGGCCAGGGCGGCCGGAACCAGGAACGCCGCCATCAGCCCGGCCATGGGCAGGGCACTGCCGTCACCGAAGAACCCCACCAGGGGGGAGGCGACCGCACCGAAGGTGAACTGCACGCTGCCCAGCAATGCGGAGGTGGCGCCGGGTGCATCCCGGCCCCGGCTCTGCGTGATCGTCGTGACGGCCGGGAAGAAGACGCCGAATGCCGTGATCGTCACGAAGAGACAGATCGATGTCGAGGCGAGGCCGCCTCGCCCAGTGGCCTCGGCGACGAAGAGGAGGGCGGCGGGGGCGAGGGTGAGCAGCATGGAGACGCGCAGCAGTCCCTCCGGGCTGTGGCGTCTCGCGAGCCGGCCGTAGGAGATGCTGGCGGCCATGTTGCCCAGCGCGTTCGCACCGAAGACGAGGCTCGTGATGCCGGCGGGCAGGTGGTAGACCCCCTGGAAGACGAAACTCGTGCTGCCGATGTACACGAAGACCGCCGCTCCGCCGAAACCCAGGCTCAGCACCGGCGTGAGCACCGACCGGCGGGCACAGACACGCCTCATGGACCGCACTGTCCCGCTCATGCCCCCGGACACGCGGGCGGTCGGAGCGAGGGATTCCGGCACCCAGAGCACCAGGCACAGCGTCAGGGCCAGTCCGAAGAAGGCCAGCAGGCCGAAGAGCCATCGCCAGGACCCGAAGGAGAGCACGGCCCCACCGAGCAGGGGGGCCGCGATGGGCGCCAGCGCGGTCACCGCGGACAGCGTCGCGAACGCCCCTGCGATGCGGTCGTCGTCGAAGAGGTCGGCCACGACCGCCCGGGCCACAACGATGCCGGCCGCCCCGGCCAGCCCCTGCCCCAGGCGGGCGGCGTTGAGTACCTCCAGGGTCGGCGCAAGGCCGCACAGAAGCGAGAAGCCCGTGAAGGCGGCGGATCCACCGATCAGCACTGGCCGCCGTCCGAAGGAGTCACTGAGGGGACCGCACAACAACTGTCCGACGATGATGCCGATCAGGAATCCGGTCAGCGAGATCTGGGCCCCGGCCGTGTCGGTGTGCAGGGATCGCGCCATCTGTGGCAGTCCGGGGACGTACATGTCGGTGGCCATGGGGCTGACGGCGCTGACCCCGGCCAGGGTGAGCATCAACCGCCGGCCGCCCGGTGGCCGGGAGATGCGGTGGCCGGGGCGCGGGATCCCGGGTGTGTCCCGGCTCCTTCTGATCATGATTCGGCCGCATGTCCTTCCTCGTCGGAGTCACCTTGCGGGGCTGTGGGCGCGGGGGCGGTCTCGGCCAGTCGCACCATCAGACCGGCGGCGAGTTCCAGCACGCCGCGCTCGGTCGAGGACAGGGTCGCGAGGGCCGACGAGAGCCAGCGGTTCCCCTCTTGCACGTGTCCGTCGAGTGCCTGGACACCGAGGTCCGTGATGGCGATGTCCTGACTCCGGCGATCCCTGCGGCTGGTCGACCGGATGATGCGGCCGCGTTCCTCCAGCTCGTTCAGAACCCGGGTCAGGGACTGCGGCTGCAGCCCTTCGATGGCGGCCAGGGCGGTGAGGGTCAGTGGACCGTCGTGGCGCAGGTTCGCCAGCACCGTGGCGGCCAGGCGGGTCAGTGTCTGGCCTCTCCCCGGGTGTTGTGCCCGCAGACGCGAGGACAGACGCGACACACCGAGCCGTAGCGTCTCTGCCGTACGAAGGTCTTCATCAGCTTCCACATTTACCAAGTTAGCACTTAGCATCAGTCCGCCGACTGTTCTTGATAGTGCGCAACAGGCCACTTAATAGTAAGCAGCGACTTGTTATCCGGGAACGGGAAGGACAGGGTGGGGGCACCGGCTCCGCCCGGGTGATCACCGTTCTTGGGAGGACATCTTGCTCTTACGTGCCGTCAACCGGACCCGGCGGCTCCGCCTCGGCCTGGTGGCTTTGCTGCAGACCGCGCAGACACTGGCGATGCTCTGGCTCCCGGCGCTGAACGCGGACGTCATCGATGACGGCGTGCTCCGGGGTGACCGCCACCAGATCGTCGAGCTCGGGGCCGTGATGCTCGCGGTGACCTGCGTCCAGGTGCTCTGTGCGGGCGGCGCCGCCTGCCTGAGCGCCTCGGTCGCACTGGCCTGGGGGCGGGAGCTGCGCCAGGCCGTCTTCTCCCGGGTCCTGGCCCTCTCGGCCCACGAGGTGAGCCGAATCGGCCGCGCCAGTCTCATCACGCGCTCCACCCAGGACGTACAGCAGATCCAGCAGCTCGCCCTCAACACGATGACGGTCATGGTGGTGGCCCCGCTCACCGCGGTCGGCAGCGCCGTCATGGCGCTGCGACAGGACGCCCGCCTGGGACTCGTGCTGTCGGTGGTCCTGCCGACGCTCACCGTGGCGCTGTGGCTCGTCCTGCGCCGCACGCTGCCGCTGTCCGCCGCGGTACAGCAGCGCCTGGACCGCCTCAACCAGATCATGCTGGAACGTCTCTCGGGCATGCGCACCACCCGGACCTTCGACCGCGACGGCCATGAGGAGGCCCGCTCCCGGGGCGCGAACGAGGCGATGATGCGCACCGGCCTCGCACTGGGCCGGGCCCAAGCCCTGATCATGCCGACGTTCACCGTCGTCATCGAGTTGTCCTCGGTGGCGGTGCTGTGGTTCGGCGGCGTACGCGTGGCCGCGGGCGACGTCCCGATGGGCACCGTCATCGCTTTCCTGCAGTACCTGTCGCTGATGCTCCAGGCGGTCATGATGGCCATGGGCGTCTTCCTCCAGGCCTCACGCGCCGGGGCCAGCGTGGGGCGGGTCTCGGAGGTGCTGCAGACCCGGGCCACCCTCGACCGGCCGCGTCGGGCCGCGGGGCGGCTGGTCCGGCCGAGCGGTGTGGTGATCGACTCCGTGCACTTCCGCTACCCGGGCGCCCGCGAGGCCGTGCTGCACGCGGTGTCGCTGACCGTGGACCCCGGCGAGACGGTCGTGCTGACCGGGTCGGTCGGCAGCGGCAAGACGACTCTGCTGCACCTGGTGGCACGGATCGCCGATCCCCACGTCGGCAGGGTCACCGTGGGCGGGCACGACGTGCGCGAACTGGAGCGCGACGTACTCGCCGCGTCCGTCGGCCTCGTCACCCAGCGGCCCTACCTCTTCTCGGGCACCGTCGCCGAGCACCTGCGGCGCGGCGCTCCGGACGCCGACGACCGCGCACTGTGGCGGGCGCTGGAGCTGGCGCAGGCACGCGACTTCGTCGAGGCCACCGGCCATGGTCTGCACACCCCGATCAGCGCCGGCGGCACCAACCTGTCCGGCGGCCAGCGCCAGCGGCTGGCCATCGCGCAACTGCTCCTCAAGAGGCCACAGGTCTGCCTGCTCGACGACCCCTTCTCCGCTCTGGACGCGGACACCACCGCACGGCTGCGAGCCGCTCTGGACGCCGAGACGGGCGGGGCCGCGCGCCTCGTCGTCTCCCAGCACATGGCCACGCTGCGTGCGGCGGACCGCGTGGTGGTGCTGGACCGGGGTCGCGTGGTCGGACAAGGTCCGCACACCGACCTCATGGCGGGCAACTCTGCCTACCGGGAGATGGTGGACGCCCGCGAAGGCGAGGTGGAGGCGTCGTGACCGACAGGGACGATCGTGCCGACGAACACGGGACGAAGGCGCCGTCCGTCCGTCCGGCCCTGCGGCTGGCAGCTGCTACGGCCGGTGCACGCGCCCGCTTGGCGGCCTGCCTCCTGCTGAGCGCCCTCAGCGTCACCCTGTCCCTGGTGGTGCCCCAGCTGCTGGGCGCGGTCACCGATCTCGTCGTGGCCGGCCTGCGCAGCGAAGGAGAGGTCGACCTTTCTGCGGCCGGCAGGCTCCTGCTGCTCGCTACGGTGCTCGTCCTGGGCTCGGCCGCCGCTGCCTGGGGACGCGGCCTGCTGGCACAGTCTGTGGCGCAGGGCGCGGCCTACCGGCTGCGGGAGGCCGTATCGGCCAAGCTCTCCCGGCTGCCGATGGCGTATCTCGACGCGCGGCCACCCGGTGACGTCCTGTCGAAGACGACGAACGACATCGAGAACACGTCGATGACCATCCAGCAAGCCCTCACGCAGATCACCGCCGCCCTGCTCACGATCGTGGGACTGCTCGCCGCCATGCTGTGGCTCTCCCCGGCGCTCACGGTGGTGGCGGTGGCCATGCTGGTGATGTCCGCACTCGTCACGCGAGCCTTGGCCCGGCGCTCGCGTCCGCAGTACGCGGCGCAGTGGGACGCCGTGGGCAAGGTGAACGCCTTCGTCGAGGAGGCGGTCACCGGGCACACCGAACTCGTGGCCGGAGGCCGGGCGGACCAGGCCGAGCGGGCGTTCGGCGAGCGGAACCGTCTGCTGTTCCGCGCCGGGCTGCGGGCACAGATCCACGCCGGCGTCATGGGCCCCGCGACGACGTTCATCGGCTCCGTCGGCTATGTGCTCGTCGCCGTTCTGGGCGGCCTGCGGGCGGCTCGCGGTGACCTGTCCGTCGGTGACGTCCAGGCGTTCATCACCTACACGCTCCAGCTCGGTGGCCCGGCGTCGGCCGTGGCCTCCGTCGTGGGCGTGCTGCAGTCGGGGCTGAGTTCGGCCCGGCGCGTCCAGACCCTCCTGGGTGCCCCGGAGGCCCCGGCACCGACTCCGGCGACCGCGACCGGCGCCGCGCCCTCCGGGCAGGTACGGTTCGAGCACGTCCGGTTCGGCTACACGCCCGACCGTGAGCTCTTCGAGGACCTCTCCTTCACCGCACGGCCCGGGGAGACGGTCGCGATCGTCGGTCCCACCGGCGCGGGCAAGAGCACGGTCGTCAACCTGCTCCTGCGGTTCTACTCGCCCTGGTCCGGGCGCGTCCTGCTGGACGGCACGGACATCGCCGCGCTGCCGCGCCACGACCTGCGCCGACGGGTCCGAGCCGTGCTGCAGGAACCGTGGCTGTTCACCGGAACCGTCGCCGACAACATCGCCTACGGAGCCGACGGGGCGAGCGACGACGACATCCGGCGGGCGGCGCGGGCGGCCTGCGCCGACCACTTCGTCCAAGCCCTGCCGCACGGATACGCCACGGTGGTGGGTCCGGACGGCGGTGGCCTCAGCACCGGGCAGATGCAACTCCTCGCCTTGGCCCGGGCCTTCCTCGCCGACCCCGAAGTGCTGGTGCTGGACGAGGCGACGAGTGCGGTGGACGCCCGCACCGAGGTACTGATCCGCGAGGCCTCGGCGCGGCTGCGCAGGGGACGGACCAGCATCGTGATCGCCCATCGGCTGTCCACGGTCGAGAACGCGGACACCATCCTGGTCATGGAGGAGGGAGGCGTCGTCGAGCGGGGCGGGCACCGCGAGCTGGTGGCACGAGGCGGCCGGTACGCCACGCTCCACGCCCGCCTCGACGGCGCCGGCACCGACTCGGGCGTCGCTTCTCACCCGGACTCCGACCCGGCCCTCGGGCCCACCCCCGGCCGCCCGTAGGGCGTGTCCGCACAGTCCTTCCGTCCGCCCGGAGAGCAGGAGGGACTTCGCGGACACGCCCCAGGAGTGCGCACCGTTCCCGTGCCGTTCGCCGGGCCGGGAGCGCGCCGAGGATACAGCAGCTCCGCGGCCTCGTCGCCGTCACACCGTTTATCGACCTCCGACCACTCCTTGAGCCCGGGCGAGCACGATGAGGCCCGTAGGGCGAAGTCGGCACAGGCAGCCGGCACTGGGCGTCAAGGCTGGGGAGTGAGCATGCGAGACCGCCGCGTCATCCTGGTGACCGGTGCGACGTCGGGCATCGGAAGGGCAGTCGCGACGCTGGCAGCGGAGCGAGGCTTGCGCGTGGTGCTGAATTCGGCACGCTCCTCGGAGGAGGGCGGCGAGTTGGCCTCCTCCCTGCCGGACGCGCGATACATCCAGGCGGATGTGGGCCAACCCGCGCAGGTGCAGACGCTCCTCGATCAAGTCGAACGGGAGTACGGGCGCCTCGATGTCCTGGTCAACAACGCCGGGGTGACGCGACGCATCGCGCACCGCGCGGTCGACGCGGTCAGCCACGAGCTGTGGCGCGAGATCCTCGACGTGAACCTCATCGGGACGTGGTCGACGGTCCAGGCCGCCGTGGACCTGCTGCGCCGCTCCCGCGGCACCGTGGTCAACATCTCCTCGGTAGCGGGCGACCGCCCGGTCGGCAGTTCCATCCCCTACGCGGTCAGCAAGGCGGCCGTCAACCACATGACACGACTGCTGGCGGCGGCGCTCGGTCCCGAGATCCGCGTCAACGCGGTCGCCCCCGGCCTGATCAACACGCCGTGGACCGCGGACTTCGGCGACATCCGCAAGCATGCGGAATCCGTGACGCCGCTGCGCCGCATCGGAACGCCCCAGGAGGTGGCGGAGTCCGTGCTCTGGCTGGCCGAGGCCTCCTACACCACCGGCGAGGTCCTCGGCGTCGACGGCGGCGCCCACCTGGTCTGATCGGAAGGACTGCACGACGGCATGGAACTGGCAGTGAACATCGGCCTCGACGGCGCGCTCCCTCTCGCCCGGGCGGCGGAGGAACTCCGCTACCGGACGGTGCTGGCCTCCGACAACTTCCGCAGTGACGCGCTCACCGTGCTGTCCGGCGTCGCCGTACACACCCGGCGCATCGGTCTGATGCCTGGGGTGCTGCAGCTTCCGGCCCGGAGCCCCGCGGCGACAGCCACGGCGGCCGCCTCACTGCATGCGCTGTCCCAGGGCCGGTTCGGCCTCGGGCTGGGCGTCTCCAACCCGGACGTGTCGGAAGGGTGGCACGGCGTCGCGTTCGAGCACCCCCTGGGACGGCTCAGGGAGTACGTCACCATCGTGCGCAGGGCGCTCGCCGGCGAGGAGGTCCGCTTCGAGGGGGAGCACTTCCGTCTGCCCGTGGGCGACCGGCACGCCCACACGCCCCTGCGGCTCGGCATGGCCCCCGGGGACGCGCGGGTTCCCGTCCACCTGGGAGCGTCGAGCCCAGGCTCACGTCGGCTGGCCGGCGAGATCGCGGACGGGTGGATCGGCGCCTTCACCACCCCGGAGGACGTAGCCGACGCGGTGGCGCAGATCGACCGAGGCCGCGCGGGAAGGGCGGAGCCCCCCTTCGACGTCCTGCCCTGCGCCGCGACCTGCATCGACGACAGTGTCGAGCGCGCTGCGGACACCCTGCGGGCGCACTACGCCGGCCTGCTCGGCGTCGGCGACGCGGCGACCAACTTCTTCTGCCGGCTCCTGCGCCGGTACGGCTTCACCGACGCGCCCGAGGAGATCCACGCCCGGACGCGCGCCGGTGACCGGGCTGCCGCCGCCGAGGCGGTCCCCCTGGAATTCATCGACATGACCGCCCTGATCGGACCGCCCCGCCGGGTGGCCGCGCGGATGCACCGGTACGCCGACGCCGGCGCGACCTGCCTGGGAATCATGATCACAGCGGCTCAGCTGGACACGCCGGAGAGAATCCGGCAGTTGCACGAGGCCAAGCGGGCCCACGACCTGTTCCTCGCGGAACGGGCCACGACGCGCCCGCCGTCGCACCGCCCGGTGCCCGACCCCCTGTAACGGTCCCCGGCCGCCCTCCGGACGGAAGGAAACAACCATGCCCCTGTGGGGAACCGCCGTCGAGCCGCCTCCGGCCGTGGCAGACCTCGCCGCGACGGCGGCGAAGCACGCCGAACAAGCCGAGACACAACGGAGACTGTCCCCTGACATCGTCACGGGTCTGCGCACCGCCGGTTTCGCCCGGCACTTCGTCCCCGCTGCCTTCGGCGGCTCGCAGGGCGGGTACGAGGAACTCCTCGACATGGTCGCCCCGGTGGCCGCCGGCTGCCCGTCCACAGGGTGGAGCGCGTCGATCGCCGCCTACACCGGAAGGATGGCGGTGCACCTGCCCGAGCAGGGGCAGCGCGAGGTGTGGGGCGAGCATCCCGACGCGCTGATCGCCGGGGCGCTCGTACCCAGCGGGACGGCCACGTCCGTGGCCGGAGGGTGGCGGGTCACGGGACGCTGGGCCTACGTCAGCGGAGCCGACTACTCCGACTGGGCCCTGATCTGCGCTCCGGGCGGCACCGGTACCGGTACGCGGCCCTGGTGCTTCGTCCTGCCCCGGGAGCACTACGAGGTGGCGGACACCTGGTTCAGCGTCGGGATGCGAGCCACGGGCAGCAACACCGTGGTGGTGCGGGACGTCCTCGTACCGAAGCACCGCTCCTTCACCCGGGCCGCCCTCGAAGCCGGACTGGACCCCGACGACGAGCGGTTGAGCGGCCGGGCGCCCTTGAAGGCGGTGAACGGGCTGTCCTTCGCCGGGCCGCTGCTGGGCGCGGCGCGCGGGCTGCTGGAGCACTGGGTCGACTGGATCAGCCGCAAGGTCGACACACACACGGGGACGCCCGCCTGTGACCGCCCTGCGGTGCGGGCCGTGCTGGCTCGCAGCAGCGCGGAGGTCGAAGCCGCCGCCCTGCTCGTCCGGTCCATCGCCCGGACGGCGGACTCCGGCCGCGAGCTCAGCCCGTTCGTCGCGCGGCACATGCGGGACTGGTCGTACGCCACCGAGCTGCTGCGCGACGCGGCCGAACGGATCTTCGTGGCGTCGGGCACCGCGGGGCAGGGCGAGGGGGACCGGGCCCAGCGCTTCTGGCGGGACATCCACGCCGGCGCCAGCCACTTCGCCCTTCAGCTGGAACAGGCGAGCGGCCCGTTCGCCGAGTCCGTGTTCACCACGCCGAATCAGCACACCCCGAGCCGAGCGACGTAAGGACGACACCATGAACCAGACACCGCGGGAGCACGCCTCGCACGACGGGACGGGGGCCGACTACGTCCTCTTCATCCTGCTCGACACCCCCGGCCCGGAGCAACAACGCCGACTCGCCACGGCTGTGCAGGAACACATCGACACCTGGGTGCGGCACTGCCCCGGGTACGTTGCGACGCGGCTGCACCTGGCGACGGACGGCCGGACGATCGTGAACCACGCGCAATGGGCCGACGAGGACCACTACCGGCGCAACTTCCAGGAGCATCCACGCAAGAAGGACCTCGACGCCTCCATCGCCGCGTACGCGACCGGGGCTCCCAGGCCGATCCCGTGCCAGGTGTCGAGCCGTGACTGATGCGAGCGACGTACCGGACGCGGCCGGCCTGGTCGGTGCCTGGCAGCTGGTGGAGTTCTGCGAACTCGAGGAAGGCGGCGGCACCTCCGCAGGCCCGCTCGGTGCCGACGCCCAAGGGCTGCTCATCTATGCACAGGACGGCGCCATGTCCGTCTCGATGATGCGACGCGACGGGCAGACCGCGACCGCGGGGCCGGCCGGAGGGCGGTCGGGCACCACCGAGTACATGGGGTACGCCGGAACCTGGCGCCTGGAGGGGACACGGCTCCTGCACCGCGTGGAAGTCAGTACCCACACCTACCAGCTGGGGCAGGAACTCGAACGCGAAGCGCGCCTGAGGGGCGACCGGCTCGAACTCGTCGGCCGGGCACCGGTCGATGGCCGCTCGCGCCGTCGGATGCTGATCTGGCAGCGCCGTGCGCCCCGCGGCGCGCCGGACACTCACCGTCCCAACGGGGGCCCGGGATGACACTCGTGGAACGGCTCGACGGACGGGTGGTCGTGGTCACCGGCGCCGGCCGCGGGATCGGCCGCGCGGTCTGTGAGGAGTTCCTCCGGGCCGGGGCGTTCGTGGCTGCCGGGAGCCGCGGGGCCCGAGCGGATCTGGCCGGCCTCGCCGCGGACCCGGACCGGCTGTGCACCGTCGACGTCGACCTTGCCACCCCCGAGGGCCCCGCGATCCTGGTCGACGCGGCCGCCCGCCGCTTCGGCGGGGTGGACATCCTGATCAACAACGTGGGGGGCTTCCCCGACGGCCGGCCACGCTTCGGGGGCTTCCGGTCCGTCACCGACGACGACTGGATACGTACGCTCGAGTTCAACCTGTTGACCGCGGTGCGCGCGGTCCGTGCCGTTCTGCCCCTGATGCTGGAACACTCCGGCGGCTCGATCGTCAACGTCTCGTCGGTCAATGCGCGGCTGCCGGCACCCAACGTCATCGACTACGCGGCCGCCAAGGCCGCCCTGAACAGTCTGTCGAAGTCCCTGTCCGCAGAGTTCGCAGGCCGAGGCATCCGCGTCAACACGGTCTCGCCCGGCCCGGTGCGCACACCGCTGTGGACGGATCCCGGAGGGCTGGCGGAGCAGGCGGCCGACGCCATGGATCTCACGGACGGCGAGGCTGCCATGAAGGCCATGGCCGACGGCATCGGCGGCATCCCGCTCGGCAGGTTCGCGAGGCCCCGCGAGGTCGCACGCCTGGTGCGGTTCCTCGCGGGACCGACCGCCGACTACATCACGGGAAGCGAGGTCGTGATCGACGGCGGTCTGCTGAGGACCGTCTGACCCGCGCGCCGGCTTCCGCCCGCGTTCTCCCGACCGAACACTCCACCGAAGGACGGAGGAACCATGAGTGCACAGCAGCGAGAAGTGGTCCTGGTGACCGGTGCCACGAGCGGCATCGGCAAGGCCGTCGCCCGACAGCTCGGCCGACGCGACGGCGCGAGCCTGTACATCTGCTCGCGTGGCGAGGAGCGGCTCAACACCACGCTGAAGGCCCTACGTGAGGAGGGGGTGGACGCCGACGGGGAGACGTGCGACGTGACCAGGCCCGAGGACGTGCGACGGTTCGTCGCCTCGGCCGTGGAGCGCCACGGACCGGTGGACGTGCTGGTGAACAACGCGGGGCGCAGCGGCGGCGGCGCCACGGCCCAGCTGGCCGACGAGCTCTGGTACGACGTGATCAACGCCAATCTCAACAGTGTCTTCCTCATGACGAAGGAGGTGCTGACCAGCGGCGGCATGCTGGGGAAGAACACCGGGCGCATCGTCAACATCGCGTCCACCGGCGGCAAGCAGGGAGTGGTGCACGCCGCACCGTATTCCGCCTCCAAGCACGGAGTCGTCGGGTTCAGCAAAGCACTCGGTCTGGAGCTGGCCCGCACCGGCATCACGGTCAACGCGGTCTGCCCCGGCTTCGTGGAGACGCCCATGGCGGAACGCGTGCGCACGCACTACGCGACCATCTGGGGCGTCTCCGAGGAGGAGACCTTCGAACGCATCACGAACCGGGTGCCGATCGGCCGATACGTCCTCCCCGAGGAAGTCGCCGCCATGGTCGAGTACCTCATCGGTCCGGGCGCGTCGGCGGTCACGGCCCAGGCCCTGAATGTCTGTGGCGGGTTGGGCAACTACTGAGCCCTCATCGCCGGCGAGGTGGCACAGGAAGGAACCACCATGGTTTTCAGCAGACCGATCGACCCGATCGATCTGGACGACGAGGAGTTGACTGAGTGCCTGCGCGAAGCGGACCTGCCCGCTCTTGTCTCGACTCTGGTTCACCTCACCGGCGATCTCTCCCTGCTGCCCAACGGCACGACGGGGCGGGACTGGCTGCACCAGCAACAGGGCGGGTTGTCACCCGCCTGGCGGGACGCCGTGCTGGCCAGGGCCCTGCGCGTGCTGGGCGACCTGCGGGACCGGGGTGCCCCTGCCGACATCTCGCCACCCGGTCCCGGCCTGCTGCATGCCGTCAGCTCATGGCTCATGGGCCGAGACACCACGGACTTGATGCCCCTGCTCAAGGAGCAGGTGCTGCCGCCGGGCTCGGACCCTGGCGCCCCGCACTGGAGGCTGGACGCGGCGGCGGCCCGGGATTTCCGGGTCGTCGTCGTCGGGGCGGGTCCCAGCGGACTGCTCGCGGCCCGTCGCCTCTCACAGGCCGGGGTGCCGTTCGTGGTGTACGAGAAGAACGCGGACGTCGGTGGGACGTGGCTGGAGAACGTGTATCCCGGTTGCCGGGTGGACGTTCCGAGCCACTTGTACACCTTCGCGTCCGCCACCCGGACCGACTGGCCCGAACACTACTGCTCCCAGGAGGAGCTGCTCCGCTACTTCCGCCGGTTCGCCGAGGAGTTCGGCCTCTACGAGCACATCCGGTTCCGCAGCGAGGTGACGGCGGCCCACTGGGACGAACAGCGGCGCGAGTGGGCCCTGGAGGTGCGGACGGACCAGGGCCGGGTACGGGACAGCGCCCGTGCCGTCGTCACGGCGGTCGGTCAGCTCAACCGGCCTCGGCTTCCCGACATCCCCGGGCGTGACCTGTTCGCCGGGCCGGCCTTCCACTCGGCGCGCTGGGACGCGTCCGTGGACCTTGCCGGCAAGCGCGTCGCGGTGGTCGGCACCGGAGCCAGCGCCTTCCAGTTCGTTCCGGAGATCGCCGGGACAGCGCGCGAACTGCTGGTCTTCCAGCGGACCCCGCCGTGGATGCGCCCCAGCCCGGATTACGGCAAGCGCATGTCCAAGAGCGCCCTGTGGCTGTTTCGGCACGTTCCTCACTACGCCATGTGGTACCGCCTCGTGCTCGCGGCTCCCGGGCTGCAGGGCGCTCCCTGGGTGGTCGACTCGGGATACCCGGTATCGGAACGGGCCGTGTCCGCGGAGAACGAGCGCGTCCGGGCGGCGCTGGTCGCCGCCATGCGGACCCAACTGTCGGACGCGCCCGACTTGCTGGCCCGCGTGGTCCCTGGCTACCCCGTGGGGGCCAAGCGCGTGGTGAGAGACAACGGCAGCTGGTTCACCACGCTCAAACGCGACGACGTCACGCTGGTCACCGACCCGATCACCAGGATCGACACGGGAGGGCTGCGCACCGCCGACGGCACCCGGTACCCGGCGGACGTCATCATCTACGGCACCGGTTTCCGAGCCGATCGCTTCCTTGAGCCGATGTCCGTGACCGGCCGGGGCGGCGCCGATCTGCACAAGACCTGGGACGGCGACGCGCGGGCCTACCTCGGCATGTCCGTCCCCGGTTTTCCCAACTTCTTCTGCCTGTACGGCCCCAACACCAACCTCGTGGGACAGGGCAACAGCATTCTCTTCTTCTCCGAATGCGCCGTGACCTACCTGTTGGACGCGCTGCGGCGCCTCAGCGAACCTGGACGCCCGTGCATGGAGGTCCGACGCGATGTGCACGACCGCTACAACGCCTGGATAGACGGAGCCACGCGCGAACGGGCCTGGGGCTGGACCTCCGTGCGGACCTGGTACGTCAACGACCAGGGCCGCTCGCCCCAGAACTGGCCGTTCTCCGCTCTGGAGTACTGGCAGCTCACCCGTGCCGTCGATCCGGGCGACTACCTCATGGAATAAGAGCCGCCTTCCCAGGAGTGTTCCGATGTCTGCGCCCGCCGACCGCCGCGCCACTGCCGAGGCGGGGCCGCCACCGCCGTTCGACCCCGAGCTGGCGGTTGCGCTCCCCTCCCTGACCGCGTCCGTACCGCCCTCGGTCACCAGCCGGATGATCCCGGAACTGCGCAGGCGCAGCTCCCGGGGACCCACGGATGAGGAGCTGAGCCGTCCGGGAACGTTCCTCCTCGAGGAGCGATCGGCACCGGCCCCGGCCGGCGGCCCCTCGGTCCCGCTGCTCGTCTGCCGGCCCGCACAGCGGGCCGCCGCCACGGGGGTGATCTACTACATCCACGGCGGGGGGATGGTCTTCGGCCACAACAGGTCCGGTCTGTCGGCGGTCCTCGACCTGGCCGGGGAGCTGGGGCTCGCGGTCGTCTCGGTCGAGTACCGGCTGGCGCCGGAGACGCCCCACCCCGGCCCGGTGGAGGACTGCTACACCGGGCTGCTCTGGACGGCCGAGCATGCGGATGAGGTGGGGATCGAGCCGGGTCGGATCACGCTGGCGGGACGCAGCGCCGGCGGCGGTCTGGCCGCCGCCGTCGCCCTGCTGTCCCGGGATCGTCGTGGCCCTCGGCCGGCCGGGCAGATGTTGCTGAGCCCGATGCTCGACGACCGCAACGACAGTGTGTCCGGGTGGCAGATGGCCGGTCGGGGCGTATGGGACCGGGTCAGCAACGAGATGGGCTGGAAGGCCCTCCTCGGCCCGGCTCAAGGGGGCCCGGACGTTCCGTCCTCCGCCGCACCGGCCCGGGCCGCTGTCCTGGCGGGACTGCCACCGGCGTACATCGACGTCGGTTCCACGGAGACCTTCCGTGACGAGGGCGTCGGCTACGCCGACCGCATCTGGCGGGCCGGTGGGCAGGCGGAGTTGCATGTGTGGCCCGGGGCCTTCCACAACTTCGACGTCCTCGTCCCCCGGGCCCGTCTCTCGCGGGACGCCCGGAGGGCACGCCTGAACTGGCTGAGGCGGATCGTCGAGGCGTGAGACCGACCGGTGCGGGCGGAGAGACGGCCCCCGTGGGTCGCGGTCCGGGATCCGTTCGTTGTGGCGACCCCCGGCTCGGGGAGTGCACACGAGGGACTTCGGGACTCGGGGCCGAGCGTCGCACGACCGAGGGGCGGTCTCCGTGAGGCCGCCCCACCGATGTGCCGCTACGCTCCGGCCGCCCCGCGTTCGCGGATCGGCTCATGCCCCGGTACCTCGTCGCTCAGCCGGCGACGGCCGTGTCCGGACTCCTCACGTGGTCGTGCCCGACCACCCGGGAACGCGTCCTGAGCAGTCCGTCCTCGAAGGCGAGGACATCGCTCACCACGCAACTCGGAGCGATCTCCGGTACTCGGTCGGCCTCAGTGGTGACCACCAGTGCGTACATGGAGGTCTCGATGGTCCCGTCCCCCTTGTCCACGACACCCAGCATGTTGAACCAATGGCGTCGCTGTACCCGGCGGCCTTCGAACCGTCGGTGGAACTCCCGGAGTTCCCTGGCGATTCCCGCAGGCGTTCGGGCCGCCGGCCGCCCGGGCGAATGGGCGAACTCTCCGTCAGCCGTGAAAGTCGCCGCATACCCCTCGAAGTCTCCACCGTCCAGCATCCTCATTTGTTCAGCGTAGAACTGTTGAATGGCCACATACAGGTCGGTGAAGCTGTGTCCGGATTCCATGGGTAGCCCTCCTACCGACGAACGGACTCTGGCGACGAGAGCGCCCCCACGCGCCAGTTCTTCTCCGAAGGATGTCCGGTGTTCCTCGAGGACCGCTCAAGGAACACATGCAACAGCCGCCCTGCTATGCGGGCGAACCGACGAACCGGAAACCGACACCGCGGACCGTCTCGATCCAGTCGCGGTGGCCAATTTTCTTGCGCACCGCGGCAATGTGGGAGTCAAGGGTGCGCGAACTGTCCACCCACTGGTCCGCCCACACGGTCTCCCCGATGTACTGGCGCGTGAAGACGCGGCCGGGCGAGGAGGCCAGCAGCACGAGCAGCTCGAATTCCTTGCGCGTCAGGACCACGGCCGTGCCCCCCACCGTCGCGACCCGTTGCCGCAGGTCCACCCGCAGCGGCCCGTGCCGGAGAACCTCGGACGGCGGCGTGGTCTCGGCCTCGTGGTCCGGGTCGGAACCGGCCGTCCCTGCCGGCGAGAACCACTGGGTGGTGCGGCGCAGCACGGCAGCCATTCTCGCCAGCAGTTCATGCAGCCGGTACGGCTTCACGATGTAATCGTCCGCGCCCAGACGCAAGCAGAGCGCCTGGTCGAACGAGTCGGACCGGCCGGTCACCGCGATGATCGGGACATGGGTGCGTTCGTGGAGACGACGGCACAGTTCCAGACCGTCGACATCCGGGAGATTCAGGTCCAGGAGAACGATGTCCACGGCATCGGCGCTGCCTAACGCTTCCAGGCCGAGGGCGAGATGCTGGACACTCCAGCCGTGGTCCTCAAGCCCTTCCGTCAGCGCCTCGGCCACGTCCAAGTCGTCTTCCACCAGAAGAGCCTTCACTCAACAACCCCGTTCGATGCCTGTGTACAACCCCCGGCCCCCCATTGATCGTTACCGATCCCATAGTGCCCTTTCCCAGCTCCTGGGTACACACACGGACTGTGCCGTACCTGGGCCCTTTTCAGGATTGGCGCCGCTTTCTCCACGCCCATGCGCCCACAACTGTCCGAAACGCGTCGCGGGCGCCGGGAACGTGCCGGCTCCGCGTCCTACCGGATTCACGTCCTAAGGGACTGTAAGGTCTGCGTTCCGTGGCTTGATCGAAGCGTTCTTCCCTCGGACCTTGGTGCCTCCGACACCGTCATCCCATCACCGAGGGAGTTTCTGTTGGAGACAGGCACCAGGATCACGAGGCCCGGCGAGAGGCGACGCGAGGAGCGCAGGGCCGTCAGCAACATCGTGCGCGGGTCCGTCGGCAACCTCATCGAGTGGTACGACTGGTACGCGTACACGGCCTTCAGCGTCTACTTCGCCGCGGTGTTCTTCCCTGCCGGCGACCAGACCGCCCAGCTGCTCAACACGGCGGCGGTGTTCGCGGTGGGCTTCCTCATGCGCCCGGTCGGCGGCTGGTTGCTGGGCCGGTACGCCGACCGCCACGGACGCCGGGCGGCGCTGACGCTGTCGATCTCGCTGATGGCCGGGGGCTCGTTGGTCGTCGCCCTCACTCCGTCGTACGACGTCATCGGGCTCGCGGCGCCCGTGCTTCTGGTCGCCGCACGGCTCTTGCAGGGCGTCTCGGTGGGCGGCGAGTACTCCACCTCGGCCACCTACATGTCCGAGGTGGCCTCGCCCGGTCGCCGAGGGTACTACTCCAGCTTCCAGTATGTGACGCTGATCGCGGGGCAGATGGTGGCCCTCGCCGTGCAGATCGCCTTGCAAGCGCTGCTGTCCGCCGAACAGATGGAGGCCTGGGGCTGGCGCGCCGCTTTCGCCCTAGGTGCCGTCGGGGCGCTCGTCGTCCTCTGGCTGCGGCGCGGGATGGACGAATCGGAGAACTTCAAGCGCGCCTCGGCGGCCGAGCGCCACCGGGCCCACCCTGCTCCCGGGAGCCTGCGACTGTTGCTCGCCCATCCCCGGCCGTGCCTGCTGGTGGTCGGCATGACCATGGGAGGAACCCTTTTCTTCTACACGTACACGACGTACCTGCAGAAGTTCATGGTGAACACCAGCGGCATCGACAAGCCGACCGCTGCATGGATCAACTTCTCCGCGCTCCTGGTCTTCGTGGTCCTGCAACCGGTGATGGGCCGGCTGTCCGACCGGACGGGGCGCCGCCCGCTGTTGCTCGCGTTCGGCGGGCTGGGAGCCCTCGTGGTCGTACCGTCCCTGACACTGCTGTCCCGGACGAGCAACCCGCTGCTGGCGTTCCTGCTGATGGTCGTCCCGCTGGCCGTCGCCTCCCTGTACACGTCGATCAGCGCGGTCGTGAAAGCCGAGTTGTTCCCGACGTCGATCCGGGCCATGGGCGTGGGTCTGCCCTACGGTCTGACCGTGGCACTCTTCGGCGGTACCGCCGAGTACATCGCGCTGTGGTTCAAGCGTGCCGGGCACGAGAGCTGGTTCTTCTGGTACGTAACGGTGTGTGTGGTGATCTCGTTGCTCGTCTACGCTCGGATGCGTGAGACGTCGGCGGACTCACCGCTGGAGGAGATTGCCGTGTCGTCCTCGAGGACTCCGAGCGGCGTCGGTGACGGCTGACAGGCGGAAGGCGGGGACGGTGCGGGTACTGCTGGCCGAGGACGACGACGGCGTGGCCGGTGCGCTGGCCGAGGCACTGTACGAGCACGGTCACCTGCCCATGCGGGTGGGCCGGGGCCAAGCGGTCCTCACCCGTCACCGTCAGGTCGACCTTCTGCTCCTCGATCTCGGTCTGCCGGATCTCGACGGTCTGGAGGTGCTGCGCAGACTTCGTGCGGTGAGCGGCGTGCCGGTCGTCATCCTCACCGCTCGCGGGGACGAACGCTCGGTGGTGCGCGGGCTGCGCCTCGGTGCAGACGACTACCTGGTCAAACCGGTGCGGGTGGCGGAGTTGATGGCCCGGATGGACGCCGTCACCCGTCGCATGCCGGACCGGGGCCCCGCGGCACCGCACACCGTCACCACCGGGGACGTCGAGGTCGACCTCACCGCCCGCCGAGTGTTTGTCGCGGGCGAGGAAGTCCGGCTGACCACGAAGGAGTTCGCGGTCCTGGCCGTCCTGGCCGAGCGGGCGGGCACGGCGGTCAGCCGTCAGCAGGTGCTCGACGAGGTGTGGGGCGACGCGTATCTGGCGGTCTCCCGGTCGCTGGACGTCCATCTCACGCAACTGCGGGCCAAACTCGGCCGTCCGGACCTGCTCACGACCATCCGGGGTTTCGGCTACCGCTTCGGTGGCTGAGGGACCCGCGACGAAACGGAGGCTCCAGTGCGCGCCAGAGTCCTCACTGCCCTGCTCGCGTTCACGGTGCTGGCCCTCGCCGGCTTCACCGTGCCGTTGATGACTTCCACCGCGTCCGAACGCACTCAGCAGCTGACCGGGGCCCGCTCCGTCAACCTCGACCGGTTCGCCACGCTGACGGACCAGGCTGCGCGTAGCGGTGACACGAGCGCGCTGGTCGCCGAGGCCACTCGCTACACGCAGATCTACGAGGAAGCGGTCGTGATCGTCGACGCCCGGCAGGTGCCGGTGGTGCAGACCGGCGGTATGCGGGCGTCCGACCCGGCGGTGGCCCGGCTGGTGGACGCGGCACTGCGCAACCAGCCCGTTTCCCCCGCGAGCACGCTGCACCCCTGGGATCGGGACGACCGTCTGTACGCACGACCGGCGGGCAGCGGAACCCGGGTGACCGGCGCCGTCGTCCTACGCGCCTCAGTGGACGCGGCCGCCCATGACATCGCCGTCCGCTGGGGTCTCGTTCTCATGGGCACGGGCCTGGTAGCCGGGGCCTGCGTCTTACTGGCGCTGGCAGCGACCCGCTGGGTGGTGCGCCCGCTCCACCGCCTCGACCGGGCGGTGGGAGAGCTCACCGCGGGACTCCCGCCCCAGCACCCCCAGGTCGGAGGGCCACCCGAACTGCGCAAGCTGGTCACCGGGTTCAACCGCATGGCCGACACCGTCACGGCCGCACTGGACCAGCAGCGGCGCCTGGTGGCCGACACCTCGCACCAGTTGCGCAACCCCCTGACGGCGCTGCGGTTACGCGTCGACTCGCTCGGGGCACGGCTGCCCTCCTCCGCCGACCGCACCTACACGGCGATGACCAACGAACTGGAGCGCATGGAAAACCTCCTCGATGACCTGCTCGCTCTGGCCACAGCGGAACAGCGGGCCGGTGAACTGACCGTCGATGACGCGCGGGGGGAGGCCCGCTGTGACGCCGCCGCGATCGCCCTGTACCGGGTACAGCTGTGGCATCCGGTGGCGGACCGGGCCGGTGTGTCACTGCGCGCACGCGATGCGTCCTGCACCGAGGTGGCCTGCACGGAGACGGAGCTGGCCCAGACGGTGGACGTCCTGGTGGACAACGCGATCAAGTACGCCGGCCGGGGCGCCGAGGTCGTGGTCGACACCGTCTGCGACGGCCCCTGGGCGGTGCTGGAAGTCCGTGACAACGGCCCGGGACCGGCCGAGGACGAACTCGCCCACCTTGCTGACCGCTTCTGGCGCAGCGAACGGCACCGCGGCGTGCGCGGCAGTGGCCTGGGACTGGCCATCGTGGAGCGGATCGCCGCCGGGCGAGGTGGACGCATCGCCTTCAGTACCGTCGAACCGCACGGGCTGAGTGTCAAGGTCCACCTGCCCCGGGCCGCTGCCTGGCGCGGAGCGCAGGTCGGCCCGGGCCCGTGCGGTCCGCTGTCGGCCGGTGTGGGATCCGAGAGCGGAGCGCCGTGCACACGCCACGAGCCGTCGGCACTGGTTCCGGGCGGCGCCCGGCCGGAGGGTCGGTACCGGTGATCCCTCGAAGGCCGGTGCTGCGTCTCGGTCTGGCGGCCGTGTCCACCGGGGCGCTGAGCACTCTGACCGGCGACGGGAGGCACGCGGGCACGGGTCTCGCGGGCGTTCTGCGCATCGCGTCCGGCGAACCGAGTGGTTTCTACGCCGCGTTCTGCCGTCTCCTCGCCGCCGAGTGCGCCAAGGTGTCCCCGCCCCTGGCATGCCGCCCGGTGTTCACACAGGCCAGCGTCGCCAATCTGGAACTGCTGGGTGACGGTCGCGCCGAGCTGGCCCTGGCCCTGGCCCACACGGCGGGGGCCGCGATGGCGGGCGACGCGCCGTTCTGCGGCCGGACGCCTCTGCGGGCCTTGGGGCGGGTCTACGAGAACTACCTGCAACTGGCGGTCCGCGCGGACTCCCCCGTCCGCAGTCTCCCGGAACTTGCCGGCCGGACGATCTCGTTGGGGGCGCCCGAGTCGGGCGGGGCGTCACTCGGTGGGCAACTGCTGCGCGCGGCCGGCCTGATCCCGGGCAAGGACATACGGATCCGTCATCTGCTGATGCCGGAGGCCGCACGTGCTCTGCGCGGCGGCACGATCGACGCGCTGCTCGTGGCGGGAGGCGTGCCCCTGCCACTGCTGTCGGACCTGGGCACCCGGCCCGGCTTCCGGCTCCTCCCCCTGGCGCCTCTGTTGCCCGCGCTGCGGTCCCTGGGCGGCCAGGACGACGACGACTGGCTGGAGGAGGTGACCGTGCCACCGAACGCCTACTGCGGCACAGCCGGTGTCGCCACCATCGGCGTGGCCAATCTCCTGTTGTGCCGCCCCGATCTCCCGGACGCCGTCGCCGCGGCCGTCACCAGGATCCTGGTGCTGCGCTCCGACCGTCTGGTGCCGAGGGAGTCGGTGGGCACCCAGTTCCTCGACGCACCCAGCCTCATCGCCACCGGCACCGTTCCGCTGCATCCCGGGGCGGTCACAGCCTACCGGGAGGTGCACGGCTGAGTCGGAGTCGCCCGGCCCGACGCGTGTGGCCCTCGGGCGGTGGTCCGGGGGTGGTCCGGAACGGCGGGGCGGGCGCCGGGTCCGGGTGCCGGGCGTACGCGTGACCTGGCATTCGCTGCCCGGCGGCATGGCGTTCTGCAGCGCGCCCGGACAGGCGTCGAGACACAGGGTGCGTGGTCGTGGAGAGGAGCTGGTGCGCCTTGGTCTGTGGCGCCCTCCGGCTGAGCAACCGGTGGTCAGCGATCGGCGTGCCTCGGGAACCCTGGAGAGCGACACGGACGCCGTGGTACTCATGCACCGGTGGAGAGGGCTCACCAGAAGGAGTCATCTCGCGGCGGCGTCCGCCGAGGCGTTCCCGGCAGCCGCGGCGTCTCAGGACGACTGGCGTACGACGAGTGAGGAACGGAGTGTCGACTTCTCCCCCGCGGCGGTCTCGTTGTCGAGCCGGGCCATCAGGAGACGTGCCAGCTCCTGACCCATGGCCTCGAAGGGCTGCCGCACGGTGGTCAGGGGCGGGTCGGCGTCCGCCGCCACAGGGGAGTCGTCGAAACCCACCACGGCCACGTCGTCGGGAATCCGCCGACCCGACTGTCGTAGGACCTGCAATGCACCGGTCGCCATGCTGTCGGAGGCGGCGAACACCGCGTCCAGCTCAGGGTGGTTCACGAGAAGCTTGTGCATGGCCGCGACACCGGAGGCGCGGGTGAAGTCGCCCTGTTCCTCGATCGGGTGCAGGCTGCTTTCCTGGAGCACCCTGCGGTAGCCGGTGCGTCGGTCCACGCCCGCCTGGAGGTCGAGCGGACCGGTGATGGTCGCGATGCTGCGCCGGCCGCGCTCGACAAGATGCCGAACGGCCAGCCGTGCGCCGTCCACGTTGTCGACGTCGACCGACCAGTTCGGGACGTAGCCGACCGGTCGGCCCACTAAAACGGTGGGAATTCCGGATCGCTCCAGTTCACCCGGCAGCGGGTCCGAACCGCGCAGTGAGCTGAGCAGCACCCCGTCGACATGACGGGCTTTCAGGAAATCGGTCAGCCGGTTCCGGTCCTGCTGGGACTGGGCGATTGCCAGCAGCAGCTGGAGACCCCTCGCGGCCAAGCCCGCCGTGGCCCCGCGCACGATGGCCGAGAAGTACGGCTCCTCCCAGAAGACCCGTTCCTCATCGACCGCGACGACGAGGGCGACCGTGTCGTTGCGCTGGCGCACCAGGGCCCGGGCTGCCGAATTCGGCACGTACCCCAGTTCCCGTACGGCGCGCAGCACCGCTTCGCGGGATGCCTGACTGACCCGGGCGGAGCCGTTGATCACCCGCGACACGGTGCCCCGGCCGACACCTGCGTGCGCTGCCACCGAGTCGAGTGTCGCTCGTCGTTCCTGCAACTGCTCTTCTTCCTCTCCCTGTTCGGGCGCTTCCTCTTCAGGGCCGGCGGCGCCTGTGGCTGCCCTCAGGTTAAACCGTTCGTCGGTCCGCACTCGCCGACCTCGGCCTGCCGCCGGGCGTCCGAGGTGCAGGGCTGCTGGTGTGCCGTGGGTCTGGGGCCGCCGAGGCCGGGTCGAGCGGAGGCTGATGCCCCGCCGCGTAGCAGGTCTGGCGTGAGGTGTCCCCAAGGACGACGTCGGGCGACCGGACGCACCCGCCCGTCAGCCACTCGAGCCGCACGGGCGAGGATGATGTTGATCTGTTCGGCCGCGTAGGCCGAGCACTGACCGGCGTTGCTGCCGTACGGGTCGCCTGGCAGGGCGTCCCGGGTGTAGGCGCGGCCCGAGCCGGACGCCATCCGACCGGGACGGACAGGGCGGGCAGGCCGGTGATGTTGGCCGGAGGAAGCCGGCTTCTGGGCAGACGAACCAACGCGACGGTGTGGCTCGACGAGGACCTCGTCAACGAGCCCTTCCCCGCGGCTTCAGCGGCGTCACCGGCAGCTCCGGAGCTGGCAGCGGAGCCCCTTCGTAGCCCTTCACCTCACCGAACCGGGTCCCTTCCGTCCAGTCCCGGCGGGCCTGTTCGATCTCCTCCTGGGAGCGCCCGATCCAGTTCCAGAACATGATCAGCTCTTCCTCGAACGGCTCGCCGCCCAGGAGCATGAGGCCCGCGTCCGACTCCGCCCGCAGCGGCAGTTCGCGGCGGCCGCAGCCGAGGTAGAGCATCGAGCCCGGCACCAGGGGCACGCCGTCGACGTGGGCCTCTCCCGACATGGACAGGACCGCGTACTCGAAGTCCGGTTCCAGCGGCAGGCGTACGTCCGCGCCCCGGGTGAGACTCAGGTCCGCGCCGACCAGGGGGGTGTACGTCGTGCCGGGCGAGGTCGCTCCGTCGAGTTCGCCCAGGAGCAGGGTGGCCGTCAGGCCGGGGGCCGTGACGTGCGGCAGGTCGCCGTGGAACTCGAAGTGCGGGTCGGTGTGACGGTGGGCGTCCGGGAGCGCCACCCACAACTGTGCGCCGTGCAGGTAGCGGGCGTGCGAGCGCGGGCTCTCCTCGGAGTGGCTGATCGCGCGGCCGGACGTCATCAGGCCCAGCTGGCGCGGGCGGATGGTCTGCAGGCTGCCGGTCGAGTCGCGGTGCAGCACCTCGCCGTCGTGGAGCCAGCTCACCGTCTGCAGGCCCATGTGCGGGTGCGGCGGCACCTGCATGCCGGGCTCGTCGGCGATGTCGTCGGGGCCGTAGTGATCCACGAAGCACCAGGCGCCGACCATGCGCCGGCCCAGGTTGGGCAGCAGCCGGCGCACCTCGGTGGACTCGCCGAGCTTGACCTGGCGGGGGCTGAGGAGTTCCCGCACGGGCTCCGCCACCACGAAGCCGCGGCCGCCGCACACCGAGGGGACCGCCTCGCGATCAAGATTGCTCATGCCGCCCAACCTAGACCCGTGCGGCCCGCCGCGTCAGTCCGTCGTCGGCCCCTTCACCCCGCCGCCGGACGGACGCGCGGCGCCGGCCGGTCCCGGTACGCACCACCCCCTCGGAGAGGGTAGTGGAATATTCAACCAACACGGCCGGTTCCCGAGTACGCAGAAGGAGGTCACGAGTGGACACGACGTACTACGACCACGGAACGCCGGCGGAGCGCTGGGAGCGCGCGCGGATGTTCTTCGACGCCAAGGACTACGCCGCCGCCGCGCGCGTGCTCGGCGGGCTGGTCGAGGAGGTGCCCGAGCAGACCGGCCCCCGGCTGCTGCTGGCGCGCGCCTACTACCACTCGGCGCAGCTGCGGCGCGCGGAGGCCGAGCTGCGGGTCATCGTCGAGCGGGATCCGGTGGAGCACTACGCCCGGCTGATGCTGGGCCGCACCCTCGAACGCCAGGGCCGCCAGGAGGAGGCCGACTCCCACCTGCGGATCGCCTCCGCCTTCGTGGGCGAGTTCCCGGACGGCGTCTGAACGGCGCGCCCCGCCGGTGGTGCCGCGGTGCCCGGTTCCCCACGGGGGCCGGGCACCGTCGTGCACTCGGAGAGCGGCGGTGCGTGGGGGCCCGCGCCGTGACATGCTGGCGCGATGGGAGCCCTGAGTGAGCACGCGTCACTGGCCGAGCGGGTCGAGGAACTGCTCGCCGCCGGAGGCCCGTTGCCGATCGTCGCGGCCGGCGACCCGGTGCTGCGTCGGGCCGCCGAGCCCTTCGACGGGCAGCTGGAGCCCGAGCTGCTGGCGCGGTTCGTCCAGGCGCTGCGCGTCACCATGCACGCGGCGCCGGGGGTCGGCCTGGCCGCCCCGCAGGTCGGGGTGGGACTGAGGATCGCGGTGATCGAGGACCCGGCGCCGGTGCCGGACGAGGTACGCGTTGCCCGGGGGCGGGTGCCGCAGCCGTTCCGGGTATTGGTCAATCCGCGCTACGAGCCCGTCGGCGCGGGCCGGGCCGCCTTCTACGAGGGCTGCCTGAGCGTGCCCGGCTGGCAGGCGGTGGTGGCCCGGCACGCCGAGGTGCGGCTGGTCGCGCGGGACGAGCACGGGCGCGCGGTGGACGAGGTGTTCGCGGGCTGGCCGGCCCGGATCGTGCAGCACGAGACGGACCACCTCGACGGCACGCTGTACGTGGACCGGGCCGAGCCGCGGTCCCTGGCGTCCGGCGAGGCGATGGCGCGGCTGTGGGCCCAGCCGACACCGGAGCGGGCGGCGGCCGCCCTGGGATTCGACCTTCCCTGACGACACGTCAGAGACTGCTTGCCGGGCGTGGAGGCGTCCGGGGCGGCGGTGTTCCGCTCACCCCGAACGCCGCTGCCGGACCGGTCAGTTGTCCCGGTAGGCCTCCAGCAGCCGCAGCCACACCTCGCTGATCGTCGGGTAGGACGGCACCGCGTGCCACAGCCGGCTGACCGGCACCTGCCCGGCGACGGCGACGGTCGCGGAGTGGATCAGTTCCCCGACACCGGGGCCGACGAAGGTGACGCCGCGGACGATCTCGTCCTCAAGGTCGACGACCATCCGGGCACGGCCCGTGTAGCCGTCGCGGTACAGCCCCGCGCCCGCCACGGTCGACAGGTCGACGTCGACGGCGCGGACGCGGTGGCCGGCCTCTTCGGCCTCGGCGAGGGAGAGACCGACGGCGGCCGCCTCCGGGTCGGTGAACACCACCTGGGGCACGGCGTCGTGGTCGGCGGTCGCGGCGTGCGCGCCCCACGGCCCGGCCTCCAGGGCGGGCTCGCCGGAGGCGCGCGCGGCGATGGCCGCGCCCGCGATCCGCGCCTGGTACTTGCCCTGGTGGGTGAGCAGGGCACGGTGGTTGACGTCGCCGACGGCGTACAGCCAGTCGTGGCCGTCGACGCGGAGGCTGTCGTCGACCGGGAGCCAGGAGCCGGGCCGGAGGCCGACGGTCTCCAGCCCGATGTCGTCGGTGCGCGGGGCGCGACCGGTGGCGAAGAGGATCTCGTCGGCCTTGATGCGGTCGCCGGTGCCGGTGACGGCCACCACGGTGCCGTTCTCACGGCTGACGGACTCGACGGAGGTGCCGGTGCGAATGTCGGCGCCGGCCTCGGTGAGCGCCTCGGCGACCAGTTCGCCGGCGAACGGCTCCATCCGGGCGAGCAGGCCCTTGCCGCGGACGAGGAGGGTGACCCGGGAGCCGAGGGCCTGCCAGGCCGTGGCCATCTCGACGGCGACGACTCCCCCGCCGACCACGATCAGCCGTCCCGGCACGCTGCGGGCGCTGGTGGCCTCGCGGCTGGTCCAGGGGTGTACGCCGTCGAGGCCCGGCAGGTCCGGCAGGGCGGCCCGGGTGCCGGTGCAGACGGCGACGGCCTGCCGGGCGGTGAGGGTGCGGCGGGCGCCGTCGGGGCCGGTCACCTCCACCGTGCGCGGTCCGGCGAGGCGCCCCTGTCCGCGGTACAGGTCGGCGCCGATGCCCTCGACCCACTGGACCTGGCCGTCGTCCTTCCAGTGCGAGGTGAAGTCGTCGCGGTGGGCGAGGACCGCCTCGGCGTCGAGGGGGGCCTGCGCCGCCCGGCTCAGTCCCGGCGTTCGGCGGGCGTCCGCGTGGGCGATGACCGGCCGCAGCAGGGCCTTGCTGGGCATGCACGCCCAGTAGGAGCACTCGCCGCCGACCAGCTCGCTCTCCACGATCGCGGTGGACAGTCCCGCCGCCCGGGTGCGGTCGGCGACGTTCTCCCCCACGGGGCCCGCACCGATCACCACGACGTCGTACGCGATGGATTCCGATTCCGTCATGGGGCCAGTCTGGTGGGTGGTGTGCGGCGGGGCCACATGGGTACGTGCGCGGAATAGCCGTCCCATCGTCCGCGTTGTGCCGACGGCTTGTCGCCGACACTCAGGAAGAGGGATCACGTCATGAGCAGCACCGTGGAGCTCACCAAGGAGAACTTCGACCAGATGGTCACGGACAACGAGTTCGTCCTGATCGACTTCTGGGCGTCCTGGTGCGGGCCGTGCCGTCAGTTCGCCCCGGTGTACGAGAAGGCGGCGGAGGAGAACCCCGACCTGGTGTTCGGCAAGGTGGACACCGAGGCGCAGCCGGAGCTCGCGCAGGCCTTCCAGATCCAGTCGATCCCGACGCTGATGATCGTGCGGGACCAGGTGGCCGTGTTCGCGCAGCCGGGCGCGCTGCCGGAGGCCGCGCTGACGGACGTCATCGGGCAGGCCCGCAACCTGGACATGGACGAGGTCCGCAAGGCGGTCGCCCAGCAGCAGGCGCAGCAGGGCGACCAGGCGGGACGGGGCGGCCAGTAGGGGCCGGGCGGCTCAGCTCGATTCGCGGTGCACGGCCCTCGCGCCGAGCACCGTGTGCAGCTCGGGCGCGGCGCCGGGGTCGTGGACCGCGCGGTCGACCAGCGCCGCTAGGTCGCGGCCGGACGGCAGTTCGAGGTGGACGGTGCTGAGCCGGGGGCGGAGCAGGCGGCCGAGCATGAGGTCGTCGGCGCCGATCACGGCGACGTCCCGGGGGATGTCGAGGCCGGCGTCCTGCAGGGCCCGCATCAGAAGCATCGCGTACTCGTCGTTGTACGCGAACACCGCGTCGAGGTCGAGGGAGGGCCAGCGGGCGGCCAGCCGGGCGGCGTCCTGCTCGTCGTGGGCGAGCGGCAGTTCCGTGACGGTGGCGCCGGTGCCCGCGACGGCGCGGCGCACCCCGTTCAGACGGGGCGCCGAGAAGACCTCCAGGCCGTCCTCCGCGGGGACGACGACGCCGATCCGGCGGTGTCCGCGGTCGTGGAGGTGGCGTCCGGCGCAGCGGCCCACGGCCTCGTGGTCTATGAGCAGGGCGTGCGCGCCCTCGACGGCCTCGGGCGCGAGGGTGACGACGGCACGGGCGCCGGAGCGTTTGAGCAGTTCCACACCGCGCGGGCCCAGTCCCGAGCCGGGGACCAGGACGGCGACCGGGCGCAGTTCGGCCCAGGCGCGGGCCGCGTCGTCGTCGTGCGCGCCGGCGGTGCCGTACTGCACGACGGTGTAGTCGAGCCGGCCGAGCGCCCACTGGAGTTCGGTGAGGAACCGGCTGTAGAGCGGGCCGACGGGGAAGGCCGGGGCGGGCATCAGGACCATGCGGCTGTGTCCGGCGCGCAGGGAACGGGCCGCCGCGTGGGGGACGTAGCCCAGTTCCCGGGCGGCCTCGTGGACGCGGCGGCGGGTGGCTTCGCTGATGCGCACGGCGCCGGTGTTGTTGAGGACGTAGGAGACGGTCGCGCGCGAGACGCCGGCCAGGCGGGCCACATCGGCACTCGTGGGGACGGAGTGCGGTGCCGGGGCCGCGGGGGCGGGCGTTTTCGGTATCTGCACCATGACGTACGGCATCTTGGCAGAGCCCTGGCCACCGCCCGCGAGCGGGGGACGGTCGTCCGGACCGGACGAAACCGCGGCCCGCGGCGGGCGACACGACGGCATCGCCGGGGGGCGACACCAGGGCGTCGGGACAGGACAAGCGCCGCTCCACGGCGGACGACACCAGGGCGTCGAGACGAGTGCCGCTCGGCGGCGGACGACACCAGGGAGTCGGACGAGCGCCCCTCCACGGCGGACTACACCACGGCGTCGGAACAAGCGCCCCTCCACGGCGGACAGCACCACGGCATCGGGACAAGCACCCCTCCACGGCGGACAGCACCACGGCGTCGGGACAAGCACCCCTCCACGGCGGACAGCACCACGGCGTCGGGACAAGCACCGCTCCACGGCGGACGACACCACGGCGTCGGGACAAGCGCCGCTGTGCGGCGGACGAGGCGGCTGCCTGGGACGGACGTCCGCGCTCCGCCCAGGACGAGCCCGCTCGTCGACGGTGACACGACAGCGCCGGCCCGGACGATCGGCCAGGGTGGGACGCGGCCGGCTCGGGTCGGGAGCGCGGCCCCCTCCGCACGAGCGCGCCGCGTCGGGCACGCCCCTGACCCCACGCCGGCCCCACGGCCGGGCGCTCAGCGCGGCGGCTCCGTGCGGGTCAGCCGTGCCACCAGGTCCAGCCAGCCCGCCTCCAGCCGTGCCACGGGCACCCCGCACTGCTCGGTGAGGTGGTGGATCAGGGCCGCGTCGAGGTAGGCCATCAGCGTGTGGGAGAACAGCTCGCTGTCCGCGTCCGGGACGGCCTGGCGCAGCAGCAGGGCCACTTGGCCGCGCAGGAAGCGTCTCGGAGCGGCGGTGTAACGGCGTTCCGCGCTCGGTTCGGCGGCCAGTTGCAGGGCCAGTTCGTCGCCGCTGCGACGCAGCATCGCGCAGCCGAACGCCCGCAGCCGCTCCACGGCCGGCGCACCGGGCCCCAGGGGCGGCGGTCCGCCGAGGAGGTCGGCCTGGAACTTCTTCTCGGAGTGGTCGAGCAACGCCATCAGCAGGCCCGTGCGGTCGCCGAAACGCCGGAAGACCGTGCCCTTGCCCACCGAGGCCGCGGCGGCCACCGCCTCCATGGTGAGGCCGGCCGCGCCGTGCTCGGCCACCAGCCGCGCGGCGGCCTCCAGCAGCCGGGCGCGGTTACGGGCGGCGTCGGCCCGCAGGCAGGGTTCGTCCTCGTCGGCTCCCGTCCCGAGCTGGAGCAGTTCGGGCGGGCCGTCGGTCTCCTGGGGCCTGGGGAAGGGCGGCGGGGCGGCGGACATGACAGCAGCGTAAAGCATCGGGAACAGAACTGGACCGCGGTCCGCTTAGGATGTTAGAAATTAAACGGACCTCGGTCCGGATCGCTCCGGCGGTGTTTCGGCACCGGCCGTTCCAGCACCAGCAGTGGGAGTACTCATGTCTGTCCGCATCCTTGCCCTCGTCGGAAGCCTTCGCGCCGGTTCGCACAACCGTCAGCTCGCCGAGGCGGCCGTCAAGTTCGCCCCCGAGGGCGCCGAGGTGGAGCTCTTCGAGGGTCTGGCCGACGTCCCGTTCTACAACGAGGACATCGACGTCGAGGGCAGCGTCCCCGCCGCCGCGGTCGAGCTGCGTGAGGCCGCGCGGGCCGCCGACGCCTTCCTGTTCTTCTCGCCGGAGTACAACGGCACCATGCCGGCCGTGCTGAAGAACGCCATCGACTGGCTGTCCCGCCCCTTCGGCGCCGGCGCCTTCAACGGCAAGCCCGTCGCCGTGATCGGCACCGCCTTCGGCCAGTACGGCGGCGTGTGGGCGCAGGACGACACCCGCAAGTCCGTGGGCATCGCCGGCGGCAAGGTGATCGAGGACATCAAGCTGTCCATCCCGGGCTCGGTCACCCGCTTCGCGGAGACCCACCCGGCCGACGACGCCGAGGTCGCCGCGCAGCTGACCGAGGTCGTCGCCCGTCTGCACGGCTACGCGGAGGGCGCCGCCGCCTGACCGGCCCCGTCGGTACGCAGGACCGGAGCTCACCGAGCTCCGGTCCTGCCGTGCGTCAGGCCACCGCGCCCGACGCCAGGACGCGCAGCTCCTCCAGCGCGGCCGCGACCGCGGGGCGCCGGTGGCCGCCGCGGCGCGTACAGGTCAGCAGCGTGCGGTGCGGGCGGGCCGCACAGGGCACCCGGACGATCGGCAGATCCGGGGCCGGGCGGGCGAGCCGCGGGATCAGCGCGACGCCGAGTCCGTGCGCGACGAGGTGGGCGGTGACGTTCCAGTCGAGGGCGTGGTGCACCACGTCGGGGGTGAACCCGGCGGCACCGCACGCCGACATCACGTGCGGCCGGCAGGGACTCTCGGGCACCGGCGCGATCCACGGCTCGCGCGCCGCCTCGGCCAGGTCGACCGGCCCCCGTCCGGCCAGCGGGTGACCCTCGGGCACGACCAGGTCGAACGGGTCGTCCAGCAGCGGCCGCTGGTCGAAGCGCGCGTCGGACGACGGCGGGTTGTGGGGCGTCGACTCCACCACCGCCAGATCGCTCTCCCCCTCGAAGAGCAGGTCGAAGCTCTCCGTCACGGCGGCCTCCCGGATTCGCGGGGACAGCCGCGGATGCCGCTCCCGCAGCCGCGCTGCCATCGGCGCCAGCAGCACCGAGACGGCCACCGGGAACCCCGTGACCCGCAGCGGCCCGGCGGGCATCCCCTCCCCCGCGCGCAGATCGAGTTCCGCCTCGTCCCAGCGGGCCTGGATGGCGTCGGCGTGCGCGAGCAGGCTCTCGGCGGCCGGGGTCAGCCGTACGCCCCTGCCCTGCGGTTCCAGCAGGACGACGTCCAGGTCGCGGGCGAGCTGCCGGATCTGCTGGGATGCGGCCGACGGAGTGAAGTGCAGGGCACGGGCCGCCGCGGTGACCGTGCCGTAGTGGGCGACCGCTCTCAGGACGTGCAGCCTGCGCAGGTCAATCATGAAGGCAACGCTTCACGGTGCGGTCCGGAAAGTCAACCTGGACGTGAACGGTGCCGTGGCCGCACCCTGTCCGTGGTGGCGCGGTCGGTCGACAGCCGCGCACCGGACCTCCCCCCGCGTACCACCGATGCTCGAAGGAGTCGCCATGCCCAGCACGACCGGTGCTCTCTGCCCGCACTGCGGGTGGCCGGACGCTGCCGAGCCCTTCCAGGTGGTGTCGACGCACACCACCGGGGCGGGCGGCACGGTGTGGACCCGGTGCGCCTGCGGGTCCCTGCAGGCGCGGGTCGTCGACGACCGCGGCACGCGCGTCGTCTCCCGCGGCGGTCCCTCGCCCGCGTCCTCGGGGCCGGCGGGCGGTTGAGAGGTCCTCGGGCCGGCCGGCGAAGGTACAGGTGAGAGCGTCGGCGCCGGCGCGGGCCGCCGTTGACATCCGCCGGACGGGGGCCGTAGAAATCAGCGCACAAGGCCCGCCGGGAGCACTCCGCCCGCGGGTGCCCGGTCCGGCGGCAGGAGACACGAGCGTGCAGCGGCTTCCCCTGACCGGGGTCACGGTGGTCAGCCTCGAACAGGCCGTGGCGGCGCCCTACGCCACCCGGCAGCTCGCCGACCTCGGCGCCCGGGTGATCAAGGTGGAACGGCCGGGCGACGGTGACTTCGCCCGCCGTTACGACACGACCGTGCACGGTCACTCCAGTTATTTCGTGTGGCTGAACCGGTCCAAGGAGTCGCTCACCCTCGACCTCAAGGACCCGAGGGGCCGCGAGATCCTGCACCGGCTCCTCGACGACGCCGACGTCTTCGTGCAGAACCTCGCGCCGGGCGCCGCCGGGCGCCTGGGGCTGGACGCCGCGACCCTCGCAAAGCGCTGCCCGCGGCTGATCCCGTGCACGGTCTCCGGCTACGGCACCAGCGGCCCGTGGGCCGACCGGAAGGCGTACGACCTGCTGGTCCAGTGCCAGACCGGGCTGGTGTCGCTCACCGGAACCGCCGAGGAGACCGCGCGCGCCGGCATCTCCGTCGCCGACATCGCCGCCGGGATGTACGCGTACAGCGGCATCCTCACCGCCCTGTACACCCGCGCCACGACCGGCCGGGCCCACCCGGTGGAGGTCTCCCTGTTCGAAGCCCTGGCGGAGTGGATGGGCCAGCCCGCCTACTACACCGAGTACGGCGGCAGCCAGCCCCCGCGCCTGGGCACCCGGCACGCCACCATCGCCCCGTACGGCGCCTACCGTGCCGCCGACGGCAAGGAGGTGCTGTTCTCCGTGCAGAACGAGCGCGAGTGGGCCGCGCTGTGCGCCGGCTTCCTCGGGCAGCCCGGGCTGACGGACGACCCCCGGTTCGCCACCGGCTCCGACCGCGTCGCCCACCGGGAGGAGCTGGACGCAGTCGTCGCCGCCCGGATCGCCCGCTCGGACAGCGACACCGTCCTGGAGGACCTGCGGCACCTCGGCATCGCCTGCGCGGGGGTCAACGACATCGCCGCGTTCCTCGACCACCCGGTGCTGGAGGCCCGCGACCGCTGGCGCCGGGTACCGGTGCCGGGCGGCGCCACGGTGCGGGCCCTGCTGCCGCCGGCCGACCTCGCGGGGGTGCCCGCGCGCATGGACGCGGTGCCCGGGGTCGGCGAGCACACCGACGCGATCCTCGCGGAACTCGGCCGCTCCCCCGGCGACATCGCGGCGCTGCGCGCGGACGCCGTCATCTGAGGAACCGCACGCCACCGGGGCAAGTCCGGACAGGACCGCACCAAGAGGGTGTTTCCGGACCGAGGGGCAGGCAACTCGGCACGGCATGCGGGCGACGTCCGTCCGCATGCCCTGGCCGACGGGCCGGCCGACTCCGACGCGACGGGAGCCCCCCGGATGACCACTGCCCCCTTGCACTCGCGCCCCGCCGGGCCGGGCCCGCGCATCGGCGTACTCGGCTCCTACGGAGGCTTCAACACCGGCGACGAGGCGATCCTGACCTGTGTGCTGGCCTGTCTGCGCGCCCAGCGGCCGGACGCGCACCTCGTGGTGCTGAGCCGGAACGCCGAGCACACCCGCGGCCATCACCGGGACGCCGACGAGGTGGTGCCCTGGGAGGGCGTCAGCCGCAACCACGTCCTGGACGTGCTGCCCGGACTGGATCTGCTGGTACTCGGGGGCGGCGGCATCCTCTACGACGGCGAGGCCCGCCGGTATCTGCGGCTCGTGCGCGCCGCGCAGACCCGGGGCGTGCCCACCTTCGCCTACGCCGTGGGCGCGGGCCCGCTGACGGACGCCGAGGACCGGGAGGCGGTGCGCACCGTGCTGGCGGACATGGACGACGTCGTGGTGCGGGACGAGGAGTCCCGGCTGGTCCTGGAGGAGGTCGGCCTGGAACGCGAGGTCACCGTCACCGCCGACCCGGCACTGCTGCTGCGTCCGGAGCCGTTCACCGAGGCGATGATGCGCGACGAGGGCATCCGCACGGACGCCCGGCTGGTGGGGATGTCGGTGCGGGAGCCGGGCCGGGCCGCCGAGAAGCTCGACGAGGGCGACTACCACGCGCTGCTCGCCGACGTCGCGGACTTCCTGGTGCGCCGGCTGGACGCGCACGTGGTGTTCCTGCCGATGGAGCGGCACGACGTGCGGCACGCGCACGCCGTGCTGTCCCACATGACCGCGCCGGACAAGGGACGGATCCTGCACGGCGACTACAGCCCGGGGCAGATCCTCGGCTTCATGCGCCATCTGGACCTGGCCGTCGGCATGCGGCTGCACTTCGTGATCTTCGCGGCGCTCACGGGGGTGCCGGTGCTGCCGCTGCCCTACTCCGGCAAGGTCTTCGACTTCGCGCGCAGGCTCGGCGCACCGGCCCTGGTGGGCGTGGCCCGGGAGCAGGCGGGACTGCTGCTGGCGGAGGTGGACCGGCTGTGGGACGAGTACCCGCAGCGCCGTGCGGACCTGCTGGACCGGATGCGGGAGCTGTCCTCGGCGGCCCGGGAGACCTGTGTGCGTTGCGGCTCGCTGCTCGACGGGATCGGCCCGGGTGCGCGGGCGGCGGGGACCCTGGCCCACGGGTCCGAGCCGCGGCCGCTGCACGCCTGATCCCGGCGAGACCCGAGGAAGCCCGAGGAAGCCCGAGGAAGCTTGAGGAGACCCGAGGAGAGCGATGCCGGTCCTGGAAGAGCCCCCCGAGCCCCGCACGGTCACCCTGCCCCCACGGGCCGCCCGGCACGGGGGCCGGTGCGACGTCCTGGTGGTGGGCGGTGGCCCCGCCGGGTTCGCCGCGGCCGTCGGCGCGGCCGACGCCGGGGCCGACGTGGTGCTGGTCGAGCGGTACGGGTTCCTCGGCGGCAACGCGACCGTGGCGCTGGTGATGCCGCTGATGTCCTTCCACAACGAGCACAAGCAGGCCGCGTTCACGGAGTCCGGGGACACCTCACGCCTGCTGCCCACCGACCACGGGGAGGGCGAGCCGGTGGTCGCGGGGGTGCTGTGGCAGCTGCTCGACCGGCTGATGGGCCGCGGCGGGTGTCTCCCACCGTCTCCGAGAACCGGGTACACGGTCCCCTTCGACCCCGAGCTGTTCAAGCTGGCCCTGCTGGAGATGATGGACGAGTCGGGGGTGCGGATGCTGTTCCACTCCTTCGCCTCGGGTGCGCTGCCGCTGGACGACGGTTCCGGCTGGCGGGTGGTGTTCGAGACGAAGTCGGGGCCGGTGGTGATCGACGCCGGGGTGGTCGTCGACGCCACGGGGGACGGGGACGTCGCGACCGCCTGCGGGGCGCCGTACGAGATCGGCCGGCCCGAGGACGGGCTGGTGCAGCCGATGACGCTGATGTTCCGCGTCGCCGACTTCGCGCGGCCCGACTTCGCCGACTACGTGCGCGCCCACCCCGACCAGTGGCGCGGCGTGCACGGCCTGTGGGACCTGATCGAGGAGGCCAGGGCGGCGGGGGAACTGCGGCTGCCGCGCGAGGACATCCTCTTCTTCGCGACCCCGCACCCGCGCGAGGTCGCCGTGAACAGCACCCGGGTGAACCGCGTCCTCGGCACCAGCGTGTGGGACCTCACCCGCGCCGAGTACACCGCGCGGCGCCAGCTCAGCCAGATCGACCGCTTCCTGCGCACCCGCGTGCCCGGCTTCGAGGAGTCGTACGTGGTGCAGAGCGGCACCCACATCGGCGTGCGGGAGAGCCGGCGCGTCCTCGGCGACTACCAGCTGACCGGCCACGACATCCTGGCGGCGCGCACCTTCCGGGACGTCGTCGCGCACGGCGCCTATCCGGTCGACATCCACAATCCGCGCGGCTCCGGAACTATCCTGAAGCGGGTGCCGCGAGGGAGTTTCTACGACATCCCGCTGCGCTGCCTGGTCCCCCGGGGCACCGAGCGGCTGCTGGTGGCCGGGCGCTGCATCTCCGGGACGCACGTGGCGCACTCGTCGTACCGGGTCATGCCCATCGCCATGGCGACCGGCCACGCGGCCGGTGTCAGCGCGGCGCTGACCGTCCGGCACGGGCGTGGTCCGCGCGGGCTGCCGTACCGGCTGGTGCAGCGGGAGCTGCTGCGGCAGGGCGCCCGGCTGCGGGTGCCGGAGGACGGCGGCTGAGGCCGCGCGGAGTACGGGCGCCGCTCAGCTCGCCCAGTCCAGCAGCCGGTCCCGGTTCTCGGGGGCGCGCAGGTGGGCGAGGGACTCCTTCTCCAGCTGGCGGACGCGCTCGCGGGTCAGCCCCACGTGCTGCGCGACCTGCTGGAGGGTGCGGGGCCGGCCGTCGTGCAGGCCGTAGCGCAGGCTGAGGATGAGCGCCTCCCGGGGGGCGAGGGTGCCGACGGCCTCCCGCAGCTCCTCCGCCAGGGCGCGGAACTCGGCGACCTCCGGGGCCCGCAGCACCTCGGTGTCGGGGATGAGGTCGCCGACGACCGTCTCCCCCGTCTCGTCCACCGGCGTGTCCAGGCTGACGGCGTCGCGCCCGACGCGGCGCAGCCACACGACCTTCTCCGCGTCGATGCCGCTCTCGGCGGCGACCTCCTCGACGGTCGGCTCGCGGTCGAGGGCACCGCGGAGCTTGCGCTCCACCTTGGCGAGCTTCTGCAGCTGCTCCACGACGTGCACGGGCAGCCGCACGGTGCGCGCGTGGGTGGCCAGGCCCCGTTCGATGGCCTGGCGGATCCACCAGGTGGCGTACGTGGAGAACTTGAAGCCCTTGGTGTGGTCGAACTTCTCCACGGCCCGGATCAGTCCCAGGTTGCCCTCCTGGATGACGTCCAGCAGGGGCAGGCCCCGGTGGGCGTGGCGCTTGGCCATCGACACCACGAGCCGCAGGTTGGCGCGCACCATGTGGTCCTTGGCCGCCCGGCCGTCGTGGACGGTCTCCTCCAGCGCGCGGCGCCGCCCGGGTGCCGGGGCGGGTTCGCCGGCGTCGGCGGCCGCCAGCTCGTCGGCGGCCCGGACGCCGGCCTGCATGCGCTGGGCGAGCCGTACCTCGTCCTCGGCGGTCAGCAGCGGGGTGGTGCCGATCTGCGCCAGGTACTGGCCGAGGAGATCGGGTTCCTCGTCGGGTTCGGGGATGCGGCTGCGCAGCCGTGCGGTGCGGCCGACGGCACGGCGGTCCTCCCGGGTGCCCGCCGCGGGGGTTGGTGCCAGGGGGGTCATGTCGCTTCCTCCGTCCCCTCCTCGGATACTGGGGCCGGCGCGGGGCGGTCAGTGGTCGGGGGCGGCCTTGCTGATGTCCGCCAGGGCCGAGTGCGGGTCCTCGGTGCCGGCGAGGTCGCCGAGGCTGACCACACCGACGGGGACGCCGCCGTGCTCGACGACCGGGAGCCGCCGGACGGCGTGCCGCCGCATCAGGTCGACCGCGTGCTCGGTGGAGTCGTCCGGTGCGAGGGTCACCACGGGCGGCGGCGTGCACACCGATCCGACCGTCGTGTCGTCCGGGTCGCGACCGTCGGCGACGCTGCGGAGCACGATGTCGCGGTCGGTGAGCAGGCCGAAGAGGTCGCAGTCGTAGGTCACCAGGACGTCGCCGACGTTCTCCTCGCGCATCAGCCGGGCGGCCCGCGTCACCGTGGTCATGGGCTCGACGGCCACCGTCGCGGGTGACATCACGTCGCGGACGCGGTGTGTCATGGTCGCGCCTCCCTGGGTGTCGGTGCGTGCGTGTGCGGGCCGCGTAGCCCGCACACGGGCCGGTAAACCGACTCGAGGCGGCCGGGCTCACCCCGGGTCGATCAGGGCCAGACCGATCTCCGGCCGGTGCGTCCTGGCCAGCTCCGCCGGGCCGTCGCGGACGACGACCTCCAGCGTCGGCCAGACCCTGCCCGAGAGCAGGTGGCCGCCGCGGGTGGAGCCGTCGGACAGGCCCAGTACGGCGTGCAGGTGCGGGGTGGGTCCGTCGTCGGCGACGGCGATGTCCCCGATCAGCGACAGCACCTCGCACTGCTCGCCGACGGGAATCCGCCGGTAGTCCTTGGCCGCGCGGTCGAACCAGCCGACGACCGCCTCCGAGAAGGCGCCCACGGCGGTGATCTGGGACGCCGTGAGGGAGCGGTCGCGGGCGAAGGCGGTCAGCTCGGCTACCGCGTCCTCGCCGGGGTCGAGCACCACCACGTACACCGCCGACGGACCGTCCTGCACCTGTTGCCACTTCATGCGCTGCCGGGTACCCGGTGCGGCTCGGCACAACCAGCGCCGCGGACGGGGCGCGGGCGGCCGGGAGACACGCCGGTCAGTCGTGAGGTGCCGCGGGGGCGTCCGGCGCCGTGCCGGCCGGACCGAGCGCGCGGCGGATCGCGGCGAGCCAGTCGTCGACGGGCCCGAAGGTGAGCAACCCGCTGCCCGCGCCCGCGAGTTCACCGGAGGCGGGGAGCAGCCGGCGGTACGTCCGTCGCAGTGCCGTCCGGTCGCCAAGAGCGAGGGCGAGCGCGGCCTCGGCACAGCACAGGGCCTCGTGGAGGAGGTCGGGCGGCGGTTCGGAGAGGGTCCGGAGCGCCGACCGGGCCTCGGTGTCGCGGCCCTCGCGCAGGAGCGCGAACGGTTCGGCCCACGGACGGTACGGGCCCCAGTCGGCCCGCGGGTCCACCTCCGGGGGGCGTCCGTGGGCCAGGCGCAGGCCGAGCAGTGCCAGGGGCAGCAGGCCGCGTTCCAGGCCGGGCATCCCCGCGCCGTCGAACCGTGCGGCGGCGGCCCGGTAGCCGGCCTCGGCGCGGTCGTACGGGCTGCCGGCAGCGGCCTGCCGCAGGGCCCGGTACCAGGTGGTGAACACTGCCACCAGGGGCCGTTCGTACCGCTCGGCGAGGCGGTCCACGGCGTCGGCGTGCTCGTCGGCGGCGGTGAAGTCGGCGAGGGCGGACCGCGCCTGGACGCGGATCAGGTGGCCGAGCACCTCGTGGCTGTGCAGGCCGTGCCGGCGGGCGAGGGCGACGAGTTCGGCGCCGATCGCGTCGCGGCGCGGAGCGAGCCCGGCGGTGGTACAGGACTGCATGAAGACGCCGTTGAGGGCGAACGCCAGCAGCCCGGGGTCGTCCAGGCGACGGGCGATCCGCTCGGCCTCGGCGGCGGCCTCGGGTCCGCGCGGAGAACGGACGCCCCGGGATTCCAGGGCGACGGTGGCGAGCAACCGGCAGCGGGCCGGGTCGGCCCCGGCGTCGTCCGGCAGGGCGGCGAGGGTGCGTTCGGCGGCCGTGACGATCCGCCGTGCCGCCTCGGGGCCGTCGCTGCGGGTCCAGACGGCGGGAACGTCGTAGGCGCCGATCACCCGGGCCGCGAGTTCCGCGTCGCCGGTCTCCTCGGCCGCGGCGACCGCCGCCGCGCGGTGCTCCCGGGCCGCCTCGAGACCACCGCCGCCGGTGACCGCGAGGTCGCGCAGCAGGCCGACGGTCGACTCCAGGCGGGCGCGGGCCCCGGCGGCGACCGTGCGGTCGTACGCCTCGGTCGCGCGGGACCACAGGCGGGCGGCCGTGTCCGCGGGTTCGGCGGGCGGGTCGAGGGATGGGTCTTGGGCGAGGATGCCGGCCTCCAGCCGGCGCAGGCCGGGCCCGGGGTCGATGCCCAGTTCCCCGGCGAGCAGGGTGCGGGCCCGGCGCAGTACCGCGAGGGCGTCGGCCTGGCGGCCGGTCCGGTACAGGGCCAGGGCGAGCAGCCGCCAGGCCTCCTCGCGCCAGGGGTGCTCGGCCAGGTGTGCGTCCAGGTCGGGGACCGCCTCGGCCGCCCGGCCGAGGCCGACGAACAGGTCCGCCCGCCGCTCGACCGCGTGGAGTCTGAGCTCGGTCAGCCGGGCGCGCTCGCCGCGGGCCCAGCCCTCGCCGCCGAACTCGGCGTAGGCGGGTCCGCGCCACTCCCCCAGGGCCGCGCCGAGCCGGGCCGGCGCCCGGTCGGGCGGTCGCCGTTCGGCGAGTGCCACGGCCTCCTCGAAACGCCAGGCGTCCACCGCCTCCGGTGCCGCGCGCAGCGCGTAGCCGGGGCCCTCGGTGACCAGCAGCCGGGCCGGTGCGCGGCGCGGGCGTTCGGGTTCCAGAGCCCGGCGCAGATCGCCGACGAAGGTGCGCACCGTGCCGACGGCCCGGGCGGGCGGCACGTCCCACAGGTCCTCGACCAGGCGCGCGACGGGGACGACGCGCCGCCGAGCCAGGAGCAGCCTGGCCAGCAGGGCCCGGTGCCGGGGTCCGCGCAGGTCGAGCGGGTCGCCGTCCCGTTCGGCCGTGACGGGCCCGAGCACCCCGAAGGTGACCGCTTCCATGTTCCGTCCGCCCTGCTCCGCGCCGTCGCGCCCGTGGTCCGTGATCACCACGGTACGCGTGCTGATCGGTTGCTGATTCGCGTGCGGCAGGCTGAGGGACGTCCTGGACCGGACGCGTCGAAGAACACCGAAAGGCACCGATCAGTCATGGCACCGACCATTCCCGGCTTCACCTACGACCGTGTCCCCGTCGCCGACGGCGTCGCGCTGAACGTGGCCGTCGGCGGCTCCGGCAGCCCGCTCGTGCTGCTTCACGGTTTCCCGCAGACCCACCTGATGTGGCGGCACGTCGCCGCCGACCTCGCCGCCGAGCACACGGTGATCTGCCCGGACCTGCGCGGCTACGGCGACAGCGACAAGCCCGCCGACCCCGACGGCACCGCGTACGCCAAGCGGACCATGGCCGCCGACGTCGTCGCCCTGGCCTGGGCGCTCGGGCACGACAGGTTCGCGCTGGCCGGACACGACCGGGGCGCCCTGGTAGGGGTCCGGGCCGGACTCGACCACCCGGACGCGGTGACGCACCTGGCCGCGCTGGACGTGCTGCCGACCCTGGACATGTGGGACGTCCTGCACGGGACGACGGCGGCCGTGGGCTTCCATCTGTATCTGATGGCGCAGCCGCCCGGTCTGCCGGAGCAGCTGATCGGCGCCGCGCCGGACGCCTTCTTCGGCCACTTCCTCGACGTCTGGACCCGGGACCCGGGGGCCCTGCCCGCCGACGTCCGCGCCGCCTACCTGAAGGCGTCGCGCGAGGCGGTGCCGTCCATCGTGCCCGACTACCGGGCCTCGGCGGGCATCGACGTCGACCACGACCGCGCCGACCGCCAGCGCGGCAACCGGCTGAGGATGCCGGTGACCGTGCTCCAGCAGGACTGGGGCACGGCCCTCGGTTACGACGCCACCGCGCTGTGGCGGGCCTGGGCCCCCGATCTGCGGCACCTCACGGTCGGCTGCGGCCACTTCATGGCGGAGGAGGCGCCCGGGGAGGTCGCCGGGGCCCTGCGGGACCTCCTGGCCCGGCAGCCGTTCCGCCGGGGGTCCGGCCGTCGCCGGTCAGCGTGCTCCGGGGACGTCCTCCGTGACGCCGTTCAGCGGTGAGGACGGGTCACTGCCGTAGGGGCGGGTGAAGGCCTCCATGCCGTGCCCGGACGGGTCGGTGAAGTACACGCCGCGTCCGCCGTCGTTGCGGTTGATCCGGCGCGGGTGCCGCCCGTGCGGGTCGGCCTGGATGGGGACTTCGCCCGCGACGAGCCGGGCGAGGACCGCGTCGAACTCGTCCTCGGAGACGAGGAACGCGTAGTGCTGGACGGGGATGTCGGTGCCGACGGTCGCGAAATCCAGGGTGACGCCGTTCGCGGTGGTCACGGGCAGGAAGATCCCGGCGGGCTCCCCGACTTCGAGACCGAGGATTCCGGCGAGGAAACGGGCGGACGTCTCCCGGTCGCGGGAGAGGACGATGGTGTGGTTGAACTCGACTGACACGGGTCAATGCCTCCATGGGCATCTTCGCGGCGCCTCCATACCTCACCCGGTCGGTGACCGGCACGCGATGCCGCGCCGAGCAGCCTAGGCGAGCGGCGTGGCCGTGTCGATCGTGCCGGGCGACAGCCGCGAAATGCCGTGGAGCGCCGGGCCCGCGCCGTGCTTGCATGGCGTCATGGTGTCCTCCGACCGTCTGCTCGCCTTCGCCGCCTTGTCGCTGCTGCTCATCGTGGTGCCCGGCCCCAGTGTGCTGTTCGTGATCGGCCGGGCGCTCGCGCAGGGGCGCCGGGCCGCGCTCACCACGGTCGTGGGAAACACCCTCGGCGCGTACGTGCTGGTCGTCGCCGTCGCCCTGGGGGTCGGGTCGGTCGTGGAACGCTCGCTCCTGGTCTTCACGGTGCTCAAACTGGCGGGCGCCGCCTACCTCGTGCACCTCGGGGCGAAGGCGTGGCGCGAACGCCGTTCCCTGCGGGCGGCGTTCACCGGTGCCGACCGGACGCGCGGAGGCCGGCGCACCTTCTGGGAGGGGTTCGCGGTCGGCGTCACCAACCCGAAGACCATCGTGTTCTTCGCCGCGGTGCTGCCGCAGTTCGTCGACCGTGGACAGGGCGGCGTCGCGGCGCAGATGCTGCTGCTCGGCCTGGTGTTCAACGTCATCGCCGTGGCCTGCGACAGCCTCTGGGGGCTGCTCGCGGCCACGGCACGCGACTGGTTCGCCGGCTCCCCGCGGCGGCTGTCCGCGGTGGGCGGGGCAGGCGGCCTGGCCATGATCGGCCTGGGTGTCACGGTGGCCGTGACCGGCCGCGGGGACTAAAGGGTGTTGCATGCACCGGTCCAGCACCTCAGCAGGTCCTGGAGGAGGTCGAGGACCTGGTAGAGGGACAGGCCGGTGTGCGGACTTTTGGGTCGAGCTTCTTCAGTTGGGCTGGGGTGCTGGCGGCCAGGGCGTCCTTGCACGGGGCGCCCTGGCCTTCGCTTTCGCCGCCCAGCTGCGGGCATTTGGCGAGGAGGTCGGCGAAGCCGAGGGTGTTTCCGCCCACGCCGACAGTGATGACGTCGGTGTCGGCGCCCACCGCCTCGGACTGAGGGGGCACCGCGGGAAAGGGGTAGTCCGGGTCCTCGAGGTAGGGCGGCAGGTGACGGCCGATCGGTGCTGGGGTGTGTCGGTGACGTTCTCGATGGTGGCGGCGCCGCAGCTGACATTGGTCAGCTCGAACAGACCGCTGAAGTCGCGCTCGATGACCTAGGGGTAGGACCGGTCGGTGCGCTCGCAGCCATCGCGCGAGACTTCGAAGATGTCGCCCGCAGCCCGGATCACCCCGGCGGTGTAGGAGTCCCCCAGGGCAGCCCACTGGTAGTCCACGGCCGCGGCGGCGGGTTGGGCCCCGGTGAACTGCGCGGGGACAAGAACGCCGGCGGCGAGAGGACGACCGCGCCCAGGCCGTGGCGGGGGATCTACCGGCAGGCCCTTGAGCGGATTTCGAGCACGGGCGGCCGAGAACCAGCCCAGTCAGGCGTGCCTCGCATCCTCACTGGGAATGCGGGGCACGACCTCCCTCGTCGTCCGGTGGTGAGCTGCTGCCGGAGGCGGGCGTCGTGAACGTGAGTCCTCCGGAGATGTTCTCGGCCAGCACCGCGGGCCCATGGAACGTGCCGCCGCTGATGTGGTTGGTCGTCTTGCCCTCGCCGACGCGCAACGTCATGGCCAGCTCGTGCCACTGGTTCAGGTCTGAGCGGAAGCCGCTGTCGGCTGTCGCTCGTGCGGCCAGGGCCTCGCTCAGCGCCTGGGCACGCGACTGATCAGCGGGGACCTCCTCCAACCGGCTCAACTCTCCTTCACCGGAAGTTGCCAGTGAACTTTCCGAAGTCTCTCCGACGCCGCGAAAGGGGCGCCGTACCAGGGTGCTCAGCCCTGCCCATGCCTGTCGCCCAGCCTCGCCTCCGGCGCCACCCGCCAACGCCATCAACAACCCCACCGATACAGGATCCACCACGTGCTCCCTGCGTCCATATACTCACCTTTTGACAGAAGACACGCTACGAGAAACGGCGGCTCCCTGAGGGCCGACCAGTAGCTTCAATCGCCCGGCTCTTTGCCGCACCGGGCCGACCTCGGGCACCCTCGCGGCAGCAGCCTAAAAATTCCCCCTCGCCGTTCCGCTGGCCCAGCAGGTACCGCCCCGGGGAACATCGGTACAGCGGCCACCGGCCAGGCCGCCGAGTACCTCCCGGGTCATCCCGAGGCGCTCCCGCAGCAGCTCTCCGTCGATGGTCATCTGTGTTTGCTCATCAGGCATTTGGGCCCCCTCGTCAGGGATGTGCCTGTGAGCGCAGGGCTCCACGGAGGCCGTGGCTCCGTCTTCACCGGCAGCCGGGAAGCAGAGAAGTTCGGAATGCGCCCGGAGGTGGCCGGCTGTCTTGCTCAGTGGCTGGTCACCGAGCCTGCTCTTTGGCCTCGCGTTGTTCCGTGATGCCGTCGATGACCCTCAAGGTTCTGTGGGTGGTCGGGTGATCATCGCCGAGTACCCGAGCGCTCGTGCGTAGGACCTTCCTCGCCAGCTTCTCGGCGGTGTCCAGTTCTCCGAGTTTGCTAAGAACCAAGGCTAGATTGCTGGTGACGGTCAGTGTGTCGGGATGCTTCTTACCCAGGGTCTTCCGGAACCGGGGGAGGACGCTCTCGAACACAGACCGCGCTTCCCCGTACCTGCGCATCCCACACAGGCATCCGCCGAGCCTGTTCGCCAGGGCCAACGTGTGCGGATGGTCCTGGCCGAGGTGCCCTCTCCAATCGTCGTACACCGAGTTAGCGATCCGCCAGCCCAGATCACTTTGACCGGACATGTAGAAGAACCGGATGACGCGAATGAGCAGCGCGCGGAACGGCTCCGACCTGTCGCTGCGGAAACGCTCCTGCCCCAAGAGGGTTCGCACGTGCGTGGCGAGCTGCTGGTAGGCCTCCCATGCTGCCGGGTCGTCGGGATCGACGTCCCGCATGTGAGCGTCCAAGGCCAGCGCGCCGTGAAAGACCTCCTCGGCGTTGATGGAACGCGACCAGGTAGAGGGGGGTGGGGGCAGCCTGTGCTCCTGGTCGATTCGGCGGCGCAGACCCTCCCGGTAGGTGTAGGAATTCTCCTGCAGGGCCCACGAGCCGGGGCCAGCGAACACACCCGACGGATACGTCTCGAACGGGTGCCCGTTGTCATTGATGACGGTGGTTCCCTGCTGGCCCGCGCAGATCCAGTCCAGCTCCACCTGCCAGCAGACCTCCTCAGAACCGGCGGTGGCTGTGAACCGGAACTGCTCGATGTCGGTGGCGCTGATCGTGAATGGGAAGTCCGGACCGTTCGGGAGTAACTGTGGCGAGTCCGAATCAAAGGGCTTTGGAGGGGAATTGACCGTGCTGAGATCCGCCTCGAAGTGTCGGATCGATGGCCGTCCCCCGATCCTGTCGCTGGCAGGCGAGTACGCCGGCCGCGGCAGCCGACGGGACAGCACGACTACCCGCGCAGCACGGAGGACGACCGCCCGGACCGTACGCGCTTCCAGAGTGACGACGTACGACAGGCCGCTGGGCGACATCCACCGCGGCGGGTCGGCGTCTACCGCCAACCAGTCACGGCACTCCCGGTGCACCGTCACGATCACCGGGTCCTTCAACGCGCCCGGGCTGTCCGCCCCGCCGGCAGTGACATGTACGCCGCCGTGGATCGTGCCCGCCTGAACGACGTTCTCGAAGTTGCCGTCGGCTATCTCGTTCCAGACACGAGATCGTCTTTCCTCATCGTTCACCTAGAGCGCTCCTCACTCCGAGCATGCGCCGGGCCAGCGCATGCACCTCCGACAGGCGCTGATGCTGATGTCCTGGCACCCGAGGAAGCGGGTCAGTCGCGGGAGCAGAACGAGCGAGCGCACGTTCCTCTCATGCCACCCGGCCATCCTTCCCCGGTCCGTGCTCGGCCGCCGATCGCCTGCAGGGTCCTCCCGTCCCGAAGCAACGCCGCCGAGGGGCATCTGCTGTTGCGCGTCGGACATCTGAGCCTCCCTCGCTCGGCCAAAATCTACCCGGCTGCCCTGGCGACGACCCATCCCCCGACAGGCGGAGCCGACGCGCGGTAATCAACCGTTTGAACCGTAGGTACGCGGTCCGCTCGATTAAGGTCACAGTCCCGCCCCTGCCTCAAACGACAAGCCCGACACCACGCCAACGACACTGGGCCAAATGGGTGACGACGGGTCGCGCTTCAAAGCATCAAGATCATCCGTGACTGCCGACAGCACGGCGACGGCCTCCACCACGCCGTCCAAGCCGTCGCCCACATGCATAACCTCGCACTCACATCATGACCAGAAGACTGTGACCACGGGCCCTGACCTACCCAAACGCAGCCTTGTGCAACACCCTTTAAAGGCTGTCCCGTCCACCCGCGGGCCCGGACGGGCGGTCCCGTTACACCCGTCGGCTCTCCAGCGGCCCCAGGTACGTCACCGGCAGCCCGCCCGTGTCGATGAGCAGGCGCTGGATCACCACGGTCGGGTCGACCATCCACAGCTTCAGGCGGTGGACGCCCGCCTTCGCCAGGGTGTGGGTCGTGGCCGTGCGGTTGACGTTGTCGGAGGTGTTCCTGGCCCACTGGCCGTTCATCGTGGAGTCGTCCGAGCCGGTCGCCGCGATGATGTCGACGGTCTGCGGGGCGGCGTCGTCGAAGGAGACGGCGTAGCGCAGGGCACCGCCGGTCCGCGGGACGGCCGCGTTGCGAGGGGAGAGTTCCGCCCGGACGGTCACCTCGCCGGCCGACAGGAGAGTCACCTCGTACTCCAGCCGCGGGGAGGTCGCACCGCCCGGGGTGCGGCTGGGTGACGTCACCGGCCACGGGGTCATGCCGGCGGTCGTGCGGCCGATGCCGTCCAGGCGTCGCCACTCCCCCACCGCGCGGTCGTAGTGCTCGGCGTCGACGGCCACGTAGCCGCCCGCCTCGACGAAGCCGCGCAGGCCGCGCAGGCCGCGCCGCGAGGGTCTGCGGGCGGTGCAGGAGACGGTCACGGAGCTGCCGGCGCCGGTGACGGTCAGGCTGCCCTCGGCCGTGTCGCCCGGCAGCTTCGACCAGTCGACGCCGACTTCGACGCGGACCTGCTGGGTCACCCGGCCGCGCGGGCGGTCCGCCGTCAGCCAGGGGGCGGAGGTCTCCACCCGGTAGTCGAACGGCGTGCGGCCGCGGTTGAAGATCTCCACGTACTGCTGCGGCCGGGTCTGGTGGGGGCTGAACTCCGGGAGGGCCGGCTGCCCGGCTCCCGCGCCGCCGGGCCACCACGCCCCCGCGTCCTCCGTGCCGTCCACGGACACGCCGAGTTCCGCGGCCAGCGGTACGTCGATCCGTTCGACGGCCGGGAAGAGGACGTCGGGGATGGCCACGTTGTCCTTCTCGGGCTGTTGCCAGCCGGCGTCGGGTCCGTAGCGGTCGACGTCGCCGTAGTCGATGTGCGGCTGGGTCTGGAAGCCGTTCCACTTGCCCTTCGCCACCTCGGTGTGGAAGCGGTCGGCGAGGGCGAAGTCCGCTGCCAGGTGTTCCTCCGCCTGGCGGGCGCGGTCGTTGGTGGCGGCGCGGCCCTGGCGGGCGTAGAGGAGGTTGGTGAACTCCGCGTACCGCAGGGCGTAGAGGTTGGCCGTGGCCTCGACCTCGTAGCCGACGAGTTCGAACCAGGCGTCCTGGGTGTCGCGCGGCAGCCGGCGGGCCACCCGGTTCCCCCGCGCCGCCAGTGACCGCCACTCCTGCGTGACCCGCTCCAGCTCGCGGTGAGCGAAGTGGTACGGGGTCTGCCGGTCGTCGTTGACCACCTTGCCGTCCTGGACGGTGATGCGGCGGTTGAGCAGTTCCGGCTTGCGGCGGGCCTGGAGGCGGCCGTAGGTCTCCAGGATGCCCGCGATCTCCTCGGACGCGGACGCGCCGAAGTTCTGACGGGCGTAGCGGCGGTGCCACTGCGTGAGCCGTTCCCGGGGCAGGGCGTCCGGGTTCCAGGCGTAGGTGAGGAAGAACTCCGTCGGAAGTTCGTTGCCCTTCAGGTCACCGGCGTTGACCACCCACAGGCCGTGGTTGCCGTAGGCGTGGGCCTGGTGGAGCTGGTCCCAGACATTGGTCAGGTTGGCGGTGTCGACCCACTTGTAGTTGCGGCCGGCACCGACGTAGTCGAAGTGGTAGTAGAGGCCATAGCCGCCGGCACGGTTCCCGTCGGCGGGGTCCGGGTGCTTGCGGATGTTGCCCCAGTTGTCGTCCGTGAGGACGACCGTGACGTCGTCGGGGGCGCGCAGGCCGCGGTCCCAGTAGCGCTGCACTTCCTTGTAGAGGGTCCAGACCTGGGGGGTCTCCCTGGCCGGCCTGCCGGTGACCTCCTCGATGATGCGACGCTGCTCGGCGATGATCTCCCGCATCAGTTCGATGCCGTCGCCGTCGGGGAGACCGGTGTCGCCGTTGCCGCGCATGCCGAGGGTGACCACGCCCTCGAAGCCCTGGTCCACCAGCCGCCGCACCCCGTCCCGCCAGTACTTCCTGAGCGCCTCCGCGTTGCGCAGGTACGACCACTCGCCGGTGCCGCCGTAGGGGTCGTGGCCGGGGGTGACGATCGCGCCGGAGGCGTCGCGGACGGCGGGCGTGGCGTGGCGGTTCCACTCCTCGATGCCGCGCATCATCGGGGCCTCGTGGGAGGTGCCCATGACGATGCCGTACTCGGCCGCGCGCCGGTGGTTGTCCGGGTCGTCCTCGGCGAAGGCCCGGCCCCACACCGCGGGCCAGCAGTAGTTGGCCTTCAGGCGCAGCAGCAGTTCGAAGACCCTGGCGTAGAAGTCGGCGTTGAAGCCGCCGGGGTGGCCCTCCGCCTTTCCCGGTCCGAAGTACCCGGGCGCCCAGGTGCCCAGGGCCGGGTTCTCGTCGTTGATGAAGACGCCCCGGTACTTCACCGTGGGCGTGCCCTGGGTGTGGCGGCCGGGCAGGACCCAGACGTGCTTCCTGCGCACCGGCGGTACGTCGTCCCACCAGTACCACGGCGAGACGCCGATGCCGTAGGAGACGTCGTAGGCTCCGAAGACGGTGCCGCGCGGGTCGCTGCCCGCGATGACGAGGGCCTGCTCCACCCCGGGCATCGGGTGGTCGACCACCGCCTGGAGCGACGTCTCCCACCGGCCGCGCACGCCGCTGACGTCGAGCTTCCCCGACGTCACCAGGCCGTCGATCAGCCGGCTGCGGCCGATGGTGCCGACCAGCACGGCGCGCCGGGCGATCGTGCTGCCGGGGCGGACGCCCGTGACCCGGTCGATGTCGGCGCGCAGATCCGCCACGGCCCGGACGACTCCCGGGTGGTCGTCCTCGCCGACCAGGACGGGGGCGCCGACCAGGGGGAAGGCCCCGGCGGCCGGGGCGGCCGGCGAGAAGGAGAGGTACGCCCCCGGATCGGTCCGCCGGAGTGGCCCGGCGCCGGTGGCGGCCGCCGTGTCCCGCCCGTTCCCGTTCCCGGCCGGCCGGGCGGCCGGCGGCGGGGAGACCACGGGAACCGCGGCCAGGCCGGCCCCCAGGACGGCTCTGCGACTGACGTGCGCGGACATGGCACACCTCTCCCACTCATATTTGGTCAGCGGCATGACAAATAGTGGGAGGAGTGACTGCCGGGGAACAGGGGGCGTGCACGCCGAATAGTTTCGGAACCGCGGCTCCCCGGAAGTTACCTGTGCGTTCCGCACGTCGGAGTGGTGACAGCGGTGACTGTCCCGGACACGGCGGCGCGTGACAGCGTCTTCCTCGGCACCGGCCGGCGGAGGGAGAAGGCGTGAACAAGGGCTACGCCGTGTACTGCGACGCAGACCCGCACTTCTACGACGCGCCGCACCGCACGGCCCCGGGCACAGCGGCGGCCGGCACCCGGTACGCGGCGGCCACCGAGCCCGTCCCGGCCGGGTGGCAGCGCGGCGAGAGCGGCGACTGGCTGGCCCTGCGGCCGCTGGACGCCGAACTGCCCGCCCAGGGCTGGAAGATCCACGTCTCCGCCTGTCTGGACAACGCCGAGTCAGTCCTGGAGCGCGTACGGCGGTACTGCCTGGAGCACGGTGTCGCGTTCAAGTTCGTCCCGAGCCGCTACCTGCTCCACCAGCGCAACGCCAAGTACGCCGACCGGGCGGGCAGCGGCAAGTTCATCACCGTGTACCCGGCGGACGAGGAGCGGTTCGAGCGCCTCGCCGGCGAGCTGAGCGACCTGCTGGCCGGCGAGCCCGGACCGCACATCCTGAGCGACCTCAGACTCGGCGACGGCCCGGTGCACGTGCGCTACGGCAGCTTCACCCGCCGCAACTGCTACGACGAGGACGGCGAGCTGAGACCGGCGATCGCGGACCCCGACGGGGTGCTCGTCCCCGACCCGCGCGGCCCGGTGTTCCGGGTGCCCGACTGGGTGAGCGTGCCGGCGTTCCTGAAGCCCCACCTCGAGGCGCGGGCCACGGTGACCCTGACGGACATCCCGTACACCGTCGAGGCGGCGCTGCACTTCTCCAACGGCGGCGGTGTCTACCGGGCGCGGGACACGCGCACCGGTGAGACGGTGGTCCTCAAGGAGGGCCGCCCGCACGCCGGTCTGGCGGCCGACGGGGCGGACGCGGTGGCCCGGCTGGAGCGCGAGCGCCGGGCGCTGGAGATGCTGTCCGGTCTGGACTGCACCCCGGAGGTGCGGGACGCGTTCACCGTCGGGGAGCACCACTTCCTGGTCCTCGAGCACCTCGACGGCAAGCCGCTCAACACCTTCTTCGCCCGGCGCCATCCGCTGATCGAGGCGGATCCCGACGAGGCGCGGATCGCCGAGTACACCGAGTGGGCCCTCGACGTCCACGCACAGGTGGAACGGGCCGTCACGCAGGTGCACGAGCGGGGCGTGGTCTTCAACGACCTGCACCTGTTCAACATCATGATCCGCGACGACGGGCGGGTGGCCCTGCTGGACTTCGAGGCCGCCCATCACGTCGACGAGCCGGGCCGGCAGACCGTCGCCCACCCCGGTTTCGTCGCGCCGCCCGGCCGGCGGGGCCCGGCCGTGGACCGGTACGCGCTGGCCTGTCTGCGGCTGGCCCTGTTCCTGCCGCTGACCAGCCTGCTGGCCCTGGACCGGCGCAAGGCGGAACACCTCGCCGACGTGGTGGCGCGGCAGTTCCCGGTCCCGCGGTCCTTCCTGGACGCGGCGGTCGCCGAGATCACCGGCACGCCGGTCCGTCCGCCGTCGGCGCATCGGGACGGGGGCTTCATCCCGGTCGAACCGGGCAACTGGCCCCGCAGCAGGGACTCGATGGCGGCGGCCATCCGCGCGTCGGCGACCCCGTCCCGCGACGACCGCCTGTTCCCCGGCGACATCGCCCAGTTCGCCACGGCGGGCGGGGGCCTGTCCTTCGGATACGGGGCGGCCGGCGTGCTCTACGCCCTCACCGAGAGCGGCGCGGGGCGCGACGAGGACGGGGAGCAGTGGCTGCTGGAGCGGACGAAGGAACCGCCGTCGGGCATGCCGCTCGGCTTCCACGACGGGATCGCCGGGACCGCCTGGACGCTGGACCACCTGGGGCACCGGGCCCGGGCGCTGGACCTGACCGGCACACTCCTGGAGCACCCGCTCGACGGGCTCTCCCCCGACCTGCACAGCGGCACGGCCGGCATCGGCCTGACGCTGGACTCGCTGGCCGCCTCCACCGGAGACCCGGCCCTGCGTGCCGCCGCCCTGCGGTGCGCCGAGCTGAGCGCCCGGAGCGTCGCGCCCGCCACGGCGGAGGGCGCGCCCGGCCGCCGGCCCCGCGCCGGCCTGCTGCACGGCGCGACGGGCAGCGCGCTGCTGTTCCTCCGCCTGTACGAACGCACCGGGGACACCGGACTCCTCGACCTCGCCGGTGACGCGCTGCGCCAGGATCTCGCGCGCTGCGTCCGCGGCGCGGGCGGCGCCCTCCAGGTGGACGAGGGCTGGCGCACCATGCCCTATCTGGGAGCCGGCAGCGTGGGCATCGGCATGGTGCTCGACGACTACCTGGCGCACCGCGCCGACGAGGAGTTCGAGCGGGCGCGGACCGAGATCGTGCGCGCGGCGCAGGCCATGTTCTACGCCCAGCCCGGGCTCTACCGGGGCGTCGCCGGCATGGTCCTGTACCTCGGCCGGACGACGGCGCCGGGACCGGGAACGGGGCCCGCGGCCGTCCGGCGCCAGATCGACGCGCTGGCCTGGCACGCCATGTCCTACCGCGGCCGGCTCGCCTTCCCCGGCGAGCAGATGATGCGCCTGTCGATGGACCTGTCCACCGGGACGGCCGGCTGCCTGCTGGCCCTCGCCTCCGTGCGCGCGGACCGGTCCGCCGGTCTGCCGTTCCTCCCACCGCCGCGGCCCGAGCCGCGGCCCACGAGCCGGTCCCACGAGGGGCCGTGAACAAGCAATGTTGTCCGTTACGAAGGGATGAGCACATGAACCTGTTCGACCTGCAGTCGATGGAGACCCCGAAGGAAGAGGCCATGGGGGACGTCGAGACCGGCAGCCGCGCCAGCCTGCTGCTCTGCGGCGACAGCAGCCTCTCCATCACGACCTGTAACTGACGTCCGAGGCGGCCCGCCGCGCGGTTCGCGGCGGGCCGCACGGTCCGGTACCGGCGTCCCGGCCTCACCGCCGGGGCGCCGGTGCCGTGTCCCGTCGCCGCCGCGCGCGGCGCCGACCACGAGGAGGGGCGGCTGATGGACACGACCCCGGCCCGGCGACGACGCGGGCGCACCGCGCCCGGCGCGGATCCCGGCCGTGGGCCCGAACTGCTGGTGCTGGTGTGCTCGGTGGCGGCCGCTGCCGCCGCGGTCGCGCAGCCCCTGGTCCTCGGCCGGGCGCTGGACCTGCTGCTGTACGACGGCGGAGCCGGGCCCTGGCTCGCGGTGAGCGTGCTGCTGCTCACCGGCGAGGTCCTCCTCGACGGCCTGACCGCGCTGCTCACCGGCCGGTGCACCGCCGCCTGGACGGCGTCGATCCGCTCCCGCGCCCTCACCGGCCTGCTGCACGCCGTACCCGGAGCGACGCGTCCGTACTCCGCGGGAGACGTCGGGACACGGGTCACGCTCAACGCCTCCGACGCGGGCGGCGCCCCGGCGGCCCGGGCCTCGCTGGCCGCTTCCCTGATCACCCCGGCCGGTGCGCTCGTCGCGCTGGCCTTCGTCGACGTGTGGGTCGCCCTGTGCGTCCTGGCCGGACTGCCCGCCCTGGTACTGGTGCTGCGGGTCTTCGCGCGCGACACGGGCACGTCGGTGCGTGCCTACCAGCGCGTGCAGTCGGACATCGCGGGCCGCCTGCTGGAAGCCGTGGAGGGCGCGGAGACCATCGCCGCGGCCGGGACGACGGAACGCGAACGCGACCGGGTGCTGGGGCCGTTGGCCGAGCTCGGCGCACTGGGCGAGCGCATGTGGGTGCTGCACGGGCGGGCGCTGGCCACCGGCGGCGTCCTCGTCCCGCTGCTGACGGTGGCGGCCACGGCCGTCGGCGGGCTCCGGCTCGGCGCCGGGGCACTGAGCGTCGGTGAGCTGCTGGCGGTGTGCCGGTACGCGCAGCTGGCCGCCGGGTTCGGCGGCGCGGCCACACTGCTCGGCGCACTGGTCCGGGGGCGGACGGCGCGCGAGCGCACGGCCGCCCTGGAGGGCCTGCCCGCGCTGCGTCACGGCGGCCGGACCCTGCCCGCCGGCGGCCCGGGTGTCCTGGAGCTGCGCGGTGTGCGCGTCCGGCGGGACGGCACGGAGGTCCTGCGGGCGGACGAGGTGGTGGTGCCCGGCGGGGCGACGGCAGCAGTCGTGGGCCGCAGCGGCGCCGGCAAGTCCGTACTGGCCGCCGTGGCGGGCCGGCTGATCGACCCCGACGAGGGAGAGGTGCTGCTGGACGGCGTCCCACTGGACTCCCTGACCCGAACGAGCCTGCGCTCCGAGGTCGGTTTCGCCTTCGCGCGTCCGGAACTCGGTGACGGCACGGTGGCGGAGGCCGTCGCGGCCGGGGCACGCCCCGCCACGCCGCACCGCGTGCGGACAGCGGTCCGCGTCGCGGGCGCCGACGCCTTCGTGCGCCGTCTGCCGCGGACGTACGACACCCCGCTCGCCGACGTGCCGCTGTCGGGCGGGGAGTTCCAGCGTCTTGGTCTGGCCCGGGCGTTCGCCCACGCTGGCCGGCTGCTCGTGATGGACGACGCGACCTCCAGCCTCGACACCGCCACCGAGCACGCCGTGGACCGGGCGGTGCGCCACTCCCTCGACGGCACCACGCGCCTGGTCGTGGCGCACCGTCCGTCGGTCGCGGCGCGGGCGGACCTGGTGATCTGGCTGGAGAACGGGCGGGTCCGGGCGGTCGGCCCCCATCGGCGGCTGTGGGAACAGGCCGCCTACCGGGCGGTGTTCGCCACCGGCGCGCGGTCCGGCGCCGAAGGGGCCGAGGCCGGGGCCGGGGCGGCGGACGGCCGGATCGCCTCCCTGCACGGCGAGGCGCGGCCGTGACCGCCGCCGACGCCGGCGGGACGGCGTGGTCCGGCGGGGAGCCCGGCCCGCTGCGCCGGGTGGCGCCGTCCGCCCGGCGCTTCCTGGCCGGACGCAAGGGCGTCCTCGCCCGGCTCGGGGCGTGGTCGGTGGCCGAGTCGGCACAGACCTTCCTGGTCGGGTACGGCGTCGCCCAGGCCGTCGACCGGGGCTTCCTGGCGGGCGACACGGCCGCGGGGCTCGGCTGGCTGGCGGTCGCCGCCGTCGCCGTGGTCCTCGGGGCGCCCGTGGTCCGGGGTGTCTTCGCCCAACTGGCCGGTCTGACGGAGCCGTTGCGGGACCGGCTGGTGCGGCGGGCGGTCGAGCGGTCCATGGCGGAGGCGCAGTCCCGTCCCGGCGGCGGGGACCGTGCCGCGGTGTCGCGGCTCACGAACCAGGTCGAGATCGTGCGGGACAGCTTCGCCGGGCTCGTGCTGACCCTGCGCTCGTTCGTGTTCACCGCCGCGGGCGCGCTGCTCGGCCTGTTCTCGCTGGACCCGGCGCTGCTGACGGTCGTCGTGCCGCCCCTCGCCGGGGGCCTGGCCCTGTTCCTGGTCACGCTGCGCCCCATGGCGGCGGCGCAGCGCCGGGCCCTCGCCGCCGACGAGGCGCTGGGCGATCACGCGGCGCGGACCCGGCGGGCACTGCGCGACATCACCGCCTGCGGCACGCAGGAAGAGGTGGCGTGCGGCGGTGAACGGCTCGTCGAGGACGCCGCCGCCGCCGCGCGTGTCCTCGCCCGCTGGGCCGCGGTGCGCACCCTGGCCCTCGGTCTCGCGGGGCAGCTGCCGGTCCTGCTGCTGCTGGTGGCCGTGCCGTGGCTGCGCGGCAAGGGCGTCACCACCGGGGCGCTGCTGGGTGCCTTCACGTACCTCGCCCAGTCGCTGCTGCCCGCGCTGCACACCCTCATGACGGCGATCGGTGCCGCGGGCACGCGGCTGCTCGTGGTCCTGGACCGCATCACGGGGACGGAGCCGCGTCCGCCGCTCACCGGCACGCCCCCGGCGGCGCCCGTCACCGACGCGGACCGGCGGGCGGGGCCGGCGGCGCCCGCCGTGGAACTGCGGTCGGTGACGCTGTCCTACGGTGCGCGGGCCGAGCCGGTCCTCGACGCGCTCGACCTGCGGGTGGAGGACGGTGAACACCTGGCCGTCGTCGGGCCCAGCGGCATCGGCAAGTCGACCCTCACCCGTCTGGTCGCCGGGACACTGGCACCCAGCGGCGGTGCGGTGGAGGTGGCCGGCCGCCCGGTCGCCGGCCGCGGTCCGGCCGAACTGGCCGCCCTGCGCGTCCTGCTGCCGCAGCAGGCGTACGTCTTCACCGCCACGGTGCGGGACAACCTCACGTACCTGCGGCCGGACGCGTCCGAGGCGGACGTCCGGGCCGCCGTGCGCGAGCTCGGTGCCGGCGGTCTCGTCGAGCGCCTGGGCGGGCTGGACGCGCCGCTCGCTCCCGGGGACCTCTCGCAGGGCGAGCGCCAGCTGCTCGTGCTGGTGCGCGCGCACCTGTCCACGGCGCGCCTGCTCCTGCTCGACGAGGCGACCTGCCATCTCGACCCGGCCGCCGAGGCGCGGGCCGAGGAGGCCCTCGCCCGGCGCCCGGGCGCGCTGGTCGTGGTGGCCCACCGCATGTCGTCGGCGCTGCGCGCCGACCGGATCCTGGTGCTGGACGGCGTGGGCGCGGCCTGCGGGACACACCGTGAACTCCTCGGCCGTTCACCGCTCTACCGCGATCTGGTGGGGCACTGGGGCGAGTCCGGGAGGTGACCGGTGCGCGCGCCGTGCCCCGCCTCCTCACACCCAGCCGGCGCTCTGGACGATGCGTATGGCGTCCACCCGGTTGCGTGCCCCGACCTTCCGTATCGCACTGGCCATGTAGTTGCGCACCGTGCCCCGTGACAGGTGCAGGGCGACGGCGATCTCGGCGACGGAGGAGCCCTGCGCGGCCTGCGCCACCACATGGAGCTCACGGGCCGTCAGGGGGGTTCTGGACGCCTCGAGAAGGGCGACGGTGAGTCTCTCGTCGATGAACCGCTCCCCCTTGGCGACGGTGTGCACGGCGTCGATCAGCCGGTGGGACGGGGCGTCCTTGGCGACGAAGCCGAGCGCTCCCGCGTCGAACGCCCTGCGCAGCACGCCCGGGCGTTCCGGTGCCGCGAGGACGACCAGCCGGGCCCCGCACCGGTCCCAGTAGGGTGCGCGACAGAGTTCTTCCGTGCCGTCCAGACAGTCCCCGTCCACGACGCACACGTCCGCGGGTAAGTCGTCCTCGCCCGGCCCCTCGCCCCGGGAGGACATGGACGAGACCTCGAGTCCGTCGGCGGACAGGAGAAGCTGAGCCAGTGCCGAGCGCAGCAGCAGCGCGTCGTGCACCACGAGAACACGCACCATGTACGACCCCCCAAGGTCTCCCGGCCGTCCGCGCGGACCACCGGGCTCGTCCCCCAATGTCCCCAGCCGTCTGCCCCGGGCTCCCGCCCGAGAAGCACGGGATGCGGCCGCACGGGGAGACAGCGACATCAATCCGCCGTTCTCCACGGCACCACGGGCCCCGGCCGGGACGGGTGGTCAGGCCGAATCACGCCCTTGGCGCGGGGTGTTCCGCTTCGGTAGCGGGCAGGGTGCGAAGCGGGGGCACGGAAGGGGCGTCTCCCGTGCGGCCTCACGGGCCGAAAACCGTCGAAGTGAATGTGGCCCGAAAGGTCATGTCCGGCAGCCACCGACTTGCCCCGCACGGCCCCGCACGCATGGCCGGCGTCGGTGCCACGCCGCGCGTCCGGGACGCCCGCCGCCGCGCTATTCGGCGGCGTGCCCCCGTCGGCGCTCCCGCGCCCGCTCGCCCGCTCGCCGGGCCGTGCCCATCAGCCGTTCCCGCCCCGCGGACAACAGCAGGGCCAGCGGCGTCACGACCAGGGCGATCAGCAGTGCCGGGCCCCAGTCCATGCCGTCGCGCCGGTACCGCAGGATCAGTACGGCGCAGGCGTAGGTCAGCACGACGATCAGCGCGTTCTTGAGCGGCTTGGGCAGCGTCATACGGGCTCAAGTACCCCGCCGGCGGGCCCACATGGCGCGTGGTCGGGACTGCCTTCACAGCGGCGGCGCCCTTGTCACACCCGTGTGAAATCCCGCGGAGGACAGCCGGGAACGGACCGCTGTTCCTTGACGGCCGCGCGGGCCCGCTGCCACGATCACCGTCATGAAGCAGACGCGACCGGATCTCACGCGGCGACGCCACGTCGACCTCGCGCGTGTCTCCAGCGCCTGCTGTCGCCGCCGGGTCTGACGCTCCCGCCGGCCGGCCGCCGCCCGCTCGCGGCGCCGCGTGGTCCGCGGCGATCGGCACCTTCCCCGCTGAGCCGTCCCCTCGCCCGCGCACGCCGACGCGCGTACGGCGGGCTTCCGACGAGCCGGCTCCCTCGCGCCCCGGTCCCCGCGTGCCGGCCTTCATGTCCCCTGCCCCGACCCTCGCGTGCCCTGGCGCGCGCAGGCGTCCCGGCGTTCTCGAAAGAGGTCCCCATGGCCACCGTCCTGTCCGTCTCCGGCAGCCCCTCCGCCTCCTCCCGCACCCACCGTCTGCTGCGCCACCTGGACGAGCGGCTCGTCTCCCAGGGCCACCGGGTGATACCGCTCGACGTCCGCACCATCCCCGCCGAGGCGCTGCTGGGCGCCGACTTCACGCACCCGGCCATCGCCGAGGCGACCGAACTGTTCGCCGCCGCCGACGGCGTGGTCGTCGGCACCCCGGTCTACAAGGCCGCGTACTCCGGCGTGCTGAAGGCACTGCTGGATCTGCTCCCGCAGTACGCGCTCACCGGCAAGACGGTGCTGCCGCTCGCCACGGGTGGCAGCGTCGCCCATGTGCTGGCCATCGACTACGCCCTGCGGCCGGTGCTGTCCTCGATGGGCGCGCGGCACGTCGTCCAGGGCTGGTTCACCCTGGACCGGGACATCACCCGGCACGACGACGGGACCCTGTCGGTCGCCCCGGCCGCCGCCGAGGCCCTCACCCAGATCGTCGACCAGTTCTCCGCCGCCCTCGGGCACGCCCCGCTGCTCGTCGCGGCGAGCTGACCCGGCGCCCCGAAGACCCCTGATCGGAGACGGCATGTCCCTGACCTTCCACTGGTTCCTGCCCACCAACGGCGACAGCCGCGACGTCGTCGGCGGCGGCCACGGCACACCGGCCACGACGTCCGGCCGGGACCGGCCGCCGACGGTGGCGTACCTGAGCCAGATCGCCCGGGCCGCCGAGACCGTCGGTTTCGCCGGCGCGCTCACCCCCACCGGCGCGTGGTGCGAGGACGCCTGGCTGACCACCGCCATGGTGAGCCGGCACACCGAGCGGCTGAAGTTCCTGGTGGCGTTCCGGCCCGGGCTCCTGTCGCCGACGCTCGCCGCGCAGATGGCCTCCACCTTCCAGCGGCAGTCCGGCGGACGGCTCCTGCTGAACGTGGTCACCGGCGGCGAGAGCCGGGAACAGCGGGCCTACGGCGACTTCCTCGACAAGGACGCCCGCTACCGCCGTACCGGCGAGTTCCTGAGCGCCGTCCGGCAGTTGTGGAGCGGCGGGAGCGTCGACCTGCACGGCGAGCACCTCCGGGTGGAGGACGCCAGGCTGACCCGCGTGCCCGACCCGGTGCCCGAGGTCTACTTCGGCGGCTCGTCGCCGTCCGCGCTGGCGGTCGCCGCGCGCCACGTCGACGTCTACCTCACCTGGGGCGAGCCCCCCGCGCAGGTCGCCGAGAAGATCGCCCGGGTGCGGGAGCTCGCCGCGAAGGAGGGCCGCACCCTGCGCTTCGGCATCCGGCTGCACGTCATCACCCGCGACACCTCGGCGCAGGCCTGGGCGGAGGCGGAACGGCTGCTGTCCGGCTTCGACCCGGAGACGGTACGGACCGTGCAGGAGGGGCTGGCCCGCAGCGAGTCGGAGGGGCAGCGGCGCATGCTCGCCCTGCACGGCGGCGCCCGCGACGGCCTGGAGATCCACCCCAACCTGTGGGCCGGCATCGGCCTGGTGCGCGGCGGCGCGGGCACCGCCCTGGTCGGCGGCCACGAGGAGGTCGCGGAGCGGATCGAGGAGTACGCGTCCCTGGGCATCGAGGAGTTCGTGCTCTCCGGTTACCCGCACCTGGAGGAGGCGTACTGGTTCGGCGAGGGCGTCCTGCCGCGGCTGGCCGCGCGGGGCCTGTGGCGGCACCCCTTCGACGGGCCGGCCGCGGCTCCCGCCGCGGTGCCCTCCCCGGCCCCGCAGGCGGCCTTCGCGAGCTGAGGACGGGCCCGGCCGGCTCGCCGCCGGCCGGGCCGGGCCTCAGCTCGATGCCTGGTCGCTGTCCTTCATCGAGCCCCAGCCGTGCCAGCGCTCGACCTCGATCCACGCGCTGACCCGGGCACGGACCCGGTCCGGGTAGGCGTTGCCCGTGTAGTGCGTGGAGATCCGGTCGATGTCGGCGAGGCCCTCGTCGTCACGGGTCTCGGTGACGCGGCCGATGAGGGTGACGTGCGTGTACCAGTCGTCGCCGTCCAGGACGGTGAGGGTCACGCGCGGGTCGCGGCGCAGGTGCTTGAGGCGGACGCGGCCCTCGTCGAGGCTGATCAGGACGCGACCGTCGTCCTCCCACACGTACCAGGTGGGCGTGGAGACGGGACTGCCGTCCGAGCGGAGGGTGGCCATCACGCACGGGTTCGGGCGGCGCAGCAGTTCGACGGCCTCGGGCGGCAGCGGGGGCTTGGACATGGGGCTCCTTCGTGTCGTGGTCGCTTCCGGTCTGCTCCGGCATTCTGTGTCTTCCGCTCGTCCGGTACCCCGGACGCGCTCAGTCGGACGGCTTCTCGTCGAAGCTGGCGAAGTAGGCCGCCGCCATGTCCTCGCCGCCGTGTCCCTGGGCCGCGGCGCGCTCCAGGCGCTCCGCGCCTGCGGCGGCGACGTCCAGGCGCACGCCGTTGCGCTCGCCCGCCTCGACGATCAGGCGGGCGTCCTTCGCGGCGGTGGTGACGGCGAACTGGGGTGGGGTGAGGGCGCCGTCGCGGATCAGGCCGGCCTTGGCGCGCAGGTAGCCCATGTCGAGGGGGCCGCCGGCGATGGCGTCGAAGAAGCCGTCGGGGTCCACGCCCAGCGCCTGTGCCAGCGCCAGGACCTCGCCGACCGCGTTGGTGGCGGCCAGGACCCAGCTGTTGGCCACCAGCTTGAGCCGGGTGGCGCTGCCGGCGGCACCGTCCTCGCCGGTCCACACCGTGCGGGAGCCGACCGCGTCGAAGACGGGCGCCACCGTGTCGCGCGCGCCGGCCGGACCGGCGGCCAGGACGAGCAACTGGCCGGCCTCGGCGGGCTGCCGGGTGCCGAGCACGGGGGCGTCGAAGAAGACCAGCCCGTGTTCGCGGGCGAAGGCGGCGAGGTCCGCGACCGCGTCGAGGCCGGCGGTGGTCGACTGCACCCACGCGGCGCCGGCGCGCAGGCCGGGGGCGGCGCGGCGCATGACGTCCAGGGCGGCCGGGCCGTCGTACAGCATGGTGAGGACGACGTCGGCGTCCCGCACCGCCTCCTCGGGGCCGTCGGCGATGAGCACGCCGTCGGCGGCCAGCGGCTCGGCCTTGTCCCGGCTGCGGTTCCAGGCGTGGACGGTGAGTCCGGCGCGGGCGAGGTTGCGGGCCATCGCCGCGCCCATGATGCCGGTTCCCAGGACGCTCACGGTGAGCTTGTCGGTCATGACGTCGGCTTCCTGTTCTCGTGCTCGTACGGAAGGGGGCCGGTCATCAGCCTGCCATCCGGCCGGGGGCGGCGCCGACCGGTCCGGCCGCCTCGGTACGCGTCGCGTACGGTACGGCCGTGAACGCCTCCACCCGCAGCACCGACGACAGCGACGCGTACGTACCCGGCCGCCACGGCCCCTCCGCGACCACCCGGGCGGACCCCCGGGAGGTGGGCCGGGTGCGGACGGAGTACGCGCCCGAACACGACGGGGACCCCGATCCGGGCGAGATCGTCTGGACCTGGGTGCCGTACGAGGAGAACGACGGGCGCGGCAAGGACCGGCCGGTGCTCGTCGTCGCCCGGGAGCCGGCGGGCACGCTGCTCGCCGTGCAGCTCTCCAGCAAGCGGCACGACGGGGACCGGGACTGGGTGCCGATCGGGAGCGGGCCGTGGGACCGGTCGGGGCGGGATTCCTGGGTCGGCGTGGACCGGGTGCTGCGGCTGCACGAGGCCGGTATGCGCCGCGAGGCGTGCGCACTGGACCGGATGCGGTTCGGCCTCGTGCGGCAGCGGCTGCGGGAGCGCTACGGCTGGAGCTGACGCCCGTCGGCGACGGCCTCCGGGAAGGTGCGCGCGAACGCGGCGCGGACCCGGCCGCCGGGTGTGCGGTCCAGGATGCCGAACGTCACCCGCTCGAACGCCGAGGCGAAGCGTCCGCCGGGTCCGAGCAGCGTCCGGAAGGCGCCCGCGACCTGGGCCGGGTCGTTGCGGAACACGCCGCAGCCCCAGGCGCCGAGCACCAGCCGCCGGTAGCCGTGGGCCGCGGCCGTCTCCAGCACCCGTTCGGCGCGCACGGCCAGCGCGGTGCCCAGCTCGCCGGCGCGCTCGGGTGCGGTGCGCAGCACCACGCCCGCGTTCGGTGCGGCGGCGGTGAGGAATCCGGCCGTGTACGGCGTCTCCAGCAGCCGTCCCTGGTCGTCGCGGAAGACCGGCACGGCCGGTGAGTGGATGACGCGGTCGCTGTAGAAGGGGTCCCGGTGGGCCCGGTGGTGGTCGTAGAACGGGCGGGCCCGCAGCAGGCAGGTGTACAGGGCGGAAGCCCGGCACAGGGCCTCCTCCTGGGCCTGGGCGCCGTTGAGATACCCGCCGCCGGGGTTGCGGGCGGAAGCGAAGTTCAGCACGGCGACCTCGCCGCCGAGCCGGCGCGCGGCCTCCAGGCTGCTCTCGCCCGTGACCTCGAGGACCGTCGTCACCGGGACGGACGAGGGCACCCCGACCGGCTCCGGCCCGTACATCCTGGTGCCCTCGCGGGCCGCCTCGACCGCCGCCGCGACCGTCACCTCGCGTCCGCCGGGCGTGCGATAGGCCCCCGCCATGACGATCTGCTCGGTCTGCTGTGCGATGCCCCGCAGGCGCGCGCTCATGGCGCCACCCCCGTGGACGCCATGACCGCGCGCGGCGCGGTCTCCCCCGTCGTGCTCATGCGGGAATCCTGGGTGATGCTGGTGGTGCGGCGCAACGTGATTTCCCTGCCCGGGAAACGAGGGGGGAAGCCCCCGGAAACGGTCGGGTCGTGGAGATGACGGAGCTGGAACGTCCCGATATGCACCCTTGTGCGGAGCGGCGTGAGGGTCTTGGGTGGGACGAGTGTGCCGACCCGGCCCACCACGAACAGGGTCGGCGACATGGTGGAATCTCAGGAGGATCCCGACATGTCCGATGCGGTAGGTGGCTGTACGCGGCCACGCACCACCGTCACGGAAGCCGAGGTCGAGGCGCTGGTCCACGGCATCTGCTTCAAGACCGGTCCGCCCTCGCGCCTCGGTGTCGAGGTGGAGTGGCTGGTCCACGAGCTGCGCGCGCCGCGGCTCCCGGTGACGGACGAAAGACTCGAAGCGGTCTACGCCGCGCTGCGGCCCGTACCGCTGAACTCGTCGCTGACCGTCGAACCCGGCGGCCAGCTGGAACTGAGCTCCCTGCCCGCCGCCTCGCTGATGGAGTGCGTCGACGCCGTCCGGGCCGATCTGGACGCCGTCCGGGCGGTCCTGCGCGAGGAGGGTCTCGCCCTCGTCGGCCTCGGCCACGACCCGTGGCGCTCTCCCCGCCGGTACCTGCGCCGGCCGCGGTACGACGCGATGGAGGCCTGTCTCGACCGCACCGGCCCCGCGGGGCGCTTCATGATGTGCGCCACCGCGTCCGTGCAGGTGTGCCTGGACGCCGGGCACGAGGAGCCCGGCCCGCTCGGCCACGTACGCCGCTGGTGGCTGGCCCACCAGCTGGGCGCGGTCCTCGTGGCCGCGTTCGCCAACTCCCCGCTGTCCGGTGGCCGGCCCACCGGGTGGCGGTCCACGCGGCAACTGCGGTGGACGCAGATCGGCGCCGGCCGGGCGGGCGGCCCCCCGCTGGACGCCGACCCGCGCCGCACCTGGGCGCGGCACGTGCTGGACGCCCCGGTGATGTGCGTACGCCGGGACGGCGGCGGCCCCTGGGAGGTGCCGGACGGCATGACCTTCCGGGAGTGGACCAGGGTCCGGTCGCCGAGACCACCGACCAGGGAGGACCTCGACTACCACCTCACCACGCTGTTCCCGCCGGTCAGGCCGCGCGGGCATCTGGAGCTGCGCATGATCGACGCGCAGCCCGGTGACGACGGCTGGATCGTGCCGCTCGCCGTGACGGCGGCGCTGTTCGACGACCAGGAGGCCTCCGAGACCGCCTACCGGGCCGTGAAACCCCTGGCGGAGCGCACCCTGGGCCAGCCCGCCCCGCACAACCCGCTGTACCGGGCCGCGGCGCGCGACGCCCTCACCGATCCGGAGCTGCGCGACGCGGCCGCCGTGTGCTTCGCGGCGGCGCTCGACGCGCTGCCGCGGCTCGGCGCCACCACCGGGGTGACGGACGCGGTCGCGGCGTACCGGGACCGCTATGTCGACCGGGGCCGCTGCCCCGCCGACGACCTGCTGGACACGCACGACGGCGCGGGCCCCGGCCCGCACGGGAGGGAGACCCGACGATGACCGACTCCGTCACGGACCCCGCCGGCGGCCCGGGCACGGGACCCGCCGCCGAACCCCGCGTGGACGCCGAGACGCTCCGCGAACGGGCCCTGGCCACGCTCGTCACGGCCCGTGAGCGCACCACGCTGCTGACCAGCTGCGTGGAGGGCCCCGACCTGACCGCCCAGGTGTCGCCGCTGATGTCCCCGCTGGTGTGGGACCTCGCGCACATCGGCAACCAGGAGGAGCAGTGGCTGCTGCGCGCCGTCGGCGGGCAGGAGGCGATACGGCCCGAGATCGACAGCCTGTACGACGCCTTCGAGCATCCGCGTGCCGAGCGCCCCGCGCTGCCGCTGCTGCCGCCGGACGAGGCCCGCCGGTACGCGGCGGACGTGCGCGGCCGGGCCCTGGACGTCCTGGAGGGAGCCGCGTTCCACGGGACGCGGCTGACCGAGGCCGGCTTCGCCTTCGGGATGATCGCCCAGCACGAGCAGCAGCACGACGAGACCATGCTGATCACCCACCAGCTCCGCAGGGGGCCGCAGGCCCTGACGGCCCCGGACCCCGACCCGGTGCCGCTGTTCACCGGGCCCGCGGAGGTGCTGGTGCCCGGCGGTCCCTTCACGATGGGCACCTCGACGGAGCCGTGGGCCCTGGACAACGAGCGGCCCGCGCACCGGCGCGAGGTGGCCCCTTTCTTCATCGACACCACACCGGTGACGAACGCCGCCTACCAGGCGTTCATCGAGGACGGAGGATACGACGACCCGCGCTGGTGGGCCCCGGAGGGCTGGGACCACATCCGCCGCCACGCGGTCACGGCCCCGCTGTTCTGGCGCCGCGACGGCGGGCAGTGGCTGCGCCGCCGCTTCGGCGTCACCGAGGTGGTGCCGCCCGACGAGCCGGTGGTGCACGTCTGCTGGTACGAGGCCGACGCGTGGGCCCGCTGGGCCGGGCGGCGGCTGCCGACCGAGGCCGAGTGGGAGAAGGCGGCCCGGCACGACCCGGCCGGTGACCGCTCCACGCGCTATCCGTGGGGCGACGCCGACCCGGGCCCGGAGCACGCCAACCTCGGCCAGCGGCACCTGCGTCCGGCGCCCGCCGGCAGCTATCCGGCCGGTGAGTCCCCGCTCGGGGTGAGGCAGTTGATCGGCGACGTGTGGGAGTGGACGTCGAGCGACTTCGCCCCGTACCCCGGCTTCCGGGCGTTCCCGTACCGGGAGTACTCGGAGGTGTTCTTCGGGCCGGACCACAAGGTGCTGCGCGGCGGTTCGTTCGCCGTGGACGCGGTGGCCTGCCGGGGCACGTTCCGCAACTGGGACTACCCGATCCGGCGGCAGATCTTCTCCGGCTTCCGCACCGCGCGTTCCGCGGAGGCGTCCTGATGTGCCGTCACCTGGCCTACGTGGGCCCGGCCGAGCCCCTGGGCCGGCTCCTCGTGGAGCCCGCGCACGCCCTGTACCGCCAGTCCTGGGCGCCCCGGCGCCAGCGGTACGGCACGGTCAACGCCGACGGGTTCGGCGTCGGCTGGTACGCCGAGGGCGACCCGGTGCCTGCGCGCTACCGCCGGGCCGGGCCGATCTGGGCGGACCAGTCCTTCGCCGACCTGGCCCGGGTGGTGCGGACCGGCGCGCTGCTGGCCGCGGTCCGGGACGCGACACTGGCGGGTGCCGACGCGGAGGCCGCCGCGGCACCGTTCGCCGCGGGTCCCTGGCTGTTCAGCCACAACGGCGCCGTGGCGGGCTGGCCCGGTTCGCTGGAGCGGGTGGCCGGGTCCCTGCCGGCGAGGGAACTGCTGTCGCTGGAGGCCCGCAACGACTCGGCGCTGGTGTGGGCGCTCGTGCTGCACCGGCTGCGCTCCGCGGCCGCGGGCGAGCCGCGTCCGCGCGTCGCGGCGCGGGCGCTGGCCGACACGGTGCTGGAGGTCGCCGCGGCCTCCCCCACGTCCCGGCTGAACCTGCTGCTCACGGACGGCGAGACCGTCGCGGCCACCGCCTGGGGCGACACCCTCTGGTACCTGGCCCGGCCCGGCGGCGGCACGGTCGTCGCCTCCGAGCCGTACGACGACGACCCGCACTGGCAGGAGGTCCCCGACCGCACCCTGCTCGCGGCGAGCGGCAGGGACGTGCTGCTGACGCCGCTCGAGGATCAGCGCGAGAACACCCTGGTGCCCGCGGCCACGGCCGCTTCCGTATCCGTGAAGGAGCCCCGCACGTGAGCCCGTTCCGTCTCACCCGCACGCTGCCCGAGGACACCACGGACGCCGCCCTGCGCGCCGACGTCCTGGCGGGCCTGTCCAGTACGCCCAAGTCGCTGCCGCCGAAGTGGTTCTACGACGCCCGGGGCAGCGAGCTCTTCGAGGAGATCACCGCGCTGCCCGAGTACTACCCCACCCGGGCCGAGCGGGAGATCCTCGTCGACCGGGCCGGGGAGATCGCCGCCGCGACCGGTGCCCGCACGCTGGTCGAGCTGGGCTCGGGCTCCTCGGAGAAGACGCGGCACCTGCTCGACGCGCTGACCGGGCTGGACGCGTACGTGCCGGTCGACGTCAGCGAGAGCGCCCTCACGCAGGCGGGGCGGGCGATCGCCGCCGAGCGGCCGGGGCTGCGGGTGCACGCGCTGATCGCCGACTTCACCGCCGGGCTCACGCTCCCGGACACGCCGGGTCCCCGGCTGGTGGCGTTCCTCGGCGGCACGATCGGCAATCTGCTGCCCGCCGAGCGGGCCGCGTTCCTCGCGTCCGTCCGTGGCCTGCTCTCGCCCGGCGACGGGCTGCTGCTGGGCACGGACCTGGTCAAGGACGAGCGGGTGCTGGTGCGGGCGTACGACGACGCGGCGGGAGTGACGGCCGCGTTCGACAAGAACGTCCTGGCCGTGATCAACCGCGAGCTGGACGCCGACTTCGTGCCCGCGGCCTTCGACCACGTCGCGGTGTGGGACCCGGAGCGGGAGTGGATCGAGATGCGGCTGCGCTCGCGCACGGCGCAGACGGTCAAGGTCCAGGCGCTCGAGCTGGCCGTGGAGTTCGCCGCCGGCGAGGACCTGCGCACCGAGGTGTCCGCGAAGTTCCGCCGCGAGGGCGTGCGGTCGGAACTGGACGCGGCCGGCCTGGACCTCACCCACTGGTGGACCGACGGCGAGGAACGCTTCGCGCTGTCGCTGAGCCGGGTGCGCTGAACCGGGGCGCGCTGGGCCGGGCGCGCTGAACCGGGCGCCGGTGTCCGAGACCCGGCGTCCGGTCAGCCGGCGCCGGGGTCCAGGAGTTCGCCGATGCGGTCGGAGGCGCGCTCGGCCTCCGGCCGCGCTTCGGCGCCGGTGAGCACCTTGGTCATGTACTCCTTGATCGGGTTGTCCGCCTCGACGGCGCCCCACAGGGGCGTGCCGGGGGTCGCCCGGCCCTGCGCGGCGCCGGCGGCCATCGCCTCGACGCCCTCCTCGCCCGCGACCTCCGCGGCCAGCGACTTCTTGTTGGGGACGTAGTTCATGGTGCGGGCCAGGTCGGTGTTCCACTTGGCGCCGGTGAGGGCCTCCAGCACGGCCACGGCGCCGTCCCGGTCGTCGGTGTTGGCGGGGACGACGAGGTCCGATCCGCCGGTGAACACGGCCCCCGGCTTGTCGGCGCTCTTGCCGGGCACGGGGAAGAATCCCAGCTTGTCCTTGAGCCCCGGGTTCTCGCGCAGGACGGTCTGGGCGAGCCCCGGCACCGCGATGATCTGCGCGACCCGGCCCTCGGCGAACACGCCGGCCTGCGGCGGGTGTTCCTCGTCGGCGTCGACGGGTCCCTCGCCCAGGGCCTGCAGTTCACGGTAGAAGTCCATGCCGCGCAGGGCGGCCGGGCTGTCCAGCGCGCCCGTCCAGACGCCACCGCTCTCCTTGGCGAGGTCGCCGCCCTCGTCCCAGATGAAGCCGGACAGGGTGTACCAGTCCTGTCCGGCCAGGTAGATGCCCTGGCCGGCACCCCGGTCGAGCTTCTCGGTGACGGTGAGCCACTCCTCGCGGGTCCGCGGCGGCTCCGTGACACCGGCCTGCCGGAACAGGTCCTTGCGGTAGATGACGACGCGGTTGGCGGCGTACCAGGGGATGCCGAACTGCTGGGACAGGTACTCCCCCGGTTCGGCGAGGCCGGGCAGCCAGTCGCGGATGCCCCAGTCGCGCATCGACTCCAGTGTCAGGTCCTCCAGCCGGCCGCCCTCGGCGTACTGCGGCACCTGGGTGTTGCCCACCTCGATGACGTCCGGCTGTGCGTCACCTCCGTCGGACTCCAGCGCGTCCTGCACCTTCTCGCCGATGCCGGTCCACTCCTGTATGCGGATGTCGAGGTCCAGATCGGGGTGCTCGCGTTCGAAGTCCTCGGTGAAGCGCTCCAGGAAGTCCTCCGAGGCGCTGCCCTTCATCAGCCACACGGTGACGGCGCGCCGCCCGCTCCCGCCGTCCGAGGACACGAGGCCGCAACCGCTGAGCAGGGAGGCGGAGGCACAGACTAGGGCGAGGAGGCGACGTCTCACGAGGGGGTCCTTCTGATCGAACAGTGTCGGTGGCGGACCGGTGGGTCCCGCGCACGCGAAGGGAGACCCGACGTGGGGGGACGAGCGTGAGGCTCGTACGGGTGTTTGGGATTTTGGTATGGACCAATGCCCGGGTCAAGGGGGTCGGCAGGACCGGGGCGGCGACGGGGGCGACCGGCGCGGCAGCCGACGCCTCGCGCTCCGCCGTCGGGTGGGGCACGGTGGAGTGACGCGCGACACACGCGACACCGCCGCCCGCCCCGCGGAAGGGAGCACCCGCATGTCGAACCACACCTACCGGGTCACCGAGATCGTCGGCACCTCGCCCGACGGCGTCGACCAGGCCGTCCGCAACGGCATCAGCCGCGCCTCGCAGACCCTGCGCAACCTGGACTGGTTCGAGGTCACCCAGGTGCGCGGCCAGATCGAGGAGGGCGAGGTCGCACACTGGCAGGTGGGTCTGAAGCTCGGATTCCGTCTGGAGGGCACGGACTGACGTCCCGCCGGGACGGGACCGGCACCCGCGGACGACGGGCCGCCGGGACGGTCAGGTACGCCCCTGCCGCTCCTGGGCGTCCTCCAGCTCCGCTGACCCGGCGGCCCAGTCCGCGCGCACGACGGTGAATCCCGCCCGTTCGGCGTCGGCGCACACCAGTTCGTCGTCGTCGACGAAGACGCGGACCTCGCGGGCGCGGGCGAGCCGGCCCAGGATCTCCAGCTTGGTGCGCCGGGCGGGCCGGCGGTCGGTGTCGCCCCGCATGTACAGCCGCCCCTCGGGGAGCCCCTGCGCGGCCAGCCAGTCGAGCGTGTCGCGCCGGCAGCGCTCGGGCCGTCCGGTCAGGTAGACGATCTCGCACTCCCCGGCGCTCGCGTGCACCAGCGCGATGCCCTCCGGCAGCGGCGGATCCTGGGGCGCGGCGGCGAAGAAGGCGTCCCACTCACGTGGCCGGCGCTCCAGGAAGCGCTGCCGGTGCGCGGTGCCGGCGAGGGTGTTGTCCAGGTCGAACACGGCCAGCGGAGGCCTGCTGCTGTCGGTCACACCCCCAACCCTAGAACGCGGGCTGCCGCGCCCCGGGGGCCGACCGGGCCGGCCGCCCGCCCGGTCCCGGGAATCCTCGCGCCGCGCACGCGTTGAACCCCGTGTGAGCTCAGTGATCGCGACGACCCGCTTCTCCGTCCTCGACCGCTCCCGCATCCGTGAGGGACACACCGGCGCCGAGGCGCTGCGCGACACCGTGGCCCTGGCCCGGGAGGCGGAGCGGCTCGGCTACCACCGGTTCTGGGTGGCCGAGCACCACGGCGTGCCGGGCGTGGCCGGTTCGGCGCCGACCGTGCTGGCCGCCGCCGTCGCCGGCGCCACGCACCGCATCCGGGTCGGCACCGGCGGCGTGATGCTGCCCAACCACCGGCCCCTGGTCGTCGCCGAGCAGTTCGGCGTGCTGGAGTCGCTCTTCCCGGGCCGCATCGACATGGGTCTCGGCCGGTCGGTGGGCTTCACCGACGGCGTGCGCAGGGCGCTGGGCCGGGACAAGGACGACGCCGAGGACTTCGACGCGCAACTGGCCGAGCTGCTCGGCTGGTTCCGGGGCACCTCCCCCACGGGTGTGCACGCCCGCCCCGCGGAGGGGCTGACCGTGCCGCCGTTCGTGCTGGCCATGGGCGAGGGCGCGGCCGTCGCCGCCCGCGCCGGCCTGCCGATGGTGATCGGCGACCTGCGCGACCGCGACCGCATGCTGCGCGGCATCGACCGCTACCGCGCCGCCTTCCGCCCCTCCGTGTGGAGCCGGGAGCCGTACGTCGTCGTCTCGGGCACCGTCGCCGTGGCCGGCACCCCGCAGGCCGCCCGGCGCCTCCTGCTCCCGGAGGCCTGGTCCATGGCCCACGCGCGCACCCGCGGCGCCTTCCCGCCCCTGCCGCCGGCCGAGGACGTCGAGGCCCGCTTCATGACCGCCAAGGAGCGCGATCTGTACGAGTCCGGCCTGAGCGGCCACATCGCGGGAACCGAGGAGCAGGTCGCCGGCGAACTGGAGTCGCTCCTGAAGGAGACGGGCGCCCAGGAGGTGCTGGTCACCACCAGCACCTACGACCGCGAGGCCCTGCTGGACTCCTACCGGCGGCTCGCCCGCGTCACCGGCGCGGGGACGCGGGGCGCCTCGGCGTAGAATCGCGGAGTTTGTCCCACCGGCCGTGGCCCGAAGACCGTACGGAGTTCCCCGCGATGCACAGCCCCCACGACCCGTACGTCCGCGTCCGCGGCGCCCGTGAGCACAACCTCAAGGGCGTGGACGTCGACGTCCCGCGGGACGTGGTGGCCGTGTTCACCGGTGTGTCCGGCTCCGGCAAGTCGTCGCTCGCCTTCGGCACCGTCTACGCGGAGGCGCAGCGGCGCTACTTCGAGTCGGTCGCGCCCTACGCCCGCCGGCTGATCCAGCAGGTCGGCGCGCCGAAGGTCGGCGAGATCACCGGGCTGCCGCCCGCCGTGTCGCTCCAGCAGCGCCGGGCGGCGCCGACGTCCCGTTCGTCGGTCGGTACCGTGACCAACCTGTCCAACTCGCTGCGGATGCTGTTCTCGCGCGCCGGCGACTATCCGCCGGGCGCCGCGCGGCTCGACTCCGACGCCTTCTCGCCCAACACGGCGGCCGGGGCGTGCCCCGAGTGCCACGGGCTCGGCCGGGTGCACCGCACGACCGAGGACCTGCTCGTGCCCGACCCGTCGCTGTCGGTCCGGGACGGTGCGATCGCCGCGTGGCCCGGCGCCTGGCAGGGCAAGAACCTGCGGGACGTCCTCGACGCGCTCGGGTACGACGTGGACCGGCCGTGGCGCGAGCTGCCGGCCGAGCAGCGGGAGTGGATCCTGTTCACGGACGAGCAGCCGGTGGTCACCGTGCATCCCGTCCGGGACGCCGGCCGTATCCAGCGGCCGTACCAGGGCACGTACATGAGCGCCCACCGGTACGTGATGAAGACGTTCTCGGACTCCCGGAGCGCGACGCTGCGGGCGAAGGCGGAGCGGTTCCTCACCAGCGCGCCCTGCCCGGTCTGCGGCGGCGGCCGGCTGCGGTCGGAGGCCCTCGCGGTGACCGTCGGCGGCCGGAGCATCGCCGAGCTGGCCGCGCTGCCGCTCACGGAACTCGCCGGGCTGCTGCCCACGGGCGACGAGACGGCCCGGGTACTCACCGCCGACCTGACCTCCCGCATCACGCCCGTCGTGGAGCTGGGCCTCGGCTATCTGAGCCTCGACCGCCCGGCGCCCACGCTCTCGGCGGGCGAGCTGCAACGGCTGCGCCTGGCGACGCAGCTGCGCTCCGGGCTGTTCGGCGTGGTGTACGTCCTCGACGAGCCGTCCGCGGGCCTGCACCCGGCGGACACCGAGGCGCTGCTGACGGTGCTGGAACGGCTGAAGTCGGCGGGGAACTCGGTGTTCGTGGTGGAGCACCACCTCGGGGTGATGCGCGGCGCCGACTGGATCGTGGACGTCGGCCCGCGGGCGGGCGAGCACGGCGGGCGGGTGCTGTACAGCGGCCCGGTGGCCGGGCTGGCCGAGGTCGGGGAGTCGGCGACGGCGCGTCACCTCTTCGACCGCTCCCCCGCGCCGGTCCGCGAGGTGCGCGAGCCGCGCGGCACCCTGACGGTCGGCCCGGTCACCCGGCACAACCTGCACGAGGTGAGCGCCGGTTTCCCGCTGGGCGTCCTCACGGCGGTGACCGGTGTCTCCGGGTCCGGTAAGTCGACGCTCGTCGGCGCGATCACCGAGGAGTCGCCGGGTGTGCAGCGGCTGGTCTCCGTGGACCAGAAGCCGATCGGCCGCACCCCGCGGTCCAACCTGGCCACGTACACGGGCCTGTTCGACGTCGTACGGAAGGTCTTCGCGGCCACCGACGCGGCACGCGACCGGGGTCACGGGGTCGGCCGGTTCTCCTTCAACGTGGCGGGCGGGCGCTGCGAGACCTGCCAGGGCGAGGGCTTCGTCAGCGTCGAGCTGCTGTTCCTGCCGAGCACCTACGCGCCGTGCCCGGACTGCGGCGGAGCGCGCTACAACCCCGAGACGCTCGAAGTGACCCACCGGGGGCGGAACATCGCCGAGGTGCTGGACCTGACCGTGGAGGCCGCGGCGGAGTTCTTCGCGGACACTCCCCCGGTGGCGCGCAGCCTGGCGGCGCTGCTCGACGTCGGACTGGGCTATCTGCGGCTCGGCCAGCCCGCGACGGAGCTCTCCGGCGGGGAGGCGCAGCGCATCAAGCTGGCGAGCGAGCTGCAGCGGGGGCGGCGCGGCCACACGCTGTACCTCCTGGACGAGCCGACGACCGGTCTGCATCCCGCCGATGTCGAGGTGCTGATGCGGCAGTTGCACGGCCTGGTCGACGCCGGGCACACGGTGGTCGTGGTGGAGCACGACATGACCGTGGTGGCGGGCGCCGACTGGGTGATCGACCTGGGGCCGGGCGGCGGCGACGCGGGCGGGCGGATCGTCGCCGCGGGCCCGCCGGCCGAGGTGGCCCGGGCGGAGGGCAGCGCCACCGCGCCGTATCTGGCGGCCGTCCTGCATGGCGGGGCGCGCCGGTGAGACCGCCGCACCGGCGCGCGCCCTGCCGGACGCCGGCCGAACGCTACTCGCGGCCCCGCCGGATGTCGTCCTCGGTCATGCCCTCCGTCTCCGCCTCGATCCGCTCCTTGCGGATCTGACCGCGCACGGTCTCGTTCTCCACGTGCTCCTCCGTGGTGAGCCGGACGCGTTCGACCGGCACCGTCTCGGTCTCCACGACGGCGCGTTCCTCGTGCAGGGTGACCTCGTGCTCGGCCTCGCCGAGCTCCGGCCCGGAGAGCGCCTCGTCACGGTTGGCGTCCGTGATCGGCTCGCGCTCCACGCGCACCTCCTCGTGGCGCACCGGAACGGTCTGCTCGACCTCCTCGGTGACCACGTACTTGCGCAGCCTGGCCCGGCCGATCTCGTGCCTTTCGACGCCGACGTGCATCCGCTCCTCCGAGCGGGTCATGGCGTCGTCGCCGCGCATCCCCCGCCGGCCCGACATGTCCTCGCGCCCGGTGGTGTCCGCCGTGCCCGCCATGCCTGCGGTGCCTGCGGTGCCTGCGGTGCCTGCCATGCCGGCGGTACCCGCCGCGCCTGCCGCGCCTGCCGTGCCCGGGCCCGCGGCCCAGCGGCCGTCGTCGGTGCGCTCGGCCTCGGACAGCACGCTGTCCCAGTTGATGCCGTAGTAGTCGTAGAGCCGGTGCTCCTCGGCCTCCGACAGATGGCCGCCCGCGTCGACGTCCACGTTGGGTGCGTCCTTGACCTTGTCCTTGCGGTACGGGACCTCGAGGTGGTCGTGGACCAGCGAGGCGTCGCGGATGGGCACGAACGACTCGTTGGAACCGAACATGCCGGTCTTGACGCTCACCCACTCGGGGCGCCCTGTCATGTCGTCGAAGAAGACGTGCTTGGCGTCGCCGATCTTGTTGCCGTCCCCGTCGTAGACCGGATGGTCCAGGACGTCGGCGATCTCTTCACGGGTGATCATCTGGCATCACCCTCCTTCCGGAGTGCCTTCACTCCGACTGTCCGCATCAGCAGCCCGAAAACGGTACATCTGTCACAAAGGGCACATACTTTTCGAATGTGCTTTCCGGTGGTGACCGCCCCGGCCGGTCCAGGCCCCCGCGGCCGCCTGCTGGGCGGCGCCGGCGAGGGAGCGGCGGGCCGGGTGGAGCCCGGGCGGCACGGCCGGGCACACCTCCACCTCGGCCGTCAGCCCGCGCGCCGACACCACCCGCCACAGGGAGGCGAGCAGGGTGTCCTCGCCGACGAACGCGGGCGCCGTGCTCAGTGTCCGCTCCCGCGTCCGGTAGCGGATGCGGACCGGCTGGACGGGCACCCCGGCGTCCAGCGCGGCCTGGAACACGGCCCGGCGGAAGGCGCCGTGCGCGCGTCCGCACCAGGTGCTGCCCTCGGGGAAGGCGGCGACCGCGGCGCCCTCCCGCAGCGCCCCTGCGACCCGCGCGACCGTGTCCGGCAGCGCCCGCAGGCGGTCCCGCTCGATGAACAGGACTCCCCCGCGGGCGGCGAGCGGCCCGGCCACCGGCCACCGCCGGATCTCGCTCTTGGCGAGCATCCGGGCCGGGCGGACGGCGGCGAGCAGCGGGACGTCCAGCCAGGAGACGTGGGGGGCGACCAGCAGCAGGCCGCCGCCGGGCACGGCGGCACCCGTGACGCGGACGCGTACGCCGGCGGCGCGCACGACCCAGCGGCACCAGCGCCTCACCAGGGCGTCCGGCGTCCGCCCCCGCAGCGGCGACAGGGCGACCGCCGTGCCGACGAGGAGGAGCACGGTGACCGCCGTCAGCCGCAGCACGGCGCGCGGTACGCCGCTTCCGGTCGGGGCCGGCTCCACGCAGGCCGCGGGCGTGCAGGGCGCGGCGGGCAGCCAGGCGCTCACCGGGCCGGCAGCAGCGAGAGGAAGTGCCGCAGGTAGCGCGGGTCGACGCGGCTCATCGGCAGCAGCACGTACAGGTCCGCGACGCCGAAGTCGACGTCGTGCGCGGGCTCCCCGCAGACCCAGGCGCCGAGGCGGAGGTAGCCGCGCAGCAGGGCGGGCAGTCCGGTGCGGGCGACGGGTGCCGCGGCGCGCGGTGTCCAGGGCAGCAGCGGCCGTACCCGGTACTCTTCGGGCGCCAGGTGCGCCGCCCGGACCCGGTCCCAGGTGGCGGCGGCGAGGGCGCCGCCGTCGGCGAGCGGTATCGAGCAGCAGCCCGCGAGCCACTCGTGGCCCCGGTCGGTCATGTAGCGGGCCAGGCCGGCCCAGATGAGCCCGATCACGGCGCCGTCCCGGTGGTCGGGGTGCACGCAGGAACGGCCGACCTCGACGAGCGAGGGCCGGATCGCGTCCAGCGCGGCGAGGTCGAACTCGCCCTGCGCGTAGAGGCGTCCGGCGATCGCGGCGCGTTCCGGGGGCAGCAGCCGGTAGGTGCCGACGACCTGCCCGGTCGTCTCCTCCCGCACCAGCAGGTGGTCGCAGTACGCGTCGAAGGGGTCGATGTCGTAGCCGGGCTGCGGGCTCGCCAGCAGGGCGCCCATCTCCCCGGCGAAGACGTCGTGCCGCAGCCGCTGGGCCGCGCGCACCTCGTCCTCGTCGCGGGCGAGGGCGACGGTGTAGCGCGGGGGCGCGGCGGGCGCCGGGGGACGGTCCGCGGTCAGTACGCCGGTCATGGGTGCTCTCCTGGTGACGGGGCCGGGTCCGCCACAGTTCTTCCGACGGCGGCTGTCCTGTGCGTGACCGGTACCGGGAGAGCGGATGTGGGATTGCTGAATGCCAGGGGCCCGGAAGCGAGACGGGGCCGGGAGGAGCACCTCTCCCGGCCCCGTCCGTCCGCACCCGTCGGCGAACGTTCGGGGGTCGCTAGCGCTTCGCCGCCTTGCGGGTGGCGCGCAGCCACTCCTTGTTCATGCTCGTGATGGACATCAGCGGGATGCCCTTCGGGCAGGCTGTCGCGCATTCGCCCGCGAGCGTGCAGCCGCCGAAGCCCTCGTCGTCCATCTGCGCGACCATGTCCAGCACCCGCGTCTCCCGCTCGGGCGCGCCCTGCGGCAGGACGTTGAGGTGGTTGATCTTCGCGGAGGTGAACAGCATGGCCGCGCCGTTCGGGCACGCGGCGACGCAGGCGCCGCAGCCGATGCACTCGGCGTGCTCGAAGGCGAAGTCGGCGTCGGGCTTCGGCACGGGCGTGGCGTGGGCCTCCGGCGCGGCGCCGGTCGGCGCGGTGATGTAGCCGCCGGCCTGGATGATCCGGTCGAAGGCCGAGCGGTCGACGACCAGGTCCTTCACGACCGGGAAGGCGGCGGCCCGCCACGGCTCCACGTCGATGGTGTCGCCGTCCTTGAAGGACCGCATGTGCAGCTGGCAGGTGGTGGTGCGCTCGGGGCCGTGGGCGTCGCCGTTGATGACCAGCGAGCAGGCGCCGCAGATGCCCTCGCGGCAGTCGTGGTCGAAGGCGACCGGGTCCTCGCCCTTGAGGATGAGTTCCTCGTTGAGGGTGTCGAGCATCTCCAGGAACGACATGTCCTGCGAGATCCCGTCCACCTCGTACGTGGACATGGCGCCTTCGGCGTCGGCGTTCTTCTGGCGCCAGACGCGCAGGGTGAGCTTCATGCGTAGCTCCGCTGGGTGGGGTGGACGTACTCGAAGACCAGGTCTTCCTTGTGCAGGGTGGGAGCCTCGCCGGTGCCGGTGAACTCCCAGGCGGCGGCGTACCCGAACTCGTCGTCCTTGCGGGCCGCCTCGCCGTCCGGGGTCTGGGACTCCTCGCGGAAGTGGCCGCCGCAGGACTCGGACCGGTGGAGCGCGTCGAGGCACATCAGCTCGGCGAGCTCCAGGTAGTCGACGATGCGGTTGGCCTTCTCCAGCGACTGGTTGAACTCCTCGCCGATACCGGGGACCTTGATGCGCCGCCAGAACTCCTCGCGGATCTGCGGGATGCGCTCCAGGGCCTTGCGCAGTCCGGAGTCGGTGCGGGCCATGCCGCAGAACTCCCACATCAGCTCGCCGAGTTCGCGGTGGAAGGAGTCCGGGGTGCGGTCGCCGTCGACGGAGAGGAGCAGGTTGAGCCGGTCCTCGGTCTCGGCCAGCACCTCCTGCACCGCCGGATGGCCGCCGTCGACCTCGTCCTTGTGCGGGTTGCGGGCGAGGTAGTCGTTGATGGTGGCCGGCAGGACGAAGTAGCCGTCCGCCAGGCCCTGCATCAGCGCGGAGGCCCCGAGCCGGTTGGCGCCGTGGTCGGAGAAGTTGGCCTCGCCGATCGCGAAGAGGCCGGGGACGGTGGTCTGGAGGTCGTAGTCGACCCACAGTCCGCCCATCGTGTAGTGCACGGCCGGGTAGATCCGCATGGGCACCCGGTACGGGTCCTCGTCGGTGATCCGCTGGTACATGTCGAAGAGGTTGCCGTACTTGGCCTCGACCGCCTTGCGCCCCATCCGCTCGATGGCGTCGGCGAAGTCCAGGTAGACGCCCTGGCCGCCGGGGCCCACTCCCCTGCCCTCGTCGCAGACGTTCTTCGCGGCGCGGGAGGCGATGTCGCGGGGCACGAGGTTGCCGAAGGACGGGTAGATGCGCTCCAGGTAGTAGTCGCGCTCGTCCTCGGGGATCTTGTTCGGCGGCCGGTCGTCGCCCTTGGCCTTCGGCACCCAGATCCGGCCGTCGTTGCGCAGCGACTCGCTCATCAGCGTCAGCTTGGACTGGTGGTCGCCGGTGCGCGGGATGCAGGTCGGGTGGATCTGCGTGAAGCAGGGGTTGGCGAACCAGGCGCCGCGCCGGTGCGCCCGCCACACGGCGGTCGCGTTGGAGTTCATGGCGTTGGTCGACAGGTAGAAGACGTTGCCGTACCCGCCGCTCGCCAGGACCACGGCGTCCGCGAAGTAGGTGTCGATCTTCCCGGTGATCAGGTCCCGGGCGACGATGCCGCGCGCCCGGCCGTCCACGACGATCAGGTCGAGCATCTCGGTGCGCGGATGCATCTCGATGTTGCCGGCCGCGATCTGCCTGCTGAGCGCCTGGTAGGCGCCGAGCAGCAGCTGCTGGCCCGTCTGGCCGCGGGCGTAGAAGGTACGGGAGACCTGGACGCCGCCGAAGGAGCGGGTGTCGAGCAGGCCGCCGTACTCGCGGGCGAAGGGCACCCCCTGGGCCACGCACTGGTCGATGATCTCGACGGAGATCTGGGCGAGCCGGTGCACGTTGGACTCGCGGGAGCGGAAGTCGCCGCCCTTGACGGTGTCGTAGAACAGGCGGTGGACGGAGTCGCCGTCGTTGCGGTAGTTCTTCGCCGCGTTGATGCCGCCCTGCGCGGCGATGGAGTGGGCGCGGCGCGGCGAGTCCTGATAGCAGAACTGGACGACGCGGTAACCCTGTTCGGCGAGGGTCGCACCGGCGGAACCGCCCGCGAGGCCGGTGCCGACGACGATCACGGTCTGCTTGCGCCGGTTGGCGGGGTTGACCAGCTTCGCCTCGAAGCGGCGCGTGTCCCAGCGTTCGTTGACCGGCCCGGCGGGGGCCTTGGTGTCGGCGACCGGCTCTCCGGTCGTGTAGTCGGCGTAGGTTGTCATGTCAGCTCACCACTCCGGTCATGACGCCCACGGGTACGGCGACGAAGCCGGCCGTGAGCAGCAGCGCGAGGACGTTCGCGACGGTCTTCAGGGCGCGGTCGCGGGTGCGGCTGCCGGCGCCGAGGGTCTGGGCGGCGGACCAGAAGCCGTGCCGGACGTGCAGGCCGAGGGCGAGCATCGCGACGATGTAGACGACGTTGCCGTACCAGGTGGAGAAGGTGTCCACGACGTTCTGGTAGGGCTTGCCGCTCTCGAAGCCGCCGGCGTGCACGGTGCCGGTGGTCAGGTCCAGCAGGTGCCAGACGATGAACAGGCCGAGGATGATCCCGCCCCAGCGCATGGTGCGGGTCGCGTAGCTCGCCCGGGGCTTCTTGTGCACGTACTTGCTGGGCCGCGCCTTGATGTCGCGGCGGCTGAGCTGGTACGCGGACGTGGCGTGGGCGACGACGGCGACGACCAGCACGACGCGGATCAGCCACAGCGTCCACTCGTAGTGCATGAACGGCTCGCCGACCGTGCGCAGCCAGTGGGCGTAGTGGTTGAACTCGCTCGTCCCGAAGAAGATCTTCAGGTTACCGATCATGTGGGCGACCAGGTAGAGCAGCATGACGAGACCACTGATCGCCATCACCGTCTTCTTGCCGACGGACGAGTCCCACACGGTGCGCGCCATGGACGGCCGTCGGTCCGTCCGCGTTGCCAGAGCCATGCCACAGGACGCTACGCGGGCGAAGGGCCATCGGTCCAAGACATGGTCCGCCTCGTTTCCATAGAGGATGCCTATCGGCGACGTATGCTTGCGGTATGCAGTTCCAGCAGCTCCAGTACTTCGTGGCGGTCGCCGAGACCCGGCACTTCACCCGGGCCGCCGAGACCGTCCACGTGGCGCAGCCGTCGCTGTCGCAGCAGATCAAGGCGCTGGAGCGGGAGCTCGGCGCGGATCTGTTCCTGCGGGCGCGGGGCAACATCACGCTGACGGACGCCGGGGAGGCGCTGCTGCCCCTGGCCCGGCGCATCCTGGCCGACGCGGACACCGCGCGGCACGAGGTGCTGGAGCTGGTGCAGCTGCGCAGCGGGCGGGTCCGGCTGGGTGCCACGCCGAGCCTGTGCACCGGCCTGCTCCCCGACGTGCTGCGCGCCTTCCACGACCGCTACCCAGGTGTCCGGCTGCTGATCGAGGAAGGCGGCTCGCACGACCTGGTGCGGGAGCTGGCCCGCGGCGCGCTCGACCTGGCCCTGGTGGTCCTGCCGCTGCCGACCGCGTCGCCGGCGCTGACCACGGTGGAGCTGCTGCGGGAGGACCTGGTGGTGGTGTCGTCGCCGGAGGCTCCCCGCCCGGGCGGGGGACGGCGGGCGGTGCGGATCGCCGACCTGGAGGGCGAGCGGCTGGTGATGTTCCGCCACGGCTACGACCTGCGGGAACTGACGGTGGCCGCGTGCCGCTCCGAGGGGTTCGAGCCGGACTTCGCGGTGGAGGGCGGGGAGATGGACGCGGTGCTGGGGTTCGTGCGGGCGGGCCTGGGCATGGCGGTCGTCCCCCGGATGGTGGCGGCCCGTTCCGGCCGCGGGCTGCGGGTGACGCCCCTGTCCCGGCCTGGCCTGCACCGCACCATCGCCCTGGCCCACCGCAGCGACGTGGCTCCGCCGAGGGCCGCGCGGGAGCTCCAGCGGATGCTGCTGGAGCGGTGAGGGCCGTCCGTACGGCACGCGTCCGTACGGCACTCCCCGGGCGACGACCCTGGGGCGGGGCCTGTGGCGGCGGGACAGGGCGAAGGGAGCCGCCGGCCGGTCGGCGTCAGGGGCGTTTCAGGGGCGGGGCGCCAGCACTTCCAGTGCGCCGGTCTCGGTGTCGTAGCTGCGCAGGGTGGTGAGCCGGGCCGACAACGGCGGCGCCGGCAGCAGTTCGGGGATCCGCCGGCCGGCGAAGGCACCTGCCCGCCGGGTGCGGCCGAGGGTGATGTGCGGGCTCCAGCTCCCGGGTTCGTGGAACGGGCTGAGGGCCTGGGGCGGGCTGTCCGAGACCACCGCCTCCCACACCCGGCGGTGCAGGCCGGCCAGCGCCGAGTCGAGGTCCAGCGCCCAGGCCAGGACCGAGGTGGGCCGCTCGAAGCGGACCACGCCGGTGAACCGCACCGGCAACGGCAGGTCCGCGGCCGCCTCGGCGAGCTCCCAGCGGATCGGGGCGGTCAGCTCCGGGCAGGCGGCCAGCGTGAGGTGCGGGCTGTTGGTCGGTGAGCGGTGACGCGCCTGACTGGGCAGCCCCGCGTCCGCGAGCCGTCGCCAGGCCTCCCGGACCGCCAGGTCCGCCGCCTCGTCCAACAGAAGCTCGACCGTACGCACCGCCGCAGCCTACCGGCGGCCGGCGCGTGTCGACGACCTTGCCGGGGGCGGCGTCGAGCAGACGGCGGGCCGTGGCCGGTGGTCTGCCGCCGGGGCTCCCGCGTCGGGCGACCGGCTCGAGGACGCTCCGGGGCCGCCGGCCGGGGCCGGGCTCAGACGAGCACGGCCGGCCTGAGCTTCTCCTCGCACCAGCGGTGGAAGCTCGTGGGCGCCGTGTCCGGTGTGCTGGGTGCGGACGAGCCGTAGAAGCCCTGGGCGTCCATCGCGGCGGCCATGTCGGCCAGCCCCCGGGCGCCGTCCTCGCTCGCCCCGAAGCGCAGGGCCGCCGCCCGGTACTCCGCCGGGGTGGTCTCCCGCACCCGCACCGGGCGCTCCAGCACGTCGGACATGACCTTCGCCATGCCCTCAGGTGTGAGGTCGTCGGGGCCGACCAGCGGAACGTCGGCCCGGCCGGTCCAGGTGCCGTCGAGCAGCAGCCGCGCCGCCGTCGCCGCGATGTCCCCGGTGGCGCAGGTCCGCAGTACCCGGTCCGCGGCGTACGCCACGCGGAACTCACCCGTGGAGCGGAGGGCCGCCGCCTGACCGAGCAGGTTCTCCATCAGGAAGGGCGGGCACAGCGCCCGGTAGTGCACGCCGGTGGCCGCGATCCGGTCGTCCATGGCGAGCGAGGCGGAGATCGGGCCGGCGTTCGCCGCGACACCGCGCCCCAGGCTGGAGACGGCCACGACCCGCCGGACACCGTGCTTCGCGATCACCTCGCACAGCGCCGCCGTGAACTCGCGGAAGTGGCCCTCGACGCTCTCGGCGCCCGGCGCGGGCGGCACCAGCCAGAAAACCTGGCCGGCACCGGCGCAGGCCGCACCGAGGAGCTCGGGGTCGGCGTGCGAGCCCTGGAACACCTCGGCCCGCTCGCGTGCCCGGGGGGTGAGGCGGCCGGGGTCGCGGGCGATCACCCGGACCGCGGTCCCGTCGTCCACGGCGTCGAGGACGTTGTCGAGGACCTGTCGGCCGATGCCGCCGGCCGGGGTGGTGATGACGATCACGGAACACAACTCCGTCTCGGAGAGGGAAGGATGAAGGATCGCGCCGGTCCGGGGGGAATCCCGCCCGGCCCGCGGCGCATGTTCATCCTGTTCCGCGGGCGCGCGGAACTGAAGGACCGTTCGGATCGCGGTTGTTACCCTGAGGGCAATACCGGAGGGAGGCGGACGCCGTGGAGTCACGTGCCCTGCGCTACTTCGTCGCGGTCGCAGAGGAACTCAACTTCGCCCGCGCCGCCGAGCGGCTGGGCATCTCCCCGCCGCCCCTGTCCCGGGCGATCCGCCGGCTGGAGGCCGAACTGGGCGTCACCCTGTTCGAGCGGACCACGCACCGGGTGTCCCTGACCCCGGCCGGTGACGTCCTGCTCACCGAGGCCCGCGTCGCACTGGAGGCCCTGGAGGCGGCCGGGCGCAGAACCCGGCGCGCTGCCCAGGGGCCGAAGCTGGTGCTGGCCGTGAAGGCCGACGGGGACGCGGGCCTGCTCGAGCCGATCCTGGCGCGCTACGCGTCCGAGCCCGGGTCCGTGCCGGTCGCCGTCCGGCTGTGCGGCTGGCAGGAACAGCCGGGGCTGCTGCGCGGCGGCGAGGCGGACGTCGCCCTGGTGCACGCGCCGTTCGACCGCACCGGACTCGACACCGAGACACTGACCGCCGAACCGCGCGTCGCCGCCCTCGCCTCGGACCACCCGCTCGCCGCGCGCGACCGGTTGGAGCTGGCCGATCTCGGCTGGAGCCCCGGCACCGTGGAGCGGCGCATCGACGAGGCCCGGCGCGGCCGGGGGGACCTGGCCCAGATGCTCACGGCCGTCTCGCTCGGCGAGGCCGTCACCCTGCTGCCGGCCTCGGTCGCCGTGCGCTATCCGCGCCCGGGCGTCGCCTACCGGCCGGTGTCCGACGCGCCGCCGGTCGTCCTCGCCCTCGCCTGGCCCCAGGAGTCCCGCTCGACCGCCACCGCGGCGCTCGTGCGCGTGGCGACCGAGGTCGTCGAGGCCGCCGAGCCCGCCGAGCCCGCCCGCGACGGAGCGTAGGCGGGCCGGGCAGCGGGCGCCGGGACGGGGCGGGGCCGCCGCGGGGCCGGGGGCCCGCTCAGCCGGTGGCGTCGACCAGGGCCAGTTCGTGCAGGCGGTCCGGCGGGCCGGGGCGGGCGTAGTACCAGCCCTGGGCCGTGTCGCAGCCCAGGATGCGCAGTTGCTCGGCCTGGGCGCCGGTCTCCACGCCCTCGACGGTCACCGTGAGGTCCAGACCGTGGGCCAGGGCGACGATGCCCTCGACGATCTTGAGGTCGACCGGGTCCGCCGGGAACTGCTGCATGCTCTGGGTGAAAGAGCGGTCCAGCTTGAGGACGCTCACCGGCAGCCGGCGCAGATTGGCGAGGTTGGAGTAGCCGGTGCCGAAGTCGTCCAGGGCGATGTCCACGCCCATCTCGGCCAGCCGGCGCAGCGGTTTCAGCAGGTCGTCGTCCGCGCCGATCAGGGCGGACTCCGTGACCTCCAGGCAGAGCGCGTCGGGTGCCACGCCGGCGCGTTCCAGGATCTCGACGGTGTCCTGGACCAGCCCGGGGTGGGTGAGCTGGCAGGGCGAGAGGTTGACGTTGATCCGCAGCGGCCCGGCGGCGGTCGTCCCGCCGTACCGCTCCCGCCACACGCCGGCCTGCCGCACGGACTGCTCCAGCACCCAGCGGCCCAGGGGAACGATCAGCCCGGTGTGCTCGGCGAGCGGGATGAAGCGGTCCGGACCGAGCACGCCGTGCTGCGGGTGCAGCCAGCGCACCAGGGCCTCGGCGCCGTGCACGCTGCCGTCGCCGAGGTGCACCAGCGGCTGGTACTCGATGAAGAACTCGCCCCGCTCCAGGGCCGCCGGCAGGGCGGTCGTCAGCCCGTGCCGGGTGATGACCCGGGCGTCGGCCTCGGGGTCGGCGAGCTCGAAGCGGTTGCCGCCCGCCGACTTGGCCCGGTACATGGTGATGTCGGCGCTGCGCAGCACCTCCGCCGGGCTGCGTTCGCCCGCCGGGCCCTCGACGATGCCGATGCTGCCGCGCACGGTCAGTTCCCGGCCGTCGATGCTGATGGGCGCCAGCAGCGCGTTCATGATGCGCCCGGCGAGCTCGTCCACCTCGTGACGGGTTTCCGGGCCGGTGGTCAGCGCCACGAACTCGTCGCCGCCGAGCCGGGCGACCATCTCGCCGGGCGCGGTGGCGCAGGCCTGCAGCCGGTCGGCGACCTCCACCAGCAGCCGGTCGCCGGCGGCGTGGCCGAGGCTGTCGTTGACGGTCTTGAAGCCGTCCAGGTCGAGGTAGCAGAGGGCGAACCGCTGGCCGGGGCCCGCGCCGAGGGCCTTCTCCAGGCGCTCGAAGAAGAAGCTGCGGTTGGGCAGGCCGGTGAGCGCGTCGTGGGTGGCCTCGTAGCGCAGCCGCAGGTTCAGCAGGCGGCGCTCGGTGGTGTCCTCCATCAGCGCGAGCTGGTACTGCGGGCTGCCGTCGGCGTCGCGCAGCAGGGAGACGGTCAGGTTGGTCCACAGGACCGTGCCGTCGGGGCGGTAGAAGGCCTTCTCGCAGTGGTAGGCCTCGCGTTCGCCGCGTACCAGCTCCTGGTAGAGCCGCCAGGTCTGCGGTGCGTCGTCGGGGTGGGTCCACTCCTTGACGTTGCGGCCGCGCAGCGAGGGGTCGGTCAGGCCGAACATGCGGGTCAGGGCACCGTTGACCTGGAGGATGTTGCCGTCGAGGTCCGCGATGCCGATGCCTATGGCGGCGCCCTCGAAGACCGCGCGGAAGCGGGCCTCGCTGGCGTGCAGCGCCTCCGCCACCACTCCCTGCGCCTTCAGGGCGGCCTGGGCGATGGCCTCCTGCTCGGCGAGCGTCCGGCCGCGCAGCGCCCCGGCGAACCCGGCCGCCATGGCGTGCTGGAGTCGCGCCGAACGCGCTCGCAGCGCCTCGGCGTCGCCGTCCTCGCCGCAGTACAGCACCAGATAGGCGTCCACGCAGTCCAGCGTGCGGGCAAGGGCGTCGGGGTCGGTGCAGTGCACGTCGACGAGTGCCGCGCCGACCGCCTTCGCCTCCTCGGTGTCCAGGCTCCGGGCCCGCAGCAGTTCGCTCAGCCGGCGGGCCAGCGGCACCAGTTCTTCCTCGAACTCGGGCCGGGTCGACGACGTCGAGGTCACCGGGAACACCGCGCGGCTCCAGATCGTCGCGAACCGGCGGAGTCTGTCCTCCGGCCCGCCCGGCTCCGCGGTCACGCCGTACGCCCCACGCCCGCGAAGCCGGCGAAGGCGTACGGGTCCTCGTCCTCCGGCGGCGTCTCGGGCCGCCAGCGCGGCATGGGAACCAGTCCGGGTTCCACCATCTCGTACCCCTCGAAGAACCGGGCGATCTCGTCGCGCGAACGCATGACCAGCGGATTGCGAATGTCCTCGTACACGTCCACCGCTCCCTGGGCCCGCTCGGCGTGCTCCGGGATCCCCTCGTACGAGGCGTGCGTGAGGACGAGCAGGCTGCCGGGGGCGAGCGCGTCGCTCAGTTCGGCCACCGCCGCGCAGGGGTCGTCCGCGTCGTCCACGAAGTGCAGTATGGCAACGAGCAGGAGGGCCAGCGGCCGATTCAGGTCGATCAGCCGCTTCACCTGGGGGCTGTCGAGGATGTCCCGCGGCTTGAGCAGGTCGGCGGCCACGACGTCCGCGTCCTCGGCGCCCTCCAGCACCGCCTGACTGTGCGCCACCGCGACCGGGTCGTGGTCGACGTACACCACCCGGGCGCCGGGCCGGGCCGCACGGGCCACCTCGTGGACGTTGCCGAAGGTGGGGATGCCGGAGCCGATGTCCAGGAACTGGTCGATGCCCTCCTGGGCCGCGAAGCGCACGGCCCGGCGCATGAACGCCCGGTTCGCCTGGCTGATCCTGGGGAGTTCCGGCATGAACTCCATGGCCCTGCGGGCCGCTTCGCGGTCGACCTCGAAGTTGTGCGAACCGCCCAGGTAGAAGTCGTAGACGCGGGACACGCTGGGCACCGAGATGTCGATGCTCCGCGGCGCCCAGGCGGGACGCTCCATCTCTCTCTCCAAGGCTCGGGCGATCCGGTGTTCGAGCTGAGGCTACTGATCGCCCGCCGATGGAGCGAGCCCGAGCGGAGATCGACCGTCCGTTCCCGGTCACTGCCTGCGGCACGTGCCGGGCGCCAAGGCACGTCAAAGCGCGCGAATGGGGCCGCCCCCTCCGGCCTGGCGACGGAGGGGGCGGCCCCGGGGGGGGTGGCGTCACTTCTTCGGCGCGCCGACCGGCTTCCCGTCGGGTGCGACGGCGTACCAAGTGCCGCCTACACCCTGGCCATTGGTGTCACCGGCCTTCTTGTCACCCGCGAAGGTGTAGATCGGCCAGCAGTTGACCGTCTGCTGCGCGGCGCCGTCGGGCCGGGTGAAGCTCATCAGGCCCTTCTTCACCACGCCCTCGGTGTCGTTCGCCGCCACGGGTGCCACGACCGGCCACTTCTCCAGGCAGGCCCCGGTACACGCGGAGACCGGCTTCGGCCACGCCTCGTCCTTCATGAAGCGGTAGACGGTCATGCCGTTCCTGTCGACGACGATCTCGCCGAGCTCGGGGTCCTTGCGGGTGGACAGTCCCGCCAGGTCGGCGGCCTCGGCCTTCTTGCCGTCGGGGGCGAGCGCGTACCACTTGCCGCCGACGCCCTGGCCCTTGACCTCGCCGACGGCGTCCTTGGCATAGCGGTACGCCGGCCAGCCGCCGATGGTCAGCTGCCTGGTGCCGTCGGCGCGGGTGACCTCGCCGAGCAGCGACTTGTCGATGCCCTCGCCGGCGATGGCGTCGTCCGCGGCCACCGGCGGCCAGGTGGTGGCGCAGTCGGCCTCGCACGCCGTCTTGGGCGGCTGGGCGGTGTCCTGGTCGAACCGGTAGAGGGTGCGGCCGCCGCCGTCGGTCACGAGCTCGCCGAGTTCGGCGTTCGTGGAGACGGACAGCTTGCCGGCGGAGACGGGCGCGGCTGCGGAGGCCTGCCCGCCCTTGGCGCCGAGGCCGTCGCCGAGCCCGGCTCCGGCGCCGATGGTGCTGACGTCACCGGGGGCGGCCGTGGCACCCACGTTCTGGCTGTTCGCGGCGTTTCCTCCGTCCTGACCGCACGCCGTCGTCAGCGCCAGCACCGCCGCAGCGCTCGCCACGAGTGAGGCGCTCCGCCAGGAGGTCTTCATCGTCAATCCCCGATCGTCGCAAAGGTGTTGCGGCGCCCTGCTGCGCCGAAGCACGACACTGGGTACGCACGACGGCGCGGGTCGTGTTCAACCGGGGCGCGAATTTCTTCGCGGCCGGGGCTCGGCCGCCGGGGAGGGAAGCGACGCACCCCGCTTCTCCTCGCACGCGCGTACGGTTTCGTGCCCGGGTCGCCTACCGCCGGTCAAACCGCCCGGCGGCCCGTGTCCCTCCTTCGGGGCAATCACCGGCTTCTCCCGCGTGGCACCGCGCGCGAAGGCTGATGATCTCGTCGTGCATGGACCCGAACCGACCCAATCCGCCGTAGCCGGCCGGGTGTTGGCCCTGGTGGTGCTGACGTTCACGCTCGTCGGCACACCGGCCGGCCCGGCGCGGGCCGACGCCTGCGCGTGGGCCTCGACCGGCCCGGGCGGCATCGAGGCGGTGGCGGTCGCCGGCAGCGACCCGTGGCCCGGCTTCCCGGCGTGCCCGGAGCCGACGCCCCCACCGCCGCCTCCGCCCACTCCCACCCCTGCTCCCACCCCACCGCCACCTCCGCCGCCTCCGCCGCCGAAGCCCACGCCCCCACCGCCGCCCGCGCCGAAACCGCCTCCACCGCCCGCCCCGAAACCCGAGCCGCCGCCCGCGCCGCCCCCGCGGCCGACGCCGGCCCGCCCCAAGCCCACGCCGACGCCCGCACCGGCGCCGGTGCGGCCCGCCCCTCCCGCGCCCGCCCCGTCGGCGACGCCGGCGCCCCGCCCGTCGCCGACCCCGGTGCACTACCCGCGGTACCGCGCCGCCCGGGTGGTGAAGCAGGGGTCCTCGCGCGGGGCCACCTCACCCCTCGTCTTCGTCCTGCTCATCACGGTGCCCGCGGTGGTAGCCGTCGCCGCGCTGCGCGCGCGCTGATCCCTGGAGGTCCCTCTTGCCGGAATGGCTTGTTCTCATCCTCGCGATGCTGGCCGCCTGCGTCGTCGTCATCGTCATCACGCTCCTGCGGCACCGCAGGGCTTCGGACGACGAGGACATCAACGAGACACCGGACGTCATCGAGTACATGACGATGTGGATCGGCGTGGTGTACGCCATCGTCCTGGGCCTGGCCATCGCCGGTGTCTGGGAGGCCCGCAGCGCCGCCGAGGACCACGTGCAGGCGGAGGCCGTCGCGCTGCACGAGGTCTCCGAGCGTGTCCGGGTCTACCCACCCGATGTCCGTGACCGCATCCGGGAGGATGTCAACGCCTATGTCGGACACGTCGTCACGACCGAGTGGAAGTCCATGGCCGACGACGGCCAGGTCACCGAGCGCGGCACCGAGCTCCTCGACCGGATCCGCGCGGACGTCACCGACTACGAGCCCCGGTCGGACTTCGAGGCCCAGGCCTATCAGCCGCTCGTCGACCAGGTGGCCGCCGCGGACCAGGCCCGCACCTCCCGGGCCGAGTCGACCGGGGCCACGATGCCGGGCGTGGTGTGGTTCGGGCTCATCGCCGGAGCCGTCATCACCATCGGCATGGTCTTCGCCCTGCAGATCCGGCGCACCACACGCGAGCTGGTCCTCGCCGGGCTGTTCTCCGCGCTGATCGCCTTCCTGCTCTTCCTGATCTGGGACTTCGACGCGCCCTACAGCCGCGGGGTCGCGGCGTCGACGGAGCCGTTCCTGAGCCTGTTCCCGGGCGTCAAGGGCTGACGGCACGCACGGGCCGCCCCGCCGCACGTGCACGGTGGTGGCCCGCAGGCGTGCCGACACGCCGTGTCCGTCGTCCGGCCGGCGCGGCGCCGTCCCCCGGCCGGCCCACACCCTTGCCCCGTTCGCGCGACTGCGATCGCGCACCCGAGCGGGGCTTCCTAGCGTTTCGGGCATCGAGGTGCATTCCTGGCGCGAGCGGAACAGGTCCGCAGCTGCTCCTCGGGACCCGGAGGATTCACCATGCGCGCGATACCCGTCGCCTCGGCCGCGCTGCTCGGCGCCGCCGCTCTCACGTCCTGCGTGCCGGCCGGTGCGGCCGTCGGCGGCAGCACCACGCCGTTCGGCTTCAGCGTCCGCCCCTCCACCGTCGCGCCGGGCGGCGAGGTCACCCTGCGGGTGGACCGGAACGACGGCGCCTGCCGGGGCCGGGTGAGGGTCGTGTCCGCGGTGTTCGACACGGTCGTCATCCCGCGCACGCACGTGTCGGCGCAGGCGCGGGTCGACCGGGACGCCCGGCCCGGCGCGGTGTACCAGGTGTCGTTCACCTGTGACGGGACGACGGGCACCACGAACCTGACCATCGCCGGCGGCCACTCGCACCGCCCCGACCCCGTGCCGTCCAGGGGCGTCCACGCCGGCTCGGGCGGCAGCGTCGCCGGCTTCGACCTCAAGGAGACCGGGCTCGGCATCGCGCTGATCGCGGGCTCCGTCGGCGCCGGGTACCACCTGTACCGGCGCCGCTCCGGCCAGGAGAGTGCCTGACCTCCCCGCCCCGTGCGCACAGGGCGTCGCCCCGGGTCCCCGCAAGGACCCGGGGCGACGCCCTGCCGACGTGCGCGGTCCCGGTGCGGGCGGCGTCAGATCCGTCGCTCGGATCGGCGGCGCAGCCAGAACAGGCCGCCGCCGGCGACGGCCGCGGCCACGAGCCCGCCGCCGATCGCGATGTCCGTCGGGGTGGCCCCGCTCGAGCTGCTGCCGCCGAGACCGCCGCGGACACCGCCGATGACGGTGAAGGCGGCCGGGCGGGTCAGCGTCCGGCCCGAGCAGTTGACCGTGATGTCGTACGAGCCGGGCCGGGCTTCGTTCCTGATGGTGGCGGTGCCCCTGGAGGTCTCGTTCGCCCCCCGCACCGGGGTCAGGTGGGCCCTGCCGAACGCGTCCGAGGTCATGGTCCCGCCCTGCGGGCAGCCGTCGACCGTGACGGTCAGCTGACCGCCGCGCGCGATGACGCTGGGCAGGGCGACGATGTTGCTCGGCGTGTTGTGGTCGCCGCCGGCGGTGGCCGTGGGGGCGGCCATCCCGAGAACGGCGACCGCGGCACCCGCGGCCGCCAGGGCACGAAAGTCGCGCATGTCATCCTCCGCGGAAGACGCCCCGGGACCCGTCCCCGGTCGATCGGCGAGAAAGCGCCTCCCAGAAAGACCCTCAGTTGCCCTGCCCGCCACCGCATTTCGGGAGTGGTCCGTCCTGGTGAGGGGGCCTACCGGGCAGGAACCGGCGGGTGGATATCACCGCAGGTCACGGACCGTCAGGAAATTCCGGCCCGGCGTGTCCCGGATGGCGCACCGGCGGGCGCGCGCGCCACCCGTTCGCATGCGCCCCGTCGCTGCGCGCGGGCACCGCGCTTAGCGTGCTCGTATGCGCGGACGACACGGCGACGGCCGGGTCGAGAGGGGAAGGCCAATGTACGGGTCCGAGGAACTGGCCGAAGAGGAGGAGCGGCGCAGGAAGCGCGCTCCCTGGGGCGTGATAGCGCTGGTTCTGCTGACCGGGCTCGCGCTCATCCGCAACGGTTCCGGGGAGTTCGACGTGGGCCCGCCGCAGCCCGCCTCGGCGGCCGCCTCGGACACGCGCGTCGCCGGCGGGGAGAACGCCGTCCCGGGCCTCGCCCCACTGGCGTACGCGGTCCCCGACCGGGTCGCGATCCCCGCCATCCAGGTCGACGCGCCGGTCATGCCGGTCGGCCTGGACGCGGACGGCTGGGTCGGCGCGCCGCCGCCCGAGGACCCGAACCTGGCCGGCTGGTTCACCGGCGCGGTGTCCCCCGGGGAGAAGGGCACCGCGGTGGTCGTCGGCCACGTCGACAACAAGACGGGCCCCGCCGTCTTCTACGGGCTCGGGGCGCTGAAGAAGGGGAACAGGGTCGAGGTCTCCCGCCAGGACGGGAAGACCGCGGTGTTCGAGATCTACGGCATCGAGGTCTTCGAGAAGGACGACTTCCCCGGCGACCGGGTCTACGCCTCCAAGGGCACTCCCGAACTGCGGGTCATCACCTGCGGGGGCGGTTTCACCAAGCAGAACGGCTACGACGGGAACGTCGTCGCCTTCGCCCGCCTGGTCGAGGTCCGCTGAACGGACCGGACCGGGCGGGCGCGGCGCGGCGCGCGTCACACGTGCTGCCGCCGGGGGACGGTGAGGTGATAGCCGGAGTCCAGCAGCTGCGGCAGGTAGGAGCGCAGGGCGCGTACGGTCTGCGAACGGTTGCCCCCGGCGTCGTGCGAGAGCACCACGACGCCGGGGGCGGCGCCGTCCTCGACCCGGTCGATGATGGTGGCGGTGCCGGGGGTGGTCCAGTCGAGGGAGTCGACGGTCCAGGCGAGGGGTTCCATGCCGAGTTCGGCGCCGAGCTGGAAAGCGGCACGGTTCCACGCCCCGTACGGCGCCCGGAACCAGCGCGGCGGCTCGCCGTAGGCCTTCTCGACGACCTCGCAGGTGCGTTCCATCTCGGTGCGGATGCGGCGCCGGGTGAACTTGGTCAGCAGCGGGTGGGACCAGGTGTGGTTGCCGACGATGTGGCCCTCGTCGGCCATCCGGGACAGCAGGTCCCTGTTGTGGTCGGCCATCTCCCCGCACACGAAGAACGTCGCGCGCACGTCGTACTCGGCCAGCGTGTCCAGGATGCTGGGTGTGTAGTGGGGGTCGGGTCCGTCGTCGAAGGTGAGCATCATGGTGCGGCCCCGGCCGGACATGCGCAGGATCGGCTCGCTCCGCACCGCGGGCCGGTGGGGGCCGGCCCCGGACGTGCCGTATCCGGTCAAGGGCTGGAGGCGGTAGGCGGAGGGCTTGAGCGGAAGCCGCACCTGGGGGCCCGCGGCGGGGACGGCCGGCCGGGCAGGCCCGTGGTCCCGGCCCAGCGCGAGCACGCCGGCGGTGCCTGCCGCTCCGGCCGCCGCGGCACCGGCGAGCAGGGCGCGGCGCCGCGTGAGCAACTGATCCTTCTTCATGACTCATCACTCGCCCGGGCAGGGGCCGACGCCCCTGAACGACACCGGTGCGGCGGCAGGGATTCACCCGGCCGGCCCAGTGGGCGTCCGCCGGTGCTCGCCCCGGGGAGCGGGGCGCACGGCCGGGGCGGGACGGATCCGGGGGTTCCGATAACCTCGCCGCGTGACGCAACAGCACTCCCATCAGTTCGAGCGGGGCACGGACGGACCGAAGGTCATCGTGGTCGGGGTGGACGGCTCCGACTCCTCGCTCCGCGCGGCGGCCTACGCCGGCGGTCTGGCCCGACGGCAGCGCGCGCTGCTCGCCGTGGTGTACGTGCAGCCGGTCATGGCGGCGGGGGCGGCGCTGGGCGCACCGGTGGCGGACACGACCGACGAGATCGCCGAGGACCTGGTGGCCCAGATCCGGGCGGCGACGGAGAGGTCCAAGGGTGTATTTGACGTGCGATGGGAGTTCCACACCTTCCGCGGCGATCCCTACAACGGCCTGGTGAAGGCGGCCGACGAGCTGCGGGCGGACGCCGTGGTCGTGGGTGCCTCCGAGCAGGCCGGGCACCGGATAGTCGGCTCGGTGGCGGTGCGGCTGGTGAAGGCGGGGCGCTGGCCGGTGACCGTGGTGCCGTGACACCGGTCGGCGCGGCCCGTGCGTCGTGCCTTCCGTCGGGGGCGGGAGTGCGTCATCATGATCCACCGTCAGCCGTTTGCCGATCACGAAGAGGTGAGGCGCATGGCCCGGATCCGCATGGGTGAGGGCGTTCTCCGCCGCAAACCCATCGAGCACATCGAGGACACGGAGGCCGGTCAGGGTGCCGGCCTGGTGCGGTCGCTGGGGTTGTGGCAGCTGACGGCCATCGGCGTGGGCGGCATCATCGGTGCCGGCATCTTCACGCTGGCGGGCACCGTGGCCAACGGCACCGCGGGACCGGCGGTCCTGATCTCCTTCCTCATCGCGGGCGTCGCGAGCGCCGCGGCCGCGCTGTCGTACGCGGAGTTCGCCGGGCTGATCCCGAAGGCGGGCTCGGCCTACACCTACGGCTACGCGGTCCTCGGTGAGCTGGTCGGCTGGTTCATCGGCTGGGACCTGCTGCTGGAGTACACGGCGATCGTGGCGGTCGTCGCGATCGGCATCTCCGGCTACTTCAGCTTCCTGCTCGGCGAGACGGGGGCCGAACTGCCGGACTGGATGCTGGGGGCGCCCGGTACCGGCGACGGGCACAAGGTCGACCTGTTCGCGGCGGTGCTGTGCCTGCTGATCGCCTACCTGCTGACGCTCGGCATCAAGAACGCGGCGCGTTTCGAGATGGTCGTGGTCGTGCTGAAGGTGCTGGTGGTCCTGCTGGTGATCGGCGTCGGCGTCTTCCACATCAGCACCTCGAACTACCAGCCGTTCTTCCCGTTCGGCGTCAGCGGGGCCTTCACGGGCGCGGCGACGGTGTTCTTCGCGGTCTTCGGGTACGACGCCATGTCGACGGCGGCCGAGGAGTCCAAGGACGCTCAGCGGCACATGCCGAAGGCGATCATCTATTCGCTGATCATTTCGATGGTGCTGTACGTGGCGGCCTGTCTGGTGCTGACCGGCATGCAGAACTACAAGGACATCGACCCGGAGAGCGGCTTCTCCACGGCGTTCAAGTCGGTGGGGCTCAGTTCCCTGGCCGACGTCATCGCGGTGGGCGCGATCATCGGCATCCTCACCGTGATGTTCACGTTCATGCTGGGTGTCACCCGCGTGTGGTTCAGCATGAGCCGGGACGGCCTGCTGCCCAAGTGGTTCGCCAAGACCCACCCGACGCGGCACGTGCCGACCCGGGTCACCTGGATCGTCGGGGTCGCGTCGGCCGTGATCGCCGGGTTCCTGCCGATCGGCGAGGCGGCCGAGCTGACCAACATCGGCATTCTGCTGGCGTTCGTGGTCGTGTGCGCGGCGGTGATCGTGCTGCGTTACCGGCAGCCGGACCTGCCGCGCACCTTCCGTACGCCGTGGATGCCGTTCGTGCCGGCGCTGGGCATCGTCTTCTCGATCTGGCTGATCACGTTCCTGCAGTGGCAGACCTGGGTGCGCTTCGCCGTCTGGTTCGTGATCGGCCTGGTGATCTACTTCGGCTACTCCTACAGGAAGTCGGAGCTGGCGGGCCGTTAGAGGCCGCGCAGGAAGTCGAGCACGACGCGGTTGAACTCCTCGGGCCGCTCCATGTTCGGGTAGTGCGCGGTGCCCTCGACCAGCACGGAGCGGCCGTCCCGCACCGTACGGGCGAACCGTTCCGCCTCCGCGATCAGGTCCGGGGCGTCGAGGGCGCCGTTGACGGTGAGGACCGGGACGTCGATCTTCGGCACGCGGGCCCAGGTGCCGGTCAGGGGCACGTGCCGGTTCTCCTCGTCGGGCGTGTGCTTGGAGAGGGTGCCGAGGGCCATCTCCCGGATCCGGCGCAGGACGTCCGGGTCGACGTCCTCGACGGCGCGGTGCTCGCCGGGCACGAAGCGCAGGAAGGCCGTGAGCCAGCCCTCGACGTCACCGGCGGCCAGGGCCCTGCCCTGCTCGGCCTGCACTTCGCGGACCCAGGGGTCGGTGTACGCGAACTCACTGGTGGCTGCTCCGCACGCGACGACCGCGCGGACCAGCTCCGGGTACTCCAGCACGGTGTCGGTGGCGATGGCCCCGCCCATCGAGACGCCGACGAGCACCGCGGGGCCCGTGCCGAGGTGGCGCAGCAGCGCGGCGAGGTCGTCGGCCCAGCGGAACGGCTCGCCGGCGTTGGCCGAAGCGCCGTGGCCGCGGACGTCGGGTGCGATCACCCGGTGGGTGGCGGCCAGGGCCGGTATCTGGGCGTCGAAGACCCGGTGGTCGGTGAATCCGGAGTGCAGCAGCACGACGGGGTCGCCCGCGCCGGTGTCGCGGTAGGCGAGATCGCCGTCGGCGGAGGGGAAGAAGCGCAGATCCGAGGCAGCAGTCATGACAACCAAGGTGTCATTCCGGCCGGGATTTGGCAACTCAGGTGTCATGATGGCGGGATGGACGACACCGACGACACGGCAGCCCCCCTCCCTCCGGACGAACTGGCCCACCGCCTGACCGAGGTCTACGACCTCGTCGGCCCCCTCTACCGGCGCACCCAGCGCAGCGTCGAGCAGGGCCTGGCCGACGAGGGCGTGTCCGTCGGCGTCCGTGCCGTGCTGACCCTGCTGCACCGGGGCGGTCCGATGACCGTGCCGCAGATGGGCCGGGCACAGGCGATCAGCCGTCAGTTCGTGCAGCGCATGGTGAACGACGCGGCGGCCCGCGGCCTGGTGGAGAGCATCCCGAACCCCGCCCACCGGCGGTCGTCGCTGATCCGGCTCACCGGCGCCGGCCGGAGCGCGATCACCGGGGTCCTCGACCGCGAGCACGCCGTGCTCCGCGCGGTCGGCGGCGCGCTCACGGCGGCCGACGTGACGGCCTGCCTGCGCGTACTCGGCGAGATGCTGCACGCCCTCGACCACGTCGACGTCGACTGACCCCGCGGAGGCGACCGGCGCGGGCCGGCTACTCCCCCATCACCAGACCGTCCTCGGCGGCGCCCCGGCTGAGCACCACGTCCCGGATGCGGTCGCGCACGGCACGCACCTCGGCGCCCTTCTCCAGCGCCTGGTCGAGGTTCACCACCCGGCCGGCGTCGACGTCGAAGAGCTGTGGGACGAACTCGGCCTTCGTCACCCGCCAGCGTTCGCCGGGGCGGGCGGGCGGGGCGAAGGTGAAGCGGGCGATGCTCGACTGGTTTCCGCGCGGATCGCGCTCGCCGTCGTCGTTGATCATCTCGCCGGCGATCTGGTCGCCCATCCCGTAAACCACCCAGGTGCCGTTGACCTTCTCGTACGCCTGCGGGACGTGGGCGTGGGTGCCGAGGATCAGGTCGACGGCGGGGCGGCCGCCGCTGCGGGCGGCGGTCAGGCTGTCGGCGAGGGCCAGCTGCTCGTCGTCGGGCTCGTCCTGCCACTCGGTGCCCCAGTGCAGCGACACGACGACGACGTCGGCGCCCGCCTCCCGGGCGGCACGCGCGTCCGTGAGGATGCGGTCCTCGTCGATCAGCTGGACCGCCCACGGCTGTCCCTGCGGCGCCGGGCGGCCGTTGGTGTCGAAGGTGTAGGCGAGATGGGCGACCTGGGCCGCGCCCGCGCGCAGGATCGTCGTGGTGCGCGCCTCGTCCTCGGAGCGGGCGGACCCGGCGTGCCGCACGCCGGCGCGGTCGAGGGCGTCGAGGGTGTGGCGGATGCCGTCCGCACCGTCGTCGAAGGTGTGGTTGGAGGCGGTGGAGCAGCCGTCGTAGCCGGTGGCGGCCAGGGCCGCCGCCACTTCGGGCGGGGACTTGAACAGGGGGTAGCCGCTGTAGTCGCCGTTCGCGCCGTAGACGGTCTCCATGTGGCACAGGGCCAGATCGGCGCGCGCGACGACGGGCTTGGCGCCGGCGAACATGGGGCGGAAGTCGTAGCCGCTGCCGCCCGCGTCGAAGCGCGCCCGCTCGATGATCGAGTCGTGCGGCAGGACGTCGCCGGAGGCCACGAGCGTGAAGGAACCGGGGGCGGCGGACGGGGCGGGGGCCGGTCGCGCCGGCGGCTCGTGGTCGCGGGCCTGGCAGGCCGCGCCCGCGGTGAGGAGGACGGTCAGGGCCAGGGCCACCTGCCGACTGCGTGTGATCATCCGTTCACTCCGCTGTGGTCGCTGCACGAAGAAAAATCACATTTACACACAAACAGGTAAAGAGACGGACGCCGTCGCAGAGGGCTCCGACACGCCCATTAGCCCGTCCGGCGTGCGCGAAAGAGGGGTGCGCCGACCGTTCGTCGGACCGTTCACCGACGCGATCGACCGTCCGTCGCAGACCCGTGCGCGCGCCCTGTCCCCGCACGGGGCCCTGCGGTGCCATACGGCCATGACGGCCGGAATCACCCTCCCCCACGCGACGACCGCCGAGCACGAGCTCGCCGCCCTCCAGCGCGAGCACGGCCGGCCGCTCTTCGCGCTGCTGCTGCGGCTCAGCGACGGCGACCGCCAGCGCGCCGAGGACCTCGTGCAGGAGACGCTGGTGCGCGCCTGGCAGCATCCCGAGGCGCTGCGCGCCGACTCCTTCGACTCGGTACGGCCCTGGCTGCTCACCGTGGCCCGGCGCCTGGCGATAGACGCACGCCGGGCCCGGCAGGCACGGCCGGCCGAGGTCGGCGACGCGGTGCTGGAGAACGCGCCGGCCTGCGCCGACCACGCCGAGCGGGCCGCCGCAGCCCTCGATGTGCGGGAGGCTGTGAAGACACTCACTCCGCAGCACCGTGAAGTCCTGGTGCTGGTGTACTTCCAGGGGGCGAGTGTGGCGGAAGCCGCGACGGCCCTCGGCATCCCGCCCGGTACCGTGAAGTCCCGCGCGTACTACGCGCTGCGCGCCCTGCGCAGGGTGCTCCCGGGATACACCGCCGACCTGCGGTGAAACCGGCCCTATGGTCAAGCCTCCGCAAAGCGCCTTGCCGTGGACCCCGGTTGAGTAATCGGCTGTCCTCATCCGTGTTCCGGACGGGGGCCCATGACCCGGGTCGGGCGACGCGCACGCACCGGAGGAAGGCAGGAAGGGATGCTGCACAGAGGTCACGAGAGCACGGACGGCGCGGGCGGCGGCGAACTGACCGTCCCGATGGCGTGGTTGTACGCCGAGTACATCGCCGACGAGCTGCTGCGGACCGGCGACCTGATGCCGCCGACGTCCTTCGAGTTCCGCGCCGGACGCGACGCGCTGGCGCTGACCGTCTTCCTGTCCGACACCGAGAACGAGCTGAGCGGCATCCGGGTCGTCACCCGGCTGGAGACCTGGCTGTCCCTCACGGCCTACGACCAGCCCTGGCACGAGTGGGTGCACGAGCGGCTGGCCGAGGTCACGGCCGACACCGTCGCCGCCGGCCGGCACTCGCCGGACCTGGAGCTGGCCCGGGCGGCCTGGCGCTGGCTCCAGGAGACCGAACTGCTCGCCCCGGACCTGAACGCGGTGCCCGGCGGTGCCCCGGGCGCCGGGGAGGACGAGGGACCGAAGGTGTGGACCCCGGCCTGGCAACTGGGCCTGCCGCTCGGCCACCTCGCCATCCACCTCTTCTAGACACCGCCTCGGCCGTTCCGCACGCCGCCTCGGCCCTGCCGGGGCCGCCGCCGCGGGCCGGAGAATCTTCGCGCACGGACCAATCCACGGGTCCGGCCGCTCCGAACCCGTCGGTGGGGATTCCGTGTGTGGCTTGAGTGATTCGGCTGCCCGGTGCGTACCGGTGGGAGCAAGGAGTGACGCCACCCGCACCCAACGGCACGAGGATTCGGCATGAGGTCCCTGGAAAGGCATGGCGACGTCGGCGCCTACGCGCTCGGCGTGCTGGACGAGGCGGACGCGTTCCGCTTCGAGGACCACCTCATGGAATGCCCCCGGTGCGCGACGCAGGTGACCGAGTTCGGCCCCACCGCCCGCCAGTTGATGCTCTACCGGCGGGCGACGCCACGCCTCGTCCACCCCCTGAGCCGGCCGGGGCCGAAGTTGCTGGACCGTTTGCTGTCGGAGGTGGCGGCGCGCGCCCGGTCCGGCCGCCGGCGGCTGCTGTACGCCGTCGCCGCCGCCGTGGTGTGCGCCGTGGCCGGGCCCGCCCTCGCGCTCCACGCGCAGCAGGGCGCGCCGGGTGTCCACGTCACCGGGACGGACGCACGGACGGGGGTGTGGGCACGGGTCACGGCCGAGGACGAGGCCTGGGGCAGCGACGTGGAGGTCGAGGTGAAGGACGGGGCGGGACCGCGCTCCTGCCGGCTCGTCGCCGTCGGCCGCGACGGCACCGAGGAGACGGTGACCACCTGGAGCGTCCCCGATCACGACGCGCGGCCGAACACCCTGCGCGGGGGTGCGGCGCTGCGCCCCGGCCAGACCGCCCGCTACGAGGTGCGGACCGTGGACGGGGAGCGCCTGGTGACCCTCCCCGTCGGCTGAGCGCTCACCGTGCGGCGAGGGTCTCGCGCCGGATCCGGGCGCAGGTGCCGGCGAGCAGCCGGGAGACGTGCATCTGGGAGATGCCCGTCCGCCGGGCGATCCGGCTCTGCGACCAGTCCTCGAAGAAGCGCAGGCAGAGAATGGCCCGCTCGCGCGACGGCAGCCGGCGCACCGCCTCCTTGACGCTCTCGCGGTCGACCACGAGCTGGAAGCCGCGGTCGGGCTCCCCCAGCACGTCCGCGAGGCCCGGCCCGCCGTCGGCCTCACGGCCGCCGCCGTTCGACGCGTCGAGGGAGAGGTCCCGGTAGCTCTCCAGGGCCTCCAGCCCCTCGCCGCTGTCGGGCCCGCTACTTCAGCAGCCGCGACAGCCGCCGGTCGGCGAGCGGTCTGCCGCCGGTCTGGCAGGTCGGGCAGTACTGGAGGGAGGAGTCGCTGAAGGAGACCTCGCGGACGGTGTCGCCGCAGACCGGACAGGGCTCGCCGGTGCGGCCGTGGACACGCAGACCGCTCTTCTTCTCCGCCTTGAGCCGGCCCGCCGCCAGGCCCCGGGAGCGCTCCACCGCCTCGGTCAGCGTGGTGCGCAGCGCCGTGTACAGGCGGGCGGTCTCCTCGTCGGTGAGCGAGGCCGCCAGTTTGAAGGGGGACATCTTCGCGGCGTGCAGGATCTCGTCGCTGTACGCGTTGCCGACGCCCGCGATCAGGCTCTGGTCGCGCAGGGCGCCCTTGAGCTGCCGCCGCTCGCCGGCGAGGAGTGCGGCGAAGCGGGCCTCGTCGAAGTCGTCGGAGAGCGGGTCGGGGCCGAGCCGGGCCACACCGGGCACCTGCCGCGGGTCGGACACGACGTACACCGCGAGCCGCTTCTGCGTGCCCGCCTCGGTCAGGTCGAAGCCCGCGCCGGTCTCCAGTGCGACGCGCAGGGCCAGGGGCCCCTTGCCGGGCCGGGGCAGGCCGTCGGGGAGGCTGTCCCTCCAGTGCAGCCAGCCCGCGCGTGCCAGATGGGTCACCAGGTGGAGGCCCCCGGCGGTCTCGATGCCGAGGAACTTGCCGTACCGGTGCACGGCGGCCACCGGGCGGCCCTCCAGGGCGCTGGGCGCGGGGTCGTACGTCTTCAGGACGCTGATCGCCACGGGCAGCACCCGGACGATCTCGCGGCCGTCGAGGTGCTCGGTCAGGAATTCCCTGAGCGCCTCGACCTCGGGCAGTTCGGGCATGTGTCCAGAGTGCCACCCGCCACCGACGGCGCGCGGTCGTGGCACGCCCCGGACAGCACGGCAGCGACGGTGCGGCAGGCACGGCACGGCACGGCACGGCACGGGACGGACGGTGCGGCAGCGGCGGTGCGGCAGCGCGGTGCGGCATCAGTCGTGCGGCATCACGAACTCCGACCACACGCACTTGCCGCTGCCCCGCGCCTCCACGCCCCACGCATCCGCGAGCGTGTCGACCAGGCGCAGCCCCCGGCCTGAGACGCCGGAGTCCCCGGGGTCGCGGCGGCGCGGCAGGGCGCTGGAGGTGTCCTCGACCTCGACGCGCAGCCGGCGGTCGGTACCGGAGAGGAACCGCAGGGTGACGACGGCGGAGCCCTCGGTGTGCATGAGGGCGTTGGTCATCAGCTCGTCGGCGACCAGTTCGATCGAGTCGGCGTGGTCCTCGTCGCCCCAGGCGCGGACCGCGGCGCGGATCATGTGCCGGGCCTCGGTGAGCGCCTCGGGGTCGCCCGGCGCGACGTGCTGACGGACCCGGCCGCCGATGCGGGGCGTGTCCGGGGTGCGGCGGCGCAGCACGAGCAGAGCCACGTCGTCGTCGCCGCGGCGCTGCTCGGCCGCCTCGATCAGCCGGTCGGCGAGGCTCTGTACGTCCGGCGGGGCGGAGGCGACCAGCTCGGTGAGGGCCCGCATCCCGTCGTCGAGGTCGGCGCCGGGCTCCTCGACCAGGCCGTCGGTGCACAGCAGCAGGGTGTTGCCCGGGTCCAGCTCGACGGTGCCGACCGGATAGGCGAGGCGCCCGAACTCGGCGGACAGGCCGAGCGGCAGGCCGCCCTCCACGGGTACGCGGCGGCACTTGCCGTCGCGGTGCCGCAGCAGCGGGTCGAGGTGCCCGGCGCGGACCACCTGGACCACTCCGGTGGTCAGGTCGGTCTCCGCGTACAGGCAGGTCGCGAAGCGGTCGGTGTCGAGCTCGTGGAGGAAGACGGAGGCCCGCGCCATCACGGTGGCCGGCGGGTGGCCCTCGGCGGCGTAGGCGCGCAGCACGGTGCGCAGCTGGCCCATGACGGCGGCGGCGTGCGTGTCGTGGCCCTGGACGTCGCCGATGACGGCGCCGACGCGTCCGCCGGGCAGCGGGATGAGGTCGTACCAGTCGCCGCCGATGTCGCGGCCGAGGGCGCCGCCGATGGTGGCGGCGCGGTAGCGCACGGCGACGTCGCAGCCGGGGACGCTGGGGATGGTGCGCGGCAGCAGGGCCTGCTGAAGGCTCTCCGCGAGGTCCATCTCCTGCTCGTAGAGCATGGCCCGCTGGAGGCTCTGCGCGATGCTGCTGCCGAGGGCGACGAGCACGTTGCGGTCCTCGGGCGAGAAGCCGTACCGGTCGCTGTAGAGCAGCCCGATGGCACCGATCGGCCGGGCCTGGGCGATCAGCGGCAGATAGGCCGCCGAGGTGACGTGCAGACCGGTGAGGTGCGGCCACAGGACCGGATAGCGCTCCGCGAACTCCCCGGGTGACTCGATGAAGCGCGGGCTGAGCGTGCGGACGGCCTCGCTCATCGGGTAGTCCTCGTCCATGCCGGTGACGCGGGTGCCGTGGACGAAGCTGCCGTCCGGTCCCTCGGCCACCAGCAGGATGCGGTCGTCCTCCACCAGGCCCATGACGACGCTGGTGGCACCCAGATGGGTGAGGCCCTGGGTGTCCTTGAGGGCGTCGATGACGTCGTCCACGGTGCGCGCGTGCGCGAGTGCCGCCGTGGCGAGCTGCACGACGTTGGTCTGCTGCCTGCGGGCCTCGTCCAGGGCGGCCTGCTCACGGCGGGCCCCGATGTCGCCGAGCTCCTGGGTGGCGTCGCGGACGATGCCGATGATGCGGCGGGGGCGGCCGGTGCCGTCGCGGCGGATGTAGCCCTGGGTGTGGGTCCAGCGCAGGGTGCCGTCGCGGCGGCGCATCCGGAAGTAGGTGCCGTAGTTCTCGCTGCCGTCCTTCATCGCCTGGGCCACCATGGCGTCCAGGCGGTGGCCCTCGGCCGCCGGGATGCGGGCCGACAGCGACTCGGGGTGGCCGTCGTACTCGTCCGGGCGCAGGTCGAACACCTCGTGCGCCTGGGCGTCCATGTGGAACAGCCCGGAGTCCAGGTCCCAGTCGAAGCTCCCCATGCGGTTGAGCGCCAGGATCGGGTCCGGGTGGGCGGGCCAGTCGTCCGGGAGTGACAGGGCGCTCGCTCCCCGATCAACCATGCGCCCCACCTTGCCAGGATTTGCCCGATTATTCGACTCCTGATCCGCTGCCGGGCGGCCGGGAGGGAAGGCCGGGCGGCCGGGGTACCCGGAGCGCGGGGCACGAGAGGAGCGCGAGGCGTGGAGTGGTTCACCGCACCCGACTACTGGCTGACCCGGCTGGTCTTCCAGCGGGCCCTGGCCGTCGTGTACCTGGTCGCCTTCCTGACGGCGGCCCTGCAGTTCCGTGCGCTGATCGGCGAGCGCGGCATGCTGCCGGTGCCCCGGTTCGTCGAGCGGGTGCCGTTCGGACGGGCGCCGAGCCTGTTCCAGCTGCGCTACTCGGACCGCTTCTTCGCGGGCTGCGTCTGGGCGGGCTGCGCGGTGTCGGCGGCGCTGGTGGCCGGTCTGGACTCGCTGCTGCCGCTGTGGGGGGCCATGCTGCTGTGGCTGGTGCCGTGGGCGTTGTACCTGTCGGTCGTCAACGTCGGGCAGACCTGGTACTCGTTCGGCTGGGAGTCGCTGCTGCTCGAGACGGGGTTCCTCGCCGTCTTCCTCGGCAACGACGAGGTGGCCCCGCCGGTCGTCGTGCTGTTCCTGCTGCGCTGGCTGCTGTTCCGCGTCGAGTTCGGGGCGGGGCTGATCAAGATGCGCGGCGACGAGTGCTGGCGGAAGCTGACGTGTCTGGACCACCACCACGAGACCCAGCCGATGCCGGGACCGCTGAGCTGGTTCTTCCACCACCTGCCCCGGCCGGTGCACCGCGTGGAGGTGGCCGCGAACCACGTCACGCAGTTGCTGGTGCCGTTCCTGCTGTTCACGCCGCAGCCCGTCGCGACGGCCGCGGCGGCACTCATGATCGTCACTCAGCTGTGGCTGGTGCTGTCGGGCAACTTCGCCTGGCTGAACTGGATCACCATCGTGCTGGCCCTGTCGGCGATCCGGTTCCCGGCCCATCCGCCGTCCGCGCCCGGCGCTCCGCTGTGGTACGTGGTCGTGGTCCTCGCGGTCGCGGCGCTGCTGGTCTTCCTCAGCCACCGGCCGGTCCTCAACATGATCTCCCGCCGTCAGGTGATGAACCGGTCCTTCGACCCGCTTCACCTGGTCAACACCTACGGCGCCTTCGGCAGCGTCAGCCGGGTGCGCCACGAGGTGGTGATCGAGGGCACCGCCGACGAGGTCGCCCGCCAGGACTCGGACTGGCGGGAGTACGAGTTCAAGGGCAAGCCCGGTGATCCGCGGCACTGGCCGCGCCAGTTCGCGCCGTACCATCTGCGGCTGGACTGGCTGATGTGGTTCGCCGCGCTGTCGCCGTCGTACGCCGGACCGTGGTTCGGCGTCCTGGTGGAACGGCTGCTGGAGAACGACCGGGCGACGCTGAGGCTGCTGCGCCGCTCACCGTTCCCGCCGGACGCTCCGCCGCGTTTCGTCCGCGCCCGCCTGTTCCGCTACCGGTACACGAGCCGGCGTGAGCTGCGCGAGACGGGCGCGTGCTGGGAGCGGACGTACGTCAGGGAGTTCCTGCCGCCGACCCGGCTGGTGGGGACGGCCGCCCGGAGGAGCTAGGCCCTGCCGGGGACCGGCGCCTCGTGCGGGAGCAGGCCGGTGTCCTTCAGTTCCTGCCAGAAGGCGGCCGGCACCTCTTCCTCCAAAAGGTCGGCGCAGTCGTGGACCTCGGCCGCCGACCTGGCCCCGACCAGGACGCCGGGCACGGCCGGGTGGGCCGTGCAGAAGGCCAGGGCGGCGGCGCGCAGGGTGGTGCCGTGGCGGTCGGCGAGCGATGTCAGGCGCAGGGCGCGTTCCAGCAACGCCGGCGGGGCGGCGGTGTAGTCGTACGGCGCGCCCGGCCCGGGGTCCGCCAGCAGGCCGGAGTTGAAGGGGCCGCCGACGACGACGGAGATGCCGCGCTCGCGGGCCGCGGGCAGGAGTCCCCTCAGCGCGCTCTGGTCGAGCAGGGTGTAGCGGCCGGCGCACAGCACCACGTCGACGTCGGTGTCGCGGACGAAGCGGGTGAGCATCCCGGTCTGGTTCATGCCCGCGCCGATCGCCCCGACCACGCCCTCGGAGCGGAGCCGCTCCAGGGCGGGGTAACCCTCCCGGAAGGCCTGTTCGGCGTGGTCGTCGGGGTCGTGGAGGTAGACGACGTCCACCCGGTCCAGGCCGAGCCGTTCCAGGCTCGCCTCCAGGGAGCGGCGTACGCCGTCGGCGCTGAAGTCCCACACACGCCGGTGCGTGGCGGGCACCGCGAAGCCGTGGGCGAGGTCGTCGCCGTCGCCGGACGCGGGTTCCAGACGGCGGCCGACCTTGGTGGAGAGCGTGTACGCGGTCCGCGGGCGGTCGCGCAGGGCCGCTCCGAGGCGCCGTTCGGACACCCCGACGCCGTAGTGCGGGGCGGTGTCGAAGTGGCGGACGCCCCGCTGCCAGGCGGCCCGCACCGCCTCGTGCGCCTGTTCCTCGCCGACCTCGGTGTACAGGCCGGCGATCCCGGCGGTGCCGAGGCCGAGCCGGGACACCTCGACACCGCTGCGGCCGAGCCGGTTCACCGGGCCGCCGGGCGCAGCCGCAGGCCCTGCATGCCGCCGTCGACGGCGAGGGACGTGCCGGTGGTGGCGCCGGACAGGGGGCTGGCGAGGTAGGCGACGGCGCCCGCTACCTCGTCGGCGGAGACCAGGCGGCCGGCGGGCTGGCGGGCCTCCAGGGCGGCGCGTTCGGCGGCCGGGTCGTCGGCCGCGTCCAGCAGGCGGCCGATCCACGGGGTGTCGGCGGTGCCGGGGTTGACGCAGTTGACGCGGATGCCCTCGCGGACGTGGTCGGCGGCCATGGCGAGGGTGAGGGCGTGCACCGCGCCCTTGGTGGCGCTGTAGAGGGCCCGCTGCGGCAGTCCCGCCGTCGCGGCGACGGAACAGGTGTTGACGATCGCCGCGCTCGTGGAGGCACGCAGGTGCGGCAGGCAGGCACGGGCGGTGCGGACCATCCCGACGACGTTGACGTCGAGGACGCGGTGCCACTCGTCGTCGGGGTTGTCCTCGACGGTGCCCTGGGCCCCGACGCCCGCGTTGTTGACCAGGACGTCCAGCCCGCCGAGGTCGGCGACGGCGGCCTCCACCGCCGCACGCACCGAGCCGTCGTCGGTGACGTCGGCGCGGTACGGCAGCAGCGGCCCGGCCACGGACGACGGGTCCAGGTCGAGGACGGCGACCGCCGCACCGCGCCGGGCGAGCAGTTCCGCGGTGGCCCGGCCGATGCCCGAGGCCCCGCCCGTCACCAGGGCCTTCAGGCCCGCGAAGTCGTTCATGCCCTCCGCTCCTTGCCGTGGTCGTGTTCGGCGGCCCAGTAGGTGCCGTCGGGAAAGCCGTACCGGGTGATCGACTCGGGCCGCAGGGCGGCCGAGAAGCCCGGGGCCGTGGGTGCCGTGTAGTGCCCCCCGCGGATCACCACCGGGTCGACGAAGTGCTCGTGCAGGTGGTCGACGTACTCGATGACGCGGTCCTCGGTGGTACCGGTGACGGCGACGTAGTCGAACATCGACAGGTGCTGGACGAGTTCGCACAGGCCGACGCCGCCCGCGTGCGGGCACACCGGCACCCCGAACCTGGCGGCCAGCAGCAGGATCGCCAGGTTCTCGTTGACGCCGCCGACCCGGGCCGCGTCGATCTGGACGATGTCGACGGCGCCCGCCTGGAGGAGCTGCTTGAAGACGACCCGGTTGTGGACGTGCTCGCCGGTCGCCACCTTCACCGGGGCCACGGCCCGGCGGACGGCGGCGTGGCCGAGGACGTCGTCGGGGCTGGTCGGCTCCTCGATCCAGTAGGGGCCGGACTCGGCGAGGGCCGCCGTCCAGCGCACGGCCTCGTCGACGTCCCAGCGCTGGTTGGCGTCGACCGCCAGGCGGACGTCGGGGCCGATCGCGGCGCGGGCCGCACGGCAGCGCCGGATGTCGTCGTCGAGGTCGGCGCCGACCTTGAGCTTGATCTGCCGGAAGCCGTCGGCGACGGCCTGTTCGGCGAGCCGGGTGAGCTTGTCGTCGTCGTAGCCGAGCCAGCCGGGGGAGGTCGTGTAGGCCGGGTATCCGGTGGCCAGCAGCCGCTCCGTGCGGACGTCGGCGCCCTGCCTGCCCCGGCGCAGGAGGTCCAGGGCGTCGTCGGGCGTGAGCGCGTCCGTGAGGTAGCGGAAGTCGATCTGGGAGACCAGCCACTCGGGTTCCGCCTCGGCGAGCAGCCGCCACAGGGGGCGGCCGGCGCGCTTGGCGGCCAGGTCCCACACGGCGTTGACGACCGCGCCGATCGCCATGTGCATCACGCCCTTCTCGGGCCCCAGCCAGCGCAGTTGGCTGTCCCCGGTCAGGTCCCGGTAGAGCGTGCCCGGGTCGGCGCACAGCTCGTCGACCGACCGGCCGATCACGTGGTGGCGCAGCGCGTGGATCGCGGCGACCTGCACCTCGTTGCCGCGCCCGATGGTGAAGGCGAAACCGTGCCCCTCCGGTGCCCCTTCCGCGTCCGTGCGCAGCACGACGTAGGCGGCCGAGTAGTCGGGGTCCGGGTTCATCGCGTCGGAGCCGTCGAGCTCCCGCGAGGTGGGGAACCGGATGTCGTGGGTGTCGACCGCGGTGATGCGGGCTGGGGTCGGGGACACGCGGCTCCTCGGGGCTGGGCGGGCCAGGTGTCGCATATTTATCAGACCACTTGGGCGAACGAACAGTCGTCGGCCCGCATTTTCTGCGTGCCGACTCGTATTGGTCGGACCACGTCGGCGATTAGACTGCGGCGCACCCCGGCGAACTGGAGGAACGGCGTGGACGAGACGGCCCCGCGCAAGGGCACGGTGACCGCGCGCGCCATCGAGCGGATCAAGACGATGATCGCGGAGGGCCTGCTGGAGCCGGGGCAGCGGCTGCCGACGGAACGGGAGCTCGCCGCGCAGTCGGGCATCTCCCGCAGTTCCATGCGGGAGGCGATCCGCGCGCTGACGGTGCTGGGCGTCCTGGAGGCCCGGCACGGCTCGGGCATCTACGTGACGCGGCTGGAGGCCGGCGACCTGCTGGAGACGTTCGGCGTGGTGGCCGAGCTGTCGCGCGGCACGCGGACCGTGGAACTGCTCGAGGTTCGCCGGGTCCTGGAGTCGGCGGCGACGGCGCTGGCCGCGGCCCGGATCACGCCGGAGCGGCTGGCCGAGGTCGAACGGCATCTGACGGCGATGGACGCCACCGACGACCCGGAGGAGCTCCTCGCCCACGATCTGGCCTTCCACCGGGAGGTCGTCGCGGCGGCCGGCAACGAGACCATGGCCGCCATCCTGGAGGGCCTGTCCTCCCGGACCTTCCGGGACCGCATCAGGCGCGGCCGTCAGGACGAGGGCGCCTTCGACCGCACCCGCCGCGAGCACGCCGCGATCCACCGCGCCCTGGCCGCCCGCGATCCGGAGGCCGCCCGGGCGGCGGCGGCGGCGCACATCGGTGCGGTGGAGGACTGGCTGCGGGCCCGGCTCGCGGAGTGAACCGGGCCCGCCTGTGCCGTCAGGCGCGCTTCAGCCGCAGGGTCATCAGCTGGAACGGCCGCAGCCGTACGGGGATCCGGCCGCCGTCCGGCCGGGGCGCCTCCGCGTCCGCCAGCGGGCGTTCCAGCAGGTCGGTCACCTGCACGTCGGTGACCTCGAAGCCGGTGGTGAGCGTGGCGCGGACCCGGCCGCCGTGGGCCTCGTGGAAACGGACGACCACGTCCCCGCTGCCGTCGTCGGCCAGCTTCACGGCGGTAATCACGACCGCCTCCTGATCGGCCGTCACGAGCGGGGCGACCTCCCCGGCTCCGGTCGTCCGCCGCTCCGGCAGGTTGATCCGCCAGCCCTCGCGCACGGCGTCGCCGATGCCCGCGCCGGGCACCAGCGCGTGCCGGAAGCGGTGCACACCCTGGTCGGTCTCCGGGTCGGGGAAGCGCGGGGCGCGCAGCAGGGACACGCGGACGGTGGTGGTCGTACCGCGGTCGCCCCCGGTGCGGACGGTGCGGGTGACGTCGTGGCCGTACGTCGAGTCGTTGACCACGGCGACGCCCCAGCCGGGCTCCTCCAGGTGGACGAAGCGGTGGTTGCAGGCCTCGAACTTGGCGGCCTCCCAGCTGGTGTTGGTGTGGGTGGGCCGGTGGAAGTGCCCGAACTGGGTCTCCGATGCGTACCGTTCGGCGTGCACGTCGAGGGGGAAGGCGAGCTTGAGGAACTTCTCCGTCTCGTGCCAGTCGACCTCGGTGTCCACGTCCAGCCTCCGCTCCCCCGGTGCGAGCGTCAGCACCTGGGTGACGCGGGAGGAGCCGAAGGAGCGGACGATCCGCACCGACGCGCCGTCGTCGCCGGGGGCGACCTCGTCGGCGTCGGTGAGGTCGGTGACCGTGTTGCGGTAGAACTCGTCGACGTCCCAGGCGTCCCACATGTTGGGGAAGTCGGAGTGGAGCTGGAGCAGGTTGCCCGCACCGCCCGGCGCGATCGTCTCGCGGTCGGCGGCGATGTCGTACGCCGAGACGACCAGCCCTCGCTCGTCGATCTCGACGCGCAGCAGCCCGTTGTCGAGGACGTGGCCGCCGCCGGGGCGGGGGGTGAGGTCGGTGCGGCCCCCGGTCGTGGGCGCGGCGGCGGCGCCGGCCGGGACGCCGGCGCGGGTGTGCGGGGCGGAGTTGAAGACGAGCGGGGTGTCGCCCTCACCGGCCAGGGCGCGCTGGGCGGCGTCGATGATGCCGTTCAGTTCGCCGGCGACACGGTCGTACGTGGCGCGTGCCTCGCGGTGCACCCAGGCGATGGAGGAGCCGGGCAGGATGTCGTGGAACTGGTGCAGCAGCACCGTCTTCCAGATGCGGTCCAGGTCCTCGTAGGGGTAGGGGAATCCGGTGCGTACGGCGGCCGTGGCCGCCCACAGCTCGGCCTCCCGCAGGAGGTGTTCGCTGCGCCGGTTGCCCTGCTTGGTCTTGGCCTGGCTGGTGAGGGTGGCGCGGTGCAGTTCGAGGTAGAGCTCGCCGACCCAGACGGGCGGCTCGGGATTCTCGGCCTCGGCCTTCTCGAAGAAGGCGTGCGGGGTCTCCCACTCGACGGTGGCCGAGCCTTCGAGGTCGCGCAGCCGGGCGGCCTTGGCGACCATCTCGCGGGTGGTGCCGCCGCCGCCGTCGCCCCAGCCGGTGGGGGCGAGGGAGTGCCGCGCGACGCCCTTGTCCTTGAAGTTGCGGGCCGCGTGCGCGATCTCGCTGCCCTTCATGGAGCAGTTGTAGGTGTCGACGGGCGGGAAGTGCGTGAAGATCCGGGTGCCGTCGATGCCCTCCCAGCGGAAGGTGTGGTGCGGGAACCTGTTCGTCTGCGACCAGGAGATCTTCTGCGTCAGCAGGTACTTGGCCCCGGCCGCCTGGATGATCTGCGGGAGTCCGGCCGCGAAGCCGAAGGTGTCGGGCAGCCACGCCTCGTCGTTCTCGACGCCGAACTCGTCGAGGAAGAACCGCTTGCCGTGCACGAACTGGCGGGCCATCGCCTCCGAGCCGGGCATGTTGGTGTCCGACTCCACCCACATGCCGCCGGCCGGCACGAACCGCCCGTCCGCCACGGCCTTCTTGACCCGCGCCCACACCTCGGGCCGGTGGTCGCGCACCCACGCCCACTGCTGGGCCTGCGACATGGCGAAGACGAAGTCCGGCTCGTCCTCCAGGAGGGCGGTCATGTTGGAGGTGGTGCGGGCGACCTTGCGCACGGTCTCGCGCAACGGCCACAGCCACGCCGAGTCGATGTGCGCGTGACCGACGGCGCTGATGCGGTGCGCGGAGGGCACGGCGGGGGCGGACAGCACCTCGGTGAGGCGGGAACGCGCCTCCTGCGCGGTGCCGTTGACGTCCTGGAGGTCGATGGCGTCCAGCGCCTTGTCGACGGCGCGCAGGATCTCCCAGCGCCGCGGCGACTCCACCGGCAGCTCGGCCATCAGCTCGCCGAGCACCTCCAGGTCGAGGACCAGGTTCCACACCGTCTCGTCGAGGACGGCGAGGTCCATGCGGGCGAGGGTGTACTGCGGTTCGCCGCCCGCGGTGTCCTTGTCGCCGAGCCGCGTGGGCACGAAGGGGTGGTAGTCGAGGATGACCGGGTTGGAGGCGGCCTCGACGTGCAGGCGGACCTCCTCGCCGCCCTCGACGGGGGCGCCGATCCGCACCCACTGGTTGCGCGGGTTGAGGCCCTTCACCGGGGTGCCGTCCGGGCGGTAGACGAGGCCCTCGCACTGGAAGCCGGGCATGTTCTCGTCGAAGCCGAGGTCGAGGATCGCCTCGACGGTCCTCCCGGCCCACTCCTTCGGCACGGTGCCCGTGACCCGGAACCAGCTGGTGCCCCAGGGCGCGCCCCAGCGGGCGCCGACCTCGATGGGCCGCGGTTCGGCCGCGAGTCCCTCCTCGACCGGGACGGGCTCGCCGGGGGCGTGCCAGACCGCTACGTCCAGGGGCACGGACTCTGGGTACACGGCGGGGCGGACGCGTTCGTCGAGGACACGCTTGAGGCGGGCTTCGACCAGGTTGCGGTCGTCATGCATGCGGGTGCTCCGGGGTCGGTGGGGCGGGTGTCTACCAGCGGTGGGTCACGGTGGCGGGGGCGGACGTGGTGTACAGCTCCCCCACGGCGCGTACTTCGAACCGTGCGGCGCGCTCGCGCCGCTCGGGGGCGAGTCCGCCGGCGAACCAGGCGCGCTGGCAGGTGCCTCCGAGGAAGCGGCGGGTGCCGTCGGGGAGCACGCGGTGGAGGGTGTAGTGGCGTACGTCGTCACCGTGGGGGTGGTTCCAGGCGAACCGCAGGTCGCCGCCGTGTGCGGCGGTGATCCGCGGGGCGGTGGGCGGCGCGGGCGCCTTCGGTGCGGCCGCGCGGACGGCGAGAGAGCCGAGCCGCCAGCGCACGGGGCCGTCGGACGACGTGAGCCGCACGCCGATCGCGTGCAGCGTGCCGGACAGCCCGGTGAGCGGCACGGTGACCGTCTCCCAGCCGTTGACCGGCTTCGCGGCCCGCGCGGCCGTCACGGGGATCAGGCGGTACGGCGGTGCCTCGCCCGGTGCACCGGCCTCGGCGGTGGCGACGGCGAGTTCGAGGTCCACGGCGCCCGTGTCCGTGCGGTGCGTCAGCTCGACGACCGTGTCCCCGTCCAGCGGCAGCCGTGTCGCGTACAGGTCCAGCAGGGCCGGCCGGTCGAGTCCGCCCTCGACCAGCACGCTGCTGCCGCCCCGCCACGCGTCGGCGAAGTCGAAGCCGACCGCCGGACGCGTGCCCTCCGTCCGCACCACCCAGCGCCGCGAGGGCAGCCGGTCCTGGAGTCCGAGGTGGTTCCACGGCGCGTGGGAGGTCACGGCTCCCTCCTCGTACCAGCGCAGCCCGTGCCCGGTGTTGAACACGGTCGCGAACGGCAGCGACGTGACGCTCGACCGGTCGGCGACCGACACGGCGGGCGCCCGCCAGGGGTCCGTGGCGTCGGGCCGTGACGGGTCGAGCGACGCCCCCGTCCAGAAGCGGTCGTCGGCGGCGTGGAAGTCTCCTGGTGCTCTGCGGTCCTCGGGCAGGTGGTTGCGGGTCCACTCGGGCCGGTACAGGCCGATCGAGGTGACGTGCGGCCGGTCCGCCGGCACGATCGCGTCCCAGTTCCCGGACGTGTTCCAGCCGTTCGCCTCGACGTCCACCCCTGCCCGGAGCTCGTACCGGCTGCGGCCCAGCGCCTCGGCCCGCGCCCCGGAGGAGGCGAGGCGGCCGGCCGTCCAGCGGAAGTCGACGAACATGTCGTCCGCGGCCTCGAAGAACGCCTGGTTCCGGTCGTTCAACGCCCCCTGCCAGCTGACCGTGCCGTCCACGGTCATCGAGTCGTACCAGGTCACCCGCTGGCCCTTCGCCGTCGCCAGGGCCTTGAGCTCCCGTACGAAGCCCCGCATGTCCGCGCCGAGCGCGGCGTCCCCTCCCCCGGTCTCGGCGTTCACGAACCAGCCGTCGAAGCCGTACGCGTCGGCGACCGCGACCAGTTGCGCGGCGAGCGGGAAACGCCCGGCGGCGTCCTTCCGCACCAGGTCGCGGGTCCAGGTCAGCTGCCCGCCGTAGGCGACGGGCGGCAGGAAGACGTTGCCGAGGACGGGTACGCCGTGCCGGTGCGCCGCGTCGACGACCGGCGCGTTGGGAGCGAGGATCAGCCCCTCGCCCGAGGAGCCGCCCCAGAAGACGAGTTCGTCGACGTACGCCCAGTGGGTGAGGGCGTAGTGGTCGGCGGTGGCGGAGCCCTGGGACGGGTTGCCCGCGGTGGGCCCGAAGGAGACCAGGGACTGGATGCGGGCCTGCCCGGCGCGGGCCGTGGTGTTCGCGGGCGTGGGCGTGAAGCGGTCGGCGAGCGGGACGGACGCGGTGTTGAAGGCGAGGTCGGGGTCGTCGGCCGCCCGCCACGTCCGGAGGCTGCGCCAGGTGATGCCGTCCCCCGGGGTGCCGGCGGGGGTCGAGTCGGGGAACCAGTAGGAGGCGTACGGCTGGAGGCCGGCGGCGGCCTTCGGGGCGGCGGCCGCGGCACCGGCGGCGGGGAGGGCGGGCCACAGCGCGGCGGCGGCGCCGGCGAGCAGGACGGTGCGTCGGGTGGGGGTCACGAGCGGGTGCCTCCTTGGCGGACGTGGGGTCCGTGCGGGGTGGGAAGTACCTGGCCGGGCGTGACGACCTCGGTGATGCCGCGCGCGGCGAGGTGCCCGGCGTCGGCCGCGTGGGTGTCGAGGACGGTGGTCGGACGGGCGCCGTCGGCGACGAGCCGGAAGAAGGCGTCGAAGACGGCGCCGCCGGGGGCGCAGGCCGAGCGCGCGGACGGGTGGGCCGGGACGGCCAGCGCGGTGGTGCGCGGGGCGGGCGCGAGGTGTGTTCCCTCGCGTGCCGCTCGGGCCGCGCGGGCCAGGACCCGTGCCGTGTCCTTCGGACGGCGGTCGTTGGTGAGCAGCCCGAGTCCGTACTCCAGTTCGGGGAAGTCGGCCAGCGTCCGGGACACGTCGTGGGAGCACCACCAGGTGACGCCCCACAGGTCGGGGCAGTCCAGGGCGTTCGCGACGGTCGCCTCGGTGAAGGCGGCGGCGTGCTCGGCGGGGACGAGGGGGGCCGGGGCGCCGACCTCCTGGAGCCAGACCGGGCGGTGCGGGTCGCCGGCCCACGCTTTGCTCAGCTCGATCAGGTAGGCGGCGTGGTGCTCACTGGGCACGGAGGTGCGGCCGTGGCGCTGGGCGGTGCCGTTGAAGACCCAGGAGTGCACCGCCGTCACGGCGCCCCGCCGGGCGGCCTGGGCCGGGGTGAAGGGCTGGTCGTCCTGGTACCAGGTCGCGTCGTACTCGGCGTGCAGGTGCATGCGGCCCGGGGCGCCCTCCTCGCAGGCGGCGAGCATCCGCTCCAGCCAGGCGTCTATCTGGTCGCCGGTGGCGCGGTCGGGGTCGGGGTGGGGACCGGCGGAGAACTGGTTGACCTCGTTGCCGAGGGTCATGCCGAGGAAGTTGGGCCGGTCGGCGAGCGCGGCCGCGAGGGTGCGCAGGTAGGCGGCCTGCCCGTCGATGACGTCGGGGTCGGTGAACAGATTGCGGCGGTGCCAGGTGCGGGTCCAGGCGGGCAGGAAGTCGAAGCTGCTCAGGTGCCCCTGGAGGCCGTCCACGTTGACGTCGAGGCCGCGTTCGCCGGCCGCGTCGACCAGCTCCACCAGGTGCTCGACGGCGCGCTCGCGGATCAGGGAGCGGTTCGGCTGGAAGTAGGGCCACAGCGGGAAGACCCGGACGTGGTCCACGCCCAGTGCGGCGACGGAGTCGAGGTCGGCGCGCACGGAGCCGAGGTCGAAGTCGAGCCAGTGGTGGAACCACCCCTGGCTCGGGGTGTAGTTGACGCCGAAGCGCACGGCAGGAGGCATGCGGTGTCCTTGCTGGGGTGAAGTACGGAAGTCGGCCCTCGGCCGGGACGGCGGTCAGCCCTTGACGGCGCCCTCGCCGACGCCGCGGAAGAAGTACCGCTGGAGGCAGGCGAAGAGGACGATCAGCGGCGCCACGGCGATGATCGTGCCGGCCGCGACGAGCCGCTCGTCGTTGGCGAAGGTGCCGTGCAGGTAGTTGAGGCCGATGGTCAGCGTGAACCTGGACGGGTCGCTGAGCACGATCAGCGGCCACAGGAAGTCGTCCCAGGCGCCCATGAAGGCGAAGATCGCGACGACGGCGAGGGTGCCTCGCACCGACGGCACCGCGATGCGGAGGAAGCGCTGCCAGACGTTGGCGCCGTCGACGTAGGCGGCTTCCTCGATCTCGTAGGGGAGGTTGAGGAAGGCGTTGCGCATCAGCAGCACGTTCAGGGCGCTGACGGAGCCGGGCAGGAGGACGCCGACCAGGGTGTTGTTGAGGCCGAGTTCCCGCATGGCGGTGAACTGGGCGATGATGATGCCCTCCACGGGCACCAGCATCGCCAGGACGAACACCAGGGTGGTGACGCGCCGGCCGCGGTAACGCAGGCGGGCCAGGGCGTAGCCGGCGAGGGCGGCGCCGACGCAGTTGGTGACCACGTTGGCCGCGGCGACCTTCAGCGAGTTCAGGGCGTAGTCCCACACGGGGATGGTGTCGGTGACCCGCTCGTAGTTGTGCAGGGTGGGGTCGGAGGGCAGGAACGTGGGCGGGGAGCTGAAGATGTCCTCGGCCGGGCCCTTCAGCGAGGTCGACAGCTGCCACAGGAAGGGGCCGATGGTCAGGGCGAGGACGCCGAGCAGGAGCAGGTAGCGCAGGGCCAGTTCCCACCCGCGTACCCGGCGGCCGTGCTCGTCGGTGATCCGGGGTTCGCGTTCCCGCTCCCGGGCGCCGGCCGGGGGCTTCCCGGTGGGCCGGGTCTTCTCGACGACGCTCACGAGTCCTCCTTACGGTCGGCGCGCAGGACGAGCAGCATCAGGGCGACGGTGACGACGAAGACGACGACGGAGATCGCGGAGGCGTAGCCGACGCGGCCGGTCAGGCCGGTGCCGGTGCGCTGGACCAGCATGACGAGGGTGGTGTCCTCGCCGGCCGGGCCGCCGCTGGGGCCGGCCATCAGGTAGACCTCGGAGAACACCTTGAAGGCGGCGACCGAGGAGAGGGCCGCGACCAGCACCATGGTGGAGCGCACGGCGGGCACGGTGACGGTGAGGAAGCGGCGGACAGCGCCCGCCCCGTCCACGGCGGCGGCCTCGTGCAGCTCACGGGGCACGTTGGCGAGCGCCGCCAAGTAGATGATCATGTAGTAGCCGAGGCCCTTCCAGACCGTGACGGCCATGGCGCTGAGCAGGATCAGCCACTGGTCGCTGAGGAAGCCGACCGGACTCGCGCCGACCGTCTCCAGCAGGGAGTTGACCAGGCCGCGCTCGTCCAGCAGCCAGACCCAGATCAGTCCGACGACGACGATCGAGGCGACGACCGGGGTGTAGAAGGCCGAGCGGAAGAAGGTGATGCCGGGGATGTTCTTCTGCACCAGCAGGGCGAGCAGCAGCGGCAGCAGGACGAGCGCGGGGACGACCCCGAGGACGTAGAGGGTGCTGTTGCGCAGGCCGGTCCAGAACATGTCGTCGTGGAGCAGCTCGCGGAAGTTGGCGAGGCCCACGAACTCGCCCGGGACCAGGGTGCGGCGGTCGGTGAAGGCGTTGACCAGCGTGGAGACGAACGGGTACAGGATGAACGCGCCCGTGATCAGTAGGCCGGGGGCGGCGAACAGCCAGGGACTGGTGGGCAGTTGGCGCCGCACGCGCCGGGTGCCGGTGAGGGTGGGACTCGCCATGACGTCCCTCAGCCCTGCTGCTGGAGGAGCCGGTCGCACGCCTCGACAGCGTTGTCGAGAGCTTCCTGGGGGCTCTGCTTGCCCTGGAGCGCCTTGGCCACCTCGTTGCGCAGCTCGGTCTTCATCTGCTCGCTGAACAGTACGGGCGTGTAGTTGACCGCGTCCTTCAGCGACTCGGCCGCGGCGACGCGCACCCGGGTCTCGTCGGTCCCGTCCTCCTTGGTGAAGTAGGGGTCGTCCAGCGAGCCGGCGGTGCTCGGGAAGATGGCGACCTGCTTGGCGAACGACATCTGGTGAGCGGCGTCGGTGACGTAGTGGGCGAAGGCGACCGCGGCGGGCTTGCGCTTGCTCTGCGCGTTCACCATCAGGCCCATCACGTACATGTTGACGTGGCCGGTACTGGTGATCTGGTCGGTGATGCCGATGTTCCTGTACAGGGTCGGCGCCTGCTTCTTGAAGTTGGCCAGGTCGAGCGCGCTGCCCGGGTTCATGGCGACGGCTCCGGTGAGGAACTTCTTCCCGGAGGACTCCGGGGTGGCCGTCAGTGCCTGCGGGTCGAGGGCCTTGGCGTCGTACAGCTCCTTGTACCGGGTGAGGAGTTCGACGCCCTTGGCGTCGTTGAAGGTGAAGGCGGTGCCCTCCTCGTTCATGAGCGGTACGCCGTAGCGGCCGAAGTCCTCGACGGTGGGCACGTTGGCGAGCGTGGCGACCTCGCCGCCGGTCTTGTCGGCGATCTTCAGTGCGGCGTCGAAGACCTCGTCGTACGTCTTCGGGGGCTGCTCGGGGTCGAGCCCGGCCTTCTCGAAGAGGGACTTGTTGTAGAAGAGGGGGCCGGTGTTGAGGTACCAGGGGAAGGCGTACGTGCCCTGCTTCCCCGGCACCTGGTGGCTGGCCCAGGCGCCGTCCAGGTACTCCTTCCGGTACTGACCGGCGGCCTTGTCCAGGTCGAGGGCGAGCCCGGCCTCGGCGAGCGGGGCCACGAGGTCCGGGGAGACGTTGACGACGTCGGGCAGGGTGCCGCCGGCCGCGTCGGCGCTGATCTTGTCGGCGTAGCCCTCGCCCGGCTGGTCGACCCACTTGACGTGGGTGCCGGGGTACTTCTTCTCGAAGTCGGCGATCAGGCCCTCGAAGTAGGGCTTGAAGTTGGCCCGCAGGTTCCAGGTCTGGAAGGTGATGTCGCCCTCGACCTTGCCCGAGGCGTCGGTCGACCCGCTCCCGTCACCCCCGGAACCGCAGGCGCTGAGCGGCAGGACGAGGGCGGCCAGGGCGGCGACGGCGAAGGTTCTGCGCGAAGTGGGCACGGTGGCACGTCTCCCTGAAGACGTCGGCGGTGGGATGCCAGCGACCATGCACGGGGGCTTCGGAGAAAGTCAATGGATTCACGGGAACTAAAGAAATGAGGCGCACATTAGTACAGGTCAGAGTGGTAGTGGCCGGACACTTGCCCCTTTCTACTAATGCGCTTTAGGATCTCGACGCTCAAGCGCTTTAGCTCTTGTCTCCACCATGCGTCCGGGTTTCACGTTCTGAGGAAAGGAGCGCCCATGCCGGCCAGACGGCCCGCCGCGCGCCGGCCGACGATGAAGGACATCGCACGGCGGGCCGGGGTCTCGGAGAGCGCGGTCTCCTTCGCGCTGAACGGCCGTCCGGGGGTCTCCGAGATCACCCGGGACCGGGTGCGCCGGGTGGCCGAGCAGCTCGGCTGGCGGCCCAGCACGGCGGCCCGCGCGCTGTCCGGCGAGGGCGCGGCCACGGTCGGGTTCGTGCTGGCGCGGCCCGCGCACACCCTCGGCGTGGACTCCTTCTTCCTGCAGCTCGTCTCCGGCATCCAGGAGGTGCTGGCGCGGCGCCATCTCGGTCTGCTGTTCCAGGTGGCAGAGGACGTCGACGACGAGTGCGCGGTGTACCGGCGCTGGTGGGCCGAACACCGCGTGGACGGCGTCCTGGTGGTCGACCCGCGCACCGACGACCCGCGTCCCGGCCTGCTCGACGAACTCGGCCTGCCCGCCGTGGTGATCGGCGGAGCGCCGGACGAACGGCACCCGGGTCTGTCGACGGTGTGGGCGGACGACGCCGGCGCGATGGCCGCGCTGGTGGACGGGCTGCACGCGCTCGGCCACCGGCGGATCGCGCACATCGCGGGGCTGCCGGGCCTCGCCCACACCGAGCGCCGGATCCGGGCCCTGCGCGCCGAGGCGGCGCGGCGCGGCCTCGAGGTGCAGTCGGTGCCCACCGACTACTCCGACGCGGAGGGAGCCGCCGTCACCCGCCGGGTCCTGGAGGCCGCCGCTCCCCCGACGGCCCTGATCTACGACAACGACGTCATGGCCGTCGCAGGGGTCGCCGCCGCGGCCGGCCTCGGTTTCTCGGTGCCGGCGGACGTGTCCGTGGTGGCCTGGGAGGACTCGGCGCTGTGCCGCATGGTCGAGCCGTGGCTGTCCGCGCTGTCCCGGGACAGCGTGGAGTTCGGCCGCACGGCGGCGACGGAACTGACCGCCCTGCTGGACGGTGGCCCGGCCCGCACGGTGGGCGTGCCGGTGCCGCGGCTGATCGAGCGCGACAGCACCGGACCGGCCCGGCCGGCCTGAGCGGGGGCCGACGCGGCCCGGGCTCTCGACGCGGAGGCGTCCGGGCGGGCAGAGTGCTCTCTGCGTACTCGCCAGTAATTCCGTCCCCGCACCGCACCGCACCGAGGAGCTCCCGTGACCGACTGGCCCGGCCGGACCGCCGCCGAGATCGCCGCCGCCGTACGTGAGAAGCGGGCCACGCCGCGCGAGGTGGTGGCGGAGCACCTCGCGCGGATCGAGCGGCTCGACGGCCGTGTCGGCGCGTTCCGGACGGTACGCGCCGAGGCGGCCCTCGCGGAGGCCGAGGAGGTGGGCGCCCGCGGTGATCTGGCCGAACTGCCGCTGGCCGGCGTCCCGGTGGCCGTCAAGGACAATCTCCCGGTGCGCGGCGAGTCGACGCTGGTCGGTTCCGCCGCGACGCCGGACACGCCCGCCGCGGCCGACCACGTCACCGTGGCCCGGCTGCGGGCGGCGGGCGCGGTGGTCGTGGGACTGACGAACGTGCCCGAACTGTGCGTGTTCGGCACCACCGAGGGCGTGCACGGTACCTCCCGCAACCCGTGGGACCCGGCGCGCACGGCGGGTGGTTCGTCGGGCGGCAGCGCCGCCGCGGTCGCCGCCGGGCTGGTGCCCCTCGCGCTGGGCAACGACGGCATGGGTTCGCTGCGGATCCCGGCGGCCAACTGCGGCCTGGTCACCATCAAGCCGGGACACGGCGTGGTGCCGGCCGGCATCGGCGACGGCGACTGGTTCGGCATGTCCGAGAACGGGCCGCTGGCCACCACGGTGGAGGACGCCCGGGTGATGCTCTCGGTGCTCGCGGACGATCCCGACGAAGGCCCCGCGGTCGGTCCGGCGGGCGGCGGACGGTTCCGCCGCGCGGACCCCGGCAGCCTTCGCGTGGCCGTCTCCCCACGCAGCCCGCTCGCGGGTGTCGCCGTCTCCCGGCCGTACGCGGACGCCGTGCGTGAGGCGGCCGGGGTACTGATGCGGGCCGGGCACCAGGTGCGGCGGGCGGACCCGCCCTACCCGGCGTCGCTGGGCCTGACCGCCGTGGCGCACTGGACGGCGGGGACGTCGGTGGACGCGCGGGGTCTCGACCCGCGCAGGCTGGCTCGGCGCACCCGGGTGCACGCGGGCGTCGGGCGGCGCTTCGTACGCACGGTGTCCACCGGAGCGGGCCGGCAGCGGCTGCGCGATCGTCTGGAGCCGTTCTTCGCCGAGTACGACGTCCTGCTCACCCCGGCGCTGGCCCGCCGCTCGCCCCAGGCCGGACCGTGGCACGAGCGGGGCTGGCTGCGCAACGTGGCGGCGAACTCGGCGTATTCGCCCTTCACCCCGCCGTGGAACCTGACCGGCTGGCCCGCGATGTCGGTGCCCTTCGGCACGCTGCCCTCGGGCGCCCCCTGTGCCGTACAGCTGGTGGGGCGCCCGGGGTCGGAGGCGGTGCTGCTGGAGCTGGCGGAGCGGATCGAGGCGCTGCGCCCGTGGCGGCGCACGGCGCCCCTGGACTGAACGGCCCCCGGGCTCCGGCGGGCCCTAGAGGGCGCGGTACATGATGTGCAGGCCGACCGGTCCGTGCCGCGGGTGGTCGAAGGCGTCGGGGACCGTGCCGAGGATCGTGAAGCCGAGGGAGGTCCAGAGCCCGACGGCCGGGTTGGTCTCGACGACGGCGTTGAAGACCATCCCCCGGTACCCCTCGGCCCTGGCGGACTCCAGGACGTACTCGGCGAGGGCGCGGCCCGTGCCGCGGCCGGCCCGGTCCGGGTCGACCATGAAGCCCGCGTTGGCGATGCGGGCGGCGGGGCCGCCGTAGTTGGGGGTGACGTAGGCGGAGGCGACGACGGTGCCGGTGTCGTCCTCGACGACGTGGACGCGTTTGGCGGGGTTCATCCACAGGTTCCGGGCCACGTCCTCGGGGGTGTCCGGGTCCCAGGCGTAGGTCTCGCCGGCCGCGACGATGCGGTGCCAGAAGGGCCAGATCTGCGGCCAGTCGGCGGCCGTGGCTTCCCTGATCAGCATGGGCGTGAGTCTCGCACGCCCACGCGTCCGGCGGGCCTCGCGGGGGTCAGTCCACGCTGGGCAGGATGTGCGGCTCGGCGAGGTCTTCCTCGTAGCCTGCGAGGCGGATGGGGGCGGAACGTGCCCACACGTCGAGGCTGCCGATCTCTCCGGGTCGGCGTCCCGCGCGCTCGGCGCGTTCCTTGGGGCGTTGTTCGGGGTTCGTCGTCGTCTCCGGTGTCACCGCGCACTCCTTATGTGTCGGGTCACCCTCGGGGCCTGTCGGCCAGTCTGCCGTCCGGCACCTGGCGCCCGCTCGGGTCTGAGTCGCATGCAGTTCGGACGCGGTGGCGCCGGTAACTCGTGCGGGAGCGGGCCGATGTGGATTGGCTCGTCCCATGACGGACCGTGGGTGTGGGTAGGCACCCGGTCCTGCTCGTCCGTCCGCTCCAGATTAACCAAATGAGCGGGGGTGCGCTCTATGGGGCTCCAAAACATGGGGCAACCATTGCCCGCCGCCCCGCGCACAGTTGGGGACAGTCTGCCGTGAATCGCCGTCTTTCGCCCGGCAACCGGCTCACCCGTTCGGCCCACACCGTCGGCCACACCTTCGAATATCGGCACCGGTGGCCGTGCCGTTCAGGTGCCGTTGGCTGCGCCGCAAGCTCGCCATGGTGCGCTGGCGGTCCGCATCGGCTGTCTCGTGGGAGGACCGGGGCATGGAACTGCGCAGCGTCGAGGAGCTGATGGACCTGTTGTACGCCTGCCGGGGCGCACGGGCGTCCTCCGGTCGGGGCGGCGGCCCCGTGGATCCGCACGGGCACGCGCTCCGGACGGCCGCGCTGCTGCGCCGGCGGCGCCCCGCCGACAAGGAGCTCCAGGTGGCCGGCCTGGTGTCCGTGGTGGGGGCGCACCTGTGGCCCGGCGGTCCGGCCGGGCGCACGGCCGACGTGGTACGGCCCCTGCTCGGACCGCGCGTCGCCCGCCTGCTGCACGGGCACGCCCTCCCGGACGGCCGGTCCCACGACGACGACCTGCTCAGCCTGCGCCAGGCCGGCGAGGAGGCCCGTACCGCCGTCTTCGACGCCGGGGTCCTGGAGGACTGGCGCACGGTGCTGGAACTGCTGGCGGCGCGCAACTCGCGGCTGGGAGCGGTCGACTGACCGGTCGCGCCGCGGGTGCGCGGGCGTGCCCGAGATCAGGACGGCCACGCGATGCCCCCCGAGAACGGGGCGACAGGCCCAGGGGCGGGCCTGCATGGGATCGAACCACGAAGTACGCGGGACCGGCGCACCGGGCACGCCGGCGCACACCCCACGGTAGGACGGAGGCCGGCGAACGGGCCAGCGGATTACGGCCGTTGGCCCGGCGCCGGGTTCACCACTTGCCGGGCGCGTAGTCCTTGAGGAAGACGCCGTACAGGTCCTCGCCCGCCTCGCCGCGCACCACCGGGTCGTAGACCCGGGCGGCGCCGTCGACGAGGTCGAGCGGGGCGTGGAAGCCGGCCTCGGCCAGGCGCAGCTTGTCGTAGTGCGGGCGCTCGTCGGTGATCCAGCCGGTGTCGACCGAGGTCATCAGGATGCGGTCGGTGTCGAACATCTCCTGGGCACTGGTCCGCGTCACCATGTTCATGGCGGCCTTGGCCGCGTTGGTGTTCGGGTGACCCGCACCCTTGTAGCCGCGGGCGAACACGCCCTCCATCGCCGAGACGTTGACGACGTAGGCGCGTCCGGAGGACGCCCTGCGCGCGGCCTCGGCCATCGCCGGCCGGAGCGCGCTGATGAGGATGAACGGCGACGTGTAGTTGCACAGCTGGGTCTCGAGCAGCTCCACCGGGGAGATCTGCTCGATGGTCTGCACCCACGTGTTGGTGTCGACGACGTCGGGGAGCAGCCCGCCCGCGTCGATGGCGGTGCCCTCGCGGTGCCGCATCACGCTGGCGTTGCCGGCGACCAGGGCGAGGTCGGCCACCTTCTGCGCGTCGAGCCCCGAGGCGCCGACGGGCAGTGCGGTCAGTCCGTCCACGGCGCCGGAGCCGAAGGCGCCGATCACGTGGTGGGCGGGCAGCTCACCGGCCGGCAGCGGGGCGCTCTCGCCCTCGACGAGGGCGGCGTACGCGGAGGGCAGGCGGCGCACGGTCTGGGTGGCGTTGTTGATCAGGATGTCGAGCGGGCCCTGCTCACGGACCTGGTCGGCCAGCGCCACGGCCTGGGCCGGGTCGCGCAGGTCGATGCCGACGACCTCCAGGCGGTGGATCCAGTCGGCGGAGTCGTCCATGGCCTTGAAGCGGCGGATGGCGTCCTTGGGGAAGCGGGTCGTGATCGTGGTGTGCGCGCCGTCCCGCAGCAGCCGGAGCGCGATGTACATGCCGATCTTGGCCCGGCCGCCGGTGAGCAGCGCGCGTTTGCCGGTGAGGTCGGCGCGGGCGTCGCGCCGGGCCCGGTTCTCGGCGGCGCAGTCCGGGCAGAGCTGGTGGTAGAAGTAGTCGACCTCGACGAAGCGCTGCTTGCAGACGTAGCAGGAGCGGGGGCGCTGGAGTATCCCCGCGATCGTGCCCTCCTCCGTGCGGGAGGAGGGCAGGATGCCCTCGGTCTCGTCGTCGATGCGCTCGGCGGACCCGGTGGCGGTGGCCTCGGTGACCGCCTTGTCGTGGGCGGTCTTGGCGGCCCGGCGCTCCTGGCGGCGGCGCTGCTTGACCATCCGGTAGATGTGCGAGGTGGCCCGGCGGACCGCGATCGCGTCGGGGTGGTCCACGTCCAGTTCGTCGAGCTCCGCCAGCACGCTCAGGCAGACCGCGAGCCGCTCCGGGTCGATACCGGGGCCGTACGCGGGGGCGGCCACCTCGTCCGTGGTCGCCGGGCCGTCCTGTGTCACCGTCATCGCCGCTGCCGTTCCCTGGGTCACCGTGGCGGCGCTCCGAGTCGCGGCCGCTGTCGAACAGCGGATTTTATTCAGCGCCGGGCCCGGATCCAAACCCGCCGGGGTCGCGGCCCGTCTCCCGGATCGGCCCGGTCGCCACGGTCGGTGCTGCTGGACGCCCCGGGGACGATCCGGACGACTGCCCTCAAGGGCCGCAGGCAGTGAGCAACGTCTCCACCTCCTCGGACAGCGCCAGGGCGAGCCGGTCCAGGTCCGGCACCGCCTCGGCGTCGGCGACCAGTCCGTAGTGGACCCGCCCCCGGTACGTCGAGACGGCGACCGCCAGGGCGTGGCCGCGCGCCAGGGGCGCCAGCGGGTAGACCTCCGTGAGCGGGTGCCCGCCGAGCCGCAGCCCGAGGCTCGGCAGGGGCACGCTGGTGACCAGGATGTCGAACCAGAGCCGCGCGGCCTGGCCGACCAGGGGTCCGCCGAGCCGGTGGCCGAGCGCCGGCACGTGGTCGGCGAGGAGGGCGACCGCGCCGGCTCCCCGTCCCGGTCCGGCGTCCTTGTTGCGGTCCATGGCGGCGCGCACCGTGCCGAGCCGGGACAGCGGGTCGGGGTCGCCGACCGGAAGCCGTATCAGGTAACCGGAGAGCCGGTTGCCCTGCGGATGGGCGGTGCGGGGCCGACGCTGGGAGACGGGGATCAGGGCGCGGGGCGCGACGCCCTCGCTGCCGTCGCCCCGCTCGTCCAGCCAGCGGCGCAGGGCGCCGGCGACGACCGCGATCAGGACGTCGTTGACGGTGCCGCCCTCGGTCTTGCGGATCCGGTGCACGTCGTCGAGGTCGACGGCCACCCCCGCGGTGCGGCGGGTGCCGGAGGACTCGGCGCCGAGGGCGGGCGAGGTGCGCACGTCGAGGGTGGACAGGGCCGCGGCGGCGCCGATGTCCAGGGCGCGTCCCGCGTCGGAGAGGGCGCCGCGCACCAGACCGGGCAGCGTGCGCACGTCCGGCAGGAGGCCGCGCCGGGGCGCCTCGGGCCGGGGCCGGGGCGCGGGCATGTCCATCGGGTCGAGGACGCCCGCCGCGAGGGTCAGGGCCCGCAGTCCGTCGGCCAGGGCGTGGTGGAACTTGAACAGCACGGCGAACGCCTCGCCGTCCGCGTCCGGCAGCACATGGGCCTCCCAGGGCGGCCGGCCCCGCTCCAGCGGGCGTTCCATCAGGCGGCCGGCCCGGGCGTGGAAGTCCGTCGTCGGGGCGTGCAGCCGGACGTGGTCGAGCGGGTCGAAGCGCGGGTCGGGCTCGCGGGTGGCGCCGCCGAAGGAGAAGGGCCGGCGCAGGGCGAGCGGGGGCTGCCACGTGTCCCGGATCCGCATCCGCAGCCCCGGCACTCCCGGCGCGCGGGCCGCGAGCAGGTCCGCCGCGTGGGCGGCCGCGGTGGGCGAGTGAGCCGGGAAGACGCCGAGCGCCGCGAGGTGCATGGGGTGCTCGGCGGACTCGATGTTCCAGAACGCCAGGTCGAGAGGGGCGAGCAGATCGGAAGTCAAGGGCTGCCTCGCAAGGACGACGGGTGGACAAGCAGTCAATCGCCCTCTGCCGATTACGGTCAAGTACGATCAAGCTACGCACAGTTAACAGCAGGTAAAAGTCCGGCCCCTCGGAAGGGGCCGGACTCGTGCAACTCATGGGAGGGCTCGTGGTCGGGCCCGCCCCTGCGGCGCACGCGGCACCGCACTTCCCCACCCGGACGGCTGCGGGCCGACCGGGGGGCCGTGCGAGGTGCTCAGCCGGCCGGGCACCCCGCGGGGGCGGGCCGGGACGCGTCGCGGATCAGGGCCTGGTGCGCGGCCCTCATCCGCTCGGCGTCCGGCTTGAGGACCTCGCGGTCGTAGGTCGTCAGCCCGTTCAGCTCGCCCTCGACATCGGTGATCTGGGTGTAGACGGCGCCGTTGCTCCCCCGGCAGACGAGGGCGCGTACCTCGTCGAGCCTGGCCAGGTAGTCGTCGGTGTACGTCGCCGGATCGACGTCGACGTACGACTGCTGCACCGACCAGGCGTGCCCGGGCACCGCGAGGCCCAGGCCGCCGTACTCGCCGCTGACCAGGGCGCGTTCGCCGTCCGGGCGGGGCGGCAGGGCGGGGCTCGGGTAGCCGTGCTCGTCCATGATGTCGCCCGCCCCTCCGTCGGCCCCGAGGTTCAGGCCCGACTGGTTGTTGACGAGGCGGGTCGGGTCCCAGGCCTTCGCCTGCGCGGCGACCCGGCCGATGTCGTACTGGCCCCAGCCCTCGTTGAAGGTGACCCACATGACGACCGACGGACTGCTGACGTGCTCGTCGATCATCTCCTTCATCTCGCGCTCGTACTCGGCGCGCGCGGCCGTGCCCGGGTTCACGCCGGCGGTCATCGCGGGCATGTCCTGCCACACCAGCAGGCCCAGCCGGTCGGCCCAGTAGAACCAGCGGTCGGGCTCGACCTTGATGTGCTTGCGCACCGCGTTGAAGCCGAGCTGCTTGTGCAGCTTCAGGTCGTACGCGAGGGCCTCGTCGGTGGGCGCGGTGTGCAGGCCGTCGGGCCAGAAGCCCTGGTCGAGGGTGGCCATCATGAAGACGGGCTCGCCGTTGAGCGTCGTGCGCGGCACGCCGTCCACCTTCTCGACGGCGACGGAGCGCATCCCGAAGTAGCTGCGGACGCGGTCGGTGCCGACGGTGACCTTCAGGTCGTACAGGAACGGGTCGTCGGGCGACCACAGCCGCGGGTCACGGATCCTCAGGGTGAGCGGCTCGCCGGTGCGCCCGCTCACCGTGGCGACCTGACGCTTCCCGGCGTACGCCGTCGCGCTGATCCGTACGCCGTCGCGCACGCCCCGGGGCTCGACCGTGAGGGTGCCCGCGTCGACGTCCGGGGTCAGCTTCAGGGAGTCGACGTGGTCCCGGGCGACCGGCTCCATCCACACCGTCTGCCAGATGCCGGAGCTGGGCGTGTACCAGATGCCGCTCGGGTCCAGGCGCTGCTTGCCGAGCGGCGGGTTCTCGCCGTCCGCCGCGTCGGTCGGGTCGTGGACGCCGACGATCAGCTCCTGGGTGCCGCCGGGCTTCAGCGCGTCGGTGATGTCGGCGCTGAACTTGTCGTAGCCGCCCTTGTGCTCGGTGACCTTCGTGCCGTTGACGTACACCTCGGACTGCCAGTCGACGGCGCCGAAGTTGAGCAGCAGCCGCTGTCCGGAGCCGATGTGCCAGTCGCGGGGCACGGTGAAGGTGCGGCGGTACCACATGCGGTCCTCGTGCCGCTCGATGCCGGAGAGCTGCGACTCCACCGGGTACGGGACGACGATCCGCTCCTTCAGCCGCTCGCCCACCGGCGGCTGCTCGCCGGCCTCGGCGGCGGCGAACTGCCAGCGGCCGTTGAGGCTGCGCCAGGCGTCCCGCGTCAGCTGCGGGCGCGGGTACTCCGGGAGGGCGTCGTCCGGGTCGACGTCGTCGGCCCACCGGGTGCGCAGCTCGTAGGTGGAGTGGTTCGCCCCGCTGCTCCAGAACGCCTTGACAACGTTGCCGTCGGCATCGGTGAGGCCCCCGGCACCGTCGTAGCGGACGTCGGCGGTGCCGGGCGCGGTGCCGGTGCTGTTGCCGACGACGGGCTCGCCGAGGGCGACGAGGAGCGTGGTGGGGTCGGCCGGGTCGACCGTGGCCTCGCCCAGGGGCCACGTGGCGCCGCCGATCACCGCTTCGAGGTGGTCGGTGAGGCCGGCCGGGGCCGCGGCGAGGGGCTGGGCGAAGTCGAGCTCCAGGGTGCGGCCGGTGGCGAGCACGGTGGTCGCCGTCGCACCGTCGTAGTCGAAGCCGTCGGGCAGCCGGAACGCCGACTGGGGCACCGGCTCCTTGGTGCCGCCGGGCTCGGTCCAGCGCAGGTGCAGGTTCGAGCCCCCGTAGTGCTCGAAGTACTCCAGCTTGATGTCGTAGGACTGTCCGGCCGTGAGCTCGACGGGCTCGGCGGTCTGCTCGCGGTCCCAGTCGTCGACCCAGTGGTCGATGGCGAGCCTGCCGTCGATCCAGAGGCGGAAGCCGTTGTCGCCGGTGACCGAGAAGGTGTGGGCGCCGGTCTTCTCCGGCACCAGCTTGCCGGTCCAGCGGACGCTGACGTCGTCGGACCGGCCGGTGGCGAAGCTCAGCCGCGGCTCCAGGGTGCCGAAGTCGATCTGCGGGTCGAAGCCGGTGGCCTTGAGCTCGTGGAAGTCGAAGGCGCCGGGGGCGGACTGGGTGTAGTACTCGCCCTTCAGACCGTGGGTGCCGTCGGCGGCGCCGTCGACCGCGCTCGCCTCCGGTACGGCGGCGAGTCCCGCGACGCCCAGGGCGGCGGCGAGCAGCAGCGCCAGTCTGTTTCTGAGTCGTTTGGTGCGCACTGACCCTCTCCTCGGGAACGGGTGGTGGCTGATGGCTCAGGACATCGATGTCATACATCGATGGAAAAGAACAGCAGTGGCATGACAACACGGATTCCGCTTGCAGTCCAGGGACATGACAACAGCACCGGGGGCATCCGGAGCCCCCGGCGGCCCCGTCCGTCACGGCACCCGCTGCCCCTTGCCCAGCGCGATCACGCCGCCCTTGGAAACGGTGTACAGGTCGGCGTCCCGCTCCGGATTGACACCGATCGTCGCGCCCGGCGGCACCTGGACGTTCTTGTCCAGCACCGCCCCGCGCACCACCGCGCCCCGGCCGATGTGCACGTTGTCGTGCAGCACCGAGCCCTGCACGACCGCGTCGGGGTCGACCACCACGCCCGGCGACAGCACGGACCGGGTGACCTGGCCGCGGATCAGACAGCCCGCGCTGATGATCGACTCGCTGGCCATGCCGCCGGCGTTGAACCGGGCCGGGGAGAGCTGGGTGGAGTGGGTGTAGATCGGCCAGTCGCGGTTGTAGAGGTTGAAGGCGGGCCGCTCCGCGATCAGGTCCATGTGGGCGTCGTAGTAGGCGTCGAGCGTGCCGACGTCCCGCCAGTAGCCCTGGTCCCGGGAGGTCTCCCCCGGGACGTGGTTGGCACTGAAGTCGTACAGCGCGGCCTCGCCCCGGTCGGTGAGCTGGGGCAGGATCGAGCCGCCCATGTCGTGCACGGAGCGCGGGTCCTCGGCGTCCCGTTGCAGGGCGTCGACGAGGGCCTTGGTGGTGAAGACGTAGTTGCCCATCGAGGCGAAGACGCAGTCGGGAGCGTCGGCGAGCCCCGGGGGGTCGGCGGGCTTCTCCAGGAAGCCGGTGACGGTGCGGCCGTCGGACCCGGGGGTGATCACCCCGAACGACGACGATTCACTGCGCGGCACCCGGATGCCGGCCACGGTCACGCCCGCGCCGGACTCGATGTGCTGGGTGAGCATCTGGCGCGGGTCCATGCGGTACACGTGGTCGGCGCCGAACACCGCCACGTACTCGGGCTGTTCGTCGTGGACGAGGTTCAGCGACTGGAGGATGGCGTCGGCGCTGCCCAGGTACCAGCGCGGGCCGAGGCGCTGCTGGGCGGGGACCGGGGTGACGTAGTTGCCGAGCAGGCTGGACATCCGCCAGGTGGTGGTGATGTGCCGGTCCAGCGAGTGCGACTTGTACTGCGTGAGGACGCAGATCCGCAGGATGTCGCCGTTGACCAGATTGGACAGCACGAAGTCGACCAGCCGGTACGTGCCGCCGAAGGTGACCGCGGGTTTGGCGCGGTCCGCGGTCAGGGGCATCAGACGCTTGCCCTCCCCGCCTGCCAGCACGATGCCGAGCACCGAAGGACCACCACGACGCATGGCCGCTCCCCTCACCCTCGTTGGTGGCCCATGCCTGCCCGTGGGCCCGACCGCCTATGCCTTTTCGAGCGTCTCCTCGTAGAGCCGGACCGTACGACGGGCGACCGCGTCCCAGCCGAACTCCTCCACCGCGCGCTCCCGTCCGGCCTCGCCCATGCGCCGGGCCGCCTCCGGGTCGCCGAGGACGGAGTCCAGTGCCCGGGTGAGGCCCTCCTCGAAGGCGTCGTCCGCGTGGTCGCCGCCGCTGTCGTCCCTGGGCACGAGTACCCCCGTTTCGCCGTCCGCCACGACCTCCGGGATGCCGCCGACCCGGGAGGCCACCACAGGCGTGCCGCAGGCCATCGCCTCCAGGTTGACGATGCCCAGGGGCTCGTAGACCGACGGGCACACGAAGACGGCGGCGTGGGTCAGCAACTGGATCACCTCCGGGCGCGGCAGCATCCGCGGGATCCAGTGCACCCCCTCGCGGGCCCGGCTCAGTTCGGCGAAGAGGTCGCGGAACTCCTGGTCGATCTCGGGGGTGTCCGGGGCGCCCGCGCACAGGACGACCTGCACGGCCGGGTCGATGCCGCGCACCGCCCGCAGCAGGTGGGGCACGCCCTTCTGGCGGGTGATGCGGCCGACGAACAGGACGTACGGCCGGGAGCGGTCCAGGCCGATCCGGTCCAGGGCGTCGGTCCCGGGGTCGGGCCGGTACAGGGTGGTGTCGATGCCGTTGTGGACGACGTGGACCCGGGACGCGTCCAGGGCCGGGTAGCAGCCGAGGATGTCCTCGCGCATGGCGCCGGACACCGCGACGACGGCGTCGGCGGATTCGACGGCGCCGCGTTCGGCCCAACCGGACAGGGCGTAGCCGCCGCCGAGCTGCTCGGCCTTCCAGGGGCGCAGCGGCTCCAGGGAGTGGGCGGTCACGACGTGCGGGATGCCGTACAGCTGCTGGGCGAGCCGGCCGCCGAGGTTGGCGTACCAGGTGTGGGAGTGGACGAGCTCGCGGCCCTCCAGGGCGGCGGCCATCGCCAGGTCCACGGAGAAGGTGCGCAGCGCGTCGTTGGCGCCGTCGAGCGCGGGCCACGGGCGGTGGCGCAGCACGCCGTCGGCGCGGCCCTCGCCCCAGCAGTGCACGTCCAGGTCGACGAGGCGGGCGAGCTCCCGGGCGAGGAACTCGACGTGGACACCCGCACCGCCGTACACGTCGGGCGGATACTCCCGGGTCAGCAGTCCCACACGCACCCGGAACCTCCCCTGCTCGGCGGCTGGTCCCCTCATGGTCACTCAGACGGGGCGCCCGGGGAAGAGCGCGGGAGCCTCGGAGGGAGAGGAGGCGGTGAGGAGCGGGGCGGTCGTGCCGGCCGAGGGGGGGCGGGAGAAGCAGCAGTCACCGCAGACGCCCCCGCCGGGCACCCGGTAGTAGAGGCAGCAGCTGCGACGCCGGAAGGCGGTGCCGGTCAGGGTGCCGGTCCCCGCGAGCAGGGGGTGCGCGAGCAGGCCGGTGGTGAGCGAGCGGGCGCGGGCGGCGTCGTCGGTACGGCCGTTGCCGCGCGCCCAGCGGTCCAGTTCGCGGGCGGCGCCGGCCAGCGCGGAGGCGGCGTTGCCCCACAGCAGCCCCGTCGCGAGGCGGTACCGGGCGCGCAGGGCCGCCGTCAGCGGTGCCAGGTGGGTGTCGAGCACGACCTCCGCCACGGTGGCGGCGTCCCCCGGCCGAGGGCGCGCCTCGGCGAGCCACAGGTCGTCGGGGGCGGCGGCGTCGGGGTCCCAGTGCAGCAGGCCCGGGTCCAGGTCGGGGACCCGGGCGTAGAGGACGGCGCAGCCGAGCGCCACCGACCACAGGCGGGCGGCGAGCCCCTGGTGCGCCACCGAGGCGGCGATCCGGGTCTCGGGGGCGCGGAGGGCGGCGGCGACCTTCCGGACGCGGAAGCCGAGGGGGTCGTGCGGGATGCCGTGCGTGGGTCCGTCGGCGGGCGCGCCCTCGGGGTCCTGGCGGCAGGCGTGGGCGAGGGTGGGGAGCGGCCGGTGCGCAAGCGGCCGGGAGACGCGCAGCACGAAGAATCCGCCGAGCGGGCGGAGGGCGGCGAGGCCGGGGTCGAGGTCCACGGAGAGCAGTAGTATCAAGGCCCCTACGGGGCGGGGTCAGGGGTCCTCGACGAAAGACGCCCACCCTGGGGAGGACGGCACCGTCTCCGTACTCCATCGGTAGTAGGACCCAATGAGTGCTCAGGGACGACGACGGGAAGATCCTGGCACGGCATCGTGTTCTTCATGGAAGACGACCGTTCGCCGCGCCGGGCCCCGGGCCCCCGCCTCACGCAGAGGAGCAGCCGATGAGCGCCCTCGCGTTGTCCGTGCTGCTGTCGCTCGTCTCCGCCGTGGCGTACGCGGGCGGAGCGATCGTGCAGGAGCAGGTCGCGGCGTCCTCCACCGGTGCCGAGTACGCCCCTCTGCGCCGGCCCGGCTGGTGGGCGGCGGTCGGCCTCAACGGCCTCGGCGGTCTGCTGCACGTGGTGGCGCTCGCCTACGGTCCGCTGAGCCTGGTGCAGCCGCTGGGGGCCCTCACCATCGTGTTCGCCCTGCCCATGGCGGCGCTGTTCGTGGGCCGCAGGGCCGGTGCGACGGCCTGGCGCGGCGCGATCATGGCGACGGTCGGCCTGGCCGGCCTGCTGTCCCTGGTCGGCGCGTCCGAGGCCCAGTCGCTGGACACGGCACAGCGCGTGGCGGTGGCCGTGGTGACGGCCGGTGCGATCGTGACGCTGATGATCGCCGGCCGGGCCGCGCAGCGGCATCCCGCGGTGCGCAGCGTGCTGTTGGCGACCGCGTCGGGCATCGCGTTCGGCATGTCCTCGGTCTTCACCAAGACGGTGGCGGTCGACTGGACCGGCGGCGTGTCGGTCGCCGACCTGCCGTCCCTGGCGGTGATCGGCGTGCTCGCCACGGCCGGCATGCTGCTGTCGCAGGCCTCCTACCGGGGCGCCGGCCTCGCTGCCCCGCTGGCGGTGCTGACGGTCGCGAACCCGGTGGTGGCGGCCGTGGTCGGCATCACGATGTTCGGCGAGTCCTTCCGCTACGGCACGACCGGCACCGCGCTCGCCCTGAGCTGCGGTGTGGTGGCCGCGGGCGGACTGATCCTGCTGACGACGGAACGGCTCGCGCGGGAGGCCGCGACGGGGGCCGACACGGAGGCCGTGCCGGACGCCGCGGTGCCGGAGGCCGGGGACGGGGCGGTCTTCGGGGGCGTGGTCCTGGAGGCGGAGGCGGCCTGCGCGTCCGCCGTGGCGCCGACGGACGGGTCCCCGGGCGTGGCGGTCGTGCCGGTCGCGCCGGTGGCGGTCGTGCCGGTGGTCCGCGCACCGATGGCTGTCGAACCGGTGGTCACGGTGGAACCGGCGCCCCGCGCACCGACGGCGGACGGACCGGGGGTCCGCGCGTCGGCGGCCGTCCAGCCGCTGCTCTCTTTCTCGGTCCAGGCGCAGCCGGTGCCCGGCACGTCCGCGGAGGGCGGGCAGCCGCGCGCGTCCCGACCCTCCAGGGTGTTCCTCCCCGGCCCGGCCCAGGTGCCGGCGCCGGTCACCGCGCCCGCCGCGGAGACGTACGCGGCCCCGGAACCGGCGGAGCCCGCGGCCGAGGACCTGATCGTCTCCTACGGGCCCTTCTACGGCAGCCCGTACGTCCCGCTGCCCGTCCTCGACCGGCGCCGGGTGCGGATCAGATCCTGACGCCGCCGGCCCGCAGGTACGCCACCGGGTCGACGTCCGAACCGAAACCGGGCCCCGTCCGCACCTCGAAGTGCAGATGCGGGCCCGTGACGTTGCCGGTGGAGCCCGACCGCCCGATGCGCTGGCCGGGGCCCACGGACTGGCCGTCCTTCACGGAGATCGCCGACAGATGCGCGTACTGGGAGTAGCGGCCGTCGGCGTGCCGGACCACGACCTGGTAGCCGTAGGAACCGCCCCACCCGGCGCTGACGACCCGGCCCGCGGCGACCGCCTTGACGGAGGTGCCGGTGGGGACGGGGAAGTCGACGCCGGTGTGGTAGCCCTTCGACCAGGACGAACCCGCCTGGTGGTACGGCGTGCCGGTGGAGGCGTCGACGGGGGCCACGAGGGCGTGACCGCTCGCGGCCTTGTCCTTGCCGGTGTCCGGGGACGACTTCTTGGGCTGCTTCTGCTTGGCCGGTTTCTTCTGCTGCTTCGGCTCGGCCGCCGGGGACGCCTTGTGCTCGGCGCGCGGCGCCGTGGCGGCACCCCCGCCGCGCAGCGCCAGCCGCTGGCCGGGCAGGATCAGGTCGGGGTCCGCGCCGATCGAGTCGCGGTTGGCCTCGTACAGGCCCTCCCAGCCGCCCGTGACCCGGTGGCTGTCGGCGATGCCGGACAGGGTGTCGCCGGTGACCACCGTGTACATGCGGGCCTTGCCGGCGCGGGACTGCGGTGTGGTCTGGGGGCGTACGTCGGGTGCCTTGCCGGTCGTCCCGGCGGTCTTGTCGGCCGTTTTCCGCGCGGACCCGCCGGGCGACGTCCCGGCGGCCTTCCCGTCCCGCTTCGCGGCGGATCTCTCCGCGCCCTTCTCGGCCCCCGCGCCCCCGGCCGGGCGGATGTCGGGCGTGTCGCCGCCCCTGCTCAGTCCGGCCCGCACCGAGCACACCGGCCAGGCGCCTGGTCCCTGCCCGTCCAGCACCTTCTCGGCGACGGCTATCTGCTGGTCCTTGGTGGCCAGGTCGGCGCGCGGCGCGTACGCGGTCCCGCCGAAGGCCTCCCAGGTGGACTGGGTGAACTGCAGGCCGCCGTAGTAGCCGTTGCCCGTGGCGATGTCCCAGTCGCCGCTGGACTCGCAGGCGGCGACCTTGTCCCAGGTGTCCACGTCGGCCGCCTGCGCGGTGCCGGTGCCGATGAGCGGGAGCGCGATCCCGGCGCCTCCCGCGGTGACGGTCAGTGAGGCCCGGTTGATCCTGTTCGGCTGGTACCGGCGGTGCCGGCCGCGTACGGCCATGGGTGTCCCCCTCGACATTGCGTCAGGAGGGGCAAAAGTAAGCGCCGCCAATCGGCCGTGACAAGGCGGCAATCGGCCGGTTGGTCCGGTCAAGTGGCGCAGAAGCGGCGCCCGTTGACCGCACGGTGCGTTCCGCCGCTGAGGCCGCGGGCGCCTTCCGTGCGTACTTCAGACCGCCGGGTCAGGACATGCGACCGGAGTACCGGCACGTCAGGATGGTCCAGCGGCATACTGACGCGCACGACCGGCACCACCGACACCGAGGTCATGAGGAGCCAAGCCAATGAGCACTGCAGCGCAGATCGGCGTGACGGGACTCGCGGTCATGGGCCGCAATCTCGCCCGCAACTTCGCCCGCAACGGCTATACGGTCGCGGTGCACAACCGGACCGCGTCACGCACGCACGCGCTGATCGAGGAGTTCGGGAGCGAGGGCGACTTCGTGGCGGCGGAGACCGCCAAGGAGTTCGTGGCGGCGCTGGAGCGTCCGCGCCGCCTGGTGGTGATGGTCAAGGCCGGTGACCCGACCGACGCGGTGATCCAGGAGTTCGCGCCGCTGCTGGAACCCGGCGACATGATCATCGACGGGGGCAACGCCCACTTCGCCGACACCCGGCGCCGCGAGCGGGCGCTGCGCGAGCAGGGCATCCACTTCGTCGGCACCGGCGTCTCCGGCGGCGAGGAGGGCGCGCTGAACGGACCGAGCATCATGCCGGGCGGCTCGAAGGAGTCGTACGAGTCGCTGGGCCCGATGCTGGAGAAGATCTCCGCGAAGGCGAAGGACGGGGCGCCCTGCGTGACGCACGTGGGCCCGGACGGCGCCGGCCACTTCGTGAAGATGGTGCACAACGGCATCGAGTACGCCGACATGCAGCTGATCGGCGAGGCGTACCAGCTGCTGCGGGACGTCGCCGGGTACTCCCCCGCCGAGATCGCGGACATCTTCCGCACCTGGAACACCGGCCGGCTGGACTCGTACCTGATCGAGATCACGGCGGAGGTGCTGTCGCACGTGGACGCGGCGACGGGCAAGCCGTTCGTGGACGTGGTGCTCGACCGGGCGGAGCAGAAGGGCACGGGGCGCTGGACCGTGCAGATCGCACTGGACCTGGGGGTGCCGGTGTCCGGCATCGCGGAGGCGGTCTTCGCCCGGTCGCTGTCCGGTCACGCCGCGCTGCGGGACGCCTCGCGGGGACTGGCGGGCCCGGAGGCCACGGCCCTGGGCGAGTCGGAGGCCGCCGCCTTCGCCGACCGGGTGGAGCAGGCGCTGTACGCGTCCAAGATCGTTTCGTACACCCAGGGGTTCCACGAGATCGCGGCCGGCAGCGAGGAGTACGGCTGGGACATCGACCTGGGCGCGGTCTCCTCGATCTGGCGCGGCGGCTGCATCATCCGCGCGGCCTTCCTGGACCGCATCCGCGCCGCGTACGACGCCCGGCCGGACCTGCCGAGCCTGCTGTCGGACGAGACGTTCGCCCGGGAGATCGCCGACGCCCAGGACGACTGGCGCGAGGTCCTGGTCGCCGCCACCCGCCAGGGCGTCCCCACGCCCGGCTTCGCGGCCGCCCTCGCCTACTACGACGCTCTGCGCGCCGAGCGGCTGCCGGCGGCGCTGACGCAGGGGCAGCGGGACTTCTTCGGCGCGCACACGTACCGGCGGACGGACCGGGACGGCTCGTTCCACACGCTGTGGGGCGGGGACCGCTCGGAGGTCACGGCGTAGACGCCGACGGGCCGGGCGGTCGGTCGTCGCCGCGTGGGGAGGAACGCCCACGCCCCGTGAGCCCCGCCTCGCCGGTGTGAGCCGTGGCCCACGGGGCGCGGCCCCGCGCGTCGCTGTGTGCGAGCCGTTGGCTCACGGGTGTGGCCCGCGCGGCCCTGCGCGTCGCTGTTGCGAGCCGTTGGCTCACGGGCGTGGCCCGCGCGGCCCTGCGCGTCGCTGTTCCGAGCCGTTGGCTCACGGGCGTGGCCCGCGCATCGCGGGTCGCCACGCTCGCGCGCAGAGGCCACGGGCCACGGCCGGCGGGTCGCGGGTCAGGTGAGCGGTGGTCCCGGCTCCGGGTTGGGTACCGGCTCGGGGCCGGGCGGGATCGGTGACGGCGAGGGCTCCGGCGGACCGGGATGCGGGGGCGGCGGAGTCGGCCCCGGGGACGGTCCGGGCCCCGGAGGCTGGGGCGTCGGCTCGGGCCCCGGGCCCGGCGGCTGCGGGGTCGGCTCCGGACCGGGGCCCGGAGGGGGCGTCGGGTCGGGGCCCGGGCCGGGCGTCGGAGGCGCGGGGGTCGGGTCCGGGCCGGGAGTCGGTCCCGGGGTGGGCCCGGGCGGGACGGGATCCGGATACGGGTTCGTCATGGCGGGGTCCTCCGGCCAGTGGTCGACAACGGCTAACGACTTGTCCCCCGCCTACCCGACCGAAGTGCCCCCACTCACTCCCCCGCATGACGGGCCGGGGCCCAGGTGGCCGACGCGGCCCACGGCTCAGCCGGTCACCGGCCGACCCCACCGCACGGCTGCCGCCCCGGCGGCCAGCCCCGGCCCGGGACTCGCCAGTACCGGCACCCGGGTACGCGTGAACCGCCCGGCGGGCGCCATCGACGCCTGGGCCAGGACGATCGCGTCGGCGTCGGTGACCGCGTCGGCCGCGCCGGCCACCAGACGTGCGTAGCGGTCGGTGTCCCCGGCCTCGAAACACGGCCAGGCACCGTCGACCAGGCGCGTCCGTACCTCGACGGGGCGCCCGGCGCGCCGGGCCTCCTCAGCGACGAGCGCCCGGGTCGGCTCGAGGGTGCTCTCCAGGGCGGCGAGGACGACGACGCGCGGGCCGGCGGCCACGGCTGCGGCGGCCATGGGCCGGTCGACCCGCAGCACGGGCACCCCGGCGCCGTCGGCGGCCTCCTCGGCGACGCCGCCGATGGTCGAGCAGGTGCACAGCACTGCCCGCGCGCCGCCGTCGACGGCCTGCCGCAGCGCGGCGAGTACGTCGGCCCGCACCGCCCGCGGCCCCTCGCGCCGGGCCCGGTCCAGCAGCCCGGCGTCCACGTGGTGCCGCAGCGCGAGGCCGGGGTGCGCCTCGTCGCGCAGGGCGTCGAAGACCGGAACGTGGACGGGCGAGGTGTGCAGCAGGGCGAGCACGCCGGTCAGAACCGGCCGGGGTGGGCCACGAGCCACTCCTTCGCCGCGCGCAGCAGCTCGGGATCGACGGCGGGGGCCTCCTCCGGGTGACGCGCGGCCCACTTGACGACGTACGGGCACAGCGGGGCGACGGGGACACCCTCGCCCCGCGCCAGGGTGTACAGCTCGCGCGCCAGGGAGCCCGCGATGCCCTTGCCCTCGTGCGCCGGCTCGACGATGGTGTGCACCGGGACGAGGGCGCGCTCGGGGGCGTCCAGGACGAAGTACTCGATGCGGCCGACGACCCCGCCGCCGCTCCGGGCCTCCAGGCGGCCCGCCGCCCGGTCGTCACGAATCTCGATGTCGCTCACGGGCAGGCTCCTCGTACGAAGGGATCAGACCGACACGGCCTGAGGGCTGCGCTCCTGGTCCGATCCCGGCACCGGTTCGGACGGATCCGCACCGAGCTTCACGATGCGGTTGTCGCTGTCCACGTGCACGACCCGCGGCTTCAGCGACCGCGCCTCGGCGTCGGTGACCTGAGCGTAACTGATGATGATCACCAGGTCGCCGGGGTGGACGAGATGGGCGGCGGCCCCGTTGATCCCGATCACGCCGGAGCCGCGCTCGCCCTCGATGACGTACGTCTCGAGCCGGGCACCGTTGGTGATGTCCACGATGTGCACGAGCTCACCGGGCAGCAGATCGGCGGCGTCGAGCAGGTCGGCGTCGATCGTCACGGAACCCACGTAGTGCAGGTCGGCCTGGGTGACGGTGGCGCGGTGGATCTTGGACTTGAACAGAGTACGCAGCACTTTGGGACTCCTCTGAGACGGCTCCCTGCCTGCTTCCTACAGGTCAAGGGCGTTCTCGACTGTACACCGGCACGCGCCAAACGATGTTTGTGAGGAACATCGCTCCGGTCGGGCGATACGGGCCCTCACTTGGGCTTTCGTGCCGTCACCGACGCCTGCTCAGTCAATCCTCCGGGAATGCCCGGCGACTCATGCTGACCGAACGCTGACTTACCTGATTGGCCATCAGGCAGGCGGGAGCCCTCCGCACATGGACCCTGTCATACATACGGGCGGGCAGCCATCCACTCACTCACTCGGACATCTCAGCCAGGGTTCACCTGGCGCATCGTCGCCTACCCACGCAAGCCCCCGGTGGCGTGGCGACCAGCTGTCCTGCACGCCCGGACCAGCCCGCCCGCGGGCACGAGTGATCACGGCGCACCGTGGGCAGTACACAGCGTGATTGTCCCGGTATCAACGGTGTGGTGTACGGGGCACAACACGGCCGGTTCCCCCCCTCACCCCTTCGACATCGACGAGGGCGGCGTGGGAAGAGGGCTGACGCCGGGTTCGAAGTGGTCGCGGATGTAGATGCGGGTACGCTGCGGCGTGTACTCGTACACATAAACGCTGACACAATGCTTGTCCGACAAGCCATACATGTCAGAGGTTTCCTGTTCCTCCGGAGCGTTGGGGGACCCAGGGCAGACGTAGCCGTAGCGCATGCCGTCCTTGAGCGTCTCGGGTTCCGGGAGCCCGAAGTGCGCGAAGTCGTGGGGAGTGGCGTCGGTCTGTGCGGAGGTCGGTTCCAGCCACTTCTGCTCCGGCGGGTGCTGCTTCACATAGGCGTCCGCCTCCGACCTGGTCAGGGTGAAGGTGAGGATGCCCGTGTCGAAGCGAGAGGTGACCTTGTAGGCGGCCTGCGGGGACCGGGCCGTGGCCGGGATGCCGAGGTCCATCTGCTCGCTCATCCACTCCGGTGTGATCCCCTCGGCCCACCGCACGTCCGCCGCCTCCTCGCCCAAGCGGTCATCGGGTCCGGTGCCGTCGGGTGCGCCGAGTAGCCGGCCCGCCGCGACCACGGCGCCCGACAGGACCAGCACACCCGCGGCCACGCCAGCGACGAGCCACACGCGGCGACCACCGCCACCTCCGGTACCGCTCGCGCCCTCCTCGGGTGCCCGGAAGGGATTCCCTTCGCTCACCGACCATCCGCCCTTCCCGTCGGCATGCCGGTCGCACGGTCCTGTTGTTGCTCCCGGCCGGGGTCCAAGCGGCCGTCCCTGCTGTCGTCGGGACCCGGTAGCGGGTCGTCGTCCGGCTTCGAGGAGCCGAGGTCGTAGTGGTGGACGCCGCTACTGCCCGCCATGTCGAACTCCCGAGCGAAACCTACCCGGTGCAGCTTGGCCATCTGCCCATCGGGGATCTCCAGCGGACCGACATCGACGCCCTTGCCCTCGTCCCAGTTGTACCGGTCCCAGACGTTCACCTGGTAGTCGACGCCGATCCTGGGGCTGGCTCATGGGCTACCACCTCCCGGGCGACCGTACCCGAACAGGCGATACCCGACGCATGTGCCAGCACAAAAGACGGATGTCCCAGCTCATGCGAAGCTACAGGAGACGTTCGCCTCGCAAGTGCGGCAGCGTCATACCGACACCGCGAGGTGTCGGGTCGACGTCGGAAGAGCTCGCCGGCGCGTGAGCAAGTCGACCGTGGTCCACTGGCCCGTGAGGTGAGCTCAGTCCGGTCCGGTCGCCACGATGTCCGGTGCGATGTCCAGCACCAGGAGCGCCGCCGCCACATGGGTCGGGTTGGCCTCCACCTTGACGGCCGACAGTTCGTTGGCGCGTGAGACCCGCCGTTCGACGGTGTTGCGGTGCGCATAGAGGTTGGCGGCCGCCCGGGTGGTGCTGAAGCCGCATTGCACGTAGGTGAGCAGGGCTTGCCGCAGGGTTGTGTCGGCTTCGGCCAATGGCCCGAGGGTGTTGACGACGAACCGACGCGCGCCGGGCCGGTCCTTCGTGAGCGCGTCGATCAGCTCGACGTCGGCGTAGGCGATGAATGGCCGGTCGGACCCCAGCCGGATCACCAACGCCTGCGCCGCGAGGGCGTCCTGGTGGCTGGAGCGGAATCCTTCGAGTCCGCGTCCCGGCCTTCCCACCGCCACGCGGACCTCGTCGCTCGCCGCGAGGTCCTTCTCCACGTGGTGAAGGTCCGGGACGGCTTCCCCCGAGAGCCAGATCCACCGCGACGTGGCGCTGGCGCGCGCCACCAGGGCGCTCCGGCCCCCCACGGAGGAGCGTACGGCGGCGATCGCCTCCTCCAGGGCACCGGCCTGCCGGGGATCGTCGATCCACAGGACGAGGCCCACATGCCACCGTGCCATCCGGTAGCGCAGGTGCCCTTCGGCGAGGTCCTCCGCCATCGGTGCCCCACTGGCGATCAGCTGGATCAATGCGATGCCCTCGGCGTCCGTATTGCCCATCGCCGCGGCGAGGCCGGCCTGCCGCAGGGCCGCGACGGAGTCGAGGGCGTACTGCACCAACGACTTCGCCGTCACGTCCAGGACCCCGACGAGGAGGTCGGGGTCGGCGCAGTGTGCCACGCACTCCTCAAGCCATCGCCGCCAGCCGATCCCGAGGGCCACGCGCCAGGCACCTGCGAAGTCCGGCGCGATGCCCCGGGAGACGAGATCGTTGATGTACGCCGTGGTCCTGGGGCTGACGTAGGGCTCTACCCGCCGTCCCGGTTGCTGAACGTTTGCGGTCAACCATTGGAGCAGGTCGGAGCGGTTGAGTGCGCGATCCTCCTCGACCAGCGATGCGTCCGCGAGGAGGGCGGGATCGTTCTGGGCAATGAGAGAGGGCCTCGCGAAGGCGTCGACCCAGGCGTCCGTTTCCGTCAGCAGGCGCTGGCACAGTGACCTGATCGCATCGGCGACTCCACGGGAGGGCGGGGGCCACAGCTCTTCCATGTTCTCAGTGTCCCTCTGCTCTCGGGGGAGCCGAGGCTCCCGACATGCCGTGTCGCAGACAGATGAAGGGCTCGTCCGCGGCCTGACCGACGGCGAGGACCTGCCTGGGTTCTGTCGTCGGGTGTCGGGCCCGGATCAGGAGTGATGCGAGGACGACGGCTGCTTCGGAGGACTCGGCGGTCTTGTCGTAGCGGGTGACGATCTCACCCCGCGCTGTCACAGATCAGGCGCCGCCCGACCCTTCAGGAGTCCCCGCGCCTGCCGCGACGGAGCGCCCGCCGGGCCAGCGTATTGCTGCCGTTGAAGAAGTCGTTGAACCGGTCCAGCCGCCAGATGGATCGGAGGACGAACGGCTGCATCAGCAGTGACATCGACGGCGAATACTTCGAGGCGTCCGACCAGATGCCGGCGAGGTCCTCCGACATCTCACCGTCGACCATGTAGTCGGCGAGCTGATGGGTCACGTACGGCACCTGGCAGAGGCCGTGGCCGTTGCAGGCCATCGCGTAGAAGACGTTGTCGCCCACCTGCCCGGCTACCGACAGCCAGTCCGGGCTGATGCCGATCCAACCGCCCCAGGCCCGCTCGATGGCCACGTCGGACAGCGACGGGAACCGACGGGCCAGATCCTTCCCCATGTCCTGCACAACACCGGGGTCCGGGACCCGGTCCGGGAGCGGGTACGTCTGGCCTCGCTGAGCTTTACGGACCCCGCAGACGATGGTGTTGCGCTCGGTGAGCCGGTAGTGGGTCATCAACTGGTGCTGGGTGATGATGCCGGACCGACTGGTCCAGTCCAGCGCGGCGAGTCGCTCCGGCGCGATGGGTTCCGACTCGATCTCGATGACGTACAGCGGCGTCGCGAGGTTCTTGGGGGTGATGTCCCACTCGCCGCCGTAGACGCTGGTTGCGAGCAGCACCTTGTTGGCCCGCACGGTGCCGTGCGGTGTCGTGATCTCGACGGTGCTGCCGGTCCGCCGGACATCGCTCACCCGCGACTGCTCGAAGACCTTGGCCGAGGAAGCGAGCAGTGCGCGACGCACACCACGAGCGAGCTTGCCCGGGTTCAGCATCCCGCCGATGGATTCCCGCATCCCGCCCACGAAGCCGGCGGGAAGGCCGAGTTCCTCCCTGCTGCCGACAGTTCCGTTCCCACCGAAGGCGCGCAGGATCGCCGCCTGGGTGCGCACCCTGAGCATCATGAGGGGTGAGACCGCGCCCCACACCAGGCCGTTCGCCACGTAGTCGCAGTCGATGTCGTGCGTCTTGATGAGGTCTTCCACATAGCGGCCCGCGTGCTCTGCCAGTTTGGCCATGACCGGCATCTTCTTCGGCGACTGGAGGCTGAGCATCCGCAGGTCGCCACCCGGCGCCCCGGCGATCTGACCGCCGTTGCGCGAAGCTGAGCCGTAGCCGCAGAACTCGGCCTCCAGCAGGACCACGTCCTGGGCGCGCTCCGCGAGGCGCAGCGCAGCCGCCATGCCACCCATGCCGCCGCCGACGACGGCGATGTCACAGGTGAGGTCGCCGTCCAGCGCGGGCTGCACGTCGTCCGGCGGGTCGATCCAGCCGGTGAAGCTGGTGTACTTCGTGCTGTCGGTCCTCATGCTGTCCCGATCTCCTTCCAGGTGAGGCGCCCGCCCCACTTCGTGCTCCGCGTCGAGGCGTGCTCGGCAGCACGCCCGAGCCCCCCCGTTCCCGTCCGGCGGATCGACCGTGACGGGCGGCTCTTCGGCAAGACGCGTGAAGACGGCGAACAGGAGGTTCTCCGTCTTCTGCGTCTCCGTCTCAGTCCTGAGAAGTCGTGGCCCCGAGCGAGGCCCGGCCCGCTCGCCGCTCTCCCTTGGCCGCGACCGAACGGGGAGGTAAATCCCCCATCGAGAGGAGACCGGGACGCGCCTCGACGACCGCGGTGGAGGCGTTGACCGCCGCCGCGACGGTGCTGAGGAAGGAATCGAAGCCCACGGAGGAGCGGAGGTCGACTACCTGCTCCTCTCCGACGATCCGGTAGTCATCGCCCGCCACCACCTCGTCGGCCGGCTCGAAGAACCCGAACGTGATCTCCAGATCGATCACCACTTCGCCCTCGAGCACGCCCCGGGCGGCATGAGTGACAGCCGCGATCTGCCCCGGTTCGATACGCATGTGGTCCCCGACGCGCGGCGAAGTCGTCACGACAGCGGGTTCGACCTCTCCCACGTCCACCGAGTCGAGATCCCATCCGATCCCTGCCGCGAGCGCCCCGATGGCCTGCTCGAAGCCGTGGTGCCCGACGACTTCACCCCGGCTGCGAGCCGTCGCGAACTCGCGCATGGTCAGACCGAGGCCGAACTTCGACAGGATCGCACCGTAGCGTGACATGTTCGTCCGTCGGCGGATGCGCACGCTCTCCACGCGCTGGGTCAATGCGGTCAGCAGGAGAGGAAGGGTGTCCATCAGGACGCCCGGGTTCGCCCCACTGCCCAGGACGGTCACGCCGTGCGCCTTCGCCGTGGCGTCGAGCCGTCGGGCCAGGTCGGGATGGCTCTGCCATGGATAGGCCAGCTCTTCGCAGATGCTCAGGACGTTGTACGAACGCTCCAGCAGCGGCAGCAGGACGTCGGCCACCCTGTGCAGATCCGAGACGGTCGCCACGATCGCGAGGTCGGCGGTGGGCAGGTCGGCCGGGTCGCTCACGACGACGACACCGTTCGGGTCGCCACCGAGCAGCACTCCGAGGTCTTGACCGACCACGCGGGGGTCCTGGTCCACTGCTCCGACGATCTCCACGTCCGCGCGTCGCAGCAAGGAAGAGGCGAGGGCCCGGCCAGTGGCACCGAGTCCCACGATGACAGTCTGATTACTCAACGCACTCTCCTAGGCGCCCCGGTCGGCACGCCCTCGACACGGTGTTCAGTGGCACTGAACTTCGCCTCCGGCGGTTACCTCGTATCCCACTGTCGCCAGCCATGACCGCGGGTGAGAACAACGCCGAGCACCTACTTCCCCTGGGGATGGTGCGCGGTGCACAAGCCGGTCGCGCCCCCGGATTCATCAGCCCTGATCATTCGAGGACATCGCCTGGAGCCGCTCGTAGACAGCCGGCCGGCGCGCTCGCAGGACGAGGGCCTGCACCGCGCCGGCCACGGCCGAGAGGGCGACGAGGCCGCCGATCGCCCAGGCGCCCGTGGTGGTGCCGACGAGGAGCGGGAAGTTGGCGACCATGAGGCAGACCACACAGGCCAGGCCGAGGAAGGCGACGCCCGGGGCCACGACCGTGCGCCACACCGACTGCCGCCGGTCGGCGCGCCGGAAGAAGCCGATGACCGCGAGGCTGGTGGCCGCTATCAGCAGGACGATGCCGAGGGTGGCGGCGCCGGAGAACCACGCGTAGAGGTCCCCGATCGGGTCGAGGCCGAGCATCGCGACGACGGCCGTGGTGACGAACGCGACCACCGAGGCGACGGCCGAGGAGGCTGACGGCGCGCGGTGCCGAGCGTGAACGACACCCAGCGAGGCCGGAAGCGCGCCGGCCCGGGACAGCGCGAACTGGTAGCGCGTCACGACGTTGTGGAAGGCCAGTACGCAAGCGAACTGGCTGGTTATCAACAGGAGTTGCATGGTGTCGGCCCAGACGGACCCGACGTAGCTCCGCGTCAGCGTGAGGACCAGGCCCTCGGGGTCGGCCTGCGCGGCTCCGACCACCGAGTCGACGCCGGCCCCCACCACGATCGCCCACACCGTGAACGAGTAGAAGACCCCGATCACCAGGATCGCGACGTACGTCGCCCGCGGGACCGTGACGTCGGGGTCCTTCGCCTCGCTGCGGAACACGGCCGTGGCCTCGAAGCCGATGAACCCGAAGATGGCGAACATGACGCCGAGTCCCAGGGAGCCGGTGCCCACGATCGACGGTGACAACGGCTCGGCCGTCAGGCCATGGGCGCCGCCGTGGCCCACGATGCCGAGGTCGAGGACCAGGAGCAGCAGCGATTCCAGCACCAGCACGGCGCCGAGCACTTTGGCGCTCAACTCGATGTCGCGGTAGCCGAGGAAGGCGATGACGCCGAGCGAGACGAGCGCCCACGACCACCACGGGGAGCCGGCGTCGGCGTACCGCTCGATGACGTTGCTCGTCGCGACGCCGACGTAGGCGTTCACCCCGACGAGAAGCAGCATGTAGGAGAAGAGCGCGAGGGTCGCGGCCGAGAGGCCGGGTATGCGGCCGAGTCCGGCCTGGACATAGGCGTAGAAGGCGCCCGCGTTGCGTACTCGTCCGGCCATCAGCGTGAAGCCGACCGCGAAGATCAGCAGCATCACGGTGGACAGTGCGAAGTACAGCGGCATTCCCGGGCTGCCGCTCACGGCGAAGGCGAGCGGCACCCCGCCGGCCACCAGCCCGAGCGGCGCCGCCGCGGCGACGACCATGAACACGATCTGCGAGATGCCGAGCCCGCGATGGAGCGGGTTTCCCGGTCCCGCTCCACCGTCGGCTGCTTCGACGTGCCCTGTCTTGGAGGGGTCGGTCATGGCGACCACCTTTCGGCCAACGGGCCGGTACCGGCTCGTCATGGGTGGGTGAAGGGGTGCGTGAGGCGGTACTCCCACGCGCAGCGAACCGGAGTGGCTTTCGCGCGACGGGGCGAGGAGATCCGGCTTCTGCCTCTCCGGCTCGGTCCTGGGAGAGGGTGATTCCGAGCGAGACGGTGAGGACGGCGGGTTCGTCCTCTGCGCACGGCCACAGCCACGTGTTCAGCACTACCAAGCACGTGGGGGGCAAACGTCTATCACGCCGTCCCCGCCCCCGCAACGGCTTCGGAAAGGCCGGCCGCCACGCCGAAGCCGCCCCCGCCCTGCTCCGCGAACGGCCGAGTCTCGGCCTCAGCCGAGGTCGCGGCTCGGACGCCGACCGCCGTACGGGCTCGGCGAGGCGACCCGCCTGTGCATCGTGCACCGAGCCCGGGCGAAGGAGGTGCCCGCTGTCGTTCTCGCAGGCGGTCCTGGCTGGCGACAGTGAGGCAACCGCCACAGGAACAGCGAGGGAACGCCATGACAGCTGAGGTGTTGGACGCCGTCGAGGAATTCGACGTGGTGATCATCGGAGCGGGGATCTCCGGGATCGGCGCGGCCACCTATTTCAGCCGAGAGCTGCCCGACAAGTCGCTCGCCGTGCTGGAAGCGCGCGACGACATCGGAGGCACTTGGGACCTGTTCCGCTATCCCGGCATCCGCTCGGACTCCGACCTCCACACGTTCGGATACGCGTTCAAGCCATGGCGCCACGAAGCCGCGATCGCCGACGCTCCCCTCATCAAGGGGTACCTCCACGAGACCGTCGAGGAGAACGGCCTGGAGCGCGTCCTCAGGCTCGGCCACCGGGTCGTCCGCGCGGAGTGGTCCACGGCGGACTCACGGTGGACGCTCACCGTCCGGACGTCGGACCCCGCCACGGGAGCGACCCGGACCAAGACGATCGAAGCGGGGTGGGTCTTCGCCGCCACCGGCTACTACCGGTACGACGAGGGGTTCTCACCGGAGTTCCCGGGGCGGGACGACTTCGAGGGCCGGATCGTCCATCCGCAGCACTGGCCCGAGGGACTCGACTACAGCGACAAGAAGGTCGTCGTCATCGGCAGCGGTGCGACCGCGATCACTCTGGTGCCGGCCATGACCACCGGGGCGGGCGCCGCCCGGCACGTGACGATGCTGCAGCGCACCCCCACCTACGTCATGCCGCTCCCCCGTGTCGACAAGGTCGCCCTGGCGCTCACGAAGCTGCTCGGGGAAGAGCGCGGGTACGCCGTGACGCGGTTCAAGAACATCTGGACCGAACACGCCGTCGTGAAGGGCCTGCGGACCTTCCCCAAGGCAGGACGGGCCATCATCCGGCGCGAGAACGTCAAGCGCCTTCCCAAGGGATTCGACGTCGACAAGCACTTCAACCCGCCGTACGACCCGTGGGACCAGCGGCTGTGCGTCGCGCCGGACGGGGACTTCTTCGACGTGATCAAGGAAGGCAGGGCCTCCGTCGTCACCGACGCCGTGGCCCGGTTCAGCAAGCGCGGAATCGTCCTGACGTCGGGTGAGGAACTGGAGGCCGACGTCATCGTCACCGCGACGGGGCTGAACCTTCGGCTCTTCGACGGCATGCCCATCGTGGTCGACGGGCGCCAGGTCGACATCGCGGACGCGCTCTGTTACCGCGGCATGCTGCTGAGCGGGATGCCGAACTGGGCGATGGCGATCGGCTACACCACCTCGTCCTGGACGCTCAAGGTGAGCCTGATGTGTCGTTACTTCATCGACCTGGTCAGGCACATGGACGCCCGCGGATACGACACGGTGGTTCCGGTCGCGCCGCCGGGAACGAACCGCAGGCCCGTCATGGACCTTCAGGCCGGATACGCCAGGCGCGGCGAGAAGTTCCTGCCCAAACAGGGCCCCGAGAAGCCCTGGCGGATGGCGATGTCCTATCCCGAGGACGCCAGGGCGCTCCGCGGCCCGGTGGCCGACGAGAACCTCGAGTTCGGCACCCGTCGGACGGCCGCGCAGTCATCCGACGGGCGGCGAGCCACCCATGCCTGACACGAGCGTCGACCAGTACGCGACCCTGCCGTCCGGGATGACGATCTGCTTCCGGGACCACGGCGACAAGGACGACCCCGCGATGCTGCTCATCGCGGGACTGGGCGAAGACCTCACCTTCTGGACCGACTCGTTCGTCGCCTCACTCGTCACCCGCGGTTTCCGGGTCGTCGCGATCGACAACCGCGACGTCGGCCAGTCGACGTTCGTCGCCGCGCCCCCTCCCGGGCTCTGGCGCCAGATCGCCGCGCGCCCGCGCGGCGACGCGTACACGCTGGCCGACATGGCCCAGGACGGCATCGGCGTCCTCGACCACCTCGGGATCTCGCGGGTGCACCTGGTGGGGCGGTCGATGGGCGGGATGATCGCACAGACGATCGCGGCCACGGCGCCCGAGCGCGTGCTGTCGCTGACCTCGCTCTACTCGACCACCGGGGCGAAGAAGGTGGGCCGGCCTGCGTTGTCGACGATCCGGCTCCTTGCCGCCCCGCCTGCGCGGAACAGGACCGCAGCGGTCCGTGCTCACCTGCGACTCACCCGGCACGTCGCGGGAACGGACCATCCCATCGACGACGCGGCCGAGGCCGCCATCGCGGCTCGTGGGTGGGATCGCAGCGCCGGTGAGCCGGCGGCCGGCACGGCGCGCCAGATCCAGGCGATCCAGCGCTCCGGAGACCGGACGGCCGAGCTGAGCAGGATCACGGCCCCGACCCTGGTCATCAACGGCGACCGGGACCCGCTGGTCGACCCGAGCGGTGGCGCCGCGACCGTCCGGGCGATCCGCTCGGCGCAGCACGTGGTCATCCCCGGCATGGGCCACCACATCCCCGAGGCCCTCGTCGACCCCATCACGACCTACGTCTCGCAGCACGCGAACCGCGTGGGTGAAGGAGGAAGCCATGTCCGGATCTCGTGAGTCGCACTCCAAGGGCACCACGGTCGACGTCGTGGTCGTCGGTGCCGGTTTCGCCGGTCTGAGCGCTGCCGAGCGGCTGATGAGCACGGGACGGTCCGTCGTGGTCGTGGAAGGCCGCGACCGGGTCGGAGGGCGTTCGCTGTCCGGCGAGGTGGCGGGCGTGAAGGTCGACCTCGGAGCGACGTGGGTGGCACGGCGCCACACCGCCGTCCGGGACCTCGCGAGCCGGGTGGGGTGTACCACGACCGACCAGTTCGCCCAGGGCCGCAACGTGCTGTGGATGACGGGTCGGCGTCGCACCTACAGCGGCACCATTCCCAAGGTCTCCCCCTTGGCCCTGGTGGACATGGCCCGCATGCAGACGGCGGTGGACAAGCTGGTCGCGACCATCGACGTCGACGCCGCCTGGGAGACGCCCGGGGCCGGCCGGCTCGACGCCATCTCGTTCGGCGAATGGCTCGACCGGAAGAACGCGCTGCCCAGCACCCGTGCGCTGATGACCGTCATCAGCAAGGTGCAGTGGGGGTGTACCCCTGGCGACGTCTCCTTGCTGCACGCGCTGCGCTACATCCGCTCGGCGGGCGGGCTCGACCACATGCTGGACGTCGAGGGCGGACAGCAGCAGGACCGGATCGTCGAGACCACCCAGGAGATCGCCAAACGGGTGGCGGAGCGGCTCGGCGACCGCGTACGCCTGGAGACACCGGTGCAACGCATCACGCAAGACGACGACGGCGTCACCGTCAGCACCGATTCCGGCGAGATCCACGCCCGGTACGCGATCGTCACGGCCTCGCCGGCGCACCGCGCCGCCATCGAGTTCGACCCCTCACTGCCCGAGCGGGGCGAAGGGCTCACCCGAACCTGGCGCATGGGCGTGCTGAGCAAGGCCTTCGTGGCCTACGAGAAGCCGTTCTGGCGAGCCGAGGGATGCTCCGGTGAGGCGGTGACCGACACCGGAACCGTGTTCATCACCTTCGACGTGTCCCCCGCCCCCGGCGGACCGGGCGTCCTGATGGCCTTCTGCGATCCGCGCGTCTTCGACGGCTTCGGCCCCGAGACCCGGCGCGACCGGGTCGTCCAGCAGCTCGCCCACCTCTACGGTCCGCAGGCCCACGCCCCGATCGACTACGTGGATCACCGCTGGGGAGCGGAGCCCTTCGCCCCGGGCGGCCCCAATCCCGCCGTCGCCCCCTACGCGACCACGAGCTTCGGCAAGGCGCTGTCCGAGCCCCACGGGCGCGTCCACTGGGCGGGCTCCGAAACCGCCGGCGAATGGGCCGGAACCATGAACGGCGCGGTTCTGACGGGCCAGCGCACCGCAGAGGGCGTCATCGCCCTGCTGTCCCGCGACGTCCTAGAGGGGGCGTCCCGATGAGGGAGACGCTGTTCCTGCTGGCCGACCTGTGGATGATCTTCGCCGGTTACTTCTACGGCTGGAAATTCATCCGCCGCCATGGCAACTACCTCCTGGGCCTCGAATGGATGGTCGTCGCGACGTCGGGCACCAACTTCCTGCTCTGGTCACTGCTCGGCGCCAAGAGCGACAGCGTCCTGTACGACCTGGCGTACTTCTTGGACGCGTTCTCCAGGTCGGTCGGCATCACGCTCATTCTGATCATGGGCCTGATGAAGGTCACCCACCGCTACAAGCCGAGCCTCGGCGTCGACGTCGCCGTGTTCGGAGTCGCGACCGTGTCCGGTCTCCTCCTCCGCCAGTTCCACGGCGCGGACCTGCACACCGGCGGCATCGCGTTCTGGGTCGCCGTATTCTACGTGGTCGCCAACCTCCTCACGGCGGTCTTCCTCGGGTACTTCGCCAGGCGGCTCCGGAAGGCGGGCGAGAAGCGGCTCGCGATCTGGACCGGCCTGGTCACCGCCGCCGGAACGACCATCGCGTTGACCTACGACTTCTTCCCCCTGCCGTTCGACGACGCGAACCGCACGATCTTCTACACCGCCGCACTGGCGACGTGGGGCACCCAGGGATTCGTCTACTTCCGTGCCTATCGCGCGCTGCACGACCACAACGGGGCCTTGGACGCGAACCCGGCCCGCACCACCGGAACCCTCGCATGAAGCCCGAGAACGAAAAAGGAGTCAGCATGGCGAAGAGGCACGTGTACGCGGTGGTCGACCCCGCGAGCGGAAAGCTGGTCAAGGAGTACCCGACCGCGACGGACGAGGTCGTCGCGGGGGCCGTCGACGCGGCGGCGGAAACCTATGCGCAGTGGTCGAGGCGGACTTCCGTGGAACAGCGCGCCCAGCTGCTGAACACCGTCGCCGCCCTCCACGACGAGCGCAGCGCGCAGCTTGCCGAGATCATCCACCGGGAGATGGGCAAACCGGTGGACGAGGCCGTCGCGGAGGTCGAGTTCAGCGCCTCGATCTACAGGTACTACGCCGAGAACGCGGAGAAGTTCCTCGCCGACGAACCGATCGAGCTCCTCGAAGGAGAGGGCACCGCTTTCGTCCGTCGCCAGCCGGTCGGCGTGCTGCTGGGGATCATGCCCTGGAACTACCCGTACTACCAGGTGGCCCGGTTCGCCGCGCCCAACCTCGCGCTGGGCAACACCCTCGTGCTCAAGCACGCGTCGCAGTGTCCCGAGTCGTCCGAGGCGCTCCAGCAGCTGTTCACGGACGCGGGCTTCCCCCGGGGCGCTTACGTCAACGTCCACGCCACCGGCGAGCAGATCGCTCGGGCCATCGCGGACCCCAGGGTGCAGGGTGTCTCCTTCACCGGTTCGGAGCGGGCCGGCGCGGAGGTCGCCGAGAAGGCCGGGCGCAGCCTCAAGAAGGTGGTGCTCGAACTCGGCGGCTCGGATCCCTTCATCGTGCTGTCGACCGACGACCTCGACGCCACGGTCCAGGCGGCGGTCGAGACGCGGTTCGAGAACACCGGGCAGGCGTGCAACGCCGCGAAACGCTTCATCGTCGCCGAGGACCTCTACGACGCCTTCCTCGACAAGTTCACCGAGAAGGTGCGCGCCCTGACCGACGGGCTCACGCCGCTCTCCTCGGTCGCCGCCGCCGAGTACCTCGAGGAGCAGGTCGAGCGAGCCGTCGCCGACGGGGCGACCTTCGTCTCCGCGCGACAGCGCGAAGGAGCGTACTTCCCGCCCGGCGTTCTGACGGGCGCCTCGCCGATGTCGGCGTCGGCCGCCGAGGAGCTCTTCGGCCCCGTCGCGACCGTCTACCGCGTCGGATCCGAGGACGAGGCCGTCGAGCTGGCGAACGGAACCCCGTACGGGCTGGGTTCCTACGTGTTCACGACGGACGCCGAGCAGGCGCTGCGCGTCGCCGACAGGATCGAGGCCGGCATGGTCTTCGTCAACGGCGTCGGCCTCGAAGGCGCGGAACTGCCTTTCGGCGGGGTCAAGCAGTCCGGTTTCGGCCGCGAACTGGGGCGGGCCGGAATCGACGAGTTCGCCAACAAGAAGCTCATCCGCACCGCCCGGACGTGATCACCGCACCGCGCAGAAGGAAAACCGCCATGACCATCGAATTCGACGCCGCTGTCTTCAGGACGCCGAACGAACCACTGACCATCGAACGAGTGACCCTTCCCTCGACGCCTCCGCCCGGCGAGGTGCTGGTGCGGCTCAAGGCGAGCGGAGTGTGCCACAGCGACCTGCACGTGCTCGTGGGCGAATGGGAAGTTCCTTCGCCGATGATCCTCGGCCACGAAGGGGCCGGGATCGTCGAGAGCGTCGGCGACGGCGTCACGACCCTGAAGAAGGGCGACCACGTCGTGCTGTCCTGGACGCCGTCATGCCGCCGCTGCTCCTACTGCATCAGCGGCAGGCCCGTCCTGTGCGACATGGTCAGCCAGCACTCGGCGAACCACCTGTCGTTCGACGGCCGGTCCCGGATCACGTCCGTGGACGAGGGCGACGTCTACAGCTTCGCGGGCCTCGGAACGTTCGGCCAGTACACCCTCGTGCCCGAGTCGGGCGCGATCGCCATCCGGGACGACGCCCCGTTCCCGCAGTCGGCATTGGTCGGATGCGCCGTCACCACCGGCGTCGGCGCGGCCGTCAACACCGCAGGCGTGCGGCCGAGCGACACCGTGCTGGTCCTCGGCTGCGGCGGCGTCGGTCTGAACGCGATCCAAGGGGCCCGGCTCGCCGGCGCGCGGAAGATCATCGCCGCGGACGTCTCCGACGAGAAGCTCGAGCAGGCACGCGTCTTCGGGGCGACCGACCTGATCAACAACACCCGCGAGAACTTCGCCGACAGGGTGCGCCGGCTCACCGACGGACGCGGCGTGGAGATCGCCATCGAGGCCATCGGACTGCCCCGCACCATCGAGTCGGCCTACGAGGTCCTGGCCCGGGGCGGCACCGCGGTGGTCGCCGGGCAGGTGGCGGACGGCATGCGGATCTCCATCGATCCCTTCGTCATGTCCGATCAGGAACTGTCGCTCATCGGCTCGAACTACGGATCGAGCAAGCCGGCTTCCGACTTCCCGTTGCTGATCGACCACTACATGAACCACCGCATCGACCTGGACTCCCTCGTGACGAGCGAGATCGGTCTCCAGGACATCAACGAGGCGTTCGACCAGATGAAGCGCGGCATCGGCATCCGCTCGGTGATCACGTACTGAAAGGCAGGGGCGATCCCATGGCCCTGGAATCATCACGCTCGGCCTTCGAGCGGACTCGCCGCAGCGTCGGCGGGGGTGTGGGGTCGGGCCTGCGCGCCGCGATGCCTCCCCATCCGCTCTTCGTGCGCGAGGCACGAGGCGCGTACGTCTGGGACCTGGACGGCGACCGGTACATCGACTACGTGATGGCCTGGGGCCCGCTCGTCCTCGGTCACGGCGACCCGCGGGTGGTGTCCGCCGTGACCGAGGTCGCGACGAAGATGCAGGTCGTCGGCACCGGCCACCCGCTGGAGTACCTCGCGGCGGAAGCGGTCCTCGAGGCCGTGCCGCACGGCGAGCGACTGCTGTGGAGCAACACGGGGACCGAAGCGGTGCAGGTGGCGCTGCGCCTCGCGCGGGCCGCCACCGGGCGGCGTCGCGTCCTCAAGTTCGCGAAGAGCTACCACGGCTGGCACGACACCGTGTACGCCGGGATGTCCGAGGACGACTGCGACCGCCCCGCCACCCCCGGCGGACCGGGACAGTCGGCGAGCGTCCTCGACGACCTGGTCGTGGCGCGCTTCAATGACGTGCGTCTGGCCGAGCGCCTGCTGAGCGAGTCCGCCGAGCGCGACATCGCGGCCGTGCTCGTCGACCCGGTGATGAGCAATGCCGGCGTCGAAGCACCCACACCGCAGTTCCTGTCGACGCTGCGGACCCTCTGCGACCGGCACGGCGTCGTGCTCGTCTTCGACGAGGTGATCGCCGGGTTCCGGATCGCCCGTGGCGGGGCGGCCGAGAAGTACGGCGTGCTGCCCGACCTGTCCGTCTTCGGCAAGGCGATGGCCGGAGGGTTCACCCAGAGCGCCGTCGTCGGCCGAGCAGACCTGGTCGATCAAGTGACGACCGGCGTCGTGCACGCCGGAACCTTCAACGCCAACCCGATCGCACTGGCGGCCGTCGCGGCGACGATGCGGGCCCTGGCCGATCCCGCGGTCCACGAGCTGCTCGAACGGACCTCGTCCGAGTTCGAAGCACTCGTCGGCGGCGCTCTCGGTCCGTCCGCCGAGTTCGGCCGCTTCAACCGGGTCGGCTCGCTCCTCCAGTACGTCCCCGCCGGTGGGGCCACCGGGCTGCACGGGACCAGCGGGCTCTGGACCGAGATCCTCGAAGGGATGCTGCGTCAGGGCTTCCTGTTCATGCCGTCCGGCAAGGTCTTCATCAGTACGGCACACACCACCTCCGACATCGAGGCGACGGCCGAGGCCCTCGACCGGCTGCTGCGGAAGTCGTGACGCCCCCGTCACGTCGCGCGTAACCCCCACCCGCTCCGAGCCAGGCCGCGTGTTCTGTTCCCCCCCCCCCGCGGCCTGGCCCGGTCCACCTTCCCGGAAGACACCATGCTGAACCTCTCGGTCCTGCTCGAGGACTCCGCCCGCACGCACCCGGACCGGGACGCCGTCGTCCTCGGCACGACACGCCTCACCTACGCCCAGGTCGAGGCCGCCGCCAACCGGGTCGCCAACCTCCTGGTCGACCGCGGCATCTGGCCCGGCGACAAGGTCGCGCTCAGCTGTCCCAACGTGCCCTGGTTCCCGGTCGTCTACTACGGGATCCTCAAGGCCGGCGCCGTCGTCGTACCGCTCAACATCCTGCTCAAGAGCCGGGAGATCGCCTACCACCTGGCCGACTCGAAGGCGAAGGCGTACTTCTGCTTCGAGGGGGACGCGGGCCTGCCGATGGGTGCGGAGGGACACGCCGGGTTCACCGAGACCGCGGGCTGCGAGCACTTCTTCCTTGTCACCGCCGATCCCGAGGCGCACAGTCCGATCGAAGGTGTCGAGACCATGGGCGCCGCGCTGCAGGGCAGCGCGACGACGTTCGACAGCATGGGGACCACGGGGGACGACCCGGCTGTGCTGCTCTACACGAGTGGTACGACAGGACAGGCGAAGGGTGCCGAACTCAGCCACGCCAACCTGGTTCTCAACGCCCTGGCGTGCAACCGGCTGTTGGACAACCGGCCCGCCCTGGACACCCACCTGGTCGTGCTGCCGCTGTTCCACTCCTTCGGCGCGACCGTGCAGATGAACGCCGGATTCTCGACGGCGAGCACACTGGTGATGCTGCCACGATTCGACGCCCGGCAGGCGGTCTCCCTGATGCAGCGGGAAAGCATCACCTTCTTCGCGGGCGTCCCCACCATGTGGTGGGGCCTGTTGCAGGCGCTCACCGACGATGTCGACGTCGCGAGGATCGCGAAGAACCTGCGCGTCGGCGTCTCCGGCGGCGCCCCGCTCCCCGCCGAGATCATCAAACAGGTCAGGGAGCGGCTGGGGGTCCAGGTTCTGGAGGGCTACGGCCTCTCCGAGACTTCGCCGGTGGTGACCTTCAGCGATCCGGCGCGAGAGCCACGGCCCGGCTCCATCGGCGTGCCGGTCTGGGGCGTGGAGCTCAAGCTCGTCAACCCGGACTGGTCGGAGGTCGAGGACGACGGCACGGGCAGCGCCATCGGGGAGATCGCGGTCAAGGGCCACAACGTGATGAAGGGTTACCACGGCCGCCCCCAGGCCACCGCCGCAGCAGTCAGGGACGGCTGGTTCCGCACCGGTGACCTGGCCCGCAGAGACAAGGACGGCTTCTACTACATCGTCGACCGGGCGAAGGACCTGATCATCCGCGGCGGCTTCAACGTGTACCCGCGCGAGATCGAGGAGGTCCTGATGACGCACCCCGCGATCAGCCTGGCCGCGGTCGTCGGCGTGCCGCACGAGAGCCACGGCGAGGAGATCAAGGCATTCGTCATCCCCACCCCCGGCGTCGAGGCCAGGCCCGACGAGCTGATCGCCTGGGGCAGGGAGCAGATGGCCGGCTACAAGTACCCGCGCATCGTGGAGATCGTGCAGACCCTGCCGATGACGTCCACCGGAAAGATCCTCAAGCGCGAACTCACGTGACCGGCACGCCAAGCGCATGGACATGGGTGGGAAGGACGGCAGATGACAGTGGACGAGGGCCGGCGGCGGGAGACGTTCCCCGACGGGTTCGGTACGGGGGCGGACGCGATTCCCGACTCGCTCGTGGCCATCTGGAAGGCACGCGTGGAGAAGAACCCGGAGGGCACGGCGCTGCGCTACTTCGACGGCGTCCTGTCCGCGCGGGAGGTGGATGCGGCGTCGGACGCCCTGGCCGCCGCGTTCGAGGCCCGCGGCACCGGGCGCGGCGACCGCGTCGGCGTGTACCTGCAGAACGTCCCGCAGTACGCGCTGGTGCTCCTGGCCCTGTGGAAGCTGGGGGCCACGGCACTGGGACTCAATCCGATGTACCGGCGCCAGGAGCTCCGCCGCCTCATCGACGACTCCGGGGCGGTCGGGGTCGTCTGTGCGGACACGGACGTCCACGAGACTCTCGGGACGCTGGCCGGGAGCACGGTGCGCTGGCTGGTCAGCACGTCGGCGCTGGACTACCAGTCGAGGAACGATCCGCGGGTCTTTGCGACGACGGAGCGCCACGCTCCGGCCCCGGACGGCGATCTGATGGCGCTGATCGGTGAGTTCGAGGGCCGCAGCCCCTCGCCCGCGGAGCTGACCCGCGACGACGTCGCGTTCCTGACGTACACCTCGGGAACGACGGGGCCGCCGAAGGGCGCCATGAACACCCACGGCAACGTCCTGAGCGTGGTGGCGACCTGCGCGTCGTGGATGGGCGTGCGTGACGGGGACGTCGTGTTCGCCATGGCCCCGCTGTTCCACATCACCGGCGCGGTGGTCAACGCGACGATCTCTCTGCTCACCGACACCATGCTCGTCCTGACGGGCCGGTTCCACCCCGAGGTCGCCCTGGAGGCCTTCGCCGAGCACGGGGTGACCTACACGATCGGTTCCATCACGGCGTACAACGCGATCTACCAGTTGCCGCAGGCAGGACCGGAACACTTCACCTCGGCGAAGGCCCTGTACTCCGGCGGTGCGCCGATCCCGCCGGCCACCGTCGAGCGGTTCCAGGAGCGGTTCGGCGTCTACCTCCACAACGGCTACGGGATGACCGAGACGACGTCCGCCGTCATCGCCGTGCCGCCGGGGGACAGGGCCCCCGTGCATCTGCCGAGCGGCACGCTCTCCATCGGCAGGCCCCTGCCGCACCTCACCGCGCGCGTCGTGGACCCGCACGGCAATCCGGTTCCGAGCGGGGAACAGGGCGAACTGGAGTTGAGCGGGCCGCAGGTGGTGCCCGGCTACTGGGACAAGCCCGAGGTCACCCGCCAGACGATGCCGGAGGGCCGGCTCCGTACCGGTGACGTCGCCGTCATCGACGAGGAGGGCTGGGTCTACCTGGTGGACCGGCTCAAGGACCAGATCAACGTGTCCGGTTACAAGGTCTGGCCGCGCGAGGTCGAGGACGCCCTGTACGAACACCCGTCGGTGCTCGAGGCCGCGGTCGTCGGACAGCCGGACGCCTACCGCGGCGAGACCGTCGTCGCCTACGTCTCGCTCAAGACGGGGCTGAACGCCACGGCGGACGAACTGATCGCCTTCTCCCGCGAGCGGCTGGCGGCCTACAAGTGTCCCCGCGAGATCCGTTTCCTCGCCGACCTGCCCAAGACCCAGAGCGGCAAGATCCGGCGCGCCGAGCTGCGCGGCCCCGCGTGACGACCGCGCCCGCCCGGACCGGCCGTTCGGCCATCGGCTGTGCATCGTGCACCGGGGACCGGGCGAAGCAGGTGCCCGCTGTCGTTCTCGCCGGTGGCCGTGGCTGGCGAGAGTGACGCCCCAAGGCACATGAACGGCGAGGAAACGACGCCCGTCGTCCGCAGTTCACTTCGAGGGAGAGATGTCGCATGACAGCACAGAACGAGCCCCGGACCCTGTCGTCGGTGGCGACCGACGCGCCTGCGGAGGAGATCCTCCAGCTCCTGACCCGCGACGGAGGCGTCATCGTCAGGAACTTCCTGACGCGGGAGCAGATGAACCGCTTCAACACCGAGATCGAGCCGCCGTTGCAGGCGCTCCGCCCGGGCTCGACCCACGAGGACGACATGGTGGCCGCGTTCCACGGCAGCAACACCAAGCGGCTCACGAACCTGGTCACGCACAGCGCCACGTTCCGCAACGAGATCCTCGAACACTCCCTGGTCCACGAGATCTGCGACCGGATCTTCCTCCCGGAGTCGGGCACCTACTGGATGACCACCGCCCAGGTGATCGAGATCGGTCCCCGGAGCCAGGCCCAGATGCTGCACCGGGATCTGGAGAACTGGTTCCCGTTCATCGGGATGGGGCCGGGCGGCCCGGAAGTCACCCTCAACTTCCTCATCGCCCTGACCGACTTCACGGAGGAGAACGGCGCCACCCGGGTCATCCCCGGGAGCAACCACTGGAGCGACTTCGAGGACCGCGGGACTCCTGAGCAGACCGTCCCCGCGATCATGAACGCCGGAGACGCCCTTCTGTTCAGCGGCAAGACCGCACACGGTGGTGGCGCGAACCGGACCGGCGACGAGTACCGGCGGGCTGTGGCCTTCGCCCTCAACCCGGGCTTCCTCACCGGCGAGGAGGCGTACCCCTTCCTGGTCGACATGGAGGTCGCCAGAACGCTCTCACCGCGTGTCCAGCGCCTGCTCGGGTTCCGCTCCCAGTACCCGACGGGCTCCCCCGGCCTGTGGCAGGTCGACTACGCCGACCTCGGCGACCACCTCGGACTCTGAGACGCGCCAGGGGCTCGCGCCCGGCGTCGCGGCGGGGAGCGGGCGGCGCCGGGACCGGGGGGACGGTGACGCGGTCACGTACGGCTCTCGCCCGACGCCGTGTCCGCGGCGGAACCCCACGCGAGGGCGAGCAGCCGCCGCCAGTCGACCGGGGGCGCCGGCGGCGGCACGCCGGGGCGGTCGCGCGGCAGCAGCACCCGGAGCGCGCGGGGCCGTACCGTGCACACGACCGGTGTGCTCAGCCGCAGCGCCTCCCCGTCCACCGCCACCGGGAGCCGCGCCTCCTCCCCGCCCGCCGTCACCGGGGGCCGCGGTCCGCCGTCCGTCACCTCCACCCGCCGGGCGGTCGTCACGGTGAGCCCCGGCGCCTGTGCGCCCCACAGGGCCAGCCCCGCCGCCTGTGCCGCGTTCTCCACCCTGATCCCGATCACGCCCAGCTCACCGTTGTCGAGCACGGGCCGGCGACCACCGCCGCTCAGTTCGTCGGGCGAGACGTACGGGTTGTTGCTGATCAACAGCGCCTGCTGGTCCGTGAGCGGGGCGCCGTCCACCTGCGCGCCGAGCCGTCGCGCGCCCTCCCTGGCCAGGAGGTCCGGCATCAGCTTCAGGGCGGTGCCCGTCTTGGCGTCGCGGTACCGGGGGCTCTGCACGATGTCCGCGTACACGCCGAAGGACACCGTGTTGACGAAGGGACGGCCGGAGACGTCGCCGAGGTCGACCCGGATCTCCTCGCCGTCGGTCAGGGCGTCGAGGCAGCGGGCCGGGTCGGCGCGGTCGAGGCCGAGATCCATGGCGAAGTGGTTGCGGGTGCCGGCGGAGATCACGAGGAACGGCACTCCGTGCTCGGCGGCGACGGCCGCGACCAGTGCCTGAGTACCGTCGCCGCCGGCGACACCGAGCAGGTCGGCACCGTCGTCCACGGCCTTGCGGGCCAGTTCGCCCACATCGGCCGGGGCCGAGGGATCCAGGAGGATCACCCGTGCGCCCAGTCGCTCCGCCCGCCGCACGAGGTCGAAGCGGCCGACCTTGCCCCCGCCCGACTTCGGGTTCATGATCAGCACCGCCCGCTTCGGCCGACGTGCGCGGACGGGCCGCTGCGACCGGGGCGGCCGCGCCCGGTGCAGCGCCGCACGGCCGCAGGCCACCGCCGTCGCCCAGCACAGGCTGGAGACCAGCGCGACGAGCCACAGACCGCTCCGCGCGTAGAACACCAGGACGCCGGCCGGCGCCGCGGCGGCCAGGAACGCGCCGAGCAGCCGCGCCGGACCGCGCCGGGCCACGAACCACCAGATGCCGGCGGCGCAGACCACCAGCCCGAGGATCCCGGCCGCGACGACGAGCAGGCCGCCCCCGCCCAGCGCGAGCAGCAGCACCACCACGGCGGCGATTGCCGCCACCACGGCGCACCACGCGAGCAGCCGGGCGGCCGGCCCGCCCCGCGACCGCGCTCTCCGCGTCCTGTCTATGGCCGCCTCCTGAAGGGTGCTGGTGCGTCCTGCCTCGGGCGGCCCGGCGCAGCTCCGCCGAGCCGCCCGACCAGCACGGTCACCGTCCACGCGGCTCCCGCCGCCCGCGGCCGCCCGAGGGGCGCACGCCGAGGCTCTCCCCTACATTCACAGTATGGGAACCGACGTCGATGCGTTCCTTGGTCAGCTGGCCCGCCACCTCAGGCCACAGGTGGGGAAGCTGGCCGGCCTGGTGCTCCAGCGCCTGAACGGCGAGCTCTCCGAGCTGTCGGAGGAGCGGGACCTCGCGGCTCTGAACCTGGAGGAGACGGCCCAGCACGTCCTCGCTTTTCTGGATCTCCTGGAGAACCGCCCCGGTGCGAGCGCGTCGAACGTTCCTCCGGCCGCCTTGGAAGTAGGCCGTCTCTACGCCCGGCGGGGGATCTCGGTGAGCAGACTCCTCCGTGGCTACCGGGTCGGCCACCTCCGTCTGCTCGAACTGCTGCAGGCCGAGGCGCCGCACCTCACCAGCGACTGGCACCTGATCCACCGGGCCTCGATGAGGCTGGTCACGGTCGGGTTCGACTACGTGGACCGGTCCTCGGAAGAGGTCGTCGCCGCCTACCAGGAGGAGCGCGACCACCTGCTGCAACGTCGGCTCGCCCTCACCGACAGGGCGAGCAAGCGGATCGGGACCACGCTCGACGTCACCCGCACCGCACAAGAGTTGACGGCGGTCTGCATCGAGGACTTCGCCGACCTGGTCACCGTCGACCTCCTCGGCTCCGCCCTCGGCGAAGCGGACGACGCGGGTCCACCACGGGATTCGGCACAGCGCCGAGTCGCCCAGCGCTCGGTCCTCGACGGCTGTCCGGAGTCCCTGCTCCGCGTCGGTGAGGCCCACTCCTACCCCGACGGCTCCGAACCGGTGCGCGCGCTGGCCACCGGACGATCCGTCCTGCACCGCGTCGCGGGAACCGAGATGCCCGCGTGGATGGCACCGTCGGCGTCCCACGGCCGGGTGTTGCGCACCCTCGGCCTCCACTCGGTGCTCCTCGTGCCCGTGCACGCCCGTGGGGACACCCTGGGTCTGGTGCAGTTCGCGCGCCATCGCACCGCGGTCCCCTTCGACGACGACGACCTCCTGCTGGCGCAGGAGATCGTCTCCAGGGCGGCGGTGTCCATCGACAACGCCCGCCGGTACACCCGTGAGCGTTCCACCGCGCTCACCCTCCAGCGAACCCTGCTGCCGCGGCACACGGTGCGGCAGTCGGCCGTCGACACCGCCTCGCGTTACCTGCCCGCCGGGTCCCGCGCGGGGGTGGGCGGTGACTGGTACGACGTCATTCCGCTGTCCGGGGCGCGCGTCGCGCTCGTCGTCGGCGACGTGGTCGGCCGTGGCCTGCACGCCGCCGCCACCATGGGCCGGCTCCGCACAGCCGTCCGCGCCTTCGCCGACATCGATCTCATGCCCGACGAGCTCCTCACGCACCTGGACGACGTGGTCATCCGGATGCAGCGCGAGGAGTCCCGGGACGAGGGGGAGACCAGCGCCACCTGCCTGTACGCGATCTACGACCCCGTCTCCCGCCTGTGCTCCCTCGCCAGTGCCGGCCATGTCCCGCCGACCGTGGTGACCCCCTCGACCGCCGGCGGGGCACCCGGCACCGCCGGCGTGGCCGAGGTGCCCGAGGTGCCGATCGGTCCGCCCCTGGGCCTGGGCGGACTTCCTTTCGAGACGACCGAGTTCGAACTGCGGGAGGGCAGCCTGCTCGTCCTGTACACCGATGGGCTGATCGCCGGCCGCACGCGCGACGTGGACCTCGCGCTCGCCACGCTGCACGGTGTCCTCACCTCGGCGCCGGAGTCGCTGGAGGAGACGTGCGACCGGCTGCTGACCGCGCTGCTGCCCAGCCGCCCCGCCGATGACGTCGCCCTGCTGGTGGCCCGCACCCGAGCCCTCGACCCCGGCCACGTCGCGGCGATCGACCTCCCGTCCGATCCGGCGGCCGTGTCCGAAGCCCGCCGCTTCGCGGCCGACGTCCTGGCGGACTGGGGGCTGGAGGAGATGTCCTTCACCACCGAGCTGGCCGTCAGCGAGCTGGTGACGAACGCGATCCGCTACGGCAGGAGCCCCGTCCAGCTCCGACTGATCCTCCAGTCGACGCTCACCTGCGAGGTGTCCGACGCCGGCAGCACCGCCCCGCACCTGCGCCGCGCCCGGGTCTTCGACGAAGGCGGCCGCGGCCTGCTGCTGGTGGCCCAGCTCACCGAACGCTGGGGCGCACGACACGGTCGTGAGGGCAAGGTCATCTGGGCCGAGCAGACTCTCCCGGCGGGAGTCCGGCCAGGGTCCTGACCCGGACGGTGGCTCGTCCGCCCTGCCGGTGGCCCCCTCGCGAGGACCTCCACTCCGCTGCCACCATTGAAACCCCAGATTAATTCATATTTAATGGCTGCGCTTGCCGCTTCCGGCTACGTCCCCGGCCTGCCCCGGGCCTCAGGAAGGAACCTCGATGAGCACAGCCCCCGGCGCGCCGACGATGCCGCGCAGCGCGCTGCCCCGGGTGGAGCGCATAGGCATCCCCCGCCCCCTGATGTGGGGATATGTCGCGGTCCTGATCTTCATGATCGGTGACGGCGTGGAGTCCAACTACCTGGAGCCGTACCTCCGCGACAGCGGCTTCACCTCCTCCGGCGCTGGTCTCGTCATCAGCGTCTACGGCGCCTTCGTCGCCCTCGGCTCCTGGCTCTCCGGCGCCCTGTCCAACGTGTGGGGACCGCGCCGTGTGATGCGGACCGGCGCGGTGCTCTGGATCGTCTTCGAGGTCCTCTTCCTCACAGCGGCCCTCCCCAGCGGGAACCAAGCCCTCGTCTACGTCTTCTACGGCCTGCGCGGCATCGCCTATCCGCTGTTCGCCTACGCGTTCCTGCTGTGGATCCAGCTCACCGCCCGCAAGGAACTGCGCGGTTCCGCCGCGGGCTGGTTCTGGTTCGCCTACAGCGCGGGACTGCCGACCATCGGCTCCGCCATCGCCGCCGTCAGCATCCCGCTGGTCGGCGCCTACTCCACCTTCTGGCTCTCCCTGGGACTGGTCGCGGTGGGCGCGGCGATCGGCTCCTTCGCCGTCAAGGAGGCCCGCGGCACCCGGCCGATGGTGGACACCACGGCCCCGGACTTCTCCTTCCGGTCGGAACTGCTGCGCGGCGTCAGTGTGCTCAAGCGCCATCCGCGCATCGGTGTCGCCGCGGTGGTCCGGATGATCAACACGACGCCGTACTTCGGGTTCTTCGTCTTCCTGCCGTCGTTCTTCACCGACGACATCGGCATCAGCGAGTCCAAGTACCTCGCCCTGGTCACCTTCATGGGCGTCATCGGCATCCTCGCCGACCCGTTCTTCGGCCGGATCAGCGACCGGCTGGGCTGGCGCTCCACCATCGCCTGGGCCGGCGGTGCCGGCTGCGCGCTCGGCGTGGCGCTCGTCTACTGGGTACCCCAGCTCGCGCCCGGCAACTACGCCGTCGCCCTGCTGGCCACGGTCGTCTACGGCATCATGCTCGCCGGGTACATCCCGCTGTCCGCGCTGCTGCCGTCCCTGGTGCCCGAGGAGGACAAGGGCAACGCCATGGGCATCTACAGCCTCGCCGCCGGACTCTCCACCTTCGTCGGGCCCCTGACGTACTCCGTCGTCGACCCCCTCGTGGGCCACACCGGCGTCGTCATCGTCTACATCTGCATGTACCTGGCCGGCGCCCTGCTCACCTGGCGCTACCTCGACGTACCCGAGGACCCGGGGTCGCGCCGCGCCGGTGACGCCGTCACCGCGGCCTCCCCCGCCCTGAAGGACCTCCAGTCGTCCTGACCGGCCGTGCCCCCGTGCCCCGCACACCCCGTACCCGAAGCAACGAGGAACGACATGAGTACGAACTCCGACACCGCCACGATGACCGGCGCCTTCCTGCCCGGTGACGGCACCGTCGACCTGCGCGCGACGCCCCGCCCCCGGGCCGGCCACGGCCAGGTCGTCCTGCGCACGCGCGCCTCCGGGATCTGCGGCAGCGACATCCACTACATCTACAACGGCCACATCGGTGAGGGCGGCGCACGCTACGACGACGTGGTCGCCGGGCACGAGCCGGCGGGCGAGGTCGTCGAGGTGGGCCCCGGCTGCAAGCGGCTCGCGCCCGGCGACCGGGTCGCGGTCTACCACATCTCCGGCTGCGGCCAGTGCGACGAGTGCGCGCGAGGCTACTTCATCGGCTGCACCTCCGAGTCCCGCACCGCCTACGGCTGGCAGCGCGACGGCGGCCACGCCCCGTACGTCCTCGCCGAGGAGAACACCTGCGTCCCGCTGCCCGAGCCGCTCACCTACGTCGACGGCGCCTTCATCGCCTGCGGCATCGGCACGGTCTACGAGGCACTCTCCCGGATCGCGCTGAGCGGGGCGGACCGACTGCTGGTCACCGGGCTCGGCCCGGTCGGCGCGGCGGCTGCCATGGTCGCCCGCGCCTTCGGCGTGCGCACCGTGTACGGCGCCGAGGTCGTCCCCGAACGGATGGCGTGGGCCCGCTCGCTCGGGCTGTTCGACGAGGTGCTCGACTCCTCCGCCGAGCCGCTGGACCGGGTACGGGAGCTGACCGGTGGCACCGGCGTCGAAGCGGCCGTGGACTGCTCCGGTCACCCGGCGGCCCGCTCCCTCGCCCTCAAGGCGCTGCGGGTGCGCGGCCGGCTCGCGCTGGTCGGCGAGGGCGGGCAGATGAGTCTCGACGTCTCGGACGACGTCCTCCACAAGCAGGTGCTGATCTCCGGTTCCTGGGTCACCTCCGTGCAGGGCATGACCCGGCTGGCGGAACTGCTCGCCCGGCAGGGACTGCACCCCGAGCGGCTGGTCAGCGACCGGTTCCCGCTCACCGAGGCACAGCGCGCCTACGAGGCCGCGGCCGGTCGCGCCGCCGGCAAGGTCTGCCTCGTCTTCGAGGACTGACCGCACGCGCCGCATCGTTCCCTCCCTTCCGCACGGCCCGGACGGCAGTGACTCCACCGCTGCCGTCCGGGCCTGTTCTTTCCGAGGAGCACCTTCGTGAGCAGTACACCCGCACACCGACCCGGCGAGGGCCGGGTCCGCGCCGTCCGGCGGGCGCGCGCCGGACACGACGTCGTGGAGGTGGACAACGGCCTGATCAGCCTGGTGATCGCCCCCGAGCTGGGCGGCCGCATCCTGTCGGCGGTCCGCAACGGCCGGGAGTTCCTGCACCGGAATCCGGAGCTCCTGGACGACACGCTGGGCGCCCGGAACCCGTCGACCGTCGCAGCGCACGACGGCCCGATGTCCGCCTGGCACAACTGGGGCGGCGACAAGACCTGGCCGGCCCCGCAGGGCTGGTCGGGACCCGAGGAGTGGGCGGGCCCCCCGGACCCCGTCCTGGACTCGGGGGCGTACGCCTGCGACGTGGACGTCGCGGACGACGGTTCGCGCGCCGACGTCGTTCTCACCAGCGGCGACGATCCGCGTACCGGCCTGCGCCTGACCCGCCGGATCACTCTCGCCGCCGGCCGGTGCGACTTCGGGCTGCGGCTCGGCGCCCGGAACATCTCGGCACGGACCGTCCGGTGGGCCCTGTGGAACGTCACCCAGTTGCCGGGGCACCCCGCCGAGCAGCCGGGGGACGGAGTGTGGCTGGGGACGGCCGGGTCCGGCACGCCCGACACCGTCGACCTGGTCGCGGGCACCGGACGGCCGCGCGTCGAGCGCCACGGCGACCTGCTGCACGTCCCGGCGCAGGACGTGGTCGGCAAGGTCGGCTTCCCCGGTGCGGCCGGGTGGATCGCCCACGTCGGCCCGGCGGGCACCTGGACCTTCCGCTTCCCGGTCGACCCCGGCGCTCCCTACCCGGACGACGGTGCGCGGGCGGAGGTCTGGATGGAACACCCGCTGGACGAGCCGTTGGGGCACCTCGGGGGCCTGCGGCCGCGCCACCGGGTGGTGGAGTGCGAGGCGCTCGGCCCGTACCGGGAGCTGGCGCCCGGCGGCACCACCGCGTTGGACGGCACCGTGTCCCTAGGTCCCCGGCTCGGCGCGGTGACCTCGGTCGGCGCGCACGCCTGGTGGAGCGAGCCGCTCACCTGCTCGGAGGGGAGGGTGACCGGCGTGTGCGTGCCGGCGGGCGGCGGTCCGGCGGCCCTGCTGGTGCGGGACACGGCCGGCCGGGTGCTCCGGCGGCAGTCCCTCGCCGCGTGCGGGGCGGGTACGCCCCTGGTGCTGGACGTCCGGTTGCCGGCCGGTCCGGACGCCGCTCGCGTGGAGGTGTGCTGCGGGGGGAACGTCCTCGGAGCGGTGGCGGTGCCGCCCGGCTGACTCCCGCCCGAACGCCTGTGCCCGGCATCTCGGGGCCGCCGAGGTGCCGGGCACGGATGTCGGAGACACGGCGGTCAGGACACCGTGGGGCGGTAGGCGGCCGTCGGCAGTCCGGGCACCTCCACGCGGGCCCGGAACACGGCCCCGTCCAGCGGCCCGGGCGCGGCGAGTCCCACCCGGGCCGTCGTGACGTAGAGGGTGCGCCCGTCGTCACCGCCGAGGCAGAGACCCGCGGGCTGGGCGACCGGCAGGCGCAGGACGGTCGCCAGAGTGCCGTCGGGCAGGTAGCGGCGGACCTCGCCCGCACCCCAGACCGCCGTCCACAGGGCGCCTTCGCGGTCCACGGTCATACCGTCGGGGCTTCCCCCGGTGACCCGGGCGAACTCCTCGCCCTCGCCGAGACCGCCGTCGCGCGGGTCCACCGGGTAGCGCCGGACGAGACCGCGCGCGCTGTCGGCGAGGTACATCGTGGCGCCGTCCCCGTCGAAGGCGGGGCCGTTGGGGACGGTGATGTCGTCCAGGGCCCTGGTGACCGTGCCGTCGGGGCCGGTCCGGTACAGGGAGCCGGCCCCGGGTGTCCCGTCGTAGGCCATGCTCCCGGCCCAGAAGCGGCCGTGCGGGTCGGCACAGCCGTCGTTCATGCGCATCGCCCTCGACGCGTCCCGCTCAGGGTCGGCCAGCCACTCGGGGGCCGTGCCGGGGGTGAGCAGGCAGATGCCGGTGCCGGCCGCCGCGATCCAGGTGCCGGGCCGGCCCGCGACCGGGGCCACCGCGCCGAGCGGCACGTCCAGGCGGGCGAGGGGCCGCAGGGGGGCGGCGCCGTCGCCGTTCGGGTCGTCGCCGTCCGGGGTGAGCAGGCGGCCGGTGAGGATGTCGACGCAGACGAGCCGGCCGTCCGCCCAGCGGACGCCCTCGCCGAGCTCCAGGCGGTCCGGTGCGCCCAGGGGCGTCAGTTCGGTCATGGTGCGGCGCTCCCGGTGGTCGTGGACGGTCAGCGGATCGTGGAGCCCGGGGCTGCGGCGAGCAGGCCCAGTTCGTCGCGGCGGGGCAGGCCCTCCCAGTCGCCGTCCGACGCGACGGCGAACGCGCCGAGGGTGTTGGCGCGGTCGAGGCGTCCGTCCGGGGGCAGCCCGTCGAGCAGTCCGGAGAGGTAGCCGGCGCAGAAGGCGTCGCCCGCTCCCACCGTGTCGCGTACGGGCACGCGCAGGGCCGGGACCGTGCAGCGGGAGCCGTCCCGGTCACGGAAGGCGGCTCCCTCTCCCCCGCGTTTGACGACCACTTCCCGTACCCCGGCCGCCAGCAGCGCGTCGACGGCGTCCTCCTCGCCTCGCGGCCGCCGGGTGAAGGCGCCGGTGGCGACGGGGAGTTCGTCGTCGGAGGCGATCAGGACGGTGACGTGCTCCAGCAGCGGCAGCAGGGCCTTGCCCGCGTCCTCGGCCGTCCACAGGCGCCGCCGGTGGTTGACGTCCAGGGCGACGGTCCAGCCGTGGGCGTGCGCGTGGGCGGCGGCCTCGCGCACCGTCTCCAGCGGGCCGGGGCCGAGGGCGCAGGTGATGCCGGTCAGGTGCAGGACGCGGGCGCCGGCGTCCAGGGCGGGCGCGAGATCGGCCGGGGTGAGCAGGGACGCGGCGGAGTGGCGGCGCCAGTAGTGGACGCGGACCAGGTCGGCGACGCGTCGCTCGCGGAGCATGCCGCCGGTGGGCGCCTCGGGGCGGACGCCGGCGTGGGAGGTGTCGACGCCTTCGCCGCGCAGGGTGCGCAGGATCAGCCGGCCGGGTTCGTCGTCTCCGACCAGGCCCGCCCAGGCGGTGCGGTGGCCCAGCCGGGCCAGGCCGATGGCCACGTTGGACTCGGCACCGGCGATGGTGGTGCGGGCCTCGGCGCCGATCGCGAGCGGCCCGGGCAGTTGCGCGGCAAGCATGGTCTCGCCGAACGTGAGGACGTCGGCGGTGGTCCTCCCGGTGTGCGGGCCGGTGCTCATGCCTGCCCCCGCGCGGTGTCGCCGCCGCAGAGCGCGACGAAGCGGCGGGCGCGGTCCCGCAGGGCGTCCAGGTCACCGCCGCGCGCGGCGTCGCCGACCAGCGGGGAGCCGACGCCGACGGCGATGGCTCCGTGCGCGAGGTACTGCTCGGCACCGGTCAGGTCGACCCCTCCGACCGGTACGAAGGGCAAGTCCGGGAAGGGGTCGCGGAGCGCCTTGAGGTAGGCGGGGCCGCCGAGCGAGGCGGGGAACAGCTTGACGGCGTCGGCACCGGCGCGGCGGGCGGCGACGGCCTCGGTCGGGGTGAGGGCGCCGGCCAGGACCGGCAGGCCGGCGCGGACCGAGGCGGCGACGGACTCGGTGAGCGCGGGAGTCACGATCCAGCTCGCGCCGGCCTCCCGGGCGAGGGCGACGTCGTCCTCGGTCAGCACGGTGCCCGCTCCGACGAAGGCCGAGGGGCCGGCCTCGGCGACGGCCCGGCGGATGACGTTGAGGGCGTCGGCCGTGTTGAGGGAGACCTCGACGAGGGACACGCCCTCGTCGAGCAGGGCCAGGACGGTGCGCAGCGCGGCGTCGGCGTCCGGGCCGCGCACGATGGCGGCCAGCCGGGTGCGCCGCAGCACGGCGGAGAAGTCGTCGGTGGCGCAGGTCTGCGGGGCGTTCATGTTCACGTCCAGAGGGGTCGGGGGCGGGCGGGGTTCACCATTCGGCGAAGGAGCCGTCGGTGTGCCGCCAGAGCGGGTTGTGCCAGTCCGCGACGGTGTTGTCGGCGGCGCGGACCGCCTTCTCGTCCACCTCGATGCCGAGGCCGGGGACGGCGGTACGCAGCAGATGGCCGTCCTGGAAGCGCAGCGGCGTGGTGTCGACCAGGTAGTCCAGCGGACCGGCGCCCACGTTGTAGTGGATGCCTATGCTCTGCTCCTGGATGAGGAAGTTCGGAGTGGCGAACGCGACCTGGAGGCTGGCGGCGAGCGAGACGGGCCCCAGCGGGCAGTGCGGGGCCAGGAGGACGTCGAAGGTCTCGGCGAGCGCGGCGATCCGGCGGACCTCGGAGATGCCGCCGGCGTGGGAGAGGTCGGGCTGGAGGACGGCCACTCCGGCGGTGAGGGCGGGCAGGACGTCGGTGCGCGAGTAGAGGCGCTCCCCGAGGGCCAGCGGTACGGGGGACGACGCGGTCAGGTCGCCCAGCCGGTGGGTGTACTCGGGGAGCAGGGGTTCCTCGACGAACAGCGGATTGAAAGGGGCGAGGTGCGGCAGCAGCTTGGCGGCGTTGGCGACGGTGAACCGGCCGTGGAAGTCGACGGCGAAGTCCAGGTCGTCGCCGAGCGCCTCGCGGGCGGCGGCCGCGCGGGAGACGACCTCGTCGATGTCGCGGACGGTCGCCAGCCGGTTCATCCGGCCGCCGGCGTTCATCTTGACGGCGGTGAAACCCGCCTCCACCTGCTCCCGGACCGCTTCGGCGATCCGGCCGGGCTCGTCGCCGCCGACCCAGGTGTAGGCCCGTACCCGGTCGCGCACGGGGCCGCCGAGCAGTTGGTGCACAGGTGCGCCGTACACCTTGCCGGCGATGTCCCACAGGGCCTGGTCGAGTCCGGCGACCGCGCTGGAGAGAACGGGACCGCCCCGGTAGAACGACCCCTTGGTCATGGTCTGCCAGTGGTCCTCGATGCGCAACGGGTCCTGGCCGACGAGGAGTTCGGACAGCTCCCGGACAGCGGTGCGGACAGTGGCCGCACGGCCCTCGACCATCGGCTCGCCCCAGCCGACGACGCCGTCGTCCGTCTCGACACGGCACAGCAGCCAGCGCGGCGGCACGGCGAACGTCTCGACGCGGGTGATCTTCATGCTTCTCCTTGGTGCGGGCCGGGCACCGCGGTCCGGCCGGGATGCCGGGCGCGGGCGTCCTCCGCGCGGGCGGGCTCGGTTCAGGAAGAGGTCTTGTAGGCGCTCCAGCCGCCGTCGACGACCAGCGAGGCGCCGGTGACGAAGGAGGCGTCGTCGCTGAGCAGGAACGCCGTGGCCGCGGCGACCTCGTCGGGACGGCCGAGCCGTCCGGCGACGGTCTGATCGGCGCTGCGCTGCCGGTCCTCCTCGCCGATCCCGTCCCAGGCGCGGGTGAGCACGGGGCCTGGCAGCAGCGCGTTGACCCGCACGTCGGGCCCGTACTCGACGGCCAGTTGGCGGGCGAGCCCGGTGAGTCCGGCCTTGGCGGAGGCGTAGGCGGGGCGGCCCGGCAGTCCGACGAGGGCGTGGACCGAGGAGATCAGGACGGCGCTGCCGCGGGTGGCGCGCAGATCGTCCAGGCAGGCCCGGATGCCGAGGAAGGCCCCGGTCAGTGTGACGCCGAGCTGCTGGTTCCACTGGTCGAGCGTGGTGTCGTGGGCGGGGGCGACGCGCACGGTGTAGGCATTGGAGACGAGGGCCGAGACCGGGCCGTAGGTGCTGCGGACGGCGTCCGACGCCGCGGCCCAGGACTCTTCGTCGCTCACGTCGGTCCGGTGGAACATCGCCTCGCCGCCGGCCTCCCGGATGGCGCGGGCCGTGCGCTCGCCTTCCGTCGCGTCGATGTCGGCGACGAGGACGCCGGCTCCCTCGCCCGCGAGCCGTCGCGCCACGGCCGCGCCGATCCCCCCGGCCGCGCCGGTGACCACGGCGACCTGCCCGTCGAAACGAGGTGCGGTCCCGGACGACTGCGGATTCGTGGACGGCATGGGCGGCTCCGGAGGCTGTGGCGCGGACGGGTGGCTGTGGTCGGCGACCACGGCCACCCCACAACACATATTAAATATGAATTATCGAGGAAAGCCAAGGCGCCGGAGCCGAGACGCCCATGCGAGGCACCGCTCACAGAGGGGGACGCGCCGCCCCGGTGACCGGCGGCGGCGCGTCGAGCCGGCGGTGCATCAGCGAGCCCGGGAGGACCTGCGTCCTGCTCCGTCGTCCGCCCGCCCGGTGAGCTGGTCCAGGTCCTCGACCGCCTTCGCCAGCAGGTCGAGCATGGCGAGTTCGGCTCGGGCCGCGTCGCCGTCGCGCACGGCGTCGAGGACGGCACGATGGCTGGGGACGGGATCGTCGACGGACGCGTGAGCGTGTACCAGGCGGTCCCGCTCCCGCAAACCCGGTTCGAGCAGCATGTCCATGCGGGCCAGCATCTCGTTGCCCGTGGCCGTCAGGAGCGAGCGGTGGAACGCCGCGTCGGCCTCGGCCGCGTCCGACGAGTCCGTGCGAGCCCGCCCCATGAGGTCGAGTGCCGCCTCCAGTGCCTCGAGGTCGGCGTCGGTCCTGTGCAGGGCGGCACGGTGGGCGGCAGCGGGCTCGATGATGGACCGGACATCGGCGAGGTCTCGCATCAGATCCTCGCCGGCACCCCCCTCGACGCGCCACCGGATGACATCCGCGTCGAGCAGGTTCCAGTGCTGACGCTCCCTGACGAACGTGCCCCGCTTCTGCCGTGCGTCGACGAGCCCCTTGCCGGCCAGGACCTTCAGCGACTCCCGCATGACGGTCAGACTGACATCGAGCTCCTCCCCCAGCGCCCGCACGTCCAGCGTGGTGCCCTCGGGTACGGCGCCGCCCACGATGCGCGCGCCGAGCGCCTGGACCACCTGTCCGTGCACGCCGCGCGTGCTGTAGGCCGCCATGCCGCCATCTCCTAGACATCGGGCGCACCTGAGGCACGCGGGTGGGCGCCGCGGGCGCGAACGCGGGCCCATGGTAACGCCGCGCATTAATTATCAATACATCGCGGGCGGCTCCGTGAGCGGCGCCGAGGGCGGTGAGGACCGTCGGCGGGCGGCCCGCTCAGGGGTAGAAGTGGGTCAGTGACTCCGCGACGCAGGCCGGTTTCTGCGATCCCTCCAGTTCGAAGGTGAACGCCCGCGTCATCTGCACCCCGCCCCGGGCGACCTCCTCGACCTCGCCGACCGAGGCGTGCAGCCGGACGCGGCTGCCGACGGGAACGGGCGCCGGGTACCTGACCCGGTTGACCCCGTAGTTGAGCGCGCGCCCCACCCCGGTCACCTGGAGCAGCTCGCCGAACATCGGGATGCCCCAGCTCAGGACCATGTAGCCGTGGGCGATGGTGCGCCCGTACGGACCGTCCGCGGCGCGCCGCACGTCGGTGTGGATCCACTGGTGGTCCCCGGAGACGTAGGCGTAGGCGTCGATGAGTTCCTGGGTGACCTCCTTCCAGCCGGAGTGCCCGAGGTCGCGTCCGCCGAGGGCGAGGATCTCCGGGATGCCGTGCACGGTCAGGGGCATGAGCGGTGCTCCGTTCTGCGGGTGGGGCGGTCAGGCGCCGACGGGGGCGGTGCGGGGCTCGGCGACGGCGGGGCCGGCGGCCTGCTCGTCGTGGTTGGGGCGCCTGAGCAGCAGGAGCATGCAGCCCAGGGTGAGCGCCACCTGGAGGACGGCGTAGGCGATGACCGCCGTGACGGAGCCGGTCCGGTTGAGCAGGAACTGGCCGATGATCGGCGTCGTACCGCCCAGGAGCGTCCCGCACAGCTGGTAGCAGAGCGAGATGCCGGTGTAGCGCAGACGGGCGGGGAAACGGCTCGCGAGCATGCCGGCGAGGGCGGCGTAGTACAGGCAGTGCGGGATGGTGGCGACGGAGACACCGATCATCGCGAGACCGTAGTTCTCCGTGCCGATGAGGACGAACATCAGCGGCATCAGGACCAGTTCGGGCACCAGCATCACGAGCACGGCGCGGGACCAGCTCTTCATCCTGGTGGCGATGACCGCGCCGAAGGGCTGGACGACGATCTGGGTGATGTTGGCGACCAGGATGATCGTGAGGAACGCACTGCGGTCGAAGTCGAGCGAGCTGGTGGCCCAGGACAGGGCGAACGTCGACTTGAAGTAGGTCGCCGACAGGCCGATGGTGCAGGCGCCGATGCCGAGGACGATCAGCATGGGGTGGCTGCGCAGGACCTCGGTGAGCGGGAGCTTGACGACTTCCTTCTTCTCTATGAGCTTGGCCATGGCCGGGGACTCGGCGACCTTCAGCCGGACCAGCAGGCCGACCATGACGAGGGCGGCGGAGGCGAGGAAGGGCACCCGCCAGCCCCAGGAGACGAAGGCGTCGTCGGGCAGTTGGCTGATGGCCAGGAAGCTCACGGTGGAGAGGGTGTTGCCGACGGGCGAGCCCTGCTGGGCGAACGCCCCGTACAGCACCAACTTGCCCTTCGGGGCGTGTTCGGAGGCGATCAGCACGGAGCCGCCCCATTCACCGCCGAGGCCGATGCCCTGGATCATGCGGATGCAGACCAGGAGGATCGGGGCGGCGATGCCGATGGACCCGTAGCCCGGCAGCAGACCGATCGCGGTGGTGGAGAGGCCCATCATCAGCAGGGTGATGACCAGGGTCTTCTTGCGGCCGAGGCGGTCGCCGTAGTGGCCGAAGACGATGCCGCCGATGGGGCGGGCGAGGAAGCCGACCCAGAAGGTGGCGAAGGCGACCAGGGTGCCCACGGCGCCGGTGAGTTCGGGGAAGAACACCTTGTCGAAGACGAGTGCCGCCGCGGTGCCGTAGATGTAGAAGTCGAACCACTCGATGGTCGAGCCGATGAAGGCTCCGAATCCCGCGCGGTTGGCGGCCTTCGTCTTCTCGCGTGCGGTGGCGCCGGACGCGCTCGTGGGGGACGCACTCATGGGGGACTCCCTGTGGACATCGAACGGATGGGGATGACTGACCGGGGCGTGGCCCGGGACGCCCTGCGCCGCGTGAGTGGTGCGGGGACGGCGGCGCGGAGGGAAGGGCTGCGGCGGGTGTGTCCTCAGGCGGTGACGCGCTCGAAGACCGCGGCGAGGCCCTGGCCGCCGCCGATGCACATGGTCTCCAGGCCGTAGCGGGCCTGACTGCGGTGCATCTCGTGGGCGAGGGTGGCCAGGATGCGGGCACCGGTGGCGCCGACCGGGTGGCCGAGCGAGATGCCGGAGCCGTTGACGTTGATCCGCTGCTCGTGGTCCTTCTCGCCGAGGCCGAGCTCACGGGTGCAGGCCAGGACCTGCGCGGCGAACGCCTCGTTGATCTCGATGAGGTCGATGTCGGCGAGGGTGAGCCCGGCGCGGCCGAGGGCGGCGTGGGTGGCCGGGACGGGCCCGATGCCCATGGTGGCGGCGGGGACGCCGGCCCGGGCGAAGGACACGAGCCGGACCAGCGGGGTGAGGCCGAGCCGTGCGGCGGTGGCGGCGCTGGTGACCAGGCAGGCGGCGGCCGCGTCGTTCTGGCCGCTGGCGTTGCCCGCGGTGACGGTCGCCTCCGGGTCGCTCTTGACCATGATCGGGCGCAGAGCCGCGAGTTGGCCGGCGGTCGTGTCGGGACGGGGGTGCTCGTCGGCGGTGACCACCGTCTCGCCCTCGCGGGTGCGCACGGTGACGGGCACCGTCTCCGCGTCGTAGCGCCCCTCCTTCATGGCGCGGGCGGCCCGGGCCTGGGAGCGCAGGGCGAGGGCGTCCTGGTCGGCGCGGCTGACGGAGAAGGCGCGGCGCAGGTTCTCCGCGGTCTCGATCATGCCGCCGGGGACGGGGTGGTGGACGCCGCCCGCGGTGACCCGGCCGCGGGCCAGCGCGTCGTGGAGCTGGAGGCCGGGGCCCTTGATGCCCCAGCGGCCGTCGTGCGTGTAGTAGGGGGCGGCGCTCATCACGTCGACGCCGCCCGCGATGACGACGTCACTGAAACCGGCCCGGATCTGCATGGCGGCGTCCAGGACGGCCTGCAGTCCCGAGCCGCAGCGGCGGTCGGTCTGGAGGCCGGTGACGGTGTCGGGGAGTCCCGCGTCCAGGGCGGCGACGCGGCCGATGGCCGGGGCCTCGGAGGTGGGGTAGGCGTGACCGAGGATCACCTCGTCGACCCGGTCCGGGTCGATTCCCGTGCGGGCGACGACCTCCGCGATGACGCGTGCGGCGAGCGCCGCGGGTGTCTGCTGGGCGAAGACTCCGCCGAAGCGCCCGATCGGCGTGCGCAGCGGTTCGCAGATGACGACGTCTGAAGGGTCGGGCACGGCGGAACACCTTTCGGCGGCTCGGGTGTGTGGGGTGACCTTCGCACCAGACCACTGAGTCGGTCCAATATCGAGTTCACCGCCCATTGATTCTCCTGACGTCTCAATGAGCCGGGGAAGGCGTCGGCAGGGCCTCCTCCGCCACCGCGAGCACGGTCCGCAGAGCGGCGGACGGATTGTCGGCGCGCCAGGCGAGTGCGGCCTGCCGCCGGACCGGCGGGCCGGCCAGGGGCCGGTAGACGAGCCCGCCCTGCTGGATGTGCCGGACGGAGGAGACGGTGAGGGTGACACCGACACCCGCCGCGACCAGGGCCAGGATCGTGTACGAGTCGGGGGCCTCCTGCACCACACGGGGATTGAAGCCGGCCGACTCGCAGACCTGGACCATCGCGTCGCGCACCGTGGAGCCGGCGTTCGCGGGGAAGGAGACGAAGGGCTCGTCGGCGAGGATCGCGATCGGGATGCTCTCGAGTCCGGCCAGCCGGTGGTCGGAGGGCAGGGCGCACAGCAGCTCCTCCTCGTCGATCACCCGGTAGGCCACTCCCGGCTGGGTCACCGGGAGACGGACGAACCCCAGGTCGAGGGAGCCGTCGGCGACCCGGGACAGGGCGACGTTGGCATACGTCTGGCCCCTCATCACCAGCTCCAGTCCGGGGTGGGCGGCCCGCACGGCCCGGGTCAGGCGGGGCAGCGTCTCGTGGCTGGAGGCGCCGGCGAAGCCGATGGTGACCCGGCCGCGTTCCCCCCGGCCCGCGGCCTTGACCGCCCGCACCGCGGTGTCGAGGTCCTCCAGCACGGCCCTGACGGGTTCGAGGAAGGACTCGCCCTCACTGGTGAGCCGTACCGAGCGGGTGTTGCGCTCGAAGAGCTGGACGCCGAGCTCCTTCTCGAGCTGGCGGATCTGCTGGCTGAGCGGGGGCTGGGCCATCTGCAGCCGCTTGGCGGCCCGGCCGAAGTGCAGCTCCTCGGCCACCGCGATGAACGCCGTGAGATGACGCAGTTCCATCGGAGAACCCATTCTGTGCTGTGACGTCTCAATGCGACCTTAATTTGGTATTGGACAGCACTCAATAGCCGCTGACACGGTAAGGCGACCGCACGCACTCGCCGAGGAGCACCGTGGAACGGACGCATACGGCCGTCGGGGCCGGCAAAGTCATGTCGATGAGGGAGGCCGTCGCCGCCTACGTGCACGACGGCGCCACCGTCGGCATCGAAGGCTTCACCCATCTCATCCCGACCGCCGCCGGACACGAGATCATCCGCCAGGGCCGCCGCGACCTGACCGTCGTGCGGATGACGGCGGACATCGTGGTGGACCAGATGATCGCCGCGGGCTGTGTCTCCCGGCTGGTCTCCTCCTTCGTCGGCAACTCCTCGGCGGGCTCGCTCGGTGAGCTGCGGCGCAGGATCGAGCGCGCCGACCCGGCGCCGCTGGTCTTCGAGGAGTACAGCCACTACGGGATGGTCTGCCGCTACCTGGCCGGTGCGCAGCGGCTCCCCTTCTATCCGCTGCGCAGCTACGGCGGCAGCGACCTGCCGGGCGTCAACACTGATCTGCGCAAGGTGACGTCGCCCTATCCCGGGCCGGACGGCGAACCCGAGCAGGTCTACGTCGTCCCGCCGGTCAATCCGGACGTCACGATCGTCCACGCCCAGCGGGCGGACCGCCTGGGCAACACCCAGATCTGGGGGCTGACCGGCGTCCAGGCGGAGGCCGTGTACGCGGCGGACAGGGCGATCGTCGTGGTCGAGGAGGTCGTCGACGAGGAGGTGGTCCGCTCCGATCCCAACCGGACGCTGATCCCGGCCCACGCCGTCGACGCCGTCGTCGTCTGTCCACGCGGCGCGCACCCGTCCTTCGCGCAGGGGTACTACGACCGCGACAACGCCTTCTACCGTGCCTGGTCGCACATCAGCGCGGACCCGGGGCGGCTGCGGGAGTGGCTGGACGAGTGGGTGTACGGAACGGCCGACCACGCCGAGTACGCCGCGAAGCTGGGCGAGGAGTTCTGGGCGGGGCTCGCGGTCGGCGAGGCGCTCAGCGAACCGGTGAACTACGGGCGGCGGCTGTGAGCGCGCCGCCGGAAAGGAAAGAGACCGTGACGCTCACCGCACCCGAGGCGGTCACGTCGTCGGAGCTGCTCTCCGTCGTCGCCTCCCGCGAACTGGCCTCCCGGCGGACGGTGTTCGCCGGCATCGGGCTGCCGACGCTCGCCACCGAGCTGGCCCACCTGACGGTCGCCCCGCAGATCGAGGTCGTGTACGAGTCCGGGGTCTGCGGCGCGCACCCGTCGCACCTGCCGGAGACCATCGCCGACGCCGTGCTCATCTCGGGTGCCGAGGCGGTGCTGTCGATGCCGGCGCTGTTCGGCTACGTGCTGCAGGGCGGCCACATCGACGTCGGATTCCTGGGCGCCGCCCAGATCGACCGCTGGGGGAATCTCAACACCTCCGTGATCGGGGACTGGCAGCACCCGGACGTACGGCTGCCCGGCTCCGGTGGCGCCGTCGAGGTGATGGCCAACTCCCGTGAGGTCTTCGTGGTGATGCGCCGCCACACTCCGCGCTCCTTCACGAGGACCCTGGACTTCTGCACCACCCCCGGCCCCGACCGGGCGCTGGCCGAGGGCATCCGCCCCCTGGGCGTCGGCGTCACCCGGGTCATCACCGAACTGGGCATCCTGGCCCGTGACGGCGTCGGGGAGGAACTGCGCCTGGTCGCCGTCCATCCCGGTGTGACGGTCGGCCAGGTCCGCGACGCCACCGGCTGGGACCTGGAGGTGGCCGACACCGTGGAGACCGTGGAACCGCCGACCGCCGCCGAGCTGCGGCTGCTGCGGGAGGACGTGGACCCCGGCCGCGTCTACCTCCGCTGAGACGCCCCGCCTCTCTCCGCCTCTCCCCGCCTTGTCCGGGCTCCCCCGCGTGTTCCGCATGTTCCGCACCAACGAAAGGACCGTGAACGCCATGCGCATCAGGATCGTCGGCGCCGGAGCCATGGGCCGTGGCATCGCCCAGTGGGCTGCGTCCGCCGGGCACACCGTGGAACTGTGCGACGCGCGGCCGGAGGCCGTGACGGCGGCCGTGGACTTCGTACGGTCCATGCTGGAGCGGGCGGTGGACAAGGGCCGGATGTCCGCCGGGGACCGCGCGTCCGTGCTGGAACGGCTGGTCCCGCTGGACGACCCGTGGGCCGCCGGCCCGGACGTCGAACTGGCCGTCGAAGCGGTACGTGAGGACCTGGACACCAAGGCCGAGGTGTTCGGGAAACTGGAGCAGGTGCTGCCCCCCACCGCGGTCTTCGCCACCAACACCTCGTCCCTGTCCGTGACCCGGATCGCCGCCACCCTGGACGACCCGAGCCGGCTCGTGGGTCTGCACTTCTTCAACCCCGTACCGCTGATGAGGATCGTCGAGGTGGTGCCGGGCGCGGCGACCCGGCCGGACATCCCGCCGGCCCTCACCGCGCTGGTGGAGGGCTGCGGCCACCGCGCGGTCACGGTCGCGGACACCCCGGGCTTTCTGGTCAACCACGCCGGCCGGGGCCTGGTCACGGAGGCGCTGGCGCTGCTGGAGGAGTCGGTCGCCGAACCGGTGGACGTCGACCGGATCGCCCGGGACGTGCTGGGGCTGCGGATGGGTCCGTTCGAGCTGATGGACCTCACGGGACTCGACGTCACGGCTGCGGTGATCGACTCGATCTGGGAGGGGTTCCGCCACGAGGACCGCCTGCGCCCCTCCTACCTCACTCCCAACCGGGTGACCGCCGGGCTGCACGGCCGGAAGACGGGCCGCGGCTGGTACGCCTACGGCCCCGATGTCCCCGCCCCCGCCGCCGTCGCCGAGCCGCCGGTGACGGGCGACGCGGACCGGCCGGTGTTCGTGGCGGAGACGGACGCCCCCTCCGCGGCCGGGCTCCGGGAGGCCCTGGCCGCCGCCGGGGCGAGGGTGGAGGCCGGCCCCGAGCCGTCCGGCGACGCGCTGGTGCTGGTTCCGGTCTGGGGCACCACGGTGGCCTCCGCCGTGGCCGCGCTGGGTCTGCCCGCCGCACGCACCTTCGGGACCGATCCGCTGCCCGCGGCGGGCCGGCGCCGGGTGCTCGCGGTGACACCCGCGGCCGATCCGGCCGCCGCGCAAGACGCGCGTGCGGTCCTGGCCCGGGCGGCGGACGGTGAGGAACCGTACGCCGTGTCCGTGGTGCGGGACACGGCGGGCTCGGTGGCACAGCGGCTGCTGGCCTCGGTGGTGTCGGTCGCCTCCTCGATCGCGGAGCGCTCGCTCGCCGCTCCGGCGGACATCGACCTGGCCGTGCGCACCGGCCTCGGCTACCCCGTCGGACCGCTGGCCTGGGGGGACCGGATCGGCGCCGCGCGGATGCTGGAGCTCCAGCGGAACCTGCACGCCACGACCGGCGACCCGCGACACCGTCCGACCCGGTGGCTCACCGAACGCGCCCAGCTCGGACTCCCCCTGACGGCCCCGGGCACGTCGCCCGCCGGCTGCACCGCGTCCTCGCCCGGCGGTCCGGGAAGCCCGGCTTGATACTCTGCGGCCATGGACGAGGCGTTGGACGAGGGCCCCTTCTTTCACGGCACGAAGGCCGAGCTGCGGGTCGGAGATCACCTCACCGCCGGTTTCCGCTCCAACTACCGGCCCGACATCGTGATGAACCACATCTACTTCACCGCCCTGCGTGACGGCGCGGGGCTCGCCGCCGAACTCGCCGCCGGCGACGGCGCCCCGCGCGTGTACGTCGTCGAACCGACGGGGCGGTTCGAGAACGATCCGAACGTCACCGACAAGAAGTTCCCCGGCAACCCCACCCGCTCCTACCGCAGCAGGGAACCCCTCCGGATCGTCGGCGAGGTCACCGACTGGACGCGGCAGACGCCGGAGGCCCTCCAGGCGTGGCGTGACCGGCTGGCCGCGATGCGTCTGGACGGCCGGGCCGACATCATCAACTGAAGCGTGCCGCGCAGGGGCCCGCGCCCGCAGGAGCCTGTCCCCCCTACACCGACGGCATCACCGAAGCCCGCGACGACGACCGGGCCGCCTCGAAGCCCGCCCTCAGGTCCCGCTTCAGGTCGGCCAGGGCCTCGAAGCCGACGTGGACCCGGATCAGGGGGCCTCGGCCCGTCCAGGTCCCCGGCAGGCGCTGGGAGACGGGGTCGGCCGGGACGATCAGGCTCTCGTAGCCGCCGTAGCTGTGGCCGAGGCCGAAGAGACGCAGGTGGTCCAGCATCGCGTCGACGTCCGCCTTGCCGAAGGCCGGATCCAGCTCCACCCCGAACAGGCCGGCCGCGCCGGTGAAGTCGCGGCGCCACAGGTCGTGGCCGGGGTCCCCCGGCAGTCCGGGGTGCAGGACCGCCGCCACCCCGTCCTGTTCCGCGACCCAGCGGGCCAGTTCCAGTCCCTGTTCGTGGTGGCGGGCCAGGCGCACGCCGAGGGTGCGCAGCCCGCGCAGGCCGAGGTAGGCGTCGTCGGCGCTCGCGCACTGGCCGAGCCGCATCGCCGCGCCCCGGACGAGCGGGTAGCTCTCCTCGGTGCAGACGACGGCCCCGAGGATGCTGTCCGCGTGACCGGTCAGGTACTTGGTCGCGGAGTGCACCACGGCGTCCACGCCCGCGCCCAGGGACAGCGGGCGGTGGTACACGGGCGTGGCCCAGGTGTTGTCGGCGACGGTGGCCACCCCGTGGGCCCGGCAGACGGCGGTCAGCGCCGGGACGTCCTGCACCTCGAAGGTGGTGGAGCCCGGCGACTCGAGGTACAGCAACCGGGTGTGCGGGCGGATCAGCCGGGCGATCGCGGTGCCGTCCGCGGTCGGGCTGTAGTACTCGGTCTCCACCCCCAGCGCGGCGAGCGAGTCGCAGAACTTCCGGGTGGGCAGATACACCGAGTCGCTCACGAGGATGTGGTCGCCGGCCCGGACGTACGCGAGGATCGTGGTGGTGATCGCCGAGAGGCCGGAGCACGTCACGACCGCGGCGTGGCCGCCCTCCAGTTCGGTCAGGGCCTCCTCGAAGGCGCGGGTGGTGGGTGTGCCGAAACGGCCGTAGACCGGGCCGCCCCGCTTGAGCGGGTCCGCCTGGGAGGCGTCCATCTCGGCCACGTCCCGGTAAAGGACCGTGGAGGCGTGGTGCACGGGCGGGTTGACGTAGCCTCCCTGCCGCCGCGGGTCCGAACCGGCGTGGACGTACCGTGTCTCCGGCGAGTCGATCGGCTCGTTCACCGGCCCACCGCCGGTTCGGGCAGCGGCTGGCCGGGCACGGCGGGCCGCCGGTGGCGGCCCAGCGCCAGGGCGAGGACCGCCGCGAGCGCGCACTGGGCCCCGACCACGAGCCAGAACGTGCCCAGGTCGCCGCCGGACCGGTAGTGGGCGAAGACGAACCCGCCGACGACACCGGCGAGGAGTCCGCCGACACCGCCCGTGAGCCGCTGCACGCCGAAGGCGAACGCGGCGTTGCGCGGCATGAGGTCGACGAGTTCCAGGTCGCAGCGGAGGAAGAGGAAGATCTCCCCCATCGTGAACAGCGCCGTGCCGGCCAGCAGGGCCGGGGTGCCCTCGAGGGCCATGACCGCCATGCCGGCCGCCATCACGGCGAACGAACCGGCCATCAGCAGGCGGTAGTCGGCCCGGGCGATGCGGTCGGCGAGCACCGGCTGGAGCACCACCACCATGGCGCAGTTGAGCAGCATCACCCAGCCCAGCGCCTGGATGTTCGACACCCCGGCCGCGTACAGGCCGATGAAACTCTGGAAGAAGAAGTACAGGTAGTAGGCGAGGGCGGTGAACAGGACAGGGCGCAGCGCCCCCCGCAGTGCCGCCCGCTTCCCCGACCGCCCTTCCTCCCCGGTCGTCCCCGGCGGCGCCGCGGGCCGGCGCGCGGCCTGCTTCAGGGTGATCTGGTGGGCCACGGTGATCAGTGCGAAGAGCGCGGCCAGTCCGATGAGCAGCGCCATCGGGTCGGCGTCGACCACCAGCGCGGCCAGCAGCGGGCCGAGGCCCATACCGGCGTTGAGCGCGGCGCTGCTCACCCCGAGGAACAGCGGGCGCAGTTCGTCGGAGACGCTGGTGACGATGTACGCCTTGTTCGCCGGGAGGTACAGCGCAGGGCCGCCCGCGACGAGGACGACGGCCGGGTACGCCACCCAGGGCACCTCGACGGCCACCCCGAGCAGGACCAGGCCGGCCGTGCGCAGGGTGAGCGCGAGGACCATGGTCCGCTTGAGCCCGAGCCGGTCCACGACGGCGCCGCCGAGGATGCTGCCGCCGAACTGGATGAAGGTGGCCACCGCCACCAGTACCCCGGCCACCCGGACGTCCAGGTGGACGGCCTCGACCATCAGCACCCCGATGAACGGGGTGACCATGTAACTGCCCAGCGCGACGACGAACGACAGGACGATCAGGGACTTGAGCCCGGACGGCAGGCCGGTGAACGTCCGGTACTTCGCGGCGATCGCTCCCCCGGCACGTCCCCCGCTCACCGCGCGTCGCTCCGCCCGGCCACCCGTCCGGACACGGCGGGCGGACCGGGCAGGCCGGCGGCGGTGGTTCCCGGGCGGTTCGTCGCGCTCACGCGACACCTCCAAAGGCCGGTGCCGGCCGCCACCGGGAGGTGTCGGAGAACCAGCCCGCCACGCGTTCGAGGTTGGCGGCCACGTCCTCCTCGCTGTCCCCGTCGACCACGTAACCGGCCAGGAAGAGACCGGACTTCACCCCGCCGTGGAACTCCTGGCCGACCGTTCCGGTGAGCGTCACCTCGCGAACGCACCCGGGCTGCTCGTCCGCCGTGGGCAGCCGCTCCAGCACCCCGTTCCGCGGCGGGATGCACAGGGCCCCGGCGGGCCGGTACGCGGGGTCGGCCGGGGTCGGGGGCAGGCCGCACTCGGCGTACAGCCACTCCCTGTCCAGGTCGATCCCGAACGCGTGCCGGACCAGGGCGCTGATCATGCCTCCGCCGGTGCGGCTGGCGATCTCGCAGAAGACCAGCCGGTCGTCCGGCGTGATCCAGAACTCGGCGTGGAAGGCGGTCTGCGGCGGTGTCGGCAGCTCGGCCAGCACCGCCCGCGCCGCCTTGACCAGCCTGTCGTACAGCGGGTCCTGCCGGGTCAGCGGCAGGTTGGCCACCCAGTCGTTGCTCCGGAACGACAGACAGTCGTTGAGGTAGCGGAAGGGGTGGACGAAGACGACCTCCCCGCCGGCCACGAGCCCGTCCACGTGGTACATCTGCCCGGGAACGAACACCTCGATCTCGCTGCTCCCCCGCCAGGGACTGGCCAGGTAGGCGTCCAGCTCCGCCTCGTCGCGGACGACGGCCGCGCCCAGTGAGCCCGACTCCGACACCGGCTTGATCACGACCGGGTAGCCGTGTTCGGCGACGAAGTCGAGGGCGGTGTAGGCCGAGTCGAGCCGGCGGTAGGCCGGCACGTCGACGGGACCGCCCGCGAGGTGGTCCTTCATCACCACCTTGTCCCGGAAGGCCAGCGCGCTCGCAGTGTGCTGGCCCGGCAGACCGAGCAGCTCCCGCAGTTGCGCGGCGCGTACGACATCGGCCTCGGCCCGGGCGAAGACCGCCTCGACCGCGAACTCGCGGGCCAGGCGCAGCGCGGTCTTCTCGACCAGCTGGTTGGTGTCGTACGCGTCGAAGGCGTGCACGTGCGGGAGGTGGGAGTAGCCCTCGGCGTACTCGCGCGGGGTCACGAGGACCGGGACGATCCCCGAGCCGGCCAGCCACCGGTCGTACGGGGTCTTGGCGTAGGGCGTCTTGGCGAAGACGAGGATGTGGCGCATTGCTGGGGTCTTTCTCTCGGTTCAGGACGCGGAGTCGGTGAGGAGCGGCAGCCGGCGCCGCTGCGGGACGCGGGAGATCAGACCGAGTTCCTCGGACAGCTCGGTGGCGAAGCAGCCGTCCTTGTACGTGCCGGACATCCGCTTGGCGGTGAACGCCTCGATCTCGTCGTGGTCGAACTCCACGTCGTACGTGGTGCCGCCGGCGGTGACGGTGCGGGTCAGGATGCCGAGATGCGGTTCGAAGGTGTTGACGCAGCCCACGATGTCGCCGATCTTCTCGCGGCGGACCTCGGGTCCCTCGGAGAGGACCTCCTCCTGCGCGGGGATGGCGGCGAAGAGCTGGCGGCCCGCCCGGCACCAGCCGACGTGGCCGGGGAAGCCCATCGCCTTGATCCCGAACGTGCCGAAGTCCTCGCTGACGCCGAGCTGGAAGCCGAGCGGGATCGTCTCGTGGAGCCACTTGAAGTCGCGGTAGGCCTGCTCGACCTCCTCGCGGCTCAGGCGCAGTTCGGGGTGGCGGTTGCCGTGGTCGGTGAAGTTGTTGAACCGGACGGTGGCCACACCCAGCTTGTTGAAGTAGTGGGCGTAGCGCTCCAGGGAGGTGCGGCCGTGGTTGTGGCGGCCGATGGTGACGCCGATGTTGACGCGGAAGGCGTCCTCGGGTGCGACGCCCTTGTTGTACTCGGCGATGCGGCGCAGTACCTCCTCGGTGTCCGCGCCGGAGAAGACGCCCTTGATGGGGTACGTCTTGTGGTCGGTGACGGCGAGGTTCTCGTCGATCACGCCGTGGTAGGTGATGGAGACGGTGCCGTAGCCGTTCTCCACCGCACGGTCGAGGAGTTCGCGCCAGTTGTCGGCGAGCAGGGGGCGTCCGCTGGTCCAGGCGTCGCCCTTCTCCATCGTGGCGGTCGGCGTGTGGTCCAGCTCCTGGCGGAACTCGCGGTTGTTGGCCGGGCCGTAGAGGTTCATGAACTCGCCGTCGTAGGCGAAGCTGTCCACGTAGCGCGGGTAGACGTGGTACCCGTGCGACCGCAGCCCCTCCAGGATGCGGGGGCCTTCCTCCATGGCGAAGGACTTGTCGTAGACCTTCTCGTAGTTGACGAACCAGCAGTGCGCGCACTTCTGGCCGCAGGTGTTCTTGCCGACCTTGGTGTCGAGGTCGAGGTAGATGTGGATGTCGTCGGGCTTGATGTCCTTGAAGGGCGTGGAGAACGGGACATCGCCGTGGAAATCGTAGGAAATCGGCGCGTTCTGGACGGACATGAGACCCCCCGGTGTGGTGTTCGTCAGGAATGAGGCGTGCGGTCGGGACGGAGCGGCGGCCGCTCCGCAAGACGCGGGTGCCGCGGTCGCGGGCGCGTCAGAGATGTGGCTCGGGCGCGGTGGTGACCACCGGCCGGGCGGTGAGTTCCGCGACGGCCGCCGCACAGGCTTCGGTGCCGGCCGCGGTCAGGACGGCCATGCCGAGCCGGTCGGCGGAGGAACGCATCGGGCGGACCTCGTCGCCGGGCCGCACGGAGAGTTCCCAGGTCTCGATCCGGCCGTGGGCGAGGGCCGGCGGCGGAGCGACGGCCGTGACGCGTCCGGGCGGGGCGGTGAGGAAGACGGTGGCGGCCGCGGTGGCCGTCGCGGCGCCCCGGCGGACCCCGGCGGCAGTCGCCCAGCCGAGGGCGGCCCTGCGCCACTCGACTCCGGTGGTGAGGTGTACCAGGTCCGCGATGCCGTCGCCGCCGAGCCGGGTGTGGGTCTCGATCACGACGATCTTGTCGCCGTCGACCATGACCTCGGTGTGGCTGGGGCCGTCGGTGAGCCCGAGGGCGTCGAGCAGTTCGCCGACGGCCCGGGCGACCAGTTCCTGGCTGCGCGCGTCCAGGGAGGGCGGCGGCATCATGTGGCTGACCTCCACGAAGCCGTCCGTGGTGCCCTTCTCGGCGATGCCGACGACCGTGTGCCGCCCGCCCGCGGAGAGAGCTTCGACGCTGAACTCCCGCCCCTCCGCGAACTGTTCGAACAGCGTGGCGGCCGTACGGCGGTCCGCCGGGAGCGCGTCGGCGCTCTCCACCAGGGCGACGGAGTCGCTGCCGACTCCGTCGACCGGCTTGGCGATGACCCGCCCGTAGGCGGCGAACAGCCTGTCCACCGCGTCCGCGTCGTCCCCCGCCGCGAAGGCCGGGTTCAGGTGCGGTGCCTCGCGCTCCAGGATCCGCCGCATGGCGAGCTTGTCCCGGGTGGCGCGGACGACGGCGGGGTCGACGCCGGTGACGCCGAGCCGGCGGGCGGCCAGGGCGGCCGGCTCCAGGCCGAACTCGGTGAGCGAGACGACGGCCGTGGGCCGCAGAGGGCGCAGGACGTCCTCGGTGAAGGCCAGGAAGGCGGGCAGGTCTTGGAAGTCGGTCTCCAGGACCCGGGTGCCCGGGTCGAGGGCCGGGGCGCCGGGCAATTGTACGTGGATCAGCTCGCCGGGCAGAGACGCCGCCGCCCTCGCCACGGTCGGGTTGGCGCCGACGATCACGAGAGCGGGGACGTCGTCCGTGTCCTCCGGACAGTCCTCGTCGGGCCCGCCCGTACTCATTGCGTGCACTGTTCCTCCCCGTCCCGCACCGACTGCTCGTTCGGTCGGCGCGGTCAGCAAGACAATGCAAGCGCGCTCAAAGGTTGTCAACAGGCTCACGCAGAGTGACTTTTGATCCTTGCGACCGGGGCTGACCTGGCAACTGCCCACATCCGCAGGGCGCGTCCGACGCCAGGTACGACCGCTGGCGGTACCGCTTGCGTGCGCGCGCGGACCCCCTCCGCCACGTCATTCCGGCCAAGTTTCGACCGCCGGTACACACTCCGTTCACAAAACCGCAGCATGAGGTGCCTGTCGTTGGCGGTTTCCGGTCAATAGTCGGCCGGGGGCGCGGGCGGCGGCGATTCGAACCAGCGGGCCGGGGAAGCGCGACGCCCCGCCACTGCCCGGCGGTACGGGCGGTGACGGGGCGTCGTGCGGCTTCTCCATGCAGCGGGGCCGGCTCAGCCGCCGCTCTTGCGCCGGAACGACCGCTGGTTCGCGGCCGGACCGTGTGCCCCACGCACCTTGGACGCGCCCGGCGCGGCGGCGGCGTCGGCGGCGTCGGCCTGTACACCGCGCTTGCGGGCCAGGGCTTCGCGGAACTTGCGCTTGAGGTCGTAGTTGCCGTCGCTGTCCGGCGTCAGCGGGGACGTCTCGGGAGTGTCCGGTTCCGAACCGTCCGTGGCTGCGGGCTCTGCGGTCATGGTGACCTCCTGGGTTCGGGGGGTTTGGCAGGCACAGCCTGTCATGCCGGGAGAGTCGCCGCGGGCGGATTTCTCAGCCGTTGCGACGCACGTGGGCGGCTCTGCGGGCCTCGGCGAGCTTGCGGGCCTCGCCGGCCTTCCTGGACTTGCCGCCGGCACCGCGGGAGCCGTCCTTGCTGGTGCCGAGGCCGCGGAAGGGTGCGTTGGTGTTCTTGGGCCGGGGGGCGGCGGGCCCTCCGTCGAGCGGGATCCCGGAGGGAGCCCTGGCGCCGGTGATCCGGCTCAGTTCCGCCTCGCCCGAGCGCACCTTCGTGACGGTCGGCTCGATTCCGGCCTCGGCCAGGACGCGGCCCGTCTCCCGGCGCTGACCCCCCAGCACGAGCGTGACCACGCTGCCGGACTCACCGGCACGGGCGGTGCGGCCCGCCCGGTGCACATAGTCCTTGGGGTCGGTGGGCGGATCGACGTTGACCACGAGGTCCAGGTCGTCGACGTGCAGGCCGCGGGCCGCGACGTCGGTCGCCACCAGAGCGGTGATCCCGCCGCTCCTGAACTGCGCCAGCGTCCGGGTGCGCTGTGGCTGGGACTTGCCGCTGTGCAGGGCACCGGCGCGCACCCCGCCGGCCCGCAGGTGCCGGGTGAGCTGGTCGACGGCGTGCTTGGTGTCGAGGAACAGCAGGACGCGGCCGTCGCGGGCGGCGATCTCCGTGACGACGGCGTAGCGGTCGGGTCCGTGGACGACGAGGACGTGGTGCCGCATCGTCGTCACCGTGCCCGCGGGCGGGTCGACCGAGTGGACGACGGGGTCGTGGAGGTAGCGGTGGACCAGTCGGTCGACGTCGCCGTCCAGGGTGGCCGAGAACAGCATCCGCTGACCGTCGGCCCGCACCTGGTCGAGCAGGTCGACGACCTGCGGCATGAAGCCCATGTCGCACATCTGGTCGGCCTCGTCGAGCACGGTGATCCGCACCCGTCCCAGGCGGCAGGCGTTGCGTTCGATCAGGTCGTGCAGGCGTCCGGGGGTGGCGACGACCACCTCGGCTCCCTCGCGCAGCGCTGCGGTCTGCCGGCCGATCGACATGCCGCCGACGACCGTGGCAAGCCGCAGCCGCAGTGCCTCGGCGTACGGCCTCAGCGCCTCGGTGACCTGTTCGGCCAGCTCGCGGGTGGGCACGAGGATCAAGGCGAGGGGCTGCTTCGGCTCCGCGCGCCGTCCGGCCGTACGGGTCAGCAGCGGCAGGCCGAACGCGAGCGTCTTCCCGGAGCCGGTGCGGCCGCGGCCCAGGACGTCGCGCCCCTTCAGGGCGTCGGGCAGCGTGGCGGCCTGGATCGGGAAGGGGTCGCGCAGCCCGAGTCGGCTCAGTGTCCGCAGCACTGCCACCGGCAGGTCCAGACCGGTGAAGGAGACGGCCGGAGTCGGCGGGGTGGTGACGCCGGGCCGGGCGGGACCGCCATGAGGGGTGCCGGAGTCGTCGGGGTGCTTCATGAACAGCCTTCCGCAGAGGAACGTACCGAGGAAGGCCCGGCAGGAGGGAACAGTCCCCGCACAGGCGGAACCGGACAGAGGGAATCGCCCACCGCGACGACCACGCAAACGCGTAAGGCTAGCACGGAGCACCACGTCGCGTCCGCGACGTCACAGGCGACGGCACCTGGTGCGGCCCCCCGGGGGGCGTCGTCTCGTCCGGCCGGTCCGCCGCGGCTCAGCCGACGGTGACGGTGTAGGTGATGCGCTCGGGTGCCGGGGAGGAGGCGGACGGTCCCGTGCTCGGGGTGGCGGAGGGGCCGGCCGTCCCGGGGGGCCGCGTGGAGGTGTTGCCCCGGCAGGTGGTGAAGGTGCAGTGCAGCAGCGTGAACCGGGTGGTTCCCTTGCCCTGGGCCTCGAAGGTGAAGGTGAGGCGGCCGCCGGCGCCGTCCGCCGGCTCGTCGCCGGTGTCCGACGACGCGTAGTCCCGGCCGCGGCCGACGAGCACCGAGCTGTCCGGCGCGGGCCCGACCAGGTACCAGTACTCGCGGGTGGAGGCGTTCTGGTCGACGGTGAGCGTGAAGCGCTCGCCCGGCTCGGCGGTGATGCTGGTGTCGTCCACCGGGCGGCTCGAGGTGCCGTCGAAGCCGCCGGCCGGGTCGTCGCCGCCCGCGTCGCCGCCCGAGCCGCAGCCCGTGGCGAGAGCGAGGAGCGCGGCCGCCGCGAACGCGACACCGCCCTTGCCGGCGCGGAAGGCGGACGCTGTACGCGTCGGCGAGATCACGTGCCGGGCCTGTCCGGTCGTACCTGTCCTGACCTGGTAGCCCTCCGAGCCCACCGTGCCTCCCCCGTATGCATTCGATCTTGAATCGCGGGCAGGCTAGCACCCAGTGTCTGTACGGGATGTACCGGCGTCGTCGGCACTCACGCCGCCTCCACACGGCCTGCCCTCGCCCCCCCGGACCGTGCGGAATCGGTGACACCGCCCCATGCCCCTCCGGGCAGCCACCGGTTGCTGCGAGGACCGTCGCGGGCGCACGGCCACCGGCATGAAGGCGGGCGCGCGGGGCAGACGGTCGGCCTGCGATCGGGAGGATGACATGACGACAGCGGAGCAGTCGGCCGCGCCCGGGGAGAAGAAGACCGTTTGCCGCGCTCACCACGACGGGCACGGTCCGGGGCCCGGTGCCGAGGCCCCGGAGTCTCCGCGTGAGCGGGTCAACCGCCGCTGGAACGAGATCCTGCAGGAGACGCGGGTCACCCAGACCGGCGTGCAGATCCTCTTCGGCTTCCTGCTGAGCGTGGCCTTCACCCCGCTGTTCCGGGAACTGGGGACGGTGGACCGCGTCATCTACGTGATCACCGTGGTCCTGGGGGCTTCGGCGACGGGATCGCTCATAGCGCCCGTCTCCATCCACCGTTTCCTGTCCGGCCAGCGGATGAAGGACGAGCTGGTGGAGGCCGCCGGCCGCCTCATGATGTGCGGGATGATCCTGCTCGCGCTGACCATCGGCTGCACGCTGCTGCTGATCCTGCGTTTCGTGATCCCCGGGGTCCTCGCCGAAACGCTCGCCGCCGGGGTGATGCTCTGGTTCGGCCTGTGCTGGTACGTGCTGCCGCTGTACCTGCGCCGCCGCGCCCGCCGTCGTTCACCGGACGGTGACGCCTAGACCGGACCGCCCACGCCTCCGGTGGTCGGCGGCACGTCCGCGATTGACGCCCACCTGCGGGGTACCTGTGACCGGTCAGGACTTGTGCGACTGCCGGCACGGAAGGCGGCTCACCGTGAGTACACCACGCGGCACGGCCCTGGTGACGGGGGCCTCCTCCGGCATCGGCGCGGCCTACGCCGGACGACTCGCCGCCCACGGCTGGGACACGGTCCTGGTGGCGAGGAGGGCACAGCGTCTCGACGACCTCGCGGAGCGCCTGCGCGAGGAGACGGGCACATCGGTGGAGACCCTCGTGGCCGACCTGTCCGACCCCGCCGGCCTGGAGCGGGTGGCCCGGCGGGCGGCCGGTGACGACATCGGCTTCCTGCTCAACAACGCGGGGATCAACGGGTACGGCCCGTTCGCCGGACTGGAGCCCGACCTCATGGCCAAGGTGCTCCACATCAACGTCCTCGCCGTCACGGCACTCGCGCGGGCGGCTGTGCCGGGGATGCTGGAGCGCGGGCGCGGCACCGTGGTCAACGTGGCCTCCCAGCTGGCCTTCGCGGGATCGCTGCCGCCGCACCCGCTGCCCGAACGCGCGGTGTACGGCGGCACCAAGGGCTACGTGGTCACCTTCACCCGCACCCTCGCCGCCGAGCTGGCCGGATCACCGCTGCGGATCCAGGTGCTGTGCCCCGGGCTGACCGCCACCGAGTTCCACCGTTCCCGGGGCGACGAGCCCGTGCCCGGGCGGGACGAGTCGGTGCACGAGGACGGGGGCGTGCCGGTGTCCCAGGTGGTCGACGCGTCACTGGCCGCCCTGGACACCGACGAGGTGGTGTGCGTCCCGGGGCTGCGGGACGGGGCCCCGGTCGACGCTCTGGCGGAGGCCGAGCTGGCGATCCGCACGGCGGCGCGCCGGGGCGGGGCCTGATCCGGGCTCCGGACACGCTCGGCGCGGGGCCGTGGAGCATCCGTCGTACGGCCGGAGGCGGCCTCCGGCGGCCCCGGCCCGGCCGCCGAGCGCCGGGCCGGACCGGACCACCGGGGAGACGCGCGAGTTCCACCGGTCCCCGACGAGAGCCCGTGTCCGGGCGGGGCCGGCCGGTGCACGAGGACGGCGGCGTACCGGTGTCCCGGGCCGGAGGCGGCCTCCGGTTGCCCCCGGCCGGCCGCCGGACCGGACCACCGGCGACGGACGGTGGGCCCCAGGCCGTGTCAGCCACGGCCCGCCGTGGCCCGACGCACGTCCGGGGCCGCCCCGTGGTCGTCGTCCGGGCCGAGCGCGCGCAGGATCTCCTCGACGCTCTGTTTGGCGTCGCCGAAGAGCATGCTGCTGTTCTCCCGGAAGAAGAGCGGGTTCTGTACGCCCGCGTAGCCGGAGGCCATGGAGCGCTTGAAGACGACGACCTGTTCCGCCTCCCAGACCCGCAGCACCGGCATGCCGGCGATCGGACTGGCCGGGTCCTCGGCCGCGGCCGGGTTGACGGTGTCGTTCGCGCCGATGACCAGCACGACCGAGGTGTCCGCGAAGTCGTCGTTGATCTCGTCCAGCTCCAGGACGATGTCGTAGGGCACCTTGGCTTCGGCCAGCAGCACGTTCATGTGCCCCGGCAGGCGTCCGGCGACGGGGTGGACACCGAAGCGCACCTCCACGCCCCGCTCGCGCAGCCGCCGCGTCAGTTCCGCGACCGGGTGCTGGGCCTGGGCGACGGCCATGCCGTAACCGGGGGTGATGATCACCGAACGGGCCCGGGCGAGCATGCCGGCCGCCTCCGCCGCCCGCACCTCGTGGTGTTCGCCCTGCTCGCCGTCGTCTCCGGACGGTGCCTCGATGCCGAAACCGCCCGCGATGACCGAGAGGAAGGAACGGTTCATCGCCTTGCACATGATGTAGGACAGGTAGGCGCCGGAGGAGCCGACCAGGGCGCCCGTGACGATGAGCAGGTTGTTGTCGAGCAGGAAACCCGCCGCGGCCGCCGCCCAGCCCGAGTAGCTGTTCAGCATCGAGACGACGACGGGCATGTCCCCGCCGCCGATCGAGGCGACCAGGTGCCAGCCGAGCGCGAGTGCCAGAGCGGTCACCGCGATCATCAGCGGCAGGCCGGGGCTGATCGTGAACCACACGGTCAGCGCGACGAAGACGACGAGCGCGCCGACGTTCAGCGCGTTCTTGCCCGGCAGCATCAGCGGACGGGACGCGATGCGCGCCGAGAGCTTCAGGAAGGCGACGATCGAGCCGGTGAAGGTGACCGCGCCGATGAAGATGCCGATGAACACCTCCGCGTGGTGGATGCCCACCAGGCCGGCCCCGATCCGGGTCTGCGCCGCGCCGTGCGCCTCCACCTCCAGGTAGCTGTTCCAGCCCACCAGCACCGCGGCGAGGCCGACGAAGCTGTGCAGCACCGCGATCAGTTCGGGCATCTGCGTCATCTCGACGCGGCGGGCCCGCCACAGGCCGGCCGCCGCGCCGAGGGCCATCGCCAGCACGATCAGGGCCACCGCCCCGGCCGTGATGCTCTGCGCCGCCACCACCACGGTGGCGGCGAGGGCGAGGGCCATGCCGGCGATGCCCTGGACGACGCCGGCGCGCGAGGTGCGGTGCTGGGAGAGGCCGGCCAGGCTGAGGATGAACAGCAGGGCGGCGACCAGGTCGGCTGCGTGAGAGGCCGTCAGGGAGGTCATCCGGGCTCAGCCTTTCGAGAACATGGACAGCATGCGGCGGGTGACGGCGAAACCGCCGAAGATGTTGATGCTCGCCAGGAGGATCGCCGCGATGGACAGCGCGGTGACGATCCTGCTCTCGTGCCCGATCTGCAGCAGGGCGCCGATCACGACGATGCCGGAGATCGCGTTGGTGACCGACATCAGCGGTGTGTGCAGCGCGTGGTGCACCTTGCCGATGACGTAGTAGCCGATCACCACGGCCAGGGCGAACACGGTCAGGTTCTCGGCGAGTTGGGCCGGGGCGAAGCCCACCAGCAGGAACAGCGCGAGCATGCCGAGCCCGAGGACGCCGAGGCGTGCCGCGGGCGTCGCCGCCGGCCGTGCGGGCCGGGCCGGGGCGGCTTCGGCAGCGGGCTTCCCGGGTCCGGGGGCCGGTGCCGCCGAGACCGCGACGGGCGGTGGCGGCCAGGTGACCTCCGCGTCCCGGACCACGGTCACGGCCCGCTGCACGACGTCGTCGAAGTCGATCACCGGCTGTCCGTCCCTGCCGGGCGTGAGCAGCTTCAGCAGGTTCAGCAGATTGGTGCCGAACATCTGCGAGGCCTGGGCGGGCAGCCGGGAGGCGAGGTCGGTGTAGCCGATCAGGGTGACGCCGTTGCCGGTGACCACGCTGCGGCCCGGCACGGTGCCCTCGACGTTGCCGCCCTGGGCCGCGGCCATGTCGACGACGACGCTGCCCGGCTTCATCACGGCCACGTCCTCGGCCGTCAGCAGGCGCGGGGCGGGGCGCCCCGGGATCAGCGCGGTGGTGATCACGACGTCCACGTCCCGCGCCTGCTCGTGGTAGAGCTCGGCGGCGGCACGGTCGTAGTCGGCGGTGGTCGCCCTGGCGTACCCGTCGGTGCCGGTCTCCTGGGCGACGTCCACCGGGAGATACTCGCCGCCGAGGGACTTCACCTGGTCCGCGACCTCCGGCCGCGGGTCGGTGGCCCGTACGATCGCGCCGAGGCTGGAGGCGGCGCCGATCGCCGCCAGGCCCGCCACGCCCACGCCGGCGACGAGCACCTTGGCCGGCGGCACCTTGCCCGCCGCGGTGACCTGGCCGGTGAAGAACCGGCCGAAGACGTGCGCGGCCTCGATCACCGCCCGGTACCCGGCGATGTTCGCCATGGACGACAGCACGTCCATCGACTGCGCCCGCGAGATGCGCGGCACGGCGTCCAGCGCCAGCGCGGTCACGCCGGCGTCGGCGAGCGCCCGCAGCAGCTCGGGCCGCTGTGCCGGGGCCAGCAGGGCGACCAGGACGGCGCCCCGCCGCAGCCGGGTGACCTCCTCGTCGGTGGGTGCGGTCACCTTCAGGACGACGTCCGCGGTCCATGCCTCGCCGGTCCCGGCGCCGGCATCCAGGTAGGACCGGTCGCTGAAGCCGGAGGCCGCGCCGGCCCCCGGCTCCACCACGACCTCGTAACCGAGGTCCAGCAGCCGGCGGACCGTCGTCGGAGTCGCCGCGACACGCGTCTCCCCCGGGGCGGACTCGGCCACCACGCCGATGCGCTGTGGTGGGTGGTGCGCGGATTCACGTGAAGACATGTCTCGTGTTCTCTCCTCGGAGGGAATGTGACGGGATGTCCGCGATCAGTGCGTGTCCATCGGCCCTTTCCCGGTGGGCGCGGCCGTAGGAACCTACCCGTCACAGCTGCCCCTGCAGACCCTTGCGACCGTGGCACGTCTCACTCGGCCGGCGATCGCGCCGCCGGCCGGGGCGGGGCTTCGCCCGACCGGACAGGCGCGGTGGGCGGTAGGAGGGGCAGAATCGGTGGCAGGAGCCCGTGGGAGGAGGCGACGCGTGCGGGAACGACAGCGGCGGCGTGGAGCGCGACGGCCTCCGCGCCCCTTCGTCGGCGGGCACCGCACGCTGCGGGCCGCGCTGCGGCCGGTCTCCGAGGCGCTGGGCGCACGCCGCCGGCTGGCCTGGCTGAACGAGGCCGGGACGCGCATCGGGACCACGCTCGACCTGCAGGGCACGGCGAAGGAACTGGCCGACTTCACGGTGCCCGAGCTGGCGGACGGATGCGCGGTCGACCTGCTGGACTCGGTGCTGCGGTTCCAGGAGGGCGACCGCGTCCGAGGGCCGGGCGCGCCCGAGCTGAGGGCCATGGCGGTGTCGCAGATCGCCGGGCTGCACCTCGCCCCGGACCCGGTGGGCGAGCTGTCCGTGCACACCGCCGACCGGCTGGGGCAGACCTGCCTGACCTCCCGCAAGCCGGTGCTGCTGACCCGGATGACGCGGGCCGACCACGCGGCCGTGGCCTCCACGGCCGAGGCGGCCGACCTGATGCGCCGCGCGGACGTCCACTCCTACCTGGCGGTTCCGCTGATCGCGCGCGGGGTGCTGCTGGGCCTCGCCGACTTCGTCCGGGCCGGCAGCCGGGCCCCGTTCACGCGGGCCGACGTCGCCCTGGCCATGGCGCTGGCGTCCAAGGCCGCCCTGAGCATCGACAACGCCCGGCTGTACGGACGCGAGCGCGAGCACGTGATCACCCTGCAGCGGGCCCTGCTGCCCCGGACCAGCCCGGGCACGCCCGGGCTCGACGTGTCGTCCTGCTACGTCCCGGCCGGTGACCCGGCCGCCGTGGGCGGCGACTGGTTCGACGTCGTCGCGCTGCCCAGCGGCCGTACCGCGCTGATGGTCGGTGACGTGATGGGGCGCGGGCTCGCCGCCGCCGCGACCATGGGCCGGCTGCGCACGGTGGCCCGCACCCTGATGGCCCTCGACATCGCGCCGGAGCGGCTGCTGGCCCGGCTGGACCTGGCCGCCCGGGACCTGGGGGAGGACCAGGTCGCCACCTGTCTGTGCGCGGTCCACGACCCGTACGACGGCACCTTCCGCATCGCCAGCGCCGGTCACCCGCCGCCCCTGCTGACGGGGGCGGACGGCACGACGTCGTTCCTGGACGTGCCGGCCGGGGCGCCGCTGGGGACCGGGGTGATCCCGTACGACCCGGTCGTGTGCCCGGTGCCCGGGCGGGGGCGGCTGACGCTGTACACGGACGGGCTGATCAGGTCGCGCACCGCCGGTCTGGACGCGCAGCTGGAGCGGCTGCGCCGGGCGGCCGGCGCCGGTGTGCCCGAGGACGGCACGGTGTGCCAGGCGATCACCGAGCGGGTCGGCGGGGACCGGGCGGACGACGCGATCGTGCTCGTGGCCGCCACCCGGCCGCTCGGCCCCGAGGGCGACGTGTACGTGCGTGCCCTGCCGCCGGACGGCACGGCCGCGGCCCAGGCCCGTGCCGTCGTGCGCGAGCGGCTCGGGACGTGGGGGCTCGGGGACCTGGTCGACACGACGGAGCTGGTGGTCAGCGAGCTGGTCGGCAACGCCCTGCGCCACGGGAACGCCCCCGGCGAGCTGCGGCTGCTGCGCAACGAGCGGCTGTCGGTGGAGGTGTCCGACTCCGGGCCCGACCTGCCGCAGATCCAGCACGCCGACGTCAGCGACGAGAGCGGGCGCGGGCTGCAGCTGATCAACATGCTGTGCCGGCGCTGGGGTTCGTGCCGCACCCCCGGCGGAAAGGTCGTCTGGGCCGAGCAGGACCTGCCGGCGCGGACCGGGAGCGCCCCTCCCGTGCGCTGAGGGCGTCGGACCACGGCACACCTCCCCGCCCGCGGCGCGGACGGTGCCGGGCTCCCGTCGGTCCCGCGGGTGGACGTGATGGCGGCGTGACCCGGTGATGAGGCGGGGCGGCCACGGTGGCAGTACCTGCACCCGGCCGAGAGGAGAGTCCGATGTCCGTGACCGTGCGGCCGCCCACCGCGGCGGGCGGTGACGCCCGGGGGACCCCGCCCACGGTGCCGCGCGAGAGCGTGCACCGGCAGTCGTCGTCCGAGGTGTTCCTCGGTTCCGCCGTTCCGGGTCCGGACGGGAGCTTCACGGCCCGGGCCGTGCTGCCGCCGACGCACCCCTACTGGACCGACCACGCACATCCGCGGGCAGCCGATCCGCTGCTGCTGCTCGAATGCTGCCGCCAGGCCGAGACGTATGCCGCACACGAGTTCTTCGGGGTGCCGGCGGACGACAAGTTCGTCCTCGTCGACTGGTCGCTCGCGCTGGAGCCGGCGGCGGACGGGCCGGCCGTCGCGGGTGCGGAGGTGGCGATCGAGGCCACCACGCACGACGCCGAACGGCGGGGCGACGCGCTGCGGGCGCTGGCCTACCGGATGCGGCTGTCGGTGAACGGCGCGTCCGCCGGCGAGGCGCGGATGCGCGTGCGCTACGTGCCTCAGGCGGTCTACCGGGCCATGCGCACCCGCCGCGACGGCTCCGCCCTGCCCAGCTCCCAGCAGTACCGCGGGCGGCCCGACGGTGTCCCCGCCCCGCCCGCCGAGGTGGCCCGGGCGGCCGAGGACAACGTCCTCCTGCTCGACGTACGGCGCGAGGACGATGCGCTGCGGGCCCGCATGCGGGTGGCCGGCGGCCACCCGAGTCTCTTCGACCACGCCCAGGACCACGTGCCCGGCATGGTGCTGATGGAGGCCGGGCGGCAGGCCGCGCTCGCGGCGCTGGCCGGCTGGGGCGGCCGCCCGGCGGCCGACTGGCGGACGAGCGCCCTGCGGGCCGGGTTCAGCGCCTACGCCGAACTGGACGCGCCGTTGACCGTCACCGCGCACCGCCCCGAGCCCGCCGACGGCACGGACGGGGCCCTCGGCGTACGGGTGACGTTCACCCAGAGCGGCAGGTCACCGGCCGAGGCGTACTTCGCGGCCGTGCCGGGCCCGGCGTCGCCGCTGCCGCGCACCGGCGGGGACACGGCCGCACGCGCCTGACCGTTGCGCGCCATCGATCACGTGAACGCACGTACTCATTCGACAACACCCACAGGAGTTCGCCATGGAATTCGACTCCCTGCGTCTCGTCGCCCTCGACACCGACGGCGTCCTGTTCAACGACACCTACAGCCCGGTCATCGAACGCTTCGTCACCCGGCACGGGGGGCGCTACACCCCGGAGCTGGAACGTGCGGTGTGGGGCTCCCCCCAGCTCGCCGCCGGACAGTTCATGGCACTGGAGTGCAAGCTGCCCCGTTCTGCGCAGGACGTGATGACCGAGTTCTTCCAGGAACGCGACCGCTACCTCCAGGAACATCCGGTGCAGGTCACGCCGGGCACCGAGGGACTGCTGGAGCTGCTGCGCTCCACGGGGGTCCGGGTCACCAGCTACGGCGGCCGTGAACGGTCGTACTCCTTCGACCGCTTCCTCGGGCACCTCGCCGGCTACTTCGACGCCGAGACGCCCTACGTGGACGTCAATCCCTTCCGGCCCGGCGTGAAGGAGATCGTCACCGACGTCTTCGGCTACCGGTACGACCATGTCCTCTTCGTCGACGACATCAACCGGGTCGCGGAAGTGACCAAGGCCCTGGGCGCGGGGTTCATAGGCGTGCCCGCGAGCATGCCGCACAACTTCCAGCGTGCGCAGATGGCCGCGACGGGCGTGCGGCACACGGTCGACAAGCTGGACGAGATCACCCTCGACATGCTGCGGGACGTCGACCGCCGGCTCGGCGACGGCACGCTCTGGGACCTCTCCCGATGAGCCACCGTCCCGCGCCGTCCGCCGCCCCGACCACAGGAGGTGTCCCGTGACCGTTCCCGTCCGCAGCCGCACCGCACCGGCCGCTCCGCAACCGCCGCGAGAAGGCGCCCGAGCCCCGTTCGGCTACCACGACCTGGAAACGCTGGTCGGCCTGATGACCGGGGACGAGAAGCACCAGCCGTCGTCCGCGTCCACCCTGGACGTGCTGTGGGTGCTGTACGACCGCGTCCTGCGCACGGATCCCCGCCGGGTGGACGACGAGCGCCGTGACCGGTTCTTCCTGTCCAAGGGGCACGGCCCCATGGCGTACTACGCGGTCCTGGCCGCCAAGGGGTTCCTGCGCCCGGACCTGCTGTCCGGCTACGGGGACTTCGACTCGGCGCTCGGCTACCACCCGGACCGGGAGCTGGTCCCCGGTGTCGAGATGGCCAGCGGCTCCCTGGGACACGGGCTGCCGCTGGCGGTCGGCACCGCGCTCGGCCTGCGTGCGCGCGGCCTGGACGACGTCGCCACCTGGGTACTGCTGGGCGACGCCGAACTGGACGAGGGCTCCAACCACGAGGCCATCGCCTTCGCGGGCCGGGCGGGCCTGGAACGGCTGCACGCGGTGGTGATCGACAACCAGTCGGCGAGCATCGGGTGGCCGGGCGGCGTGGAGGGCCGGTTCGCCCTCGAGGGCTGGACCGTGCGCAGGGCCGACGGGCACGACCACCGTGCCCTGGAGGAGGCCTTCCGCGCCCCGCACCCCGGTGCCCCGTTGGTGGTGGTGGCCGAGGTCGAACGCAAGGACGGCCTCCCCCGCACCCCGGACGACGGACCGGGCGGCACCGCCGTCCCCGACTGAACCCCCGCCCACCGGGGCCGGGCACCGCGGTACGGCCGCCGGTGCCCGGCCCGGCCGGCCGTCACGACGGCCCACGACACCGAGGAGGAAGACACCGTGGTCCTCACCTGGGAACAGCGGTTCGCCGACATCAACGCCATGCGGCAGCGGTTCGCCGCCGTCATCGCCGACCTCGTCGAGGAGGATCCCCGCACCGCGGCCGTGTTCGCGGACATCACCTGGGACAAGCTGCCGCCCGGAGCGCGGGAGCATCCTAGGTTCATCAACGTCGGCATCCGCGAACAGCTCATGATCGACATCGCCGGTGGGCTGTCGATGGCCGGACTGAGGCCCATCGCCCACACCTTCTCCAGCTTCCTCGTGGAACGCCCCTTCGAGCAGATCAAGATCGGGCTGACCCACCAGCGGGCCGGAGCGGTCCTCGTCAGCGCGGGTGCCTCCTACGACCTCGCCGTGGACGGACGCACCCACCAGTCGCCCGCCGACGTGGCGCTGCTGTCCACGCTGGAGGACTGGACCGTCCACGTGCCCGGGCACGCGGACGAAGCGGAGGCACAGCTGCGCGCCGCCGCGCGCGGCGACGGCTGGGACTACGTCCGGCTGTCCACCGAGGCCAACGAACGGCCGCTGTGGCACGGGGAGGACGGCTTCGTCGTCCTGCGTCAGGGCTCGCGCGGCACGGTGGTCGCGGTGGGGCCGCTCGCCGACGCGGTGCTGGCCGCGGTCGAAGGGCTGGACGTGACCGTGCTGTACGCGCCGTGGGTCCGCCCCTTCGACGGCGAGACACTGCGCGCCACGCTGACGGCACCGGACGTGGTGCTGGCCGAGCCGTATCTCGCGGGCACCTCCGCCGCCGAGGTGACCGAGGCGCTGCGCGACGTACCGCACCGGCTGCTGTCGCTCGGCGTGGCACGGGAGGAACTGCGCCGGTACGGCACGCCGGCCGAGCACGCGGCCGCGCACGGTCTCGACGCGGCCGGACTGCGGCGCAGCATCGGGGAGTTCCTGGCCCACTGAGCGCCGGCTTCCCCGCACGCGCCTCGCCCGGTCCCGGCCGCCCTCGCTCCCGCCCGCACCTCGGGTCGCGGCGCGGGGGCGGCCGTATACGCGTCGCCGGCGGGACGGGCCGCCCGGCGACCGAGGCGGGGCGCTGCCGTACGAGACCGAGAACGGGCCGCCGGACCGCGGCGGCCCGGGGACAGGAGGAACGCATGACCGAGACGGACACGGCCACCGCGAGCACGGCCCAGCAGGTGGAGGACGACGCCGCCCGCATCACCGACGTCGTGGACGATCTGTTCGAGGCGATGGAGGACGGCGCCTGGGACAGGGTGCCGGCACTGCTCGACGAGGAGATCGAGGTCGACCACACCTCTCTGACGGGCGGTGCCCCGGTACGGCTGAGCCGGGCGCAGCTGATCGGACGGTGGCGGGCGGCGCTGCACCCGGGCAAGACCAACGCGCACGTCCTGGGCCGGTGCCGGGTGCGGGTGCGCGGGGCGTACGCCACGGCCCGCTTCAGTTGCCACGTCCTCAACGCCCTGGAGCCCGCGCTGGGCGGCGCGGAGTGGGAGGCGTGGGGCCGGCACACGCTGACGCTGCGCCGCAGCGGTGGTGCGTGGCGGGTGGCGGGCATGGACTTCGCCACCTTCCACACCCGCGGTGACGTGCGGGCGTACACGCACACCGCCGGTTCCGCGCCGCAGGACGCGAACGGGTAGGCGGGGCGTGCGTCCGCCCACCCGGGCGTGCGCCCGCCGCGGACGCCCCGGTGACGGGACGGAACGGGGCGAGGGCCCCGGCCGGGAGCATCCGGCCGGGGCCCTCGCCCCGGTGCGTCGCCGTGCGGCGGCGTCACACGGTGGTCGCCTGCCGCCCGGCCTCCTCGTACCGGGCGCGCAGCTGGTGCTGGCGGGCGCGTTCCGCGCCGCTGCCGAACGCCCACGCGAGCAGGCCCGCCGCGGCCAGCGCCACGCCCACCCAGCAGGAACCGTCCCAGCCCCAGCGGTGGTAGGCCGCGGCGGAGCACGCGGAGCCCACGGCACCGCCCAGCGCGAAGGAGATCATGTAGCCGCTGGCCAGCCGGGACCGGGCGTCGTCGTTCAGTTCGTACACCACGCTCTGGTTGGTGACGTGAACCGCCTGGATGGCGGCGTCCATGACCACGGCGCCGACCACCAGCCACAGGATGCTGGTGCCGCCCATCATCAGCAGGGCGAAGGACAGCGCCAGCACCACCAGGCAGACGCCGGAGGACTGCCACCGCCAGTGGCGGTACCGGTCGATGAGCCGGCCTCCGCCCGAGGTCATGAGCGCTCCCGCGACCCCGGACAGGGCGAAGACGCCGATGCCGATCTGCGAGTAGGAGAACGGCGGGGCGGTGAGGAGGAAGGCCACGCTGGTCCAGAAAGCGGTGAAGGCACCCATCACACAGGCGCCGAGGAAGCAGCGGGAGCGCAGCACCGGATGGTCGCGGAACTGGGTGAGGACGGACAGCACCTGGGCGCCGTAGGCCATGCGCAGCGGACGGGAGCCGTCGCGCACGAGCCGCGGGACGGTCACCGTCACGGCCCCCATGGCGACGGCGGCCACCGCGTAGACGGTGCGCCAGCCGCCGGCGGCGGCGATGAGGCTCGCGACCGTCCGGGACAGCAGGATGCCGAACAGGACGCCCCCCATGATCACACCGAGGGCGCGGCCGCGGGTGGCGTCGTCGGCCAGTCCCGCGGCGTAGGCGGTCAGGATCGGGATGGCGACGGCGCCGAAGCCGATGAGCACGGCCAGCAGGTCCAGCACCAGCACGTTCGGTGCGAGGGCGCTGCCCGCCAGGGCCAGGGTGTCCAGCGCGAACAGCGCCGCCAGCAGGAACTGCCGGCGCACGATGTCGGCGGCCGGCACGACGAACAGCAGGCCGCAGGCGACGCCGACCTGACCTGTGGTCACCAGCAGGGACACCGCCGACGACGAAGTGTTCAGATCGTGCGCCATGCGGTCGAGCAGGGGCTGGGCGTAGTAGGCGTTCGCCGTCGTGATGCCGCAGACGACGGCCAGCAGCAGCGTCAGCCCGCGCGTCAGAGGTCGTGACTGCACCTGCGGGAGCCTCCTCTTGTGGGTCGGGCCGCGGCGCGCGCGTGCGCGTCGCGGGACTGCGGGATGCAGCGTCACCGTTCACCCTCACCCGGTTCCCTCCCCACGTGCTCACATCCCGCTCATCCGGGTGTCGTGACCCGTGCGTGGGGCGCTCGTGAGCCGGAGCGGAGCGCGTGCACCCACCGTGACGTCAGGGCCTCCGGTCGGGCGCCGGGCGCCGTCGCCCCGGCGGGTGCGCCGGAGCGGACCGGAGACGACGAGATCACGGAAAGGCAGGCGAGGTGGACGTGCAGGACGCGCAACCCGCGGACGCGGGGACACGGGAACGGACCGCCGTGGTGGCGGGGCTGGGCGCGTGGGTGCCGCACGGCGTGGTGACCAACGACGAGCTGGCACGCGTGCTGGACACCTCCGACGAGTGGATCCGCTCCCGCACCGGCATCGGCCGCCGGCACGTGGTCTCCCCCGGGGAGAGCACCGGCGACCTGGCCGTGGAGGCCGGCCGGCGGGCCCTGGCGTCGGCCGCCGCGAACGGTGGTGACCGCGCGGCGGACGCGGTGGTGCTGGCGACCAGCACCCCGGACCGTCCCTGTCCGGCGACCGCGCCGGAGGTGGCGAGCCGGCTGGGTCTCGGCGGTGTGGCGGCCTTCGACATCTCGGCCGTCTGCTCGGGCTTCGTGTACGCACTCGGCGTGAGCGGTGCGCTGATCACGTCGGGGGCGGCCGAGCGCGTGCTCGTGGTGGGGGCGGACACCTTCTCCACCATCCTCGACCCCGGCGACCGCACGACCCGGGCCGTCTTCGGGGACGGCGCGGGAGCCGTGCTGCTGCGGGCGGGGCAACCCACCGAGCGGGGTGCCCTGCGCGGGCTGACCCTGGGCAGCGACGGCACGCGCAGCGACCTGATCCAGGTCCCCGGCGGAGGTTCGCGTCTGCGGTCTGCGGGCGAGCCCGCGCGGGATGCCGACGCCTACTTCACCATGGCCGGCCGTCCGGTGTTCGGGCAGGCCGTGCGGCGGATGGCGGACAGCGTGCGCGCGAGCGCGGCCGAGCTCGGCTGGGCCGTGAGCGACGTCGACCGGGTGGTGCTGCACCAGGCCAACGCCCGGATCACCGCCGCCGTCGCGGACCGGCTGGACCTGCCCGTCGACCGCTTCCCGTCGAACATCGGCCAGGTCGGCAACACGGTGGCGGCCTCCATCCCGCTGGCCCTCGCGGACGCCGCGCAGGAGGGCGTCCTGCGCCCCGGCCACCGCGTCGTGCTGTGCGGCTTCGGCGGGGGGCTCACCTGGGGCGCGCTCGGACTGGTGTGGCCGCAGGTCAAGCCGGTGTGAGCACAGCGGCGTCCGCATGCCGGCGGCCGGACCGACGGCGCGGCCCGCGGATCGCCACGGAGAAACCACGGCAGAAGACGGAAGAACGCACAGAAGGAGTGATTCCCCATGGCACAGACCCCGATCACGACCGGTGACCGCACCACGTCCGGCGGACCGGACCGAGAGGTGCCGGCGGACGTCCAGCGGCGGATCGCGGCCGTCCTCACCGGTCAGTTCAAGGTCCCCGCCGAGTCGGTGCGACCGGACACGACGCTGCGGGAGATGAAGTTCGACTCGCTGGTGCTCATAGAGCTCGGGCTGGTCCTGGACAAGGAGTTCTCGGTGGCCATCGAGGACGGCGAACTGTCCGACGAGTTCACCCTGGACCAGCTCGCCGCGTTCGTCGCCGGCAAGCAGGCGGACGCCTGATGGCCACGGACGTCGTCATCACCGGCCTCGGCCTGGTCACCCCGGCCGGCGTCGGTGTGGAGGAGAACTGGACGCGGGTCCTGTCGGGCCGCTCCTGCGCCGCCCGCGACGACGCGCTCGAGGGGCTGCCGGTCGACCTGTGCTGCCGCGTGCCGGGGTTCGACGCCGACGCGGTGCTGGGCGGGCGGACCGCCTGGCAGCTCGACCGGTTCGTGCAGCTCGCCGTGGCCGCGGCCCGCATGGCGGTGCGGGACGCCGGCTGCTCCAGCGACACCTGGGACGGCACACGGGTCGGCGTGGTGCTGGGCAACTCGCTGGGCGGGCCCGGCGTGCTGGAGGAACAGCACGCCGTGCTGTGCGAGGCCGGGTCGCGGCGGGTGTCGCCGCTGACCATCCCCAAGTACCTGCCGAACATGGTGGCCGGTCAGGTGGCCATCGACTGCGGCGCCCAGGGGCCCAGCCTGGTGACGGCCACCGCGTGCGCCTCCGGGGCCACCGCGGTCGGCCTGGGCCGCGACCTGCTGCGGTCGGGGGCGTGCGACGTCGTGCTGGCCGGGGCCAGCGAGTCGGCGCTCACCCCCACCACCCTGGCGGGCCTGGCCAAGATGGGGGCACTGTCCCGGGGACGGTCCGACGCCGATCGCGCCAGCAGGCCCTTCGACGCCGACCGGGACGGTTTCGTCGCCGCCGAGGGCGCCGGGGTGCTGGTGCTGGAGCGGGCGGCCGACGCACGGGCCCGCGGTGCCTCGGCACGGGCGGTGGTCAGCGGCTACGGCGCGGCGACCGACGCCCACCACGCCACCGCTCCGCACCCCGAGGGCCGCGGCATCCAGCAGGCGCTGCGGCAGGCCCTCGCCGACGCCGGGGTCTCCCCCGGCGAGGTCGACCACGTCAACGCGCACGGCACGTCCACGCCGATGAACGACCTGGTCGAGGGCGCGGTCCTGCGCCGGGTGCTGGGCGAGCGGCCCGCCGTGGCCTCGACGAAGGGCGTCACCGGGCACGCCCTGGCGGCCGCCGGCGCCATCGAGGCGGCGTACACCGCGCTGGCGGTGCAGCGCGACACGGTCCCGCCGACCGCCAACCTCGAGCGGCGGGACCCCCGCATCGAACTGGACGTCGTCAGCGGTGCTCCCCGCGCGGTCGGCATCGACGTGGCCGTCAGCACCTCGCTCGGCTTCGGGGGGCACAACGCCGCCCTGGTGCTGACCGCGGTCTGAGTCCCAACCACCCCGGCCCGGGCCCGCGCCCGTGCGGCGCGGGCACGGGCCCCGTGAAAGGAGTTGCAGATGAGCAGGTCCGTGCTGGTCACGGGCGGCAGTCGGGGCATCGGCCGGGCCGTCGCGGAGGCGTTCGCCGCCGACGGCGACCGGGTGGCGGTCACCGTCCGTTCCGGGCGGCCCCCCGCCGGAGCCCTGGGGCTCACCGCCGACGTGACCGTGCCCGAGCAGGTCGACGCGGCGTTCGAGGCGGCCGAGGCGGAACACGGGCCGGTGGAGGTGGTGGTCGCCAACGCCGGTGTCACGCGGGACACTCCGGCGCTGCGGATGTCCGAGCAGTGCTTCGACGACGTGCTGGCCGCCAATCTGCGGGGCGCTTTCACCACGGCCCGCAACGCCGTGCGCGCCATGCTGCCGGCCCGGCGCGGCCGGCTCGTGCTGCTGTCGTCGGTGCTGGGCTTCACCGGGTCGCCGGGCCAGACCAACTATGCGGCCGCCAAGTCCGGGCTGACGGGCCTGTGCCGCTCCCTGGTGTGGGAGCTGGGCGACCGCGGGATCACCGTCAACGTCGTCGCGCCCGGCATCATCCGCACCGACATGACGGCCGGGATGGGCGAGGCCCGGATGACGGAGCTGATGCGCATGACGCCGCTGGGCCGGCCCGGAACGGTCGACGAGGTGGTCGCGGCGGTGCGCTTCCTCGCCTCGGCGGAGGCGGGCTACATCACCGGGGCGGTTCTCCCGGTGGGTGGCGGCCTCGGCATGGGCCTGTGAACGGTGGGCCGCGCGTCCGCGGTCCCGGCCGCGGTGACGCGGCGGCCCCGCGGACCCGAGAGAACCAGGGCGCCCGTGAACCGGGCGTCCGCGCTCCAAGGAGGCAACCATGGCATACCAGGAGGCGGACCGCGGCGCCGCGAGGACGGCAGGCGGGCCCCCGGTCGACGAGGCGCGCCGTCGCGTGCGGCGGTTGCGCGCGCTGAAACGCTCCGTGTCCGCAGGCGACCCGCACGCCACCCGACGGCTGCGCGACAAGGGCCGGCTGACCGTGCGGGAGCGACTCGACCTGCTGTTGGACCCCGGCTCGTTCCGGGAGATCGAACCGCTGCGGCGGCACCGCTCCACCGGCTTCGGCATGGAGGACCGCCGGCCGCACACCGACGGGGTGGTCACGGGGTGGGGAACGGTGTACGGGCGGCGCGTCTTCGTCTACGCGCACGACTTCCGCCTGTTCGGCGGAACGCTCGGTGAGGCCCACGCCGAGAAGATCCACAAGGTGATGGACCTGGCACTGGCCGCCGGGGCCCCGCTGGTCTCCCTCAACGACGGGGCGGGCGCCCGCATCCAGGAGGGGGTGAGCGCGCTGGCCGGCTACGGCGGCATCTTCCGCCGCAACGTCCGCGCCTCGGGTGTGATCCCCCAGATCAGCGTCATGCTCGGGCCGAGCGCGGGGGGTGCCGCCTACTCCCCGGCTCTGACGGACTTCGTCTTCATGGTGCGCGGCACCTCGCAGATGTTCGTCACCGGCCCGGACGTGGTGCGCGCGGTCACGGGCGAGGAGATCGGCCACGACGGGCTCGGTGGTGCCGACGTGCACGCGGACGTGTCGGGGGTGGCACATTTCGTGCACGAGGACGAGGAGAGCTGTCTGCAGGACGTGCGCTACCTGCTGACCCTGCTGCCGTCCCACAACCGCGAAGTGCCCCCCGACCACCCGTCGGGCGACCCCGCCGACCGGCGCTGCGACGCGTTGCTCGACCTGGTCCCGGCCGACGCGAACCGCTCCTACGACGTCCGGCGGGTCGTCGGGGAGGTGGTGGACGACGGTGAGTACCTGGAGGTGCACGAGCGATGGGCGCCCAACGTGGTGTGCGCCCTGGCCCGGATGGACGGGCAGGTCACCGGGTTCGTGGCGAGCCAGCCCGGGCACACCGCCGGGGTGCTGGACATCCACGCCGCCGAGAAGGCGGCCCGGTTCGTGCAGATGTGCGATGCCTTCAGCATTCCGCTGGTGACCCTCGTGGACGTCCCCGGCTTCCTGCCCGGCGTCGACCAGGAGCACGGCGGCATCATCCGGCACGGGGCGAAGCTGCTGTACGCGTACTGCGACGCCACCGTGCCCCGGGTCCAGGTGGTCCTGCGCAAGGCGTACGGCGGCGCCTACATCGTGATGGACTCGCGTTCCGTCGGGGCCGACCTGTCGTACGCCTGGCCGGGCAACGAGATCGCCGTGATGGGCGCCGAGGGGGCGGCGAACGTCGTGTTCCGGCGCCGCATCGCCGAGGCGGACGATCCGGAGGCGATGCGGGCGAAGCTGGTGGACGAGTACCGGCAGGAGCTCATGCATCCCTTCCACGCCGCGGAACGCGGGCTGGTGGACGACGTGATCGACCCGGCCGACACCAGGGCCGTGCTCGTCGACGCGCTGCGCATGCTGAGGGACAAGCACGCCGACCTGCCGGCGCGCAAGCACGGGAACCCCCCGCTGTGAGCGGCGAGTCGGCCGCCGGTGACGCCACGCCCGTGCTCCGCGTCGTGCGGGGCGAACCGGACGCCGCCGAACTGGCGGCGCTGCTCGCGGCACTGGCGGGGCGCGGTGTCCCGGGTGCCGCCGAGGCGGGGGCCCCGCAGGCCCGGCAGGCACCGGCGCGTCCGGCGACCTGGCGGCGGGCGGGCGGCGGCTCGCCGCGGTCCTGGCGCCACGCCGGCCGCGGGTGAACCGGCCCCCCTCGTCGCAGCACGCGCACGCGGCCCCCGCACGACCCGCGTGCGCGAACACCCGAAACCGTACGTCGAGTGCCGGGCGGAGGGAGCCCGCCGGAGCGACCGGGGCTCCGGCCCGGCACCGGCTCGAACCGAGGAGGCGAGAGAATGCGAGTGAGGACAGGGCCATGTGACACGGTGCGGCGGAGCGGTGGACACCGTCGCTGGACGGTGCCGCTGCGGCCGGCGCGGTCGGAGACACGGGGCCGCGTCGTGCTGTTCCCGCACGCCGGTGCGGGGACGGCCCCCTACCGGCCCCTCGCGGACCTGCTGCCCGGTGACCTGGAAGTGCTGGGTGTGCTGCCGCCCGGCCGCGAGCAGCGGCACGCGGAGGAGCCGCGGTACACACCCGAGAACGCCGTGGCGGGCGTGAACCGGGAGCTGGCCTCGACGGCGGAGCCGGGCGCGGCGACACCGCCCACGGTGTTCTACGGACACAGCCTCGGCTCCCTGCTCGCCGTGCTGACGGCACACGCGGCCGACCGGCCGGCCACCGAGGCTCCGGGAGGCGGTGGCTGCGCCGAGCTGGTGCTGACCTGCGGCATGCCGGGAACCCGCGGCTGTGCACGCTCCGGAGGCGGACGGGCACCGGCCACACTGGCGGCGGTGTTCGCCGACCACGGACTGCCGGCGGACGCCCTGACGGCTCCGCATCCGACCGCGGAGCGACGCGTCCTGGCGCACGACCTTCTGGTGGCGCACCACGCGCTGGCGGCGGTCGACCCGGTCAGACTGTGCCGGCCCCTCACCGTGCTGTCCGGTGCGGACGACCCGCTGGTGCCCGCGGTCACGCTTCCGTTGTGGGCGCCGTTCACCACGGGCCACTTCCGGGGCCGGGTGGTGCAGGGCGGTCACTTCTTCCCCTTCGCCCCGCAGGGCCGGGACCTGGTGGCCGCGGAGCTGGCCGCCGCGGTCAGCCGGGCGGCGGCCGGGCGGCGGCCTGCCCCGGCCGGCCGCTCCGGTGAGGGCAGGCGGGGCGTTCGGGCCGCACGGGCCGCCTGACGTCCGCTCCCTTCCCTGGCCGCGGCGGTCCCGGACCGCCGCGGCCGGAGGCGGCTCAGGCCACCGCGGCCAGGTCGCGGCTGAGCTGCTCCTGGCTGGGGGCCTGAGAGGACTCCAGCACGGTCTGCTGCAGCCGCCGCAGGCGCGGTGAGGGCTCCAGGCCGAGTTCTCCCGCCATGGCCGACCGCAGCGCGGCGTACACGTCCAGGGCCTCACCGCGCCGCCCGGACAGGTAGAGGGCCGTCATCAGCCGCTCGTGCAGCGCCTCGTCGTAGGGGTCCAGGGCGGTCAGTGCGCGCAGTTCGCCGATCACGTCCGAGTACCGGCGCAGCCGCAGGTCGAGGGAGAGGCGGCGGTACAGCACCACCTTGCGGTCCTCCTCCATCCGCAGCAGGTGGGCGGTGAGCACGGGTCCGGCGGGCACGTCCGCCAGGGGCGCGTCACGCCACAGCGACAGGGCCCGCTTCAGCAGGTCCGACGCCCGCTCCGCATCGCCCCGGCCCTCTGCCTCGTCCGCCTCGCTCACCAGGCCGCGGTGTTCCGCGAGATCGCTGTGCTCGACGCCCAGGGCCAGCCGGTACCCGGTCGGCTCGGTGACGAGGAGGCGCTTGGGATCCGCCGCCGATCCCGCCTCCCGGCAGGCCTGCGCCAGTCGTTTGCGGATCTGCAGCACGTTGTTCTGGATACCGGTCGCGGCGCTGGCCGGCACCGCGTCGTCCCACAGTTCACGCTCGATGGTGCCGACCTGCGCGACCCTGCCCGGGTTCATCACCAGCATCGCCATCAGCTTGCGCGCCTTGTTGGCCGTGGGCACCACGGAGCGGCCGGCGATCGTCACGCGCAGCGGCCCCAGTACTTGGACGTCCACCCGTTGTCTCCTCACGGATCCGTACGTATACCTTCGTACATCGGTGAGTCTGAGTTCATCCTTGCATCACAGTACACGAATGCCTGCGACAGCCCGACTTCCCCCCAACTCCGCTGCACACACGCGAACATGACACTCCGTTTGTCACCGTATCGAGATGCTTCCCGGGCCCCCTCCCGGGAACCGCACCGGAGGACAGTGCCCTGCAGTCCATCTTTGGACTGCGATACGCACCGGAGGGAGAGACCTCATGACGCAGCCGGCCGACTCCTGGATCGCCGTGGTCGGGATGGGTTGCCGTTTCCCGGGAGCGGCGGACGTCGGACAGTTCTGGGAGCTGCTGCGGCGCGGCGGGGACGCGGTGGGCCCCCTGCCCACGGACCGGCCCGCCCTGGCGGAGTGGTCGGCGGGCGCCGCCCCTCCCTATGCCGGCACCCTGCCCGACCTGCTCTCCTTCGACAACGCCTTCTTCGGCATCTCGCCCCGGGAGGCGCGGCTGATGGACCCTCAGCAGCGCCTGCTGCTGCACGTCGTCTGGGAGGCACTGGAGAGCTCCGGGATACGCCCTTCCACCCTGTCCGGCAGCCTCACGGGGGTCTACATCGGCCAGGCGACCGGTGACTACGCCGACGCCTGCGGCCCGGCCGCCGGCGCGGACGCGGGTGCCATGGCCGGCAGCCGACTGCGGGCCGTGACGTCGGGGCGGCTGTCGTACGCGCTCGATCTGCGCGGTCCCAGCCTGACCGTCGACACGGCCTGCTCGTCCTCGCTGGTGGCGGTCCACCTGGCCCGGCTCGGCCTGCTGGCCGGCGAGTGCGACGTCGCCGTCGCCGCAGGGGTCAACGCCCTCCTCGCCGAGGCGGATTCCGTCGCCTACGCGCGCAGCGACATGCTCGCCGCCGACGGCCGGTGCAAGTTCGCGGACGCCGACGCGGACGGGTTCGTGCGCAGCGAGGGGGCGGGAGCCGTCCTGCTCAAGCGGTTCGCCGACGCGGTGCGCGACGGTGACGAGGTGCTCGCGGTGATCCGGGGCAGCGCAGCGGTCAACGACGGCCGCGGCGGCGAGTCGTTGCTGCAGCCGTCGGTCAGCGGCCAGGCGGCGATGATCCGCGCGGCCTGCCGCAGCGCCGGCGTCTCCCCCGTCGAACTGGACTACGCGGAAGCCCACGGCACCGGGACCCGGGTCGGTGACGGCATCGAACTGCGGGCCTGGGCCGAGGTGCTGGAGGGGCACGAGGCGCGGCGTCCGCTGACGCTCGGCTCGGTGAAGACGAACATCGGGCACACGGAGGCCGCCGCGGGCATCGCCGGTCTGATCAAGACCGTACTGATGGCCCGACACCGCCTGATCCCGGCCAGTCTGCACGTGTCCCGGCCCCATCCCCTGCTCGCGGCGGGGGATCTTCCGCTGCGCGTGGCCGACCGGCCGCTTCCGCTGGAGCCGAAGGGTGCGCACCCCCTGCTGTCGGCCAGCTCCTTCGGACTCTCCGGCACCAACGCGCAGGTCGTCATCACCGACCTCTCCCCGGCCCCCGCGCCCCCGGTGCCGGCCACCGTGCCGGCCGGGGCGGCCCTAGCCACGCACGCCTCCACGCCGCGGCACGCCGCGGCAGCACCGCGGGGGCGGGGCGAGCACCGGGGCGCGACCACGGTCCACGGCCCGGCGGAGACCGGTCCCCCGGCGCACCTCCCCGCCGACGCGCACGCCCCGGACCGCGGCGCCTCCCCCTGCACCGCGGAGGACCCCGCTTCGGACCGGGCGCCCGAACTGCTGGTACTCAGCGCGCGCAGCCGACGGTCACTGCGCCGGCTGGCCGCACGGTACGCCCGTCACCTCGTCGACGGCGCGGGGCGCGGACAGGCGCTGCGCGACGTCTGCTTCAGCGCGGCCGTGCACCGCGACGCCCACCCCCACCGCCTGTGGGCCGTCGCCGCCGACCACGCCGGCATGGCCCGCGTCCTGACCGCCCTGGCCGAGGGCGAGGAGGACCCCGACGGGGGCATGGCGGTCTCTCCCCGGGCGGGCCGGCGCGCGGTGGCGTTCGTGTTTCCCGGCCAGGGCGGCCAGTGGGCCGGCATGGGGGCGCGTCTGTGGCAGCGGGAACGGGTCTTCCGCGAGACCATGGCGGCCTGCGATGCGGCGGTGGCCGGTGAACTCGGCTGGTCGGTGACCGACCTCGTCACCACGGAGGACGGCGAACTGCCGGACACGGTCGGTCTGGTCCAGCCCGCGCTGTGGGCCATGGAGGTCTCCCTCGCCGCGCTGCTGCGGGCCCGGGGCGTCGAGCCGGACGTCTGCGTGGGGCACAGCATGGGCGAAGTGGCCGCCGCGCACGCAGCGGGGGCCCTGACCCTGCCGGACGCCGCGGTCGTCATCTGCGGCCGCAGCGCGCTCATGGAGCGGGCGGCCGGGCGCGGCGGCATGCTGGTCGTCGGCCTGCCGGAGCGCGAGGCGGCCGACGCCGTCGCGGACCTGCCGGTGTGCGTCGCGGCCGTCAACTCCCCCTCCGACACCGTCCTCGCCGGACCTCACGAGGCACTGAGGCAGGCGGCCGGCCGGTTCGAGGCGCGCGACGTCTTCTGCCGCGCCGTGCCCGTCGACGTCCCGTCGCACTCCCCCGCCATGGAACCGCTGCGCGGGGAGCTGGAGCACCGCCTGTCCGGCATCACGCCGCGGACGGCCACGACCGAGATGTTCTCGACGGTGCGTCGCGCGCCGGTGGCGGGCACGGATCTCGACGGGGCCTACTGGGCGGACAACCTGCGCAGGCCCGTGCGGTTCCTGGAGAGCGTCCGGGCCCTGGCCGAGCGCCGGGAGACGGTGTTCGTCGAGGTGAGTCCCCACCCGGTGCTGCACCAGGCACTGCGGCGCACCCTGCGGGCGGCGGACACCGAGCAGACCGTCGTGCCGGTGATGATGCGCCGTCAACCGGTGGAGGGGATGGCGGCCCGCGCGGCCGGACGCGTCTTCGCCCTCGGCGGCGGGATCGACTGGCGCCGCTGGTACGCCGACGGCGGCCGCCGGGTCCCCCTGCCCTCCTACGCCTGGGACACGGAGGAGTTCCGCCCACCCGTGACCGCGCCCCGGGCCGCTCCCGGGCGAGGCGGCGCACCGCTGCGCCGCAGCCATGACGTCCCGTTGTCCGCGCTCGGCGTGGAGCGGGCGGGCGCCGGCGTCCACTGGGGCGGCCCCGCACCGCTGCCCCCGGCGTTCGCGCTGCGCGCCGCCGGCGAAGTCCCCGGCCGGAGCGCGAACGGGTGGACGGTCCTCGAGGACGTCCGGCTGTGCGCGCCGCCGCCCCCGCTGGCCGCCGTGACGGACGCGGCTCTGCGCGTGGGGCTGGAGGACGCACCCGGCACCGCGGGGCCCGCGTTCCGGGTCACCGTGGCACCCGACGACCGGCCCCGCGCCCATCCGTGGCAGGAGGACGGGGCGGAGGCGGAAACCGGCCCGGACACCGACGTGTTCGTGACCGGACGCGTCGCCGCCGGTTCGGGTCCGGGCGACGACGTCCCGCCGCTCGACCGGGCGTTGGACGGACTGGCGCGGCACTGCCCCGAGCACCTCGCCGGGGACGCCTTCTACCACCGGACGGCCCGCCTGGGGTGCCGGGTCGACGGACCCCTGCGGCTGGTGGAACGCCTGTGGCTGGGCAGGGACCGGGCCATCGCCCAGCTGCGGTTGCCGCACGGGCCGGACGCCGCGGGCCTTGAGGCCGCCCTGGTCACGGTGCTCGCGGTGTGCCCCTCGGACGGACCGGAGCGCTTCCTGCCGACCGGCTTCGACCGCGTACGGCTGGGGTCCGGCGGTGGCGGGCCCGCCTGGGCCGTGGTGCGGCGGGACGCGGGCACCGGCGACGGCGCCCCGGACACCGCCGAGGCGCGCTGCGACCTGCACCTGTACGGCGGCGACGGGCAGCCGTGGGCGGCCTTCGAGGGCATCCGGCTGCGGCGCGCTCCCCTCGTCGGCGAGGTCCCGCACCCGGCGCCGCCGCATCCGCGGACGTCCGGGCCCCGGTCGGCGGCGGACGCCGCGGACACGGTCCTGCGGCACGTCGCCCTCGTGCTCGGCACGACCGTCGACCGTCTCGACGTCCGGTGCTCACTGCGCGACCTGGGGATGGACTCCCTGCTCGCCGCCGAACTGGCCACGCGGCTCACCCGCTCCCTGGGGCGGCGCGTGCGTCCCCGCACCCTCCTGACCGGGCACGACGTCTCCCGGCTCGTCGAGGAGCTGTCCCGGGAGGCGGGCGGACCGCCCGAGCTGACAGCGTCGTCCGGCGCGGGAGTAACCGAAATGGGCCTTGTTGATCTATGACTGCGAGTCAAAAATAGACTGCAGTCCGGACACAGCCGTCGAGAAGCAAGGTGAGCCCATGTCCGCCACCCAGTCAGCCCGGCCCCTGGGGCGCCGCGAACGCAGTAAGCAGCGGGTCAGGGACGCCATCTACTCCGCCGCGCTCTCCCTGTTCGCCGCACAGGGTTACGACCGCACCACCATCGACCAGATCACCGAACAGGCCGACGTGGCCCGGGGTACCTTCTTCAACTACTTCCAGCGCAAGGAAGACCTGGTGACCGCCTGGGCCGAGGACCGCGCCGTGCGACTGGAGGCCTGCATGGAGGAGACACTGCACGCCGACCACGACGTCACCGTGCACCTGACCCGGTGCGTCACCGCTCTCGCGGAGTTCAACGCGGCCGAACTCACCTACGCCCCCGCGATGGTGGAGGCGTGGGTGAAGGCCGGCCGGCCGCTGACCGAGGAGCCGTACACCGGCCGGATATTCGCACGCATCATCGAAGAGGGCCGTCGGCAGGGGCAGATCGCCACGGACGTCGACCCGCTGCGCGTGGGCAACCTGCTGCGGGACGCCTACCTCGGGGCGCTCTACCGCTGGTCCCGCGACCCCGCGGCGGCGACTCCCCTGCACACCGAACTGCGCGAGCTGCTGCGGATCGTCCTGGACGGCGTTCTGGCGCACTCCCGCGTCGTCCCCTCCCCCGTCGGCGGGGACGACGCGTGACGGCGGTGGTACGGCCGGCCGGGCGGCACCCGCACCGTCGTCCTCAACGCCCTGACGGCGCCGGCTCGGCGGGCCTCGGCCGGGTGGCCGCGTCCTCCGCCGTCCCGGGCGCGGCGAACTGCGTCCGGTACAGCTGGGCGTAGCGGCCGTCGGCGGCGAGGAGTTCGTCGTGGGTACCGCGCTCGACGATGCGGCCCGCTTCCACGACCAGGATCTGGTCGGCCGCGCGGACCGTGGACAGCCGGTGGGCGATCACGATGGCCGTCCTGCCCTCCAGGGCCTCGGCGAGTGCTTCCTGGACGGCCGCCTCGGAGGTGTTGTCGAGGTGCGCGGTGGCCTCGTCGAGGATGACGACGCGCTGGCGGGCCAGCAGCAGCCGGGCGATGGTCATGCGCTGGCGTTCGCCGCCGGAGAGGCGGTAGCCGCGCTCGCCGACGACCGTGCCGAGGCCGTCGGGCAGGGACCGCACGAGGTCGTCCAGGCGGGCGCGGCGCAGCGCGTCCCACAGTTCGGTGTCGGTGGCCTCGGGGCGGGCCAGCAGCAGGTTGGCCCGGACGGTGTCGTGGAAGAGGTGGCCGTCCTGGGTGACCATGCCGAGGGTGTCGCGCAGTGACCGGGCGGTGAGGTCGCGGACGTCGACCCCGCCGATCCGCACGGCGCCGGCGTCGGTGTCGTACAGGCGCGGCAGCAACTGGGCGATGGTGGACTTGCCGGCGCCGGAGGAGCCGACGAGCGCGATCGTCCGGCCCGGTTCGGCGCGGAAGGAGAGGCCGTGCAGGACCTCGTCGCCGCCGCGGGTGTCCAGGGAGGCGACCTCTTCGAGGGAGGCGAGGGAGACCTTGTCGGCGGACGGGTAGCCGAAGCGGACGTCGTCGAACTCGACGGCGACGGGACCGTCGGGGACGGGGCGGGCGTCGGGCTTCTCGGCGATGAGCGGGGTCAGGTCCAGCACCTCGAAGACCCGCTCGAAGCTGACGAGGGCGCTCATCACCTCGACGCGGGCCCCGGCGAGCGCGGTGAGCGGCGCGTACAGCCGGGTGAGCAGCAGCGCGAGGGCGACGACGGCGCCCGGGTCCAGGGTGCCGCGCAGGGCGAACCAGCCGCCCAGCCCGTAGACGACGGCCAGGGCCAGGGCGGAGACCAGGGTGAGCGCGGTGATGAACGCGGCCTGGGCGGTGGCGGTGCGCACGCCGATGTCGGCGACCCGGCGGGCGCGCGCGGCGAACTCGGCCGACTCCTCCTCGGGACGGCCGAACAGCTTGACGAGCGTGGCGCCGGGCGCGGAGAAGCGCTCGGTCATCCGCGTGCCCATCGCGGCGTTCAGCGTGGCGGCCTCGCGCTGCATGCGGGCCATGCGGCGGCCCATGCGGCGGGCGGGGACCACGAACACCGGCAGCAGCACCAGCGCGATCAGGGTGATCTGCCAGGACAGGGTGAGCATCACGGCGAGCGTCAGCAGCAGGGTGACCAGGTTGCTCACGACGCCGGACAGGGTGTTGCTGAAGGCGCGCTGCGCGCCGATGACGTCGTTGTTGAGACGGGAGACCAGCGCTCCCGTACGCGTGCGTGTGAAGAACGCCACCGGCATGCGCTGCACATGATCGAACACAGCCGTCCGCAGGTCGAGGATGAGTCCCTCGCCGAGCGTCGCCGACAGCCGGCGGGAGAGGATGCCCAGCGCCGCCTCGGCGACCGCGATCAGCGCGATCAGCAGGGCCAGGCGGACGACCGTGCCCTCGTCGCCGCCGGTCACGATGGCGTTCACCACCTTCCCGGCCAGTACAGGGGTGGCGACGGCGAGGCAGGCGGTCGCCACTCCGAGCAGCACGAACCAGGTGATGCGGCGGCGGTGCGGGCGGGCGAAGGCGCCGATGCGGCGCAGGGTGGCGCGGGCGAGGGGACGGCGTTCCTGCTCGGCGTTCATCACGCTGTGCAGCTGCGTCCAGGCGGTGGTCTCCATGCTCATGGGGAAGAAGTTAGGACCTCGAGTTTCCTTGAGGTCAAGGACGGTGTGCCCGCGATCCGTAAGCCCGCGTCCGCGCGTCGGTCATCCGCGGTTGGCGCGGCTCGGGGAATCTCTTGTGGTGTGACAGCGGTACACCTTCCCGAGACGCCCCCTCCCGGCCTCCTACCGGCCGGCCGGGGCGGCCGTACCCGCCGCGAGGCCCGTGCCCGCCTGGTGCGGCGGCTGCTCTGTGTCCTTCCGCTGCTGCTGGTCACCGTGGTGGCGGTGCGGCACCGGTCGGTGCTCGCCGACGGCTTCGGCCGGCTCGCCGACGCGGAGGGGCCCTGGCTGCTGGCGGCGGCCGGCGTGACCTGTCTGACCTGGGTGGCCGCGGCCTGCACGCGGCAGGGTGCGGTGGTGGAACGGCTGCCGGCGGGGCGGCTGCTGGCCACCCAGTTCGCGGCGGGCGCGGCCAACCATCTGCTGCCCACGGGGCTGGGCGCGAGCGCGGTCAACCTGCGGTTCATGACGGTGTGCGGGCTGCCTCTGGCCCGTTCGTCGGCCGCCCTCGCCCTGTATCTGCTGGCGGAGTGCGCCGGCCGGCTGGTCCTGCTGGGCGGGCTGCTGCTCGCGTTCCCCGGTGCGCTGCGGCTGGGCCCGCTGCTGCCCGAGGGCGCCGTCGGCCCGCTGCTGTGCGCCGCGGGGGCGGTGCCGCTCGTGGCGGTGGCCGCGCTGGTGCCGGCGCGGCGGCTGCGGGCGGCCGTGGTCTCCTTCCTGCGGACGGCGCTGGGCGAGGCCCGGTCGGTGCACGCGCGCCCGGCGCGGGCGCTCGCCCTGTGGGGCGGCGCGCTGGCCTTCCCCGCGTTGCAGGCGACCGCGCTGGTCCTGGCCGGCAGGGCGCTGGGGCTCGGGGTGCCGCCCGGACACATGGCGGTGGCGTACCTGGCGGCGACGGTCGCGGTCGCGCTGGTGCCCACCCCGGGCGGCATCGGCTCGGTGGAGGCGGCGCTGGTCGTGGCGCTGGTGGCGGCGGGCGGCCCCGCGGCCTTGGCCACGGCGGTGGTCCTCGCCTTCCGCGTCCTCACCGTGTGGCTGCCGCTGCTGCCGGGGGCGCTGACCCTGGCGGTGCTGGTGCGGACGAAGGTGCTCTGAGGGCGGGCCCCTCGGGTCCCGTGCCGACGGTCGGCGGGACGCCGGGACAGCCGACCGCCGTGGCACGTCCGCGCCGTCGGGCCCGGCCGGGCGGACGGGACCGTACGGCCCGTCCGCGGCTGTCCGGGGTACCGGGGCGTGGCCGGGGACGAGCCTCCGACGGGGAGTCAGACCGATGGACGCGCCGGGGGCGGGCCTCGCGGTTGTGCGGATTGCGAGGCGTGGCCGGGGACGAGCCGCAACGAGATGAGGCCGATGGACCGCGCCGGGGGGCGGGCCCCGCGGTGTGCGGGGTACCGCGGCGCGGTCGGGGACGAGCCTCCGATGGGCAATGAGGCCGATGGACCTCGCAGGGGGCGGCCCTGGCGGTTGTGCGGGGCACCGGGGCGTGACTGGGGACGAGTCCCCGAGGGGGGTGAGGCGATGGTCCTCGCGGAGGGGGCGGGGCCGGGCAGGGGCGGGCCCGGGGGCCGTGGCCGGTGTGCGGGCGCCCCGTCGGTGCGAGCGGCCTCGCGGCATACGGCAGGATGAGCCCTCGCGCCGGTCGAACTCCCTTGCGGGCCGGTGCGATCGCGACATCGGAGAATCGAGCAGGTGACAGGTGACGAGTAAGCACATCCGCCCGTCGGCCGGCGGCTACGCCGCGGCCGTGCCCCCCGGAGGCGACCGATGACGGAGGACCTCACCGCGGCACACCTGGTGCCCGCCGGCGTCGCGCTGGCCGCCGGCCTGCTGGGGGCCTTCCTGCTGCGCATGCTGCTGCGCTGGCTGGGGCGGCACGCGGAGCGCACCCGGTGGGGCGGCGACGACGTGATCGTGGACGCGCTGCGCTCGGTGGTGCCCTGGGCGGCGGTCTCGGGCGGCGCAGCCGGTGCGGCGGCGGCGCTGCCGCTGACCCGGACGGTGCAGCACAACGTCAACCAGGCGCTGACGGTCCTGCTGATCTTCGTCGTGACGGTGTCGGCGGCCCGGGTGATCGCCGGGCTGGTCCGGACGGTGACGACGTCACGTTCCGGGGTGGCCGGATCGGCGACGATCTTCGTCAACATCACCCGGGTCCTGGTGCTGGCGATCGGCTTCCTGGTGGTGCTGCAGACGCTGGGCATCTCCATCGCGCCGATGCTCACCGCCCTGGGCGTGGGCGGTCTGGCGGTCGCCCTGGCGTTGCAGGACACGCTCGCCAACCTGTTCGCGGGCATCCACATCCTCGCCTCGAAGACCGTGCAGCCGGGCGACTACATCAGGCTCAGCAGCGGCGAGGAGGGCTACGTCGAGGACATCAACTGGCGGCAGACCACCGTCCGCGCGCTCTCCAACAACCTGGTCGTGATCCCCAACGGTCAGCTCGCCAAGGCGAACATGACCAACTTCATGCGTCCCGAGCAGAACCTGACCATCCTGGTGCAGGCGGGCGTCGCCTACGACAGTGATCTGGAGCACGTGGAGCGGGTCACCATCGAGGTCGTCGCCGAGGTGATGACGGAGATCACCGGGGCGGTGCCGGAGCACGAGCCGGCGGTGCGCTTCCACACCTTCGGCGACTCGCGGATCGGGTTCACGGTGATCCTCGGCGTCGGCGAGTTCAGCGACCAGTACCGGATCAAGCACGAGTTCATCAAGCGCCTGCACCGGCGTTACCGCGAGGAGGGCATCCGCATCCCGGCGCCCGCGCGGACGGTCGCTCTCCAGCAGGGCACCGTGGTGATCCCGCAGCAGCGCGCCGGCGAGGACACCGTGCCGTTCGCCTGATCGATCACCCGCTCGGCCGGGGCCGCGCGGCCGGATGGCCGGAATCTCCGCGCGACCCCTGTCGAGCCGGGGTCGATCACGAGATATCTTGATGTCGAGCAATGTTGCAGACGTGGAGCGGAGCACCCGGTGACTGACTCGACCATCATCTACACACACACTGACGAGGCCCCGGCCCTGGCGACGTATTCCTTCCTGCCGGTGATCCGGGCGTACGCCTCGCAGGCGGGTGTCTCCGTGGAGACCCGGGACATCTCCCTGGCCGGCCGCATCATCGCGGTGTTCCCGGAGTACCTCACCGAGGACCAGCGCATCCCGGACGCCCTGGCGGAGCTGGGCGAGCTGGCCAAGACGCCCGCCGCCAACATCATCAAGCTGCCGAACATCTCGGCGTCCATCCCGCAGCTCAAGGCCGCCGTCGCCGAGCTGCAGGGCCAGGGCTACGCGCTGCCGGACTACCCGGACGACCCGAAGACCGACGAGGAGCGCGACATCCGCGCCCGCTACGACAAGGTCAAGGGCTCCGCGGTCAACCCGGTCCTGCGCGAGGGCAACTCCGACCGCCGTGCCCCGGCCTCGGTGAAGAACTACGCCAAGACCCACCCGCACCGCATGGGCGCCTGGACCGGCGAGTCGAAGACCAACGTCGCCACCATGGGCGAGAACGACTTCCGTTCCACCGAGAAGTCCGTGGTGATCGCCGAGGACGGCGCCCTGCGCATCGAGCTGGTCGGCGACGACGGCACCACCACGGTGCTGCGCGAGTCGGTACCGGTGAAGAAGGACGAGGTCGTCGACGCCTCGGTGCTGCGCGTCGCCGCGCTGCGCGAGTTCCTGACCGCGCAGGTCGCCCGCGCCAAGTCCGAGGGCATCCTGTACTCGGTGCACCTGAAGGCCACGATGATGAAGGTCTCCGACCCGATCATCTTCGGCCACGTGGTGCGCGCCTTCTTCCCGAAGACGTTCGCGCAGTACGGCGAGGCGCTGGCCAAGGCCGGCCTCACCCCGAACGACGGCCTGGGCGGCATCTACAAGGGCCTGGAGTCCCTGCCCGAGGGCGCGGAGATCAAGGCCTCCTTCGACGCCGAGCTCGCCGAGGGCCCGGAGCTGGCGATGGTCGACTCCGACAAGGGCATCACCAACCTGCACGTGCCCTCGGACGTCATCATCGACGCCTCCATGCCGGCCATGATCCGCACCTCCGGCCACATGTGGGGCGCGGACGGCCAGGAGCACGACGCCCTCGCCGTCATCCCGGACTCCTCCTACGCCGGCGTGTACCAGGCCGTCATCGAGGACTGCCGCGCCAACGGCGCCTACGACCCCGCCACCATGGGTTCGGTCCCGAACGTCGGCCTCATGGCGCAGAAGGCCGAGGAGTACGGCAGCCACGACAAGACCTTCGAGATCCCCACCACGGGCACGGTCCGCCTGGTCGACGCCGAGGGCAACGCCGTCCTGGAGCAGACGGTCTCCGCCGGCGACATCTTCCGCGCCTGCCAGACCAAGGACGCCCCGATCCGCGACTGGGTGAAGCTGGCCGTCACCCGGGCCCGCGCCACCGGCGACCCGGCCGTGTTCTGGCTGGACGAGGGCCGCGCCCACGACGCCAACCTGATCGCGAAGGTCAAGCAGTACCTGCCGGAGCACGACACCGAGGGCCTGGACATCAGGATCCTGTCCCCCGTCGAGGCGACCAAGCTGTCGGTGGAGCGCATCCGCCGCGGTGAGAACACCATCTCCGTCACCGGCAACGTGCTGCGCGACTACCTGACCGACCTGTTCCCGATCCTGGAGCTGGGCACCAGCGCCAAGATGCTGTCGGTCGTCCCGCTGATGGCGGGCGGCGGCCTGTTCGAGACGGGCGCCGGCGGCTCCGCGCCGAAGCACGTCCAGCAGCTGGTCAAGGAGAACTACCTGCGCTGGGACTCGCTGGGCGAGTTCTTCGCGCTGGTGCCGTCCCTGGAGCAGTACGCGGCGGCCACCGGCAACGGCAGCGCCAAGGTCCTCGCCGACACCCTCGACCGCGCCACGGCGACCTTCCTCAACGAGGACAAGTCCCCGACCCGTCGCGTCGGCGGCATCGACAACCGCGGCAGCCACTTCTACCTGTCCCTGTACTGGGCGCAGGAGCTGGCGAAGCAGACCGACGACGCGGACCTGGCCAAGGCCTTCGCCCCGCTCGCCGAGACGCTGTCCGCCAACGAGCAGAAGATCGTGGACGAGCTGAACGCCGTGCAGGGCAAGCCGGCCGAGATCGGCGGCTACTACCAGCCCGACCCGGCCAAGGCCGCCGAGGTCATGCGCCCGTCGGCCACCTGGAACGAGGCGCTGGCGTCCCTCGCCTGATCCTCACCGGCCCCGCAGGGCTACCGGGCACCCCGTCTCCGTCGGCCGGAGGCGGGGTGCCCGTCTGTCCGCCGCCCGACGCGGCCCCGACCACCCTTCTGGAGCAGCCCCATGACCGACGCCCCGCAGACCTTCGCGCTGCTGCCCGGCGCCGCGCACTCCCCCGTGATCCTGCACGTGCCGCACTCCTCGCGGGAGATACCGGCCGACGTGCGCCCCGGCATCGTCCTCGACGACGCGGCGCTGGAGCGGGAACTCGACCACATCACCGACTCGCACACGGCCGAGATCGCCGAGGCCGCGGCGGGACTGGCCGGCGTCACGCCCTGGCGGTTCGTGAACCGGGCGTCGCGGCTGGTGGTCGACCCGGAGCGGTTCCCGGACGACCGCGAGGAGATGACGGCCGTCGGGATGGGCGCCGTGTACACGCGGACCACGCACCGCGAGGTGCTGCGGGCCGACGGCACCGATCCGCGGCCGCTGCTCGAGCGGTACTTCCGGCCGTACGCGCGGGCCATGACCGAGGCGGTCGCCGGCCGGCTCGCCGCCACCGGCCGGGCCGTGATCATCGACGTGCACTCCTACCCCACCGAGCCGCTGCCCTACGAGCTGCACGGCGAGGGCCCGCGCCCGCCGGTCTGCCTGGGCACCGACGACTTCCACACGCCGCCCGGGCTGCTCACCGCCGCCCGGGAGGCGTTCGCACCGTGCGGGGAGACCGGGCTGGACAGCCCGTTCAGCGGGACCTACGTGCCGCTGGACTTCTACGGCGAGCGCCGCGAGGTCGGGGCCCTGATGGTGGAGATCCGGCGGGACACGTACATGACCGAGCCGGGCGGCCCGGCCGGACCCGGTCTGTCCCGCCTCGCGGCCTCACTGGCGGCGCTCGTCGACGCCGTGTCGGACTGATCGGGCGGCATCCGCCGACGTCAGGCGCGCAGCCACTCCGTGACGACGACCTCGCCGCCGGTCCGCAGCCGCAGGGCGAACGGACCGGCGGGCGGGGCGTCGCCGGTGAAGCGGCCCATGTCGTCGGCCGTCAGCCGGGCACGGGCCAGCGGACCGCCGAGCACCTCGATCCGGGCCGGGCCCGGCGGAAGCACCTGCCCGAACAGTCCCTCGGAGGTCACCTCCACGTCGACGATCACGTCGTCCGCGCGGAAGGTCAGCAGCCGAGGCGGGTCCGGCTCCCCGCGCACCGGGGCGGCGTCGTTCAGCGAGTCGAAGGTCAGCTCGGCGACGCGTGCCTCCAGGTCGTGCAGGGCGTAGGCGTCGACGGCGATCCGGCGCAGCTCGGCCGGTACCGGGTCCAGGATCGCGGCGGCCTGCCGCAGTTCCTCCTCCAGCAGCCCGGCGTCCCACTCCCCGTCGGTGAAGCACCCGTCGGTGAAGGTCCCGTCGGGCGGGCCGTCCTCGGCGTCGTCACCGTGATCGTCGTACACGTCGCTCATGTCGTCGTCCCCCGTGCCTCGAGCCGGGCCCGCAGCCGGCGCAGACAGCGCTGGCGCATCGGCCCGATGCTGCCCACCGCGATTCCCAGCGCGGCGGACACCTCCTGGTAACTGGGCGGTGGCGAGGAGATCAGCACCCTCAGCAACTGGCGGCAGCGCTCTCCCAGTTCCTCGAACTCCTGCCACAGCCGCCGCACGCGCTCGGTCTGTGCGGCGGCCTCCTCGGAGTCGAGCACCGACTCCTCCGGCGTACGGTCCTCGCTCGGCCGGTCGAGCAGCTGCGGATCGTCGGTCGGCGTCCAGCGCTTCGACGCCTTGAGCAGCTTCAGGCACTCGTGGCGTGCCGTGCTCGCCAGCCACGAGCCGGTCTTCTCCGGTTCACGGATCCGCCCCAGGTGCTGGGCGAACCGGAACCAGGCGGTCTGGTACACCTCGTGCGCGTCGGCGTCGGACAGGCCGTGCGCCCGTACGACCGACCACACCAGCGGCCCCAGCCCGTCCACCAGTGACTTCCAGGCCGCCGCGTCCCCGTCGGCGGCCGACCGGACGAGCGCCCCGACATCTGCACGGTCCACGGCCCCACCCCTCGTGTACGACTCGTCATCGTACGCCGCGCAGGGGGCGGGTCCGCCCGGCATCGCACCGCTCACGCCCCCGGGGCCGGCGGTGCGACGGAGGCCGGACGCCAGGTGGGCGGCAGCAGCGCCGGTACGTGCGCACCGCGCACCTCCGCGAACTCGCCGTTGGCCGCGAGCAGTTGCCTGCGGGCCTCGCGGGGGTCGGTCTCCTTGTGCGCCGTCATGTGGGAGGCGACCAGGCCGGCGGCCACGGGGGTCGCGAAAGAGGTACCGCTCCACTGTGCGTGCCCCTCGAACATCACCTGGTCGGGTTTGGCGGGCGCCTCGCCCGGCTCGCTGAGCACCCCGTTGTGCCGGGGGTACTGGCAGGTGCAGGCGTAGCCGAAGCCGAACCGGCAGGCGTCGTAGGTGGAGTGCTGGTAGACGTACGGCACGGGCGCCCGGAAGCCGGTGAGGGCGCTGGTGAGGCGCTCGCCTGGGGCGTAGGCCTTGACCCAGCCGCCGTGGTTGCTGAAGCAGGCGCCGAACTCGCCGTCGGCGCGCAGGGCGCCGACCGAGAGGACGGCGCTCTCCCACCCGGGCAGGTCGGCGTAGGCGGCGGGCCAGAAGGGGGTGGCGCTGGCGTTGTTGCCGGCGGCGGCGACCAGCAGGGTGCGCTGCTCGCGCAGCTCCTCCATGAAGGCCTGGAGGCCGAGCAGGCCGTCGGTGCGGCCGTTGGAGGTGCCTGCGGAGAGGCTGAGGATGTCGGGCCAGCCGCCCCGGTCGACGGCCTCGAAGAGCTTCTCGCCGAACTCGGACTCCAGGATCGCACCGGCGTCGTTGAGGGTGCCGCGCACGGTGACGTCGGTGTTGGGGGCGACGGCGGCGACCAGGCCGGCGATGAACGTTCCGTGGCCGACGTACTGGCACAGGACGCCGTCGTCGTCGCACTCCTTGGTCTGCGCGTCGCCGTCGGTGTGGGCGAGCAGCGGGGAGGAGCGGTAGTCGTGCATGAGCCCGGTGTCGACGACGAGGACGCCCACGGCGGTGCCCGCGTCGTACGCCGTCGCCGCCGGCGCCGGGTTCGGCGGCTCGCCGGCGGCGACCGGCACGGGCTCGTCGCCGGGGCAGGCGTTGACGGCGATCGAGACGACGTGGTTGCGGCTGATCAGGCGGCGGCCCGCGCGGCCCTCCACCGTTCTCAGGGAGCGCAGTGCGCCCGCCACGGTGGGGTCGCCGCTCGGGTCGCCCTGGCCGGGGTCGCCGACCTGGATGCGGGTGATGCCCGTGCGGTTGGTCTCGGGGCTCGCCCGGCGGACGTGGTCCGGGGTCAGACCGGCGAACGTGGTGAAGTGCTCGCGCACGGTGTCCTCGACCAGGCGGGCCTCCTCGCCGTCGCGGGCGAGGACGACGCCCTTCTCGTAGAAGAACTCGGCCGAGTCGTCCGGACCCATCGCCAGCGGGACGCCGGGCATCGAGCGCTGGATCTGGTCGAACTGCTCGCGGAAACGCTGTGGTGCCATACGGGTCCTCCACTGAGGCGGCTGTCGTGGCGACGGTCGCCGGCGGTCGTGCGCGCCGCCGGCGGTCGTCAACCAGAGTCCGGATGCGGCCGATTGATACAGACTCGAACCTGTGGGACGTGGTTGCGGACCACTACCATCCGTGGGGTGACAGCGGGAAACGACTCGGTTCTCGAACTGCTGCCGATGGTGTTCGCCGCCCCCAACGAGGCCGTGGAGCGGGCGGGAGAGGTGCTCGACGCCGATCCGTCGCCGCTGCACGCCTCGGTCGCCCACCAGGTGATCGGCATCTGGCAGCGGGACTTCGGCGACCTGCGGCGGGCGCTGGCCCATCTGCGGCGCGCCCGCGACCTCGCGGCCCGGGCGGACTCGGCCGAGCGGGAGGCGGACGTGCTGGCCACGCTCGGCGTGGCGCTGGTGCACGCCGGGCGCACCCGGGACGGACTCGCGGCGTTCGAGCGGGGCGTGGCCCGCGGCACCGGGCACACCAGGGCGAGGGTGCTGTTCCGGCGGGCGTACGTGTGGTGGGTGCTGGGCCGGCACGGCGAGGCGCTGGAGGACGTGCGACGGGCGGTCCCGGTGCTGCGGCAGGCGGACGACGTCATCTGGACGGCACGGGCGCTGACGCTGCGGGCGACCGTGCACCTGGCGCTCGGCGCGGTGGAACGGGCGGAGGCGGACTTCGCGGCGGCGGAGGCGCTGTGGGACACGACCGGCCAGGAGCACGACAAGGCCGACGCGGTGGAGAGCCGGGGGCTCGCGGCGTTCCGGTCCGGTGACGTGCCGGCGGCGCTGCGGCTGCTGGACGAGGCGGAGGAGCGGTACGCCAAGCTGGGCACGCCGACGTTCATGCTGACCATCCGGCGCTGCGAGGTGCTGCTGGCGGCGGGGCTGGCGCGGGAGGCGCTGGCCGAGGCGGACGGGGCGGTCGCCGCGCTGGACGGCATCGGCGGGCAGTCCACGCGCAAGGCGGAGCTGTTGCTGGTCGCCGCGCGGGCGGCCCGGCTGGCGGACGACGCGCAGACCGCGATCGCGCGCGCGGCCGTCGCGGTGCGGCTGTTCGCCGCTCAGCGGCGCACCTGGTACGAGACGCACGCCCGGCTGGTGCTGATCGAGGCGCGGGTCGCGGCGGGGCGTGCCTCGGGCCGGCTGGTCGCGGACGCGGCGGAGGTGGCGGAACGGCTGGCCGCGTTCGGGGCGCCGGCCGCGCCGGAGGCGTCGCTGCTGGCGGGCCGGATCGCACTGGATCTGGGCTGGACGGCCGACGCGGAGCGGCATCTGGCGGTCGCGGCGCGCAGCCGTCGCAGCGGGCCGCCGCTGGCGCGGATGACGGGCTGGGCGGCGCAGGCGCTGCGGGCGCGGGCCGCCGGGTCGACGCGGGGGGTGCTCGAGGCGTGCCGGCGGGGACTGGACGTGCTGGACGACCACCGGATGACGCTGGGCGCCTCGGAGCTGCGGGCCCGGGCGACCGCGCAGGGCGCGGAGCTGGCGGCGATGGCGCAGCGGGCGAGCCTGGTGTCGGGCGGGCCGCGACGGCTGCTGGTGTGGAGCGAGCGGTGGCGGGCGACCGTGCTGTCGGCGCCGCCCACCCGGCCGCCGGCCGACCCGGCGCTGCTGAGCGGTATGACGGCGTTCCGGGAGATCGCCGCCCGCGCGGAGGAGGCCCGCCTGGACGGCGGCCGGCCCGTTCCCGCGCTGGAGCGTGAACAGCGGCGGCTGGAACGGGAGATCCGCTCCCGCACCCTGCACATGCGGGGGGAGGCGTCCGGGGACGGTGACCTCTTCGACGTGGACCGGCTGCTGCGGCGGCTGGGTGACGGCGTGCGGCTGGTCGAGCTGGCCGTGCTCGACGGGCGCGTACACGTGCTGCTGTGCGGGCAGGGCCGGGTGCGGCGGTTCGCGGCGGGCCTGCTGGCCGAGGCGGAGCGGGAGGCCGAGCACGTCCAGGCGGGGCTGCGGCGGCTGGCGCATCCGGGGGCGGAGGCGCGGCTGCCGGTGGTGGAGGCCTCGGGGGTGCGGCTGCAGGAGCTGCTGCTCGGTCCGGCCGCGGCGCAGCTGGGCACCGGTCCGGTCGTGATCGTGCCGCCGGGGCGGCTGCACCGGGTGCCGTGGGCGCTGCTTCCCGCGCTGCGGGAGCGGGTGCTGAGCGTGTCGCCGTCGGCGGGCAGCTGGCTGCGGGCCCGTGAGACGGCACCGCCGCCCGGCGGCCGGCGGGTGCTGGTGCGCGGCCCGGGACTGGCGACCGGCGGCGCCGAGGTGACGCACCTCGCCGGCCGGCCCACGGACTCCGCCCCGGACGCGCCCGGGGGACGCGGGGGGCCGGCGACGGGGGCCGTCCGCGACGTACGGTCGGACCAGGTGGCGCAGGTGGCGCCGGACGCGGGGCGGCCCGGCGCCGGGCACGAGAACGGGCGAGGGGCGCGGGACGTCCCGCGCGGGCCCGTCGTGGCACCGTCGGACTCCGGGTCCGGCCCGGTGGCCGGGGCAGGCGGCGGGGGCCGGCGCGGGGTTCCGGTGCTGCTGGAGGAGGACGAGGCCCGGGTGCCCCGGGTGCTGCGGGAGCTGGACGGGGCCGCGCTGGCGCACATCGCCGCCCACGGCACCTTCCGTGCGGACAGCCCGCTGTTCTCGTCGCTGCGGATGGCCGACGGCCCGCTCATCGTGCACGACCTGGAGCGGCTGGACCGCAGCCCGTACCGGATCATCCTGTCCTGCTGCGACACCGCCCGGTTCGCCTCCGTCGGGGCGGACGAGCTGCTCGGGCTGGTCACCGCGCTGCTGCCGCTGGGCACGGCCGGGGTGGTGGCGTGCAGTGCGCCGGTCAACGACGCCGCGGTGGTGCCGCTGATGCTCGCCCTGCACAAGGGACTGGACGCCGGGCTGTCCCTGGCGGAGGCGCTGCGCGACGCGCGGGCCGCCCTGCCCGGTGACGCGGTGCACCAGGCCACGGGGTGGGCGTTCTCGGCGTTCGGTGCCGCCTGACCCGGGATCAGGCGGGCTGTGCCGCGGGCAGGTCCACCAGCCAGGGCAGGGCGCCGCGGTCACCGGCGCCGAGGCGTGTGTAGGCGCTGTAGAGGTGGTTGCCGACGGTGCGGACGGAGAGGGTGAGTCTCTCGGCGATCTGGCGGTTGCTCAGCCCCGCGGCGGCGAGTGTGACGATCTGGCGCTGCCGGGCGGTGAGTTCGCCGAGCACCAGACCGGACAGGGCCGGGGTGCGGGCGCCCTCGCAGCGACGGGCGAGGGCGACGGCGCGGGTACGGGCGGTGCGGGCGGCCCGCGGGTCGCGGTGGGCGCGTACCGCCTGGGCGTGTGCCTCGGCGGCGAAGAGCAGGAAGCCGCGCCGCTCCAGTTCCTCGGCCACCCGGTCGAGTCCGGGCCCGTCGCCCCGGGCGAGGGCGTCGGCATGGGCGGCGAAGACGCCGGTCAGCCGCCCGGCCGCGCGCTCGGGGGCGCCGAACCGGACGGTGTCGTAGGGATCGCCGCCCGTGGCCGCCCCGACGGCCCCGTCGAGGTCACCCCGCACGGCGGCCGCCCACGCGGCCGCGCCCCCGCCCCGCGCGGGACCGGCGGGGTGGTCGTCGCCCCCGTCACCGCGTGCGGCCGGTGCCTCGTCCGACCGGCCCCCGGCGGGTCCGTCCCCGGGGTGTGCCCGGCCGGGGTACGGGCCCGCCGGGGGCGCCTCCCCCGACTGGGCCGCCGCCAGGGCGAGTTCGGTCAGACATGCCGGGTCGCCGGCGTCCTGCCGCAGGCCTTCGCGGGCCCACGCCGCCGCCTCCCGCAGCCGGCCCCGCAGTCGCGCGAACCGGGCGCGGACGGCCGCGTCTCCGGCCGGGACCGGCGCCCCCTCCGCCACCAGCCACTCCCCCACGGGCGCCGGGAGGGCCCGTACGTCGGCCCGTTCGATGCGCCGGTTCAGGGCGTCCGTCTCCGCCGTCAGGGCGGGACCGCACCGGTCCGGGGTGCGGGCCAGCCGCCGGGCCCGCAGCCGGCCGGCCGCGGCACGCAGCACGGGTCCGTGCAGCGGGTGGGCGAGGCGGGCGGCGCCGTCGTCGTCGACGCGGACCAGGCCTTCGGCCTCCAGGCACTCCAGGGTCCGCAGGTCGAGGGGGTCCGGGTCGAGGGGCAAGGGCTCGGCGAAGGCGAGGCGGTCGAGCGTCTCGCGCTCCTCGGGGCGGGCGCGGCCGAGGAGGTGGGCGGCGTGTTCCCGTACGGCCGGCGTGAGGGGCACGGCGCCGCGCCAGGCCCGCTCGTCCGTGCCCGGTACCGCGGTGAGCAGCCCGCGTTCCCGGACGGCGGTGAGCAGTTCGCGCAGCAGCCGCAGGTCTCCCCGGCACAGGCGGTGCAGCCGGTGGACGGTGAGCGGTTCCAGAGCGGTGCCCGCGCCCGCCGTGAGCAGGGCCGCGGTCTCCTCTCGGGGCAGCGGCTCCAGAGTGAGCCGGGGCAGCAGCTCGCCGGTCCACAGCCGGGACACCGCGCCCGGCACCGCGGCGCCCTCGGTGGTGACGACCACGAGGCGGGTGCGGCCGTGCACGGCGAGCTGGTGCACGACGGCCGCGGAGGAGTCGTCGAGCAGGTGCGCGTCGTCGACCAGCAGCAGGCGCACGCCGGACAGGAGCTGCACGGCGCGGTGCAGGGTGACGGTCTCGGGCAGCAGGTGGGCGAAGGCGGCGAAGGGGATGCCGCGGGTCTGCGGCGTTCCGGCCGCGCGGGCGCAGTCCGTGCCGCGGACGGCCTCCGTCACGAGCCGGGTCTTGCCGCAGCCCGCCGGTCCCGTCACCACGATGCCGCCCCGTCCGGCGGCCAGGGACCGGCGCACCAGCTCCAGTTCGTCGGCGCGGCCGGTGAACGGCCAGGGCAGCTCCAGCGTCTTCGCGTCCCGCGCGGACGTCGTCACAGTCGTCACGGAAACAGGAGTCCGCCTACTCATTCCTGATACAAGGCGACTTGAGTAGCCCTCGACTCAGGCGCCCGGGCGGTCCGGACGGCAGGCTGTGCGCCATGACCGCACGCTACTGCTCGCTCGCGCAGCAGCCCGCCCCCGCGTTTCCGCCGGGGCTGGGCGCCGAGCGGCACGCCGCGCTCGCCGGCGGGCAGCGGATGTGGGTCAACGGCACGGTGCTGCACTACTGCTTCCTCGGCGGCGACACCGACACCTCGGTCGTCCCGCTGCGGGGCACGGGCCGGCCGCGACGGGGTGCGTGGGCCGGTACGGAGGAGCAGCGGGCCGTGGTGCGCGACTGCTTCCAGGAGTGGCAGGACCTCGGGATCGGACTCGTCCTGACCGAGGTCGGCGACCGCTCGGAGGCCGAACTGCGCATCGGCTTCCGCTCCGGCGACGGCTCCTGGTCGGCGGTGGGCCGCGACGCGCTGCGGACCGGTCTGAACGACCGCACCATGAACTTCGGCTGGGACCTGACCGCCCCCGGGGAACGTGCGACGGCCCTGCACCAGATCGGGCACGCGCTCGGCATGCTGCACGAGCACCAGAGCCCGTACGCGGGCATCCTCTGGGACGACGAGGCCGTCTACGCGGAGCTGGCGGGGCCGCCGAACCACTGGAGCCGGGAGCGGACCTTCCACAACATCCTGCGCACGCTCGACACGGACGAGGTCAACGCTCCGGTCTGGGACCCGCAGTCGATCATGGAGTATCCCTTTCCGTCGGGGCTGATACTGGAGCCGGAGCACTACCGCGCGGGCCTGCACCCGCCCGGCACCCTCTCCGCCGCCGACAAGGAGTTCGCGCTGCGCTGGTACCCGCCCGCCGGCCGGCCGGGACCACTGGTGCCGTTCCGTTCGGTGCCGCTCGGCCTCGCACCGGGCGAGCAGGCCGACTTCCGCCTCGATCCGCCGGAGACCCGGGAGTACACCGTCGGCACGTTCGGCGACAGCGACGCCGTCGTCGTGGTCTTCGAGGAGCGCGGCGGGGAGCCCCGCTACCTCGCCGGTCACGACGACGGGGGAAAGCCCCGCAACGCCACGGTCCGGGCCCGTCTCGTCAAGGGCCGCCGCTACGTCGTCCGGGTGCGCCTGTACTCCTCGTGGGGCGCGGGCGAGACGGCGGTCATGTGCTGGTGACCGCACGGCTGAACCGCACCCGTCCACGACCGACCACAATCCGGCGCCGGGGGAAGGCCGGTGACGTCGCCTTCGGGGGAGGGTGACGTCACCGGCCCGTGCCGTGTCCGCCGTACGAGGGGGCGGCGGACACGGCACTGCCGTACCGAATGTCCGGGACTACCTCACGACGCCGCCCGCTCGTCGGCGCGCACCGCGTCCGGGTGGGTCAGGCCGAGGTGGTCGCGCAGGGTGGTGCCCTCGTAGTCGGCGCGGAAGACGCCTTGTTCCTGGAGCAGCGGGACGACCGTGTCCGCGAACTCGTCCAGGCCGCTTGGGGTGATGTGCGGGACCAGGATGAAGCCGTCGGCGGCGTCGGCCTGGACGAACGCGTCGATGGTGCGGGCCACGGTGGCCGGGGAGCCGACGAAGGTCTGGCGATTGCCGGTGTTGATGACCAGGTCGCGGATGGACCAGCCGTTCGCCTCCGCCCGTGCGCGCCACTCGCGGGCGGTGGCCAGCGGGTCGCGGTACATCCGCACCTGGGCGCGGCCCCGCGCGATGTGCTCCCCGGTCACGTCCGGGTCGATGTCGGGCAGCGGGCCCTCCGGGTCGTAGGCGGACAGGTCCCGGTTCCAGACGAACTCCAGGTGCTTGAGGGCGGTGGCCCCGCTGACCTGCTGCCGGCGGACCTCGCGGGCCCGCTCCTGGGCCTCCTCGTCGGTGTCGCCGAGGACGAAGGTCGCGGCGGGCAGGATCAGCAGGTCCTCGGGACGGCGGCCGTACTTGGCGAGGCGGCTCTTGACGTCCCGGTGGAATGCCTGGCCCTCCTTCAGGGTGGCGTACCGGCTGAAGATCGCGTCCGCGTCCGCGGCGGCGAACTCGCGGCCCTCCTCGGAGTCCCCGGCCTGGAAGATCACCGGGCGGCCCTGCGGGGAGCGCGGGACGTCGAAGCGGCCGTGGATGTCGAAGTGCTGCCCCCGGTGGACGAAGGCACCGGCCTTGGCGTCGCTGAGGAAGGTGCCGGTGGCCGGGTCGGCGACGATCTCGTCGCCGCGCCAGGAGCCGAAGAGTTCGTTCGCCGTGGCCAGGAACTCGCGGGCGCGGGAGTAGCGCTCCTCCTGCGGCAGGAAGCCGCCGCGGCGGAAGTTCTCGCCGGTGAACGCGTCCCAGGAGGTGACGACGTTCCAGGCGGAGCGTCCGCCGGAGAGGTGGTCCAGGCTGGCGAACTGCCGGGCCACCTCGTAGGGCTCGTTGAAGGTGGAGTTGATGGTGCCGGTCAGGCCGAGCCGGTCGGTGACGGCGGCGAGCGCGGCCAGGATCGTGAAGGTGTCGGGGCGGCCGACGACGTCGAGGTCGTAGATCTGCCCGCCCTGTTCGCGCAGGCGCAGGCCCTCGGCGAGGAACAGGAAGTCGAACTTGGCCCGTTCGGCGGTGCGTGCGAAGTGCGCGAAGGAGCTGAACTCGATGTGGCTGCCGGCCCGGGGGTCGCTCCACACGGTGGTGTTGTTGACGCCGGGGAAGTGTGCGGCCAGGTGGATCTGCTTCAGGGGCTTGGTCATGGTGGTGTCCTCCCGGCTCAGGCGGTCGCGGCGGCGTAGCGGTTGACGGGGCGTGCGAGGCCGAGCAGGCCGCGCAGGGTGTCCGCTTCGTATGCGGTGCGGAAGAGGCCCCGGCGCCGCAGTTCGGGCACCAGGCCCCGGGTGATCGCGGGCAGGTCGTGGCCCAGGACCGCGGGACGCAGGCGGAAGCCGGTCAGTCCGCTTGCCGCGAACTCCTCCAGCAGGTCGGCGAGTTGGACGGGCGAACCGGTGAAGACGCGGGCGTCGCTCGTGTACGGGGTTCCGGCGAGCTCGTCCAGGCGGTCCCTGCGGGCGGTGGCGTCGGTGGGGCGGTCGTCAAGGAAGACCACCAGGTCGGCGAAGACGTGCAGCGGTTCGGCGGCACGTCCGGCCGCCGCCTGTTCGGCACGGATCTCGGTGACGGTCTCCCGTGCCTGGTCGGCGTCGTGCGGGGTGACGTAGCCGACGTCGGCCTGCCGGGCGACCAGCCGGTACGGCACGGTCCAGTGGGCGAGGGCGGTGACCAGGGGCTGGCCCTGCGGGGGCCGGGGGGTGATGGAGGGGCCCTTGACGCTGAAACGCGGGCCCCGGAAATCGATGTGGTGCAGCTTGTCCCGGTCGACGAACCGGCCGGTGGCCACGTCCCGGATCTCCGCGTCGTCCTCCCAGCTGTCCCACAGTCGGCGGACCACCTCGACGTGGTCGGCGGCCTCGTCGAACAGCTCGGTGACCGGCTCCCGCGCGGCCGGGCCCTCGTAGCCGTCGATGCGCGGGACGGTCCGGCGGCCGAAGTGGGCGGCCTCGTCGGGGCGGGCGGAGATCTTCACGCGCAGACCGGCGCGGCCGGCGCTGACGTAGTCGAGCGTGGCGATCGCCTTGGAGATGTGGAACGGCTCGGTGTGGGTGGCGATCACGGTCGGCACCAGCCCGATGTGCCGGGTCAGCGGCGCCACGCGGGACGCGATCAGGACCGCGTCGAGCCGGCCCCGGACCTGGTCGGTGCGCTCGTCCGGGCCGAGGAGGCGGGAGGACTGCGGGGCGAGGCCGTCCTCGACGGTCACGAAGTCGAGCAGGCCGCGCTCGGCCTCGGCGACCAGGCCGGCCCAGTAGGCGGCGGTGAACAGTTCCGACGGGCGGGCCACCGGCTCGCGCCAGGAGGCGGGGTGCCAGCCGGTGCCGTCCAGGGCGACGGCGAGGTGCAAGGGAGAGGGAGGAGTGGTGGACACGGGTGTGCCTTCCTGGTCGTCCGGAGGGGAACGTGGGCCTGGTCGTGACGGACGGGGACGCCGTGTTCGCGTCGTCGGTCACCACGCTCCCGGCACGGCGGCCGTGCCGGGGGTGCGCACGTCGCGGAAGTCGGTGTGGCGGCGCAGGGTGAAGCCGAGGGACTCGTACAGCCCGATGGCCCGGGTGTTGCTCGCGGCGGCGTGCAGGAACGGGGTGTCGCCGCGTTCGCGGATGCCCGCGGCGACGGCGCGCACCAGGCGGGTGGCGAGCCCCCGGCCGCGGTGGTCCGGGTCGGTGCACACGGCGCTGATCTCGGTCCAGCCGGGCAGCCGCAGGCGTTCGCCGGCCAGGGCGATCAGCCGGCCCCGGTGCCGGATGCCGAGGTAGGTACCGAGGAGCACGGTGCGGGGCAGGAACGGGCCGGGCCGGGTGCGGGCGACCAGGTCCAGGATCTCGGGGACGTCGGCGGGTCCGAGCCGTACGGCCCCGGGGTCGGGTTCGGCGTGCAGGGCGGTGTCGACGAGCTGGACGCCGGGCACGCCGCCGGAGGTGCCCCAGCCCTCGGGGACGGTGGGCGCGCCGGGCACCGCGACCGCCGTGCCGGGGCCCACGAGGCGGTGCAGGTCGGCCCAGGCGGCCGGGTCGGCGGGGTCCTCGAGGGCGGCGAAGACGGCCGTGTCCGAGGGGTAGCGGGCGGCCTTGCCCAGGCGTTCGGCGAAGGAGGCGTGCGGGCCGGTCAGGGCGGCCCAGACGGCGTTGTCGAGAGGGTGCGGGGCGGGGGCGGCCGGGGCCGGGTCGACGCGGAGGCCGGTCGGCTGGGTCACGGGTGCGGGGTCCTTTCCGACGGACGGGACGGGGCGCGGTGCGTGCTGACGGGTCATCAGGAGTTGTCGAGCGGGAGCCCGGGCGGGTTGACCTCGGAGGTCGCGACGGCCTCGCTGGAGAGGTTCCAGGCGGCCAGCCACTTCGCGTACTGGCCGTTCTCGATCAGGTGGTCGATGGCGGCCGCGATCGGCTCGGCGAGCCCGCTGTCCTTCTTGGTGGTGGCCGCGATCAGCCCCTGGAGGGAGGCGCCGGCGCCCGAGTACGTACCCGCGCTGCGCGTGGCGTTGGGGGACTTCGCCGTCTGGGTGACGTGGTAGGCGACGCCCGGGTTGGCGGCGAATTAGGCGTCGATCTTCCCGCCGGTCAGGGCCAGGTACGTGCTGCTCTTGCTGGCGTAGTGCTTGACGGTGAGCTGCTTGCCCTCCTGCTTCAGCTTCGCCTGCCACTCCAGGAGGATCTTCTCCTGGTTGGTGCCGTTGTCGACGGCGACGGTCCGGCCCGCGAGGCTGCGGTAGTCGCCGTCGAAGTTCCAGGTGCTGTTCTTCGGCACCTCGAAGCCGACGTCGTCCTTGCGGTAGGAGGCGAAGTCGTACTTTCGCTTGCGTTCCTCGGTGTCGGTGATGTTGGCGAAGGCGACGTCGGTGCGGCCGCTGTCGATGCCGACGAACATGTTCTCCCAGGTGGAGTTCTTCAGTTCGGGCTTCAGCCCGAGCACGGCGGCGACCAGCCGGGCCAGGTCCGGTTCGGCGCCGGTGAGGGACTTCTGGTCGTCGCCGACGTAGGCCAGCGGCGGGAAGCCGTCGGGCAGGGCACCCACGCCGACGACGAGTCTGCCGCTGCGGCGGACCGACGCGGGGAGGCGGGCGCTGATCGACTTCACCTCCGCGACGTCGAGCGTGGTCTCCTTCGCGGCGCCGTTGGACAGCCGGCCCACGGTCACCGTGCCCGCGGCGTCGGTCGTGGTGGCGGCGTCGCTGTCCCCGCCGCAGGCGGCGAGCCCGGTGGCGAGGGCGGTCGCGGCGGCCGCGGCCGTGATGCCGCGGAACAGACCGCGTCGGGAGAGGGAGTGGTGGTGGCGCATGGCTGTCCTTGTCGCTGGGAGGGATGGTCGTGGGGAGCGGTCTGCGAGGGAAGGGCCGGGCGGGGCCCGGGGCGGGGCGGGGCTGCGGTCAGTGGTGCGGGGCGGCGGGCCGGGGCGAGGACGCCAGGGGCGCGTGCGTGCCGCGGGTGGTCCGGTGCCCCGGGATGCGGGCCCCGCCGGACGGTCCGGCGGTGGTCATACGGCGGCCTCCCGGCGCAGCCGGGCCCGGGCCTCGGCGAGGCCGGCGCGCGCCTTCTGCAGGGGCGTCGGCGGCAGGGTGCGGGTCGCCCCCCGGGCGAAGTACCGCTCGACGTAGAACTGGACGACGGAGACGGCGCTGGTGAGGACCAGGTACCAGACGGTGGCGACCAGCAGCAGCGGCACGATGTCGCCGGGGTAGGTGCTGCCCATGGTCTGCACGGAGCCGAACAGGTCGAGCAGGGACACGTAGAACACCAGGGACGTGCCCTTGACGAGGCCGATGAGCTGGTTGACGTAGTTCGGGGTGATGGACCGCAGGGCCTGCGGCAGGACGATCCGGCGGAACCGGCGGCCCTTCGGCAGGCCGAGGGCCGCGGCCGCCTCGTGCTGGCCCTGGTCGACGGAGAGGATGCCGGCGCGGACCACCTCGGAGGCGTACGCGGCCTCGTTGAGGCTGAGGCCGGCCACGGCGGCGGCCAGGTCGGTGGCGAGCCGGGACTCGTCGAAGGTCACGAAGGCCGGTCCGAAGGGGACGCCCAGGCTCAACGTCCGGTACAGGGCGGAGAAGTTGTACAGGAAGATCAGGACGACGATCAGGGGGACGGACCGGAACAGCCAGGTGTAGGTCCAGCTCACGGCGCGCAGGACCGGGCTGCCGGAGAGCCGGGCGAGGGCGAGCAGGACGCCGCCCAGCAGCCCGAGTACGGCGCTGAGCGCGGCCACCTCGAGGGTGACGAGGAGGCCGTCGAGGATCGTGGGGCGCAGGAACCAGTAGCGGAAGCGGTCCCATTGGTAGAACGGGTTGGTGGCCAGGCCGTGGACGATCTGGGCGACGACGACGAGGACGGCGGCGGTCGCGATCCAGCGGCCGGGCCGGCGCAGCGGCAGCACCCGCTGGGCGGTGGCCGGCCGGGGGCTGTCGGTGGCGGACGGTGCCTCGGCGAGGGACACGGCGGCGCCCGGGGGTTCGCTCATGGGAGGACTCCGGTGGGTTCGGACACCCCGGGGTCGTGCGGACGGCGGTGAGCCGCGGTGGCGCGGTGGCGCGGCGGGAGCCGCTCCAGGGCGCGAGGTGGCGCACGGGGAAGGCACGGGGCCGGGGCGGGGCGGGGCGGGGCGGGGCGGACAACGGCACACCGCAGAGGCGGTGTTCGTCGTGGCCGGGCGGCCGCTGCGAGGGCTGGGTTCCGGGAAGGAGGTCAGGCCGAGCGGCGGCCGCGGCCGCGGCCGGTACACAGTGCGCTGCTGACGCGGAGCAGATCGACGGTCCGGTCGGCGACGAGCGGGCTCGGGTACGGGCGCACGGCGCCCTGGGAGCGGCGGTACGCCGTCCTGGGAGCTGCGTGCATGTCCGTCACCGTCACTGTTCCGGCCCCGTGGGCCTCGCGCTTACCGAAGTGTCATCCGGTCCGGTCGTCACCTGGGGCACCCCACCGCGGAGCGAGGGTTGCCGGTCAGCGAGCCAGGGCTTGTCGCTGACGCTCATGACCGTTCTTGGTCCGTAAGTAAGGCAGTTGACCGTGCTCGTGTCAACGCCGTTCCGTCAGGTGGGACGGCCTCCGAGGTCGCGCGCGAAGGCCGGGTGGGCGCTCAGGCGCCGCACGTGGGACCACAGGGCGGGGTGGCGGTCCGGGCGGCGGTGCGCGGGGCCGAGCCGGGTCAGGGCCACCCACACCTCGATGTCAGCGGCGGTGAGCCGCTCCCCCAGGACGTGGGGGCGGGCGGTCAGCCGTTCCTCCAGCAGGTCCAGCACCACCGGGTCGGCCGCCCGGGCGCAGAGCAGCTCGACGGCCTCGATCGCCGCGTCCTCGCCGCACGGGTACAGCTCGGGGCCGGCGGAGGCGAAGTACCGGGCGAGGTCGCGCATGATGTCGGGCGCGTGCGTGCTCACGATCCGGCCCGACCAGTCGTCGCTGAGCACCGGCGCGACGGCCGGGCCCCGGTAGTGGTGTGCGCTCGCCTCGTACAGCGGACGCAGCGCGGGGTGGCCGCCGTCGGCACAGCCGGAGCCGGCGTCGAGAACGGTCACCGGGCACACCTCGTCGAGTCCGAGGAGGCTGTGGACGACGGCGATGCGCAGACAGTCGTCGTGGCCGGGCGACAGGTGGAGGCGGTAGCGACGCGGGACGGCGTAGTGGCCGCTGCGGGGGTCGCGGCCGATGCGTCCCCGGAAGGCGGGGGCGGGGGCGAGCGGGGTGACGGACATGGTGCTCCTCGGGTGCGGGGGCGTGGAGACACGCGCGGCGGAAACGGCGGCGGGCCGGCCGCGAGCGGAAGCGGACCGGATCGGCTCGGCTCGGCTCGACTCGGCTCGGCTCGGCTCGGCTGGCTCAGTCCAGTGAGCCGATGGCGCTGCAGACGCGGAGGAGGTCGATGTGACGGCGGGAGGTGAGCAGAGGGGACGGTCCCGGAGTACGGCGCGCGTCGGCGGCGTCCGGCTCGATGCTCCCCATTGATTCCCTACCTGTTCACTAGGATTACCTGGGAAGTGTCGATCGGCGTCCGGAGTGCGTCAAGGGGGCGTCCACGCTGTGGTCCGCCGCGTGCGGGGCGGCACGGAAAAAGGGTCTCCGCGAGCGGCTGCTCGCGAAGACCCTTCGTCACCGTCGGGACGACAGGATTTGAACCTGCGACCCCTTGACCCCCAGTCAAGTGCGCTACCAAGCTGCGCCACGTCCCGGTGTGCGTCGCACGGGCCGCGGGTGAGCGGTTTCCGTGTGATCACGCAGGTCAACCCTACCCCATCCGCGGGGCGGGGCGGAGCCGCCGGCCGTCCCCCCTCGGAGCGGCCGGCGACGTGCGGGGCGGGCTACACGGGCTCGGGCGGTGTGATGCCGTGCCTGGCCGCCTGTTCCGCGAGTTCGCGCCATACCTTGGGCGCCACCGGCACCCCGTTCGTGCCGCGCTCCACGGCGACGGCGGCGCTGCGCTCGCCCGGGTAGTACACCCCGTCGGCGCCGTCCGCGACCGGCAGCCCCTTCAGGGTGCCGAGGGTGTCGTCCACGGCCGCGGTGAAGTCCGCCGCGCTGCCGCCGAAGGCCGCCGGGTCGAGGGCGATGAGCAGGGCGTTCTGGCGGTGCTTGCGGCCGGCCGGGTCACCGGAGTGGAAGGCCGAGAAGATCGGCGCCCCGACCAGGACGCTGGTCAGCAGCTCGAAGGCCAGGGACATGCCGGAGCCCTTGGCGCCGCCGAGCGGGAGGGGCATCACGGCCTCCGCGGGGTCAATGGTGGGGGTGCCGTCCTCGGTGGCGGCGGCGTTCTCGGGCAGCGGGGTGCCGTTCGCCTTCGCCTGACGGATCCTGCCGAGGGCGATCGTGGCGGTGGCCATGTCCAGCAGGAGCGGAGCGTGGTCGGCGGCCGGGACCGCGATCGCGAGGGGGCTGGTGGCGACGGCCGCGCCCCTGACGCCGGTGTAGCCCATGTTGGGCATGCCGGCGACGAAACCGAGGCCGACCAGGCCCTGTTCGGCGATCTTCGAGACGTAGTAGCCGATGGCACCGGTGTGGACGGTGCGGCGCACGCCCACGGAGGCGACGCCGAAGGCGCGGGCCCGCTCGACCGCCTCGTCGGCGGCGGCGCTCAGGGCCACGGGGCCGGGGGCGCGGTCGGCGTCGATGACGGCGGCGGCCGGCGCGGCCGACTCGACCGTGATGTCGGGCCTGGCGTTGGCCACGCCCTTGGCGAGCAGTTCCAGGTAGGCGGGGACGCGGGCGATGCCGTGGGACTCTACGCCGCGCCGGGCCGCCCAGACGAAGACGTCGGCGGTGGTGCGGGCGTGCTCGGGGCTCAGGCCCCCTTTCTCCAGCAGGGCGGCGGCGAAGGTCCGCAGGTCGCCGGCGGGGACGCGGACCTTCCCCGGCTCGGGGGCGGCAGTGTCGGTCATGGTGCGGGGTCTCCTGGGTCAGCGGGTGACGAGGACGTCGACGACGGCGGTGGTGCCCTCCGCCACGGCTTTGAGCGCGCGCTCCAGGGCGGGCGCGAGGGCGTCGGTGGTGTCGACGGTCTCGGTGTGCATGCCGAACGGTTCGGCGAAGGCCGCGAGCCGGGGCAGCCGGTGCAGGTCGGTGCCGAGCCACTCGCCGGTCTCGGCCGCCGCGCCCTCGGGGTAGAAGCGGCGGTGATTGAGATTCATCGACTTGTAGACACGGTTGTTGAAGACCACGATCAGCACCGGCAGGTCGTAGGCCTTCGCCGCGTCGTACGACGGGATCACCGGGTTGTAGGTGAAGGCGCCGTCGCCGATGGTGAGCACCACCGGGCGCTCCTTGACGGCCAGTTTGACGCCGAGGGCGACCGCGATGCCCTGGCCGAGGCCGCCCTGCACGTAGAAGTACGAGTCGGGGTCGGTGGTCTGCACGTGCCGCTTGACGACGCGGCTGTGGGTGATGGTCTCGTCGACGACGATGCCGCCGGTGCCGGCGAGCAGCTTGCGCAGGGTGGCGGCGACCAGGACCGGGTCGACGCCCTCGGACCGTGCCGCATCGGCCTCGGCGGCGGTGATGGCGGCCTGCTCGGCGGCGTGGCGTTCCTCCTGCGCCGACCGGCGGGCGGCGACGGGAGCCTCATCGAGGTCCTTCGCCCGCTTGGCCAGCTGGCGCAGGGTGTTGGCGACGTTGCCCTCCAGGTACACGTCCGCGAAGAGCACCTGGTGGACGATGTGCGGGCGCTGCGGCACCTGGTCGATGACGACGATCTTCGCCTTGGACGGCCTGCGGCTCGGCGGGTAGAACGGAGCGCGGCAGTTGACCAGGAGGATCAGGTCGGCCTCGTCCATCCACGGTCCGATGTCGCTGCCGACGTGCAGCGGGTGGGTGCGCGGGAAGTTGCCGCACACCGCCGAGTCGGGTTCGACGACCGGGATCTCCCAGGCCTCGGCGAAGGCGACCAGGGCCTCGAAGCCGCCCGCCTCGCGGCCGGCCGTCTCGGTGACGATCACGGGGTTCTTCGCCTCGCGGATCATCGCCGCGACCGGGTCGACCTCCTCGGGCGAGCTGTGCGTGGAGCCCGGCGGCACGACGGGCTTGGCCTCGCGTCCGTCCCAGTCCTCCAGCAGGATCTCCAGCGGGACGTTCAGGTAGGCGGGGCCCGCCGGGGCCCGCCAGGCCAGTTCCGCCGCCCGGGTGATCATGGTGGGCAGGGTGTGGATGCTCGCGGCCTCGTTGGCCCACTTGGTGAACGGCTGTGCCACGTGGTGCGGTCCGCCGACGACGGACAGGTTGCGGTACCACTGGCCGCCCGGGTCCTGGCCGGGGCCGTCGCCGTACGTGGTGGACTCCGAGGAGGCGACCACCATCGGGACGCCGGCGAGGAGGGCGCCGTGCACCGCCATCGAGCCCTGGAGCAGGCCCGGGGCGGCGTGCAGGAGGACGCCCTGCGGGCGGCGCTCGACCAGGCCGTAACCCGTGGCCATGCCGACCGCCACGGTCTCGTGGGTCAGGTCCAGGTACTGGGGCGCCGGCTCGCCGTCGCGGTGACGCCGGGCCAGGGACTCCCACACCGGGGCCCACTCGGACCCCGATGAGCAGAAGATGTAGTCGGCGCCGAGGGCGGTGAGGGCGGATACGAAGGCATCGCCGCCGTCGGCGCCCGGCCTGTTGCTGCTGTCCGTCATCTCGTGTGCTTCCTCAGCCCTCGTACGGCCAGTTCAGGACCTCGGAGATGCCGCGGCCCATGATCCATTCGAGCTCCTCGGGCGTGAAGTCCCAGTGCTTGGTGAACTGCTCGATGGTGTCGGTGTACGTGATGCCGTGGCCCAGCAGACGGGTGATGTCGGTGCCGTAGAAGCACCGCTGCGGGCCCATCTTGTCGACCATCTCGCGCACGTACTTCTGGATGTTGTCGTTCGGGAAGGGCTGCGTGGAGTAGCCCGGGAGCGCCGAGACCTTCACGTAGATGTTCGGGTGGGCCGCCAGGTCGGCGGTCTCCGAGACCCAGTAGCCGATCGCGTCGTCGACGCAGCGGGCCATGATGCCCATGTGGTCGATGATGATCTTCAGCTCGGGGTGCCGGGCGGCGATCTCGCCCAGCTCGCGCTTCCAGATCGGGGCGTGGACCATGGTGGGGATGCCGAGCTGCTCGGCGATCGGCCAGTACCAGTCGTTGGTGCCGTCGATCATCCAGTTGCGGTCCTGCGGGCGGTGGAAGGTGAGCCGGGTGCCCTTGATGTGCGGGTTCTGGGCGAAGTCCTTCAGCATGGCCGTGCCCTCGGCCTCGTTGTCCTGCGGGACGCGGGCCATGATGCCGAAGCGGTCCGGGTGGGCCTCGCACGCCTCCAGGGCGTAGTCGATGCGGTTGCCCTCCCAGGAGGGCGGGAGGATCAGCGCCCGGTTGACGCCGGCCTCGTCCATGAGTTCCAGGGCCTCTTCGTAGGAGAAGGGGTCCTCGCGGTGGCCGTTGAGGCGGATGCGCTCACGGGCGCCCGGGACCCAGGGGCGGTCCGGGGTCTCTTCCTTCCAGATGTGGATCTGGGTGTCGACGACGAACATGTCGTGAACTCGCTTTCTCGGAGGGGGTGGTGAGGTGCTGCGAGAGGAACGCTAGGCCGGTGCCGAGGTCTTGCCGAGAGCGTGGGATGCAAGCTGTTGTTGCACGAAAGCGCGCTGTGAGCAGGGCATTCTCAGCTTGCGTCAGGCGTGGTCGAAGACCGTGCCGACGATGTGCTCCGCGATCGCCATGGAGGCCGTGGCGGCCGGCGAGGGAGCGTTGCGCACGGCGGTGATCCGGCCGGCCCGGTGGATGCGGAAGTCGTCCACGAGGGTGCCGTCGCGGTCCACGGCCTGGGCGCGTACGCCCGCTCCGCCGCGCACCACGTCGTCCGCTCCGACGCCGGGGACGTAGAGGCCCGCGTCCTTCATGAAGGCCTTCGTGGACAGGGCGCCGCGGTACTCCTTGACGCCGGTACGCCAGTGCTGGGCCGCCATCCTCCAGGAACCGGGGTAGGCGGCGAGGCCCAGCAGATCCCGCGGGGAGACCTTGGTGAGCGTGTAGCCCTCCCTGGCCAGGGCCAGGACGGCGTTGGGCCCGACCTCCACCGTGCCGTCGACACGGGGCGTGAAGTGGACGCCCAGGAAGGGGTAGCGGGGGTCCGGCACCGGGTAGAGGAGGCCGCGCACCAGGTGGGTGCGGTCCGGCTTGAGGAGCATGTACTCGCCCCGGAAAGGGATGATCTTCGGTTCCTGCTTGTCCTGGGCGAGCTTGGCCACGGAGTCCGACTGGAGACCGGCGCACAGGATCAGCCGGTCGACCTTCACCCTCTGCTGTCCGGACGCCACCTCGATGCCGCCGGGCACATCGGTGATGCCCGTGACGGGGAATCCGAGCTTCACCTCGCCGCCGGAGCCGGTGATGTCCTGGGCGAACTCCCGGGCGATCGCCGGGTAGTCGGTGATCGCGGTGCGCGGGGAGTGCAGGGCGGCGACACCGCCGGCGTTTGGCTCCAGCTCCTTGATCTCGTCCTTGGACACCTTGCGGAGGTCGGGCACGTGGTTGTTCTTGGCCCGCTGGTAGAGGTTCTCCATGCGGCCCAGCTCGTCCTGGCGGACCGCCATGACCAGCTTGCCGATCTCCTTGTACGGCAGCTCGCGGTCCTGGCAGTACTCGCGCAGCAGCGCCACGCCGCGCACGGTTAGATTCGCTTTGAGGCTGCCCGGCGTGTAGTAGATGCCGGCGTGCACGACACCCGAGTTGTGGCCGGTCTGGTGCAGCGCGACCCGCTGCTCCTTCTCGAACACGACGACCCGGGTGCCGGGGCGCCTGAGCGCGATCTCGCGGCCCGTGGCCAGGCCGACGATGCCGGCGCCGACGATGCCGATCGTCTCGTCCGCCATCGGCATCCTCCTCTCTGTTCTTGCTCGCTCCAGCCGCGTCGGTCAGACGCCGAAGTGGACGGCGACCGTCTTGACACGGGTGGAGAAGCGCAGGACTTCGTCGCCCTGCTCCTTGTAGCCGGTGCCGGAGTCGTGGAAGCCGCCGAAGGGCAGGTGCACGTCCCAGCCGGTGGTGGTGGTGTTGACGGCGACCTGCCCGCACTCGGCCTCGTCGGCGAAGCGGTACGCGCAGGCGAGGTCGCGGGTGAAGACGGCGGCGGCGAGGCCGAAGCCGGAGTCGTTGACCGCGTCGACGGCGGCGGCGAAGTCGTCCACGGCGCGCAGGGCGAGGACCGGGCCGAAGACCTCCTCGCGCCAGATCGCCGTCTCGGGCGTGACGCCGGCGAGGACGGTGGGCTGCACGTAGCAGCCGTGCGCGCGGTCGCCGTCGGTGTCGGCCCGGCCGCCGGTGAGCACGGTGGCGCCCTGCGCGACGGCCTTGTCCAGGTCGGCGAGGACGCTGTCGCGCTGCCGTGGGCTGGACAGTGGGCACAGGGTGGTGGCCGGGTCGGTGCCGGGGCCCGTCCGCAGCGCCTCGACCTCCGCGACGAGCAGGCGGGTGAACTCCTCGTACACCGGCCGTTCGACGATCACCCGGCTGGTGGCGGTGCAGCGCTGGCCGGCCTGGCCGAAGGAGGCGGCGACGACGCCCCGCGCGGCGGCGGCCAGGTCTGCGTCGCGCAGCACGACGGAGGCGTTCTTGCCGCCCAGCTCGCCCTGGAAGCGGACGTTGCGGTCGGCGAGGCGGCGGCGGATGCGGTTGCCGACGGCGTTGGACCCGGTGAAGGTGATGCCGGCGATGCGCGGGTCGTCGAGGAGGGCTTCCTCGATCTCGGCCGTGCGGCCCGTGACGACGTTCAGGACACCGGCGGGCAGGCCCGCGTCGTGCAGGGCACGGGCGAGGTGCAGGCCCGACGCCGGGGTCTCGGTGGCCGGCTTGAGGACAGCCGCGTTGCCGGTCGCGAGCAGCGGGGCGAGCTTGCGGGCCGGGGTGATCAGCGGGTCGTTCCAGGGGCTGATCACCAGGATGACGCCGATGGGCTCGCGCTGGGTGTGCGTACGGGTGCCGGGGCGGGCGTCGTGCAGGAGGGTGCCGTACCCCTGGCGGGCCAGGCCGGCGTAGTAGTCGAGGAAGTCGGCGGCCTTGCCCGCCTCGCCACGGGCCTCGGCCAGCGTCTTGCCGTTCTCGGCGGTCACGTCGGCGGCGATCTCGTCGAGCCGTTCGCGGATCAGCCGGGCTGCGTCGGTGAAGATCCGGGCCCGCTCGAAGGGGCTGGTGCGCTTCCAGACGGCGAAACCCTGCTCGGCGTGGTCGTAGGCCCGGGTGACGTCCTTGGCGGACAGTGACGGGATACGGGCGACGGGGGTGCGGACATCGGCCGGATCGTGGACGTCGATCCACTCGCCGGTCGTCACCCACTCTCCGCCCAGGAGCGTTTCCAGAGTGCGCATCAGATCACTTCCTTCGTCGACCGCGGTGCGGATGACCGCGGTCCCAGCAGGTCGGCCTTGCGGGCCGGATGTGACAACACACCATGTCGGGATGGGCGCACCAGCCCCGCGGGGGCAGGCATTGGTTGCATCGCGCGCAGGTCGGACGGAGATCGATCCATGCTGGAATCGGCTGGCCGGACGGTGCGCACGACACCGCCGGGAGCCGAGAAACAGCCGAGGAGAGACAGAACATGGCCTACGCAGTCGTCGCCCACTACCGCTGTGCGCCCGCCGACGAGGCCGCGGTGCGTGCCGCGCTGCTGAAGGCGCGGGAGGCGACCCGCGCGGAACCGGCGAACCAGCTGTACGAGGTGCACGCCGTGGCGGACCAGCCCGGCGGTTTCCTGTTGTACGAGCGCTACGACGACGCCACCGGGTTCGAGGCGCACAAGGCGGCGCCGCACTTCGAGGAGCAGATCATCGAGACCGTGTGGCCGCTGCTGACTGACCGGTCGGTCACCTTCGCCGAGGTGCTCTGAGCGGACGGCGAGGGTCGGGAAGCGCACGCTTCCCGACCCTCGGTTCGGTCAGAACTCGTTGCCCCAGCAGTAGCGGGCGATCGTCTCGACCAGGACGAGCTTCCTTCGCTGGTCCTCGGCGCTCAGCAGCGGCCGGCTCGCCACGTCGGCGAATCCCCGCGACGGGGCGACGGCCGCGTCCTCCAGGTCCTTGAACGCGTCGAGCGGGTCGATCCGGGACATCACCGTGTCGATGTCCTCCAGCTCCGGCCTGGTCGCGTCGACCACACCCAGGCAGAAGTCCCGCTCCTCGGGCAGCGCCCGGACCAGCTCCACCTCGGCCTCGGTGCCCTGGTCGAACGGCAGTACCCAGCGGTCCGCCGGGACCTCGGTGAACAGCCGCTCGGCGCGGGCCACGTCCACGGCGGCCGGCGCGGCCCACCCGGGCGCCACACCGATGCGCAGGCCCTCGGGGCGCTCGTCCAGCCGTACCGCCAGCGCGTCCACGGCGAGGGCGTCCTCGAAGGACAGGGTCCCGCCGCCCGCCGGGTCGGTGGCGACCTGGTCCAGCAGAAGCGGGTTGTTCAGCTGGATCAGGCGGACGCCCTGGGAGACGAGCAGCGCGATCTCGGCGCTGATGATCTCGGCCAGCGTCTCGCCGAGTTCGCGGGCGGAGGCCGGGCCCTGCCCGGCCTCGAACGTGGTCGCGGCAAGATAGGCCGGGGACGGAAGTGTCGCCTTCGGGGCGATCATGGTCAGCTCGCTGAGCCGGGTGCCGTAGCCGGGCAGCAGCGGGCCGCCGGCCTTCGGCAGGGACTCGGCGACCCATCGGACCAGGCCGTCGGGGCCCGTCTCGCCGGTGCGGCGGAACCCGGAGACGTGGTCGAGGACGGCAGCTCGGAAGTCCTCGCGGGGGAAGTCGCCATCAGTGACGACGGTGCAGCGCAGCTTTCGCTGGTACACCACGGCTTCGGCGACCGCGTCCGTCACGGACTCGGCGTCCTCGCGCACGAGGCCGGCCGGGCGTACCAGGCTGCCGTGGTGGTCGATGCGGTAGTTGAACGTGTCCGCCATGGGTCAGCCCTTCGCGGAGTCGGAAGCGGACGGAGCCGGCGTGCCGGCGACGCCCCAGGCGGCGAACTCCAGTTCGTAGCCGAGGGATGCGAGCACCTCGTCGGCGATGACCTGGTCCTCGTCCGCGGTGCCGCCGGCGATGCCGAGGCCGCCGATGATCTCGCCGTCCTTCTTGATGGTGACGCTGCCGTCGGTGGCCATGATGGGCATCGCGGCGCCGGGCAGCTGGGAGAGCTGCGAGAAGAAGACGGGCTGGCTCTCCTGCCACTTCTTCAGCATCTTGCCGGGGCGCTGCATCACGGCGGCGGTGTACGCCTTGGCGCGGGCGATGTCCGGGGTGAGCGGGCGGGCGCCGTCCGGGCGGCGGATGGCGACGACGAAGCCGCCGGCGTCGACGACGGCGACGCTCACCGCCTTGCCGATCGCCTGGGCCCGCTTCTGGGCGGCGTCGATGATCTCCTCGGCGGCGTCGAGGCTGATGTTGCTCATGCGGCTTCCTTCGGTGCGGTCAGGGTGCGGCGCAGGCGGGCGACGGCCGCGTTGTACGACTCGGGCGTCTCCCAGTACATGGAGTGCGGGGCGCCGGGGACGATCTCCAGATGCGAGCCGGGCAGCAGTTCGTGGGCGCGGGTGACGGTCTTGACGCTGAGCACCGCGTCCTTCTCACCGGCCAGGAAGGCGACCTTGACGCCGGACTTCTGGATCTCGTCCAGGGACGGGCCGTTGGTGTCCAGGTTGCGCAGGTCCTGCATCCTGGCCACGTTGAACGTGCCCATCTGCTGGAACAGAAAGGTGAGGTCGGCGCGCTCGGACTGGAACGGCCTGGTCAGCAGGCGGTCGATGACCGGCAGCTTGACGGCCTCGGCGCGGTCTGCGGCGGCCAGCTCCTTCAGCTCGGGGTGGCCGATGCCGCCGAGGGAGTGGCCGAGGACGACGGAGGAGACCCGCTCGGGACGCATGAGGCCGGCGCGTAGGGCGGCGACGGAGCCGATGGACTGGCCGACCAGCATGACGTCGGTCAGGTCCTCCTTGTCGAGGACCGCGAGCACGTCACCGGGGAAGTCCTGGCCGTCGAACTCGGGCATCGAGCTGTCGGACTTGCCGAAGCCGCGCAGGTCGAAGGTGACCACGGTGAACTCGTCACGCAGGGCCGCGACCTGTTGCCACCAGATGGCGTGGTGGCCGCCGCTGCCGTGCACGAACATGATCGCCGGACCGCTGCCGTGACGCTCGTAGTAGAGGGAGGTGCCGTCGGAGTCGACGTAGGGCATGGGATGGAACTCCTCAGCGGGGGCGATCAGTTGGGGCGCTTGGCGTGGTGGACCAGCTCGATCATGGTGTGGTCGGGGTCGTGGATGTAGCAGAACTTGGACTGGTTCTCGGGGCGCTGGATGGGTCGGGTGTGCCGGATCCCCAGCTCCTTGAGGTGGGCGAGGAACTCGTCCCAGTCGTCGACCTCGACGGCGAAGTGGTAGGGCGCCATGCGCTCCATCTCCTCGACCGGCGTGAAGTGCAGGTCGAAGTTGCCCCGGGTCATCAGCACCACGCGGGTGTTGGACTTGGGCATGATCCGCTTCATCCCGAAGACCTTGGTGTACCACTCGGCGGTCCGGTCGGGGTCGGTGGTGGGGAAGTTGACGTGGTGGATGTAGCGGGGTGCTGCGCTCATGAGTCGTTCCCTTCCAGGTGTACGGGGTTGGAGAGCGTGCCGATACCGCTGATGTCGACCTCGACGGTGTCGCCGGGTTCGAGCTGGCAGACGGACTCGGCGCCCATCCAGAGCACGTCGCCGGGGTGCATGGTGATGTGCTTGGTGATCTCGACGATGTGGTCGAAGGGGTCGAAGACCATGTCGCCGGTGGCGAACTCGGCCCGGGTGACACCGTTGACGCGCAGGGTGGTGGTCTGCGCGAGGGCGTCGACGTCGGTCTCGATCCAGGGGCCCATGGGCTTGAAGGTGTCGCTGTTCTTGCTGCGCCAGAAGGAGCGGTCCTGGTGCTGCCAGGTCCGGGCACTGATGTCGTTGCCGACGGTCCAGCCGAAGACCGCCTTGCGTGCCTCGTCGTGGGTGACGTGCCTGAGGGTGCGGCCGATGACCGCGACGAGCTCGGGTTCGGCCTCGAACCGCCCCGTCACCTCGGCGGGTCTGACGATCGGCGTGCCGTGGCCGGTGAGGGCGTTGTTGGCCCGGTAGCCGACCTCGGGCCGCTCGGGCCGGGGAACCCCGGCGTGGGCGATGTGCCGGGGGTAGTTCATGCCGACGGCGTAGAAGACGGGCGGGACGACGGGCGGCAGCCAGTGCGCGCCCTCGCGCGGCACGGTGCCGATGACGTCGAAGTCGTCCTCCTCCAGGGGGGAGCCGGACAGCAGCTCGATGTCCCGCTCCCCCACGCGGCCCCACACCGCGCGTCCGCCGGCCGAGATGCGCGCGTACCTCATGGCACCAGCAGGTGGGAGACGCGCTTGGTGATCAGGTAGGCGTCCAGGGCCTCGGGGCCGCCCTCGCGGCCGTAGCCGCTGTCCTTGACGCCGCCCGAGGGGGCCTCGTGGACGGAGCCGCCGCAGTGGTTGAGGGAGAGGATGCCGGCCTCCAGTCCGGCCGACAGCTTCTCGGCGGTCGCGGCGGAGCCGGTGAAGCCGTAGGCGGCCAGCCCGTACGGCAGCGCGTTCGCGGTCGCGAGCGCCGCGTCGAGGTCGCCGAAGGGAACGACGGGGGCCAGGGGCCCGAACGGCTCCTCGCTCATCAGCCGCGCGTCCTCGGGCACGTCGGTGAGGACGGTCGGCGCGAAGAAGTAGCCGGGACGGTCCAGTCGCTCACCACCGGTGAGGACCCTGGCGCCGCGGGCGACGGCGTCGGCGGTGAGGCGCTCCATCGCCGCCAGGCGGCGCTCGTTGGCGAGCGGCCCCATGCCGGTGCCGTCGGCCAGGCCGTCGCCGACGGTGACCGCCTCGGCAGCCTCGACGAACTCGGCGGTGAACTCCTCGACGATCGACTCGTGGACGAGGAAGCGGCTCGGGGAGGTGCAGACCTGGCCGGCGTTGGCCCACTTGGCCTGGGCGGCCTTACGGGCGGCCTGCACCGGGTCGGCGTCGGCGCAGACGATCACGGGGGCGTGGCCGCCCAGTTCCATCAGGGAGGGCTTCATGACCTCGCCGGCCCTGGCGGCGAGCAGCTTGCCGACCGGGACGGAGCCGGTGAAGGCGATCAGGCGGATGACCGGGGAGTTGATCAAGTGCTCGGAGACCTCGGCGGGTTCTCCGAAGACGAGGTTGAGGACACCGGCCGGAAGTCCGGCGTCGGCGTAGCAGCGGACCAGTTCCATCGCCGTGGCGGGGGTCTCCTCCGAGCCCTTGATGACGAGGGAGCAGCCGGCCGACAGCGCCGAGGAGATCTTCCGGTTGGGGCCGCCCACCGGGAAGTTCCAGGGGACGAAGGCGGCGACGGGCCCGATGGGCTCACGCCGTACGGTCAGCACGGTGCCGGGGGCCGAGGGGATGATGCGGCCGTAGGCCCGGCGGGCGTCGTCGGCGTGCCAGCGCAGGGTCTCGGCGGTGCGGCGAGCCTCGCCGGTCGATTCCCTGAGCGGTTTGCCCTGCTCCTGCGTGGAGACGCGGCCGAGCTCGTCGGCGCGCTCGCTGATCAGGTCGGCGGCGGCGTGCAGGATGCGGGTGCGCTCGGCGACGGGCGTCGCGCGCCACACCGTGAAGCCCTCCGCGGCGGCGTCGAGGGCGCGGTCCAGGTCGGCCGTGGTGGCCAGGGGTACGTCGCCGATCACCTTCTCGGTGGCCGGGTTCACGATCGGGGCGGTACGTCCGGTGCCGCCCTGGCACCACTCGCCCGCGATGTACATGCGGACGGCGGGGTAACCGTGGTCGTTGGTCATGGATGGGTGCCCTCTCAGGCCGGCGGGGTGGTGGTTCGGGAGTCAGGAAGCGGGGGCGTCCTGGTCGCGGTTGGTGCGCAGGGCCCAGATGTGGTGGGGCGGGGTGGTCTCGTGCACGCGGGTCTCGTAGGTGTCGTCGACCCGGTCCATGTCTGCCGCGTACTCGACCCGGCCGCCGCAGGGGGCGTGCAGGAAGCGGAAGACGTTGGAGCCGATGGTGTGCCGGCCCAGCCTGCGGGCCTCGCGCCAGCCCCGCTCGATCATGAAGTTGCCGCCCTCGATCACGTCGTCGAAGCCGGGGACCTCGTAGGCGACGTGGTTGACGCCGGCCCGGTCGGGGCGGTGGCAGAGCAGCATAGTGTGCTGGTCGTCGTCGCCGGGGGCCTGCAGGAAGACGCCCATGGGCTCGACCACGTCGGTGGGGCGGAAGCCCAGGAGACCGGTGTAGAAGGCGACGGCCTCGTCCTTGCCCTCCTTGGCGATGTTGAGGGCGACGTGGCACATGCGCAGCGGGTGGGCGCGGGTGATCGGTTCCAGGGCCTCGTTCCAGCGGGCCACGCTGCCCAGCGTGTTGGCACGGCGGGGTTCGACGGTCACCTTCTTCGGCCGGGCGAGGGTGAGACCCACCCCGAAGCCGCTGCGGTCGACCGTGTGGTGGACTCCGTCGGCGCTCGCACGGACCTCGTGGTCCCGGTCGACCGCGGCCGCCAGGCGGGCCAGCTCCTCCCGGGTGTCGACGCCCCAGACGACCTCCCGCAGGGTGGGGCCGCTCTCCACGGGGGGCGGCAGCAGCCGGCCGGGGTCGGTGTCGAGGTGGAGGGTCTGTCCGGTGAGGGTCTCGAACACCGCGTGCTCGTCGGTCCGCTCGACCGGGAACAGCCCGAAGTCCTCGAAGAAACGGACGCATTCACCGAGGTCGTCCACGCTGTAGGTGACCGATTCGATTCTCTGGATTCCCATGCATTCCTCGTTTCCGTCTCGCCTGGTGAGCGTAGGTTTGCGGGCGCGGGGGCCTCAATGGGCCGAGGTCCCCCGGGTTCGCAATCGTTTCTTGCGCGGCCGGGCCGCGTTCAGGTGCGCACGGCGGGAATGGGATTCTCGGAGAACCACGCGGCGAGGAATTCCAGGAACACGCTGACCTTGCGCGGGGTGTCCTGCCCGGGGCCGTAGATCGCGAACAGCGGGCGGTCCGGTACCGCCAGTTCGGGGAGCAGCACCTGGAGGGCGCCGGAGACGAGGTCGTCGTAGGCCGGCCGCTGGGGCAGCAGGGCGATGCCGCGGCCGTGCACGGCCGCCTTCTGCAGGGCGATGTAGGAGTTCGAGGAGAAGGCGATGTTGCGGATCTTGTGCAGGGTGCTGGCGTGCCCGTGGCCGATCCGCCACACCGGGTCGTTGACGTGGACCAGGCAGTCGTGGGCGGCGAGGTCGTTGGGGTGGGAGAGCGCGCCGTGCGTCTTGACGTACTCCTCCGACGCGCACAGGACGAACGGGAGGGAGGAGATCTTCTTCAGGCGGACGCTGGAGTCGCGCAGATCGCGCGTGTGGAAGGCGACGTCGAAACCGCTGTCCAGGAAGTCGTAGGTGCGGTCCGACATTCCGCCCAGTTCGAAACGGATGTGAATTCTGGGATGGGCCGCGGAGAAGGCGGCGATGGCGTCGCCGAGGTCGAGGCTGCCTATCCACTTGGGGCAGATGACGCTGAGCGTGCCTTCGGCGCGGTCGTGGAGCTGGGCGATGCCGGCGTCCTCGGCCTCGATCTCGTCCAGGATGCGGGCGGCGAAGTCCGCGTACCGCTGGCCGGGTTCGGTCAGGCTCACCGAGCGGGCGGTGCGGTTCACCAGGCGGACGCCGATCTGGCGTTCCAGCTCGGCGACGTGCCGGGACACCAGGGAACCCGACGACCCCAGTTTCTTGGCGGCCCCGCTGAAGCTGCCGACCTGGGCGACGGTGACGAAGCTGTGCATGAGGAGCAGGCGGTCCATGTTCTTCCTCCGGAGGCCGCTCCCCGCCCGACCGGCGTCGGGTGCGGAGAGCAAGGGCCCGCCGCGGGACGCGGGCCCGTCCCGCAGTGGCGGTGCGGGGCCGGGTCGGCGGTACGGCGGTATGTGCGGCTCAGACACGGGTGAGGCGGGCGCCGGTTCCCGGTGGGGGCCCTACTTCGGGCAGTACTGGGGAGCCTCGCTCAGGTTGTCCTTCGTGACCAAGACAAGAGGAATGTCGGAGATCTTGTCAACACCCTCTTTCTTGTCGAGCAGCCCGACAGTGCTCTTCACGGCGGTCCGGCCGATGGTCATCGCCGAGTTGGCGACGGTGGCCGCGAGGCGGCCGTCCTTGACCGCGGCGACACCCTCCTCCGTGCCGTTCACGGAAACGATCTTGACGTCCTTGGCGCCGGCCGCGTCGAACGCCTTGCGGACGGCGAAGGCCATCTCCTCGTTGGCGACGAAGGCGTAGTCAAGGTCGGGGTGGGCCTGGATCATGTTCTCCGCGACGTCCTGCGCCTTGGCCGGGTTGAACATACCGGGCTGGTTGGCGACCACCTTCGCGTTCTTCGGCAGCGCGTCCTTGAAGCCGCCCACCAGCAGGTCGGAGGCGGCGCCCGGGGCTCCGGCGACCACGCCGACCGTCACGTCCTTGCCGGCGGCGTCCTGGCCGATCCACCCGGCGTCCAGAGCGCCGACCTTCTTCAGGTCGACCACCGCTGCGCCGAGCACGTCGGACATGTCGGAGGTGGACACGGAGGTGAGGTAGATCGGGATGCCCGCGCTCTTCGCCTTGGCCATGTCACCCTCGAGGGCGTCCACGTTGACCGTCTGGACGATCAGGGCGTCCACATTGCGGGCGATCATGTCCTCGATGTTGGACAGTTCAGTGCCGGCGTCCTGCTTGGAGTTGGCCGAGTACACCTTGGCGTCCTGCGCCTCGGCCTCCTGCTCGACCGCCTTGAGCAGACAGGTGTGGAAGTGGGTGTTGGAGCCGTTGACGAACCCGAGGGAGACGGAGCCGTCGGAGGCGCCCCCGCTGTCGCCTCCCGATCCGCATCCGGCGAGGACCAGGGCTGCGACGCCGGTCAGGGAGGCTGCGGCGGCGCGGTCACGGGAGCGGGCAATGGGCTTCATGGGTCGGGCCTTTCCTGCATCGTCGAAGAGAAGGTGTTTGCGTGGGGGACGCGCCGAGAGGGGGGTGCGCAAGGACAACGGACGTTCGCTTCCGCGCAGTTTCCGCTAACGACCTGGTGAGGACTTGCGCTGGAACTCGTTGATGACCGCCGCGACCAGCAGCACGCCGCCGGTGACGACGAGCTGGTAGTTGCTGTCGACCTGGAGCAGGTTCAGGGCGTTGCCGACCACGCCCAGCAGGACGACTCCGAAGACCGTGCCGACGATGGTGCCGTGGCCGCCGGCCAGGGACGTGCCGCCGATGACCACGGCGGCGACGGCCGTCAACTGGGTCTGCAGGCCCGCCGTGTTGGGGGCGGCGGCCCCCAGCCGGGAGAGCAGCATCAGGCCGGCCAGGCCCGCCAGCACGCCGGCGAGCGCGTACAGGGCGAGTTTGCGGCCGTTCACGTTGATGCCGCTGAGCCGGGCGACGTGCTCGTTGCCACCCATGGCGAAGGCGTCGCGGCCGAAGGTGGTGAAGCGCATGGTGACCCCGATCAGCGCGAGGATCAGCACCGCGACGACCGTCAGATACGGCACGCCGACGATCTCGTCGTTGCCGAGCGACGACATCCTGTCGCCGATGGTGACGCTCATGCCGTCGAGGACGAGCAGCGCGACGCCGTCGAGAAGCATGGCCGAGGCGAGCGTGGCGACGAACGGGGCGACCCGCGTGTATGTCACCACCAGGCCGTTGACCAGGCCGATCAGGGTGGCCAGTGCGAGGCAGATGACCACCACGGCGGGCGTGGACCAGCCGCTGTCGACGAGCTGCGCGCCCACGCACAGGGTGACGGCCGCGTTGCTGCCCATGGAGAAGTCCATGCCGCCGGCGGTCATCAGCAGAGTCAGTCCGGCTGCGATGACGGCGTTCACGCTGACCTGGCGCAGCACGTTGAGCAGGTTCTGCGAGGTGGTGAACGTGTCCGCCTGCACGGCGGTGAACACGCAGACCAGGATCAGTACGAGGATCAGTCCGCCGTGCGGGACGTTCAGCAGTTTCCGGGACCCCAGCCGGGAGGCGCCGGTGCGCTCGGGCGGGCCGGCCGCGACGTCCGGAGAGGCGGAGGGGGTCTTGAGACTCACTGCGGTTGACCTCCGAGTGCGGTCGCGACGAGCTCGTCGCGGGTGATGGCTTCGATGTCGTGTTCGGCGACCGTGCGGCCGGCGCTCACGACGACGACCCGGTCGGCCAGACGCATGACCTCCTCGGCGGACGAGGAGGCCAGCAGGACGGCCACGCCTCGTGCGGCGAGGCCGTCGACCAGGGTGTGGATGTCGGCCATGGCGGCGACGTCCACGCCGTTGGTCGGGTCCTCGAGGAAGCAGGCGACCGGCTCGGTCTCCAGCCATTTGCCGAGCAGGACCTTCTGCTGGTTGCCGCCGGACAGCGAGCCGACGGGCGGGTTGCCGCTGAGGGCGACGACGCCGTACGTGTCGCGCACAGGGGCGGCGCGGCGGGCGAGGTGGGCTGTGCGGTGCAGCCGGCGCCGGGCGAAACGGTCGCCCGCCAGCATCAGGTTCTCGTCCACGGTCATGCCCTGGACGAGACCGAGCGAGCGGCGATCCCCGGTCACGCAGCGCAGGCCGCTGGCCAGGGAGGCGGTGATGCGCCCGGAGGGCACGCGCCGGCCGTCGACGTGGACCTCGCCGGCGTCGGGACGCCGCCGCCCCGACAACAGGTCGAACAGCCGGGACTGCGCGTCACCGGCCGGTCCGAGCACGGCGACGATCTCGCCCTTGCGCACCTCGACGGTGAAGTCGCGGATGGCGCGGCCCTGGCTCAGTCCGCGGACGACGAGCCCGTGGTCGCTCTTGGGGGCGGGCCGTTCGGGGCGGGTGGAGACGACGTCCCGGCCGACCATGTTGCGCACCAGGGAGGCGGGGTCCATCTCCGTCGCCCGCGCGCTGCGCACCAGGGTGCCGTCGCGCAGGACCGTGACCCGGTCGGCGATGGACATGACCTCGTCGATGTAGTGCGAGATGTAGACGACGGCGACGCCCTCGTCCCGCAGCGTGCGCACCAGGGCGCGGACCTGGCCGGCGTCCTTGGCGCTCAGACAGGCCGTGGGCTCGTCGAGGATGAGCACCTTGCCGCCCCGGCGGACCTCCCGCGCGACCTCGACCATGGTCTGCTCGGCGACGGTGAGCGAGCCGGCCACCCGGTCGACGTCGATGTCGATGCCGAGCCCGGTCAGCGCGGCGTGGGCCTCGGAGCGGACCGCTTGCCAGTTCACGGCGCCGCCCCGGGTCGGGAGGTCGCCCAGCATGACGTTCTCGGCGACGGTGAGGCCCATGGCCAGTTCGCGGCGCTGCGGTACCGAGGAGATGCCGAGCCTGCGGGCCTTGCGCACGGTCAGCCCGGGGTGCTGCGTCCCGCCGACCTCGATGCTTCCGCCGTCGGGCTGATGGACGCCGCACAGGACCTGCACCAGCGTGGACTTGCCGGCGCCGTTCATGCCCATCAGGGCGTGGACCTCGCCGGGATACAGGTCGAGGTCGACGCCTTTCAGGGCGGCCGCGCCGCCGAAGCTCTTGGTGACGCCGCGTACGCGGACCACGGCCTCGGGCGTCGCCGTCGCGGTCCTGGAGCTCACCGCCGTACCTCCCTCGGCACCCGGGTCCGTCAGGCTGCTCACGGTCGTGCCCCGTCGGTGTCGGGCGCGACGCGGCCGTAGCCGCGGATGTCCGGGAAGGGGGGCTCCTTGCCGGCCTGCAGGTCCACCTGGAAGGTGTTCAGGCACATGCCGAGCATGGTGAAGTTGCCGAGCGCGCCGATGGTGTCGACCAGGCCCTTGGACCCGAAGTGCTCCAGGGCGGCGGCGAAGGTTTCGTCCGAGACGAAGTGCTCCTCCAGGATCTCCCTGCAGAACTGGTAGAACGCCTGGTCGGCCTCGTTGTCGAAGGCCGCCTCGCGCTTCTCGGCGATGGCCTTGACGGCGGCCTCCGGAATCCCGGCCTCGATCGCCTGGTGCACGTGGGCGTTCCACGAGTACTGCGCGTCCCAGTTGCGGGCGGCCATCAGCAGCGTGAGCTCGCGCAGGTGCTTCGGCAGGCTGCAGTCGAAGCGGGCGAACGCGCCGAGGGACTCGGCCCGTTCGCACATCTCCGCGCTGTGCAGCCACACCCGGAAGGGGCCGCGGACCGCGCCGCGGCGGCCGGCGATACGGGCGGCCAGCTCCTGCTGCCGCTGGTCCATTTCCTCTTCGGTGAGAACGGGGAGCCTCATCTGGCCGATACCTGCCTTTTCTTTCCGGCGCGTTGCCGCAACGGGTCGGGAGCCCTGCGGTGACAGGTGACGGTACAGCCGGGCGGAAGATGCTCACCCCTCTCGGAGTGCAACGTAAAACTGCATGCCAGAGGGCACCGTTTCGGGACACGGCGACCTAACGTCGTTCGACGCAACACGTCGAATCGGAGAGGAACTCCCGGATGACCACGATCATCAAGGCCGCGTCCGTGTCCCTGCTCGACCGGGGCGGTGCGGTCGTGACGACGCCGCTGATCACGACGCCGTCGGCGGGCGGGGAGAACCTCATCACCAGCGGCATGAGCGTGTATCCGGTGGGCTCCGGGGCTCCGATGCACTCGCACAACTGCGACGAGCACGTGACGGTCCTCGACGGCGAGGCGGAGGTGTGGGTCGACGGTGAGGTGACGAAGCTGGAGCGGTACGACACCACGTACATCCCCTCCCCCGTCCCCCATCTCTTCCGCAACGTCGGCGACACTCCCCTGCGGATCCTGTGGGTGTACTCCTCGGGTCATGTGACGCGGACGTTCACGGAGACCGGCAGGACGGTGGAGCACCTGTCGGACGAGGACCGGATGGGCCGGGACTGAACCGGTCACCGACGTGAGCCGTCCCGATGATCACATCGCGAGACGGCTTTGCGTCCCGCCCCTCACCGGGCGTTTCCTCGCACGGTGCAGACCGAGCGAACCCCCCACCTCAGCGATCACGACGTCACCGGCGACCGCTCCGCGCGCCGCGCCGTCACCGTCTTCCCCCTCCTCGTCCTCGCGGCCGGCGCTCTCGGCCTCCTGCTGCCGGGAAGCTTCACCGGGTGGGGCGAGGCGGTGCCGTACCTGCTGGGCGTGGTGATGTTCTGCATGGGCGTCACCATGACCCCCCAGGACTTCCGCGGGGTCGCCAGGCGCCCCTGGGCGGTGGCCCTCGGGCTGGTCGCGCACTACGTCATCATGCCGGGTCTCGGCTGGGCGATCGCCCACCTGCTCGACCTCTCGCCGCAGCTGGCCGCGGGCGTGATCCTGGTCGGCTGCGCGCCCAGCGGCACCGCCTCGAACGTGGTGACCTATCTGGCCCGGGGGGACGTGGCCCTCTCGGTCTCCGTCGCCACCGTCTCCACGCTCGTCGCCCCGCTGGTCACTCCGCCGCTGACGCTGCTGCTGGCCGGTGAGTACCTCCCGGTCGACGCCGGTTCCATGGTCACGGACATCCTCAAGACGGTGCTGCTGCCGATCCTCGCGGGCGTCGTCGTACGGCTCGTGGCGGGGCGGTACGTGCAGCGGGCGCTGCCCGCGCTGCCGTGGCTGTCCGCGCTGACGATCTCGGTGATCGTGGCCGTGGTCGTCGCGGGCAGCGCCGACGCCATCAAGTCGGCGGCCGGGATGGTGTTCCTCGCCGTCGTGCTGCACAACGGCCTCGGCCTGGCGCTCGGCTACGGCGCGGGACGCCTCGGCCGGCTCGGCGAACCGGGAAGCCGCGCCATGGCGTTCGAGGTCGGCATGCAGAACTCCGGTCTCGCGGCCTCACTGGCCACCGCGCACTTCAGCCCGCTGGCGGCGCTTCCGGCCGCGGTCTTCTCCGTCTGGCACAACGTCTCCGGCTCCCTGACCGCCGCCTGGCTGTCGCGCCGGGGGCGGTGACCTTCGGCCGGCCGGGCGGGGTTCTCCGGCGCGCCCCGGACGGCGCGGGTCGGACACCGGTCAGGTCCGGACCGGCTCGCGCACCATGAAGACGTCCACGGCGTCCTCGGTCTCGACGGTGAACCCGTGCCGCTCGTACAGCCGTCGGGCCGCGCTGCCCCGCAGCACATTCAGGCGGACGGGATCACCGCTGCGGTCGCAGCGCGCCAGCAGCGCGCGGAGCACGGCCGAGCCGACGCCCGCGCCCTGCAGGCGCGGGTCGAGGTAGAAGTGCTCCAGCCACCGGGCGTCCTCGGCCGGCCGCAGGGCCACGCAGCCGGCGAACGCGCCCTCCACCTGGATCACCCAGGTGTGCGCCCGGTCGAATCCGTCCCTCAGCCTCTGCCGCACCCGTCGTTCGTCGTACCGGCCGAGCCGCTCCAGGTCGGCCCGCAGCACCACGGCCCGCAACTCGGCGACGGCTTCCACGTTCGACGCCGACGCGGGCCGAAGTTCCCACTCCACCATGATCGGCACGCTACCGTCCGTGGTCCTGCCCGGTTCCGGACGGCCACCGGTTCGTGCGCCGGCGCCGGCCGCCGCGCCCTCGCGGTGGCCGGCGCGCGTCACCCTGCCGGGGATGCGGTCAGTGCGCGGGGGCGAGGTTCTGCTCCGTGGCGCCGGCGGCGGGCCGCCTCGTGCGCAGGGCCGCGATGCCGATGAAGACCATGGACGAGACGCCGGCGAGCGCGAACGCGGTGAAGCCCCAGTCGCCCTGGTCCGCGGCGAGCAACTGGCCGCCGAGCCAGGGGCCGAAGACGGCGCCGAAGCGGCCCATGCCGGACGTCCAGCCGACCGCGGTGGCGCGGTTGGCGGGCGTGGAGCCGATCGAGACGGTCGCGTAGATCATGGTCTGGGCGCTGTTAAGGAAGACGCCGGTGAGGAAGACGACCACGAAGGTCAGCGCCAGCGGCATGTGGACGCTGAGCAGGAAGACACCGCCGGCGGTCAGCGCGAACCAGATCGCGGAGATGCGCGGGGCGCCGAAGCGGTCCGAGGCACGGCCGGCGACCAGCATGCCCACGATGCCGCCGAGGTTGAACAGCACGACGAAGGTCAGTGCGGAGCCGAGTTCGTAGCCCTCGCTGCGCATCAGGGTGGGCAGCCAGGTGGCGACGCCGTAGACGAGCAGGAGTCCGCCGAAGGAGGCCAGCCAGTACAGCAGGGTCTGGATCCACTCGCCGCCGCGGAAGAGGTTGGCCAGGTTGGCCCAGGCGGCGCCGGTGGCCCGGCCGGTGGCGGCGGGGAGCTCGACGTCGTAGCGGCCGGCCAGCGTGCGGGCCTCCTCGGTGCGGCCCTTGGCGACCAGGAAGCTCAGCGACTCGGGCAGGAGTCGCGCGAGGACCGGGACGAAGAGCAGCGGGACCACGCAGACCCAGAACGCGGCGCGCCAGCCGAGCGGCTCGACGATCCACAGCGCGACGTAGGCGGAGAGGATGCCGCCGGCGTGGTGGGCGGTCATCAGCAGGCCGATGGTGAGGGCCGCGCGACCGCGCGGGGCGTAGTCGGAGACCATGCTGATCGCGGTCGGCAGCAGGCCGCCGAGGCCGACGCCGGCCAGGGTGCGGCCCAGACCGAAGACGGCCACGCTGCCGGAGACGGCGCAGATGCCGGAGGCCAGCGAGAAGAGCGTGACGCAGGAGACCATGAGCTTCTTGCGGCCGATGCGGTCGGCGACCGTCCCCGCGGCCAGCGCGCCGACCAGCATGCCGAAGGTGGCGTAGCTGCCGAGGTCGCCGGCCTGGCCCGAGGTGATGCCGAGGGCCTTCTCCTGGAGCATGTGGGGCAGCACCGAGCCGTAGATGAACATGTCCAGACCGTCGAACAGCACGGCGAGCCAGCAGAGGCCGACGACCAGCAGGGCCAGTCTGCTGCCGCGGGCGGACAGCGCGGGGGAGGAGGACATCGTTGTTTCCTCTCGTCCAGGAGGCGGTGCCTGGAGGGGACGGGGTGATGGGGCGACGCTAAGGACCGCGTTCACCGAGTGTCAACGCTTTTGTTGACAATCTCAGCAACAATTTGGGGGCGGGCCGCGCACAGGCGTGCGCGGACCCGCCCCCGGGGTGTGCGGCCTCGGTCAGGCGACCGGCGGAGTGCCGTGGGTGTGGAACGACTCGATGGTCTTCAGACCCCAGGCCTGGCCCTTCTTCCGCTCCTCCTCGGTCCAGGTGATCAGCGGCCAGTCCGGCGCCAGGACCAGGCGGGTGAGCGGGTTGCACAGCTCGATGCGGTTGCCGCCCGGCTCGTAGACGTACAGGAAGAACGTCTGCTGGATGGCGTGCTTGTGCGGGCCCGTCTCGATGAACACGCCGGTGTCGATGGCGAGGTCGGCGGCGCGCAGGATGTCCTCACGGCTGTCGGCCGCGAAGGCGATGTGGTGCAGGCGCCCGTTGGAGCCGGTCCAGTCCTCGGTGTAGACGACGTCGTAGGACTTGTCGGTGAAGGTCAGCCAGCGGGCGGCGATCCTCCCGGAGTCGAGCCGGATCTGCTCGGTGGGCCGGGCGCCGAGGAGCTGTTCCTGGAACTCGGCGTTGGCGAGCACGTCCTGGGCGAGGAAGTTGACGTGGTCCAGGCGGCGTACGCCAACGCCCTGGTTGGGTTTGGCCTGGGGCTGGTTCTTCAGCGCGGGCTTCAGCTCCTCGGGGGCCCGGTAGTGCTCGCTCTCCCAGTACAGGGCGTGCTCGTGACCGTCGGGGTCGGTGGTGAGGTACAGCCTGCCGATGCCGGGTTCGTCCTCGACCCACTTCCCGCCGCGTCCCGCCTGCTCCAGGGCCGTCACCCGGCGCTGGAGGGCGTCCTCGCCGGAGGCGCGCAGGGCGAGCCGGCCGAGGCCGGGCGTCGCACGGGCGGTGAGCACCAGGCTGTGGTGCTCGTAGTCGTCGAAGGTGCGCAGGTAGACGGTGTCGCCGTCCTGGCCGTTGACCGTCAGACCGAGGTAGTCGGTGAAGAAGGCGACGCTCGCGTCCAGGTCGGGGGTGAACAGCTGGGCGTGACCGACATGGGCGATGTCACCGAGCGGCGGAGTCATGGTGGTCTCCAGAGGGTTGTGCGGGTATCGGTGCCGTCTCGGCGGACCGCGGGAAGACGGTCCCGTCGAAGATCTTCCGTGCGGTGCGCACGACGGCGGTACGGCGGACCACCGGTGGTGTGTCACCGGTTCCCGGGTCCACGTCGGTCTCGACGTCGAGGAATCCGGTGGGGTGCTCGACGCGGACGCGGTCGCCCGTCCCGGGCTGTTGCGCGATGCCCTCCCCCACTCCGCCGGGGAGGCGGATCCCCGCGGCCACGCTCGCGGCGCCGAGGACGCCGATGGAGGTGTGGCAGCGGACGGGGATGAAGGTGCGGGTGGTGACCGCGCCGCCCTCCCGGGGCGGTGCCAGCAGGGTCAGCTTCGGCACCGTGGCGCCCTCGACGTCGCCGAGGCCCATCAACCGGCCGGCCTCCAGCCGGATCTCCCTCAGCCGGTCGGCGAGGGCGACGTCCTCCTCCAGGTCCCCGGGCTCCTCGTACCCGGTGACCCCGAGCGCGCCGGCGGGGATCAGGACGACCGGCATGCCGTTGTCGACGCAGGTCACCTCGACGCCGGCGACGACGTCCCGGACGTGGCCGGTGGGCAGGAGCGGGCCGCCGCCCTGCGGGAACTCGACGACGACCGCGGCCGCGGTGCCCGGCACGCCCGAGATCCCGGTGTCCCCGGCGTAGTCGACGCGCCCGCCCGGCGTGGGGAAGGTGACGACGGCGAGTTCCCCGGTGTTGAGCATGCGGATGCGTACGGAGGTCTCGGCGTCGCCGGCGGGCACCAGCCCGCGCTCGACGGCGAACGGGCCCACCCCGGCGAGGATGTTGCCGCAGTTCTGCCGGTCGGTGACCTCGGGCCGGTCGACGGCGACCTGGAGGAACAGGTAGTCGACGTCGGCCGCGGGATCGTCCGAGCGGGAGACCACGGCGACCTTGCTGGTCAGCGGGTGGCCGCCGCCCAGGCCGTCGATCTGGCGCCGGTCGGGGCTGCCCATGATCCGCAGCAGCAGGCCGTCGCGGGCCCCGGGGTCCGCGGGCAGGTCCCCGGCCAGGAAGTAGGCACCCTTGGAGGTGCCGCCGCGCATCAGCGTGCAGCGCACCTCCTCGGGACCGGTCACGCCTGTTCCCCGGCGGTGTACTCGTCGTACGACCGGTAGGTGACGCCGAGTTGCTCCAGTTTCTCGCGCAACCCGTAGCGGTCGAGGCCGAGTTGGCCGTCGATGAAGGCGGCGCGGGTGGCGGCCTCCTTCTTCTCGCGGGCCTCGGACGCCTCGGCGGTCCGCCGGGCCAGCTCGCGCGGTACGACCACCACGCCGTCGTCGTCGGCGACGATCACGTCACCGGGCCGGATCACCTGGCCGTCCACGGCGACCGGCACGTTGACCGAACCGCCGGTGGCCTTCACCGTGCCCTGCGCGCACACGGCCCGGGACCAGGCGGCGAAGCCCATCTCCCGCAGCTCCTGGGTGTCGCGGATGCCCGCGTTGATGATCAGTCCGCGGACCCCGCGCTGCTGCAGCGCGGTGGCGAACAGCTCGCCGAACATGCCGTCGGTGGACGGCGAGGTGGTGGTGACGACCAGGACGTCGCCCTCGCCGCACTGCTCGACGGCGGCGTGGATCATCAGGTTGTCGCCGGGCCAGGAGAGCACGGTGACCGCGGTGCCCGCGATCCGTACGCCCTGCTGGACCGGGCGGATGCCCGGCCCGAGCAGGCCGGTGCGGCCCAGCGCCTCGCTGACGGTGGCCACGCCGTACCCGGCGAGCGCCGCGACGTCCTCGGCGGCGGCCTTGGGCGGGTTGGTGACGACGACGCCGCTCATGCCAGCTCCTGCGCGATCTGCGGGTACGGGCGCATGTACGCCTCGGCCATGGTCTTGTGCGCCAGGCCCAGGTTGGGGCCGGCGTTGCGCTTGAGCTGGACGCCCCGGCGCACGGCCAGGTCGGTGTAGTAGTCCCACAGGTGCTGCTGGGCACCGAGGCACTCCATGGCCCTGCGCTTGGTCTCCCACACCTCGGTGATGTCGAGGAGGACCTCGGGCCTGAAGCCGCTCATCTCGGGCTGGTGCGGCTCGAAGTAGAAGACGGGCGGGGCGCCGATGATCTCGCCCTCGCCGGGGTAGCCGATGGCCTGGGCGAGGACGCGGGCCTCCAGGGCCATGCGGTTGGCGGCCGGGTGGTCGCCGTTGTACGGGTCCTCGACCGGGTGGGTGAGCACGACGTCGGGCTGGGTGGCGCGGTAGACCTCGACGAGCCGGTCGGTCAGCTCGGGCGTGACGAGCAGCGGGTAGTCCCCGGCGTCGAAGAAGCGGACCTCGGCGCCGAGCGTGGCGGCGGCCTTCTCGGCCTCCTCCCGGCGGATCGCCTTGATCTCCTCCAGCTTCCTGCCTTCCCGCCAGGCCTTGGCGGACTCGCCGCGCTCGCCGAAGGTCAGGCACGCGATGGTGACCTTCTCCCCGCGCGAGGCGGCCAGGGCGATGGCGCCGCCCGCCCGCCACACGAAGTCCCCGGCGTGCGCGGTGACGACGAGTGTCGACCGTGGGGTGGCGGCGGGCGCGTTGCCGTGCGTCATGGGTGCAATCTCCTTGGTGGACAGGTGACGCCCGCCTCGGTGCGTGTGTCAGTCGCGCAGCGCCTCGATCACGCTGGTGAGGTGGGCGCGGACGGCCGCCTCGGCCGCCTGCGGATCCCTGGCCTCGATCGCCTCGATCATGGCCAGATGCTCATTCAGGGATTGCTGCGGACGCCCCGGACGCAGCGCCAACTGGAAGCGATGGCGCACCAGTTGCGCGTTGAGACGCTCCAGCAGCTCCACGGCCGTCAGCTGACCGGAGAACTCCCGGATCCTGGCGTGGAGTTCGTGGTTGAGGTCCGAGTAGGTCAGCGGTTCCCCGCCGGCCACGGCCTTGCGCATCGCCGTGCCCAGGTCCTTGAGCCGGGTCACCTGCGCGTCGCTGACGGCGGCTGCCGCCTTCGCCGCGCAGAGCCCTTCGAGGACCAGGCGGCACTCGGTGATGGCGACCGCTTCCTCCACGGTCACCACCCGCACCCGGGAACCCCGGTTGCGGATCCGCTCCACGAGCCCCTGCGCTTCCAGATCGATCAGCGCGGCCCGGATGCTGGCCCGGGTCACGCCGAACTGCTCGGCGAGTTCGTTCTCCACCAGCCGCTGCGCCGGTGCCATCTCGCCGCGCAGGATCGCCTGCCGCAACTGCCCGAGCGCAAGCTGCTTGGCCTGCTCCCCGGTGCCCGGACGGGCTTGGTTCGGCATGGTTGCCCTCCCTGAGTGAGTGCCTGTCGAACCTAAATCTAGCCAAACAAGATTGTCAACAATTTTGTTCGAGGTGACTCGGCCGCCGGAGTGCGGTTCCGGGGTCGGCGAACGGCCCGACGAAGTGTCCGCACGCACCTCCGGATACGGCACACCCTGTCGCCCCCGCGGCCCCCTCCGCCCCGGCTAGCGTCGGCGCATGACCCACAGCTTCGTTGTCCACGTCCCCGACGCCGAGCTCGAACCCGAGCCCCTGTCCCCCGAGCAGATCGTGTCCGGCAGCCCCGAGGTCACCGGCAAGGTGGTCTGGGAGTCGGCGGACGGCCGTCAGGCGCGCGGCGTCTGGCAGATCACGCCCGGGGTCGTCACCGACACCGAGGCCGACGAGGTGTTCGTCGTGCTCAGCGGCTCCGCCACCATCGAGGTGGAGGGCGGCCCCACGCTGCAGGTCGGGCCGGGCGACCTGGCCGTCCTGCGCGAGGGCGACCGGACGACGTGGACCGTGCACGAGACGCTGCGCAAGGTCTACGCCGTCAACCTCGGATAGGGCGGCCGGACGGCACACGGTCCGCGCCCGGGACGCGACCGCGACGCGACCGCGACGCGACCGACGACCATTTGTCCTGTCAAACGGTTGACATGATGCGGAGCGTCCGCACAGGGTGGCCTTGGACAGATCACGGACCGGTCCTCGAGGGGCTCTCATGGTGGATGCGCTCGGTGTCGCCGTCGTCGGGTTCGGCTGGATGGGCCGGGTGCACACCCAGGCGTACGCCCGTGTCCGGCACCACTATCCGCGGCTGCCCCTGCGGCCGGAGCTGATCGCGGTCGCCGAGGAGGTGCCGGGCAGGGCCGAGGAGGCCGCCGCGCAGTATGGCTTCGCCTCGGCCACCCGCGACTGGCGCGAGGTGGCCGCCGACCCGCGCGTCCGGGCGGTCAGCATCACCGCGCCGAACTTCCTGCACCGGGAGATCGGCGTGGCGATGGCCGAGGCCGGCAAGCACATCTGGATCGAGAAGCCGGTCGGCCTCACCGCCGGGGACACCCGCGCGGTGGCGGACGCCGTGGCCGAGGCCGGCGTCCAGGGCGCCGTCGGCTTCAACTACCGCAACGCGCCCGCCGTCGAGACCGCCCGCGAGCTGATCGCCTCCGGGGAGATCGGCTCCGTCACGCACGCCCGCATCCGGCTGCTCAGTGACTACGCGGCCCACCCCGAGGGGGCGCTGACCTGGCGCTACGAGCGGGAGCGCGGCGCCAGCGGGGTGCTGGGCGACCTGGCCTCGCACGGCGCCGACCTGGCCCGGTTCCTGCTCGGCGACATCGTGTCCCTGACCGCCGACACGGCGGTCTTCCTGCCCGAGCGGGCCCGTCCCACCGCCGCCACGGCCGGTCACGCACGGGCCGCGGGCGGCGAACCCGGACCGGTGGAGAACGAGGACTACGTCGGCTGCCTGCTCCGCTTCGCCTCCGGGGCCCGCGGCGTACTGGAGGCCTGCCGGGTCTCGGTCGCCGCGCAGAACGACTACGGCTTCGAGGTGCACGGCACGCGGGGCGCGGTCTTCTGGGACTTCCGCCGCATGAACGAGCTCGGCGTCAGCCGGGGCACGGCGTACCAGGACCAGCCGGTCAGCACGGTCCACGTCGGTCCCGGGGACGGCGAGTTCGCCGCCTTCCAGCCGGGCGCGGCGAACGCCATGGGCTTCGACGACCTGAAGGTGGTGGAGGCCCACCGCTTCCTGCGCTCGATCGCGGAGGGCGTGCCGTACGGCGCCACCCTGACCGACGCCGTGCACAGCGCGGCCGCGGTGGACGCGATGGCGCGGTCGGCCGAGAGCGGGGCGTGGGTCACCCCCGGGATCTCCGGGTGACGGCGTGGGCACGACGCGGCCCTCTCGCCCACCGGCCGAGCAGGCTCTTGACCGGCACCAGGACGAGCCACCCCCACATGGCCGCCGGGCCGACCGCCAGCGCGAGCGGGATGCTCAGCGAGAACACCGCCACCGAGGCCGCGATGTCCAGTCCGTACAGCAGGAACCCCTCCTCGGGGACCGCCTCGCCGCGCAGCCAGGGCCGGTGGGCCAGCAGGGCGACCAGGGCCAGGTGGGTGGCGCCCAGTGCGGCGACGGCCGCCGCGTAGATGGCGACGGAGGCCGGCTCACGGCCGTACTCGGACAGGAGGGTGGTGGGGAAGGGCACGAGTGCCGCGACTCCCAGACCGAGCAGGGACAGTGTGATCACCTGGCCGTCGACCCGTTCGACGAAACGGAAGATCCGGCGGTGGTCGCGCCAGAAGAGTCCGAGCACGAGCAGGCTGAGCCCGTACGCCCCCAGATTGGGTACGAGGTCGCGCAGTTCACCGCGGAAGGCCGCGGAGTCCAGGCCGCGGGGCACGGAGAAGTCGAGGACGAGCAGGGTGATGGCGATCGCGAAGACGCCGTCGGCCAGAGCCACCACCCGCTCGGGACCGCCGGCCGGAGTCGATTTCCACATGCCCCCGACGGTAGGAGCGGCGGCGCACGGGACCGGGTCACACACCCGGGGCGCGGCCGTACGTCACACGCCCGCGGTGTCGTGGGCGGGTGGAACGAGGAGGGTGCCCCCGGCACCTTCGCCCACGGAGTCGTGTTCCCGTGTCCGGCGGCCCGCCGGGCATCGGTCGCGGCACACCGGACCCAAGGAGCAGCGGAACCCATGCGCATCGGAATCCTCGGCCTCGGCCGCATCGGCGCCTTCCACGCCGAGACCCTCTCCGGACTCGACGCCGTCGGCTCGCTCGTCCTCGCCGACCCGCTCGCGGACGCCGCGCGGGCCGCCGCCGAGCGGTTCGGCGCCGAGGTGGCACCCTCGCCCGCCGCCGTGCTGACCGCCGGGGTGGACGGGGTGGTGATCGCCGCCGCGACCGACGCCCACCCGGGCCTGATCCTGGCCGCCGTCGAGGCCGGAGTGCCCGTCTTCTGCGAGAAGCCCGTCGCCCGCACCATCGGGGAGGGCGTCGAGGTCCTTAAGGCCGTGGCCGGCCGGGGCGTGCCGGTCCAGATCGGCTTCAACCGTCGCTTCGACGCCGGGTTCGCCGCGGCACGGGCGGCGGTGCGCAGCGGCGAGCTGGGCACGCTGCACACCGTGCGGTCGACCACGCTCGACCCGGCACCGCCGCCTGCCGCTTACGTCGCCGCCTCCGGGGGCATCTTCCGGGACTGCTCCGTGCACGACTTCGACATCATCCGCTGGGTGACGGGCCGTGAGGTGAGCGAGGTGTACGCCGTCGGCGGCAACCGGGGCGCCGGCCACATCCGGGAGGCGGGCGACGCCGACACGACGGGCGCGGTCCTCACCCTGGACGACGGCACGATCGCGGTGGTCTCCAACAGCCGCCACAACGCACGCGGGCATGACGTCCGCATGGAGCTCCACGGCTCCGCGGACTCCATCGCCGTCGGCCTGGACGACAAGCTGCCGCTGCGCTCGGTCGAGCCCGGGGCGACCTTCCCGGCCGGTGTCCCGCACGACTTCTTCATGGACCGCTTCGCCGCGGCCTACCGCGCGGAACTCACCGCCTTCACCGAGGTCGTCGCGGGTGCGCGCCCCTCCCCCTGCACGATCGGGGACGCGCTGGAGGCGGGCTGGATCGCCGAGGCGTGCACGCTGTCGCTGCGCGAGCACCGCCCCGTGACGATCGCGGAGGTACGGCAGGTCTGAGACCCCCGGCACCGGGCGGACCGGCCGCCCGGTGCCGGTCAGCCCTGGCGCTCGGTGATGTTGACCATCCAGGGGACACCGAACCGGTCCGTGCACATGCCGAAGACGTCGCCCCACATCTGCTTCTCCAGCGGCACGGCGACGGTGCCGCCGTCGGAGAGCTTCTCCCAGTAGCCGCGCAGCTCGGCCTCGTCGTCGCCGCTGAGGCTGACCGAGAACGTGTTCCCGGGGCTGTACGCCATGCCGGGGGGCGTGTCGGCGCCCATCAGGGTGAAGCCGCTCGGCGTCTCCAGCATGCCGTGCATGATCTTGTCGGCCTCCGGGGCGTCGGCGTCACCGAACGCACCGAAGGTGTTCAGCGCGAGGGTCCCGCCGAAGACCCGCTCGTAGAACTCCATCGCCTGGCGGGCGTCGCCGTCGAAGCTGAGATACGGATTGAGGCGCGAGGACATGAGAACCTCCCGGAACGGGACGAACGGTCAGTGCTTCGCACGCTAGCGCCTGGCACTGACAACGGCTCGCCGAACGGGAGGGGGCGCGGGCCGTCAGACGCCGCAGGAGCGCAGGAACCTGCGGGTGCGGACCGCGATGGGCAGCGGCTCGTCCGGTGCGCAGGGGTACATGTCCTGCTCCACGATCGCGAACAGGTCCACGCCCAGCCGCTGGGCCGCCGTGAGCACCGGGCCCAGTTCGGGGACGCCGGACGGCGGTTCGCACATCACCCCGCGCTGGACGGCCGGCCCGAACGGCACGCCGTTCGCGCGCACGCCGGCGAGGATCTCCGGGTCGACCTGCTTGAGGTGGAGGTAGCCGATGCGCTCGCCGTAGGTCTCGATCAGCTTGACGCTGTCGCCGCCGCAGTAGGCGTAGTGGCCGGTGTCCAGGCAGAGGCCGACCAGGTCGGGATCGGTGGAGTCGAGGAAGCGCTCGACGTGCTCCTCGGTGTCGATGTGGGTGTCCGCGTGCGGGTGGACGACGACGTCCAGGCCGTAGGTCTCCCTGACCCGGTGACCGAGGCGCTCCATGCCCTCGGCCAGGTTCGTCCACTGTTCGGCGGTGAGCTCCGGCGGCTCCAGGATCTCGGCGGTCCTGTCGTCGCGCCAGAAGGACGGGATGACGACGAGGTGGGTGGCGTCCACGGCCCGGGCGAGGGCGGCGACGCGGCCGACCTGCTCCCAGGTGGCGTCCCACTCGGAGGGACCGCGGTGCAGACCGCAGAAGATGGTGCCGGCGGAGACGCGGAGGCCGCGCCGGGCCACCTCGTCGGCGAGCCGCGCCGGGTCCGTGGGCAGGTAGCCGTAGGGGCCCAGCTCGATCCACTCGTAGCCGGCCTCGGTGACCTCGTCCAGGAAGCGTTGCCAGGGCACCTGCCGCGGGTCGTCGGGGAACCAGACGCCCCAGGAGTCGGGGGCCGAGCCGACGCGGATGCGGTCCAGGGCAGCGGGCATGTCAGGCCTTCCCTTCGGCGGTGTCGGGCGCGACCTCCTGCGACGCGGCGGCGCGGGACGCGGGAACCACCGGTTCCGCCCCCGGGAGCACCGCCGTGCCGGCCCCGTCGGCCTGCGCCAGTTCGTGCTTGAGCGCGGCGAGTTCGGCGCCGCCCGCCATGTGGTCGGTGAGTTCCTGGACGGTGATCGCGGTGCGGGCGGCGCTGAGTTCCAGGGTGCCCAGGCGCAGCACGCTGAAGTGGTCGCCGACCAGGTAGGCGTGGTGGGGGTTGTGGGTGATGAAGATGACGCCGAGGCCGCGTTCGCGGGCGGCGGCGATGTACTTGAGGACGACGCCGGACTGCTTGACGCCGAGGGCGGCGGTGGGCTCGTCGAGGATGAGGACGCGGGCGCCGAAGTGGACGGCGCGGGCGATGGCGACGCACTGGCGCTGGCCGCCGGAGAGGGTGCCGACGGGCTGTTCGAGGTCGTCCAGGACGATGCCCATGGCCCGCAGTTCCTCGTCCGCGGTCTTCTTCATGCGGGCGATGTCGAGGCGGCGCACGGGCCAGGGGCCCTTGGTCATCTCGGAGCCGAGGAAGAAGTTCCGCCACACCGGCATCAGCGGCACGGTGGCGAGGTCCTGGTAGACGGTGGCGATGCCCCGGGCGAGGGCGTCACGGGGGGTGGTGAAGCGCACCGGTTCGCCGTCGACGAGGAGGTCGCCCTCGGTGTGCCGGTGCAGCCCGGAGATGATCTTGATGAGGGTGGACTTGCCGGCGCCGTTGTCGCCCAGCACGCAGGTCACCCGGCCGGGGTGGACGGCGAGGTCGACCCCGTGCAGGGCGCGGACGCTGCCGTAGGACTTGCCGGCGCCGCGCAGTTCGACGAGCGGCCGGCCGGCGTCCCCGGGGGCGGTGTCCGCCGGGGCGGCGGCGCGGGTGCCGGTGGTCTTCCTGGTCATTTCCGATCACCTCCGGGCCGCCGCGCGGCGGACCCACAGATTGATGAGGACGGCACCGAGCAGCATCACGCCGAGGAACGCCTTGAACCAGTCGGGGTTCCATCCGGCGTAGACGATGCCCTGGTTCACCATGCCGAACATGAAGGCGCCGAAGACCGGACCGATGGCCGAGCCGTAGCCGCCGGTGAGCAGGCAGCCGCCGATGACGGCCGCGGCGATGTAGATCAGCTCCTGGCCGACGCCCTCGCCGGACTGGACGGTGTTGAAGGAGAACAGCTGGTGCATGCCGACGAACCAGGCACCGAAGCCGACCAGCATGAACAGCGTGATCTTGGTGAAGGTGACGGGGACGCCGACCGCACGGGCGGACTCCTTGTTGCCGCCGACCGCGAAGACCCAGTTGCCGTACTTGGTGCGCAGCAGCACCCAGGTGGCCAGCGCGGCGAAGACCAGCCACCACACGACGGTGATCTTGACCTGGACGCCACCGACGTCGAACGACGAGGCGAAGAGCGCCTCGGCCTGGCCGAAGCCGTCCATGTCGCTGATGTCGTCGGTGGCGACGTTGCCGGTGACCAGCTTGGTGACGGCGAGGTTGACGCCCTGGAGGATGAGGAAGGTGCCGAGGGTGACGAGGAAGCTCGGCAGTCCGGTCCTGACGAGCACCCAGCCGTTGAACGCGCCGACGCCCAGGGAGACCACGAGGGCGACGATCACGCCCATCCAGACGTTCACGGTCAGCTGGTAGCTGAGCATGCTCGCGGTGAGCGCCGAGCCGACCACGGCGACACCGGCGGACAGGTCGAACTCGCCGCCGATCATCAGCAGGGCGACCGGCAGCGCCATGATGCCGATGGTGGACGACTGGTAGAGGACCGTCGCCATGGAGCTGCCGTCGCGGACCGAGGGCGCGGCGATCAGGAAGAAGACGTACACGGCGACGGCGCCGAGGAGGACTCCGACCTCGGGCCGGGCGAGCAGCCGCAGCGCCAGGGGGCGCCGCCGCGCCCGCCCGTCGCCCGGTCCGGGGCCGGGGGCCGGCGGTGCGGACACCGCCGGTCCGGCCTGCGGGGTCGTGCTCATCACCGGGTGCCCTTCGAGGCGAAGCCGGCGACGGACGTGACGTTGGACTTGTCGACGAAGGCCGGGCCGGTCAGCACCGGCTGCTCACCGCCGCCGCTGTAGTTGCCGTTGTTCTCGTAGAGCCACAGGCCGTCGACCGCCAGGTAGCCCTGGAGATAGGGCTGCTGGTCGACGGCGAACTCGATGGTGCCCTTCTCGATGGCACCGGTGAGTTCCTTGTTGAGGTCGAAGGTGGCGACCTTCGCCTTGCTGCCGGTCTCCTCGACCGACTGCGTCGCGGTCATGGCGAACGGGGCGCCGAGCGTGACGACGTGGTCGATGGCGCCGTCCTGCTTCAGCTTCGCGGTGATCGTCGACTTCACGGACGGCATGTCGGTGCCGTTGACGTAGAGGTTCTCGACCGCGCCCTCGAAGGTCTTCTTCACGCCGTCGCAGCGCTGGGTCAGGCCGACGTTGCCCTGTTCGTGGACGACGCAGACCGCCTTCTTCGCGCCGACCTCGTTCAGCTTCTTGCCGAACGCCTCGCCCGCCACGCTCTCGTCCTGCCCGAAGAACTCCATCAGGCCGAGCTTCTTCCAGTCGGCGAGGCCGGAGTTGAGGCCGACGACGGGTATGCCGGCCTGCTCCGCCTTGGCGAGAACACCGCGGAGGGCGTCCGGCTTGGCGAGGGTGACCGCGATGCCGTCGACCTTCTGGTCGATCGCGTTCTGCACCAGGCTGGCCTGGTTGCCCGCGTTGGGGTCGGCGGAGTAGACGAGCTTGATGTTGTCCTTGGCGGCGGCCGCCTCGGCTCCCTTGCGGACGATGTCCCAGAAGGTGTCGCCGGGTGCCTGATGGGTGACCAGGGCGACCGTCATGCGGGGCGTGTTCGCCTTGCCCGCGGAGGCACCGGAGTCCCCCTCCTCGTCGGCCTTCTTGCCCCCGGAGCTGCTGGAGCAGCCGGCGAGGGCCAGCGCCGCCGCCGCGGCGAGGGCCACGGCCGGGGCGAATCTGCGGGAGCGGGCGTGCGAAGAGCGGACCATCTTTCCTGCACCTCACTGTGCGACGGGGAGCCGTGTGTCGGACGGGAGAAGAACGGCTGTTGCGCTGGGACCGGATACAAGTCCTTGAGGGGCCCGCTGTCAATACTTTGTCAAGACATTATTTCACGCGCTGGTCCGAATGTCAGTACAAAGTCTTGACAGGCTCGTCCCGCGGTCATACACCTGGGAGGCGGCAGCCCCCCGCCCAGCCCGAGGAGCGTCGCACATGGCCGAGTCAGTCCGGCATTTCGATCTGATCACGATGGGCCGCATCGGAGTGGATCTCTATCCCCTGCAGACGGGTGTATCCCTCGCGGACGTCGAGACCTTCGGCAAGTTCCTCGGCGGTTCCGCCGCGAACGTGGCGGTCGCCGCCGCCCGCCTGGGCCGTGCCGCAGCCGTCATCACCCGCACGGGCGACGATCCGTTCGGCGCCTATCTGCACCGGGCCCTCGCGGAGTTCGGCGTCGACGACCGCTGGGTCACGCCGGTCGCCGCGTACCCGACGCCCGTCACCTTCTGCGAGCTGTTCCCGCCGGACGACTTCCCGCTGTACTTCTACCGGCGGCCGAAGGCGCCCGACCTGGAGATCCGCCCCCAGGAGCTGGACCTCGACGCGATCCGCGCGGCCCGCATCTTCTGGGTCACCGGCACCGGGCTGAGCGAGGAACCGAGCCGTACGGCGACTCTGGGCGCCCTCGCCCACCGCGCCGGGGCCGGCGCCGGGACCACGGTCTTCGACCTGGACTGGCGGCCGATGTTCTGGGCCGACCCCGACCGGGCCCGTCCGTACTACGCCGAGGCGCTGCGGCACGCGACCGTCGCCGTCGGCAACCTCGACGAGTGCGAGATCGCCACGGGCGTGCGCGAGCCGCGGGCCTGCGCCGAGGCGCTCCTGGCGGCCGGCGTGGACCTGGCCGTCGTCAAACAGGGCCCCGACGGCGTCCTCGCCCTGCACCGCGACGGCCGGACGGCCGAGGTGCCCGCGGTGCCGGTCGAGGTGGTCAACGGACTCGGTGCGGGCGACGCGTTCGGCGGTTCCCTCTGCCACGGCCTGCTGTCCGGCTGGGACCTGGAGCGCACCATGCGGTACGCCAACGCGGCCGGCGCCCTCGTCGCCTCCCGTCTCGCCTGCTCCTCCGCGATGCCCACCGGGGCGGAGGTCGACGGCCTCCTCGCGCGAGCCACTGTCTGAACGGAGCGTTGCCTTGTCCCTCAGCATCCCCGACCTCACGGCGGTCAGAGCCCGGCACCCGGAGGCCATCACCGAGGCGGCGGCGCGCCGGGTACGCCGTCCGCTGATCGGCGACTCCGGGCGCCTGATGATCGTGGCCGCGGACCACCCGGCACGCGGCGCGCTCGGCGTCGGCGACCGGCGGCTCGCCATGGCCAACCGGTCCGACCTGCTGGAACGCCTGTGCACGGCGCTGTCCCGGCCCGGCGTCGACGGGGTGCTCGCCACCGCCGACGTGCTGGAGGACCTGCTGCTGCTCGGGGCGCTGGAGAACAAGGTCGTCATGGGCTCCATGAACCGCGGCGGGCTCGCGGGCGCCGCCTTCGAGATGGACGACCGCTTCACCGGGCACCGCCCCGAGGACCTCGCCCGCCTGCGCTTCGACGCGGGCAAGCTGCTGCTGCGCATCGACTACGACGACCGCGGCTCGCTCGCCACCCTGGAGTCCGCCGCACGCGCGGTCGACGCCATGGCGGCACGCGAACTGCCCGTGTTCGTGGAGCCGTTCGTCTCCCGCCGGATCGAGGGCCGGGTCCGCAACGACCTGTCCGCCGAGGCCGTCACCCGTTCGGTCGCCATCGCCTCGGGCCTGGGCGGCACCTCCGCCTACACCTGGCTGAAGCTGCCCGTCACCCACGACCCGGACGACATGGGCGAGGTGCTGGAGACGTCCACGCTGCCCGCGGTCCTGCTCGGGGGTGACATAGGCGGCTCCCCCGCGGACCAGGCCGCCGCCTACGCACGCTGGCGCAAGGCGCTCAGGCTGCCCACCGTGCAGGGCATGGTGGTCGGCCGCTCCCTGCTCTACCCCGCCGAGGGCACGGTGGAACAGGCGGTGGACACCGCCGTCGGCCTGCTGTGACCCGGGTAGTCGTGACACGAGAGCTGTGACCCAGGCAAGGACAGGAGAGTCACCCGATGACGCATCACCTTCCCGCGGGCAAGACGGCGAGCGGCCCGTACGCCGTGGACGTGACGCCCGAGAAGGCCGGCTGGGGCCACTCCGGTCTGCGCGTGCTCCACCTGCCGCCCGGCGGCAGCCACACCTTCGACAGCGGCGACAGCGAGTGGATCGTCCTCCCCCTCGGCGGCGGCTGCACGGTCGCCACCGCCGACGACCACGGCCAGGACACCTTCGAGCTCGCCGGCCGCGCCGGCGTGTTCGACGGCATCACCGACTTCGCGTACGTGCCGCGCGACGCCCGTACGACGGTGACGTCCGCGGGCGGCGGCCGGTTCGCCCTCACGGGGGCCCGCTGCACCCGCCGCCTGCCCGCCCGCTACGGCCCGGCGTCGTCGGTGCCGGTGGAGCTGCGGGGCACCGGCACCTGCTCGCGGCAGGTCAACAACTTCGCCGCCGCGGACGTGTTCACGTGCGACAGGCTGATCGCGGTCGAGGTGATCACCCCGGGCGGCAACTGGTCCTCGTTCCCTCCGCACAAGCACGACGAACACCGACCCGGCGAGGAGTCCGTGCTGGAGGAGATCTACTACTACGAGTTCACCGGCCACGACGGCGTCCCCGGCCTCGGCTACCAGCGGGTCTCGCCGTCCGGCCCGGGACGGGGCACGGACGTGCTGGCCGAGGTACGGGACGGGGACGTGGTCCTGATCCCCGACGGCTGGCACGGACCGTCGATGGCCGTCCCGGGCCACCACATGTACTACCTCAACGTCATGGCGGGTCCGGAGGCCGAGCGCGCCTGGCTGATCCGCGACCACCCCGACCACGCCTGGATCCGCGACACCTGGCCCGGCCGGGCGGTCGACCCCCGGCTCCCCCTCTACACCGCACCGGAGAGGTCCGCATGAGCACCGTCACCCGACGACTGACCACCGCCCAGGCACTGGTGCGCTTCCTGGCCGCCCAGTACACCGAACGCGACGGCGCCCGGCACCGTCTGATCGCCGGGACCTGGGGCGTCTTCGGCCACGGCAACGTGGCCGGCCTCGGGCAGGCGCTCGTCGAGTACGCCGGCGTCATGCCGTACCACCAGGGCCGCAACGAACAGGCCATGGTGCACGCGGCCGTCGGCCACGCCCGCCACCTCGACCGGCTGTCCGCGCAGGCGGTGACGACGTCCATCGGACCGGGCGCCACGAACCTGGTCACCGGCGCCGCCCTCGCCACGGTCAACCGCCTGCCGGTCCTGCTGCTCCCCGGCGACTACTTCGCCTCGCACGCGGCCGACCCCCTGCTCCAGCAGCTCGAGCACCCGATCGAGGCCGACGTGTCCGTCAACGACACCCTGCGCCCGGTGTCCCGGTACTTCGACCGCGTCACCCGCCCGGAGGCCCTGATCGCCTCCGCCCTGCAGGCGATGCGGGTGCTGAGCGACCCGGCCGAGACCGGTGCGGTCACCCTCGCCCTCCCCCAGGACGTGCAGGCGCAGGCGTACGACTGGCCGGAGGAGTTCTTCGCCGACCGCGTCTGGCGCGTGCGGCGTCCCGCCCCCGACCCGGCGGAACTGGCCGAGGCGGTCCGGGCGGTGCGCGCCGCCGAGCGCCCGCTGATCGTCGCGGGCGGCGGCGTCCACCACAGCGAGGCGGAGGAGGCGCTGAAGGCGTTCGCGGACGCCACCGGCATCCCGGTCGCCTCCACCCAGGCCGGCAAGGGCTCCCTGCGCCACGACCACCCGGCCGACCTCGGCGGCATCGGCCACACCGGCACCGCCGTCAGCGACGAGCTGGCCCGCACCGCGGACCTGGTGATCGGCATCGGCACCCGCTACTCGGACTTCACCACGGCCTCCGGCACCCTCTTCCGGCGCCCCGACGTCCGCTTCCTCAACCTCAACATCACCGCCTTCGACGCCCACAAGCTCGCCGCCCGCACCCTGGTCTGCGACGCGCGCGCCGGCCTCACCCTGCTGACGGACGCCCTCGCGGGACACCGGGTGGCGCCCTCGTACGAGGCGGAGTACCGCACGGGCAAGGAGCGCTGGGAGCGGGTGGTGGAGGCCGCCCTGACGGCGGACGACGACACCGCCGTCCCCACGCAGACCCAGGTGCTGGGCGCGCTGGACGCGGTGGTCGGCGACGAGGACGTGGTGATCAACGCGGCCGGTTCGCTCCCCGGCGACCTGCACAAGCTCTGGCGGGCCCGCTCCCCGCGCCAGTACCACCTGGAGTACGGCTACTCGTGCATGGGCTACGAGATCCCGGCCGCGCTCGGTGTGCAGCAGGCGGCCCCCGGGACGCCCGTGTGGGCGCTGGTGGGCGACGGCACCTATCTGATGAACCCTACGGAGATCGTCACGGCCGTGCAGGAGAACCTGCCGGTCAAGCTGGTCGTCGTGCAGAACCACGGCTACGCCTCCATCGGCGGCCTGTCCGAGTCGGTGGGCGCCGAGCGCTTCGGCACCGCCTACCGCCACCGCGCCGCCGACGGCACCTTCACGGGCGCCCCGCTGCCCGTCGACCTCGCCGCCAACGCGGCCAGCCTCGGCATGGAGGTGCTGCGCGCCAAGACGGTCCGCGAACTGCGGGAGGCGCTGTCGGCGGCCCGCGAGGCGACCCGCCCGGTCTGCGTCCACGTCGAGACGGACCCGGCGGCGACCGCTCCCGGCGCCGAGGCCTGGTGGGACGTGCCGGTGGCCGAGGTCTCCGCCCGACCGGCCGCCGCCGAAGCGCGCGCACGGTACGAGCGGGCCGTCGCCGACCGCCGCCGCCACCTCTGACAACCCGTCACCTTCGCCGGGGAGGTGCGTCCATGGTGAGGACCGGCGATGCCGCACGTGCCTGACCGTCCCCGCGTGCGGCTCGCCGGATCTCGCCCTGGACCGCGGGCCGGACCGTGAGCCTCAGGCGCCGTCGAGGGGCCGGGCGAACGGGCCCTCCAGCGCCGCCCACTGGAGCAGCATGATGGTCTTGGCGTCGGCGATCTCGCCGGTGCGGATCATCTCCAGGGCACGGTGGAAGGGCAGTTCGAGGGTCTCGATGTCCTCGCCCTCCTCGTGCAGTCCGCCGCCCGCGTGGGTGCGGGTGGCGGGGCCGTAGGCCGCCGCGTAGAAGCTGACGCGTTCGGTGACCGAGCCGGGGCTCATGTACACGTCGAAGACGTGCCGCACCTCGCCGACGGTGTGCCCGGTCTCCTCGACGACCTCGCGCCGGACGGCGGCCTCGGGGTGCTCGTCCTCGTCGTCGAGCACCCCGCCGGGCGTCTCGATCAGCATCCCGTCGGGGTGGCCGTTGACGTACACGGGCAGGCGGAACTGGCGGGTGAGCAGGACGGTTCCGCGTACGGTGTCGTGGAGCAGCACGGTGGCGCCGTTGCCGCGGTCGTGGGTCTCTCGCTCCTGGGTGCTCCAGGTGCCGTCGGCGCGCCGGAGGTCGAACGTGGTGCTGCGTTCGACGTACCAGTGGCTGGAGAGGAGCCGGACGTCCCGGATCCTCACGCGCGGGTTGCCGGTCAGGTCCTGGCCGGCCCGGTCGAGTCCGGTGCGGCCCCGGCGGTCCGGGGTGTCGATGCCGGCGGTCACCGGAGGCCGTCCGGGGCCGTCGGGCGGTGCGGTGCGGGGTGGGGCGAGGTGGTCATGCCCGCTTCTATCACCTCGTGCGGCTCCGCACGAAGTCGAGCAGGGAGGCGAAGCAGCGTTCCACGTCCGCCTCGGCCGCCCCGATCCACAGGTGATCGGCTGCGGCGACGGTCCGGAAGTCGGCCGCCGTGCCGGCCGCCTCGAGCGCCGCCGCCAGGGCCTCCCCCTGGGCGACGGGGATGACGGTGTCCCTGTCGCCGTGCAGGATCTGGAAGGGCGGGGCGCCCGGCCTGACCCGGGCGACCGGGCTGGCCTCGCGGGCCCGTTCCGGGGCGTCGGCGGCGGGGCCGCCGAGCAGTGCCGCCTCGGGGGTGTGCGGCGGCGCCGCGGTGAGGTCGGTCGCGCCGTACCAGACGACGCAGCCGCGCAGGGCCGGGGTCGTGGTGAGGGCGAGGAGCGCGGCGAGGTGGCCGCCCGCCGACTCGCCCCAGGCGACGACCCGTTCGGGGTCGATGCCGAGGTCGGCGGCACGGGTGCGCAGCCACTCCAGCGCCGCGCCGAGGTCGTGCAGCGGGGCGGGGAACACCGCCTCGCCGCTGAGCCGGTAGTCGGGGCAGACGACGGCGAAGCCGGCCCGGGCGAGGCGGGCGAAGGGGCCGGGCCGCCAGGTGCGGAAGCGCGGGCCCGGGTCGTCGCGCAGCCCGGTGCGCCAGGCTCCGCCGTGCACGAAGACGACGACGGGCAGCGGCTCGCCGGGGGTCTCCTCCGGGAGCCACACGTCGAGCTCCAGGGGCCGGCCGCCGTCGTGCACGGCGTAGGGGACCGCGCGCAGCAGCCGTACGCCGTCGGCGGGGTGAGCGGCGGGCGGCAGGGGCAGGACCGTGGGGTCGGGCGGGGCCAGGAAAGGGGCGAGTCGGGGGTGCACGGTCACTCCTCGGGTGTCCGGGACGGGCGGTCGGCCAGGCGGGGCAGCAGCTTCAGGGCGTTGGCCGTCGTCAGGGACCGCCAGTCGGTGGCGCCCGCCGGCACCGGCGCGGTGTCGACGGCCGCGACGTGGGCGTCCACGCCGTGCGCCGGCGTCCAGCAGTAGTCGCTGCCGTACAGCAGCCGGTCCGGTTCGACCAGGGAGAGCAGCGCGGGCACCTGGCGCGGGAAGGCAGGGCCGGCCATGTCGTAGTGCAGGCGGCGGAGCTGGTCCACGGCGTCGGGGGCGCCGTCCGCCCCGGCGGGCAGGAAGAGTTTCATGAACCCGTTGATGCGGTCGGCGAGGACGGGCAGTGCGCCGCCGCAGTGAGGGACGATCACCTCCAGGCCCGGGTGGCGCTCCAGGGTGCCCGCCATGAGGAGGTCGGTGACCGTGCGGGCGGTGTCGAAGACGAACTCGACCATGGGCCGCGGCCGTCCGAGGGCCGACCGCTCCCAGCACACCGGGGAGGTCGGGTGCAGGAAGACGACCGCACGGCGTCGTCCGAGCTCGGCGAAGAGGGGCTCCAGCCGGGCGTCGCCCAGGTACACGCCGTGGGTGTTGGTCTCCAGGACGACGCCGTCCGCGCCGAGTTCGTCGAGGGCGTACGCCACCTCCGTCAGGGCCCCGTCCACGTCGGGCAGCGGGAGGGAGGCGAAGAAGCCGAAGCGGCCCGGGTGTCCGGAGGCGACCCGGGCGGCCTCCTCGTTCACCTCGCGGGCCAGGCGGCGGGCGGCCGCGTCGTCGCCGAAGTGGACCCCGGGGGACGACACGGACAGGATCGCGGTGCGGATGCCGACCCGGTCCATCAGCTCCAGGTGCGCCTCGGCGGACCAGCCGGGCCAGGCGGGCACGCCGTCGGGCAGTTCGTGACCGGCGGCGCGCGCCTGCCGGACGTAGGAGTCGGTGACGAAGTGCGCGTGGACGTCGACGAGGCCCGCTCGTTCATCCGGTGCGGTCATGGGCTTCTCCCTCGGGGGTGTGGCGTCTCGATGCGGTGATCCGGCCCCGTCCCCAGGTGATGGCGCGCTCGCCGAGGACGATGCCGAGCAGGCCGGTCAGGCCGATCAGGGGCGGGGCGGGCGAGGTGATGTCCAGGGCCCAGTAGACGGCGCCCATCAGCAGCCCGGCCCCGAGGCTGAGGGCGGCGCCGCGCAGGCGCCCGGGCGGGGCGCTCACAGGGCCCCCAGCAGGGCCTGGCCGGCGAGCATGCCGAGCAGGCCGAACAGGGCGACCGGAGGGGGCGCCGGGGACCTCACCCTGAGGGCGGCGTACAGCGCGCCCACGAGAGCCCCGGCGAGCAGCGCCCGTACGTACGCCATGGTGGCCTCAGCTTCCCGTGCGCCACTGGTGGCCGGGCAGGAAGGTCACGTCGTACTGCTGCGGCACGGTGGCGAACTTGTGCGGCTCGGGCACGAACGGCCGCTGTGGCAGGCCGAGTTCGTCCGTGTCGGTGCCGAGGGTCTCGAAGAAGCGCTCGAAGGTGCCGCCGGGGCCGGCGGCGACGCCGACGATCTGGCTGTGGTGCCGCTCGATGCGGTAGGCGTGCGGGCAGTTCTTCGGCACGAAGCCGAAGTCTCCGGCGGTGAGCAGCTTCTCCTCCTGCTCGCCTCGGAGGTCCTCCACGAAGAGCCGGACGGCGCCCTGCGTGACGAAGAAGACCTCGTAGGTGTCGGGGTGCGAGTGGGCCGGGATGATGTCGCCCTTGGGGCCCTCGCAGGTGAAGAAGTTGAAGGTGTTCTCGGTCTGCGGTCCGCCCGCGTAGACCGTGATCAGGTCGCCGAAGAGGTGGGCGCGGTCGCCCATGCCCTTCTCGATGAAGTAGGGCCTGCCCGGCTCGGCGGGGATGAGGGAGTGGGAGCGCCTGGCGAATTCGATGGTCATGGGGAGCCTCCGGCTGCACATTGTCAGGCTGCCTGACGTTGACGGTCGTCAGGCTACCTGACGATCGACTCGGGCGACACCCCCGTGACGGTGGGAACGGCCGGTGGGAGCGGGCGCCCGGAGCACCGCCCCGCCGGCCCGCCCGTATGCTCGTGGCCCGAGGAGTCCGAGGAGTCATGACACAAGCGAAGGAAGCCGCACCGAACATGCCCCTGCTGCTGGCAGGCGCCAAGCGCTGGTTCGACGACGCGCTCATGGCGAGCATGCGGGCGGCCGGTGAGCAGCCGCTGAGCAGTGCCCAGGGGCAGGTCTTCGCCCTTCTGGACCCGGAGGGCACGACGGTCGCCGAGCTGGCCCGCCGCCTCGGCGTCACCCGGCAGACCGCCCACCAGGCCGTGCACGGCCTGCTCGCGCTCGGCCTGCTGGAGCAGGTCCCGGATCCCTCCTCGGCGCGCAACCGGCTGATCCGCATCACCACGGAGGGCGTCCGCGTCCACCGCCGCGCCCAGGCGACGCTCGCCGTCATCGAGGATGCGCTCGCCGAGCGCATCGGCGAAGAGGCCGCGGCGGCCCTGCGCACGGCGCTGACGCTGCCGCGCGGGGAGCCGCCGGTGGTCCGGGCACCGTGAGACCGCCGACGCGGATGCATACCGGGTGACGACGGGGGCATACGGGTTTCCGGAAATCCGCAGTGACGGTTGACGCGGGACCGCCCGATCGGCCCGCCGGGGAAAGAGGTTGTGCTTTGTTGCTGCCCGCTGAGAAGGATCTGCGCGCGGTTCTGGCCCGTTTCGCCGAGGCCCGCTTCCGTCATGATCTGGAGCCCACCGGCCGTTCGAGCCGAGAGCTGGAGGACACCTCGTACACGCTGTGCGTGATGACGGGCACCCAGTCGGTGGACGAGGCCCTCAGCGCCGCCGACGCCCTTCTGGAGCAGTTGCGTGCGGGCCGCGAGCAGAACGTCAAGGCCGACCAGGGCCTGGCCGCCTGACCTGCCGCCGGGCACCGTGTACGGGCCGGGAGGTCGCGACGCCGACCGCCCCGGCCGTCGGCCGTGCCTGCAGCGGAGCTCCATGCACTCGGGCCGTCCGGCTGTCGTGAGCCACGCAGCGGATATCGAGGAGCGAGTGGGACCGTCGCCGGACTAGCATCCGCAGTCGCGTCCCATCCATCCCCCTACGAGGAACCCGCCCGTGCCGCATCGTCCGACTGTTTCCATCACGGAGTTCACCGTTTCCGATCGCGGGGCCGGACCCTACGGCATCGCGGCCGGGCCGGACGGCGCGCTGTGGTGCACCATGGTCCACCGTGGACGGATCGGCCGGATCACACCCGGCGGCAGCGTCACCTCGTACCAGCTGGAATCGGCCTCCGGCGGGCCGTCGGTCATCGCGGCGGGGCCCGACGGCGCGCTGTGGTTCACCGAGTTCCGCAGTCACCGCATCGGCCGCATCACCACGACCGGGGAGTTCGTCTCCTTCCCGCTGCCGACGCCGGGGGCCGGACCGTTCGGGATCGTGTCGGGCCCCGACGACGCGCTGTGGTTCACCGAGGCCGGCGCCGGCCGCATCGGCCGTATCACGACCGACGGTGACGTCACCGAGTTCCCCCTTCCGGTCGCGAACGCCTTCCCCTCGGCCATCGCGGCAGGCCCGGACGACCGGCTCTGGTTCACCATGAATCAGGCGAACGCGATCGGAGCCGTCGGGATCGACGGCACCGTCTCCGTCCATCCGCTGCCGACACCTGCGGGCGCTCCCGTCGGCATCACCGCCGGCGCCGACGGTGCCCTGTGGTTCGTCGAGATCGGAGCCGGCCTGATCGGACGGATCACTCCCGACGGGAAGATCACGGAATTCGCCCTGCCCGACCCCGCGTCACGCCCGCACGCCATCGCTGCCGGCGCAGACGGGGACTGCTGGTTCACCGAGTGGGGAGCAAACCGCATCGGACGGATCACCCCCGACGGCCGTATCGACGAACACGATCTCCCCCGCCCGTCCTCGGAACCGCACGGCATCGTCCAAGGACCGGACGGCGCGGTCTGGACCGCTCTCGAGATCGGTTCGATCGCACGCCTCGCGGTCGTCTGAACGCGGCCGCCGGCCGACCGGCGGCGGCGTATCCCGTCCCGGAGCGGTCCCCGGCCGGTGGGGCGGTCAGCCGTCCGCCCCGCGGGAATCAGCGTCAGACCGAGCTTTTCGGCTGCGTGCCGGTGCCCTGGGCCGCGCGGAGTTCTTCGTTGATGCGCTGGGCCTCTTCGAGCTGGTCCTCGAGGATGATGATTCGGCAGGCGGCTTCGACGGCGGTGCCGGCGTCGACCAGTTCGCGCGCGCGGGCAGCGATGCGCAGTTGGTAGCGGGAGTAGCGGCGGTGGCCGCCTTCGGAGCGCAGTGGGGTGATCAGGCGGTGTTCGCCCAGCGCGCGGAGGAAGGCGGGGGTGGTGCCGAGCATCTCGGTGGCCCGGCCCATGGTGTAGGCGGGGTAATCGTCGTCGTCGAGGTTGTCGGCGGCGCGGGAACTGCCAGGGGGCATAGACCTCTTCTTCCGGGGGACGCGTCGGGGGGCCCGGACGCCGACCGGCGTCCGGGCCCCGAGCTTTCCACACCATCTACCGGCTGACTGCGCCGGCCTTCTGTATCCGCAAGTTCCGCCTGGGAGGGCGGGCTTGCGGGGATCGCGGCTGCGTGACCGGGGACCACCTTCCAATCCGGGGTCTGCGGTACCCGGGCGGCTCCACCCACCCGGGCGATCCTGATGGCGTTCGGCTCCTTACCTCTTTCTGTCGATCTTTCCGTACTGCTGTGCGGCCGCGGGGCCGCTCGGCTTGACCTGCTCGCACGGCACCTCGTCTCTGCCGTGCCCTCCGACTTCTGGCTACACCCAGAACACTAGCGCTCGCCCCGGGCAATGTCTACACCCGCCAATGCAGATTTACTCCATCCAGGTCCATCCATATCTTCTGCCTGTCATGTCCGGAACCCATAACTGAGCGCGTCAGGCGGCGAGCCATCTCGACGGCACGGGGTCCGGCATCTGTCCGGCGACGGCATCCCCTTCACCTTCGAGCTGTTGCTGCGGCCGTCCGCTTTTCTCCAGCCCGGTGACGCGGTCGCGGACACCGCCGGCCGGGCGTGGCGGTTCGACGGCCCCCGGGACTGGACGGCCTTCGACGGGTAGTCCTGCTCACCCGCGCGGGAGTGCCCCGCACCGTCGAGGACGCAGACCGTGGCCGCGGGCACGGCGAGCGGTTCGCACCAGCGGACCGTCCGGGACCGGATGTCACTGACCGGGGCCTCGCCCACCCCCTGATCGGTCGCGCACCAGGTGGCACCACTAGGGCCGCGATCACTGGCGAACACGCCGCCTCGCGTCCCGAGTTGCCCGCCGGGTCACTCCGTCACGGGCAGGCATTCGGTGAGCAGGTCCACGACGTCGCGCCAGGCCCGCCGTGCGTGCAGCGGGTGGTGGCCGACGCCGGGGAGCAGCCGCTCGTCTCCCGACAGCGGGTGGTGGAAGGCGTGCACGGCGCCGCCGTAGACGACGAGCCGCCAGTCGACGCCCGCTGCCTGCATCTCGGCGGTGAACGCGTCGCGTTGCGCGGTCGCCATGATCGGGTCCTCCGACCCGACCCCGGCCCACACCGGGCAGCGGATGCGCGCCGCCTCGCCCGGCCGGCCCGTGATCAGTCCGTTGACCGTCGCGATCGCCCGCAGGCCGACGCCGTCCCGGCCGAGTTCCAGCCCGACGGCGCCCCCGGTGCCGTAGCCGACGGCGGCGACCCGTTCGGGATCGGTCCGCGGTTCGGCACGCAGCACGTCGAGCGCCGCGTGGCCGATGTCCCGCATCCTGTCGGGGTCGGCGAGCAGCGGCAGGCAGCGGGCCAGCATCTCCTCGGGATCGGTCAGGAGGCGCCCGCCGTGGAGGTCGAAGGCCAGCGCCACGTACCCCAGTTCGGCGAGCGCGTCGGCACGCCCGCGTTCGACGTCGCTGAGCCCCGGCCCCTCCGGTCCGAGCAGCACCGCGGGCCGGCGGCCGGTGCCGGCCGGCAGGGCGAGGTGCCCGCTCATCGTCAGACCGTCTGCGGCGTACTCGACCGTTCCCGTCGTCACCTTCGTCATGCGGCTCGACTGTAGTGAGCGCCGACAAGGGACGGGGCGTTGTTCTGCCGCCGGCAGAGCGCGGCGCGTGCGCAGGACATCGGCGGCGGTTCGCACGGGCCGTCCCGGCGGGATGGAGACGGCGGCGCCGGGCACGTGGAACGGATGGGTGCCCTTCTCGCGTTGGCTTCCGCGGTCTGCTACGGCTTCGTCGACTTCGCCGGCGGACTGCTGTCCCGGCGGGTCCACTTCGCCGTGGTCACCTTTCTCGGACAGGCCGGGGGCCTGCTGCTCGCGCTCGTGGCCGCCCTCGTGCTGCCCGCCCGGGCGGTCGGGCCGGCGGACCTGTTGTGGGGAACGCTCTCCGGGGCGGGCAGCGCCACGGCCATGCACTTCCTCAACCGCGGTCTGAGCCGCGGCGCCATGAGCGTGGTGGTGCCCGTGAGCGCCGTCACCGGGGTGGCCCTGTCCGTGGTGTGCGGGGTGCTGTTCCTGGGCGACCGTCCCACACCTCCGGCCTGGCTGGGCATCTGCCTGACCGTGCCCGCCCTGTGGCTCGTCTCCGCCGGTGGCACCCACCGCGGAGGCGACGGGAGAAGGAGGCCCGGACCGGCGCTGACGGACGGTCTGCTCGCCAGCGCGGGGGTGGCCGTGCAGTACATCGGCCTCGCCCAGGCGGATCCGGCGAGTGGTCTGTGGCCCGTGGCCGCCGGCCGCCTCGCCGCGGTGCTGCTCCTGCTGCCGGCCACCTGGCGGCACGCCCCCGAGTTCAGGAGGTCCGCGAGGTCGTCGGGCCGGGCCCTGCTCATCGGAGCGGGAGCGGCCCTCGGTCTCGTCCTCTATCTCTGGGCCACCCGACTGCAGATGCTGGCGGTCGCCGTCGTCCTGGCGTCTCTCTACCCGGCCGTGCCGACGGTCCTCGGGCTCGCCGTCCTGCGCGAGAAGGTCACCCGCGCACAGGCGACGGGCCTGGTGGGTTCGGCCGCCGCCGTGGTGCTGCTCAGCGTGGGGTGAGACGCCCTGGCCCCGCCCCGGGCCGACCGCACGACGACGCCCCGGGTCGTCCACTCCGCGTGCCCGGAAACACCCCGCCGGCGGAAATACCCCGGTGGCGGCGTACGGCTGCCCGCTAGGCTCGGTGATCGTGAACAGACGACGCCGAAAGAAACTGTCCGGGCGTCTCGTCGACGCCGCGCTGGTGGGTGACCTCACGCAGGTGCGCGCGCTGTTGCGCGCGGGCGCGCCGGCCGAGACGGCGGACTCCGCCGGCACCACGCCGCTGTACCAGGCGGCGGTGAACGGAGACGCCGGCATCGTCCGGGTGCTGCTGACGGCCGGGGCCTCGCCCGACACGGAGAGCGGGACCGGCTCGGAGGGGACACCGCTGTGCGGGGCGGCCTGTTGGGGCCACATCGAGGCCGTGCGCGCGCTGCTGGAGCACGGCGCCGACCCGAACGTGCGGGAGGACCACGGCACGGGCTGGACCCCGCTCGACTGGGCGACGCAGGGTGCGCATGCCGAGACCGCGGAGCTGCTCGCCGCGGCCGGCGCCCGGCCGCGGCCGGCGTCCGCGCCGACAGGTCCCGGGAACGCCTGAAGGCCGGTCCCGGATCTCTCCGGACCGGCCTTCGGCCTGCGACTCTCACGAGTCGGGACGACAGGATTTGAACCTGCGACCCCTTGACCCCCAGTCAAGTGCGCTACCAAGCTGCGCCACGTCCCGATGTGCTCGCGCGCGGTGCACCGCGCGATCACGCGGACAGCACTTTACCCCACACCCCGGGCCACGCGTGAGCGGGGGCGGGCGAGGGACAATCGGCTCCATGGACAGCCCTGCCGACAGCACAGCCTCGGACCGCCCGGTGGACTCACGGGACCGCGACGACGAGGGGCGGGCACGCAACGCCCGGCCGCGGGACGGGCTGGGACGCCCGCTGCCGTACGGCGCGGACGGCGTCCCCCGCCAGCCCGAGGGTGTCGTGCGGGCCCCGGGCGAGACGGTCGCCGAGGCCCAGCGGCTGCTGCACGAGGGCAAGCCCTTCCACGCGCACGAGGTCTTCGAGGACGCCTGGAAATCGGGCCCCGAGGAGGAGCGTGAGCTGTGGCGGGGCCTGGCTCAGCTGGCCGTCGGGCTCACGCACGCGGCCCGTGGCAACGTCACCGGCGGAGCCAGACTGCTGCGGCGCGGGGCCGGGGCCGTGACGGAGTGGGCGGCGTCGGAGCACGGGCGGGAGCGGCCGTACGGCATGGATCTGACCGCGGTCGCGGGGTGGGCCCGGGAGCTGGCGCGGGACGTGGAGGACGGCGTGCCGGTGGACGCCGGGGCCCGGGCGCCGCGGCTGCGGTGCTGACGCCCTCCCCCCACGGGACCGGTGAGCGGGCCGCCCGCGGCCGGGGGCAGCCCGGCCGGGGCCCCGCCGGCGGCGTACGGCAGACTCTTGGCGTGCGGAAGATTCATGTCATCGGTATCGGCGCGGGCGACCCCGACCAGCTCACCCTCCAGGCGGTGCGGGCCCTGCGGAGCACGGACGTGTTCTTCGTCCTGGACAAGGGCGAGGCGAAGGCGGACCTGGTGCGACTGCGCCGGGACATGCTGACGACGCACGTGCCGGAGGGCACCTACCGGGTGGTCGAGGCGCGCGACCCGGAGCGGGACCGCACCGCGGGCGGCACGGCGTACTCCCCCGCCGTCGGGGACTGGCGCAGCGCCCGCGCCGGCATCTACACGCGGCTGATCGCCGAGGAGCTGGGCGAGGACGAGAGCGGCGCGTTCCTGGTCTGGGGCGATCCGGCGCTGTACGACAGCACGCTGGGCATCCTGGAGGAGATCCTTGACGGGGGCACGGTGGCGTTCGAGTACGACGTCGTGCCCGGCATCAGCAGTGTCTCCTCGCTCGTCGCCCGGCACCGGACCGGGCTGAACCGGGTCGCGCGCCCGGTGCAGATCACGACCGGCCGGCGCCTCGCCGAGGGCTTCCCGGAGGGCGTGGACGACGTGGTGGTGATGCTCGACGCCCACCAGGCCTTCCGGCACTACGCGGACCAGGACATCGACATCTACTGGGGCGCCTACCTGGGAACCCCGGACGAGATCCTCGCCTCCGGCCCGATCGCCGAGGCCGCGCCGCGGATCGAGCGGCTGCGCGCCGAGGCCCGGGAGCGCAAGGGCTGGATCATGGACACGTACCTGCTGCGGCGCAACCCGAAGGATCACTAGGCGCTGTCGCCCGGCGGTACCCGGGCAGACCGTCCCCGCATGCGTGGCCCGTGCACGGGTGTGATCGTGACCTCGTGACAGTCGCCGAGGGAACGCCACGGACCGCCGCCGCCCAGCCGCCCGTGCTGGACAGGCGACGCCGCAACGTCGTCTTCGTCACGATCATGCTCGGCATGCTGCTCGCGGCCCTCGACCAGACCATCGTCGGCACCGCCCTGCCGACGATCGTGTCGGACCTCGGGGGCGCCGCGCACATGTCGTGGGTGGTCACCTCGTACCTGCTCGCGGAGACGGTCGCGACGGTGCTGGTCGGCAAGTTCGGTGACCTGTTCGGCCGCAAGGTGGTCTTCCAGGTCTCGGCGATCGTGTTCATCACCGGCTCGTTCCTGTGCGGGCTGGCCACGGACATGCTGCTGCTGATCGCCTGGCGGGCCATGCAGGGCATCGGCGCGGGCGGGCTGATGGTGACGTCGATGGCGCTGATCGCGGACGTCATCCCGCTGCGGGAGCGCGGCAAGTACCAGGGCGCCATCGGCGCGGTGTTCGGGGTCGCGACGGTCATCGGGCCGCTGCTGGGCGGGCTGTTCACCGACCATCTGTCCTGGCGCTGGGCGTTCTACGTCAACGTGCCCATCGCGATCGTCGTGGTGATCGCCGCCGCCCGCACCATCCCGGTGGTGAAGTCGGCCGCCCGGCCCGTCATCGACTACCTCGGCATCGCGCTGGTCGCCGTCGGTGCCAGCGCGCTGATCCTGGGGACGAGCTGGGGCGGCAACGAGTACGCCTGGGGCTCGGGCGTGATCATCGGCCTGTTCGCGGGCGGTCTGCTCGCGCTCGCCCTGTTCTGCCTGGTGGAGACCCGGGCGGCCGAACCGATGCTGCCGATGCGGCTGTTCGCCAACCCGGTGTTCACGGTGTGCTCGATCCTCAGCTTCATCGTCGGCTTCGCGATGCTCGGCGCGCTGACCTATCTGCCGACCTATCTCCAGTACGTCGACGGCGACTCGGCCACCGTCTCCGGGGTGCGGACGCTGCCGATGGTGGCCGGGCTGCTGATCGCCTCGGTGTTCAGCGGCAGCGTGGTCAGCAGGACGGGCCGGTACCGGCTGTTCCCGATCGTCGGCACCCTGGTGATGGGCGTCGGTCTGTACCTGATGTCGCTCATGGGGCCGTCCACGGGCGCCGAACTGGAGTCGCTCTACATGTTCGTGCTGGGCTCGGGCATCGGCCTGTCGATGCAGGTGCTGACCATCGCCGTGCAGAACACCGTCGACTACGCCGACCTCGGCACGGCGACCTCCGGCGTCACGTTCTTCCGCACCCTGGGCAGCTCCTTCGGCACCGCCGTGTTCGGCACGATCTACGCGGGCGCTCTCGGACCCAACCTCCGGGACGGCATCGCCGCCGCCGCGCGGACCGGCGCCGCGGATCCCGCGGTGATCAGCGGGGCGGCGACCAGTCCCGCGGGCGTGCACGGGCTGCCGCCGGACGCGGCGGCACCGGTCATCGACGCGTACGCCGACACCATCCAGACCGTCTTCCTGTGGACGGTGCCCGTGGCCGGCCTCGGACTCGTCGTCGCGCTGTTCCTCAAGCAGGTGCGGCTGCGCGACAGCGCCCGCGCGGGCTCCACCGACATGGGCGAAGGCTTCGCCTCACCGCACGACGCGGACAGCAGGCGGACGCTGGAGGCCTCCGTCGGCAAGATCATCGGCGGTACGGAGCTGGACACCGCCCGCCGCATCATCGCGGACAGCGACACCCGGCTCGACGTCGCCGGCGCCTGGGCCGTCATGCAGGTCGAGCTGTTCACCCGGCTGGTCGGCCACGCCGGCCTCGGCCTGATCGCCGCCCGCCGCCGGCTGCCGCCGGAGGTACTGCTGCCGGTGTTCGACCGGATGGTGGAAGAAGGCTTCCTGACCCGGGACGGTTCGCTGCTCTCGCACACCGAGGCCGGCGTCCGCGAGGCCCTGGTCATCGGGCGGGCCTGGGCGGACTGGCTGGAGGACCGGGTGGAGCGGGACCTCGGCCGCCCCTCGGACGCGGACCTGCGGGTCGCCGTGCACGCGATCGCCAAGCGCCTGCTGGTCGAGGACCTGAGCAACGGCCTGCCCTCCCGGAGCCGGGAGCGCGTCCCCGAGACGGCGCACTGAGGCGGCCCGAGGGGCGGCGAAGGAGCAGGGCCGGGCGCCCGGCGTCAGGGTCCGCCGAGACCCAGCCGCCGCAGGACGCCGGCCACGTCGGCCACCACGGGCACGCCTTCGGGCAGCGGGGGTCTGCGCACGACCACCACCGGCAGGGAGAGGTCCCGGGCCGCCGTCAGCTTGGCCGCGGTGGCGGCTCCCCCGCTGTCCTTGGTCACCAGTACGTCGATGCGGTGGTCGCGCAGGAGGGCGGTCTCCTCGGCCACCGTGAACGGGCCGCGGGCCAGCAGGATCCGGAGGTCCGCCGGGAGGGGCGGCTCGGGGGGCTCGACCGAGCGGGCGACGAAGTGGAGGCCGGTCAGGTGCGCGAAGGCCCGCAGGCCCAGACGGCCGGTGGTCAGGAAGACGCGGCGGCCGAGGCCGGGCAGCAGGCCGGCCGCCTCCGGGAGGGAGGCGGCCGGGTGCCACCGGTCACCGGGGCCGGCGTGCCAGCCCGGCCGGCGCAGGATCACCACCGGGGTTCCGCAGTCCGCCGCGGCCCGCACCGCGTTCGCCGTGATGGTCTCGGCGAAGGGGTGGGTCGCGTCGACGAGGGCGTCCACGCGGTGCTCGCGCAGCCACGCCGCCAGCCCCTCCGCGCCGCCGAAGCCGCCGGTCCGCACCTGGCCCGCGAGCGCGCCCGGCCGGGTCACCCGCCCCGCCAGCGACGTCGTCACCCGCACCCCGGGCCGGTCCGCGAGGACGGCGGCGAGGCGGCGGGCCTCGGTGGTGCCGCCTAGGACGAGGACGTGCGGGATCGGCATGGCGTCGAGGGTACGAGGTGCCTGCTCCGGGCGTGCCGCCGGATCCGGTGACAGGCCGCGCTCGCACCGGTGCGGGCCCTCGGCCCCGACGCCGGTGCGAGCACGTCCGCGGGGGCGGCTGCCGTCCCCCGCGGCGGAGTTCAGAAGTCGTCCGCCCCGTTGCGCAGTTCGGGCGTCCAGTAGCCCGTGAGCGCCTTCGCCGGGTCGACGGCGATGCCGTCGCTGCCGGGCGCGGTCACGGCGATGACCGTGGAGTCGCCCTCCAGCACGACGGAGAACGCCGACACGGGTTCGTTCTCCTCGTCGACCCCGCCGTCCGACAGCTTCACCAGGGCGTACGCCGGGGCTCCCGCCTCGAGCACCACCGGCGAGGCCGGCTTGCTCTTGGCGACGGACGGGACGTCCTGCTTGTGGCTCTCCAGGAACTGGATGTGCGGGAAGCCCGTCAGCCGGCAGGAGTGCCGGGTGCTGTTGCGCGCCGTGAGGACGATGTGGGTGTAGGGCGGACCGTCCTGCGTGGCGGCGGTGACGCGCACGTCACCGGCGGTGCAGACCGGGGTGGCGGCCGCCACCTGCTTGCCGCTCGCACCGCTGTCGCCGGCGGAGGCGTCGGCGGAACCGGCCGATCCGTTCGGCCCCGCCGCGCGCGCCGGGCCGCCCGGCGCCGTCGCGTCGGACGTGCCGGACGTGCCGGCGCCCGGGCCGGCCGCCGCCCCGGCGGACGCCCCGGCGGACGCCGGGGTCGACGCCACCGTGGCCGCCGTGGACGGCGCGGACGCCGACTCGGTGTCCGCGTCGCTCTGGCAGGCGGTGAGGGACATCACGAGTGCGGTGCCCGCGACGGCGAGCAGGGTGGAGCGGCGGCGCAGAGCGGTGTTCATGTGGAGGATCCCCGTTCGGTGAGCTACGGCACGCATGCCACGGTCGTTCGACGGCGGCCGGCCGGAGCCGTTCCCGGGCCCGCACCGGCGCCCTCCCCGGCGGACCCGTCCGCCGAGGGCGTCGGGACCGCGGTCCCGGGAGGGGCGTTCCGCGTCGGCCATCAGTCGATCATTTCCGGTCCCGGCCGCCCAGGCGGTTCTCCCGGCAGGAGTCCCGTCGGCGATACTTCTGCCGGTGGCTCGCATCCGTACGAGCCGGACGATCGGGGACATCGACGGTGCGTCACGGCACGCCCTCCACGGGGGACTTCGGGCAGCGGTTGCGGCACCTGCGGGGCCGCGCCGGGCTGAGCCAGGAGGCACTGTCCCATGCGGCGGGGGTGAGCGTCAGGGCCTTGGCCGACATGGAGCGCGGGCGCACCCGGGGGCCTCAGCGCCGTACGGTGCAGGCGCTGGCCGAAGCCCTGGGACTGGACGACGACGAGGCGGTGGGTCTGGAGAAGACCGCCGCCCTGGGCCGGCCGCGCCCGCGGACGGAAACCGGCCCGGCCGGCTCCAACACCCTGTCCCTGCCGCGCGACATCCAGGACTTCACCGCCCGCGGCCCGGCCCTCGCCCGGTTGCTGGACCTCGCGCGGGACGCCGGACAGGACCGGCCGGTGGTCACGCTGGTCGCCGGGCAGCCCGGTCTGGGCAAGACCGCGTTCGCGGTGCACGCCGCGCACCGTCTCGCCCCGCACTTCCCGGACGGACAGCTCGCGCTGGACCTGCACGGCATGGATCCCGAGCCGACCACCCCACGCGACGCGCTGGCCCGGCTGCTCGGCGCGGTGGGGGTCGCCGACGCGGCGATACCGGCGGGCACCGACGACCGTGCCGGTCTGTGGCGGTCCCTGGCCGCCGAGCGGCGCATGCTGCTGCTCCTGGACAACGCCGCCGACGAGTCCCAGGTCGGCCCCCTGCTGCCCGGCACCGGCCCGTCCCTGACCATCGTCACCAGCCGCCACGCCCTGGCGGGACTGGAGTCCGTGCACCGCACCGATCTGGCCCTGCTGCGGCGGGAGGAGGCGGTGGAACTCCTGACCCGCATCATCGGCGCGGACCGGGTGCGGGCGGAGGCGCAGGCCGCACGCGACCTCGCCGACCTGTGCGGGCATCTGCCGCTGGCCGTCCGGATCGCCGGTCAGCGGCTCCTCAGCCGGCCGCACGAGCGCCTCGGCAAGCTCGTCGCCCGCCTCGCCGCCGAGGGCCGGCGCCTGGACGGCCTGCAGGCGGGCAATCTGCGGGTGCGGGCCACCTTCGCGCTCTCCTACCGGCAACTGCCGCCGGGCTCCCGGACGGTGCTGCGCCGCGCCGCGCTGTCCGCCGGGGCGGACTTCGGCCCCGAGACCGCCGCCCTCCTGGCCGGAGTGTCCCACGACGAGGCGGTGGCCTGCCTGGAGGAACTGACCGACGCCGGGCTGCTCCAGAGCGATGCCGCCGCCGAGCGGTACCGCTTCCACGACCTGCTCCGGCTCTACGCGGCCGAGCAGGTCGAGGCCGAGGACGGCCCCGGGGTCCGGGACGCCGCCCTCGACCGGACGGCGGTCTGGATGCTGCGCCGGGCCACCGCCGCCGCGCTCCACTTCGACGTCGCCCACGAACGGACCGCGGGTCAGGGCGACCCTGCCCCGGAGACGGCACCCGTGGGGCGGGACGAGGCGCGGGCCTGGCTGGAGGCCGAGCGGGCCCAGTGGCTGGCGGCGCTGCGCCGGGCCCACGACGCGGGCCGGCACCGGGAGGTCCTGGACGCGGCGGTGGCCATGCACTGGTTCTCCGACCTCAACCAGCACTGGGAGCAGTGGGTGGAGGTGTTCCGGCGCTCCTCCGACGCCGCCCGTGCCCTGGGGAGCAGGCGGGAGGAGGCCGTTCACCTCAACTACCTCGCCTGGGCCTACAACCTGTGCGTGCACGACCCGCACGCCGCTCTGGCGAGCGCCGACGCCGCGCTGGCGGCGGCCCGCGAGTGCGGGGACGGGCTGCAGGAGGGCTGGGCACTCGGCTACGGCGCGGGCGCGATGCACCGGCTGGGCCGCGCGGAGGAGGCCCGGGCGCGCCTGCGCGAGGGGGCCCGCTGCCTCGCCTCGCAGGAGTCGCCGCAGGCCCGGCTGGCCGAACTGACGATCCTCAACTCCCTGGGCACGCTGCTGCGCCAGACCGGGCGGCCGGCCGAGGCGCTGGAGATCCACCGCCGCAGCGAGCGGATCTGCCGTGCCGGGGTTCCGGGCCGCACGGCCGAACTGATCGCGCTGTACCACGCCGTCGCCCGGCAGCAGATCGGCAACGACCTGGCGGCCCTGGAACGCTGGCAGGAGGCCGAAACGCCGCTGCGGCAGGCCCTCGCCGCCTTCGGCGCCGCGCAGATGCCGGCCTGGACGGAGCAGGCCCGGCTGGACCTGGGCAAGGTGCTCGGCGGCATGGGGCACCCGGACGCCCGGGAGACGCTCCGCACCGCCCGCGACGCCCTCTCCGCGCTCAGGAGCCCGCGCCTGGGCGAGGCCGACGCCGCCCTCACGACGCTCGACGAGGCCGCCGCCGGGGCCGTCTAGCGCAGCAGCAGTTGCAGGCCCCCCACCACGGTCGCCGCGATCACCAGTCGCTCGAACAGCCGTTGGTCGATCCGCTTCACGGCCCATCTGCCGAGGAACGCGCCGGGCACCACGAACACCAGGAGCAGGGCGTCCAGGAGCAGCGAGCGGCCGTCGATGAGGCCGAGGCCGGCGCTGAAGGGCAGCTTGGAGACGTTGACGATGAGGAAGAAGAAGGCCGAGGTGCCGAGGAAGCCGAGCTTGCGGAAGCCCGCGGAGAGCAGGTACATCGACATCACCGGGCCGCCCGCGTTGGCGACCATGGTGGTGAAGCCGCCGAGGACGCCGTAGGAGCGGGCCTTGACGCGACCGGCCCGGGAGGTGATCTCGTCCGGCGGTTCGGCCGCATCGGCCTGCCGCCTGCGCCAGACCGTCACGGCGGCCATGAACAGCAGGATCACGCCGATCGACGTCCGTACGACCGTGTCGTCGGCCCACACCAGGAACACGGTGCCCACGATCACGCCGGCCCCCACCGCGGGGAACAGCCGCCACAGCGTGGGCCAGTGCGCGTGGCGCCGGTAGGTGAGGACGGCCAGGACGTCACCAGCGATCAGGACGGGCAGCAGCACGCCGGTGGAGGCCCGGGCCGGCAGGACCGCCGCGAAGATCGCCAGACTGACCGTGTTGGCCCCGCTCACGGCGGTCTTGGAGAAGCCGACGAGCAGGGCCGCGAAGGCGAGGGCGGCGAATTCCCAGCCGGTGAGGTGCCAGAGCGTCATGGTGTCCATTGCGGGCACCGATGCTATGCGCACCCGGCCGGCGCCGGTAAGGACCGTCTCGTCAGATGATCACCGACGGCCGGCGTACCGCGCCCGCAGTTCCCGCTTCAGCACCTTCATGCTCGGGCCCAGCGGCAGCGCGTCCGTGAACTCCACCCGGCGGGGGTACTTGTACTTGCCGAGGTGCTGCTTGGACCACTCGGTGATCTCCGCAGCGTCCGGCGTCGCGTCCGGCGCGGGGACGACGACGGCGCACACCTCCTCGCCGTGCAGTTCGTCCGGCAGGCCGATGACGGCGACCTGGGCGATGGCGGGGTGGCGCATCAGCACCTCCTCGACCTCGCGCGGATAGACGTTGTAGCCGCCGCGGATGACGATGTCCTTCTTCCGGTCGACGATCCGCAGGAAGCCCTCGTCGTCCTTGGTGCCGAGGTCCCCGGTGCGGAACCAGCCGTCGACGAGCGCCTCGGCGGTGGCCTCGGGGCGGCCGAGGTAGCCGGAGAAGACGTTGTGGCCGCGCACGACGACCTCGCCCAGCTCGCCGGGCGGCAGCAGTTCGACGCGGTCCTCGGTCTCCGCGCGGGCGATCTCGACGTCGACGCCCCACAGCGGGTGGCCGATGGTGCCGGGCTTCGTGCCGAACACCGGCTGGTTGACGGCCGCCGCGGGCGAGGTCTCGGACAGCCCGTACCCCTCGTAGATCTTGGCGCCGAAGGCCTTCTCGAACCGCTCCAGCACGGCGACGGGCAGCGAGGCGCCGCCGGAGATGCACACCCGCAGGTCGGGCAGGGCTCCGGCCTCGGCCGCCGCCGCGGCGAGGGCGACGAACATGGTGGGCACCCCGTGGAAGGTGTTGACCTTCTCCCGCACCATCAGCTCGATCGCGCGCGCCGCGTCGAAACGGGGCAGCAGCACGAGGGTGGCCCCGGCCCGCCAGGTGGAGTTGAGGGAGACGGTCTGGCCGAAGGCGTGGAACAGCGGCAGCGCGCCGAGCGCGATGTCGTCGGGGCGGATGTCGTTGGCGTCGAAGGCGTTGACGGTCGCGTTCATCACCAGGTTGAAGTGGCTGAGCACCGCGCCCTTGGGCACGCCGGTGGTGCCGCTGGTGTAGAAGACGACGGCCGGGTCGTCGGCGTCCCGGGTCACGTACGACGGCAGCGGTTCGGCGTCGGCGGCGAGCTTGCCGAGTTCGTCACCCAGGACGACGACCCGTACCCCGGCCTCCCGGGCGGCGGCCGCTCCGGTCTCCGCCTGCGCCGGGTGCACGAGCAGCAGGGTCGCTCCGCTGTCGGTGAGGACGTGCCCCACCTCCGCGGGGGACAGCAGCAGGTGGACCGGGACGACGACGGCGCCGGCCGCGGCGATCGCGTAGTAGGCCTGCGGGAAGTCGGCGGTGTTCGGCGCCATCAGGGCGACCCGGTCCCTCGGCCGGACGCCCAGGTCCACCAGGGCCCCCGCCTGGGCGCGGGCCCGCTGCCACACCTCGGCGAAGGTCAGCCGCAGGTCGCCCTCGACCAGTGCCTCCTTGTCGGGACGGCGCCGGGCGTTCTCGGCGAGGACGGCGGCGACGGAGAGGGTTGCCATGGGGTGTTGCTCCGTTTCCTTGCTGCGGCTCTGCAGTGGGGTCGGTGGGTGACGGCGGACGGCGCCCAGGTCCTGGGCCGTCCCGGTCGGGAGCCCCTTCACGGGGCCGGTCTACGGCCGTTCGACCAGCACCGCGCTGCCCTGCCCCACGCCGACGCACATGGTGGCGAGTCCCCGGGCGCCGCCGGTGCGGCGCATGCGGTGGAGCAGGGTGGTCAGGATGCGGGCGCCGGAGCAGCCGAGCGGGTGGCCCAGCGCGATGGCGCCGCCGGTGGGATTGACCAGGGCGGGGTCGATGCCGAGCTGGTCGACGCAGGCGAGGGCCTGGGCGGCGAACGCCTCGTTGAACTCGGCCTCCGCGATGTCGTCGATGCCCCAGCCGGCGCGGGCGAGGACCTTGCGGGTGGCGGGGACCGGGCCGATGCCCATGACGTCCGGGTGGACGCCCGCCGAGCCGCCTGCCACATAGCGACCGAGCGACTCCAGGCCCAGGTCGTTCAGGGCCTCCTCGCTGACCAGCAGGAGGCCCGCGGCGCCGTCGTTCATCGGGGAGGCGTTGCCCGCGGTGACCGTGCCGCCGGCGCGGAAGACCGGCTTGAGACGGGCCAGCTTCTCGACGGAGGTGTCCTCGCGGACGCACTCGTCGGCGTCGACGACCACGCCGTCGGGGCGCTCGACGGGCAGCAGTTCGGCGTCGAAGTGGCCGTTCTTCCGGGCCTCGGCGGCCAGGCGGTGGCTGCGCAGGGCGAACTCGTCCTGCCGTTCGCGCGACACGTCGTACCGCGCGGCGACCTCCTCCGCGGTCTCCCCCATGGCCAGCAGGCCGTGCAGGTCCTTCATCGCCGGGTTGACCAGGCGCCAGCCGAGCCGGGTGTCGGCGGTCTCGATGCGGTGCGGCAGGGCCTCGTCGGGGCGGGGCAGGACGAAGGGGGCGCGGCTCATCGACTCCGAGCCGCCGGCGAGCACGATGTCGGCCTCGCCCGCGGCGATGGTGCGGGCGGCGGTGGTGACGGCTTCGAGGCCGGAGGCGCACAGCCGGTTGACGGTGGCGCCGGGGACCGTCTCGGGCAGGCCCGCGAGCAGGGCGGCCATGCGGGCGACGTTGCGGTTGTCCTCGCCGGCCTGGTTGGCGGCGCCCCAGTACACGTCGTCGACGCGGGCGGGGTCGAGCGCGGGCACGTCGGCGACCAGGCCACGGATCACGGTGGCGGCGAGGTCGTCGGGCCGTACCGCGGACAGGGCGCCGCGCAGCTTGCCGATCGGGGTGCGGCGGGCGGCCGCGAAGTGGACGGGACGCACGTGGTGACTCCTGACCGTCGTCGCTCGGCCGCCGGGCGGGGTCGCCGCCGGCCGGCCTCCGCGAGCCTGCTTCCTTCATTCCCGCAGCCGAAATTAGCACTGCTAGTTTTGGACTATAGACCTCCGGCCGCCTCCCTGGGAAGATCCTCCGGGCGACCTGCACCGACGCAGCTGGAGGAGACATGGCCGAGGCCCGCGAGCACGTCCTGTCCGGAACCCGTGGCCGGATCACCGTCCGCGAGTGGTCCGCCGAGCGGCCCCGGTACGCGGTGCTGCTGGTCCACGGCTACGGGGAGCACGCCGGCCGCTACGAGGAGGTGGCCGGCGTGCTGACGTCGCACGGCGCGGCCGTCTACGGCCCCGACCACGTCGGGCACGGCACGTCGGACGGCGAGCGGGTGCTGATCGAGGACTTCGAGGACGTGGTCACCGACGTGCACGCCGTCGCGGAACTCGCCCGGGCCGCCCGCCCCGACCTGCCCCTCGTGGTGCTCGGCCACTCCATGGGCGGCCTGATCGCCTCCCGCTACGCGCAGCGCCACCCCGCCGGGCTGACCGCGCTGGTGCTGTCCGGCCCGGTCATCGGCGACTGGGAGCTGCCGCGCCGCCTGCTCGCCCTGGACGAGATCCCCGACACCCCGATCAGTCCGTCCTCGCTCTCCCGGGACCCGGCGGTCGGCGCGGCGTACGCGGCGGACCCACTGGTGTGGCACGGCCCGATGAAACGGCCGACGCTGGAGGCGTTCGTCCGGACCCTCGAGACCGTCGCCGAGGGCGGTGACGTGGGCCGGCTGCCGCTGCTGTGGGTGCACGGCGACGACGACCGCCTCGTGCCCCTGCCCGGCAGCCGCGTCGGCGTCGAGCAGCTCAGCGGCGGAGACCTCACCGAGCGTATCTACCCGGGCGCCCGGCACGAGGTCTTCAACGAGACGAACCGCGCGCAGGTGTTCACGGACGTCACGCGCTTCCTGGACGGCGTGCTCGCCCGCTGAGCGGCGGGGGCGTTTGCCCCCCACCCCCCAGGGCACCCGCGCCCCCATGGAGTGGTTGCGCCGCGCCGCCTGCGTGGATGAGGACCCCGAACTGTTCTTCCCGGTGGGCACCACCGGACCGGCTCTGCGGGACGTCGCGGCCGCCAAGAGCGTCTGCGCCCGGTGCCCGGTGAGAACGCAGTGCCTGGCGCTGGCACTGGAGACGGTGCCGACATCGGGCGTGTGGGGAGGCACCTGCGAGGAGGAGCGGGACTCTCTGCTCCGCACCACCGCAGGCTTGGCGGCGAGGAGCGGCGCGAGCGCCGCACGCCTGCCCTGACGCCTCGCCCCTGCGCACGCCCGCGCATGCACACCAGAACATCAGCACACCAGCACATCCGCACATCCGTACGACGAAAGAGGGGCACCATGGCCGACGCCCTCGAACTCGACGCGCTGTGGGAGGACTTCCACCGCGTGGTGAACATGACGTCCGCCGAACTCGCGGACTGGCTCCGGGTCCGGGACTCCGGCGAGCTGACCGAGCCACTGCCGGACGACGCGGGCCCGCCGCTCGGTCAGCACGTCCTCTCGATCCTGCAGAAACGGCGCACGGACCTGACGGAGGACGACCTGCGCGCGATGCGCAAGGTCGTGGACACCGTGACCTCGCAGGCCGACCTGGAGAACGAGCCCCGGGCCGACGACTCCCGGCTCAGGCACCGGCTGATGACGATCGGCCACGACCCGCTGAAGCCCTAGTGGCGGGCCGCGACGAGCGCGTCGTGCGGGAACTCGTCGGCGCGCACGGACAGACGTACGCCGAGGAGGCCGGCATCCGGCTGCAGGACACCCCGCAGCCGCTGTACCGGCTCCTGGTGCTCGCCCACCTGCTCAGCGCCCGCATCCGCGGCTCGATCGCGGTGGCGACCGCCCGGGCCCTGGACGAGGCCGGACTCGGCGACCCGCGCCGCATGGCCGGCGCCCGTCGGCAGGAGCGGGTGGACGCCCTCGGCCGGGGCGGCTACCGGCGCTACGACGAGCGCACCGCGACGCAGCTCGGTGACGGGGCCGGGCTGCTGATCGAACGGTGGGGCGGGGATCTGCGCCGGCTGCGGAAGGAGGCGGACGGCGAGGTGCCCGAACTGCGGCGCCTGCTCCAGGAGTTCCCCGGTGTGGGACCGGCCGGCGCGGACATCTTCCTGCGCGAGGCCCAGCGGGTCTGGCCGGAGGCGGCACCCTGTCTCGACCGCAAGGCGCTGCAGGGGGCGCGGCGCCTGGGTCTGCCCGAGGACGCGGGCCGGCTGCTCGAGCTCGCCGGCCGGACGGACCCGGCCGTCCTGGCCGCCGCCCTGGTGCGCGCGGCCGTGGACAAGGACACGGTGCGGGACTGTCTGGAGCGCGCGGGCTGACCGCGCGCCGCCGGGCAGCCGGGCGGCCGGGGCGCCAGTTGTACGTCACCGGCGTCCCGGCCCGGTCCTGGCGACGCCGCCGGTGGCGCCGCTCACCCGGACGGCCCCGTGCGCTGGTGACGCCACCGCCGCGGTGATGCCCTGAGGACACCGTGCCACGTCCCCCAGGAGGCATCCGCGATGAGCCGTCGTCCGTCCCACCCCGTCCGTCTCCTCGCCTCCGCGCTCGCGGCCGGCGCGCTGCTGACCACGGCGGCCTGCTCGGGCGACGGCGGGGCGGACTCCGCCTCGGACACCGCCGCCGAGGAGGCCGCCCGGGCCGCGTCGCCCGCCGTCGAACGCGACGCGGTGCGGGCGGCTCCCACCGGTTCCCCCACGGCCTCACCCGTGGCCCTCACCACCTCCGGCGCGAAGGCCGCGCTGATCACGGAGGCGGACGTGGAGGACGACTGGAACCAGGTGCAGGACGCGGACAAGTGGCACGACAACATGCTCGTCGGCAAGGTCGACGTGTCCGACTTCCTGTCCGCGAAGGCCGACGCCGCGGAGTGCCAGCAGCTCCTCGACAGGCTCTACTCCGGCGATCTGCTGGGCACACCGTCCGGGGCGTCGGCGCTCACCGGTTTCGAGCAGGGCGACTCCCGTCTGCTGGAGCAGGTCGCCGCCTACAACCGCACCCAGCTGGACACCTCCCTGAAGTGGATGAACGCGCTCCCCCAGACCTGCGACCAGTTCACCGCGACCGACGACTCGGGCGGCGACAAGCGGACGGTGCAGGTGACCGAGGCGTCGGTGCCGAAGGTGGGTGACGCCCGCGCGGGCGTGCACGTGACGGTGCAGGGCACCTCCGGCGGCAACCCCGCGACCCTCACCCTGGACGTCGCCGCCGTGCGCGTCGGCACGGACGCCGTCGCGGTCACGGGCGGCGGCCTGAGCGGCGGCGAGACCGACTCCGTGCAGCAGGCGACGAAGCAGGGCACCGAACGGCTGCAGACGGTGCTGGCGGGCAAGACCCCCTCCCCGCAGCCCGGCAACCTCGACTGACCGCGCCGCACGGCACCCGCCCCGCGTCCCCGGGCGCGGGGCGTCGCCGTGCCCGCCCTCGCCGAATCCCGGGACACCGTGATCGACGGGGCGGCACAATGGTCGGCGACGGGCGGCGCACGCGCGAAGGAGCCGAGACGTGAGCGACAGCCACACCCCGGCGGGCGGCCCCGCGCCGCCGCGCACCGCCCTGGCGGGCGACGGCACCGCCCCGCCCGCACCGTTCCCCGTCCCCGTCCGGGAGGACGTATGACCGTTCCTGACGATCCCGTCCCCGGCGGACGGCCCGGTGACGTCGCGCGGGCCGCCTCGCTGAGCGGTGAGCTGGCCGGGCAGGGCGTCCACGGTGTCGTCCTGGCGTACGTCGACACCGCCGGGATCGGCCGGGTGAAGACCGTGCCCACCGCGAAGCTCGCCTCGGCCGCGGCCTGGGGCGTCGGGATGTCGCCGGTGTTCGACACCTTCCTCGCGAACGACGCGATCGTCACGACGGACGTCCTCGGCTCCCCGGACGGCGACCTGCGCCTCTTCCCCGACCTGGAGCGGCTGACCGTCCTCGCGGCGCAGCCCGGCTGGGCGTGGGCGCCGGTGGACCGGATCACGCAGGAGGGCGAGCCGCATCCGGCGTGCGGGCGGACCCTCCTGCGCCGGACGGTGGCGGAAGCCGCCGAACGGCACGGGATCACCTTCCGGGCCGCCGTCGAGATCGAGTGGGTCCTCGGCCGGAGCGACGCACCCGACGACACCTTCGTGCCGGCCGTGACCGGGCCGGCGTACGGTGCAGCCCGGCAGGTCGGGCTGAGCGACTGCGCCGCCGATCTGCTGGCCGCCCTGGCGGCGCAGGACGTGGACGTGGAGCAACTGCATCCCGAGTACGCGGCGGGGCAGTTCGAGGTCTCCGTGGGGGCGCTCGACCCGGTGGCGGCGGCCGACCGCAGTGTGCTGGTGCGCCAGACCGTCCGTGCGGTGGCGCAGCGGCACGGGATGCGGGTCTCCTTCTCCCCCGCGGTCTCGGCGCGCGGCGTCGGCAACGGCGGTCACCTCCACCTCTCGGCCTGGCGGGACGGGAAGAACCTGCACGCCGGCGGTGCGGGCCGGTACGGCATGACGGCCGAGGCGGAGTCGCTGGTCGCCGGGGTGCTCTCCCACCTGCCGGGGCTCACCGCGGTGACCGCGCCCAGCCCGGCCAGTCATCTGCGGCTCAAACCGTCCCAGTGGGCCGGGGTGTTCACCGCCTGGGGCCGGGAGACCCGCGAGGCGGCCCTGCGCGTGGTCACCGGCACCGCGGGAGTGCGCGACCAGGCGGCGAATCTCGAGGTCAAGCCGGTCGACCTGGCCGCCAATCCGTACCTCGCGCTCGCCTGCGTGATCGCCGCCGGGCTGCACGGCGTGACGTCCTCCGCCTCCCTGCCCGAGGAGACCGCCGGCGACCCGGCACGGCTGGGTGCGGCCGAGGCGGCGGCCCGGGGTGTGCGCCGGCTGCCGGTCTCGCTCGCGGAGTCCGTCGAGGCGTTCCGCGCGGACGACGTGCTCCGCGACGCGCTGGGGCCGGTCCTGGCCGACGCGGTGACCGCGGTACGGCGGGGCGAGATCGCGGCGGTCGACGGGCTGGACGACGACCGGGTCGCCGCGGCCTACCGCTGGGTCTACTGACATGGCCGCAGGCCCCGTCCACGAGACGCTCGCCGCCCTGGACCTCGTCGACCACCACTGCCACGGGGCCGTCACCGACGACCTGGACCGGGCGGGCTTCGAGTCCCTGCTCACCGAGGGCGAGGCGTGGCCCGGCGTCTCGCCCTTCGACAGCCCCGTCGGCCTCGCCGTCCGCCGGCACTGCGCGCCGCTGCTGGACCTGCCCCGCCACGCGCCGCCGGACGCGTACCTGGCCCGGCGGTCCGAGCTCGGCGCCACCGAGGTGAACCGGCGGTTCCTGCGGGCCGCGGACACGGGCGTGTTCTGCGTGGACACCGGGTACGCCCCGCACCGCACGACCACGCCGGCCGGGCTGGCCGGGGCGGCGGACGCGGTGGCCTACGAGATCGTCCGGCTGGAGGCCGTCGCGGAGGCGGTGGCGGCCGGGGGTGTGGAGCCGGACGCGTACGCGGAGGCGTTCCGCACGGCCGCGTGGGAGGCGGTGCGGCGGCCGGACGTGGTGGGCGTGAAGTCGGTGGCCGCCTACCGCACGGGCTTCGACCTCGATCCGGCCCGCCCGTCGCCCGGGGAGGTGACGTCGGCCGCCCGCGGCTGGCTGGCGCGCGGCGGCCGGCTCGACGACCCGGTGCTCGTCCGGCACCTGCTGTGGACCGCCGTCGACCTCGGACGGCCGCTGCAACTGCACACCGGGTTCGGCGACAGCGACATCCGCCTGCACCGCGCCGATCCCGCCCACCTCACCGACTGGCTCCACCTGACCGCCGGGACGGTCCCGGTCCTGCTGCTGCACTGCTGGCCCTACCAGCGGCAGGCGGCCTATCTGTCGGCCGTCTTCGAGCGGGTGTACCTCGACGTGGGCCTCACCCTGCACCACGTCGGCCCCGCCCGGGCCGGGGCGGTCCTGGCGGAGGCGCTGGAGATCACGCCCTTCCGCAAGCTGCTGTACAGCTCCGACGCCTACGGGGTGGCCGAGTTCCACCACCTGGGGGCGCTGTCCTTCCGAAACGGTCTCGCCGGGCTGCTGCAGGAGCGGGTGGACGCCGACGAACTCGCGTTGCCGGACGCGCTGCGCATCGCGCGGTGGACGAGCCGTGACAACGCACGCCGGGTGTACGGACTGCCCGGCGACGACCCCGACGACGGCTGAGCGACGTGGGGACGGTCACAGTCCCGGAGCGCCGCCCAGGAAGCACGAGACGCCGAAAGTATGATCAAGCGATGTCTGACATGACCGAAACCACGCCGGGCTGGCTGACGACCGACGAGCTCGAGATGGCGCGCGCACGCATGCCGATCCTGTACGTCGAGGCCGTGCCCGTGCGCGTCGACGACAGCGGCGAAGTCACCAGCGTGGGCCTGCTGCTGCGCATCGGGCCGGACGGCACGGTCAGCCGGACCCTGGTCTCCGGCCGGGTGCTGCACCACGAGCGGGTCCGCGACGCCCTGCTGCGCCACCTGGAGAAGGACCTGGGCCCGGTGGCGCTGCCCCGGGTGCCGTCCTCCCTCCAGCCCTTCACGGTGGCGGAGTACTTCCCCACCCACGGGGTCACGCCCTACCACGATCCCCGGCAGCACGCGGTCTCCCTCGCCTACGTCGTGCCGGTGACCGGCGACTGCCGGCCCCGGCAGGACGCTCTGGACCTGGTCTGGTTCAGCCCGCAGGAGGCCCTGTCGGCGGCGGTGCAGAGCGAGATGCCGGGCGGGCACGGGGTGCTGCTGAAGCAGGCCCTGGCGCATGTGGGCTGCGTGATCTGAGGGCTCGGGGCGCCGGCTCCGGCGGCACTCACCGGGGCGGGCGCCTCGGCGCTCGGTCCTGCGGGTCACGTGACCGGTGTGCGGGCGTGGAACGCACGGCCGCACAACGTCAGGGCCGGTTCGGAATCACTCCGAACCGGCCCTGACCTGCGACTCGTACGAGTCGGGACGACAGGATTTGAACCTGCGACCCCTTGACCCCCAGTCAAGTGCGCTACCAAGCTGCGCCACGTCCCGTTGCCCGTGTGACCTGGGGTTTCCCCTGGCCGAACGCGCAGGAAAACCATACCGCACTCGGGCCGGTGGTCGCGCACCGCTTTTCGCGGCGGGCGGTCGCCGCGCAGGTCAGCCCTGCTCCGCGCGGGCCCGTCCGCGCAGCGCCGTCCGGCCCGGACCGGCCGCGCGCGCGTCGACGCGCACCAGGCCCCGCACCGCCGGTATCACGAGGAGGGTGGTGCAGACCACGAAGCTCATCGCACCGGCGACGAGCAGGACGTGGTCCGCACCGAGGGCCGAGGCCGCCGGGCCGGCGAGGGCCTGGCCGACGGGCATCATGGCGAGGGAGCCCGCGACGTCGTAGGCGTGGATGCGGTTGAGGACGTCGGGCGGGACCTGGGTCTGCACGCTGGTCGCCCACATGACGCCCCAGAAGGACATGCCGGCGCCGGCGACGGCCGCTCCGGCGGCCATGGCCGGTACGCCGAGGCCGGCGCCGACGCTCGCCGGGAACGCGGCGAAACCGAAGAGGGCGACCGCGCCCGCGCGGAGCATGCGGCGCGGGCGCAGCCGCAGCGCGAGGAGTCCGCCGACGACGGTGCCGGCGCCCAGGGCCGAGTTGACCAGGCCGTAGGCGCGCGGCCCGTGCTGCTGCACGACCTCCGTGGCGACCAGGGGCACGGTCGGGCCCCAGACGGCGATCATGTAGATGCCCCAGACGGCGATGACGCCCCACAGCCACGTCCGCGACCGGAACTCGCGCCATCCCTCGACGAGGTCGGCGCGGAAGGCCTCGGCGGCGCGGCCGGCGCGCTCCCGGGGCGGGAGCGGGGGCAGGCGGAGCAGCAGCAGGCACAGGGCGCTGACCGCGTAGGTGGTGGCGTGGGCGGCGAAGACCCCACCGGGTGAGGCGAAGCCGACCAGCAGTCCGGCCGCGGCGGGGCCGGCGAGCTGGGCCGCGGACTCGGCGACGCGCACGGCGCCGTTGGCGCCCTGGATGTCGGAGGCCAGCCGGGGCACGGTGCTGGCGACGCCGGGCTGGAACACGGCGCCCGCGACGCCGTTGACGAAGCCGATCGCGCAGATCTGCCAGAGGACCACGTGTCCCGAGAAGAAGAGCACGGCGGTCAGGGCCTGGGTGACCAGGCGCACCAGATCGGCGCCGATCATCAGTCTGCGGGTGCTGAAACGGTCGGCGAGGACACCGCCGAAGACGACGAGACCGGCGAAGGCGGCGGCCGTCGCGGCCATGGCGAGGCCGACGGCGCCCGCCCCGTACCCGTGCTGGAGCAGGCCCGCGGCCAGGGCGACGGGCAGCATGGTGTCGCCGAGCCGGGCGACGGCCCTGGCGACGAAGAACAGGGCGAAGTCCCGCGACCAGACGGACTGTGCCGCCTTCTGCTGGGCCGGCCCTTCGTGCGTGGACCCCGATGACGTCCCGGCCATCCCGCGCGCTCCCCTCCCCGGCCGGTCCCACCGGCCCTGTGCCGCGGGCCGGGCCCCGCGCTCTCCCGGCCCTGCTCCCCGCCGCTCCCGGCAGCCGGGACCCCCCTCCGGCCCCGGCTGCCACGCATGTCACCGGATCATGCCACGGGGCACCGACAACGCCCGAGGGGTTTTCAGCTCCCGGCCGGGAGGCCCAGCCGAGGGTGTGCCTCCAGCAGCCGGGAGGGGGCCGCCTGGCGCCAGGAGTCGGCGAGGATGTCGCGCAGCTCGTCCTCGCCCTCGAGGGCGGCGAGGCGCGCCCGCACCCAGGCGAACTGGGCCTCGTGGCCGGCGATCCAGAACTTCTCCGGCTCGGCCAGCACCAGCTCGGCGCGCTCCTCCTTGGGGCAGCGCACCGCCATGGAGGTCTCGTCCTCGGGCAGCGTGGCGAACATCTTGCCCGCCACCCGGAAGGTGGGCATGCTCCAGGCGATCTTCTCCGTGGTGTCCGGCAGGGACAGGGCGATACGGCGTACGTCTTCGGCGTCCGGCATGCAAGGCACCGTAGCCGCCGCCACTGACAGCCGGCGGGGCATCAGGCGCCGGCCGCGGGGGCGCCGACCTGGTCGAAGTGGAGGTGCGTCGGCCGCGGGACGCCCTCAGGGCTCGCCGCGTGGTCGGGGATCGCCCCGGCCCGCGTCCACCCGGCAGGGGGTGCCGCTCCCTTGGCCCCGGCACGTCGGCGAACACGCTCGGCGTGCGCGGGCGGGCTCCCGTCGCCTCGGTCGGGGGCCGGGAGGTGCATCGTCACGCGCAGGCCGGCGCGGATCGCGGGGGCGGGCGGCCGGTTCCCGGTGGCCGGCCGGCTCGTCGGCGCGCGGCGCCTACCGCTCGGCGACCGCCTCCAGCGCGTCGAGCACCGGGCGGATCAGCGGATGCCCCTCGGCTCCCCGGCGTACGGCCGCGAAGACCCGGCGGGTGGGGGCCACGCCGTCGACGGGGCGGACGACCACGCCGGCCAGGTCCATGCCGAGCAGCGCCGAGCGCGGGACGAGCGCCACGCCCGCGTCGGCCGCGGCAAGGGACACCACCGCGCGGAAGTCGTCCGAGGAGTGTTCGAGGCGGGGCTGGAAACCGGCGATCTCGCAGGCCAGGACCACCACGTCGTGGCAGGGGTTGCCGGGGTAGGGGCCGATCCACGGGTCCTTGGCCAGTTCCGCGAGCGGCACCTCCGCGGCGTCGGCGAGGCGGTGGGTGACCGGGACGACCGCGTCGAACGGCTCCGCGTACAGCGGGACGTGGGTCAGGCGCGGGTCGTCGGCCGACGGCGCCCCGCGGTACTCGACGGCGACCGCCACGTCGACCTGGCGGTCCAGGACCATCGGCAGGCTGGCGTCGCCCTCGGCGTCCTGGACGCGGATGCGGATGCCGGGCGCCGACTCGGCGAGCCGGGCCAGCGCGGGCCCGACGACCAGGGTGATGCCGGTCGCGAAGGCGGCGACCGTGACCGTGCCGGCCTCGCCCGAGCTGTACGCGGCGAGCTCGGCCTCGGCCCGCTCCAGCTGGGCGAGGACGGCGTTGGTGTGGCTGAGCAGGATCTCCCCGGCCGGGGTCAGCCGTACGCCTTTGGCGCCGCGCTCGACCAGGCGGTGCCCGGTCTCCTGCTCCAGGGCGGTCAGCTGCTGGGAGACCGCCGACGGGGTGAGGTAGAGCGCGGCGGCAGCCGCCGTCACGGTGCGGTGGTCCGCCACCGCTCGGAGGATGTGCAGCCGCCGCGCTTCGATCACGCCGTCGATTCTCTCAGGTCGGGCCCCGCCGGCCGGACGGCGTCAGGCGCCCAGCTCCTCCCGCGCCGCCACGAAGGCGTCCACCGCGCGGTGCACGTCCTCGGTGGAGTGGGCGGCCGACAGCTGCACGCGGATGCGGGCCTGGCCCTGGGGGACGACCGGGTAGGAGAAGCCGATCACGTACACCCCGCGCTCCAGGAGCAGCTCGGCCATGCGGCCCGTCTTCGACGCGTCGCCGATCATGACGGGCGCGATGGCGTGGTCGCCGGGCAGGATGTCGAAGCCCTCCTCGGTCATCCGGCGGCGGAACAGGGCCGTGTTCCCGGCGAGGCGGACGCGCAGGTCGTCGGCCGACTCCAGCAGGTCGAGGACCTTGAGGGAGGCGGCGGCGATCACCGGGGCGAGGGTGTTGGAGAAGAGGTACGGCCGGGACCGCTGGCGCAGCAGGGCGACGATCTCGGCGCGGGCGGCGACGTAGCCGCCGGAGGCGCCGCCGAGGGCCTTGCCGAGGGTGCCGGTGATGATGTCGACGCGGTCCATGACGCCGTGCAACTCGGGGGTGCCGCGTCCGCCGGGGCCGACGAAGCCGACGGCGTGCGAGTCGTCGACCATGACCATGGCGTCGTAGCGGTCGGCGAGGTCGCAGATCTCGTCGAGCGGGGCGACGTAGCCGTCCATGGAGAAGACGCCGTCGGTGACGATCAGCTTGCGGCGGGCGTCGCCGGCCGCCTTGAGCTGCGCCTCCAGGTCGGCCATGTCGCGGTTGGCGTAGCGCAGGCGCTTGGCCTTGGACAGGCGGATGCCGTCGATGATCGAGGCGTGGTTCAGGGCGTCGGAGATCACCGCGTCCTCGGGGCCGAGGAGGGTCTCGAAGACGCCGCCGTTGGCGTCGAAGCAGGAGGAGTAGAGGATCGTGTCCTCCTGTCCCAGGAACGCGGAGAGGCGGGCCTCCAGTTCCTTGTGGACCTCCTGGGTGCCGCAGATGAAGCGCACGGACGCCATGCCGTAGCCCCAGCGGTCCAGCGCCTCGTGGGCGGCGACGACGACCTCGGGGTGGTCGGCGAGGCCGAGGTAGTTGTTGGCGCAGAAGTTGAGGACCTCGCCGGGGCGCCCGCCGGCGGTGACGTTCACGGTCGCGGACTGGGGGGTGCCGATGACGCGCTCGGGCTTGTGCAGGCCGGCGGCGCGGATCTCGTCGAGGGTGGCGCGCAGGTCGTCGCGCACGGAGTCGAACATCTCGGAAGCTCCTAGGAGGACAGTTGGCTGACGCGGTGACGTACGCGGTGACTCACGCGGTCCAGTCGAGGATGACCTTGCCGCCCTTGCCGCTGGCGGCGTCGGCGAAGGCCGCCTCGAAGTCGCGGTGGCCGTAGCGGCCGGTGATCACGGGGGCGAGGTCGAGGCCGCCTTCGAGCAGGACCGACATGGCGTACCAGGTCTCGAACATCTCGCGGCCGTAGATGCCCTTGACCGTGATCATCGAGGTGACGATCCGGGCCCAGTCGACGGGAAACTCCTCGGAGGGCAGGCCGAGCATCGCGATCCGGCCGCCGTGCGTCATGTTGGCGATCATGTCGCGCATCGCCTCGGGGCGGCCGGACATCTCCAGGCCGATGTCGAAGCCCTCGCGCAGACCCAGTTCGCGCTGGCCGTCGGCGATGGTCGCCTTCGACACGTCGAGGGCGAGGCTCACACCGACCTTGAGCGCGAGGTCGAGTCGTTCCTGGCTCACGTCGGTGATCACGACGTTGCGGGCGCCCGCGTGCCGGGCCACGGCGGCGGCCATCAGGCCGATCGGGCCGGCGCCGGTGATGAGGACGTCCTCGCCGACCAGCGGGAAGGACAGCGCGGTGTGCACGGCGTTGCCGAACGGGTCGAAGATCGCGGCGACGTCGAGGTCGACGGGGACGCGGTGCACCCAGACGTTGGCGGCGGGCAGGGCCACGTACTCGGCGAACGCCCCGTCCCGGCCGACGCCGAGGCCGACCGTGGCACGGCACAGGTGGCGCCGGCCGGCGAGGCAGTTGCGGCACTTGCCGCACACGAGGTGTCCTTCGCCGCTGACGCGGTCGCCGGCCTTGATGTCGGTGACGTCCCGCCCGGTCTCGACGACCTCGCCGACGAACTCGTGACCGACGACGAGCGGGGTGCGGATCGCCTGCTGCGCCCAGCCGTCCCAGGCCCGGATGTGCAGGTCGGTGCCGCAGATACCGGTGCGCAGCACCTTGATGAGCACGTCACCGGGTCCCACGGCGGGCTCGGGGACGTCCGCGAGCCAGAGCCCGGGCTCCGCCTTCTCCTTGACCAGCGCCTTCAACGCTACGGCTCCTGACGGGTGTGGTCCCCGCGCCGGGCATGCCGAAGCGGCCCGCGTCCGGGGAGGGAAGTGGAATCGCACAGCAATCTGCCGTACGCGGGCACCCCGGGTCCATCGAGCCTTTCTTAAGCCCTGCCCCAGCTTTCCTTCACGCCCCGAGCGCCGGTCGCACCGTTCCCCGGCGGCTCACAGCGGGAGCCCGTCCTCGGCGCTGCGCTCGATGCGCCGCACGAGGTCGTCCGCCGACGACTTGACGGTCTCCAGGCCGGCCTTGCCCCACGTCCGGGGCCGTACGTCGGCGGCGGAGACCGTGCCCAGCACCGTCCCCGTGCTGTCGATGAGGGGCGCGCCGAGGTAGGAGCGGATGCCGAACTCGTCGACGACCGCGTTGCCGGCGAAGCGCGGGTAGTCGCGCACGTCCTCCAGGACCAGCGCCTTGCGCCGGGCCACCACGTGGGGGCAGAAGCCGCGGTCGCGGGGCTGGACGCGGCCGAACCCGGGACCGGTGCCGTCCCCGCTTCTCACCGGCGGGATCTCGGGGACCCGCAGTCCCGCGAAGAACTGGCCTCCCTCCACAAGGAAGTTGACCATCGCGTACGGCGCCTCGACGAGCCCGGCGAGGTGGGCCGCGAAGGTGTCGAGGGCCGGATCGGGGCGTTGCGCCAGCCCGAGCCGGTGCAGCCGTCGCACCCGGGCGGGGGCGTCCCGGTCCTCGGGGGTGAGCAGCAGGCGTCCGACCGGGCGCGGCGGGTCGTAGCTCATGGCCGGACCCCTGCGCCGAATCCCGTCGCGGGGGCCGGCGTGTGGGCGATGAGGTGGCGTACGAGGGTGAGCAGCGTCTGTACGCCGGAGCTGGAGATCCGGGCGTCGCAGCGCACGACGGGAACCTCGGGGTGGAGGTCCATGGCCGCGCGCACCTCCTCGGGTGCGTAGCGGTGGGCCCCGTCGAACTCGTTGATCGCGACGACGAAGCCGAGGCCGCGCTCCTCGAAGAAGTCGACGGCGGCGAAGGACTCCTCCAGGCGCCGGGTGTCGGCGATGATCACCGCTCCGAGCGCGCCCTCGCACAGCTCGTCCCACATGAACCAGAACCGTTCCTGTCCGGGGGTCCCGAACAGGTACAGCACGTGCCGCGGGTCGAGGGTGATGCGGCCGAAGTCCATGGCCACGGTCGTCTCGAGCTTGTTCTCGATGCCGTCGAGGTTGTCCGTCGCGGCACTGACGGTGGTGAGCAGTTCCTCCGTGCTCAGCGGTGCGATCTCGCTGACCGCGCCGACGAAGGTCGTCTTGCCGACTCCGAACCCGCCGGCGACGAGGATCTTCAGCGCGGTGGGGAACGGATCGGCGCCCTGTCGGTGGTCGTGGCCGTGGCCGTGGTCAGAGCTGTCGTCGTAGTCCATCGAGCACTGCCTCCAGAAGGGCCCGGTCCGTGGGGTCGTGGTGGAACGCGGCGGGGGGTTTGGTGGTCAGCGCGCCGCAGTCGACGAGGTCCGACAGCAGCACCTTGGTGACCGCGACCGGCAGCCTCAGGTGCGCCGCGAGCTCGGCGACCGGGAGGGGCGCGCGGCACAGGTCGAGGGCCTGCGCGTGTTCGGGTCCGAGGTAGCCGAGCGGGGTCGCCCCCGTGGCCATCACCTGGGACATCAGGTCGAGCGCGACGGTGGGCCGGGTACGGCCGTTGCTGACGGTGAAGGGGCGTACCAGCCGTCCGGCCGCGTCGTCGAGCCAGGGCCCGTCGCCGGCCGCGGCCACCCTCAAGGCCTCATCGCCGGGGGTTCCACGGCGTACTGCCGGGGCGCGGTGACCAGGTAGGGGCGAACGCTCTTGACCAGCATCGCCATCTCGTAGCCGAGCACGGCCGCGTCGGCCTCCCGGCCGGCCAGCACGGCGAGGCAGGTGCCGGAGCCTGCGGTGGTGACGAAGAGCAGGGTCGTGTCGAGTTCGACGACGACCTGGCGTACGTCCCCGCCGTCGCCGAAGCGGACGCCGGCGCTGCGGCCGAGGGAGTAGAGGCCGGAGGCCAGGGCCGCCATGTGGTCGGCGCTGTCCGCGTCGAGGCCGTGGACGGACTTCACCAGTCCGTCGCAGGACAGCAGCACCGCACTGGTCGTGTGCGGTACGCGCTGCACGAGGCCGCTCATCAGCCAGTCGAGGTCGGACACGTGGCCGGTCGGCGCGTCGCTCGCCATGGTGGATCGACTCCTTGGGGTACGAAGGTCTGCGGGAGCGCTGGTCGTGGGGGTGGGCGGGGGTGCTGTCATCCGGCCGGTTCGCTCCCGTCGTGCGCGGCAGGGCGGTCGGTCCGGGGCGCGGGCAGGCGGTGCGTCTCGCCGTACGCGGTGCGGGCGGGCTCCCGGTGGGACGCGTCGGGGGTGACGGGCGCGGTGGGGAGCGGCTCGGGTTCGGTCCGGGCCCCTTCCAGGTGTTGCTGGGCTTCGGCGAGACCCACGCCGCGCTGGAAGGCCGCCATCAGGCCGGGGTCGTGGCCGACGAGTTGCCCGGGGTCGGTGTCGGGGCGCGGTGCGGGACCGCCGCGCAGCTGTGGCGCGATGTGCTCGTGGGCGCGGCGGCGGGGCAGTCGGGGCTTGCCCATGTTGCCGCGCACGGCGCCGTGCTGCGGGACCGGCGGTGTGGCGGCGTGCTCGGCGAGGACGCCCCGGTCACCCGGCCGGACGCCCGGCACCGCGGCGGCGGGGTTGGCCCGTTCCGCGCGGGCACCCCGTACGGGCAGCGGCGCGGGTCCCCCGCCCTCGGTGACGGGAGACGCCGGGGCTCCGTCGGGCACCGGCGCTGCGGGGACGGCGGGAACGCGCGCCGGGGGGACAGGCACGGCGGAGGGGGCCGCCCCGGAGGCGGGCACGTCCGAGGCCGGCCCGGTGAAAGCGGCGACCCCGGCGCCGGGCACGGCGGGAGCCGGCGGCCCGCTGCCCGGGACGGCGCGGACGGGTGCCCCGGAGGCGGCCGGTACCGCGGGAGCGGGCGTCCCGGTGCTCGGCACGGCGGGGACGGGCATTCCCGCGAGCGGCGCGGTCGGAGCGGGGGGCGCGGAGGCCGGTACCGCGGAAGTGGGTACCCCGCTGCCCGCGACGGCGGGAGCAGGCGACCCGGTGCCGGGCACGGACGTCCCTGCGAGCGGCGGCGCCGGGGCCGTGGGCTCAGTGGACGCGGGCAGTGGCGGTGCGGCCGGTGGCCGGGGCTGCTGCGGGGGCGGGACGGACGACGGCGTGGCTCCCGTGGCCTCCTGCGGCAGGTCCCCGGCGTCGGGAATGGCCGGCGCCGTGCCCAACAGGGCCTGCGGCAGGACCAGTACCGCCTGGACCCCGCCGTAGATGTTGGTCTGCAGGCGGACCGTGATGCCGTGCCGCTTGGCGAGCTGCGAGACCACGTACAGCCCGATCCGGCCGTCCGCCAGCAGGCGGGCGACGTTGACCTGGTCGGGGTCGGCGAGCAGGGCGTTCATCCGGCTCTGCTCGGCGGCGGGCATGCCGAGCCCGCGGTCCTCGACCTCCACGGCGAGGCCCGAGGTGACGAGGCCAGCCCGCATCAGCACCTGCGTCTGCGGAGCCGAGAACAGCGTCGCGTTCTCGACGAGTTCGGCCAGCAGGTGGATGACGTCGGCGACGGCGTGGCCGCGCAGGGTGCCGTCGATCGGCGGGACCAGCCTGACCCTGGAGTACTGCTCGACCTCGGCGATGGCGGACCGCAGCACCTCCGTCATGTCCACCGGGTTGCTCCACTGCCGGCGGGAGACGGCGCCGCCGAGCACGGCGAGGTTCTCGGCGTGGCGGCGGATGCGGGTGGCGAGGTGGTCGACGTGGAAGAGGCCCTTGAGGAGGTCGGGGTCCTCGATCTCGTTCTCCAGCTCGTCCAGGATGGAGATCTCCCGGTGCACCAGGGACTGGAGGCGCCGGGCGAGGTTGACGAAGACCTCCAGCTTCTGTTCGCTGCCGGCCTGGCTGGAGAGCTGGGCGGCCTTGACGACGGCGGTGACGGCGCCGTCGTGGGCCCGGTGGAGGTCGGCCGCGAGCAGGTCGAAGTCGTCTGCGTCGTCCGGCGGTCCGCCGGCCGGCTTGCGCCGGGCCGGGGTCTCACCGCGGCGCAACGCCTCGACCACGGCGCGCAGATCGCCCTCCCCGCGTGCGGTGCTGCGGCGCAGCGCGCCGACCCGGTCGTGCACGGACCGCGCGGCGCGGCCGGCGGCGACGGCGGCGATGACGACGGCCGCCAGTGCCACCGAGACCGCTCCGCCGAGCACGGCCCACAGGACGGGGCCGGGCCGTGTGCCGGTGGAGCGGACGGTGAACAGGACGGCCGCGCAGGCGCTGAGGGCGACCGCCACGGGCGGCAGCACGGCGAGACGCAGGAGTTGGGGCCGTATCTGAGTCTCGTGCGGCGCGGGGGCGGTCCGTGAGGCCGGCCGGCCGTGCCGCCCGCCCTCACGGCGGTCTGCTCGCGCGGCGGGGGCGCGGAGGTGAGACATCGGGGTCCTCGTACTGGTCCGTTGGTCCGCGACGCCACGCGGGCATGCGCCGTCGCGGGGTCGGCCGGGCGGGCCGGGGGATCCGGCCCTACGTCGCCCGACGGACACTGACAGTAGTCGCCTGCACATCATGTGCGGTGGGCAGTTGCCAAAGTCCCGCGGACAACGTCCCGCTCTGGTATGAGGCCTCGTACGACAGCCCGATAACCGGGTGAAACAGTCGTTCGTGAAGCGTCGGCAACTGGTCCGACTCGATCAGATGTGGTCACCATGAGTGACGACGGCGGAAGGGAGGCCGCGACCGGACCGGCCGGTCCGGGCCAGGTTCAGCCCAGGGGCGACGCCCCGTCCGTCGGCGCTTCCGCGCACGGATGCGGGTGCCGGAGCGCCCCCCTACGATGCCGATATGTCCCACCTGGAACTGGCGTCGCGGCGACTCGGCAGCGGGCCGCCCCTGCTGGTCGTCCTCCAGCTCGACCGGGACGGCTGGACGCCCGTCCTGGAGCGTCTCGCCCGTGAGCACGAGGTGGTGGCCGTCGACGTCCCGGGCTTCGGTGCCAGCCCTCCGCTCCCGGAAGGGACCACTCCCACCGTCGAGGCGCTGGCCGCCGCCGTTGCCGGGTGGCTCCCCGGTGCCGGCCTCGCACGCCCGCCCGTCGCGGGGAACTCCCTCGGCGGGGCCGTCGCCCTGGAACTGGCCCGCGGCGGCGCGGTCGGCAGCGCCGTCGCGTTGTCCCCCATCGGGCTGTGGACCCGCCCCGAGGCCACCTACGCTCTCGGTTCGCTCCGCGTCGCCCACGCGATGGCACGGGCCTGCGCCGGACACCCCGACCGGATCGCCGGACACCCGGTCGGGCGCACCGTCGCCTTCTGGCAGCTCGCCGCCAGGCCCTGGCGGATCCCGGAGGCGGCGGCCGCCGGAGCGCTGCGCAACCTGGCCCGCTCTCCCGGCTTCGAGCCGACGCGGCGCGCCGCGCACGCCTACCGGCTGCGGGCCTTCACCCCTTCGGTTCCGGTCCCGGTCACGGTCGGCTGGGGCACACGGGACCTGATGACCCCGCCCCACCAGGCACTCAGGGCAGCACGACTGCTTCCGGGCGCCCGGCACGTCTCGCTCAAGGGCTGCGGGCACTCGCCGATGTCCGACGATCCCGAGCAGGTCGCCCGGGTGGTCCTCGACGCCATCAACGGCTGACCGGCAGAGAGCGCCGGGCCGCCGGGGGCAGCCGCACCCGGGCGGAGCTGTCCGGGCCCTGCCCCCTGGGCGGGGCCCCTCAGGGCTCCTGTGACGGGCTCCTGTGATCGGAGCCACCAGGGCAAGGCGAATCAGTGGGCGACGGCACCCTCAGGCGTGGCAGCCGGGAGACGCGCCGACATCCCGACCGTCTCCCCCCGCCTCGTCACCGGCCGGCCTCACCGCTCACCGGCGAGGTCGAGATCACCCCGGCTCGTCCCGGACACACCCTCGGCGCCCCGCGGACGCCGCCACGGCTGCGCGACCGGACCGGACACCGCCCGCCACCAGGGCTCCCCGGGCACCTGCCCCGTCGGCTCGAACGGCTCGCCGGGGCGGGGAAGTGCCACGGTCTGTCCCGCCTCCTCGCCCGCGTCCCTCGTCCACTCCCCCGGCTCCGCCCAGGCGTGCGGCGCCAGGTTGAAGGTGCCCCAGTGGATGGGCAGCACGACGCCGCCCGGCCGGCCTCCCTGGAGGTCGAGGTGGGCGCGTATGCCCTCCTCGGGGGTCATGTGGATGTCCGGCCAGAAGTCGTTCTTAGTTCTTTCAGCCGACAGCGGCTCAACCGCCCTAGTCCAGCTCGCTTTTCGACCACGACTTGTTGCAACTGGTCAGAGAGCCCCTATCGTTCCAGGCCGCGGGAGCCACTAGCAGGTCATGCCCGCATAGAAGGCCACTTCCTAGGGACGGCGCTCCCGTTGGCTGTCGGTGGAGACCGAACAGGGTGGACGCGCAGGGCCCCACAGCCAGGCACTCACGACGGCGTTGGCGTCGTGGACGGCGGCGTAGCGCTGCCCCAGGGGGACGTCCCATGATTGGCTCTCCGTGGACTGGGGCACCATGACCGAGGGCGACTGCCTCCGCCAGGCGATCGATGACGCGGGCGCCTCGGCCACCGCCTGGGAACCTGACGACGGCATGCTCTACCGCACCGGCGACTGCCACCACGAGCACGCTCTGCCGAAGAGTGGCTACGTGATGCGGCTGACCGTCGAGACTGGCGCTGTCCCCTACGACGTGCTTCGCCGGTCCGCCGCGTCCGCGCACCACGTTGGCGACGCCGAGGCCGCCGGTCTGCTGCGAACCTTGTCACCAGCCGCATACGGTGGCCATCTTCCTGGGATGCCACCCGTATGGGTGAGCTCGAGGCCAGCCCACTTTCACGAATATGGAGCTGTTTTGCGCGACGCGGGGCAGGCAGGACTCGCAGGCTCTGAATTGTGGTGGTGGAAGACAGTCCGGTTTCGCTGCGTAGCAGAGACCTGTTCTCATAAAGTTTCGACTCCTGATCGGTGTGTAAGTGGGGAGGACGGCGCGAGTGGATCCGGTCTCGGTGGGGCTGTTGGCAGCGTTGGCGGGTGGAGTCGGTGGTGAGGTCGGCCGGCAGGCGTGGGCGGGGTTGAGTGCATTGGTGCGACGCCCGTTCCGGAACGGTCAGGACACTGAGGATGCTTCCGCGGTGAGCTCAGGGGAGGTGGAGCTGGCGGAGCTGGAGCGGGCGCCAGCCGATCCAATGCGCGCGCAGGCGCTCAGTACCGCGCTGGCGGTGCGCGCCGCGCTGGAATCAGACTTCCGCGCTGGTCTGGAGCGGTGGCACGAGCAAGCGAAGTTGGTGCGCACCGGCGACGGCGAGGTTCACAACACGATCAGCGGTGGCACCTTCCACGGGCCGACGCTGCAAGGCCGTGACTTTTCCGGAGCATCATTCGCTGCCCCGCCCCCACCCCCGAGCGCTCCTGGCGCGCCCTCTGCGCAGGACTGACCGGCATGGCCGACGCGGATCCCCGCGGCAAGGACGGCGCGGGCTCACCGGTGAAGAACCAGATCAGCGGCGGTGTCTTTTTCAGTACGGTAATCCAGGGTCGGGACATCACCGTCCAGTTGCCGCGTGCGGTACCCACAGCGTTGTCAGGACTGCCCGCCACAAGTAGCAGCTTCACCGGCCGGGACGAAGAGCTCTCCGTGCTGATGGGCTTGCTGAATCCGGACAGCCGCGGGCCCAGAGCAGTGGCGGTTTCGGCCGTGGTGGGACTGGCCGGAGTCGGCAAGACCGAGCTGGTGCTGCAAGCCGCACACACGGCTGTGGCGCGTGGCTGGTACCCGGGGGGCGTGCTGTTCGCCGACATCCACGGCTATGACGAGGATCGCCGCCCCAGTCCGGGATCTGTACTCGGTAGCTGGCTGAGCGCGCTGGGGATCGCCACAAAGGACATCCCAGTGGAGGAACAGGACCGCGCCCGGCTGTATACCTCCGTCCTGGCCGCCCTGACCGAGCACGACCGAAGGCTGCTAGTGGTGGTGGACAACGCCTCCTCTGCTGGGCAGGTACGCCCTCTGCTACCGTCCGATGGGTCCACGAGAGTGATCGTCACCTCCCGCCACACCCTCGGCACGCTCGATGCACGACTGGTAGAGCTGGATGTCCTCGCCCCGCAGACGGCGGTGGAACTGGTCAACAACGTCGTACAGGTAACGCGCGGCGCGGATGACCGAGTATCGCGGTACCCGCAGGACGCAGCCCGCGTCGCCCGACTCTGCGGGCACCTGCCGCTGGCGTTGCGGATCGTGGCCGCATCCTTGGCCGAGGATCCGGCCCGGCCCCTGGCGGAACTGGCTGCCGATCTCGCGCAGGAGCGCAGTCGGCTGGAGGAGTTGCGGTATGACGACTTGGCCGTACGCGCAGCCTTCGAGTTGTCCTACCGTCACCTGACGCCTGATCAGGCATGGGTGTTCCAGCTGTTGCCGATCAACCCCGGGCCCGATCTGGCCACGCAAGCGGTTGCGGCCCTCGCCGAGCGCGAGGTTCCGGCCACGCGCCGGGCACTTACCGAACTGGCCCGCGCGCATCTGGTCGAGCGCGACACAGCCCACGGGGACGGGTATTGGCGCATGCACGACCTGGTCCGACTCTACGCGAATGAACGCCGCGACTCCGATCTACGCCCGCAGGAGATCAGAGCAGCCGCCTGCCGGCTGTTTGCCCATTACCTCGACTCCTCCCGGCACGGTCACGCCGTCAACCAGACCGAGCTAATGACTAAGCTGACCGCCGGACCAATTGGTCAGCAATTCACCTATGCCGATTCTGAGCCGGCGCAACAAGCGATAGCCCACCTGCGACAGGCCACGACCATCCTTCGCAAGCTCGATGACCGCGAGGCTGAAGGACAGGCATTGGCTGAATTTACCGCCCTACTCGTCGATACCGGACGGTACGGGGAAGCATTCGAACTGCATCAACGCATTGACGAGATATCGGCCGAGCTGTCGCAAGCTTCGCTGGCCCAGGCACAGATCAACATCGGAATCGCATACGCCAGGAGACAGCGGCGCAGCGAAGCGACCGAAGCACTGCGACGGGCCGCAGGCGCCTACCGCAACGCCGATGACAAACCGGGAGAGTTCGCGGCACTATTTCTCCTCGCTAGTCTCCTGGTCGGCACCTGGCCCGTCCGTGAGGTGATCGCCGTCGGACAGCGCGCGGAGTCCCTCGCCGATCGCGCCGCTAACCAGTGGGGCCTCGACCCGATCACCCGGGCCAGGATCGCGTCCCGTCTGGGTGACGTTGTTGCCCTGGCCAAACGCGCCGACGAAGTGCTCAAGGCCAATCTAAAGGGATCCGCGGGCTGGTCCATCCAGGAGAAGCATGCACATGGGATTACGGCAGGGCTGCTCCTGAGCGAGGCCGGGCAGTACGAGGACGCACTAGCCATCATCTCGAGCATTGCCTCGCACCCACTCAACCGTCACAACAGCGTGGGATCAATGGGCGAATCCACCTTGAACAGCGTCCGCGAACGCGTCATCGAGGTTTATCGCCGTGATGCCCAAGCAGCCAAGGCTATGCGTGATGATCACACGGAGGGTGCCCTACTCGTCGAGCTCGGCATACGCTACGGTCAGGAAGGTGATTACCAGCAGGCAATCATGGTCCTGCGAACCGCACTGCCCTTACTCCATGAATCCGCCAACAAAAAGAACCTGGCCAAGGCGTACTGGGGACTCGGCTTTGGACACCTGAAGCTTGGCGAGCGTATTGAGGCAATAGATCTCTTCGAAAGTGGACTTTCTGTCGCCGAGTCGATCGGCGATCGCCAACTCATCGAGAAGTTCGAACGCATCCTCGCGGAAGCAAGTGGCAAAACTGAAACAAAGTCAGGATGGAAGTGGAATGGTTCCGGCTGGAGCCGTCGCAGCTCCTGGTCACGTCCAGCTGACGATTGATGTAGCTGCCCTGCCCCGCTGGGCACGGGATAAGCCAGCAGAATCGGCGGCAGAGCTCTTACCGAGTCCCAACGAGACGCTCGTATACGGAAAAAGCGCGGCCTGTGGCAGCCGCACCGTCGACCTTTCCGGAGCGCCACGTACCGACCGAGTGGTCGCCACACCAGACGTATGTCTGACACTGAGCGACTCTGTCGGGGATCTTGAGGTTCCCCGGACAAGGGCGTGGATGGTTCGGGATGCTTCGGCTGGTTCGATGCAGGCGTGTGTCCTCATGGGGTGATCAGTGTCCGTTCGTCCTCGGTCCGGTGCGGTAGTGCCAGAGCTCACCGCTCGGACGGCTCGCGCGAGTAATCCTCGTGGGACCACCGCGATGTGGGTACGTGATCATCTCGACGGGCTGTGGAGGGACGAGGACTTCCTGTCCTGGTATCCCCGTGACGGGCGCCCCGGGCTGTCGCCGGCCCAACTGGCCATGGTCTGCGTGCTGCAGTTCCTGCTCAATCTCTCCACCGGCAGGTGGCCGAGGCGGTGCGGTGCCGGATCGACTTCAAGTACGCCCTCGCGATGAGCCTGGACGACCCCGGCTTCCACCACAGCGTGCTCACGGACTTCCGTGACCGCCTCGGTCAGGATGGCCGTGCCGACCAGCTCCCGTCCCTGGCCCTGGACCGGTTACGTGAGGCAGGAATGATCAAGGAACACGGAAGGCAGCGGACCGGCTCCACCCAGATCCTGTCCGCCGCCAGGGAACTCACCCGCCTGGAACTGGTCCTCGAAGCGGTCCGCGCCGCGCTGGAAGAAGCCTCCCGCGAATCACCCCAGGTCCTGGACGACCTGGTGGACGCCGAATGGGCCACCCGTTACGGCCGACCGGTCCGCCTGCCCGCCCAGCAGCAGGCCGGAGCGGATGCCTGCCGGCTCCTGCAGATCCTGCCGCCCCACCGTCGCGGCCCCCAGACCGAGGCTATGCGACAGATCATGGTGCAGAACTTCCTCGTCGATACTCGCGGCGTCCTGCGTCCGCGCACCGAGAAGGACGGCCGGCCCAAAGGAGCCGTCCGGATCATCTCGCCCTACGACCTGGACGCACGCCGGGCCATCCGCGGCAACACCCGCTGGAGCGGCTATCTGGTCCACGTCACCGAGACCTGCGACGCGGCCGCCCGCGTCAACCTGATCACGGACCATCGCCACCACCAGCCCCACCCGAGACACCCAGGCCCTGCCCGGCATCCACGCCCGACTCCGCGACCGCCGACTGCTGCCCGCACAGCACCTGGTTGACGGCGGCTACATCTCCACCGCCCTGCTGAACAACTCCGCACGCGACCACAGCGTCCAGCTCGTCGGACCGGTCAAGGCGAGCGGAGCATGGCAGAAGAAGGAGCAGACCGGCTTCACCCGCGACGACTTCACCATCGACTTCGGCCGGCGCCAGGTCGCCTGCCCCAACGGCCGGACCAGCACCACCCTGGATCGAGGCCCCGCCCCGGCCATGGCGCCCTACACCGTCGTCCGGTTCGCCTCCCATCAGTGCGACCCCTGTCCGGACCGTCCTCCCTGCACCCAGGGAAAGTCCGCCCGCACCGTGAACTTCCTCCCCCGCCACCTGCACGAACTCCGGGCCGGAAACCGCACCGACTAGGCCGTGTCTGACAAGTACTGCGTGAGTGAGAGGGCTCTGATGTATCGGATGTGCGTTGGGCCCGTCGTGTGAGGGCGGGCTTGGACCGCTTTTGATGCGTGGCGGCCAATCTAGAGGACGTGCACCATCAGCACGACACTGAGGGCAACTCCCACCAGGCCAGCCATGTCGTAGTGCTTCCAGAATGGTTTGCGGGAAGCGAGTGCCGTCTCCGCGCGCCCAGGGGACATGGGGTCGTAGAGGACTGCAACGCTGTCCCCTTCGCGGGTGCCGGCGGGGACGTGGTTTTCACCTGCACTGTGCGTTCGCTTGACACCGTCTGGCGTCGTGTAGCTCAGAAGGAACTGCGGGCCGCCCTTCCCCCGCCAATCACGATCGAAGCACCGAGCGATGACCTCGACGCCCCGGGAGCGAAGCGTCAGCCGTCGCCGCATCTGCCAAACCACGACCAGCAGTAGAAAAATCGCGACGCCGTCGTAAGCGATCGTGTCCTGCACCCTCAAAGCTCCCCCAGTTTCGCAGTGGCACTGGTGAGCATTCAACCAGCCGTCGGGACCCTCCGGGGCTGCGTTACCAGCTCGCGAAACCAGAGAATGAGTGAGGCGAGGTGAAGTCCGGCGTGGTAGCGAGCGGCGAGCTTGTCGAAGCGGGTCGCGATCGCCCGGAACTGCTTGAGTCGGGCGAAGCAGCGTTCGACCACGTTGGGGGTTTGCAGAGCTCACGGTCGAAGGTCGGGGGCCTGCCGCCCCTCGTCCCTCGCCGCAGGCGGTCGGCCTTCTGGTCGGCCCGTTCCGGGACCACGGCCTGAATGCCTCGCCTGCGCAGGACCTGGCGGATCGCGCGGGACGAGTGCGCCTTGTCCGCGATGACCGCGTCGGGTCTGCGGCGGGGCCGCCCGGCACCGGTCCGGGGCAACCTCAGCTGGTCCATGACCGTGTCAAAGACGGTGGAATCGTTCACGTTGCCGGGCGTGACTACGACGGCCAAGGGCAGGCCCCGGCCGTCGCAAACAAGATGGATCTCCGTGGTCAGCCCGCCGCGGGACCGGCCCAGCGCCTGGCTAGCCGACACGCGTGCCGGATCCTCCACTTCGTCCCCCGCTACCGCCCCTTTTTTCGGGCGCCGGCAGCGTGCTGATGGGCCCGGTTGATCGTGGAGTCCACCGACACCGTCCACTCCACGGCTCCGACGGAGTCAGCGCGGACCTGGACCTGTTCGAGCAGACGGGCCCAAGTCCCGTCCGCCTCCCAGCGGGCGAACCGTTCATAAGCCGTGTGCCACGGCCCGTAGCGTTCCGGCAGGTCACGCCACGGGGCACCGGTCCGCAACCGCCACAACACCCCGTTGATCACCTGCCGGTGAATTCGCCACGGCCGCCCGCGACCATCAACACCCGGCAATCGGGGTGCTATCCGCTCCCACGCCACATCCGTCAGCTCGCCTCGACCTGCCACAAGATCAATTATCAGACAGGTCCTAGTGCTGTGACCCCGTAGGTTCGCCGGGTTGGCGGTAGCGTCCACGGATGAACCGGCTCCCGTGCACTGCGGAAGCGCATGCGCATGCTTCCCCCCAAGGGTGTTGTGGATGGTGATGCTGTACCCCCCTACGGGCAGGACTCGCCGAACTTGACCGCGGTGAACTCGACCGGCTGCCCATTAAGCGCTGTTCCGGGCGCCGGGCTCTGCGTGCACACCTGCCAGTTCGACTCCATCAGCACCATCCGGTCGTCGGCCGACGCATCGTTGACGGTGATCGACACGCCGGAGTCGAGCGCACCCCGCGCCGCCTTCACCGACTTGCCGTTGAAGTCCGGCATCTTGCCGCCCTCGGCCGACGGCGGCTTCTCGTCCTTCGCCGGACAGTCCTCCTCCAACTTCACCGCGCCAAAGTCGAGCCGGGTGTCCGTGGACGTGCTGGTGTCGGCGGCCACGTTCTGGCTGCACACCTTCCAGTTCCGGTCGAACGCCTGCATCCGGTCCCGGCCCAGCGCGTCGTGCGAGTCCAGGCCGTAGAAGCCGAGTTCTTGCGCCTTGTCCTGCGCCGACTGCAGGCCCATGCCGACAAAGTTCGGAACCATCGCCTGATCGCCGTCGGCCTTGTCGTCCTTTGCCGGCTCGCCAGCAGGCGATTCTGCGGCCTGGGACGGGGCGCTGCTGCTGGACGACTTGCCGTCTTCCGTCGGTTCGCAGGCCGTGACACTGACGACCGCAGCGCAGAGTAGGGCCGCCGTGATGATGCGGGTACGCACAGATTCCCCCCGAGTGATGCCAGTACAGGCGGAACACGGTAGAGCACATGTGAGGGACCTGTGAGGGCAGGTTACCCGTCTGTGACGAATGAATGTGGCTGCAGTCACTCATCTCGGCATTGCGTGCCCACTGCCGCTACAACGACAGTGATCAGTGGCGCGGGGCCAAACGATCGGATGCAGTATGACCAGCAGCATGGATCGCGTCGAGGACCTCTTCGAGACCGAAGAAACCCGCGCACTCCTCGTCGACAACCTCCCGGCCGCCCTCGCGCTCTACCCCTACTCCGAACTCGCCCGCGCCGTAAACCGGCGAGACGGCGGCATCCCTCGCGGAGTGCAGGCCCTCGGCCGCGAGTTCCAGCGCGCCGGCATCGCCATCCATCGGGCCCGAGCAGCAGACCAGCACGCTCAGGACGATGCGGTCGACCTCCTCACCTACGTCCGCTCGGCAACCGACTGGTGGGCCAGCACTGTCGACCACGACGGACCCGCCCTCGTCGGGGCTCATCTGATCGATCCCTGCGAGGCGCACCTCGCCCGTGGAGGCGCCAGCGAGCGCGACGACGCCTATGCCGTACTGCGCGCGCTCGCCACGCTCATGCAAGGCCGCGCCGGGTTCCGCCCCCAGTGGATCCTCGACGTGAACCCCGGCCTCTGACTGCATGCCAGCGCCCCCCGCTTCCCTACGACGACAGGGGAGCGGGGGCGCTGTGCTGCTGTGGCCTTCGTCAGACCGGCGGGCGCCCGCTTCACTTGAAACTCGTACCCTTCCCGCGGTCTTCGCCGGGGACGATGCTGGCCTCGCTGCCGCTGGGGAGGCGTAGCGAGGCCCGACGTCCGTTGATGAGCTTGAACGCGAGTGCGGAGTCTTCGGACTCAAGCTCGCCACCCCACCACTGGTGGGTGTTGTCAGCATCCACCGTGAATCGTGCGTATGCCTGGATCTCTTAGCCGTCGATCACGACGACAGCTTCAGTCTCATATTTCTCTGCCATGCCGGACAGTCTGCCGGGAGGCGCTGACAACTGGACCCGAACGAAGCGCAGGGGTGGCGCATAACGTTCCCCTAAACGCCGGCGCTCGGACTGACGAACGGAGCGGTTCCCAATCCTGAGCAGCCTGACTCGCGTGGCCCGCTGGTCGCCATGAACTCGCTCTCTCGTCCGTCGGGCATGCGCAAAATCGCAGGCGCCGCATCGAAGAGGTCGGCGTCCGAGGACTCGTCAGCGAGCGTGATGCTGCCGGCCCAGGTGCTATCCCGATCGGACTCGCGGTTGTCTGTGCGGTTGAGGTCGTAGCGAAGCACGAGCGAGACGGTCACGGGCTCCTCGCGACCGTCAGGGAAAACGACGACGGCCGTCCCAACGTAGCGCGGACGTCCGTCGCCGGGGTGGAAACGGGGACTCGAAGGCATGACATGAGCGTAACTGGCAGCGCAGCCTCGCCTCAGTAGCGCCCTCTTGGCTGACTGCGACTCTCGATAACATGCCATTACGGGTGCGGGAGTCAGATCCGCTTGCGTGACACCAAGCCCTGGTGGTCCTCCTCGTCGTCGGCTTCTTCCCCGAAGTGGGCGGTGTCCCAGTGGAGGAGGCGAGAGCAGAGCTTCCCGAGTTGATCGGCCAACTCCCATACCTCGCTGCTCTCGACGAATGTGACCTCTGGGCGCTGAGTGCCGTGCGCGCCCTTCAGCGTGAGCCACTGGTATGACTCGTCGTCGTAGATCCAGTAGCCGTGTAGGTATCGGTTCCGGAGACGGATTCCCTCCTCGACCGCATCAAGGTCTTCCGCGAGGGACGTCTGGCACGAAGCGGGCAAGCCGGATGTGATCAGCTTGGCGCGGCATTCCTTCACGAGCTTGCCCCCAGTCGCCACGGGTAGCTGGCTGTACGCCTTCTCGGCGTCGATGAGGTGTACATAGATCCCATGCAGGATGTACTCGGCTTCCGCAGCCTTGCGTGCGGCAAGTCCCAGCCCCAGCGTGATGGTCAACTCCTCCTCGTCCATGCCCGCCACGAGGTGGGGAAGGGGCGGCTTAACCGCGAGGGGCTCGTTGGGCTGCTCGGTCATGCGGTATCTCCGTGGTTCGACGGTTGAGTTGCCACTTAGAGCGAACGCCTCCCGGACGACAACTCTATGAGCTCGTAACACGATCATGATCGGTGCTTGTTGAGGCGTCTCCAGTAGATGAGGCTGCATGCCAACGAGACGAAGACGTCGTGGAGTTCGGTGCGGCGTTCCCAGCGGACGGCGAGGCGCGAACTGGTGGAGCAGGGCGAAGGTCTGCTCCACGACGTAGCGGAGCCTGCCCAGACCCTTGATAGTCGGGGCGCCCTTGCGGGAGATGACCGCCAGGATCCGGCGCTTGCGCAACTCCTCGCGGTGGCGGTTGGAGTCGTAGCCTTGTCCCCGAGCAGCGAGTCGGGGCGGCGGCGTGGCCGGCCAGGACGCCCAATCACCGGCGGGATGCCGTCGACCAGAGTGAGGGTCCGGGTGACGTCGTTACGGTTGGCCGCGATGGTGATGACTTTGAGCGGGTGCCGTGTCTGTCGCAGACCAAGTGGTGCTTGCTGCCCGTCTTCCGCCGGTCGACCGGCGACGGACCGGTCTCGGCTCCCCCCGGCATCGGCAGCCGGGCCGCCGACATCCAGCGTCAGCGAGTGCTCGCCAACCGAAGTCATGGAGGTAGATGGTTGCGGTGCGATCGTCTCACCCCAGCACGCGGTACGTTCGTCCGTTTCCTCACAACTCTCGAACCCGGTGAACCTTCGCGGTCACAGCAGTAGACGCTGTCACCGACCCCGGCCGAACGCTGCCAGCCGGGGCCTGCAAGCTCAGCGCTCCACAATGCGGGTTCGGACAACAACCCCAGACGAGGCTTCCAGGGACGGCAAGGGCCTGAAGCGCTGAGCAATGACTTCACACTCCACGCGGGACGCTCCGTCCAAGGCGCGCAGCAAACGATCCTGCTCGTCAGCAGGGAGACGCTCCAGCATCTGGACCATCTCTCCGAGCTCGTCCCCGACCGACGTCACCTCTCCCCCGCAAGGTCGAGATCGCCCTTGCTCGTCCCGGCCACGCCTTCGACGATCCGGGGACGGCTCCACGGGTGCGCGATCGGACCCGACACCGCCCGCCACCACGCCTCCCCCGGCAGCTCCCCCGCTGGCTCGAACGGCTCCCCCGGCCGCGGGAATGCCACCGCCTGGCCGACCTCCTCGGCCGCGTCCTTGGTCCACTCCCCGGGCTCCGCCCACGGATGCGGAGCCAGGTTGAACGTCCCCCAGTGGATCGGCAGCAGCACCCCACCCGGAGCGCCTCCCTGCAGGTCAAGGTGGGCCTGAACTCCCTGCGCAGGCGTCATGTGAATGTCTGGCCACATGCCAGGCAGCGGCGTATAGTCCGTGTGGTTCTTGGGCCAGAACTCGGCGTACGCCCCGATCTGGATCATCGTGGCGTCGAACGGGCCGTGGGCGGCGCCGATGTCCCGGAAGCCGTCGAAGTAGCCGGTGTCCCCGCTGTGGTAGACGCGGTGTTCCGCGCCGGCGACGACCCAGGAGGCCCAGAGGGTGTGCTGGGTGTTGCGCAGCCCGCGTCCGCAGAAGTGGCGGGCCGGGGTGGCGGTCAGGGTGAGGCCGCCGACGCGCGTCGACTCGTGCCAGTCCAGCTCCCGCAGCCGGCCGGCGGGCACGCCCCAGTGCTCGAGGTGGGCACCGACACCGAGCGGCACGGCGAACAGCGTGTCCGTGCCGGCCAGCGCCTTGATCGTGGGCATGTCCAGGTGGTCGTAGTGGTCGTGGGAGATGACCACGACGTCGACCGGGCCCAGGGCCGCCAGGGGCACCGGGACCGGGTGCAGCCGCTTGGGACCGGCGAACGGGAAGGGGGAGCAGCGCTCGCCCCACACGGGGTCGAAGAGCACCCGCTGCCCGTCGATCTCGGCGAGCACGCTCGAGTGGCCCATCCAGGTCAGCCGCAGCCCGGTGGCGGGCGGCCGGGCCAGGTCGGCGAGGGTGGTGGCGTGGACCGGGACCGTGCCGCGCGGGGCACGGCGGAGCCGCGACTCCCGGTCGAAGTAGACGCCGGCGAACTCGCGGGCCGATCCGGAGGGGCGGGTGCGGGCGGTGCCGCCGGGGTTCTGGAACACCCCGTCGCGGAAGTGCGGCGATCTGCGGATGCGCGCCATGCGCTCACCGGCCGGGTCGGCGCCGAAGGCGGCGGGCCGCGGCACACGGGGCCCGGTGCGGGGGGAACGGGGGGCGGCCACGGTACCTCCTGGTGGAGTGGGTCAGGCTCTCATTGTCGTCCTGTCCGACGTCACCTCGAACGAGGGATGTCACATCCAGGTTCCCTCCACCCGTCGCCCCCGTGAGGGCGCTCCCGCGAGGGCTCCGGCGACCTGCCCGGCGCCGGGGCTCACCGGCGCGGCCACCGCCACGTCGGGCTGAGCCGGCGGTGCCGGACGCAGCCGTCGTCGCACGTGCGTGCGCCTGTATAGGGTGACGGGCGTGACGAGGGTCCGGTTGAGTGTGGCGGAGCGGCGTGAGGAGCTGCTGCGCGCGGCCATCGAGCAGATATCGGCGCGGGGTGTGGCGGCACTGCGGATCGCCGACGTGGCCGCGGCGCTCGGTGTCAGCAGCGCGCTGGTGCTCTACCACTTCTCGACGAAGGAGAAGCTGGTCGCCGCCGCGTTCACCCACGCCGCCGAGGACGATCTGGCCCGTCTGCGCAAGCTGCTCGGCCGCCGTACGTCGGCGCTGCGCCGGCTGCGCGCCGCCGTGCGGTGGTACGCCCCGACCGGCCAGGCCAAGGGCTGGCGGCTGTGGATCGAGGGCTGGGCGGCGTCGCTGCGCGAGCCCGCGCTGCGGGAGGTCACGCGGGAGCTGGACCGGCAGTGGAAGGCGGCCCTCTCCGAGGTCATCGCGGACGGGGTGGCCGCCGGGGAGTTCCCGTGCCCGGACCCCGACGGCGCCGCCCTGCGGCTGACGGCACTGCTGGACGGGCTCGCCGTACAGCTGACGTCGTACACGGGCGCGGTCTCCCGCGCCCGTGCGCTGCGCTGGGTGGACGAGGCGCTGGCCCGCGAACTCGGCCTGGACCGGGACGCCTTGACCGCGCCACGGCCCTGAACGGCCCGGCCGCGGAGGCGGGGACCACCCGTCTCAGGCCACCGCGGCGATCCGCGACTTGATGTCGTCCGGTGACAGGGCCCCTTTGGCCGTGACGTGGTCGCCCGAGGACTCGCCGCGCAGACGGCGGCCGATCCACGGCACCAGGTACTCCCGCGCCCAGTGCACGTCGTCCCGCCGGACGTCGAGGGTGCCGCGCGGCGGCAGCGGCGGCCAGGGCTGGTCCGGGTCGGCCGGGATGCCCAGGCCGAGGACCTGGCCGGCGCGCAGTGCCACGCGGGTGTGCCCCTCGGCCGACAGGTGGAGGCGGTCGGCGTCCCACGCCCTGCGGTCCTGCACGCTGCGCAGCGACCACAGGTCGAGCACCGGACAGCCGTAGCGGTCGGCGACGGCCCTCACGTGTCCGTTGTAGGTGGCGATCTTGCCGCGCAGGTGCTTGAGGACGGGCACCCCGCGGGTGTCGAAGCCGGTGGTCACCAGCACCGTGCCGGCCGCGGCGGTCAGGGCGGCCACCGCCCGTTCGAACCGTTCGGCCACCTCGTCCGGGTCGGTGCCGGGCCGGATGATGTCGTTGCCGCCGGCACAGAACGAGACCAGGTCCGGGGCGAGTTCGACCGCCCGGGGAACCTGCTCCGCCACGATCTGGTCGAGCAGCCTGCCGCGCACGGCGAGGTTCGTGTACGTGAAGTCGCCCTCGGGGCGCCGGTCCGCGAGCAGTACGGCGAACCGGTCGGCCCAGCCGACGAACGCCCCGTCGGGGCCGGGGTCTCCGACGCCCTCGGTGAAGCTGTCCCCCACCGCCACGTACGACCCGATCACTGCTCTGCTGTCACTCTTCGAATCGTCTGCCACGTCGGACCATGATTCACCGTGGAATGTGACCTACGCGACCGTAAGAAGGGGTTGACGGTCGGTGAGAAAAGCCACTCCTAAAGTGTTGGCCAATTCAGGAATAAGAAGAGGCCGTCGGCGGACGCACCGAAGGCCGGACCCGGGGATCGGGGTCCGGCCTTCGGTGGCGCGGGTGCTGCGCGGGAGCGGTCGTCAGAGGGAGACGCCGTGCGAGCGCAGGTAGGCGACCGGGTCCACGTCGGAGCCGTAGTCCGGCGTGGTGCGGATCTCGAAGTGCAGGTGCGGTCCGGTCACGTTGCCGGTGGCACCGGAGAGGCCGATCTGCTGACCGGCGGTCACGGCCTGGCCGGCGGACACGGAGATCGAGGACAGGTGGGCGTACTGGGCGTAGTAGCCGTCGGCGAGCTTGATGACGACCTGGTTGCCGTACGCGCCGCCCCAGCCAGCGGAGACGACCGTGCCCGCGCCGACGGCCTTCAGGGAGGTGCCGGTCGGGACGACGAAGTCGGTGCCGGTGTGGTAGCCGCTGGACCACATGCTGCCGGACTGGTGGTACGGGGTGCCGATGCCGGCGCCGGCCACGGGGGCGGTGTAGCCGCTGGTGGTGGCGGACCCGGCGGCCGTGCCGGAGGACTTCGACGCGGAGGTCTTCGCGGCGTCCGACGACTTCTCGGCGGACTGCGCGGAGGACTTCTCGGCCTTGGCCGGCTTCTCGGCGGCCTTCTCGGTGCCGGCAGCGGCCTTCTGGCCGACGGACAGCTTGAGACCCGGGTGGATCAGCGACGGGTCGGAGCCGACGGCCTCGCGGTTGTCCGCGTAGAGCTTCTTCCAGCCGCCGTCGACGTGCTGCTCGTCGGCGATCTTCGACAGGTAGTCGCCGCTCTTCACGACGTAGGTGTGCGAGGCCGAGCCCTTGTCGGCGGACTTCTGCGCACCGGTCGTCACGGACTGGACGGACTGACCGGCGACGGAGTGCGCGGGAGCGGCGTTGGCGGCGGCGGCGCCCATCAGCGGGAGCGCGAGCGCGGCGCCACCGGTGCCGGCGACGGCGATGGTGCGGGTGAGGCGCTGGGCCTTGGTACGGCGGTGCTTACCCTTCGCGGGCATGGCGAATTCCTCTCCGGCGCCTGCGAGGTGAGCTGTCGGGTGCGGACTGGAGATGCCCGGCCGCGTCGTGACGCGGCTTTACCCCGAGCCGTTCCGGGAACCGGAACAGGCGTGGTACCTGTGGGTCCCCCGCTCCTGCCGTGTACGGGTGGTGGATGAGTGCGGGCTCCGGTCGGCGGCAGGATTAGGCGTCCGTCCGGATCGGTGGTGAACGTAAGCGACCGGGATGCGAACGGACAAGCGAGAGATTCCGCGGACAGGCGTTCCACTTGATCCATTGCGGGAATCGCCGGTCACACTCCGTCGATTCCGTGAGCGCCTTTTTCCGCAAAGGGCCTTGATAAGCGCATGAATTACGTGAACATGACGGGCAACGGACGGTCACCTCTATGACGCTGCTCACGGGAACCACTCCAGCACCCTTTATTCCGCGCCGAGTTGGGATGAAGGGCGCAATTCGGACCTAAGTCTCACACCAGCACTAGTCGGTCCTGTCGACGGCCTGCGGCCGGCTCGTTGCCGCAGGCAAGGGATGCCGTATCGTCGGCTGGGCGCCCGTCGGCGAGCAGCGCCGGCGGGGCGGAGTGGGAGGAGCCCCCGTGACGCAGCAGGTCCCGTCGACCGAACCCGAGCTGACCGGCGTGCGCAACTTCCGGGACGTGGGCGGACTGCCGACCGTGGACGGGCGGCGCGTGCGCCAGGGTGTGCTGTTCCGCAGCGGCCACCTCGCGCACGCCACCGGTGAGGACGCCGCCTTCCTCGCCTCACTGGGCCTGCACACGATCTTCGACTTCCGCAACGCCGCCGACCAGAGGCTCGAGGGGCCGGACGTCGAACTGCCGGGCGTGCGCAATGTGAACCTGCCGCTGAGCGATCCGGCCGACGGTGCCGAGTTCTGGAAGATGGTCCGCGACGGCGACCTCGACCAGCTGCGCGAGATCCTGGCGGACGACCAGGCCGCGAAGCGGATGATCGCCTCCTACCGCACGATCATCAAGGAGCGCACGGCGGAGCACTCCCGGGTGCTGCACGCGCTCGCCGAGGACAGCGTCCCCGCACTGATGCACTGCGCGGCCGGCAAGGACCGCGCGGGCCTGTCGATCGCCATCACCCTGCTCGCCCTGGGCGTGCAGCGCGACGCCATCACCGAGGACTACCTGAAGTCCAACGCGACGCACCGCCGCTACAAGGTGCGCCGCAGCGGCTCCGCCGCCTCGGCCTACTCCCCCGAGGTCATGGAGCTGCTCAGCCCCCTGTTCGACGCGCGCGCCGAATACCTGGCGGCGGCCTTCGAGACCGTCGAGGAGACCTGGGGCGGGGTCGACACCTACCTGGAGAAGGGGCTCGGCGTCACCCCGGAGATCCGGGAGCGGCTGCGCGAGCGGATGCTGGACTGAGCCACCCGCCCACGGTGCCGGCCGGCTACTTGGCGCCCACCTCGAAGAGCAGGAAGAGGAAGCCCGCGACGACGTGCCCGAGGACGATGTAGATGAGAAGTCGCACCCACAGGGCACGCGGGAGTTTGTCCTGAATCGTGCTCATGGCATCTCTCCGGTGGTGTGACGGGTCGGTGGGGTGAAGGGTCCCAGGCACAGCGCCGCGGTGGGGCTCTGCAGCAGGGTGTGGACGAAGAGGAGCTCGAGCCCGTCGGCGTCCTGGGCGGCGATCCGGTGCGGGGTCAGGGAGTCGAAGTGGGCGCTGTCGCCCGGGCCGAGCACGTGCACGGCGTCCCCGAGGCGCAGCCGCAGCCGGCCCCGCAGGACGTGGAGCCACTCCTCGCCGGGGTGCACGCGCACGATGTCGCCCTGCGAGCCGTACGGCACACGGACGCGCAGGGCCTGCATCCCGCGGCCGGAGCCGCCGGCCTGCCAGTACGTCCAGCCGCCCGCGGTCGTCGGTTCCATGTCCCCGGCCCGCACCACGGCGTCCCGGTCCGCGGTCGTCTCGCCGAGCAGCTCCGAGACGGTCGTACCATAAATGCGGGCGAGCGAGAGCAGCATCGGCAGCGAGGGCTGACGCTGCCCGGTCTCCAGCCGGGAGAGGTGGGCGGGCGACAGTCCCGCGGCGCGGGCCGCCGCCTCCAGGGTGAGGGACGCGCGGCGCCGCAGGGCGCGCAGCTGCGGGGCGACCACGGAGGTCACGGCGTCAGCCGCTTCCTCCGCCGGTTCCTCCGCGGGGTCGTTAGAGGAGGTCATGCCTCCATTCAGCCCGAGTTTTGCCCGTGAGGCAATTTTCTTGCCTCACAGGCAAACCGGGGCCGATCCCGGTCGGCTAGCGGTTCGCCACCGCCTGCCTGACCAGCGTCTTCCCGAAGTCCCACATCAGACCACCGCCGTTGTGCGCGTCGTCCATCACCTCGGTGAAGGCGTCGACGAAGCGGTCCGCGTCCGAGGTGTCGATGATCAGCGGCGGGATCAGCTTGATCACCTCCAGATGGTCGCCGGACACCTGCGTCAGGATCCGGTGCCGCTGCAGCAGCGGCACCACCACCATCTGCGCGAACAGGCCCTTCCGCGCGGCCTGCAGCATGGTCCAGCGGCTGCGCAGCTTCAGCGACTTCGGCCGGCCGAACTCGATGCCGATCATCAGCCCCCGGCCCCGGACGTCGGCGAGCAGCTCGTAGCGGTCCACCAGCTCCGTCAGCCGGGACTTCAGGTGCTCGCCCACGGCGGCGGCGTTCGCCACGATCTCCTCGTTCTCCATCACCGACAGCACCGCGAGCCCGGCGGCCATGGCCTGCGCGTTGGACCCGAAGCTCGCCGAGTGGACCTGCACCCGGTCCATCGACGAGTACACCTTCTGGAAGATCCAGTCCTTGCCGAGCGTGGCACCCACCGGCACGTACCCGCCGGACAGCGCCTTGGCGACGCACACCAGGTCGGGCTCGGCGCCCTCCTCGTGCTGGTAGGCGTAGAACTTCCCGGTCCGGCCCAGACCCGTCTGCACCTCGTCGGCGATCAGCAGCGCCTTGTGCCGGTGCAGCAGGTCCTGCGCGGCGCGCAGATAGCCGGGCGGGGCCTCGTGGACACCCTTGCCCTGGATCGGCTCCACGACCAGCGCCGCCACGTCACCCTTCCTCAGCTCCCGGGCCAGGGCGTCCAGGTCGCCGAGCGGCACGGCGGTGTCCGGCAGCAGCGGGGCGAAGCCGTCCCGGAAGCCGCTCTCGCCGTTCACGGACAGCGAGCCCGCGGTCAGCCCGTGGAAGGCGTGCGTGCAGTACAGGATCCTGCGCCTGCCGGTCGCGTACCGGGCGAACTTCAGCGCTGTCTCGACCGCCTCCGTGCCGCTGTTGCCGAAGAAGACGCGGTCCAGGTGCGGGCTGTAGGAGAGCAGCCGTTCGGCCAGCAGTCCGGGCAGCGGCGGACAGTCGAAACGGGTCAGGTCGGCCAGCGAGGCGTCGAGGACGTCGTGCAGGGCCTTGCGGACGACGGGGTGGTGGCGGCCCAGGCCCATCACGGCGAACCCGGCGAGCATGTCCAGGTAGTCGTTGCCGTCCGCGTCCCAGAAGTGCGCGCCCTCGGCCCGCTCGTAGACCTTGTCGAAGCCGATGGTGCGCAGCATGCGCGGCAACTGGTGGTTGAGGTGCTTCGCGTGCAGCTCGTACCGCTCGGCGCCGCGCTCGGCCAGCAGCGCGCCGAGGTCGAACTCCTTGGCCATTCAGTTCTCTCCTTGCCCTGGCATGACGGTCCGGCCGTCCCCGGCCGCTTCCCGGACGGCCAGGCTCGCGCTGATCCGGCCGGCGATCTCCACCGGGGTGAGGCCGATGTCGGCCAGCACCTCGGCGCGTTTGGCGTGCGCGAGGAACTGTTCCGGAATCCCGAACCGCCTCACGGGTACGTCGACGTCGGCGTCGCCCAGGGCCAGTGCCACCGCCGAACCGACCCCGCCGGCACGGCTGTTGTCCTCGACGACGGCCACCAGCCGGTGCCGGGCGGCCAGGGGCGGCAGCTCCGGATCGACGGGCTTGACCCAGCGCGGGTCCACGACGGTGCATCCGGTGCCGCGGCCCTCCAGCAGCTCGGCGGCCGCGAGGCAGACGGGTGCCATCACGCCGACGGCGACGAGCAGCACCTCGGGCCGTTCGGCGGCGTGCAGGACGTCCATCCCGCCGACCCGGTCCACGGCCGGCAGGGCCGGCCCGACCGACTCCTTCGGGAACCGCAGCAGGGTCGGCGCGTCGTCGACGGCGACCGCCTCGCGCAACTGGGCGCGCAGCTGGCCGGCGTCGCGCGGCGCCGCGATGCGCAGGCCCGGGACGGCCTGGAGGACGGACAAGTCCCACATGCCGTTGTGCGAAGGCCCGTCGACGCCGGTGACGCCGGCCCGGTCCAGGACGAAGGTGACACCGCAGCGGTGCAGGGCCACGTCCATCAGGAGCTGGTCGAAGGCACGGTTGAGGAAGGTGGCGTAGACGGCGACGACCGGGTGCAGTCCGCCCGTCGCGAGGCCGGCGGCGGACACGGCCGCGTGCTGTTCGGCGATGCCGACGTCCCAGACCCGGTCGGGGAACCGCTCGGCGAAGGGGGCGAGGCCGACCGGGTGCAGCATGGCCGCGGTGACGGCCACGACGTCGTCGCGTTCCTCGCCGATGCGCGCCATCTCCTCGCCGAACACGGAGGTCCAGGACGGCCCGTTCGACGGGCTGAGCGGCGCGCAGGTCAGCGGGTCCATCACGCCGACCGTGTGGAAGTGGTCCTCCTCGTCGCGCAGGGCGGGCTCGTAGCCGCGGCCCTTCTCGGTGAGGCAGTGCACCAGCACCGGCCCGTGGAAGCGTTTGGCGCGCCGCAGCGCCGACTCGACGGCGCCGATGTCGTGGCCGTCGATCGGGCCCAGGTACTTCAGTCCGAGGTCCTCGAACAGTCCCTGCGGGGCGAAGGCGTCCTTGAAGCCCTTCTTGGCGCCGTGCAGGGCCTCGTAGACGGTGTTGCCGACCACCGGCGTGCGCTGGAGCACCTCCTTGCCCCAGGCCAGCATCCGCTCGTAGCCGTCGGTCGTGCGCAGCGTCGCCAGGTGGTTGGCGAGGCCGCCGATGGTCGGCGCGTACGAGCGTTCGTTGTCGTTGACGACGATGATCAGCGGCCGGTCCCTGGCGGCCGCGATGTTGTTCAGTGCCTCCCAGGCCATTCCGCCCGTGAGCGCGCCGTCGCCGATGACGGCGACGACGTGGCCCCGCTCTCCCCGGACCTGGCGGGCCTTGGCGAGGCCGTCGGCCCAGCCGAGCGCGGTGGAGGCGTGGCTGTTCTCGATGACGTCGTGCTCGGACTCCTCGCGCGAGGGATAACCGGAGAGCCCGCCCTTGCCGCGCAGCTTGGAGAAGTCCTGACGGCCGGTCAGGAGTTTGTGGACGTAGCTCTGGTGGCCGGTGTCCCACAGGATGCGGTCGGCCGGCGACTCGAAGACCCGGTGCAGGGCGACGGTGAGTTCCACCACGCCGAGGTTGGGTCCGAGGTGTCCGCCGGTACGGGCGACCGCGTGCACCAGGAAATCACGTATCTCGTCGGACAGTTCTCCGAGTTGCGCCTCGGACAGCGCCTTCAGGTCGCGTGGTCCCCGGATGCTCTCCAGAATCGTCACGCTCGAGCCCCCTTCGGTTCGTGCTGTTCAGCCCACGGTGACGGCCGGCTCCCCCGACGTGCCGTCCTTCTCCGTCTGTTCGGCGAGCTTCATGGCCTCTTCGATGAGGGTCTCCACGATCTTGGACTCGGGCACGGTCTTGATGACCTCGCCCTTGACGAAGATCTGGCCCTTGCCGTTGCCGGAGGCCACACCGAGGTCGGCCTCGCGGGCCTCGCCGGGGCCGTTGACGACGCAGCCCATGACGGCGACGCGCAGCGGGACGTCCATGCCGGTCAGGCCGGCGGTGACCTCCTCGGCCAGCTTGTAGACGTCGACCTGGGCACGGCCGCAGGACGGGCAGGAGACGATCTCCAGGCCCCTCTGGCGCAGGTTCAGCGACTCCAGGATCTGGATGCCGACCTTGATCTCCTCGACGGGCGGCGCCGACAGGGAGACGCGGATGGTGTCGCCGATGCCCTGGGAGAGCAGGGCGCCGAAGGCGACGGCCGACTTGATGGTGCCCTGGAAGGCCGGGCCGGCCTCGGTGACGCCGAGGTGCAGCGGGTAGTCGCACTGGGCGGCGAGCCGGCGGTAGGCCTCGACCATGACGACCGGGTCGTTGTGCTTCACCGAGATCTTGATGTCCCGGAAGCCGTGCTCCTCGAAGAGCGACGCCTCCCACAGGGCGGACTCGGCGAGCGCCTCCGGGGTGGCCCTGCCGTACTTCTGGAGCAGGCGCCGGTCCAGGGAGCCCGCGTTCACGCCGATGCGGATCGGCGTGCCGTGGTCCTTCGCCGCCTGGGCGATCTCCTTCACCTTGTCGTCGAACTGCTTGATGTTGCCCGGGTTCACCCGGACCGCGGCGCAGCCGGCCTCGATGGCGGCGAAGACGTACTTCGGCTGGAAGTGGATGTCCGCGATCACCGGGATCTGCGACTTCTTCGCGATCACCGGAAGGGCGTCGGCGTCGTCCTGCGTGGGACACGCCACCCGCACGATCTGGCAGCCGGACGCCGTCAGCTCGGCGATCTGCTGGAGCGTCGCGCCGATGTCCGACGTACGGGTCGTCGTCATCGACTGCACCGACACGGGGGCCCCGCCGCCCACCGCGACCGGCCCGACCTGGATCCGCCGCGACATGCGCCGCTCGGCGATCGGCCGGACCGGTACCTCGGGGACCCCCAGGGGGATGGCGGTCACGGATCAGTCCCGGTTCCCGGAGACCGTCTCCCGCATGGCCCGCAGGGATTCCTTGAGGGAGCCCATGGTGGCCAGGACGGCGGTGGGCTCGTAGCCGCAGTGCGCCATGCAGTTGGCGCAGCGGGGGTCCTTGCCCCGGCCGTACTTGTCCCAGTCGGTCTCCTCGATCAGCTCGCGGTACGTGGGCACGTACCCGTCGCTCATCAGGTAGCAGGGGCGCTGCCAGCCGAAGAGGGAGTAGTTCGGGATCGCCCAGGCGGTGCACGGGAAGTCGACCTTGCCCTCGAGGAAGTCGAGGAACAGCGGGGAGTGGTTGAGCCGCCAGCGGGCCCGGTTGCCGCCCGAGAACGCCTTCTTGAACAGTTCGCGGGTCTGTTCCACGCCGAGGAAGTGCTCCTGGTCGGGTGCCTTCTCGTAGGCGTAGGCGGGCGAGATCATCATCTCGTCGACCTTGAGGTCGTCGTTGAGGAAGTTGAGCACCTCGACGATGGTCTGCGGGGTGTCGGTGTTGAAGAAGGTCGAGTTGGTGGTGACCCGGAAGCCGCGCCGCTTGGCCTCCTTGATGGCCTCCACGGCCTCGTCGAACACTCCCTCCTTCGCCACGGACTCGTCGTGCCGCTCGCGCAGGCCGTCGATGTGCACCGCGAACGCGAAGTACGGCGAGGGCGTGAACTTGTCCATCTTCTTGCGCATGAGCAGCGCGTTGGTGCAGAGAAAGACGTATTTCCGCTTGGCCACCAACTGCCGCACGATCTCGTCGATCTGGGGGTGCATCAGGGGCTCGCCGCCGGCGATGGACACCATCGGCGCACCCGATTCCAGCACCGCTCCCACGGCCTGCGCGACCGGCATGCGCTGCTTGAGCACGCCGGCGGGGTGCTGGATCTTGCCGCATCCCTCGCATTTCAGGTTGCAGGCGAAGAGCGGCTCCAGCTCCACGATCAGCGGGAACTTGTCCCGCCGCCGGAGTTTCTGTTCGGCCAAGTATGTAGCGACCTTGATGGACTGGCGCAGCGGCATGGCCATCTGGGCTCACCTCCTGGGGAGCAGCAAGGAACGGTGCCATTCGAAGAATGCGGGAAGTACGGACCGGAGAACGCGGAAAGCCGATATTCCACCGCGCACGGTGCCGATCCGGACGAGTTCGTGTTCGGGAGCGTCGACGACCACCCGGACGGCCGCAACGGGGCGCGTGCCCGTACGGACGGCGCTCAGCAGGGTGGCGGCGGACTCCATGTCGACGGCGATCGCGCCGGTCGCGAGCAGGTCGGCCCGTTCGGGACCGCGGACGACGTGGTCCGAGCCGGTCAGCGGCCCGGTGTGGACGGTGCGCCCGGGCACGGCACGCACCAGTTCCTTGACGAGCCGGTCGGTGCCGGCGCACGCGACCGTGCCCCGCGGGTCCCGGGTCTCCTCGGCGACGACCAGGTCGCCGGGGTGCATGCCGGGGGCGAGGCCCGCGCAGAAGCCCGTGGCCAGCACGGCGGCGTCGCCGAGTGCCGGGCCGGCCAGGACGCGGGCGACGGAGCGCTCGGCCGCCTTCGGTCCCATGCCGGTCCGCAGGACCGTGACCGGCCCGGCGGCCCCGCTCCGGTCACCGGCGCGCAGGGCGAGGTGCTCGATGCCGAGCGCGCAGGCGATCAGCAGCGGGGCCGGTCCGGGCTGTGCGCTCATCAGCTCCCCTTCGCCTCGGTCAGCGACTCGGCGAGGGCCTGGACCGTGCGGGGCACCTTGGCGAAGGGCTCGCCGTGGACGTACCGGCCGAGCGCGGTGAGCGGGAAGACCTGCCGGTAGAGGTGGTAGTTGATGGAGAAGTCCCAGGGGAAGCCGGTGCCGGTGAAGTACGGCTCGTCCCAGGAGCCGTCCTCCCGCTGGGTGGCGGCGAGCCACTCGATGCCGCGCTCGACGGTCTTGGAGTCCCTCTCCCCCGCCGCCAGCAGGGCCATCAGTGCCCAGGCCGTCTGCGAGGCGGTCGAGGCGCCCTTGCCGCTCCACTCCCTGACGTGGCGGTAGGAGCGCAGGTCCTCGCCCCAGCCGCCGTCGTCGTTCTGGACGGACTCCAGCCAGGTCACCGCGCGGCGGACGGCCGGATGGGAGGCGGGCAGGCCCGCGGCGGTCAGGGCGGGGACGACGGACCCGGTGCCGTAGACGTAGTTGACGCCCCAGCGGCCGAACCACGAGCCGTCCGCCTCCTGCTCGGCGAGCAGCCACTGGATGCCTCGCCGGGTGCGCGGGTCGTGGGTGAGGCCCTCGACCGCGAGCATCTCCACGACGTGCGCGGTGACGTCCGCGGACGGCGGGTCGATCACCTCGCCGAAGTCGCAGAACGGCAGCCGGTTGGGGAAGGGGCTGGTGTTGTCGACGTCGAAGGCGCCCCAGGCGCCGTTCTTCGACTGCATGCCGAGGTTCCAGCGCACCCCGCGCGCGATGGCCTTCTCCGTGCGCTCCGGGTCGGGGTGCCGCACGCGGCGCAGGGCGAGGACGACCTCGGCGGTGTCGTCGATGTCGGGGTAGTTGTCGTTGTGGAACTCGAAGGCCCAGCCGCCGGGCGGGAGTCCGGGCCGCTTCACCGACCAGTCGCCGGGGCGCACGATCTGCTCGCCGAGCATCCAGTCCGCGGCCTTCACCAGCTGCGGGTGGTCGGCGGGCACCCCGGCGTCGGCGAGCGCGATGACGGCCAGGCAGGTGTCCCACACCGGGGACTGGCAGGCCTCGATCATCCGGGCGCCGTCCTCGCGCCACACGGCGAAGCGGTCCAGGGACTCCAGGCCGGCGCGCATCACGGGATGTTCGAGGTCGTAGCCGAGGAGGTGGAGGGCGATGACCGAGTACACGGCCGGGGGCTGGATGCCGCCCCAGCAGCCGTCGTTCTCCTGCCGTTCGACGATCCAGCGGGCGGCGGTGTTCATCGCCGCCCGGCGCAGCCGCTTGGGTGCCACCTTGCGGTAGGCGTGCAGGGCCTTGTCGATGCGCTGGAAGGCGCCGTCCCAGCTGGCCGCCGGGGCCAGGGGGCGGGGCGGGTTCGGGCGGGCCGGGTCGGTGTGCAGTTCGTCGAGCGGGAACGGCGCCGGGCGCACCGGGCGCTTCGCCGAGACGACGGTCAGCGGCACGATGGTCTGCCGGGCCCAGCAGCCGAAGTCGTAGATGTTCAGCGGCACCCAGGTGGGGAACCAGATCAGTTCCGGCGGGAGTTCGGGCAGGTCCTCCCACTTCCACCAGCCGAACAGGGCCAGCCAGATCCGGGTGAAGACGCGGGAGGCCGCGATGCCGCCGCGGGCCCGGACCCACTCCGCGGCCTTCGCCATCTGCGGGGCGTCGGGGGCGTCGCCGGCCAGGCGGAGGGCGACGTAGGCCTCGATGGTGGCGGACAGGTCTCCTGGGCCGCCGTAGAAGGTGGCCCAGGTGCCGTCCTCGCGCTGCTCGCCCCGGATGAAGAGGGCGGCGGCGCGGGTGGTCTCCTCGTCCCGGATGCCGAGGAACTGACGCAGGAGCAGGTCCTCGGCGTCCATCGTGACGTTGGTCTCGAGGTCGCCCTTCCACCAGCCCTCGGCGTCCTGCCGGGCGAGCAGGAAGTCGGTGGCGCGCCGAGTCGCGCGTGCGGCGGCTTCGTGTACCCCGGCCGCCGCGGCGGGGCTCGTGATGTCGGCTGTTTCGCTGGCCGCGGCTGCGCGGGGCGGGAGGGTCGCCCCGGTGCTTCCGTCGGTCGTCGCTGTCATGGCTTCCCCTTCGTGCAGTGTGCAGGTGGTGCTTCTGCTGTGGGTCCGCCGTCGGCCGGTGCTCGTGTTCCCGCGACACCGGCCGGCGACTACGCGAGGGCTATTCGACCGATAATGATCATCTCTTTCGTACGACGACGAAGTCCGCGAGCGCCGTGAACCGGTCCCGTACCCGGTCGGGCATGTCGACGGTGTCGAGGGCTTCGATGGCGATGGTGTGCTGGCGGCGCGCCTCGTCGGCGGTCCACTCGCGCCCGCCCGCCTCCTCGATGAGGGCGGCACGGGCCGCGAACTCCTCCTCGGAGAAGTTCGCGAAGTCGCTGCTCTTGGCGTCGGCGGCGAGGATCTCGCCGAGTCGCTCGGAGGCGGGGCCGCCCGCGGCCAGGGCGGCCACGACCGGGAGGGACTTCTTGCGCTGGCGCAGGTCGCTCCAGGTCTGCTTGCCGGTGGCGTCCGGGTCTCCCCAGATGCCGAGGAGGTCGTCGACGGCCTGGAAGGCCAGGCCGAGGTGGTAGCCGTACCTCTCCAGCGTGTCGGCGGTGTGCTCGTCGGCGCCGCCGAGGACCGCGCCGATGGAGCTGGCGACGGCGAGCAGGGCGCCGGTCTTGTTGCCCTCCATCTCCAGGCACTCCTCGACGCTGACCCGGTCGCGGTGCTCGTAGGAGATGTCCTGGGCCTGACCGTCGATCAGGGCGCGGGAGGCGCGGGTGAGACGGCGGGTGGCGCGGCCGGCGTCGACGGTGCCGAGCTCCAGCAGCACCTCGTTGGCCAGGGCGAACAGGGCGTCGCCGACCAGGATGGCCTGGGCGGGGCCGTGCACCTTCCAGACGGTGTCCCGGTGGCGGCGCTGTTCGTCTCCGTCCATCAGGTCGTCGTGCAGGAGGGAGAAGTTGTGCACCAGTTCCACGGCGACCGCGCCGGGCACCCCGGCCTCGGGCGCGGCGCCGGTGACCTCGGCGGAGAGCACCGCGAGCGCGGGACGGACGGCCTTGCCGCCGTCGCCGTCCGCGGGGTTGCCCTGGGCGTCGATCCAGCCGAAGTGGTACGCGGCGACGGTGTCCATGGGAGGTGCCAGGCGGTCGACGGCCGCTCGCAGGACCGGCGTGGCCAGCGTCCGGCCCCGCTCCAGGAGCGCGGCGACGTCCACCGTGGTCCGTCGATCGGCCTTCGGGGCCGGGGGCACAGTGGACACAGTCTTTCCTCCAGTTGCGGTACCGGGAGTGCGGGAGTCGGTCCCACGCGGATCGGTTCTCATGCCGCCTCCTCGAAATCGGGAAGGCGGTCGCGGGACCGGCCCAGGGCGGCGAGCGCGGCTCCCGCCGCCCCGACACCGCTGCGGACGGCACTCTCCATGGTCGCGGGCCACCCGGTGGCGGTCCACGCTCCGGCCAGGTACAGGCCGGGTGCCTTGGTGCGGGCGCCGGGCCTGAGCCGGCCGACACCGGGGGCGGGCGCGAAGGTCGCGGTGCGCTCCCTGGTCACGAAGAAGTCCCTCACCTCGGCGCCCCGGGCGCGGGGCAGCAGCCGCTCCAGTTCGGGCAGGTAGCGCTCGCGCAGCGTGGCCACGGGTGTGTCGATCTCGTCCTGCGCGGTCGACTGGGACAGTGCCAGGTACTGGCCGTCCTCCAGGCCGGAGGCCTCGGTGCGGTCGAACACCCACTGCACCGGGGTGCCGAGCGCCGTGAGGAAGGGCGTGGCGAGCACCTTCCGGTCGTAGACCACGTGGACGTTGAGGATCGGGGCGGTCCCGATCTCCAGCAGCTGCCCGGGGGCGTCGAGCGCTCCCGGGGGCAGGAGTTCGTGCGCCTCGCGCTGCGGGACGGCGAGGACGACGGCGTCCGCCAGAAGCGTTTCTCCGGGGACCTGAACGCTCCACTGCCCGTTCCCGTATCCGAGGACGGAGGTGACGCGTGTACGGACCTCGGTACGGACGCCCGCGGAGTCGAGCGCCTTGCGGGCCAGCCGGTCGTGCAGTTCGCCCAGCGGCACGCGGGCCCAGCCGATGTCGGCCGCGCCCGGGTCGGACAGCAGGCCGGTCTTGAACACCATCGCGGCGAGCCCGAGGGAGGCGTCGCCGGCGGCCGCGTTGAGGGTGGCGACCCCGACCAGGTCCCACAGGGCCTCGACGGCACGCGGCGACTGACCGTGCGCGGTCAACCAGCTGCCGAAGTCCTGGCTGTCCAGCGCCGGATCGGTGAGGTCGAGCTGCCTGAGCGCGAGCGCGGCGCGGCCGACCCGGGCGCGCTCGGCGAGCGAGAGGTGCGGATACGTGGCGAGGCTGCGCCCCAGGTGCAGGGGTACGGGCAGCGCGTCGCGCCGCAGCCGGCCGAGCCGTCGTCCCTCGGGCCGGGCCAGGTCGACGACGGGCACGTCGAGACGTTCCTGCACCGGAGCGAGCGCCGTCCCCTCGATGCGGTCGAGGAACCAGCGGTAGGCGGTGCAGCAGCGCAGGTACACGTGCTGGCCGTTGTCGACGGTCAGGTCGCCGCGCCGGAAGGAGAAGGCGAGCCCGCCCAGTCGGGGCCGTCCCTCCAGAAGGGTGACGCGGACCCCTGCGTCGGCGAGGGCGAGCGCGGCGGTGACACCGGCGAGTCCGCCGCCGACCACGACGGCGTGTCTGCCGGCCGGGACGGCGGAGGCGTCCGTGAGCGGCCCGTGGTCACGCGTGCCGTTGCCGTGGGTCATCGTGCACCTTTCCCTGCCCGGTCGCCGTGGTGTGTGAACGCCGTACGGCAGACCGTCTCAGTCAGGGACGCCCTTCGCCACCGGAGGGTTGCCCGCCGTTCCCCGCCGGGAGCGGCGCGGTGGACCGGTGCGCTTCTCACGGGCGCCTCCTGACGGTCCGCCGGGCCACGTGGCGGGTGTCCAGCCCGGACAGGCCGCGCACGGCGACGTAGGCCTTCTCGCGTCCGGGCAGCGAGACCCGGCCGCGCAGCACGGCCTCCGGGTCGCGCTCGATGCGGTCCAGGAGGCGGCGGTAGATGCCGGCCATGGCGGCGACACAGGCGCCGCTGCGCCGGTCGAGCATCGGCAGCAGGCGGTAGCCCTCGGCGAACAGGGCCCGGGCACGGCGCACCTCGAAGTGCACGAGGCCCGCGAAGTCGGAGCCCACCGGTGGCACCGGCCCGCCGAATCCGGCCGAGCAGCCGAACTTGGCGAGGTCGTCGGCGGGCAGGTAGGTGCGGCCGTCCTCCGCGTCCTCACGGACGTCCCGGAGGATGTTGGTGAGCTGGAGCGCGAGCCCGAGCGTGTCGGCGTACTCGGGCGCGCGCTCGGCGCCGCGCGCCCCCGGTTCGGTGCCGAAGACACCGAGCGAGAGGCGTCCGATGGCACCGGCCACGCAGCGGCAGTAGACCTTCAGGTCGTCCCAGGTCTCGTAGGTCTCGCCCCGCAGGTCCATCTGGACGCCGTCGATCAGTTCGTCCAGTCCGCCCAGCGGGATCGGGAACTGCCGCGCGGCGTGGGTCAGGGCGACGGCCACGGGGTCGGTGTCGTCCTCGTCGACCGCGCCCTCCTGGACGCGGCCGAGCAGCGCCCGGGTCTCCTCGAGCCGGGCGACCTTGACGTCGGGCACGAGATCCCCGTCGCCGATGTCGTCGACGCGGCGCGAGAACGCGTAGAGCGCCGACATCGCCCGGCGCTTGGGCGTGGGCAGGAGCCGGATGCCGTAGGCGAAGTTCCGGGCCTGCTGTCCGGTGACGGTCTCGCAGTAGCTGTACGCGGCGAGTACCGGTGCGGACACGTGTGACGACTCCACGGTCCGGATCACCCCTCTCCTCGCAGGGTCGCGCCCACCTCGCGCAGCAACCGGACCTTACCGGGCTTGGGCGGGCCGGGAAGCACGTCGTGTCCGGCGGCGGTGATCGCCCCGATGGCCGCTCGTCCCCCGGCCACGAATCCCGCGAGCAGCAGCCTCAGCCTTCCGTGGACGCTGCCGACCAGGGGGGCGCCCTCGTCCAGCAGGTCGCGGGCGCGTCCGGCCTCGAAGGCGATCAGGGCGCGCACCGAGGCGCCCGCGGTGGGTGCGGCGAGGTCCGCCTCCCGCACGTGGAAGCGCTTCATGTCCTCGGCGGGCAGGTAGACGCGGTCCCGGGTGAGGTCCTCGGCGACGTCCTGGAGGTGTTCGACGATCTGCAGGGCCGTGCAGATCCGGTCGGAGTGGCGGACCCGCTCGGGGGTCGAGGTACCGGTGACGGCGAGGACGAGGCGGCCGACCGGGTTGGCGGACAGCTCGCAGTAGGCCAGCAGGTCGTCATAGGTCTCGTACCGGCCGACCAGCTGGTCCTGGCGGTTGGCGGCGATGAGACCGAGGAACGGCTCGGGGGTGAGCGAGCGGCGGCGCACGGTGGGCTGCAGGCGCCGCAGCAGCGGGTGGCGGGGCGTGCCGTCGAAGACGCTGCGCAGGTCGGCCTCGAAGGCGTCCAGCATCAGCAGCCGGTCGCCGGCGCTGTCGCCGGGGACGCCGAGGAGGCGGGCGTCGGCGCCGCCGGGGGCCAGGTCGCCGTCGCCGATGTCGTCGACCAGACGGGCGAAGCCGTAGACGGCCATGAGGTCGGTGCGCCAGTCGCGGGGCAGGAAGAAGGGGGCCACGGGGAAGTTCTCGCTCGCGGCCTTGTCGAGCGTGCCGCGCTCCGGGTCGACGGCGTGCGCCGTGTCGGTCAGCGTCATCGCCGGCTGCCCGGGACGGGGACGGCACACGCTTCGCGGAGCAGGGGAGTTTCCGTAGCCATTGCCGTCACATCTCCCGTTCTACACTGCCGACCCAATACACACTATTTCGGACACGCCGCCCGGCCGCCCGCGCGGCAGGCCCGCTCGAGGGTGACGGGCATTATCGCCCCATGTGCCGCGTTTCGGGACCGGTACAGCTTACGTTGTACAACTCACCGAGTTCCGCCGGGGTGCTCTGCGCATCACCACAACACACCGATCGGCTTCAAGATTCCTAGTACGGCCAGGAGTTGACGCTTCCTTTGCAGACGCGGGGCCCCGCCGGAACAGTTCCGGCGGGGCCCCGGGCGTGTCGGGCTACTTGCCCGTGAACTTCTCGTACTCCTTGAGGACCTCGTCGGTCGGCCCGTCCATGCGCAGTTCGCCGCGTTCCAGCCACAGGACGCGGTTGCAGGTGTCGCGGATGGACTTGTTGTTGTGGCTGACCAGGAAGACGGTGCCGGCCTCCTTGCGCAGCTCGCGGATGCGCTCCTCGGAGCGGGTCTGGAACTTGCGGTCGCCGGTGGCCAGCGCCTCGTCGATCATGAGGACGTCGTGGTCCTTGGCGGCGGCGATGGAGAAGCGCAGCCGGGCCGCCATGCCGGAGGAGTAGGTGCGCATCGGCAGGGTGATGAAGTCACCCTTCTCGTTGATGCCGGAGAAGTCGACGATCTCCTGGTAGCGGGCCTTGATCTGCTCGCGGCTCATGCCCATGGCGAGTCCGCCCAGGATGACGTTCCGCTCGCCGGTCAGATCGTTCATCAGGGCCGCGTTCACGCCGAGCAGGGAGGGCTGACCGTCGGTGTAGACCTTGCCCTTCTCGGCGGGCAGCAGGCCCGCGATGGCCCGCAGCAGCGTCGACTTGCCGGAGCCGTTGGAACCGATCAGGCCTATGGCCTCGCCCCGGTAGGCGACGAAGGAGACACCCCGCACGGCGTGCACCTTGCGCACCCCGCGCGCCGCGTCGTCGGAGCCCCGCTTCACGATGCGGCTGAGGGCCGCGGTGGCGCTGCCCTTGCCGGTCTTGGCGCCGTTGACGCGGTAGACGATGTGGACGTCGTCCGCGATGACCGTCGGCACCCGCTCGTCCTGCTGCTGCTCAGCCACGGCCGTACCTCTCCTCAGCCTTCCAGAAGTACACGAAGCCGCCGGCCACGGCGAGGACGGCCCAGCCGGCCGCCACCGCCCACACGTGCGGCGGGAGGTTGTCGGAGCCGTAGCCGTCGATCAGCGCGAAGCGCATCAGGTCCATGTAGACGGCCGCCGGGTTCCACTGGAGCACGTCGGCGATCCAGGACGGCTTGTCCTTCAGCATGACCGGGATGGAGAACATGACGCCGGAGGCGTACATCCAGGTCCGCATGATGAACGGCATCAGCTGCGCCAGGTCCGGCGTCTTCGCCCCCATCCGCGCCACGATCAGCGCGAGACCGGCGTTGAAGAGGAACTGCAGGGCGAGCGCCGGGACGATCAGCACCCAGGACAGGGTGGGATAGCTGCCGAAGGCCACGGCCACGATGAAGAGCACGATCATCGAGAAGAGCAGCTGCTGGAGCTGCTGGAGCGCGAAGGAGACCGGCAGCGAGGCGCGCGGGAAGTGCAGGGCCCGCACCAGGCCCAGGTTGCCGGAGATCGCGCGGACGCCGGCCATCGCCGAGGACTGCGTGAAGGTGAAGACGAAGATGCCCGTCACCAGGAACGGGATGTACACGTCCTTCGCCATGCCCCGGCCCGCGTCCAGGATCAGGCCGAAGATCAGGTAGTAGACCAGCGCGTTCAGCAGGGGCGTGGCCACCTGCCACACCTGGCCGAGCTTGGCCTGGCTGTACTGGGCGGTCAGCTTCGCCTGGGAGAAGGCGAGGATGAAGTGCCGCCGGCTCCAGAGCTGACGGACGTACTCGACGAGGGACGGCCGGGCGCCGCTCTGGGACAGCCCGTACTTCGCGGCGAGCCGTGCCGCCGTGAGGCCCTCGTCGGGCGACACGGGCCTGGTCGTGGCGACCGTGCCGTCGTGCGTTGTCTCACTCACTAGTGGAAACTTTCGTCTTCGTCGGTGCGTGGCCGGTTCGGACCCGGCACGAGCCCGTCGGCCTCGGAGGGCCTGGTGCTCTCGGGATACGAGCTTGTCAGATCACCGGAGGCCGGCCCAGCCGGGTCAGCCGCCACACCGTACGCCACTTCATGGGGCGGCGAGGACCGCACGGGCTTGCCCAGCCCTCCCGGAACCCGCCGAACCAGGCCTTCAGGGCCGGGCCCGAGGGCCGGCGCAGCAGCGTCAGCAGCAGCCACACCCCGAGGTAGACCGGTACGAGGAGCGCGGGGAGGTTGCGGCGGGCGAGCCAGACGCGGTTGCGGGCCACCATGCGGTGGTAGACCGCGTGCCGCGAGGGCGCCGTCGTCGGGTGGTACAGCACCATGTCGGAGCGGTAGTCGATCATCCAGCCGGCATCGAGGGCCCGCCAGGCCAGGTCGGTCTCCTCGTGGGCGTAGAAGAATTCGCCCGGCAGGTTGCCGACCTCCGCGAGGACGCGGGTGCGGACGGCGTTGGCGCCGCCGAGGAAGGTGGTCACCCGGGAGGAGCGCATCGGGTCGGAGGCCCGCAGCCGCGGCACGTGCCGGCGCTGGGTCTCGCCGGTGTCCGGGTCGGCGATGCGGAAGCTGATGATGCCGAGCTCCGGGTCGTCCACGAACGCCTTGCGGCACAGCTCGGCGGTGTCGCTGCGGGCGAGCAGCCCGTCGTCGTCGAGGAAGAGCAGGACGTCGACATCGGTGCCGCTGGGGCCGAAGGCCTCGATGCCGACGTTGCGGCCGCCGGGGATGCCCAGGTTCTCCGGCAGCTCGACGGTGCGGACGCCGGCGGGCACCTCCGGCACGGGCGAGCCGTTGCCGACCACGACCACCTCGACCGGGTCGCCGTCCTGCCCGGCGACCGAGTCGAGCAGGGCGCGCAACTCCTCGGGGCGGTTGCCCATCGTGATGACGACGGCGCCGACCTTCATGGCCGCGCTCACTTGAGCCTGCTGGAGGCGAGGACGGACACCAGGTGCAGCAGGCTCTGCAGGAGGGCGATGCCGGCGAGCACGGCGGTGCCGAGCCGGGTGAAGAACAGGTCGCCCCGGCTCTCGTCGACGATCGCGAGGACGAGGATGAGCAGGGACGCCTCGATGCCGAGGATCAGCCGGTGGAACTTCAGCGCCCCGGCGGCCCGGCGGGCCAGCGCCATGCCGGAGGAGCGCGGCTCGGACGCGGCCTCCTTGACCGGCTCCATCCCGGCCTGGTGGCGGGCGACGCCGACCAGGTCGGTCTCGGCCTTGATCAGGATGGCGCCGAGGGCGGCCAGGGTGCCCAGGAAGGCCCACAGCCAGTCGATCCGTCCGGTGCCCCAGAGGTCGGCGGCGCGCAGGCCGAGCCCGACCAGGACCGCGGCGTCGGTCAGGTAGGCACCGACGCGGTCGAGGTAGACGCCGCCGAGCGAGTACTGCTTCTTCCAGCGCGCGACCTCGCCGTCGACGCAGTCCAGCAGCAGGTACAGCTGGACCGCCACCACGCCGAGCACGGCGCCCGTGATCCCCGGCACCAGCAGCGCCGGTGCCGCGAGGACGCCGCAGACGGTCATCAGGTACGTGAGCTGGTTGGGCGTGATCCTGGTGTTCACCAGGTAGCGGTCGATCCGCAGCGAGACCTCGCGCATGTAGAGGCGTCCCGCCCAGTGCTCACCGCTGCGCCGGTCCTTGACCCCCGCGGGATGGACGACCGGGCGTAGTTCAGCTACCGATGGCCTTGACATAGTCGGCGTACATGTCCTTGATCTGGTCGGTCGTGAGGTCGAGGTGTTCGAGGATCGTGTAGCGGCCGGGCCGGGTCTGGGGGGCGAAGTCGACCGCCTCCACGAACTCGTCCAGGTCGAAACCGATCTCGCCCGGCAGGACGGGCAGCCCGTGGTGGCGCAGTACGTCGGCCATCTGCCCGGCCGTCTCCCGGTCGCCGCGCAGGAACGTGGCGAAGGCGCCGCCGAGGCCGCACTGCTCGCCGTGGAGCGCGCTGCGCTTGGGGAACCGCAGGTCGAACGCGTGGCTGATCTCGTGGCAGGCGCCCGAGGCCGGACGGCTGTCCCCGGCCACCGACATCGAGATGCCGCACAGCACGAGCGACTCGGCCAGTGTCGTCAGGAACGAGTCGTCCCCTGTCCCGCCGGGGTGGCGCAGCACCGCCTCGGCGGCCTGGCGGGCCATCGCGGCGGCCAGGCCGTCGACCTTCTCACCGGTCTCGCGGTGCGACAGCTCCCAGTCGGCCACGGCGGAGATCTTGCAGATCACGTCGCCGATGCCGGCCCGGACGTAGCGCACCGGTGCCTCGCGGATCACGTCGAGGTCGATGACGATGCCGATCGGGTTGGGCACCCCGTAGGAGCCGCGGCCCGCGTCGTTGTCGAGGGTGGCGACCGGCGAGCACAGCCCGTCGTTGGCCAGGTTGGTGGCCACCGCGACCAACGGCAGGCCCACCCGGGCCGCCGCGTACTTGGCGCAGTCGATGACCTTGCCGCCGCCGACTCCGACCACCGCGTCGTAGCGGCCGGCCTTCTTGATGGAGTCGGCGAGCCGGACGGCGCCGTCGATGGTGCCGTCGGCGTCCGCGAACCAGTCGGCGCCCGGGAAGGCCGGACCGAACCGGTCCCGCAGCACCTGGCCGGAGCCGTTGCTGATGGCGAAGGCCAGTCGCCCGGAGGGCGAGATCCGCTCGTCGGAGAGGATCGCGGCCAGGTCGTCGAGCGCCCCCGGCCGGATGTCGACGACGAGCGGCGAGGGGATGAGCCTCGTCAGTACTGGCACGCGATCTCCCGTCCCTTGGCGAGGTCGTCGTGGTTGTCGATCTCGACCCACTTGACGTCGCCGATGGGCTCCACGTCGATCCGGAAGCCGCGGTTGACCAGCTCCTGGTACCCGTCCTCGTAGTACAGCTGCGGGTCGCGCTCGAACGTGGTCTTCAGGGCGTCGGCCAGCTCCACGGCGGCCTCGCCCTCGATGAGGGTGACGCCGATGTACTCGCCGGTCGCCTCGGCCGGGTCCATCAGCTTGGTGATGCGCTGGACGCCCTTGTCGGGGTCGACGACGACCTTCATCTCCTCCTCGGCGAGGGACTTCACCGTGTCCAGCGCCAGGATGATCTTCTTGCCGTCGCCGCGGGCGGCGAGCAGGGTCTTCTCGACGGAGACCGGGTGCACGGTGTCGCCGTTGGCGAGGATCACGCCGTCCTTGAGGGCGTCACGGCCGCACCACAGGGAGTAGGCGTTGTTCCACTCCTCGGCCTTGTCGTTGTCGATGAGGGTGAGCTTGACGCCGTACTTCTGCTCCAGCGCCTCCTTGCGCTCGTACACGGCCTCCTTGCGGTACCCGACGATCACCCCGACCTCGGTGAGGCCGACCTCGGCGAAGTTGCCCAGGGTCAGGTCCAGCACCGTGATGTCGTCCTCCGCGCCCTCGGGGCCGACCGGGACCAGTGCCTTGGGCAGGGTGTCGGTGTAGGGGCGCAGACGGCGTCCGGCGCCGGCCGCCAGCACGAGGCCGATCATGCGGGTTCTCCTTCGTCGTGTACGGCGGGTGCGCCGACCTTGTGGGCGGCGACCCAGAAACGGATGCTCTCGACGAGCACCACGAGGGCGACGGCCACGGCGAGGACCGTGAGCGCGACCTTGAAACCGGAGGCGGTGAGCAGCACGGCCAGCACCGTGACCAGCAGCGTGCGGCCCTCGTGCCCCCCGATCGCCCGCACCAGCCAGTGCGGGGGCGCACCCGCGTTGCCGCGGATGCGGTAGACCGTGTCGTAGTGATGGTAGGCGACCGCGGCCACCAGCCCGAAAGCCGCCGGAAGCGCCCCGTTCACGTCCGCTTTCGCCGCCAGGGCGAGCACGGTGCCGTATTCGGCGGCGCGCAGGAAGGGCGGGACCAGCCAGTCGAGGGCGCCCTTGAGGGGGCGCGCGACGGCGAGCGCGGACGTCAGCACGTAGACGACCGCCGCGACGGCCGGCCAGGGTCCGCCGAAGTCGGTGAGGGCGGCCGTCGCGACGACGGCGAGGCCGCCGAGGAGGGCGACGGCGGGTGCGGTGAAGCCGGGCAGCCGGCGGGCGGGCGCGCGCAGGCCCGCGGCGACGGCCTCGGCGAGCGGGCCGGAGTCGGCGAGGTCGGCCAGCGCCCCGGCCGCGCGGTCGGTCCGGGTGGCCCTGCGGGTCAGCGAGCGCAGGACGCGGCCGGCCGTGGTGTACGTCGCGGCGAACGCGCAGCCGATCAGCAGCGCGTAGAAGGTGATCCGGGGGGTGGTGGCCGCGGTCAGCACGGCGATCATGGCCCAGCGTTCGCCGATGGGCAGGACGATCATGCGGCGCACCCAGACCGTCCAGCCGACGCTGTCGAGCTTGTCGGAGAGGGCCGCGGTGGGGCTCGTGTTGGCGGTGGCGTCGTGGTTGGCCTCGTTGAAGGAGAAGTCCACGACGTGCCGGCAGGTCTGGAGGACCATGGCGCCGAGCGCGAGGGCCCATACGTCGTCGTGGCCGCCGCGGGCGGCGCCGAGCGCGAGGCCCGCGTAGTAGGCGTACTCCTTGGCGCGATCGAAGGTGGCGTCCAGCCAGGCGCCGAGCGTGGAGTACTGCAGGGAGTAGCGGGCGAGCTGCCCGTCGGTGCAGTCGAGGACGAAGGAGGCGATCAGCAGGACGCCGGCGGCGACGAAGCCGCCGCGGGTGCCGGTGGCCGCGCAGCCCGCCGCTATGAGCGCGGTGAGCAGCGAGGCCGTGGTGACCTGATTGGGGGTCAGTCCGCGCCGCGCGCACCAGCGGGCGATGTAGCGGGAGTAGGGGCTGATGAAGAAGGTGGTGACGAAGCCGTCACGGGCCTTGACCGCCGACTTCAGGCGTACGGCCTCGTCGTCGACGGACGCGACGGCCTGCCGCGCCTCGTTGCGGGCCTGCGGGTCGGCGGGGACGACGGCGACGAGACTGCCGAGTTCCGGCCGGTGCACGTCGGAGCCGTCGGCGTCGAGCGCGGTGGCGATCCGGTCGGCGAGGCTGTCGGCGGCCGGCGTCGAACCGCCGCCCGCGGAGCTCTCCCGGGCCATCGCGCGGGTGAGGGCCTGGCGGGCGTCCGGCTGGGCGGTCACGGCGCCGGGGATGGCGGCGAGCGGGAAACGGGGGTCGGTGAGGCCGAGGCGCAGGGCGTGCGGATGGCCCACGAAGCGGGCGTCGACCACGGCGACCCGCTCCCCGCCCGGTACCTGGGCCAGCAGCGTCTCGGCGTCGGCCGTGTCGGAGGCGAGCCGTACGTCGAAGCCGAGGGACCGCAGCTCGCTCTCGACGGACGAACCGGGGACCGGCTGGCCGGTGAGGATGGCGGTCGACAACCGAACTCACTCCCTGGTGCCGGCGCCAGTGCGCCGGTCCTGTGCATGGTGGAGCGCCCGTGCCTGGGGCACCCGGGCGGCATGACGGCAGAGGTTATCGGATGCCTGGAACACCGTGTTCACCGCCCGTTTCACGGACGGTCGACGCCACGTGCACCCGCCTCGGCCGCGATCATCATCAGGGATTCGGGGCCCGCCCCACAAACCGCCCTCCCCAAACGGACATCGAGGGCATCGCCCAGTGTCGAGGGACGTGCGCGGAGGGTCAGAACGGTGATCGGACGCGCGGGTGCGGGCGCCTCGTCCGGCTGGGCACCGCGGCCGGGCGACGCTCTGACCTGCGTAACGTTTCCGCAGGTCAGAGCAGATGACAACGGTGTTCAGTGCCGCGTTGCCCCATACCCCCCACCCGTAGTTGACTGAGGTTCCGCAGACGAGGGAGGCGGCTTCCATGGGGGCTGGGCACGATCACGGGCACGCGCACGGCGCGCACGGCGGCGGTACGGCGACGGCCGCGTACCGCGGCAGGCTGCGGGCCGCGCTGGCGATCACGCTCACCGTCATGGTCGTCGAGATCGTCGGCGGTGTGCTCGCCGACTCGCTCGCGCTCGTCGCCGACGCGGCGCACATGGCGACGGACGCCCTCGGGCTGGGCATGGCGCTGCTGGCGATCCACTTCGCGGGACGGCCGCCCAGCGACCGGCGCACCTTCGGCTACGCCCGCGCGGAGATCCTCGCGGCCCTGGCGAACTGTGTGCTGCTGCTCGGGGTCGGCGGGTACGTCCTGTACGAGGCGATCGAGCGGTTCATCACACCGGCCGGCACCGCGGGCGGGCTGACCGTCGTCTTCGGTGCGGTCGGCCTGGTGGCGAACATGGTGTCGCTGACGCTGCTGATGCGCGGCCAGAAGGAGAGCCTGAACGTGCGGGGCGCCTTCCTGGAGGTGGCGGCGGACGCGCTGGGCTCCCTGGCGGTGATCGTCTCGGCGCTGGTGATCCTGGGCACGGGCTGGCAGCCGGCCGACCCGATCGCGTCCCTGGTGATCGGCCTGATGATCGTGCCGCGCACGTGGCGGCTGCTGCGCGAGACGCTGGACGTGCTGCTGGAGGCGGCGCCGAAGGGCGTGGACATCGCCGAGGTGCGCGCCCACATACTGGCGCTGGACGGCGTCGAGGACGTGCACGACCTGCACGCGTGGACCATCACGTCGGGCATGCCGGTGCTCTCCGCGCACGTGGTGGTGAGCGGCGAGGCGCTGAGCGCGATCGGCCACGAGAAGATGCTGCACGAGCTGCAGGGGTGCCTGGGGGACCACTTCGACGTGGAGCACTGCACCTTCCAGCTGGAGCCCAGCGGGCACGCGGAACACGAGGCGCGGCTGTGCCACTGAGTCCGGGCCGGGCACCGTGTCGCCGGTGGGGCCGCCGTGCGGGGGCGGGGCCGTGGACGGGTGCCGGGCCGTGGACGGGTGCCGGGCCGTGGACGGGTGCCGGGCGGCGTGGACAGGTGCGGGGGGCGTGGACAGGTGCGGTGCGCGCCGGGGAATGCCGCCGTCCGCCGGTCCTCCGCCGCCCGCCCTCCCGGGCGCTCCCCCGGGCCGTGCCCCGGGCGGTTCCCGGTGGGTGACGCCGGGCACGATCTTCCATCGGGCCCCCTCGGTACTCGACCGGTGACGGCCGCAGCCCGCGCCACCGCGCGGGACATGCGGGTGTGCCGGGAAGTGCCGGGAGTACCGAACGCGTGGGGCACACTTGGGGCGCGAGGACCGATGTGAAGGATGGGTATGCCGATCACTCCTGCCACCGCGACGCACAGTTCGTCGAACGGCACCGCAGACGCGATCTTGTTGGAACTGGTCGACGAGAACGGCGTGACGGTCGGTACCGCGGAGAAGCTCGCCGCGCACCAGCCGCCGGGGCAGCTGCACCGCGCCTTCTCCGTGTTCCTCTTCGACGAGCGCGGCCGGCTGCTGCTCCAGCAGCGTGCCCTGGGCAAGTACCACTCCCCCGGCGTGTGGTCCAACACCTGCTGCGGTCATCCCTACCCCGGGGAGGCGCCGTTCGCCGCCGCGGCCCGGCGGACGTTCGAGGAGCTCGGTGTCTCGCCGTCGCTGCTCGCCGAGGCGGGCACGGTGCGTTACAACCACCCGGACCCGGCCTCGGGGCTGGTCGAGCAGGAGTACAACCACCTGTTCGTCGGCCTGGTGCAGGCACCGCTGCGGCCCGATGCGGAGGAGGTCGCCGAGACGGTCTTCGTGACCCCGGACGAGCTGACCGCGCGGCACGCGAAGGACACCTTCTCGGCATGGTTCATGACGGTGCTGGACGCGGCCCGGCCCGCCGTCCGGGAGCTGACGGGACCGTCCGCCGGCTGGTGAGCGGGCCCGCTACCGCGGGGCGTGCTTGAGCGGCAGGGCGGCCCAGATCACCTTGCCGCCGCTCGCCGTGTGGACCACGTCGCACGCCCCGCCCGCCTCCCGGGTGATCTCCCGGACCAGGAGCAGTCCGCGTCCGCCCGTCCGGCCGTGGTCCGTCTCCAGGGCGGTCGGGCGGTAGGGGTGGCTGTCCTCCACGGACACCCGGACCCACTCGGGTCCCACGGCGACCTCCACGGCGAGCGTCGGTGACAGCACCGCGGCGTGCCGGACGGCGTTCGTGACCAGCTCCGAGACGATCAGCAGCAGGCCGTGGGCCACGTCGTCGGAGACGGGCACGCCCTGGCGTACCAGGAGATCCCGGACGGCGTGCCGGGCCTGCGGGACCGAGGCGTCGACCGCGGGCGCGGTGAACCGCCAGACGCCTTCGTACGGCAGCGGTTGTGCGGGCCCGGTCTCGTCCATCGTCCGGTCGCCACCCTCGGGTTCGATTGTCACCACACCCAGAGTGTTGGTAACGCGTCCCTCCGCACCGGATGACTGAACACAAGTCAGCAGGTATCGAACGGTTCTGAACGTTGGCGTATGACCCGATCGGTTGTGGGACCGTTCCTGTCCCGCTCGCACCTGCTCCGCGAACCGTTCGGGCGGGTGGATAGCATCCGGCCCATGGAGCCGCATCTGCTGCACCGGGTCCACGACTCGGTCGCCACCGTCGTCGTCCGCCACCCGGCCAAGCGCAATGCCATGACGGCCGCGATGTGGCGGGCGCTGCCGGAGCTGCTCGGCGCCCTGGCGGACGACCCCGCGGTGCGGGCGCTGGTGCTCACCGGTGAGGGCGCGACGTTCTGCGCCGGGGCCGACATCTCGACCCTGCGGGGCTCGGCGGAAGAGGCGCAACTGCTCGCCGTGCGCGCGGAGGAGGCCCTCGCGGCCTTCCCCAAGCCGACGCTGGCGGCGATCCGCGGCCACTGCGTGGGCGGCGGCACCCAGTTGGCGGCGGCCTGCGATCTGCGGTTCGCCGAGGAAGGGGCGCTGTTCGGGGTCACCCCCGCCAAGCTCGGCGTGGTCTACCCGGCGTCGGCGACCCGGCGGCTGGTGTCGCTGGTGGGGCCGGCCACCGCGAAGTACCTGCTGTTCTCCGGCGAGCTGATCGACGCCGGGCGGGCGCTGCGCACGGGGCTGGTCGACGAGGTGCTGCCGGGCGGTGAACTCGACCGGAGGGTCACCGAGTTCACCCGGGTCCTGGTCTCCCGCTCACAGCTGACGCAGGCGGCGGCGAAGGAGTTCGCGGACGGCCGCACCGACCGGGACGAGCACTGGGCCGCGCAGGCGCGCGGCAGCGGCGACACCGCGGAGGGAGTCGCCGCGTTCCTGGAACGCAGGCAGCCGCGCTTCGACTGGAGCGTGCCTACGTCAGGATGAACCGGCTTCGGGTGCGGAACTCCTCGACGAGGTGCGCGGGCGCCTTCTGCGGTGACCCGGCGTCGTAGGGCGGCTGCGGGTCGTACTCCGTCAGCAGCTGGACCGCCTGGGCGTGCTCGTCACCGGCGATCCGGCCCACCAGGGTGAGGCCCATGTCGATGCCGGAGGAGACGCCGGCAGCGGTGACGTACTTGCCGTCGGTGACCACCCGCTCCCCGGTCGGCTCGACGCCGTACCGCTTCAGCAGGTCCAGGGCCAGCCAGTGCGAGGTGGCGCGGCGGCCGGTGAGCAGTCCCGCCGCGGCGAGCAGCAGGGAGCCGGAGCAGACGGAGGTGGTCCAGGCGCTGGTGGCGTCGGCGGCGCGCAGCCAGTCGAGCAGGGCCGTGTTGTCCATCTGCGCCTCCTGACCGGGGCCGCCCGGCACGAGGACGACGTCCGGGTTCGGCATGTCCGCGAGGGTCCGGTCGGCGGTGAGCGCGAGGCTTCCCGTGTCGTTGCGGACCGGACCGGTCCGTTCGGCGGCGAAGACGGTCTCCGCGTCCGGTACACGACTGAGGACCTCGTACGGGCCCACGGCGTCGAGGGCGGTGAAACGGTCGAAGAGGACGATGGCGATCTGCACGTGTTTCCTTTCCTGTGCACTCGGGTGAGCGGGTTTCGCGCACTCGGACGAGCGGGGGGGGTCGTCAGCGGGCGGCCGCGGGCCGGAACCGGCGGCGGTACTCGGCCGGTGAGGTGCCGAGCGCCCTGACGAAGGCGCGGCGCATGGCCTCCGGGGTGCCGTAGCCGCTGACGCGGGAGATCTCCTCGACGCCGTCGGTGCTGTCCTCCAGCAGCCGGCGGGCGTGTTCGAGGCGCACCCGGTCGACGTACCGGCCGGGCGTCGTGCCGGTCTCGGCCTGGAAGGCGCGGGCGAAGTGGCGCGGGGAGAGGGCGGCGCGGGCGGCGAGGGACTCGACGCTCAGGTCGGCCCCGGGGTGCTCGGTGATCCACTGCTGGACCTCGCGGAGCGGCTCGCGACGCGCGGTCTGGGCGGCGAGCTGGGCGCTGAACTGGGCCTGGTTGCCGGGCCGGCGCAGGAAGACCACCAGATGGCGGGCGATGGTGAGGGCGGCGGCCCGGCCCAGGTCCTCCTCCACCAGGGCGAGCGCGAGGTCGATGCCGGAGGTGACACCGGCGGACGTGGCGACGTGGCCGTCGCGGACGTAGATCGGGTCGGGGTCGACCTCGACGGCCGGGTGGTCGCGGGCCAGCCGGTCGCAGTACGCCCAGTGGGTCGTGGCGCGGCGGCCGTCCAGCAGGCCGGCCGCGGCGAGCAGGGCGGCCCCGGTGCAGACGGAGACCAGGCGTGGGGCGCCCGGTCCGTGCTCGCGCAGCCATCCGATCAGGCGGGGGTCCGGGTCCCGGGTGCCCCGGCCGCCGGGGACCAGCAGGGTGTGCGGGGCGGGCGCCCCGGTGAGGGCCCGGTCCGGTACGACGGTCAGACCGCTGGACGTGCGCACGGGAGCGCCGTCCAGCGAGGCCGTGCGGATGCGGTACGTGCCGGATGTGTGCTGCTCGGCGCCCGCGAAGACCTCCACGGGGCCGGTGACATCGAGGCTCTGGACGTCGTCGAAGAGGACGACGAGAACGGTGCGCTGCGCCATGCCGCCGATTCTTCGGCCGCCCGGCGGTGGCCGCAATGACGCGTTCCCCACCTTTCCTGCCATGGCTCTCTCAGCCCTGGAGGGCGTACTGAGCGGTTGGTAACCTGCCGGGCATGACAACCGCCGCTCTCGACGCCCGCGCCGGCCGCCGCTGCCACAACGCGCTGAACTCGCTGCACTCGACCCACTACTTCTCGCCCGACCTGGGCCGGGAGCTCGCGTCCCTCGGGGTCACCGACCCCCGGGCCGTCAACTTCGCGGTGCGTGCCGCCGCCCTGGGCCCGGTCGGTGCCGGCGCCGTGACGGCGACGTTCTACAACTACCGACACGACCTGGTGGCCCGGCACGTGCCCGCCGTGTGGGAGACCGTCACGCCCGCCCAGGTCCTGGCGGCCCGCCTGCGCGCCGTCGACGCGACGCTGCGCCGCCTGCTGGGCGAGGAGGCCGTGGCGTCCCCGGAGATGGCGGAGGCGGCCGAACTGGCGCTGCGGGCCGCCGAGGGCTGCTCGCGCAGCGCCCGCCCGCTGTACTCGGCCCACGCCGACCTGCCCGTGCCCGGCGATCCGCACCTCGCCCTGTGGCACGCGGCGACCCTGCTGCGCGAGCACCGGGGCGACGGGCACCTCGCCGCGCTGCTGGCCGCGGGCCTCGACGGCCTGGAGGCGCTGGTGACTCACACCGCGACGGGCAAGGGCATGACGCCGAAGTGGGTCTTCACCACCCGGGGCTGGAACCAGGAGGAGTGGGACGCGGCCTCGGACCGGCTGCGGGACCGCGGACTGCTCGACGACGCCGGTGAGCTGACCGCGCAGGGCGTCGCCCTGCGCGAAGGGATCGAGCGGGAGACGGACCGGATGGACGAGGCCCCCTACGCGCACCTGGGCGCGCAGGGCGTGGCACGTCTGACGGAACTGGGGGCCTCGTTCGCGCGCAGGGCCCTCGGTGCCGGCGCCTTCCCGAAGGACCTGCTCGGCAAGCGCTGAGCAGCCGGTCCGGGCGCACGGGGCATGCGGCGCCGATCTCGAGGTACCCGTATATCTCCCGGCCGGAGGGGCCGGGAGAGGAAAGGGGCTTTTCGTGTTCCGTGCCATCGCAGACGTCCTGCGCCAGATCGGTGGCGCCATCGCCACTGTCGTCACGCTTCCCTTCCGGGCGCTGGCCCGGCTCTTCGGCGGGGCCTCGTCCTCGGCCCGCAGGGCCTGATGCCCCGTCCCGGTGCCGTCCGGACGCGACGGGCCCGGGTCGCGCCCTGATCCCCGATTGTCGGCACCACCTGCCACAATTACCGCGCAACCTCTGTGAGAAGGCGGTACGGGATCGTGACGACACCCGGGTCCAGCGCGTCCATCGACGTGAGGTCCATCGAAGGCAGGATCGCCGAGGAGCTCGGCGTACGGGAGCGGCAGGTGAAGGCCGCGGTGGAGCTGCTCGACGGCGGCTCGACGGTGCCCTTCATCGCCCGCTACCGCAAGGAAGCGACCGAGATGCTCGACGACGCGCAGCTGCGCACGCTCGAGGAACGGCTGCGCTACCTGCGGGAGCTGGAGGAGCGGCGTACGGCCGTCCTCGACTCGGTGCGCGAGCAGGGCAAGCTCACCGAGGAGCTCGAGGCCCGGATCCGTGAGGCGGAGACCAAGGCCCGCCTGGAGGACATCTACCTGCCGTTCAAGCCCAAGCGGCGCACGAAGGCGCAGATCGCGCGGGAGGCCGGTCTGGAGCCGCTGGCCGAGGGCCTGCTCGGCGATCCGTCGGTGGACCCGCTCGCCGCGGCCGTCGCGTTCGTCGACTCCGGCAAGGGCGTGGCCGACCCGCAGGCCGCCCTGGACGGTGCCCGGGCGATCCTCACCGAGAAGTTCTCGGAGGACGCGGACCTGATCGGCGAGCTGCGCGAGCGCATGTGGGTGCGCGGGCGGCTCGCCGCCAAGGTGAAGGCGGGCAAGGAGGAGGCCGGCGCCAAGTTCGCCGACTACTTCGACTTCGCCGAGCCGTTCACCGAGCTGCCCTCGCACCGGATCCTCGCGATGCTGCGCGGCGAGAAGGAGGACGTCCTCGACCTCGTCCTGGAGCCCGAGGAGGCCACCGACGGGCCGTCGTCGTACGAGGGCATCGTGGCGGGCCGCTTCGGGATCGCCGACCGCGGCCGGCCCGGTGACAAGTGGCTCGCGGACACCGTCCGCTGGGCCTGGCGCACCCGCATCCTGGTCCACCTGGGCATCGACCTGCGGCTGCGGCTGCGCACGACCGCCGAGGACGAGGCGGTGAACGTCTTCGCCGCCAACCTGCGTGACCTGCTGCTGGCCGCCCCGGCCGGGACGCGTGCCACGCTCGGCCTCGACCCGGGCTTCCGTACGGGTGTCAAGGTCGCCGTGATCGACGCGACCGGCAAGGTCGTGGCCACGGACGTGATCCACCCGCACGTCCCGGCCAACCGGTGGGACGAGGCGATCGCGAAGCTGGCGCGGCTGGCGAAGGAGCACGCGGTCGAGCTGGTCGCGATCGGCAACGGCACCGCGTCCCGCGAGACCGACAAGCTCGCCGGTGAACTCATCACCAAGCACCCGGAGTTGAAGCTCACCAAGGTGATGGTGTCCGAGGCGGGCGCCTCGGTGTACTCGGCGTCCGCCTTCGCCTCGCAGGAACTGCCCGACATGGACGTGTCGCTGCGCGGCGCCGTGTCCATCGCACGGCGGCTGCAGGACCCGCTGGCCGAGCTGGTGAAGATCGACCCGAAGTCGATCGGTGTCGGCCAGTACCAGCACGACCTGTCCGAGGTGAAGCTGTCGCGGTCGCTGGACGCGGTGGTCGAGGACTGTGTGAACGGTGTCGGCGTGGACGTCAACACGGCCTCGGCACCGCTGCTGGCCCGCGTCTCCGGCATCACCTCCGGGCTCGCCGAGAACATCGTGGCGCACCGGGACGCGAACGGGCCGTTCCGCTCGCGCACCGAGCTGAAGAAGGTGTCGCGGCTCGGACCGAAGGCGTACGAGCAGTGCGCGGGCTTCCTGCGGATCCGGGGCGGCGACGACCCGCTGGACGCGTCCAGCGTGCACCCCGAGGCGTACCCGGTGGTGCGGCGGATGGTGAAGACCGCCGGGCAGGAGGTCGCCGGTCTGATCGGCAACACCTCGGTGCTGCGGTCGCTGCGGCCGGCGGAGTTCGTGGACGAGAAGTTCGGTCTGCCGACGGTGAGCGACATCCTGAAGGAGCTGGAGAAGCCGGGGCGCGACCCGCGGCCGGCCTTCAAGACGGCCACCTTCAAGGAGGGCGTGGAGAAGATCTCCGACCTTGCGTCCGGGATGGTCCTGGAAGGGGTCGTCACGAACGTGGCCGCCTTCGGGGCGTTCGTGGACGTCGGTGTGCACCAGGACGGTCTCGTGCACGTGTCCGCGATGTCGAAGACGTTCGTGAAGGATCCGCGGGACGTGGTGAAGCCCGGGGACATCGTGAAGGTGAAGGTCCTGGACGTCGATATTCCGCGGAAGCGGATCTCGCTGACGCTGCGGTTGGACGACGAAGCCGCTCCGCAGGGGGAGCAGAAGCGGGAGCCGCGGCAGGGGGCCCGGCCCCCCAAGCAGCGGCAGCAGCGGCAGGGTTCCGGTGGGAAGGGGCGGTCCTCGGCGGCTCCGGCGCCCTCCAACGGGGCGATGGCGGACGCGTTGCGGCGGGCCGGGCTGGCGTAGACCGCCGGCGTGGTGGCCGGGGGTGGGTGCGCGGGCCGGCGCTTGCCGGGTACCTCCCCCACTCTCGGCTCCGCTCGAGCGGGGGGACCCCACCGCCCACCCGTGCCGCCCTGGGGGCACCTCCCAGGCCGTTCAGGCACTGGGGGAGGCACGACTACCCGCAGCGATGACGGCATGGGGCTGCCGCGGCTACGACGGCAGCGGCTGCCCGCGGCCGTGACCAGTGCCGCTGCGCGCCGCTATGTGCGGGTTTCCGTCACCTTGCCGTTCGTTACCTCCAGGCGGCGGGTCACTCGGATCGCGTTCAGCATGCGGCGGTCGTGGGTGATCAGGAGGAGGGTGCCCTCGTAGGCGTCCAGGGCTGATTCCAGTTGTTCGATGGCCGGCAGGTCCAGGTGGTTCGTCGGCTCGTCGAGGACCAGGAGGTTGACGCCCCTGCCCTGGAGGAGGGCGAGGGCGGCCCTCGTGCGTTCGCCCGGGGAGAGGGTCGACGCCGGGCGCACGACGTGGTCCGCCTTGAGGCCGAACTTGGCCAGGAGGGTGCGGATCTCCGCCGGTTCCGTTTCGGGGACGGCGGCGCGGAAGGCGTCGAGCAGCAGCTCAGGCCCGTGGAACAGCTTGCGCGCCTGGTCCACCTCGCCCAGCAGGACGCCCGACCCGAGCGCCGCGTGCCCGGCGTCGAGCGGGACACGGCCCAGGAGGGCGCCGAGCAGCGTGGACTTGCCCGCGCCGTTGGCTCCCGTCACCGCCACGCGGTCCGCCCAGTCGATCTGCAGGGAGACCGGGCCGAGCGTGAAGTCGCCGCGTCGCACCTCCGCGTCGCGCAGCGTGGCGACCACCGCACCCGAGCGCGGGGCCGAGGCGATCTCCATGCGCAGGTCCCACTCCTTGCGCGGCTCCTCGACGACATCGAGGCGCTCGATCATGCGCTGCGTCTGGCGGGCCTTGGCGGCCTGCTTCTCGCTGGCCTCGCTGCGGAACTTGCGGCCGATCTTGTCGTTGTCGTTGCCCGCCTTGCGCCGGGCGTTCTTGACGCCCTTGTCCATCCAGGTGCGCTGCATCTGCGCCCGGTCCTGGAGGGCCGCACGCTTGTCGGCGTACTCCTCGTACTCGTCGCGGGCGTGCCGACGGGCCACCTCGCGCTCCTCCAGGTAGGCCTCGTAGCCGCCGCCGTAGAAGTTGATCTGCCGCTGGGCGAGGTCGAGTTCGAGGACCTTGTTGACCGTGCGGGTGAGGAACTCGCGGTCGTGGCTGACGACGACGGTGCCGGCCCGCAGGCCGGTCACGAAGCGTTCGAGGCGTTCCAGGCCGTCCAGGTCGAGGTCGTTGGTCGGCTCGTCGAGCAGGAAGACGTCGTAGCGGGACAGCAGGAGGGAGGCGAGGCCCGCCCGCGCCGCCTGACCGCCGGACAGGGACGTCATCGGCTGGTCCAGGTCCACCGTGAGGCCCAGCGCGTCGGCGGTCTCCTCGGCGCGGTCGTCGAGGTCGGCGCCGCCGAGGGCGAGCCAGCGCTCCAGGCCGGCCGCATAGGCGTCGTCGGCGCCCGGGGCGCCCTCGACCAGAGCCTGGGTGGCCTCGTCCATGACGCGCTGGGCCTCGGTGACGCCGGTACGGCGGGCGAGGAACGCTCGGACGGTCTCGCCGGGCCGGCGCTCCGGCTCCTGCGGGAGGTGGCCGACGGTGGCGCTCGGCGGGGACAGGCGCAGCTCGCCCTGTTCCGGTGCGGTGAGGCCGGCGAGCATCCGCAGGAGGGTGGACTTGCCGGCGCCGTTGGCCCCCACGAGGCCGATCACGTCGCCGGGGGCCACGACGAGGTCGAGCCCGGTGAACAGGGAGCGGTCGCCGTGGCCGGCGGCGAGGTTCTTGGCGACGAGGGTGGCAGTCATCAGACCGTCGATCCTAACCGCGCCCCGCCGCCCGCTCAGCCGGGTTTCCCTCCCCGCACGACGGCCACCAGGGCATCGACCGCCTCTCCCGCACGCACACCCATGCGGTGAGTGTCCCCTCGGCGCAGCCGATGCGAGCACGTGCTGACGTACGGGGGCGGGGAGGCCTATCGTCCCGGTGTGGAGACCGAACTGGGTGACGAGGTCGTCGTGGTCGGCGGCGGTGTGATCGGGCTGACGACGGCCGTCGTGCTCGCCGAGCGCGGCAGGCGGGTGCGGGTGTGGACGCGGGAGCCCGTCGAGAGCACCACTTCGGCGGTGGCGGGCGCGCTGTGGTGGCCCTACCGCATCGAGCCGGTGGCGCTGGCGCGGGAATGGGCGCTGCGGTCCCTGGACGTGTACGAGGAACTGGCGGCGCGGCCCGAACGGACGGGAGTCCGCGTGGTCGACGGAGTGCTGGGCGAGACGGGCCTGGACGAGGTCGACGGATGGGCGACCGCGCGGCTGCCGGGGCTGCGCGCGGTGCGGGCCGGGGAGTACGTCGGGTCGGGGCTGTGGGCGCGGCTGCCGCTGATCGACATGTCGACTCATCTCCCCTGGCTGCGGGACCGGTTGACGGCGGCGGGCGGTGTGGTGGAGACGCGTACGGTGGCCGCGCTCGCGGAGGTCGGAGCGCCGGTCGTCGTCAACTGCACGGGGCTGGGCGCCCGTGAGCTGGTGCCGGACACGTCCGTGCGTCCGGTGCGCGGGCAGCTGGTCGTGGTGGAGAACCCGGGCATCGACACCTGGCTGGTCTCCACCGATCCCGTCTCCGGGGAGATGGCGTACCTCTTCCCGCATCCCGGCAGGCTCGTCCTGGGCGGCACGGCCGACGAGGACGCGTGGTCGGCCGATCCGGACCCGGCGGTCGCGGAGGCGATCGTACGGCGGTGCGCCGCGCTGCGTCCGGAGGTCGCCGGGGCGCGGGTGCTGGAGCACCGGGTGGGGTTGCGGCCTGCGCGGGACGCGGTGCGGCTGGAGCGCGAGCGGCTGCCGGACGGGCGGCTGCTGGTGCACAACTACGGGCACGGCGGTGCGGGCGTGACGGTGGCCTGGGGCTGCGCCCGCGAGGCGGCGCGTCTCGCGGGCGGCTGACGGGGGCCACTCTCCGGTGAGACGGAACACGAGAGCTCACCGAGACCGCGAGAAAGTACGGGGTGAGGCCGCGAAGGTGTCCCGCCGTCCCGGTGGCTCGTGTCCGACGCGACCACTGCCGGTCGGGGTCCTGCGGCCCGGGCGCGTGCGGCCCACCCGCCCGGGAGTCGGCGCCGGCTCCCGGGCGCGGGAGCGCCGAGGCCAGGACCCGGCGGGCCGGCACCGGTCCGGATGCCTCGGGCGGGCCGGTGCCGCGGGGCCGGCCGCAGGCCCCACGTCGTTCACTCGTCGTGTGTACCGATCGGGTCGCCCTCCACCTCCGTGCCGGCGCCCGGGCCGATGCGGATCTCGAAGTCGCCGTCGTACTGCTCGTGGCCCGCGATGACGGCCAGTTCGACGGCCTCGGAGCCCATCTCGCCCCGCACGATGAGCGGGTCCCTGCGCAGGTCGCGCATGAGGGCGACACACATGAAGATCATCACGATGACGAACGGTGCCGCCGCGAGGATCGTGAGGTTCTGCAGACCGGTCAGCGCGTCGCCCTGGCCACTGCCGACCAGCAGCATGATGGCCGCGACGGCGCCGGTGACCACGCCCCAGAACACGACGACCCAGCGGCTGGGTTCGAGCGCGCCCTTCTGCGAGAGGGTGCCCATCACGATCGATGCCGCGTCGGCACCCGAGACGAAGAAGATGCCGACGAGGATCATCACCAGCAGGCTGGTGACGGTGGCGACGGGGAACTCCTGGAGGACGGCGAAGAGCTGGCCCTCCGGCGTCGAGTCGTTGCCGAGCCGGTCCTGCTCCTGGAGCTTCATGGCCGAGCCGCCGAAGATCGCGAACCAGATCAGGCTGACCGTGCTGGGCACGAGGATGACGCCGCCGATGAACTGCCGGATCGTCCGCCCCCGGCTGATACGGGCGATGAACATGCCGACGAAGGGCGTCCAGGAGATCCACCAGGCCCAGTAGAAGACGGTCCAGCTGCCCAGCCAGTCGGCGACGCCCTTGCCGCCGCTGGCCTCGGTGCGGCCGGCCAGCTGGGGCAGCTCACCGAGGTAGGAGAAGACCGAGGTGGGCAGCAGGTCGAGGACGACGATGGTCGGGCCGGCGACGAACACGAACACCGCGAGGATCAGGGCCAGCACCATGTTGGTGTTGGACAGCCACTGGATGCCCTTCTCCACGCCGGAGATCGCGGAGGCGACGAACGCGACGGTCAGCACGGCGATGATGGCGACGAGCAGCCCGGTGCTGACCTTGTCCAGCCAGTCGAGCTTCTCCACGCCGGAGCCGATCTGCAGCGCGCCGAGGCCGAGCGAGGCGGCGGAACCGAAGACGGTCGCGATGATCGCGAGCATGTCGATGATCCGGCCACCGACTCCGCCCGCGTTCTTCTCGCCGATGAGCGGCGTGAAGACGGCGCTGATGGTCTGGCGGCGGCGCCTGCGGAACGTGCTGTAGGCGATGCCGAGGCCGACCACCGCGTAGATGGCCCACGGGTGGAGCGTCCAGTGGAACAGGGTGGTGGCCATGGCCGTCTCCATGCGTTCGCCGGAGTCGGCCGGGGAGGTGCCGGGCGGAGGCGTGGTGTAGTGCGCCAGCGGCTCGCTGACGCCGTAGAACATCAGGCCGATGCCCATGCCCGCGCTGAACATCATCGCGACCCAGGACACCGTGCGGAACTCGGGCTTCTCGCCCTCGGCACCGAGGTGGATCCGGCCGTAGCGGCTGGCCGCGAGCCAGAGGGCGAAGACGACGAATCCGGAGGCGGCCAGCATGAACGCCCAGCCGCCGTTGTGCATCAGCCCACCGAGCATGGTGTTGGAGACGTCCTCCAGCGAGTCGGTGAAGGCGGCGCCCCAGATGACGAAGGCGAGGGTCAGGGCGGCGGTGACACCGAAGACGACCCGGTCGGTCCGCGGGTGCTTCTCGTGCCCGGCGAGGTCGGCTTCCGAACCCGGAAGCGTTCCTCTTTCGTGATGGTCCTTGTCGCTCGGTCGGTCCTGCGTCACAGGCGGCACCTTTCGCTCCGGGGAGGCCGAAAATAGTCCTCCGCTACGCCCATACCACGTGCGCCGCGGAACTCACCTCCTCAGCGGCATGCGCGGGACGGTACCTCGGGCGATTGCTGTGCAGAAGAGGGCGTACGGAGGCCGCAGGGACCGATGAGACGGCCGCGGCAGGTGTCCCGTGACGGCCGGATGACGATCGTGTGAGGTGAGTGGCCGTGGACATGACTGGGCCCCCGGAGGCTGAATAGGCTCCGAACAGACCTCGTGAACCTACGACTTGGAGCTTTCGTGCACCGCAGACTCATCGTGCCGGGCGCACTGGGCGCCGCCTCCCTCATGCTGGCGATCCCGGCGTCGGCGGCGGCCCACTCCCCCGGCGCTCCGGGCATCGGCGACCCCTACTACCCGGCCTACGGCAACGGCGGCTACGACGTCTCCCACTACGACCTGCGCCTGAAGTACCAGCCGGCGACCGACCGGCTGGAGGGGACGGCGACGATCCTGGCCCGCACCACGCAGGATCTGTCGCGCTTCGACCTGGACTTCCTGCTGGACGTCGGCGAGGTGCGGGTGAACGGCGCCAAGGCGTCGTTCACCACGTCGGGCGAGCACGAGCTGGAGATCACCCCGAAGAGCCCGCTGCGCAAGGGCACGCCCGTCACCGTGGTGGTGCGCTACAGCGGGGTGCCGTCCTCGAAGCAGGCGTACGGCTTCACCAGCTGGCACCGCACCCCCGACGGCGGCGTCGGCGCGAACGAGCCCGAGGCCGCCTGGTGGTGGTTCCCCAGCAACGACCACCCGCTCGACAAGGCCACCTACGACGTGTCCGTGCAGGTGCCGGACGGCACCCAGGCCATCTCCAACGGCACGCTGCAGTCCAGCAGCTCGCGGCTCGGCTGGACCCGGTTCAACTGGCGGTCCGACAAGCCGCAGGCGACGTATCTGGCCACGCTCGCGGTCGGGAAGTTCGACATCACGACCGGCACGACCGAGGGCGGGATCCCGGTCGTCAACGCCTACAGCAGGGACCTCGGGGCCAACGACGGCGCGGCGCGGGCCAGCGTGGAGCGGACCGGGGAGATCGCCGACTGGCTGAGCGGCTACTTCGGGCCGTACCCCTACGACGCGCTCGGCGGGTACGTGCCGAACACGAACACCGGGTACGCGCTGGAGACGCAGACCCGGCCGTTCTACAGCCCGCGGCAGTTCGCGAACGGGTCGAACGTGTCCGTCGTCGTCCATGAGCTGGCCCACCAGTGGTACGGCGACCTGGTGTCGGTGCACGGCTGGAAGGACATCTGGATCAACGAGGGCTTCGCGCGGTACGCCCAGTGGCTCTGGTCCGAGCACGAGGGCGAGGGCACGGCGCAGGAGCTCGCCGACTACACCTACGCGTCGCATTCGGCCGACGACCCGTTCTGGACGGTGCGGCCCGGTGACCCCGGGCCGGAGAACCAGTTCGACATCGCGGTCTACGACCGGGGCGCGCTGGCCGTGCAGGCGCTGCGCAACGAGATCGGCGACGAGGCCTTCTTCGAGGTCCTGAAGGGCTGGCCGCAGCGGTACGCCTACGGCAACGCGTCGGTCGCCGACTTCCGGCGGTACGCCGAGGAGGTGTCCGGCAGGCCGCTGGCGGCGCTGTTCGACACCTGGCTGTTCCAGCCGTCGAAGCCGGACGCGCCGGCGGCCCGCGCGGCGTCCCTCGCGAAGGCGCCGGTCACAGCCGCACAGCCGCGGTCGTGGAAGAAGATCGCCGCGACGAACGACGTGCACGAGCACTGACGTTCCCGGGGGCGGCGCCGCGTCAGGCGCCGTCCCCGTGGTCGTACACGGTCACGGACAGGCCCTGCCGCGTGAGCCGCTCCGTGACGAGCGGCTCGATGCGGGACCACTTCCCGCCGGCCAGCCCGCAGCCGATGCGGGGCATGTGCACGGACGCGTCGAGCTCGGCCGCCCGGCCGGCGAGGCGCGCGAGGGCGGCGTCGATCGCCTCGTAGCGCACCGGTGCACCCTTGCTGCCGGTCCTGATGCCGTGCTGACCGATCATGTTGGCCACCCACACGTACGGCTCGACCCGGACGAGCTGGACGGCGCCCAGACCGAAGTCGTTCGACGCGCGGTCGCGGTGCCAGGCGCGGTAGGCCGCCTCCGGCTCCGGCCAGCGGCGGGACACCGCCAGGACGAAGCCCTTGCCCCAGCCGCCCAGGTCGTTGCAGACATGGGCGATCACCTTGACGCCCCTGACCGACGGGGCGGTGGCGTCACCGCGGACATACGTGATCTCCGGCATGACACCACCGTACGGGCCCCCTCCGACAGCGGCCCCGCCCGCTAGCGGCTCAGGCGGCTGAGCTCCTGGTCGGCGTTGAGCGCCACCCGGCGGCGGATGGCGAACCAGCCGACGACCAGCATCAGCGCGATCACCGGGATCAGCAGGAGGGTCCAGCGGCCGATCTCGGGGTCGTTGCCCATCATGCAGAGCACGCCCACCAGGAAGGCGATGGTGACGATCTCCGTGACCGGGCTGCCGGGGAGCCGGAAGTGCGGGCGGGCGACCAGGCCGGCGCGGGCGCGGCGGACGAAGATCAGGTGGCAGATCATGATGATCACCCAGGTGCTGATGATGCCGAGGGAGGCGACGTTCAGCACGATTTCGAACGCCTTGCTCGGCATCAGGTAGTTCAGGCCCACGCCGAGCACGCAGATGGCGCAGGTCAGCAGGATGCCGCCGTAGGGGACCTGGCTGCGGCTCATCACGCGGGTGAACTTGGGCGCGGAGCCCGCCATCGCCATGGAGCGCAGGATGCGGCCGGTGGAGTACAGGCCGGAGTTCAGGGAGGACATCGCGGCGGTGAGGACGACGAGGTTCATCACGTCGCCGGCCGCCGGGACGCCGGCCTTGGACAGGACGGTGACGAACGGGCTCTCGTCGCCGGAGTAGAGCGAGCCGGGCAGCAGCAGGGCCAGCAGGACGACCGAGCCGACGTAGAAGAGGGCGACGCGCCACATGATCGAGTTCACCGCGCGCGGGACGACCTTCTCCGGCTCGGCGGTCTCGCCGGCGGCGACGCCGACCAGTTCCAGGGCCGCGTAGGCGAAGATCACGCCCTGCATGACGAGCACCACGGGCATCACGCCGTGCGGGAGGATGCCGCCGTGGTCGGTGATCATGCTGACGCCGGGGGTGTAGCCGCCGACGTCGTGCTGGGTGGCCAGCAGGAAGATGCCGATCAGCATGAAACCGACCAGGGTGGCGACCTTGATGATCGCGAACCAGAACTCCATCTCGCCGAAGATCTTCACCGAGATGAGGTTCACGGCCAGGACCACCGCGAGGGCTGCCAGGGCGAGCACCCATTGCGGGATGCTCGTGAACAGGCTCCAGTAGTGCGTGTACAGCGCGATCGCGGTGATGTCGGCGATGCCGGTGGTCGACCAGTTCAGGAAGTACATCCAGCCCGCGACGTACGCGCCCTTCTCGCCGAGGAACTCGCGCGCGTACGACACGAAGGACCCGGAGGAGGGCCGGTAGAGCACGAGCTCGCCGAGCGCCCTGACCACGAAGAAGGCGAAGACGCCGGAGACGAGGTAGGCGATGGCGAGCGCCGGGCCCGCGTCGCGCAGCCGTCCGCCGGCGCCGAGGAAGAGGCCGGTGCCTATCGCTCCGCCGATGGCGATCATGTTGACGTGGCGGGCCTTGAGGTCCTTGCTGTAGCCGGCGTCGCCCGCGTCCGCGGGTGTCCCGGCCGCCTGGGGGTGGGCGGCGGCCTGTGCCGTGCCGACGGCGTCCTTGCTCACGGGTGGTTCCACTCTCTGGTGCGCCCGGGCGGGGTACGTCCCGGGTCGTCCGTACAGTGACTAGGCCCGCACCACCCTTTGCGGCACAGACCAGGGCAGCACCTTCCCACGACTCTGCGTTCGTATGCGGTGGCTCATGTCACACAGCGTGACTTCTCACAGGACCCGCCGGGCGCCTTCACCTGGGGCACATGAGGTGTCACAGCACTGGTGAGACAGCGATACTGCTGCACATGACGACGAGCGACACCGGGGAGCCGACCCTCACGATCGACGAGCTGGCCGCGCGGACCGGCGTCACGGTGCGCACGGTCCGTTTCTACGGCACCAAGGGTCTGCTGCCGCCGCCGGTGATCGGCCCGCGGCGGGTCGGGCACTACGGCCGGGAGCACCTGGCCCGGCTGGCGCTGATCGAGGAGCTGCAGCACCAGGGCATGACGCTGGCCGCGATCGAGCGGTACCTGAAGCGGCTGCCGCCGGACCTGACCGCCCACGACCTCGCGCTGCACCGCGCGGTGGTGGCCTCCTGGGCACCCGAGACGGTGGAGCGGGTCACGCGCGAGGAGCTGGACCGGCGGGCCGGGCGGCCGCTGACCGACGAGGAGGTGGAGCGGCTGGCGGAGATGGACATCGTCGTGCGGGACGGCGACGCGGACGACCGGGACGCCTACCGCGTCGACGCGGGGCTGCTGCGCCTCGGTGTCGAGCTGCTCGACGTGCCCCTGTCGCCCGGGACGGTGCTCGCCGCGCGCACCGCCCTGCTCGAGCACTCCCGGGCCGCCGCGCGCGACCTGTCACGGCTGCTGCGCGACGCGGTCGCCGAGCGCGACGCGCGGGACGTGCGGTCCCTGTCCGCCCACATGCACCCGATCGTGGTGCAGGCGCTGCTGACCACCTTCCAGCGGTCGCTGCGGGACGAGCTGCGGGAGTGGCTCGACACCGACGGCGAGCGCTGAGGGGCCCCAGCCGCTCGCCGTCGGTGGCGGGACGCCGTCAGCGGCCGTCGGTGAAGACCTCCCCCTGCTCCGCCTTCCGCACGAGCAGCGCGGGCGGCGTGAACCGGTCGCCGTAGCGCTCGGCGAGCTCACGCGCGCGGGCCACGAAGCCGGGCAGGCCGCCCTCGTAGCCGTTGATGTACTGGAGGATGCCGCCGGTCCAGCCGGGGAAGCCGATGCCGAAGATGGAGCCGATGTTGGCGTCGGCCACCGAGGTGAGCACGCCCTCCTCCAGGAGGCGGACGGTGTCCAGTGCCTCGGAGAACAGCATGCGCTCCTGCATGTCGCGGAACGGGATCTCGTGTCCGGGCTTCGTGAAGTGCTCGCGCAGCCCCGGCCACAGTCCGGCGCGCTTCCCGTCCTCGCCGTACTCGTAGAAGCCGGCGCCGCCGCTGCGGCCGGGGCGCTGGAACTCGTCGACCATCCGGTCGATGACGGCCTCGGCGGGGTGCGCGGTCCAGGTGCCGCCGGACTCCTCCACGGCCCGCCTGGTCTCGTTGCGGATCTTCCGCGGGAGGGTGAGGGTCAGCTCGTCCATCAGGGAGAGCACCTTGGCCGGGTAGCCGGCCTGGGCGGCGGCCTGCTCGACGGACGCGGGCTCGACGCCCTCGCCGACCATGGCCACGCCCTCGTTGATGAAGTGGCCGATCACGCGGGAGGTGAAGAAGCCGCGCGAGTCGTTGACGACGATCGGCGTCTTCTTGATCTGCCGGACCAGGTCGAAGGCGCGGGCCAGGGCCTCGTCCCCGGTGCGCTCCCCCTTGATGATCTCCACCAGCGGCATCTTGTCGACGGGCGAGAAGAAGTGCAGCCCGATGAAGTCGCCCTGCCGCTCGACACCCTCGGCCAGCGCCGTGATGGGCAGGGTGGAGGTGTTGGAGCACAGCAGCGCGTCGGGGGCGACGACGTTCTCGATCTCCTGGAACACCTTGTGCTTGAGCGAGGTGTCCTCGAAGACCGCCTCGATGACCGCGTCGCAGCCCGCGAGGTCGGCGGCCTCGGCGGTCGGGGTGATCCGGGCGAGCAGCGCGTCGGCCTTCTCCTGGGTCGTCCGGCCCTTGGCGACGGCCTTGGCGCACAGCTTCTCGGAGTACTCCTTGCCCTTGAGCGCCGCCTCCAGCGAGACGTCCTTGAGGACCACGTCGATCCCCGCGCGGGCGCACGAGTAGGCGATGCCGGCGCCCATCATGCCGGCGCCCAGGACGGCGACCCTGGTGACCTTGCGCGGCTCGATGCCCTTCGGGCGGTTGGCGCCGGAGTTGACGGCCTGGAGGTCGAAGAAGAACGCCTGGATCATGTTCTTCGCGGTCTGGCCGGCGGCCAGCTCGACGAAGTAGCGGGCCTCGATGACCTGCGCGGTCTCGAAGTCGACCTGGGAGCCCTCGACGGCGGCGGCCATGATGTTGCGCGGCGCCGGGTAGGGGGCACCGTTCGTCTGCTTGCGCAGGTTGGCCGGGAAGGCGGGCAGGTTGGCGGCGAACTTCGGGTGGGCGGGCGTGCCGCCGGGGATGCGGTAGCCGGGCCGGTCCCAGGGCTGGGCGGACTCCGGGTGGGCGTCGATGAAGGCGCGGGCCTTGGCGAGCATGTCCTCGCGGCTGTCGGCGACCTCGTCGACCAGGCCGTTCTCCTGGGCCCGGCGCGGGGCGTACTGGGTGCCCTGCAGGAGGACCTTCAGCAGCGCGTCGGTGATGCCGAGCATCCGGACGGTGCGCACGACGCCGCCGCCTCCGGGGAGCAGACCGAGGGTGACCTCGGGGCAGCCGATCTTGGAGCCGGGCGCGTCGAGGGCGACGCGGTGGTGGCAGGCGAGGGCGATCTCGTAACCGCCGCCGAGGGCCGCGCCGTTCAGCGCGGCGACGACGGGCTTGCCGAGGGTCTCGATGCGCCGCAGGTCGCGCTTGATCGCCATGCCGCCGTCGAAGAGGTCCTGGGCGGTCTCGGGGGTGACGCGGATCAGGTCGCGCAGGTCGCCGCCGGCGAAGAAGGTCTTCTTCGCGGAGGTGACGATGACGCCGCGGATCGCGTCCTTCTCGGCCTCGAGGCGGTCGGTGACGGCCGCGAGGGACGCGCGGAACGCCTGGTTCATGGTGTTGGCGGACTGGTCGGGGTCGTCGATGACGAGGGTGACGACTCCGGTGTCGTCCTGCTCCCAGCGGATGGTGGTGGACTCGGTGGTCATGAGGGTGTGCTCCAGGTGATCCGTCGTATCCGTCGGGAGGGGGTCAGATGCGCTCGACGATGGTGGCGATGCCCATGCCGCCGCCCACGCACAGGGTGGCGAGCCCGTACCGCTTGTCCTGGCGCTCCAGTTCGTCCACGAGCGTGCCGAGGATCATCGCGCCGGTGGCGCCGAGCGGGTGACCGAGGGCGATGGCGCCGCCGTTGACGTTGACCTTGTCCAGGGACAGCCCCATGTCCTTGACGAAGCGCAGGACGACCGCCGCGAACGCCTCGTTGATCTCGACGAGGTCGATGTCGTCGATGGTCAGACCGGCCTTGGCGAGGGCCTTGCGGGTGGCGGGGGCGGGCCCGGTGAGCATGATGGTGGGCTCGGAACCGGACACGGCGGCGGAGACGATCCGGGCGCGCGGGGTGAGCCCGTGACGCTCGCCGGCCTCCTTGGAGCCGATGGCGACGAGGGACGCGCCGTCGACGATGCCGGAGGAGTTGCCGGCGTGGTGGACGTGGTCGATCTTCTCCACCCAGTGGTACTTCTGCAGGGCCACGGCGTCGAAGCCGCCGAGTTCGCCGATGTCGGCGAAGGAGGCCTTGAGCTTCGCGAGGGAGTCGGCCGTGGTGCCGGGGCGCAGGTGCTCGTCGTGGTCGAGGACGGTGAGGCCGGCGCGGTCCTTGACCGGCACGACGGACCGGTCGAAGCGGCCCTCCTTCCACGCCGTGGCCGCCCGCTCCTGGGAGAGGGCGGCGTACTCGTCGACGTCGCGGCGGGAGAAGCCCTCGATGGTGGCGATCAGGTCGGCGCCGATGCCCTGCGGCACGAAGTTGGTGGCGAGGTTGGTCATCGGGTCGTTGAACCAGGCGCCTCCGTCCGAGGCCATCGGCACCCGGGACATGGACTCGACGCCGCCCGCGAGGACCAGGTCCTCCCAGCCGGAGCGGACCTTCATGGCCGCCATGTTGACGGCCTCCAGGCCCGAGGCACAGAAGCGGTTCTCCTGGACGCCGGCCACCGTGTCGGGGAGTCCGGCGGCGATGGCGGCGATGCGGGCGATGTCGGAGCCCTGGTCGCCGACCGGTCCGACGACACCGAGGACGATGTCGTCGATCGCGGCCGGGTCGAGGCCCGGGAACCGGGCACGGATCTCGTGGATGAGGCCGACGACCAGGTCGACGGGCTTCGTGCCGTGCAGGGCGCCGCTCGCCTTGCCGCGTCCGCGCGGGGTGCGGATCGCGTCGTACACGTACGCTTCGGTGGTCACTGGCAGGCCTTTCACTGAGGGTTCTTCGCAGGGCTGTTCGGCTGAGGGGCGCGGGGCAGTCCCCAGTCGCGGGCGACGTCCTCCGCGTCGGCGCCGGGCGGGGCGGGGCCGGTGCGGACGGCGGTGGGGGTCGCGGAGAAGCGGGGCGCGGGGGCGGGCTGGGTGATGCCGCCGTGGTCGGTGAAGGTGCCCCGGGCCGCGAGGTGCGGGTGGTGCGGGGCCTCGCGCAGCGACAGGACGGGGGCCACGCAGGCGTCGGAGTCCGCGAAGAGGGCCGTCCACTCGTCCCGGGTACGGGCCTTGAAGCGGGCGGCGATCGCCTCGCGCAGCTCGCCCCACCGGGCCGTGTCCTCCCGGGCCGGCACCTCCCCCGGGATGCCGAGCCGCCGCGTGAACTCGGCGTAGAACCGCGGTTCCAGGGCGCCGACCGCCATGTACCCGCCGTCGGCCGTCTCGTAGGTGCCGTAGAACGGGGCGCCGCCGTCGAAGAGGTTGCTGCCGCGCCGGTCCTGCCAGGCGCCGGCGGCGAGCATGCCGTGGATCATCGCCGAGAGGTGGGCGGCGCCGTCCACGATGGCGGCGTCGACGACCTGGCCGGTGCCCGTCGCGCGGGCGTGGTGCAGGGCGGCGAGGATGCCGACGACCAGGTAGAGCGAGCCGCCCGCGTAGTCGCCGAGCAGGTTGGCGGGGACGGCCGGCGGTCCGTCGGGGGCGCCGATCATGCCGAGGGTGCCGGTGAGGGCGATGTAGCCGATGTCGTGACCGGCGCGCTGGGCGAGGGGGCCGTCCTGGCCCCAGCCGGTCATGCGGCCGTAGACGAGGCGCGGGTTGCGGGCGTGGCAGGACGCGGGGCCGACCCCGAGGCGCTCGGCGACTCCGGGCCGGTAGCCCTCGATCAGGACGTCGGCGCGTTCGGCGAGGTCGAGGACGCGGGCCGGGCCGTCGGACGCCTTGAGGTCGACGATCACCGAGCGCTTGTTGCGGTTGGTGACGTCGAGGGCGGGGTCGATCGAGAGGCCGGGGCCGCCGGGCCGGTCGACGCGGACGACGTCGGCGCCGAGGTCGGCGAGGAGCATGCCGGCGAAGGGCCCGGGGCCGATCGCGGCCAGCTCGACCACGCGCACGCCGCTGAGCGGGCCGTCGTCCGGCGTCTTCGCCTCTGTCATCGAGCCCCCAGCTGCGTGACACTACTGATGTAACACCAGCGATGCTAAGAACGTGTTCCACTCGGCACAAGACCTGGCGAGCAAGCGCTTAGCCAATTATGGGGCAGGCTCGTCGTCGGGCTCGGCACTCCTCACGCTAGCCTCAGCCACCGGCGACGGCGCGTGCTGTGGGCCTTGGGGATGCCGACGAGGCCGCCGGAGAGTGGCCACGGGACGCCGAACGGCGGCGAAGGAGTGTCATGAGCAGGCTAAACAGGACGGATCGCCCGTACGACATCGTGCTCTTCGGGGCGACGGGTTTCGTCGGTGAGCTGACCGCGCAGTACCTGGCCGCGCACGCGCCCGAGGGGCTGGGCTGGGCGGTGGCCGGCCGCGACGAGGAGAAGCTGCGGCGGCTCGCCGGACGGCTGCCCGGCGGTGGCGAGGTCGGCATGCTGCGGGCGGACGTGTCCGACCCGGCCTCCCTGCGGACGCTCGCCGAACAGGCGCGCGTGGTCGCCTCCACGGTGGGCCCGTACGTCCAATACGGCGAGGGACTCGTCGCCGCCTGCGCGGAGACCGGCACGGACTATCTGGACCTGACGGGCGAGCCCGAGTTCGTCGACCTCATGTACGTGCGGCACGACGCACGCGCCCGGGAGACCGGCGCGCGGCTGGTGCACGCGTGCGGCTTCGACTCGGTACCGCACGACCTGGGCGTGTACTTCACGGTGCGGCAGCTGCCGGAGGGGGTGCCGTTGACCGTGGACGGTTTCGTGACCGCCGGCGCCACCTTCTCCGGCGGCACGTTCGCCTCAGCGCTGGGCCAGTTCGCGCGCGGCCGGCAGATGCAGGCCGCGGCGCGGGAACGGCGCCGGCACGAGCCGCGGCTGGTGGGCCGCCGGGCGGTGACGCCGACGGGCGCGCCCCGGTACGCCGGGGAGGTGGGGGCGTGGGCGCTGCCGCTGCCGACCGTGGACCCGCAGATCGTGCGGCGTTCCGCCAAGGCTCTCGACCGGTACGGGCCCGACTTCCGCTACCGGCACTACGCGGCCGTCCGGCATCTGCCCGTCGCGGTGGGCGGGGTGGCGGCACTCGGCGCGCTGGTGGCCGCGGCGCAGGTTCCGCCGGTGCGGCGCCGCCTGTCCGGCCTGCTCAAGCCGGGTGACGGGCCGAGCCCGCAGAAGCGGGCCAAGAGCTGGTTCCGGGTCCGCTTCGTGGGCGAGGGCGGTGGCCGCCGGGTGTTCACCGAGGTCGCGGGCGGTGATCCCGGGTACGACGAGACGGCGAAGATGTTCGCCGAGGCGGCGCTGTCCCTCGCCGTGGACGACCTGCCGCAGACCGCCGGTCAGGTCACGACGGCGGCGGCGATGGGCGACGCGCTCACCGAGCGCCTGCGGGCGGCGGGCATCACCTTCCGGGTGGCCGCCACACACTGACACCGGGCGTCGGTCCGGGTCGGGGTCCGGCGTGCAGGGCCGGACGGGTCGGCCGCCGGACCAGCGTGCAGGGCCGGCCGCCGACCGTCTCGAACCCGCCGGGTCCGGGACGCCGTTCGGGTCATCAGGGCCGGGTCACCGCGTCCAGGAGAGGCAGGTCCGGACCTCAGCCGACCCGGACCAGCCGGTTCACGCGCGCCCGTCCGGCCACCAGGGCCGACTCACCGCATCCGGGAGGCAGATCCGGACCCCAGCCGACCCGGGCCAGCCGGTCCGCGGACGCCCGTCCGGCCACCAGGGCCGGGTCGCCGCACCCCCGGTGGCGGGACCGAGTGTCGGGTTCGGTTCGGCGGGCGCGGACGGCAGCTCCGGTCGCCCGCATGCGCCGCCGGGGCCGGCCCTGGATGGACTAGCCCGTCCATCCGGCGATCGTGTAGATCATCCCGCCGATCCAGGCCGCCCCGGCGGTCACGGCGAGGGCCAGGCCGGCGGCCACGGCCCGGTCGGTGGGCCGGCTCGGGTGGGCGGAGGGCTCGGGTGCGCGGTGCGTCGTCATGTGCTCAGCCTGGCGCCCACCACTGACATCGCACATCCGTACGGGTACTCAGGCCGGTCCGGTGACACGGCCGACGGGGTCGCCGGAGCGTCGTCCGTCATGCCGAGCGGATGGCGTCCCGCAGGGCCGCGCGGCACAGGGCGTCCGCCCTGCGGGTCGTCTCCGGCAGGCGGTAGGCGGGGGCCAGCGCCAGAGTGTGCGCGCAGGCGTTGTCGAGGCTCACGCGATGGCCCACGGAGACAAAGACCGGCTTGACCGCGTCCCGGGTCCGCAGCGCGCGCCCGACCTCCTCGGCACCGGCGAGCAGCGGGGACGCGCTGCCGCGCGGCGCGGCCGGGTCGTCGTGGGTGAAGGTGAACGGGTTCTTGGCGACGCCGATCGTGGGCAGCCCGGTCAGCACCCCGAGGTGGCTGGCGAGGCCGAAGCGGCGCGGATGGGCCAGCCCATAACCGTCGCAGACGACCAGGCCGGGCGGGCAGGGCAGCGCGCGGAGGGCGGCGAGGACGGTGGGGATCTCGCGGAAGGCCAGCAGACCGGGCACGTAGGGGAAGGAGATCCGCCCGACGGCGGTGGCCTCGGCGACCACGGCGAGGGTCGTCGCGTCGAGGACGACGGCGGCCGCCGCGACGACGTCCCGTTCGTCGTCGTAGGCGACGTCCACGCCGGTAGCGTGCCCCGTTCCGGGAGGCGGCCCCGGCTCGTCGAGCACCACCCGGGCCCGCAGCTCGTCCTGGACGGCGCGGGCCTCCTCCTCGGTTGCGGGCCAGTCGGCGGGAGTGTGCGCGGTCACGGTCGTCATGGTGGCCGCAACCCTACGGGACCCCCGGAGTAGGCTCGCGATCATGTTCGTACTGGAGCTGTCCTACACCGCCCCGCTCGAAGCCGTCGACGCCGTGCTGCCGGAGCACGTGAAGTGGCTCGAGGCCCTCTACGACCAGGGCGTGTTCCTGGCGTCCGGGCGCCAGGAGCCCCGCAACGGCGGAGTGATCATCGCCGTGGCGGAGGACCGGGCGCGGATCGAGGACATCACCGCCGGCGATCCCTTCGTCGAGGCGGGCGTGTGCGCCTACCGCATCACCGAGTTCATCGCCACGAAGACGGCACCGGCGCTGGAGCGGTACCGGGAGACGCTCGGATAGGCCGTGACCGCGAAGTCCCTCCGTCCGCCCGGAGAACGCGCTTCGCGGCGTCCGGTGCGTGCCCGCGGCGTGCCGGTCCTCGTGAGGCGGGAGGCACGCCGCGGACGCGGCCCGGGGACGGCGCGGCTCACTTGCCGAGCGCGCGCTGGAGCTGGCCCTTGTTCATGCTCGAACGGCCGCTGATGTCCCGGCGCTTGGCCTCCTGGTACAGCTGGTCGTAGGTGGGGCCCTGGGAGCCCTGCCGCGACCCGGAGCGCTGTCCGCCGCGCTTGCTCGGCGACTTGTCCTGGGTGGACGTACGGCTGGCGGTCTTCGACTCGCCGGACTGAGCACGCTCCTTGTTCACCGTCCGGGCCGCGATCTCCTTGGCCCGTCCCGTGCTCTCGCCACGGTCCTCGGCGCTCTCCTTGATGTGTTCGTACTGCCGCTCGCGCTTGGGGCTCGAACCGCGTGGCATGTTCGCTCACTTCCTCTCGCGTTCAGCGAACGGATACCCACGTTACGGACAAACACCCGGGGTCGCCCTTCGGACACCTTCCGGCGGGCGAGGAGCGGGCGGGCGGGTGGCGCGTCGGCCGCAAGTGCCTTGTGGGGCACGCGAGGAGAGTCATGTCACTCGTGTGCATGAAGGCGGTGACAGAGGTCACTCGCACATCGTGTGCACGGATTGGCTGATTCCGTCGTCTCTTCCAGTGCCCGGCCCGTACCACCCCGGAAGCCCGCCCAGCCGTCACGAGGGAGCAAGGCGTTGTCCACCGTCATCGAGCAGCCCGTCGAGGCGCGTCTCGTCGCTGCCGCGCCGCGTATGCCGAGCATTCCCGCCACGCTGCACTACGACCGCGGCGACCCGTTCGCCGTCCGCATCACCTTCCCGGCCCCGGCCACCCTGGAGGGCGTGGAGGTCTGCTGGACCTTCTCCCGCGAGCTGCTCATCACCGGGATGCGGGAACCCGACGGCCACGGTGACGTCCGGGTGCGGCCGTACGGGTACGACCGCACCGTCCTGGAGTTCCACGCCCCCGAGGGCACCGCCGTGGTCCACATCCGTTCCGGCGAACTGCGCCGGTTCCTCCAGGCCACCAGCGAGCTCGTGCCGGTGGGCCTGGAGCATCTGCAGCTGGACCTGGACCACGACCTGGCGGAGCTGATGCGGGGCACCTGCTGAGCGGGCCGGACGCCCCGCCGGCGCAGCGGCGGACCGGCGCGAGCGGCCGGTCGGTCCGCCGGCACGCGACCCGCGGCTGAGCGGGTCCGGCACGGGCGTGGGGCGCGGCCCGCCTCGCCGGACCGCCCGTCAGCCGCGTCGCCGGAACGCCCGTCAGCCGCCCGCCGGGGCCACGGCGTGCGCCGCTTCCGCGCTCACCGCCGCCCGCACCTCACGCAGGACCTTTCCCAGGCCGGGTGCCGCCGCCGCGCCGCGGGCGGTCAGCTCCTCGATCCGGCCCTCGCGGCGCGCCCTGTCCCCCGTGGGCCCGAGACCGCGCAGCTCGGCCGAGGCCGCGAGGGCGACGACGATCGCGTCCCGCTCGGGGACCTCCCCGGCCGGCGACATACCGTCCAGGACGGCCCGCGCCTCCTCGCGCAGCGCCTGCGCGGCGGCGGGCCGGGCCAGGACGTGGTCCACGGACGGGAACACGCCGAGCACCCGCTTCTTCTCGGCCCTCAGGTACCCGTCGGCCACCAGCTGTTCCCGGACGGCGTCGAAGGTGAAGCGCGCGTACGACCGCACCCAGGCCCGCCAGCGGCGCGGTACGGACTCGCGGACCAGGTCCAGCAGCCCGTCGAGGACGGCGTCGCCGGTACGGGAGTCGAGGTCGACGGGCGTGGCGATGCCGTCGTCGTCGGCGAGCAGTCCGCGCCGGGCGAGTTCGGTGAGGGCGCCGGCGCGCACCAGGTGGTGCAGCCGCGCGGTGTCGGCGCCTCCGGGCCGTGCGGGGTCCCAGGCCAGCAGGCAGAGCCGGGCCGGCAGGGAGAGTGAGCCGTTGGGCACGGGGCCTCCTCGGGGCCGTGAGACCGGTTCCGCGATAAGGCGTTGACACCCCGGACCGGGCTCTTCTACGGTCTACAACGCCTCTGTTGCCGCCGATCGGAGAAGGACGTTGCTCATCTGAGGTCCTGAGACACCGCGTCACCCCCTTGCGTGGGTGTACGTCGCGTGCGACCTCGGCGTTCGAGCCGTCCCTTGCGGAACAGGGCTTTTTCATGCCCCGCCGTCCCGCGGACTCCTCCTTCCCTCGCCCGACGGCGGTCGCCGCTCCCGGTGTCTCGATACGCGTCTGCCCCTGACCGCATCAAGCAACCGCGGAGACCTCGTATGTCTGCATCCATCACCTGTACGGCCCTGTCCTTCGCCTGGGCCGACGGCACCTCGGTCTTCGAGGGCCTCGACGCCTCGTTCGGCCCCGGCCGGACCGGGCTCGTCGGGGTCAACGGGTCCGGGAAATCAACCCTGTTGAAGCTGATCGCCGGGCAGCTCGTCCCCGCCGACGGCGCCGTCCGCGTGGCCGGCGAGGTGGGTCACCTCCCGCAGAACGTCACGCTCGACACCGGCCTGCGGGTCGACGAGGTGCTCGGCATCGCCGCGCAGCGGGCCGCGCTGCACGCCATCGAGGCCGGTGACGTGGCCGAGGAGCACTTCGAGACCGTCGGCGACGACTGGGACGTCGAGGAGCGTGCCCTCGCCACGCTGGGCGAGCTCGGCCTCGGCCATGTGGCGCTGGACCAAACCATCGGCGAGGTGTCCGGCGGCGAGTCCGTCCTCCTCCGGCTGGCCGCCCTGCTGCTGCGCCGGCCCGACGTCCTGCTCCTGGACGAGCCGACCAACAATCTCGACCTGTACGCCCGCAGGCGCCTGTACGCGGCCGTCGCCTCCTGGCCGGGGGTGATGATCGTGGTCAGTCACGACCGTGAGCTCCTCGAGCTCGTCGACCAGATCGCCGACCTGCGGTCCGGCGGCATCACCCGGTACGGCGGCAACTTCTCGGCGTACGAGGAGGCCCTGGCCGTCGAGCAGGAGGCGGCCGAACGCATGCTGCGCGTCGCCGAGGCCGATCTGCGCAAGCAGAAACGCGAACTGTCCGACGCCCACGTCGTCCTGGCCCGGCGCAAGCGGTACGGACAGAAGATGTACGACACCAAGCGCGAGCCCCGGGCGGTGATGAAGATGCGCAAACGCACGGCCCAGGAGTCCGCCGGCAAGTACCGCATCATGCACGAGGAGAAGCTCGCCGAGGCGAAGGAGCGGCTCGACGACGCGGTGGAGGCCGTGCGGGACGACGACGAGATCCGCGTCGACCTGCCGTACACGGCCGTCCCGGCGGGCCGGTCGGTGCTCACCCTGCGGGAGCTGGAGCTCGTGCACGGCGCTCGGGTGGCGGGCGGCCTCGATCTGCACGGTCCCGAACGGATCGCGCTGACCGGCCGCAACGGAGCGGGCAAGACCACCCTGCTGCGCACGATCGCCGGGGAACTGGAGCCGGTGTCGGGCGAGGCGACCGCGCACGTCCCGCTGCGTTTCCTGCCCCAGCGCCTCGACGTGCTCGACGAGGAGCTGACCGTCGCCGAGAACGTGGCCCGGTTCTCGCCGGGCGTGACCAACAACCGGATCCGGGCGCGGCTGGCCCGCTTCCTGTTCCGGGGCGCCCGGGCCGACCAGAAGGCGGCGACGCTGTCCGGCGGCGAACGCTTCCGGGCCGCCCTGGCCGCCCTGATGCTGGCCGAGCCGGCGCCGCAGCTGCTCATGCTGGACGAGCCGACGAACAACCTGGACATGGCGAGCGTCCGGCAGCTCACCACGGCGCTGGAGTCGTACGAGGGGGCGTTGATCGTGGCCAGTCACGACATGCCGTTCCTGGACTCGATCGGCATCACGCGCCGGCTGCTGCTGGAGGGAGGGGAGCTGAGGGACGTCACGCGGGACACCGGCGGGTACACCGGACCGCGGGCCGGCTGACCCCGTCGTCCACCGCGGGGAGGGTAACCGCACGGGCCGCGGGAGGATCCGGGGGTTCCCTTCCCGCGGCCACCCCGGCTGATGACCGACCGGTGCCCGTCCGGCGCGTGACCTGCCCGCCCCTGGCGGGTCATACCGTCACCCGAAAGTGAGCAACAGCCGTCCGACCCGCCGCGACGCCCGTGGCGGCCCTGCAGCAGCGTCGACGGCTTGGTCACCCGGCCCGTCACGGCGGCGACCTCGGCCTCGACTCCGCCGGGGGCCGCAGCTCGATCGAGCTCAAATGGTCCTCAGGAATCGCACATCTGCTAGTTGCATACATGCCGCCGCAGCTAGCGTTCAGGGCAGTTGATCGCCACGGGGGCGATCCACCAGGAAGCGGTGGCTCCATGACCAGTGCCCGCATGTCCAGGCATGTGCCGGCCGTTACCTCCCTGACCGCCACCGCCGCGTGAGAGCGCGCCACGCAGCGGCGGCGTCCACCCTTCTGCTGCTGATGGGGGTGGGCTGCACCTCCGGTGAGGGCACGGACGACGCTGCCGCGTCCTCGGTACCCGGCCCGTCGCGGTCCAGCCCTGATCGGCACAACTCCACGGTCACACCGCCGGAGCTCGATCCGGAGTCCGGTGACATCGTCGCCGGCCGACGTGGTGCGACGCGTGGCAACGCGAGCGGCTCCTACGGCGCCGGACCTCCGGGCAAGGCACTCGTCGTAGCCGTCAGCTGTACGGGCACCGGCACCATCGACGTCGCAGTGCCCGTCCTGGGCACGGACTTCCCGCTGGAGTGCGGCACGGGCGAACCCGCCGTCACCCACCATCAACTCGCCGTGGAAGCCGCCCACAGGGCCGGCACGGTGACCGTCACCGCGCCGTCCACCGCCACCTGGGCGATCACCGTGGGACGCGGCAACGCCGCCGAGCAGGAACCCCCCGCACCGGGCTGACGTGCGTGCTGCCGCGCCCCGGTGGGCTGTCGCTGATCAGCGGCCTTTACAGTGCGTTTAACCTACGGTCTCGTAACCTACGGTTTCGTAGCCTACGATCCCGTAGGTTCCCGGCACCGCTCGCCGGTTCGCTTTCCGCTCTGTCGCACGTCCCCTGGAGTACCCGTGACGATCACTTCCCCGCACCTCGGCACCTCCGCCGCTTGGACCGACGCCCGGCTGCTGTACGCCCTGGAGGAAGTGGTCGAGAAGGAACTCAACCGGCATCTGGCAGTCGCCAAGGACTGGATGCCGCACGAGTACGTGCCGTGGAGCGACGCCCGCAACTTCCCGGGGATCTTCGAGGACGGCGAGGCGTGGGACAAGGAGCAGTCCAAGGTCACCGAGATCGGCCGGATCGCCCTCGTGGTGAACCTGCTGACCGAGGACAACCTCCCCAGCTACCACCACGAGATCGCCAGCCTCTTCGGGCGCGACGGCGCCTGGGGCACCTGGGTGCACCGCTGGACCGCGGAGGAGGGCCGGCACGGCATCGTGATGCGCGACTACCTGCTCGCCTCGCGCGCCGTCGACCCCGACAAGCTCGAGCAGTTCCGCATGGCCCACATGAGCGAAGGCTTCGAGTCGGACAACCGGCACTCGATGCTGCACTCGGTGGCGTACGTCGCCTTCCAGGAGCTGGCCACCCGCATCTCGCACCGCAACACGGGCCACCAGTCCGGCGACCCGGTCTGCGACCGCATGCTGGCCCGCATCGCGACCGACGAGAACCTGCACATGGTCTTCTACCGGAACCTGCTCAAGGCCGCCTTCGAGCTCGCGCCGGACCTGACGATGCAGGCGGTGCGTGACGTGGTCGTGAACTTCCGGATGCCCGGCCACGGCATGCCCGGCTTCGAGCGGGCCGCCGCGCAGATGGCCATCGGCGAGGTCTACAACCTGCGCATCCACCACGACGACGTCATCCAGCCCGTGCTGCGCTTCCTGAAGATCATGGAGATCGACGGCCTCGGTCCCGAGGGGAAGCAGGCCCAGGAGGAGCTCGGGCTGTACATGGGCGGACTGGACGCCGAGGCCGCCAAGTTCGACGAGAAGCTGGCGGCGCGCAAGGCGCGGATGGCGGCCCGCGCGGCGGGCTGACCGCCCCGCCGGAGCGGGTACGGCACTGCGGAGCAGGCGGACCGGGGCCGGCGCCCGGCTCAGTGCGCGGTGCGGCGCAGTGCCAGCCGTTCCTTCTCCGACAGCCCGCCCCAGACGCCGAAGCGCTCGTCGTGGGTCAGCGCGTACTCCAGGCAGGCCGAGCGGATCGGACACAGGGCGCAGATCCGCTTCGCGTCCCGCACGGAGCTTCCGGGCTCGGGGAAGAAGAAGTCCGCCCCGGTCTGTGCGCACAACGCTTCCTGCTGCCAGGTCAGGTCGGGCGTCGCGATCGTGTCGATGTGCATGGGCAGGATCGTGCCCGGTGGCGAAAAACGTTCGATCAACGCGGGATCAACGCGGCACCGCCGGGCCCGCCACCGCCCGGCGGACCTGTCGATGATCCCCCTGGTGCGGGCGGGCGCGCACGGCGGCGCGCGGAAGCGATCGTCGGTGGTCGGTGGAAGACTCGGCAGTGCAGGCAACGGGACCCTTCCGAGGAGGGCGATGATGCTCACCACCCGTTTCGTCACCGGCGCCCCGAACTGGATCGACGTCGGCACGTCCGACATCGACGGCGCCGCGTTGTTCTACGGTGACCTGCTGGGCTGGCGGTTCCGGTCGGCGGGACCCGAGGCCGGGGGCTACGGCTTCTTCGAGCTGGACGGCCGGATCGTGGCCGGAGGCATGCAGACCACGCCGGAGCAGGGACCGCCGTCCTGGACGGTGTACTTCCAGACCCCTGACGCCGAGGCCACCGCCAAGGCCTCCGAGCAGGCCCACGGCGGGGTGCTCATGCGGCCCATGGACGTGATGGGCCAGGGCACGGTGGCGATCCTCGCCGACCGGGGCGGGGTGGCGTACGGCGTCTGGCAGCCGGGACGGCTGGGCGGCCTGGGCGTGGCCGGCGAGACCGGTGCGCTGTGCTGGGTCGAGCTGTACACCCCGGACGTCGCGGCCGCCGCCGCGTACTACCACGGGGTGCTGGGGCTGGAGACCTCCGCGGTGCCGTTCCCCGGCGCCGGGACGTACACGTGCGTGAACCCGGCCGGGGAGGGCGAGGAGGCCATGTTCGGCGGTGTCGTCCCGCTCGCCGACGACCCGCTGGAGACGGACGCCCACTGGCTGCCGTACTTCGCGGTCGCCGACGCGGACGCCACGGTCGCGCGGGCCGGGGAGCTGGGCGGCTCGGTCCGGATGCCCGCGACGGACATCGAGGGCGTCGGACGCCTGGCCAGGCTCGCCGACCCGTACGGCGCCCGGTTCGCCGTGCTGAGGCCGGCGCCGCGCGAGGGGTGAGCGGCGCACCCGGCCCGGCGGGCTCACGCCGAGGAGCGGCGGACCAGGGTGGTCGGCAGGATCACTCCGGAGGCCGTGCCGGGCGCGGCCGTGCTGCCGGGGCCCCGGACCGCGGAACCCGCGTCACCGGCCGCCGGGTCCCCGTCGCCGTCCCCCGCCGTCCCGCGGTCCAGGCCGCGCAGCAGCAGGCGGGCCATCAGCCGGCCCATTCCCTCGACGTCCTGGCGGACCGTGGTCAGCGGTGGGTCGGTCTGCTCGGCGACCGGCGGCATGTCGTCGAAGCCGACCACGGCCACGTCGTCGGGCACCCGGCGTCCCCGCTCGCGCAGCACCCGCAGGGCGCCCGCAGCGGTGAGGTCGTTGGCCGCGAACACGGCGTCCAGGTCCGGGCGCCGGTCCAGCAGCTCCCGCATCGCGCGCTCGCCGCCGCCCGGCGTGAAGTCCCCGTGCGCGACCAGCCCGGGATCGGCGTCGGCCCGGACGTCGCGGAAGCCCGCGAGCCGGTCGGCGGCGGAGGTCTGGTCGAGCGGCCCGGCGATGTGCGCGATGCGGCTGCGGCCGAGGGCGGCCAGGTGACGCACGGCCTCGCGGGCGCCGCCGCGGTTGTCACTGTCCACGTAGACCACGTCGTCCCGGCCGTCCTCCCAGCCGGGCCGTCCGCCGAACACCGTCGGCACCCCGGCACGGCGGACGAGGCCGGGCAGCGGGTCGTCCAGGTGCAGGGAGAAGACCAGGGCGCCGTCGACGTGCCCGCCGGCGAGGTAGCGGCCGACACGGGCGTGGTCCTCGCGGCCCTCGGTGAGCAGCAGGACGAGCTGGTTGTCGTGGGCGGTCAGCTCCTTGCTGATGCCGCGGAGCTGCTGGGCGAAGTAGGGGTCGGTGAAGACCCGGGTCTCCGGTTCGGCCGCGACGACGGCGACGGCGTCATGGCGCTTCGTCACCAGGCTGCGCGCGGCCTGGTTGGGGACGTAGCCGAGGTCCTCCACCGCGCGCCGGACCCGCTCGGCCAGCGCGTCCCGCACCCCGTGCGCCCCGTTGACCACGCGGGACACGGTGGCCCGTGAGACCCCGGCCCGCGCGGCCACGGCCTCCAGCGTCGGACGCGGCGCGGTCTCGGTCACGGGCGCTCCTCCTCGGCGGCTGCCGCTCAGGATAGCGGCAGGTCGCCGGGCAGGAGAGGGCGTCAGTGCTCGTGCTGGGGCGCCTCCTCGGGCGTCCCGGTGTGCTCGTGCGGCTCGTACCCGGGAATCGTGCCGTCCGTCTTCTTCACCAGGAACAGCCCCACCATCCCCATGTCGGAGTGGCTCTGCACGTGGCAGTGGTACATCCACGCCCCGGCACCGACCCCCTCGCCCGCGATCACCTGGAAGCCGAAGGAGTCCGCCGGGCCCACGATCTTGTTGTCGACGACCCGGCTGGGGTCCTCCGGCCCGGTGAGCACGCCGGTGCGGTTGTCGGCCCAGCGGTGACCGTGCATGTGGAAGGTGTGGTAGTACTCGCCGTGCGTGATCATCACGAACTCGACGCGGTCGCCCACGGTGGCCTCGAAGTCCGGACCGGTGTGCGGGGCACGGTTGTTGATCCGCATGTCGTTGAAGACGATGGTGTGCGTGGCGTCCGGCAGCACGTCGCCCTTGCGGCGCACGACGACCGGGCCGTAGAGGCCGTTGCGGATGCCGCCGGTGCCGTGTTCGGTGCCGACGACGTGGTCGTGGTAGTGCCAGTAGCCCGCGCTGCCCGGCCGCCAGGTGCCGTCCGTCCGGCGGCCGGGTGCGTGGGTGCGCCAGGTGTAGGTGCGAGTAGCGCCGGGCTCGACGTCGCTCCGGTTCATCTTCGTGCCGTCGCTGGAGATCTCGTAGTCGAGCCCGTGGACGTGCAGACTCGCCGCCACGTCCATGGTGTTGGTGAACTCGATGTGCAGCGTGTCGCCCTCGTTCAGTTCGATCAGCGGACCCGGGATCGTGGCCTTGCCCTTCTCCAGGCCGTACCCCATCTGCCCGTCGGGCAGCTTCTCGGCGTACAGCTTGATGTGCTTCACCGCGCCGCCGGCGGGCGCCGTCCGTGCCGACACCGCCTGCGACCGGTCGGCGGCGCCGGCCGCCCCGGAAGCCGCCGACAACGATGTCGCCGCGGCAGCGCCGCCCAGCAGCACCCGGCGGTTGAAGCCGCGTCTGTCCATGCCGAACTCCCCACACTGGTACGGAATTTGCTCAGACGTAGCTGTGATGAGCCTGTGAGACGGTACCGGGCCCCGCTCTGTTTATCCACACTCAGGACAAAGTTCGACCCATCCCGGTGATACCTATTGGCGAATCGCGCAAAGAGGTCTAGCTTCCTTGGCGCTGCTGCCGTGACCGAGGAGGTGCCCATGCCCTTAAGAGGTTCGAGCGCGAGAAGAAAGAGTTGGGCGGCGTTCGCGACCGCCGGATTCGTCGCCGCGGGCCTGCTGTCCGGCCCCGCCGCCAGTGCGCGGCCGGCGCCGGACCCGTCCCTGACAACGATGTCCATCACGTCGCCGCCGGGCGGCGCCAATGTGCGCGTTCTGGTCTTCTACGGATCGGCCGCGTCCGGCGACGAGTCACCGGTGGTGAACGCCGGGATCGCGGCGATCGAGCGCATCGGGCTGTCCGGCCCGGCGAAGGAGCGCTTCAAGGTCGAGGCGACGGACGACGCCTCGGTCTTCACCAACGAGAGGAAACTCGGCCGCTTCAACGCGATCGTGTTCCTGACCGGGGGCGGCGACGTCCTCGATCCGGAACAGGAGGCGGGCCTGGAGGCGTACATGGAGGCCGGCGGCGGTTTCGTCGGCATCCATGACGCGGCCCGCGCGGAGCCGTACTCGGACTGGTTCACCGGCCTGGTCGGCGCCCGTCCGGCGGCCGACGCACCGGCCAAGGTCCAGCGCGCCACCGTGGAGGTCGGTGACCGGCGTCACCCGGCCACCAAGGACCTGCCGCTGGAGTGGAAGCGCCCCGACGAGTGGCTGAACTGGCAGAAGAACCCGTCCGGTGACGTCCACACCGTGGCGCGGGTGCGCGAGTCGACGTACACGCCCGGAGCCGGCGCCAACGGAGCGGACCACCCGGTCAGCTGGTGCCGCGACTACGACGGCGGCCGGTCCTTCTACACCGGCATGGGCGGCACGGTGTCGTCGTACGACGAGACCGACTTCCGCGCCCATCTGCGCGGCGCCCTGCTGTGGACGACACGGCTGGTGCAGGCCGACTGCAAGGCCACCATCACCGGCAACTACCGGGCCGAGCGGCTCACCCAGGCCAACCAGCCCGGCCGGAACGACCAGATCGGCGAGCCGCACGGCCTGGTCACCGCGCCCGACGGCCGGGTCTTCTACATCGGCCGGGGCGGTGCGGACTCGTCCCAGCCCGTGATCACGGACTGGAACAACCCCGACGTCGGCAAGGGCACGGGCCAGATCCACGTCTGGGACCCGAAGACCGAGAAGGTCACGCTCGCCGGTGAGCTGACCGTCTTCGGCAACAAGGGCGGCGGCGACGAGCTGGTCAAGGTCGAGGAGGGCCTGCTCGGCATCGAACTGGATCCGCGGTTCGAGGAGAACGGATGGGTGTACCTGCACTACACGCCGCACTCCCGGATCAACCGCGACACGCACATGGCCGAGCGGCGCGTCTCCCGCTTCACGCTCGACCGGGCGACGAACAAGCTGGACATGGGCAGCGAGAAGGTACTGCTGACGTGGCCGGTGCAGATCCACAGCTGCTGCCACGCGGGCGGCGGGATGGCCTGGGACTCCGAGGGCAACCTGTACATCGCCACCGGTGACAACAACTCCAGCCAGTTCAGCGACGGTTACTCCGGCAACAACCCGCAGCCGAACTTCAAGGGCGTGTCCTTCGCGGACGCGCGCCGCACCGCCGGCAACACCAACAACCTCAACGGCAAGATCCTGCGCATCCACCCGGAGCCGGACGGGACGTACACGCTCCCCGAGGGCAACCTGTTCACCGGCAAGGAGACCGCCGAGGGCGGCGGCAAGACGCGCGGCGAGATCTACGTGATGGGCGTGCGCAACCCGGCACGCATCTCCGTCGACAAGTCGACCGACACCCTCTACGCGGGCTGGGTCGGACCGGACGCGGGCGCCCCGTCGCCGACGTGGGGCCCGGCGAAGTACGACACGTTCGCCGTGATCACCAAGGCGAGCAACCGGGGCTGGCCGTACTGCATGGGCAACAAGCAGCCGTACCGGGACCGGAACCTGCCGGACCCGTCGAAGCCGCTGGGCTGGTACGACTGCGACCACCCGAAGAACGAGTCGCCGAACAACGACGGCCTGGTCAACCTGCCGCCCGTGACCGGGAACAACATCTGGTACTCGCCGCAGGGCGGCGGCCCCGACTTCCCGCGCGACGCGAACGGCATCCCGTCCTACAAGGAGAGCGAGTCCTTCTACCGGCTGCCCTGGCTCAAGGGCGGCGGCCAGGCCGCGATGGACGGCCCGGTCTACCGTTACGACGCCACCAGCGCCAGCGAGACCAAGTGGCCGGCGTACTGGGACGGCAAGTGGTTCGTCGGTGACTTCTACGACGCCGACCAGCCCCGCAACGCGGTGCTCATGGACCCGAAGACGCAGGGCGACGGCGGACTGCCGGTGCACTCGGAGTCGCTGAAGAAGATCGTGCCGGTCGGCAACGACGGCATCAAGAACCTGATGGGCTGGAAGTTCGGCCCGGACGGCGCGCTGTACGTCCTCGACTACGGCCGCGGCTTCTTCACCTCGGACTCCAAGTCGGCCCTGTGGCGGGTCACCTACAAGGGCGGCGGGCCGACCCCGGCCGCCGCACAGCTGGCGAGGGGGAGCGAGTGATACGGCGACGAAGAATGTGGGCCGCCCTGCTGGCCGGCCTGCTGATGATGCTCGGCCTCCAGGCGACGTCCGCCTCCGGGCAGCCCAGGGCCGCGGCCGAGGCCGCCGAGCAGCAGGTCCTCACCTGGACCGCGGGTGACGACATCACCAAGTACGCGTCCGCACCCGAGACGGCGGTGGCCGGACCGGCGACGATCGTCTTCGAGAACAGCGAGGCCACCGGCAACACCACCGGCATGCCGCACACGCTGACGTTCGTGACCGGCGACCCCGCCTACAACAGCGACGTCCAGCTCAACATCCTGGCCAATCCGTTCGACGCCGAGGGCGGCCGGCACACCGCCGAGGTCACCCTCACCCCGGGCCGCTACATGTACCACTGCACGATCCCGGGCCACGGCCAGATGACCGGCGTGCTCACGGTCACCGAGGGCGGGGGCGGCGACGACACCACCGCGCCCGCGACCTCGGCGAAGGTGGACGGCACGCAGAACGCCGACGGCGCGTACGTCGGTTCGGCGGCCGTCACGATCACCGCGACCGACGAGGGCGGTTCCGGTGTGGACCGCGTCGAGTACGCGATCGGTGCCGACGGCGCCTGGCAGCCGTACACCACGCCGGTCGTCGTCGACCAGGTCGGCGAGCACACGGTGCGCTACCGGGCGTTCGACAAGGCGGGCAACGCGGCCGCCGAGAAGAGCGTCGCGTTCTCCGTGGCCGCTCCGCCGACCGACGACACGGCCCCGCCGGAGACCTCGGCGACGGTCGCCGGCGAGAAGAACGCGGACGGCGCGTACGTCGACATGGCGACGGTGACGGTCACCGCGTCCGACACGGGCTCCGGCGTCAACACCATCGAGTACGCGGTCGGCGGCGGTGCCTGGCAGGCGTACACCGCACCGGTGATGGTGCACGAGGCCGGTGAGCACACGGTGCGCTACCGGGCCACCGACAAGGCGGGCAACGTCGCGGCGGAGAAGAGCGTCGCCTTCACCGTCGTCGCCGCTCCCCCGCAGGACACCACGCCGCCGGTGACCGGCGCGACCGTGGAGGGCACGAAGAACTCCGCGGGCGCGTACGTCGGCAGCGCCGAGGTGACGGTCAACGCCACCGACGAGGGCGGCTCGGGTGTGGCCGGGGTCGAGTACTCCCTCGACGCGGGTCCCTACCTGGCGTACAGCGCGCCCGTGGTCGTCGACCGGGTCGGTGCGCACACCGTGGCGTACCGGGCGAGCGACAGGGCGGGCAACACGTCCGAGCCGCTGAGCGTCAGCTTCACGGTGGTGGCGGGCGGGGGCGTGCCGGCGCCGCCGTGCCCGGAGTACGACGAGCGGCTGACGGTGATCGTCGGCACGGTCGACTCGGGGGTGCCGAACCGGGTGACGAACAACCGGTGCCGGATCAACGAGCGGATCGAGGACGAGAAGGAGTGGACGTCCCAGGCGCTCTTCCTCAAGCACGTCGGGGAGGTCCTGGACGCGCTCCTGGACGAGGGCGTCGTCGACAAGCGCGAGGTCAGGGCGATCAACAAGGCCGCCCGCCAGTCCGGGATCGGCAAGCCCGGCCAGACCGAGGGCTACCGCACGATCATGGACGGCACCCAGGCGTCCTTCGCCAAGTGGGAGCAGGTGGGCGGTGGTTCGTTCGCGCTGAACGGGGACGGGTCGATCACGTCCAGCACCAGCACGCCGGGCATGGGCATGCTGTGGTTCCCCGAGCGCAAGTACGGCGACTTCTCGCTGAAGCTGCAGTGGCGTGACGACGCGCCGGGCACCGGGAACGCCAACGGCGGTGTGTTCGTGCGCTTCCCGTGGGTCCACGACCACCCGGAGGAGTCACGCCCGGAGTGGGTCGCCATCAAGTACGGGCACGAGGTGCAGGTGCTCGACAGCCCGAGCGGCGACATGTACAAGACCGGGTCGGTCTACGGCTTCGACCGGGTCGGGCTCGCCGGGGCCGGCGTCACCGGGAAGGGCACCTGGAACGACTACGAGATCCGGGTGGTCGACCAGCACTACTCGGTCTACCGCAACGGCGTGCTGATCAACGAGTTCGACAACATCGGTGGTCAGGACTTCTACCCGGCGCGCTCGGACGACCCGGGCACGGACGGACGGCGGTTCGCCTCCGGTTACGTCGGTCTGCAGGTGCACAGCACGACGGACGTGGTCTCGTACCGGGACGTCCGGATCAAGGAGCTGTAGCCCGCTCCGCCGAGGCTCACTCGGCGCCGGGAGCGGGCTTCCTGGCCCGGCTCGGCTGTACCCGCCTGGGTTCTCCCGGCATCTTCGGATACTCGGGCGGGTACGGCAGATCGCCGAGTCCGTGGTCGTGCTCGTCCTTCGTCGCCAGTTCCAGCAGGGCGTCGAGGGAGTAGGCGTGATCGTCCATGTCCGCGTGCACGTCGCCGAGTTCGGCGAAGCGCGCGGGCATGGTCGTGATGTCGAAGTCCCGCGGGTGCGCGACGCCGACCTCGTCCCAGCGCAGCGGCGCGGAGACCGGGGCGTGCGGGCGGGGGCGCACCGAGTAGGCGGAGGCGATGGTGCGGTCCCGGGCGGTCTGGTTGTAGTCGACGAAGATGCGCTCGCCGCGCTCCTCCTTCCACCACTTGATGGTGACCCGGTCCGGCATGCGCCGCTCCAGCTCCCGCCCGACGGCGATGGCGGCGCGGCGCACCTGGGTGAAGGTCCAGCGCGGCTCGATCGGCACGAAGACGTGGATGCCGCGCCCGCCGGAGGTCTTGGGCCAGCCGCGCAGGCCCCCGAACTCCTCCAGCACCGCCCGCAGCTCGTGGGCGGCGTGGACCGCGTCGTCGTAGTCGGTGCCGGGCTGGGGGTCGAGGTCGATGCGCAGTTCGTCGGGGTGGTCGACGTCGTCGCGGCGCACGGGCCAGGGGTGGAAGGTGAGGGTGCCGTACTGGGCGGCCCACACGACCGCGGCCTGTTCGGTGGGGCACATCTCGTCGGCGCTGCGTCCGCTGGGGAAGGTGATGTGCGCGGTGGGGATCCAGTCGGGCATGCCCTTGGGGGCGCGCTTCTGGTAGAACCACTCCCCCGTGACGCCGTCCGGGTAGCGCTCCAGGGTGGTGGGCCGGTTCCGCAGGGCTCGCAGGATGCCGGGGGCGACCGCCTGGTAGTAGCGGGCGACGTCCAGCTTGGTGTAGCCGGGCTCCGGGAAGAAGACCTTGCCGGGGCTGGACAGCCGCACGGTCCGTCCGTCCGTCTCCAGTTCCACCGCTTCCGCCATGCGAGCCACGGTAGGCGTACCTCGCACACTTCGCATATCGCGCGTTCGGCGCGGCGGACGCGCAGAATCGGGGCATGGATCTTCCCGTGATGCCGCCCGTGAAGCCGATGCTCGCCAAGTCCGTGGCGAAGATCCCGCCGGGCATGCAGTACGAGGCGAAGTGGGACGGCTTCCGGGTGATCGTGTTCCGCGACGGCGCCGAGGTGGAGTTCGGCAGCCGCACGGGCAAGCCGCTGACCAGGTACTTTCCCGAGCTGGTGGAGGCCGTTCGGGAGCGGTTGCCCGAGCGGTGCGTGGTGGACGGGGAGATCGTGATCGCGCGGGAGGGGCACCTGGACTTCGACGCGCTGACCGAGCGGATCCATCCGGCGGACTCCCGGGTGCGGACGCTCGCCGAGCGGACGCCGTCGTCGCTGGTCGCCTTCGACCTGCTGGCGCTGGACGACGAGTCGCTGCTCGGCGTGCCGCTCACCGACCGGCGGGCGCTGCTGGTCCGGGCGCTGTCGGGGGTCACGCCGCCGGTGCACGTGGCACCGGCGACGGACGACATCGACGTGGCGCGGCAGTGGTTCGAGCAGTACGAGGGGGCGGGTCTGGACGGTGTCGTCGCCAAGCCGCTCGACCTGCGCTACCGGCAGGACGAGCGGGCCATGTTCAAGATCAAGCACGAGCGGACGGCGGACGTCGTCGTCGCCGGTTACCGCCTGCACAAGAGCGGGCCCGTGGTCGGCTCCCTGCTGCTCGGCCTGTACGACGACCGGGGCCGGCTCCAGCACGTGGGGGTGAGCGCCGCCTTCTCCATGAAGCGCCGCGCCGAGCTGGTGGAGGAGCTGGAGCCGCTGCGCATGGACGACGTCCAGGGCCATCCCTGGGCCGCCTGGGCCGAGGAGGCGGCGCACGAGTCGGCGCGGCTGCCCGGCGCGCCCAGCCGCTGGTCGGGGAAGAAGGACCTGTCCTGGGTGCCGCTGCGGCCCGAGCGGGTCGTCGAGGTGGCGTACGACCACATGGAGAACGGGGCGCGCTTCCGGCACACGGCCCGGTTCCGCCGCTGGCGGCCCGACCGCACGCCGGAGAGCTGCACCTACGCCCAGCTGGAGGAGCCGGTCCGCTACGACCTGGCGGAGATCCTCGGCGGGCCCTGAGCGCGGGTCGTCACGGCTTCATCAGGACCTTGACCGCCCCGTCCTGCTTCTTCTGGAACATCTCGTACGCGCGCGGCGCCTCGGTGAGCGGGACCCGGTGGGTGGCGAAGTCGTCGACCCCGAGCGGGTCCTCGTCCGTCAGGTACGGGACGATCTCGTCGCTCCAGCGGCGGACGTTGGCCTGCCCCATCCGCATCTGGATCTGCTTGTCGAACAGGGTGAGCATCGGCATCGGGTCGGCCATGCCGCCGTAGACGCCGCTCAGCGAGATGGTGCCGCCGCGCCGCACCAGGTCGATCGCGGTGTACAGGGCCGCGAGCCGGTCGATGCTGAAGCGCTCCGCGAGCGGGCCGCCGATGGCCCGGGGCATCACGGCCGCGGACTGCTGGACCAGCTTGGCCACGGTGCTGCCGTGCGCCTCGGTGCCGACCGCGTCGATCACGGCGTCGGGACCGCGGCCCGAGGTCTCGTCGTGGATCGCGGCGACCAGTTCCTTCTCGTTGTCGAAGGCCCGCAGGTCGTAGGTCTCCACGCCCCGCGCGCGGGCCCGCTCGAGCCGCTCCGGCACGAGGTCCACGCCGAACACGCGTCCGGCGCCCTTGAGCCGCGCGATCCGGCAGGCCATGTCCCCGATGGGTCCGAGCCCGAGCACGGCCACGCTGCCGCCCTGCGGGACGCCGGCGTACTCGACCGCCTGCCAGGCGGTGGGCAGGACGTCGGAGAGGTAGACGAAACGGTCGTCGGCGGGCCCCTCCGGCACCTTGATGGGCCCGTACTGGGCCTGCGGCACGCGCAGGTACTCGGCCTGGCCGCCGGGCACCGCGCCGTACAGGCGGGTGTAGCCGAACAGCGGGGCTCCCATGCCCTCGCCGGTGACCTGCGTGGTCTCGCACTGGGTCGGCAGCCCGGTGTCGCACATGTAGCAGTGCCCGCACGCGATCTGGAACGGCACCACGACCCGGTCGCCGGGCTTCAGACCGGTCACCTCGGCCCCGACCTCCTCCACGATGCCCATGGGCTCGTGGCCGAGGATGTCGCCCGGTGTCATGAACGGTGTCAGCACCTCGTACAGGTGCAGGTCGGAGCCGCACAGCCCGCTGGACGTGACGCGGATGACCGCGTCCGTCGGCTCCTGGATCTTCGGGTCCGGCACGTCCTCGACCCGCACGTCCCGCTTGCCCTGCCAGACAACTGCCTTCATCGCCTCGCGCTCCCTCCGTCGCCCGTGCGCGTCTGTCTCGCGTCGCGGCCGGGTACCCAGGGGCGCCCCCACCGAACCGCCGTCCGGTTCGGCCGAACAGCGGATTCCGGGTGCGTTATCAGATTCAGTCGGGTATGGCCATAAACGCCTTCAGAAGCGGACAATCATGGATACGACATGGGCGGGTGGGTGGTCGGAATGCGACACAGGACGCGCAGGCGGGGCCGTACGGTGCGGCGCGGCGCACAGGTCGGCGCCGTGCCGGTGCTGCTGGCCGCGGCGGTGGCGGCCTCGCTGGCGGCGGGCTGCGCGGCGCCGCCGCCGGCGAGGGAGGACGACGGCCGGGCCCCGCACCTGGAGCGGTCGCACGGCACGCACGGCAGCGCGGGCCCGGTGCTCGCGGTCAAGGTCGACAACGCGCCCGCGGCGCGGCCGCAGAAGGGCCTGGACGCCGCGGACGTCGTCTACGTGGAACCGGTGGAGGGCGGGCTGAGCCGCTTCATGGCGATCTACGCCACCCGGCTGCCGGAGTCGGTCGGGCCGGTGCGCAGCGCCCGGGAGTCCGACCTGGAGCTGCTGCGCCAGTTCGACCGGCCGGCGCTCGCGTTCTCCGGCGCGCAGAGCAAGCTGCTCCCCCTGATCGACCGGGCACCCCTGCGGCCCGAGCCGCAGGACCGGGCACCGGACGCCTACGTCCGCGACGACGCCCGCCCCGCGCCGCACAACCTCTACCTGCGACCGGACCGGCTGCTGCCCTCGCCCCCGGGCGCCACCGCGCTGACCACGGGCTACCGCTACGGTGACGCCCCCGAGGGCGGCCGGGCCGAGCCCTCCCGCACGGTGCGCTACCCGGCGGCGAGCTTCACCTTCACCTGGTCGCCGAGCACCGGCCGCTGGCTGATCGCCATGGACGGCGGTCCGGTCCCCGCCGCCGGCGGCGGCCGTCCGGAGCCGGCGACCGTCGTCGTCCAGCACGTGAAGGTGCGCGCGTCCGCCTTCCGGGACTTCCTCGGCAACAACTCGCCGTACGTCGAGTCGGTGGGCTCCGGGGAGGCGGAGGTGCTGCGCGACGGGCGCTCCTACGACGTGACGTGGAAGCGCGGGGCGGCCGAGGAGGGCACGGTCTTCACCGCCGAGGACGGCACGCCGGTGAACCTCGCCGAAGGCCCCGTGTGGGTGGTCTTCACGAGAACGTACTGATCAGCCGGGGGCCACCACGGGCTCGGACGGGTTGCGGAGGCCTTCGGCGGCGTCCGCGACCCGTTGGATGAGGTCGAAGAACACGGCCTGTTCCGCAGTGGACAGGGGGGCGAGGAAGACCTGGTTCATCCGGGCCGTCCGCACGCTCAGCCTGCGGTGGACGCGCAGACCCTCGTCCGTCAGGCGCAGCAGGAAGCGGCGGCCGTCCTGCGGATCGCGGACCTTGCCGAGCAGTCCGCGGCGGTCGAGCCGGCTGATCACCTCGGCGATGGTGGACCGGTCGAGCCCCACCCGCTCCCCCACGGTGCGCTGGTCGAGGCCCGGTTCGGCGACGAGCGCGTTGAGGACCGCGAACTGCGGCGAGGTCGTCTCCTCGGAGACCATCGTGTTCCACAGCAGGTGGTGCGCCTGCTGCAGCCGCCGGGCCAGATGCCCGGGGTGGGTGGTCAGATCGACCGCGGCCATGTGCGCTCCCCTGATGGCGAGAATCGTCGGTGCACTGACGATACACGGGCCGACTCGCCATCGCCGTACACCTCTCCACGCGATCTACCTCGCACTTCTCGCGGTCTTGACGCCCCGGCCGTCCGATGGCAGCGTGTGGGCCATCTCGCTGAAATACTCAGTGCCCTGATTAATTTCGCGGATTCAGGTCCGGGGGCGCTTGGAAGAGATGGGGCTTCTCGGATGGACAAGGTGGTGGCCACAGCCGCTGAGGCGGTGGCCGACGTGCCCGACGGCGCATCGCTCGCGGTGGGTGGTTTCGGGCTCAGCGGTGTGCCGAACGTGCTGATCGAGGCGCTCCACGAGCGCGGGGTCGGCGAGCTGTCGGTCGTCTCCAACAACTGCGGCGCGATGGACTCGGGACTGGCCGTCCTGCTGGCCGCGGGACGGATCGCCCGGGTGACCGGGTCCTACATCGGGGCGAACAAGGAGTTCGCACGCCAGTACCTCGGCGGCGAGCTCGAGGTGGAGATGATCCCGCAGGGCACGCTGGCCGAGCGGCTGCGGGCCGGCGGGGCGGGCATCCCGGCCTTCTACACGCCGGCGGGCGTCGGGACGCAGGTCGCCGACGGCGGTCTGCCGTGGCGCTACGACGGCTCCGGCGGCATCGCGCTGGCGTCGCCGCCCAAGGAGGTCCGTGAGTTCGACGGCGGTCAGTACGTGCTGGAGCGCGGCATCCGCACCGACTTCGCCCTGGTCAGGGCGGCGAAGGGCGACCGGCACGGCAACCTGGTGTTCGCGAAGTCGTCGCGGAACTTCAACCCGCTGGCGGCCATGGCGGGCCGGGTCACCGTCGCCGAGGTGGAGGAGCTGGTGGAGCCCGGCGAGATCGACCCGGACGCCGTGCACCTGCCGGGGATCTTCGTGCAGCGCGTGGTCGCGCTGACGGCGGAGCAGGCGGCGGACAAGAAGATCGAGCGGCGGACGGTGAGTTCCTGATGGCCTGGACGCGTGAACAGATGGCCGCGCGGGCCGCGCGGGAGCTCGAGGACGGTCAGTACGTCAATCTCGGCATAGGTCTGCCGACGCTGATCCCGAACCACCTCCCCGAGGGCGTGGAGGTGACCCTGGAGTCCGAGAACGGCATCCTGGGCACCGGTCCGTACCCGGCGGACGACCAGGTCGACCCCGATCTGATCAACGCCGGCAAGGAGACCGTGACGGTCCTGCCGGGCGCCTCCTTCTTCGACTCGGCGCTGTCGTTCGGGATGATCCGCGGCGGGCACATCGACGTCGCCGTGCTCGGGGCGATGCAGGTCTCCGCCTCCGGTGACCTGGCCAACTGGGCCGTCCCGGGCAAGATGATCACCGGGATCGGCGGGGCCATGGACCTCGTCCACGGCGCCCGCACGGTCATCGTCGTCATGACCCACACCGCGAAGGACGGCTCGCCCAAGATCCTCAAGGAGTGCGCGCTGCCGCTCACCGGCAAGGCGTGCGTGAACCGGATCATCACCGACCTCGGCGTCCTCGACGTCACCGACGACGGCCTGGTCCTGGTGGAGACCGCTCCGGGCGTGGACGTCGACGAGGTCGTCGCCAAGACGGACGCCGAGCTCGTCATCGCGGAGGACCTGAGGTGAAGGACGTCTACGTCGTCGACGCGGTGCGCACCCCGTTCGGCAAGTACAACGGCTCCCTGGCCGGCGTGCGCCCCGACGACCTGGCCGCGCACGCCGTCCGCGAGCTGCTCGCCCGCACCCCCGGTCTGGACCCGTCCCGGATCGAGGACGTGTACTTCGGCAACGCCAACGGCGCCGGCGAGGAGAACCGCAACGTCGCCCGCATGGCCGCCCTGCTGGCCGGCCTGCCCACCTCCGTGCCCGGCGTGACCGTGAACCGGCTGTGCGCCTCCGGTCTGGAGGCCGTGGTCCAGGCCGCCCGCGCCATCGCCGTCGGGGACGCCTCGATCGTGCTCGCGGGCGGCGTGGAGTCGATGACCCGGGCCCCGTACGTACTGCCCAAGCCGGACCGGCCGTTCCCCGCCGGGAACGCCGAGCTGTACTCGACCACCCTGGGCTGGCGCATGGTCAACCCGCGGATGGACCCGCAGTGGACCGTCCCCCTCGGCGAGTCGGCGGAGCTGATCGCGGACAAGCACAGGATCGGGCGGGAGCAGCAGGACGAGTTCGCCCTCGCCTCCCACCGGAAGGCCGCACGGGCGCAGGCGGACGGCCTGTTCGACGTCGAGATCGCCCCGGTGCCGGTGCCGCGGCGCAAGGGCGACCCGGTCGACTTCGCCGCCGACGAGTGCGTGCGCCCGACCGCCTCCCTGGAGGCGATGGCCAAGCTCGCGCCGTCCTTCCGCACCACCGGAGGCACCGTCACCGCCGGGAACGCCTCGCCGCTCAACGACGGCGCCGCGGCTCTGCTGCTGGTCGACGAGGACGGCCTGAAGGCCACGGGCCGGGAGCCGCTGGCCCGCATCCGGGCCACCGGCGTCTCGGCGAACGACCCGCGGTATTTCGGCCTCGCCCCCGTCGAAGCGGTGAACCGCGCCCTCGCCAGGGCCGGCCGGACCTTCGCCGACCTGGACGTCCTCGAACTCAACGAGGCCTTCGCCGCCCAGGTGCTGGGCTGCGTCGCCGAGTGGCCCGAGTTCGACCCGGCCGTCCTCAACCCGCAGGGCGGTGCCATCGCCCTCGGCCATCCGCTCGGCGCCTCCGGTGCCCGCCTCGCCGGCACCGTCGCCCACCAGCTCGCCCGCAAGGGCAGCGGCACGGGCGTCGCCACCCTCTGCATCGGCGTCGGCCAGGGCCTCGCCCTCGTCCTCGACCGCTAGTCACCCACGGGAACCCCCATGACTCTCACTCAGCACGACATCGACGCGGAGATCGCGGCCGAGCACGCCGCCTACGACAAGCGCGTGGCCGGCGGCGCGCCGGTCGAGCACCACCCGCGCCGCGACTACGCCCCGTACCGGTCCTCGGTGCTGCGCCACCCCAAGCAGCCGCCGGTCGGCATCGACGTCACCAAGGACCCGGAGCTGGTCGAGCTGTCCTCCCCCGCCTTCGGGGAGAGGGACCTCACCGACATCGACAACGACCTCACCCGGCAGCACACCGGCGAGCCGGCCGGCGAGCGCATCACCGTCTCCGGCCGCCTGCTCGACCGCGACGGCAGGCCCGTGCGCGGGCAGCTCGTGGAGATATGGCAGGCCAACTCGGCCGGCCGCTACGCCCACCAGCGCGAGCAGCACGACGCCCCGCTGGACCCGAACTTCACCGGCGTGGGCCGCACCCTCTCCGACGACGACGGCTTCTACCGCTTCACCACGATCCAGCCCGGCCCCTACCCCTGGCGCAACCACGTCAACGCCTGGCGCCCGGCCCACATCCACTTCTCGGTCTTCGGCTCGGCGTTCACCCAGCGGCTCGTGACGCAGATGTACTTCCCGAACGACCCGCTGTTCCCGTACGACCCGATCCTGCAGTCCGTGACCGACGACGCGGCCCGGCAGCGGCTGATCGCGACGTACGACCACAGCCTGTCCGTGCCCGAGTTCTCCCTCGGCTACCACTGGGACATCGTGCTCGACGGCCCGAACGCCACCTGGATCGAGGAAGGACGCTGACCGCCATGACGAAGATCGACACCAGCAGCCCGGAGAGCGTCCTGCCCACCCCGTCGCACACGGTGGGCCCGTTCTACGGCTACGCGCTGCCCTTCCGCGGCGGCGAGGACATCGCGCCCCTCGGGCACCCGGACACCGTCACCGTGCACGGGTACGTCTACGACGGCGAGGGCCGGCCGCTGCCCGACGCCCTGCTGGAGGTGTGGGGTCCGGACCCGGACGGCAAGGTGCCCACCGCCGACGGCTCGATGCGGCGCGACCCGGCCTCCGGCGCCTTCCTGGGCCGCAACGGCGTGGAGTTCACCGGCTTCGGCCGCATCCAGACCGACGCCGACGGACACTGGTACGCGCGGACCCTGCGCCCGGGAGCGCGGGGACGCAACGCGCCCTACCTCAGCGTGTGCGTGTTCGCACGCGGTCTGCTCGTGCACCTGTTCACCCGGATCTACCTGCCGGGCGACGACGCCGCGCTGGCCGCCGACCCGCTGCTGTCCAGGGTGGACGCGGAGCGCCGTGACACGCTGATCGCCGGGGACGAGGGCAACGGCACGTACCGTTTCGACATCCGCCTTCAGGGCGAAGGCGAGACGGTCTTCCTGGAGTTCCAGTGACATCTGCCGACACGGGCCTGCTCGCCCCCGGGTGGGCGGGCTCGCCGGCCGCCGACGCGACCGGCGACCACGCCTGGCTGCGGGCCCTGCTCGACGCGGAGGCGGCGCTGACCCGGGCCCAGGCCGGGCTGGGGCTGGTGCCCGCCGGTGCCGCGACCGCGGTGACCGAGGCCGCCGACCCGGCCCGCTTCGACGTGCGCTCGCTGGCCGAACGAGCCCGCGGCGGCGGCAACCCGGTGATCCCGCTGGCCGCGGAACTGACGAAGGCGGCCGGCGAGGAGTACGGGCCGTACGTGCACCGGGGCGCGACCAGCCAGGACATCATGGACACCGCGACCGTACTGGTCGCCGCCCGCACCCTCGACCTGCTGCTGCCCGACCTCGTCCGCACCGAGCGGGCGCTGGCCCGGCTGGCGGCCGAGCACCGGGACACCGCGATGCCGGGCCGGACGCTGACCCAGCACGCCGTTCCGACGACCTTCGGGCTGAAGGCGGCCGGATGGCGCACGCTGGTGCTCGACGCCCGGGACCGGATCACGGCCGTGCGCGACGCGCTGCCCGCCCAGCTCGGCGGCGCGGCGGGCACCCTGGCGGCCTTCGGGGCGTACGGCGCCGAGGACGCCACCGCGCTGCCCGAGGCGTACGCCCGTGAACTGGGCCTGCGGGCACCGCTGTTGCCCTGGCACACGCTGCGCACCCCGATCGCCGACCTCGCCGGCTGCCTCGCCTTCACCGCCGGAGCCCTCGGGAAGCTCGCCATGGACGTGCTGACGCTCTCCCGCACCGAGATCGGCGAGGTCGCGGAGGGCAGCGGCGGCGGCTCGTCGGCGATGCCCCACAAGGCCAACCCCGTGCGCTCCACGCTGATCGCGGCGGCGGCCCGGCGCGCGCCGCAGCTCGCGGCCACGCTGTACGGCTCCCTGGCCGCCGAGGACGAACGCCCGGCCGGCGCCTGGCACGCCGAGTGGGAGCCGCTGCGCGACCTGCTGCGGCTGACCGGCGGGGCGGCGCGCGACGCCGCCGAGCTGACCGAGGGGCTGCGGGTGCACCCGGACACGATGCGCGCGCACCTCGGCCTCACCCACGGGCTGATCGTGTCCGAGCGGCTCTCCGCCGAGCTGGCTCCGGTGCTCGGAAGGGCCCGCGCCAAGGCGCTCCTCACCGAACTCGCCCGGCGGACGTACGCCGAGGACCGCAGTCTGGGCGAACTGCTCGCCGAAGTGCCGGAGCTGAAGGACGTCGACCTCGGCGCCCTGACCGACCCCGCCCGCTACACCGGCTCCGCCGGAGCCCTGACCGACCGTGCTCTGGAGCGACGTTGACCATGCTGAACCACCTCGTCGAAGGCCCCGCCTCCGCTCCCCCGCTGCTCCTCGGGCCCTCACTGGGCACCTCGTACGCCCTGTGGGACGAGGTGGCGCCCGAACTGTCCATCGGGCACCGGGTGATCCGCTGGGACCTGCCGGGGCACGGCGGCTCGGCGGCCGGCCTGATCGGTCCCGGCGCCACCGTCGGCGACCTCGCCGGCCTGGTGCTGGACCTCGCCGACTCGCTCGGCGTCGACCGGTTCGCCTACGCGGGCGTGTCCCTGGGCGGTGCGGTGGGCCTGCACCTGGCCGTGCACCACCCGGAGCGGGTGTCGTCGCTGGCCGTGATCTGCTCGTCGGCGCACTTCAACGGCGCCGAGCCGTGGGAGGAACGGGCCGCCCTGGTGCGCGCGGAGGGGCTCGACGAGCTCGCCGGGAGCGCCGACGCGCGGTGGTTCACGCCCGGGTTCACCGTGCCCGGGCTGGTGCGGGACCACCGGGAGGCCGTCCCCGGGGCCTACGCGGCGTGCTGCGACGCGCTGGCCGCGTTCGACCTGCGGGACCGGCTCGGCGGGATCACCGCGCCCACGCTGCTCGTCGCCGGGCGCGAGGACCCGGCCACGCCGCCCGCGCACCTGCGGGAGATCGCCGACGCCGTGCCGGGCGCGGCGCTGGTGGAGATCCCCGGGGCCTCGCACCTGGCGCCGGCCGAGCGTCCCGAGGCGGTGCTGACCGCGCTGCGCGGGCACTTCGACGGGGGTGCCAAGCGGGGCATGGCGGTGCGGCGCGAGGTGCTGGGCGACGCCCATGTGGACCGGGCGCAGGGACGTCAGACCCCGTTCACCGCGCGGTTCCAGGACTTCATCTCGCGCTACGCCTGGGGTGAGATATGGACCGACGAGACGCTCTCGCGCCGCGAGCGCAGCATGGTGACGATGACGGCGCTGGTGGCGCACGGCCACTACGAGGAGCTGGCCATGCACGTGCGGGCGGCCCGCCGCAACGGCCTCACGCCGGACGAGATCGGCGCCGTGCTGCTCCAGACGGCCGTGTACTGCGGGGTGCCGGCGGCGAACTCGGCGTTCGCGACGGCCCAGCGGGTGCTGGCCGAGGAGGACGGCGCCGCGGGCTGAGCGGGCGGTTCAGCCCGTGAGTCCCGTCAGGGCCGCACGGGCCTTCGCCACCAGTCCGTCCGAGCCGCACGAGCGCGCCAGCGCCAGGCCCCGGTCGAGCTCCGCCTTCGAGCGGGCCGCGATGCCGTACTCGATGCGGGCCGCGGCGTGTTCGTACTGGCAGGGCGAGGCCTCCAGGTAGGCGACCGCCTGGGCGGCGAGCCGGACCGCGCGCTGGCCCGTCTCCAGCGCGGCGGCGCAGCGCAGGGCCTCCCCTATGGCGGTGTCGGTGCCGAACCGCTCGGCCTGGCGGCGCGCGTCCGAGGCCAGTTGCGCGGCGCGGCCGGGGTCCTCCGTGGCGAGGGCCCGGGCGAGGTCGGTCGCCCAGGGGACCACCACCGGGTTGTGCCGGCCGCGCGCGGCGGCGGCCTTCTCGGCGGCCTCCAGTTCGTTGATGCCGTCCTTGGTGCGGCCGGTGGCGAGCAGCAGCCGGCCCCGGACGGTGCGGGGGTCGGGCAGCACGATCGTGGACGGGTAGGGCGGGGCGAAGCCGTACTGGTCGGCGAGCGACCGGGCCTCCTCGACGTGGCCGCGCGCGAGCAGGGTGTCGATCAGGTTGCAGGTCGCGGACCAGTACAGCGGCAGGCCGCGGCCGACGCGCTCGGCTATGCGAAGTGATGCGCGCAGGGACTTCTCGGCCTCCCGCAGGCGGCCCCGCCTGCGGTGGCCCAGACCGACGTAGGCGTGCGCGAGGGCGAGGTGGCCGCCGCTCCAGCCCGCGGTCTCGTAGGCGCGCAGGGCCTCGGTGAACAGTGCCTCGGCGCGGTCGAGCCGGTCGCAGTAGGCGTAGGCGCTGGCCAGCATCATGGGCAGTTCCAGGCCCCACTCGGTGTCGGTCCAGCCGAGTCCGGGGGCGAGGCGGCCGTTGACGAGGGCGCGGTCGCACAGTTCGACGACCTCTTCGGCGTTCTCCCCGTGGGTCATGGCGTCGAAGCCGCGCAGGATGAGCAGGGCGCGTTCGGCGTTGTCGCGGCCGGTGCAGGTCGCGGCGAGTTCGGCGAGGCGCGCGGAGCGGCCGGGTGAGGCCGTCTCGCCGGCGTGGATGCCCTCCCACATGTACTGGACGGCCTGCAGGCGCAGCCGCGCCGACGGGTCCGGGTTGCGGACGGACTCCGCCTCGACGGTGCGGACGGCCTCCTCGAGCTGGTCGTTGTGGAGGAGCGCCTGGGAGAGCCGGAAGACGGCGTCGACGCGTTCGTCGTCGTCGAGGCCGGGCATGGCGAGGGCGGCGCGCAGGTGCCCGATGGTGATGGCGGGCGCGGTGAGCAGGGTGGCGCAGCCGAGCTCGTAGAGCACCCGCGCGTGCGCGTCGGGCAGCGGCGGTTCCTCCAGGGCGCGTTCGAGGCAGCGCCGGGCGGCGTCGGGTGCGCCGACGGCGAGGTGCTCACGGGCGGCGTCGCGCAGCTGCCGCACCACGTCCTGGTCGTCGTCGGGGTGGACCTGGAGGAGGTGGCGGGAGGCGGCCGCGGCTCCGTATCCGGAGTCCGCGACGAGCTGGGCCGCGATGCCGTGCATGGCCCGGCGCAGCGCGTCGGGGATCGAGTTGTACACGGCGGTGGCGATCAGCGGGTGGACGAACTCCAGGTCGCCGTCGGCGACTTGCCCGGCGGCCGGGTCGGGTCCGGTGAGGATGCGGGCGGTGCCGAGCAGTTCGGCGCAGCGGACGGCGTCGCCGCGGTCGAGGGTGGCGAGGCGGGCCACCATGTCGACGGTGATGCCGGTGCCGAGGATGGCGGCGGCCCAGGCGAACCGGGTGGCGTCGATGCCGAGTTGCTCCAGGCGGGCGACGAGTCCGCCGCCGCGGGCCGAGCGGTTCAGGGCGCGCAGTTCGGCCGCCCGGGCCTCGACCGGCTCCAGTTCGCTGTCCTGGACCTTGGCGAGCAGTTCGACGGTCTCGTAGGGGTTGCCGTCGGTGACGGCCCACACCTCGCGGCAGAACGCGCCGTCGGCGTGGGCGCCCACGGTGGCCCGGGTGAGCCCGGCCGTCGCCTCCGGGGTGAGGGCGCTGAGCTGGGCGAGGGGCCGGCCCGCGGCCTCCGCGGCGTCCAGGTGGCGGGCGCTGTCGCCGGAGACGCCGCCGGGACGGCGGGCGATCACCAGCAGCGCGGACGTCTCGGCGAGGCGCTCGGCGAGCGCGGCGAGCCAGCGCAGGGTCTCCTGGTCGGCCCAGTGGACGTCGTCGATGAGCAGGACCAGCGGCCACTCCCGGCGGGCCAGCCGGCGCACGGCGGCGACCAGGCCGTCGCACACTCCCTGCGGGTCGGCCTGCCGTTCGCCGGGTTCGGCGATGCCGAGGGCGGGGCCGGCGATGTCGTACCAGTCGCCGAGGTACTCGCGCGCCTCCTCCGGGAGCATGGACACGAGGGCCGGCTGCAGCAACTGCCGTACGACGTTGAAGGGGACGGAGCGCAGGGTCTCGCCGCCGCGCGCCGACCAGACGGTGCAGCCGCGTGCCTCGGCGATGCGGCGGGTCTCGGCCAGCAGCGCGGTCTTGCCCAGTCCCGCCTCGCCCCGGCACACCAGCAGGCTGCCGGAGGACGAGCGGTCCGCGCACAGCGTGTCCACCGCCTGTGTGATGGCGGCGACTTCCTCGTCGCGCTCCCAGAGGGAGGCCGAGGCGGCGGCCGTTGGCCGTACCTCCGTCATCCCGCTACCTCCCCATGTCGCCCGAACGACGTACAGACGTTGAGCCTAGCGGCCCGATCGGCCCGGTGGTGGTCGGTCGGGGCACCAGTTGCCGTGTCGGGTGACATGCGGTAATGCGCGGGCGACGCACCGGGCCCGTCACCAGCGGCGGAGGACGGACCGTGCGTCAACGGGCGGGAGAACGGGGGCGGTCGGGCGGGAGAACGGGGGGCGGTCGGGCAGGAGAACGGGGGGCGGTCGCGGGGTCTCTCATCCGGCTTTCACCGACGCCTCATACGGTGGGGCCATGACGCAGGTGACTCCTCCCGGGTGGTACCCGGACCCCGGGCAGACAAGTGACGGTCCCGCCACCGAGCGCTGGTGGGACGGCAAGGCGTGGACGGACCAGGTCCGTCCGGCGGGGCCGGCCGCCGCGCGGGAGCCCGGGACGCCGCCGGCGGCCGGCCCGGCGCCCGAGCCGCCGGCTCCCGCGCCGGTGCCGCCGGCTCCCGCACCGCAGGCCTCCGCGCCGCAGACACCCGGGCCACCGACTCCCCTGCCGCAGGCGCCCGTGCCCGGGTCCCACGACGCCGCACCCGGGTCCTACGCGGCCGCGCCCGGGCCGTACGGCGGCACGTCCGGGCCGTACCCGGTCCACCCGGGCTATCCGGGGTATCCCGTCCAGCCGCCGCCCGGCCGGCGGCGCGGTCTGCGCACCGGTATAGCCGTCGCGGCGGCCGTGGCCGTCCTGGCCGGCATCGGCGCCGGCGTGTATTTGCTGGCCGACGGTGACGGCTCGTCCGGCAGCAGCGCGGGGTCCCGGCAGCAGGAGGGGCCCGGCTCCCGCGACGGGAACGGCCCCTTCGGCGATCCGGGCGACGGCGGGGGCGGCTCCTCGCCCGCCCCGGACGCGCCGGGCCGGTCGGAGCCGCCCACCATCGACAGCGGCTCGGTACCGGACCCGGTGAGCGGGATCAGCCTGCCCATTCCTGACGGCTGGTCGGGACAGCAGCTGACGGTGGGCGCGTCGGTGACCTCCGACGACGCCTACAAGTGCCCGGGAGACACCTCGGCGACCTGCACCAAGGGCGGCGCCTACTCGGCCCCCGCGATGGTGCTGGGCACCGAGGGCAGCACCGCCGAGGAGGTCGCGAAGGCGGACATCGAGGCGAACGCGGAGGAGTCCTACGGCGGCAAGTCCTACGGCGGGATCACCTCGCACCAGGAGCTGGCCTCCAAGGCGGTGACGGTCGCCGGGCAGAAGGGCTACCTGGTCCGCTGGAAGGCGGTCACCAGCAAGGGCGCCGACGGGTTCGTGGAGTCGCTCGCCTTCCCGTCGCCGGCCGACGCCAAGCGCATCGTCGTCGTCCGCTTCGGCGTCGACACCGACGGGCAGCAGACGGTGATCGACGACATCACCGAGGGCATCGAGGTGTCCTCCTCCGGCGGCAGCGGACAGGACGTCTGACCGGCCCCGGAACGTCGGTCGGGGGGGGGGGGGGGGCCGCCCCCCCAAGGGGGGGCCCCCCCCCCGCGGGGGGGGGCGCCCCCCCCCCCCCCCCGGGGGGGCGGGGGCCCCCCCCCCGCCCCCCCCCCCGGGGGGCGGGCCGGGGCCCCCCCCGGGCCCGGGGGGGGGGGGGGGGGGCGGCCCCGGCGGGGGGGGGGGGGGGGGGGGCCCCCCCCCCCCCCCCCCCCCCCCCCCCCCCCGGCCGGGGGTGCGCGCCGCCCCCGTCCCCACGGTGCGGCGCGGGCAGGCCACCGTCCAGTCATCCCGTGGACGGCGACCTGAGTCTCAGGGCAGGCCGAGGGCCGGCAGCACGACGGCCTCAACGAACCGGACCAGGTAGTCCGCGTCGGCGTACTCGCCCTCGATGACCGGCCGCATCCGCAGCGCACCGAACATCTGCGCGGGCACGAACTCGAGCGCCGGGTGGCCGGCGGGGAGCTCGCCGCGTTCGACCCCGCGCCGCAGGATCTCCCGCAGCGCGGCGATCTCCGGCTCGACCAGTGCCTCGCGCAGCGCGCGCTGGAGCTCCGGGTCCTGCATGACCGCGTGGCCGAGGGCCTGGAGCAGCGTGTCCTTGCCCGACCACTGGCCCGCGGCCCGGGCCGCCTGGCGCAGGTCCTCGGCGAGCGATCCGGTGTCGATGCCGGCGAAGCGCACCCGGCGGCTGGAGCGCAGGGCCGCCGCCACGAACTGCGGCTTCGTCTTCCACTGCCGGTAGAGCGTGGACTTGCTGCACCGGGTGCTGGCGGCGACGCCCTCCATGGTCACGGCGTCGTAGCCGCACGTACGGATCTGTTCGAGCACGGCGTCGAAGAACTCCTGCTCACGCTCGGGCGTGATCTTGGAGCGGCGCGAGGCGCCGACCGTCTCCGGTCGGTCCGCGGCCTGCGACGTCATGCTCTGCTCCTCACTCGTTCCCGACTCGTTCCAGCGACTCTGCAGCAAGGGTCGAGCGACCCGTGTTCCAGTGTGTCGCATGTCTATCGATACGCCAGTGTACCGGTACCCAACCGTATCGGTACACTGGCGTATCGGAACGGGGTCGTATCGATGAGAACCGTCACACGCCCCCCGGACCGACGGCTCCGCCGCACCCGGTGAGCCGTCGGCCCGGCCAGCACCACCGCACGCACCACCGTCAGCGAAGGGGCCCCGGGGATGAATGCCCGCACCTGGCCTGCAGAAGCGGAGCCGGACGCGCCCGCGCGCCCGCCACTCGTCCGTGAACTCCTGCTCGTGGCGGGGCTCTTCCTCGTCTACAAGTTCGGCCGCCAACTGGCCACGGGCCACACCGCCGAGGCCTTCCGCAACGCGCACCACGTGTGGGACTGGGAGCGCGCCCTGCGGCTGCCCGACGAGGCCACGGTGCAGTCCCTGCTGCTCCACGGCGACGTTCCGGTCCACGTGGCGAACACCTACTACGCCACCGTCCACTTCCCGGCCACCGTGGCCTTCCTGGTCTGGCTCTATCTGCGGCGGCCCGCGCACTACGTCTGGGCCCGCAGGGTGCTGGCGGCACTGACCGGCGCCGCGCTGGTGCTGCACCTGGCCTTTCCGCTGGCCCCGCCGCGCATGCTGGGCGCGACCGGCCTGATCGACACGGCACGGGTCTTCGGACCCTCGGTGTACGGCCCGCCGCGCACCGACCAGTTGTCGAACCAGTTCGCGGCGATGCCCTCGCTCCACTTCGGCTGGGCGCTGATGCTGGCGGTCGGCCTGATCGTCGCCACCCGGTCGCGCGGTCGGTGGCTGTGGCTGCTGCACCCGCTGGTGACGCTCCTGGTGATCGTGGGCACCGCGAACCACTACTGGCTCGACGTGATCGTGGCGACCGCCCTGCTCGGCGTCGCCCTCGCGGTCGTCCGCCCGCCGCACGCGGCCCACGGGACCGCGCACCGCCTGCCGGCACCCCGGCGCCGGCCGGCCGCCCGGCGCGAACCGGAGCGGCACGAGCTGGTGGGGGCGGGCCGGTGAACGCCGCGCTGATCGCCGTACTGCTGTCCCTCGTCTCGGCCGTCGCCTACGCCGCCGCGGCCGTGGCCCAGGAGCGGCTGGCCGCCCGCAGCGACGCGGGCGCGCTGCGGATGCTGGGCAGCGGTGCCTGGTGGTGGTCGGTCTCGCTCAACGCCTCGGCCGCGCTGCTGCACGTCGTGGCCCTCAAGTACGGCCCGCTCACGGTGGTCCAGCCGCTCGGCGCGCTCACCCTGGTCGCCGCGGTGCCCCTGGGGGCGCGGCTGGCGGGCCGGCGGGTGAGCACGGTCGAGTGGCGGGGCACCGGGCTGACGCTGCTCGGCCTGGGCGCGCTGCTGCTGACGGCGTCCGGTCCCGCGCCCGACGACGTGCTGAGCGTGCCGGAGGCGCTGACGGTCGCCGGTGCGACGGCGGCGCTGATCGGCCTGCTGTCGCGGCCCGGCGCCCGGCCGGGCCTGCGGCACGCGACGGCGTCCGGCATCGCCTCCGGGGTCGCGTCGGCGCTCACCCAGACCGTCACGGTCGCCGTCACGGACCGCTCGGGTCCGCTGCTCAGCGTCCAGGTGATCGGGGTGGCGGTGCTGGTGGCGGCCTTCGCGGCGGGCGGTCTGCTGCTGTCCCAGACGGCCTACCGGGGCGGCCTGGGCGCCCCGCTCGCGGTGGTCACGCTGGCCAACCCGGTGGCCGCCGCGGTGATCGGGGTGGCGTTGCTCGGGGAGCGGCTGCGCGGTGGCCCGGGCGGTGTGCTCCTCGCGCTGGCCGGTGCGGCGCTGGCCGGCTGGGGTGTGGTCCAGCTGAGCCGCGCCACGCCGCGGCCTGCCGACGAGCCGCCGCTTCCCGTGGCCGAGGGTCTGCCTTCGACCGCCCCCGCCGTGCCGGTGCCGGCGCCGGAGAGCGGACCGGCCGGGACGGAGCCCGTGCTGGTGCCCCGGCAGCCGAGGCCGGGGCACCTGACTCCGCTGTGACGCCCGCGCCGGTGCCTACACCGTGGCGATCGCCGGGTCGCTCACGCCCGGCAGCCCGTTCTCCACGTGCCCGGCGAAGCGCCGCAGGAACACCGGGTCGCCGTCGGCGGTGACGGTGAGGTCGTACCAGCGCCGGCTCCCCGCCAGGTCGACGGTGTGCCGCACGGTGGCACCGGCGCGCACGGTCACCGTCCGGCCCGGGCCGCCGTAGCCGTCGGCGATCCGCAGACGGACCGTGCCGGACCCGGCGTTGGTGAAGGTCAGCCGCACGTCGTCGCCGGTGTGCCGGGCGGTGACCTCGGGCCCTGCGGCCCTGTTCCCGCCCCGGAAGACGCGCAGGAAGCCGCCCGGGCCGTGCACGGTCAGGTCGTAGGCGCCGTCCGAGTACACCGAGTTCCAGGTGTCCGCGATGCTCTTGCCGGCCTCGGTGGTGTACGTCCACGGGCCGTCGCCGCGGTTGCCGGAGGTGACGAGGAAGGCGGCACCGGCCCGGGCCCCGGAGGCGAAGGTGAGCGTGAACTTCCCGGCCGCCGCGTCCACGGCGCCGTCCACGTGCGGGTCGTAGCGCAGCGGGCGTGCGGGGCGCGGGCCGCGCTCCTGGCGGGGCATGTCCGGGTCCGCCGGGGGCGTCGGGCGGTAGTCCGGGTGGCGCTCGCGGTCCTGCGGTTCGTAGGCGTCCGTGTCCGGCAGCCGGGCGGGGCGGCTGTCCGGGCGGGAGAAGTCGAAGGCCGAGGTCAGGTCGCCGCAGATGGCGCGCCGCCACGGTGAGATCTGGGGTTCGCGCACGCCGAAGCGGCGTTCCATGAACCGGATGACCGAGGTGTGGTCGAAGGTCTCGGAGCAGACGTAGCCGCCCTTGCTCCACGGCGAGACGACCAGCATGGGCACGCGCGGGCCGAGCCCGTAGAAGCCCTCGGTGTGGGTGGCGCTGCCCTTGAAGACGTCGAGGGGCACGTCGACGGTGGACAGGCCCTGGGCGGCCGACTTCGGCGGCAGCGGCGGCACGACGTGGTCGAAGAAGCCGTCGTTCTCGTCGTAGGTGATGAACAGGGCGGTCTTCGCCCACACCGCCGGATCGGAGGTGAGCGCGTCCAGGATCTGGGAGATGTACCAGGCGCCGTAGTTCGAGGGCCAGTTGCCGTGCTCGGAGAAGGCCTCGGGGGCGGCGATCCAGGAGATCTGCGGCAGCTTCCCGGCCTTGACGTCGGCGCGGAGCCGGTCGAAGTAGCCCTCACCGCTCTTGGCGTCGGTGCCGGTGCGGGCCTTCTCGTACAGCGGGTCGCCGGGCCGGGCGTTCCGGTACGAGTTGAAGTACAGCAGGGAGTTGTCGCCGTAGTTGCCGCGGTAGGCGTCGCCGATCCAGCCCCAGGAGCCGGCCGCGTCCAGGCCGTCGCCGATGTCCTGGTAGATCTTCCAGGAGATCCCGGCCGCCTCCAGCCGCTCGGGGTACGTCGTCCAGTCGTAGCCGCGTTCGTCGTTGCCGAGGACCGGGCCGCCGCCCTTGCCGTCGTTGCCGGTGTGGCCCGACCACAGGTAGTAGCGGTTGGGGTCGGTGGAGCCGATGAAGGAGCAGTGGTAGGCGTCGCAGACGGTGAAGGTGTCGGCGAGCGCGTAGTGGAAGGGGATGTCCTCGCGGGTCAGGTACGCCATGGTCGTGGTGCCCTTGGCGGGCAGCCAGCGGTCGTACTTGCCGTTGTGGTAGGCGGCCTGTCCGTCGGACCAGCCGTGCGGCAGCCCCTGGAGGAACTGCATGCCGAGGTCGTCGGCCTCGGGGTGGAAGGGCAGCACCTCGGTGCCGTCGCTCTTGGTCTGGTGCCACACCGGCTTTCCGCCGTCCAGGGTCACCGGGTGCGGGTCGCCGAAGCCGCGGACGCCTCGCAGCGTGCCGAAGTAGTGGTCGAAGGAACGGTTCTCCTGCATCAGGACCACGATGTGCTCGACGTCCTCGATGCTTCCCGCGCGGTGGTTCGCCGGGAGTGCGGCGGCCCGCTCGATGCTCGCGGACAGCGCGCTGAACGCCGATGTGGCGCCCGCGAGTTGGAGAAAGCGGCGCCGGTTGACTTCGGGCATGGGGTGGGGAGCCTCTCGCCTCGGGGGTGGGGAACCGTGCCGGACCGTGCCGGTCCGGTGACGGAATGCGCGCGAAAGGAGTGTTCCAGGAGCACCAAACGTCAGGGAAGGGTCCGGTGGCGCTGATGTGAAAGTCGTCGGTACGGGGGGTGTGCCGGGCCCGCCGGGCGGGGATGGTCGCGACCATGACAGGCATGCACACCGAAGCCCCGCCGACCCGACGGCCCGTTCGCCAGCTCCTCGCCGCCTCGGTGGGCAACGCCGTGGAGTGGTACGACTGGTACGCCTACACGTTCCTGGCCACCTACATCGCGGACCAGGTCTTCCCCGACAGCGCGGACAACTCGCTGGTGCCCTTGCTGTCCACGTTCGCGGTGTTCGCGGTGGGCTTCTTCATGCGGCCCGTCGGCGGACTCCTGATGGGCGCGATCGCCGACCGGCGCGGGCGGCGGGCCGCGCTGACCGTCACCATCCTGCTGATGGGCGGCAGCAGCCTGCTGGTCGGGCTGACCCCGACGTATGCGGCGGCCGGTGTGCTGGCGCCGGTGGTGCTGGTCGCGGCGCGGCTGCTCCAGGGGCTGTCGGTGGGCGGTGAGTTCGCGGCGTCCACGACCTTCCTGGTGGAGTCGGCGGGGCCCGGCCGGCGCGGTCTCTTCTCCAGCTTCCAGTACGTCTCGACGACCGCCGGGCAGCTCGTGGCGTCCGGTGTCGCGACCTTGCTGGTGGACACGCTCGACGAGGGGCGGATGAACGGCTGGGGCTGGCGGGTGCCGTTCGTGTTCGGGGCCGTGCTCAGCCTGGTCGGTTTCTGGATCCGGCAGGGCGCCCAGGAGACCCGCAGCGCAGAGCAGCAACGGGCGCCGCGGCCGGGGCTGTTCGAGGCGCTGCGCCGCCATCCGCGCGAGTCGCTGCTGATCGGCGGCATCACGGCGGGCGGCACGATCGCCTACTACACGTGGACGTCGTACCTGCCGACGTACGCCGAGCTGGAGACGGGCCTGGAGAAGTCGGACGCACTGCTCGCCGGCACGATCTCGCTGGCCTTCTTCGGGCTGCTCCAGCCGCTGGGCGGACTGCTCTCCGACCGCTTCGGCCGCCGCCCGCTGCTGCTGTTCTTCGGCGTGGGGTTCGCCCTGCTGAGCGTGCCGCTGCTGCACGCCCTGCGCGACTCGTTCGCCGTGCTGCTGCTGGTGCAGTGCTCCGGCATGATCCTGCTGACCGGCTTCACGTCGATCAGCGCGGCCGTCAACGCGGAGGTCTTCCCGCCCCGGGTGCGCGCGGCCGGCATCGGCTTCCCGTACTCGCTCACCGTCGCCCTGTTCGGCGGCACGGCGCCGTACGTGGGCACGCTGTTCAAGGAGCTGGGCCACTCCGGGCTCTTCCCGTGGTACGTCGCCGTGCTCTGCCTGCTCTCCTCGCTGGTGTACCTGCGGCTGCCGGAGACGGCGCACAAGGAGCTGGCACGGTGACGGGCACGGTGCGCCGGGCCGTGGGCGGTCTCCTGGGCGTTGGGCCGTTCACCGGTCAACAGGGCCGTCAGGTGGGGTCCGTCGCCGGTGGTGTCCAGCAGTCCCGGCCGGACGGCGGGGACCGGTCGGGCCCCTCGGCGCCGAACAGGAGCGCGCCGTGGCGCACGAAGGCGTCGCCGGTCCCATCGGGACCCTTGGCACATCCGGGTCCGGCACCGCGCCCCCGGCGGCCCCAACTGGCGCGCCACGCCGTGACGTTGATCGAAAGACTAGGGGCACCCACCGACACTCCCCCGTGCGCTCCTTCCGTGAGGCGGAAGAGGCGTTGCCGCGCCGCGACGCCTGCCCCGACGATGCCACCACCCACGACGGACGGGAGCCGCACCGATGCCGCACATGACCGCCTTCGCCAGGAACCAGTGGTACGTCGCCGCCTACAGCCATGAGGTCGGGCGCGAGTTGCTCGGCCGGACGGTCCTCGGTGAGCCGCTCGTCCTCTACCGCACCGAGGAGGACGGCATCCCGGTCGTCCTGCACGACCGGTGCGTGCACCGGCGCTATCCGCTCTCCGAGGCACCGACCCGGCTCGACGGCGACCGGATCGTGTGCGGGTACCACGGGTTCACCTACGACACGACCGGCACCTGCGTGTACGTGCCGGGGCAGAAACGCGTCCCCCGCACCGCCCGGGTCGCCTCCTACCCGGTGCTCGAACAGGACTCCCTGGTGTGGGTGTGGATCGGCGACCCGGCACTCGCCGACCCGGGTGACGTGCCGCGCGCCCGGCACCTGGACTCGCCGGGCTGGGTCACCGTACGGGGCATGGAGCCGATCGACGCCGACTACGGGCTGCTGGTCGACAACCTCCTCGACCTCTCCCACGAGACCTATCTGCACGGCGGCTACATCGGCACCCCGGAGGTCGCCGAGACGCCGATCACCACGGAGGTCGACGAGGGCGCCGGGACCGTCCGGGTGAGCCGGCACATGGACGACGCCGAGTGCCCGCCCTTCTACGCCAGGTCGACCGGGATCAGCGGGCGCATCTCGCGGTGGCAGGACATCGAGTACCACGCGCCGTGCCTGTACCTGCTGCACAGCCGGGTCGCGCCCGCCGGGGTGGTGCCCGAGGCGGACGGCAGCGATCCGCACGGCTTCCACACCGAGATCACCTACGCCATCACACCCTCCGGCGACGGGAAGGTGTACGACTTCTGGGCGGTCTCCCGTGACTGGGCGACCGAGGACGCCGAGGTCACCGAGTTCCTGCGCAAGAACAACCACACAGTCGTCATGCAGGACGTCGACGCGCTCAACCTGCTCCAGCGCACGCTGGGCACCGAGCGCACGGGCTATCAGGAGCTGAGCATCAACATCGACACCGGCGGTCTGGCCGCCCGCCGCATCCTGGCCCGGCTGGTCGAGGAGGGCGACAAGCCCGGGGAGCGGGCCGCCCGGTGAGCGCGCGCACCGGCGAGGTCTACCGCGTCGACTGGGTCCCGGGCACCGACGTCCTGCACGGCACCTGCCACTGCGGCGCCGAGCACACCGCCGAGGACCCGGTCGCGATGTGGGAGTGGATGCTCGCCCACCCGCAAGGACACCGGACCCGGGGAAGCGGCTCATGACCCGGTACGAGACCGGACTCGTCGTCGGCCGCCGGGAGACCGTGGCCGACGGCGTGCTCGCCCTGACCCTGCACCACCCGCTGGGCGAGCCACTGCCCGCCTGGGAGCCCGGCGCGCACGTCGACGTCGTCCTCGGCCCCGGCCTGGAGCGGCAGTACTCGCTGTGCGGCGACCCCTCCGACCGGCAGACGTGGCGGATCGCCGTGCTGCGCGAGAACGACGGCCGGGGAGGGTCCGCGTACGTGCACGGGCGGCTCGGCCCCGGCGACACCGTACGGGTCCGGGGACCGCGCAACCACTTCCCCCTGGAGCCCGCCGCCCGTTACCGCTTCGTCGCCGGCGGCATCGGGATCACCCCGCTGCTGCCGATGCTGGCGGCGGCCGAGGAGGCGGGCGCCGAGTGGACGCTGCTGTACGGCGGGCGGACCCGGGGCACCATGGCGTTCACCGGCGAACTGGAGCGGTACGGCGACCGGGTGACGATCGTCCCCGAGGACGAGGCCGGGCTGCCGGACCTCGCCTCCGTGCTCGACGACGTGCCCGAGGGCACCCTCGTCTACTGCTGCGGGCCCGGGGCGCTGCTGGACGCGGTCGAGGCGCGGTGCCCGGCCGGAGTGCTGCGCGTGGAGCGCTTCTCCCCGAAGGAGGCGCGGGCGGCCGGCCCGGACACGGAGTTCGAGGTCGTCCTCGCCCGCAGCGGACGCACGGTCACCGTCGCGCCGGACGTCTCCGTCCTGGACGCCGTCCGCGCCGCCGGTGCCGAGGTGCTGTTCTCCTGCACGGAGGGCACCTGCGGCACCTGCGAGACCGACGTCGTCGAGGGCGTGCCGGACCACCGGGACGCGGTGCTCACCGACGCCGAGCGGGCCGCCGGGGAGACCATGCTCATCTGTGTGTCCCGCTGTCGTGGCCGGCGGCTCGTGCTGGACCTGTGATCCCCGGGTCGGCGTCGGCCCGTGAGTGCCCCGCGGCAGGCGGATCTCAGGTCCGGGGCGCCTGCGCGGTCGAGCCCCGCACCACCAGCTCGGGCTCGAAGAGCAGCTCTTCGGCGGCGACGGAACTGCCGTTGATCTGCGCGTTCAGCAGCTCCACCACGGCCCGGCCCATGGCCTCGATGGGCTGCCGGACGGTGGTGAGGGGCGGCTCGGTGCAGTTCATCAGCGCGGAGTCGTCGTACCCCACGACGGAGATGCGCGACGGCACGTCGAGACCCCTGCGCCGGGCGGCCCGTACGACACCGAGGGCCAGCGGGTCGCTGGCGCAGATGAAGCCGGTGACGCCCCGGTCGATGAGGCGGGAGGCCGCGGCGTGGCCGCCCTCGATGGAGAACATGGCACGCGCGACGTACTCGTCGGGCACCTCCCCGATGGTCCGGGCGGCGGCCAGCTTGCGTCCGGAGGGCATGTGGTCACCGGGGCCGAGCACCAGGCCGATCCGCTCGTGGCCGAGCGAGGCGAGGTGCCGCCAGGCCTGCTCCACCGCCACCGCGTCGTCGCAGGAGACGCCGGGGAAGCCCAGGTGCTCGATGCCGGCGTTGACCAGGACGACCGGGATGTTGCGTTCGGCGAGGCGCTCGTAGTGGTCGTGGGACGCGTCGGCCTGCGCGTACAGTCCGCCGGCGAACACCACGCCGGAGACCTGCTGTTGCAGCAGCAGGTCGACGTAGTCGGCCTCCGAGACCCCGCCCTTGGTCTGCGTGCACAGCACCGGGGTGAGGCCGAGCTGGGCCAGGGCCCCGCCGATGACCTCGGCGAAGGCCGGGAAGATCGGGTTCTGCAGCTCGGGCAGGACCAGGCCGACCAGCCGGGCCCGCTCACCGCGCAGCTGGGTGGGCCGTTCGTAGCCGAGCACGTCCAGGGCGGAGAGCACCGCCTGCCGGGTGGCCTCGGAGACTCCGGGCTTGTTGTTGAGCACCCGGCTGACCGTGGCCTCGCTGACCCCGACCTTCTTGGCCACCTCGGCAAGTCGTCGCGTCATGCGCGCAAGCGTAGCGCAAGTTATGCAAGCCGCTTGCGTACCGGTGTCATGCTCCCGCCCACAGGCCCCGCACGTGTCCGAGGTGCCGGGCCATCACGTCCCGCACCGCCCGCTCGTCCCGGGCGAGCAGCGCGTCGAGGATCTCCAGGTGCTCCTGGGCCGACGCCTCCAGGCGGCCCTGTTCCACCAGCGCCGTCAGCCCGTACAGCCGTGAGCGCCGGCGCAGGTCCCGGACGACCTCCACCAGGTGCCCGTTGCCCGCCAGGGCCAGCAGGCCGAGGTGGAAGCGCAGGTCAGCCTCGACGTAGGCGATGAGGTCGCCGGCCACCGCGGCCGCGACGATCTCCTCGGCGACCGGGCGGAGCGCCTCGAGGGCGACCGGGTCGGCGGTGCCGGCCAGGGCGGCGGTGGTCGGGATCTCGACGAGCGAGCGGATGTGGGTGTACTCGTCGAGCTGCCGGTCGGAGACGGCCGTGACCCGGAACCCCTTGTTGGGGACGGTGTCGACCAGCCCTTCCTTGGCGAGGTCGAGCAGGGCCTCGCGCACCGGCGTGGCCGAGACGCCGAAGCGGGCGGCGAGGCCGGGCGCCGAGTACACCTCGCCGGGCCGCAGTTCGCCCGCGATCAGCGCGGCCCGCAGCGCGTCGGCGACCCGCTCCCGGTGGCTGGGCCTGCGGCCGCCGAGGCGCGGCAGGGACGGGCCGGTGCCCGTGCTGACGGTGTTCACAGCACGAAGCCTGCCGGGAAGGGGTCCTCCGGGTCCAGCAGGTACTGGGCGGTACCGGTGATCCAGGCGCGGCCGGTGAAGCTGGGCAGGACGGCCGGGTGTCCGGCGACCTCGGTCGTGCCGAGCAGCCGGCCCGTGAACCGGGTGCCGATGAACGACTCGTTCACGAACTCGGTGTCCAGCGGGAGTTCGCCGCGGGCGTGCAGCTGTGCCATGCGGGCGCTGGTGCCGGTGCCGCAGGGCGAGCGGTCGAACCAGCCGGGGTGGATCACCATGGCGTGCCGCGAGTGGCGGGCGGTGGCATCGGGCGCGGTCACCTGGACGTGGTGGCAGCCGTGGATGGACGGGTCCTCCGGGTGGACCGGCTCTCCCTGGGCGTTGATGGCGTCCATGAGCGCCAGACCGGCGGCGAGGATGTCGTCCTTGCGGGAGCGGTCGAAGGGCAGCCCGAGCCGCTCCAGCGGCAGGACGGCGTAGAAGTTGCCGCCGTAGGCGAGGTCGTACGTCACCGTCCGGCCGTCGGGCAGGGTCGCCTCGCGGTCGAGGGCGACGGCGAAGGACGGCACGTTGCGCAGCGTCACGGCCTTCGCCGCACCGCCCTCGACGGCAACCTCGGCGACGACGGGGCCCGCGGGGGTGTCGAGGCGGATGACGGTGACGGGTTCGGTCACCTCGACCATGCCGGTCTCCACGAGGACGGTCGCCACGCCGATCGTGCCGTGGCCGCACATGGGCAGGTAGCCGGAGACCTCGATGTAGACGACGCCCCAGTCGCAGTCGGGCCGGGTGGGCGGCTGGAGGATCGCGCCGCTCATGGCGGAGTGCCCGCGCGGCTCGTTCATCAGCAGTCGCTTGACGTCGTCGCGGTGTTCGCGGAAGTACAGCCGCCGTTCGTTCATGGTCGCGCCGGGGATGGTGCCGATCCCGCCGGTGATCACGCGGGTGGGCATGCCCTCGGTGTGCGAGTCGACGGCGTGCAGGACGAGTCTGCTGCGCATGACGGACTCCCTACGCCAGTCCGGCCGCGAGGGCCTTCTCGGTGGCGGCGCGGACGGCGGCCTCCTGTCCGGGCAGCAGCGGTACGCGGGGTGGGCGGCAAGCGCCGCCGTGACGGCCCGCGATGTCCATGGACAGCTTGATGGCCTGGACGAACTCGACCCGCGAGTCCCAGCGCAGCAGCGGGTGCAGCTGCCGGTACAGCCGCTGCGCGGTGGTCAGGTCCCCGGCCGTCGCGGCGCGGTACAGCTCGACGCAGGAGGTGGGCAGGGCGTTGGGGTAGCCGGCGACCCAGCCCTTCGCGCCCGCGACCGCCAGCTCCAGCAGGACGTCGTCGGCGCCGGTCAGCAGGTCGAGTTCCGGGGCGAGTTCGGCGATGCGGTAGGCGCGGCGGACGTCGCCGGAGAACTCCTTGACGCCCCGGATGTGTCCCTCGCCGTGCAGCCGGGCGAGCAGCTCGGGCACCAGGTCGACCTTGGTGTCGACGGGGTTGTTGTAGGCGACGACGGGCAGGCCGGCCCGCGCGACCTCGGCGTAGTGGGCGAGGACGGAACGCTCGTCGGCGCGGTAGGCGTTGGGCGGCAGGAGCATGACGGCGCCGCAGCCGGCCTCCCGGGCCTGCTCGGCCCAGCGGCGGGCCTCGGCGGACCCGTAGGCGGCGACGCCCGGCATCACCCGTTCCCCGCCGATCGCGGCGACGGCGGTCTCGACGACCCGGCTCCGCTCCTCGGGGGTGAGCACCTGGTACTCGCCGAGCGATCCGTTGGGCACGACGCCGTCGCAGCCGTTCGCCACCAGCCAGGAGCAGTGCTCGGCGTAGGCGTCGAAGTCCACGCGGAGGTCGTCGGTCAGCGGGAGCGCGGTGGCGACGAGGACGCCGCGCCAGGGACGGTGGTCGGTCATGAGTGTCCTTCCTCCGGTGGTTCGGGCTGTGGCTGGGCGAGGACTCCGAGGGGGACGGGGCGGGCGAAGGGCCGCCGGGACGGGGCGGGGGCGCATCCGGTGAGGCCGGCGACGGCGGGGGCGCACATCCGCCCCTGGCACCAGCCCATCCCGGCCCGGGTCAGCAGTTTCACGGTGCGGACGTCGCCCGCGCCGAGGCCGCCGGCGGCCTCGCGGACGGCACCGGCCGTGACCTCCTCGCAGCGGCAGACGACGGTGTCGTCGGTGACACGGTCGGTCCAGCGCACGGGCGGGGGGAAGGCGGCGGCGAGGGCGGCGGCGGACGTCCGCAGCTCCTCGCGCGTCCTGGCGGCCGGCGCCCGTCCCGCGGGGTCCGGCCCGGTGCCCCGCAGCCGGGCGGCGATCGATCGGCCGGCGATGTGCCCCTCGGCGAGCGCGAGACCGGCGCCGCCGATGCCGGTGGCCTCCCCCGCCGCCCACACCCCCGGCACACTGGTGCGCTGCTCCGTGTCGACGGCCACCGACGTGCCGTCCAGGCGGCAGCCGAGGCCGTCGGCGAGGTCGGTGTGCGGGAGCATGCCGTGGCCGACGGCCAGGGTGTCGCAGGTGAGGTGCCGTTCGGTGCCGGGCCGGGTGTGACCGCCGGCGTCGAGGGCGGCGACGGTGACGCCGGTCAGCCGGTCGTCGCCGTGCGCGCGGACGACGGTGTGCCGGGTCAGTGTGCGGACGCGGTGGCGCAGCAGCCGGGCGGCGTACCCGGCGCCCTCGGGGAGCCTGCCGGCCAGGGCGCGGGCATGGCGGGCGACGTGCCCGGGTGCGGCCGACTCGACGAGTGCCGCCACCCGTACGCCGGCCGCCGCGAGGCCGGCCGCCACGGGCAGCAGCAGCGGCCCGGTGCCGGCGACGACGGCGGTCCGGCCCGGCACCACCAGGGCGCCCTTGAGCATGGCCTGGGCGCCCCCGGCCGTGAGGACGCCGGGCAGGGTCCAGCCGGGGAAGGGCAGGACGTACTCGTGACCGCCGGTGGCGAGCAGCACGGCGTCGGCGTGCACGGCCACCGGCTCGTCCTCGCCGGGCCCGCGCAGGGCGTGCACGGTGACGGCGCCGGAGCGCCGCTCGACGAACCAGACCTGGTGTTCCGTCAGGACGCCCACGTCGCTCGCGGCGAGTCCGTCGCGCAGCCGCTCCCAGGTGCGCCACCCGTGGTGGAGGGCACGGGCGCGCCGGGCGCCCAGCGCGGGGGCGGGCTGCCGGTAGAACTGCCCGCCCGGCTCCGCCGCCCCGTCGACCACCGTGACGTGGACGCCCCTCGCGGAAGCCGCCAGTGCCGCCGCGAGCCCCGCGGGTCCCGCGCCGATCACGGCCAGTTCAGTCCTCATGCCCGGTCCCCTCCTGGGTGCGGATCACGTCGCCCGGCCGTGCGGGCACCAGGCAGGCCCGCTGGTTGGGACGGCCGTTGACCGTGACCAGGCAGTCGAAGCACACGCCGACCCCGCAGAACACCCCGCGGGGCCGGCCGCCGCCCCGGGTGGTGCGCCAGGAGGTGATGCCCGCCGCCCAGAGCACCGCGGCGACCGTCCGGCCGGGCAGCGCCTCGATCTCCCGGCCGTCGAAGGTGACCGTGCGGGCGGGGCGGGGCCGGGCGCGGACCAGGCGCAGCGGGTTCCGGCGGCCTTCTCGGCGAACTTTCACACAACCTCCTCGGCGAAGCGGTCGGGGCGGAACGGGGCGAGGTCGAGTGCGGGCGCCTCGCCGCACAGGACCTGGGCGATCAGGTGTCCGGTGCCGGTGGACAGCCCGATGCCCGCGCCCTCGTGCCCGCAGGCGTGCAGGAGTCCGGGCACCCTCGGGTCGGGGCCGACCGCGGGCAGGTGGTCGGGCAGATACGGCCGGAAACCGGCGTACGTCCGCATGGCCCGTACCCCGGCGAGGAACGGGAACAGGCGCGTCGCGCCGGCCGCCAGTGCCCGCAGCGCCGGGAGCGACACCGACCGGTCGAAGCCGACCCGTTCGCGGCTGGCGCCGATGAGGACGGGGCCCGCGGCGGTGCCCTCCACCACCGGGGAGGTCTGCAGGCCGGCGGAGTCGCTGGCGACGTCGGCGACGTAGTCCGCCGCGTACACCTTGTGCCGCACCCGGCGCGGCAGCGGTTCGGTGACCAGGACGTAGCCCCGCCTGGGCAGGACCGGCAGCCGCACCCCGGCCAGGGCCGCCACCTCGCCGCCCCAGGGGCCGGCCGCGTTGACGACCGCCGGGGCGTGCAGGTCGCCCCGGTCCGTGCGCACCCCGCGCACGGCGCCGTCCGGGCCGCGCAGCACGCCGGTCACCGTGCGGCCGGTGTGCAGCCGGGCCCCCGACGCCCGCAGCAGGTGTGCCGCGGCCAGGGCGGGCATGACCTGGGCGTCCTGCGGATAGTGGACGGCGCCCGCGAGGCCGGGGGCGAGGTGGGGTTCGAGGTCGTGCAGCCGGTCCGCGGGGACGCTCACGGCCTCCACGCCGGCCGCCCGCTGGCCCGCGGCGAAGGCCTCCAGCCCGGTCAGCGCCCCGGGGGTGGCCGCGACGACGACACCGCCCTTGGGTTCGTACTCGGCCGCCCGGCCCAGGTCCTCGGCCAGCGCGCTCCACAACCGGCCGGAGAGCAGGGCGAGTCCGAGCTCCGGGCCGGGTTCCTTGTCGGAGACCAGGAGGTTGCCCTCCCCCGCTCCCGTGGTGCCGCCGGCCACCGGGCCGCGGTCCACCACCGTCACGTCGAGCCCGGCGCGGGCGGCGTACCACGCACACGCGGCGCCCACCATTCCGGCCCCGACCACCACGACATCGCAGGTCGGCGACTCGATCACGTCAGTACTATGTCACACATCACAGGGCGTGGGAACGGTGCGGCAACAGCTTCCACGAAGGCTCGCCGGGCCCGGCGCGGGCGCGCTCAGTCCGTCGCGGGGACGACCCTCAGGTGGGCGGCGGGGCGGCGGGTCCGGCCGGTGCGCTGTGGGGAGCGGCGCGTCTCGCGCAGGACCAGCGTCAGCCGCGTGTAGCCGAGTTCCTCCAGCGACCTGGGCGTCTCGACGACCACGCGGCACTCGGTGGCGCCCCAGCGCGGATCGGGGTGGTGCAGCGGCCGTACGGCGCCGTCGTGCTCGACGGCCTCCACGCCGACGGCGTGGACCCAGTGCGGCAGGCCCTGGCGGTAGGCGGCCTCCATGATCGGGTCCTGGGCGATGTCCCGGCGGACGGCCTGCAGCCCGGCGTCGTGCCCGTACTTCTCCATGGCGGCGGCGAACTGCGCCAGCATGGGCAGGCACCAGCTCGCCTCGTGGTCCGCGAGCACCGCGGACGCGTCCGGGTGGAAGAGGACGAACCTGAGGAAGTTGTCGGCCGGCATGGCCGTCGGGTGCGCGCCCGCGCCCCGGAAGAGCGTCCGGAAGGCGCCGTTGGCCAGGACCACGTCCCAGCGGTGGTCGACGACGAGGGAGGGGAAGGGCACGGCCTCCAGGAGGGCGGCGTAGTCCTGGAGATACGCCTGGGCGTCGGGGGTCGCGGGACCGGGCCGCGGTGCCGGCCGCTGCCCTCCTGCCTGAAATGCCATCGGGAGGTCACCCCTCTTGCCTATGCGGCCTTCTCGCGGCGTCCCGATCCTGCTGCCCCGACGCGAGGCGTGTCAACTATCGTGGCATTTCGTGCCTGTTGACGGCTGAAATAGGCCACAGTTGTGGCGAGACCTGGATGTGAGTTCGAGCGGCAGGCTACTCTCCGGGAAGTTCACGGCTACCGCTTGTGAGAAGCCTGTGAGGGCTGTGAGAGACGTAGGAGATCTGTCGGTGACCGGTGGCTTCGAGGGTCCGGGTGCCATGCCGACGGCCGTGCTGCAGGCCGTGGTCGCCCGCGTCACCGCACTCGCGGACCGGCTCGGCGTGGCACACACCGAGGTCTTCGACGTCGGCGCCCTCTCCGTCGCCTCCGGCGTCCCCGAACCCGTGGTGGGGGCCCTGCTGAGCGGCCGGCCCGCGGGCGAGCCGGACGTGCAGGCACGGTTCGTGCAGCGGCTGGACCTGCTGCGGCGCACCCGTCTCAAGCCCAACGGCCGCCGGTACACCCAGCAGGAGATCGCCGACGGCGCGGGCATGTCCCGGCAGCAGGCGGGCGCCCTCATCAACGGCGACCGGCGTCCCACCATGGAACACTGCGACGCCATCCAGCGCTTCTTCCGCGTGCACGCCGGCTTCCTCACCGCCGAGGACCCCGAGGCGCTCGCGAGCGCCCTGCAGCACACCGAGCAGGAGTTGCTGCAGCAGCTCGCCGACCGCGAGCGGGCGGCGGCGGGCGCCGCCGACGATCCGCTGGAGCGGCTGCTGCAGGACCACGGCGTGCGGGGCATCGCCTGGCGCGCCGCTCAACTCCCCACCGACCAGCACCGCGACAAGGTCGCCCAGTGGCTGGACATGCTCCTGGAGAGCGTCAAACGGCCCGATTCCTGACCCTGGCCGGCCGCGCGTTCTTCCGAGGGCGTGCGGGCGCGGCCCGGGGGGATTGTCAGTGGTGGGCGGCAAGCTGGTGGACGTGCCACCGCGGTGCGGGGGCGCGTGACCGCCGACGTCGTTGTGGGGAGAGCCGACCGATGACCACCGCCGTGCTGACCGACCGCGAGCGCACCGCCGTTCAGGCCTATCTGCGCCTCCTGCACACCGTGCGGGCCGGCTTCGACACGGCGGCCGGCCCGCCCGTCGTCCCGCCCTCCGTGCTCGCCGAGGCGGAGCAGGCGCTCGAGGCCGCGGGCCTGACCGGGAACGAGGACGCCTTCTTCCGGCTGCTGGGGAGCTGGTGCCCGCCGAACCCGTGACCCGGGGCGGGCCGCTCGGTGCCGTGGGGGTCGTGGGGTCAGGCGTGCGGGACCGTGATCACCGTGGCGACCAGGCCGTGGCGAGCCGTCCAGCGGCCCGTGAAGTGGGTCAGCCGGCGGCCGCCCACCCACGGCCCCGGCACCAGGAGAGCGGCGAGCAGCCCGCCGCGGCGGTCGTCGTCGGGGTCCACGGAGATCTCGATGTCGGCCTCCGAGAAGTCGAGCCACTGCCCGGTCAGGGGGAACCACGCCTTGTAGACGGACTCCTTGGCGCTGAACAGCAGCCGCTCCCAGTGGATGCCGGGGTGTTCACCCGCCAGGCGGCGCAGCCGCTCCGCCTCGCCCGGCAGGGACACCACGGGCAGGACACCGTCGAGCAGCGGCCCGTCGGGTTCGGCGTCGATGCCGATCGACGCCAGGTCGGTGCCGCGGGCCAGGGCGGCGGCGCAGTAGCCGTCGCAGTGGGTCATGCTGCCCACCAGGCCGGCCGGCCAGCGCGGTGCGCCGCGCTCTCCGGGCAGGACGGGCTGCGGAGGGACGCCGAGCTTGCGCATGGCCCGGCGGGCGCAGGACCGGACGACGGTGAACTCCCGGCGCCGCTTGTCGACCGACCGGGCGACGAGCGGCTCCTCCTCGGGGAGGAGCGGCGAGTGCCCGGCGTCCTCCAGGTCGTGGGCCTCGACGGTCACGACCGTGTCGGGCATCAGCTCATCGAGCACCGGAGCCGGTTCCTTTCTCTGCGGCGTCGGCCGGACACGCCGCGGTGGTGCCGGGTGGTCCGGGTCCCGGCGAGGTGTCCGTGGACCATAGTGTCGGCCCGGAGCCGGGGGTACCAGCCCGGGCGGCCGGTGACCGGGGGCGGGGCTGGGCTGGGCTACCTGAGGTAGGCCAGCCCCGGGTGGACGCTCGTGTAGCCGTCGACGAGGCGGCGGGCGACGTTCACCGAGTCGACGAGCGGGTGCAGGGCGAAGGCCTTGACGGCCGTGGCGCGCGAGCCGGTTGCGGCCGCCTCCAGCACCTCCCGTTCGACGGCCTTGACCGCGCAGACCAGCCCGGTGGCGTGCCCCGGCAACGGGTCGACGGCCACCGGGTGCGCGCCGCTCGCGTCGACCACGCACGGGACCTCGATCACCGCCTCGGAGTCGAGGACGGACAGGGTGCCGCGGTTGCGGACGTTGAGGATGAGGACCGTGCGTTCGTCGCGGGCGACGGCCCGCATCAGGGCCAGTGCCACCTTCTCGTAGCCGCCGGACAGGTCGTCGGCCTCGCGCTCCCCGGCGCCGGCCGCCTCCCGGTTCTCGGCCATGTAGGTGGCCTCGCGTTCGGCGCGGGTGCGGTCCCAGGCGGCGAGGGCGGGCGTGCCGGGACGGCCCATCTCCTCGTAGAAGCGGGCCTGCTGGTCGCGCAGGAAGGCGCCGCGGGTCCGTTCCGCCTCCTGGTAGGCGCGGACGGCTTCCCGGTTGAAGTAGTAGTAGTGCAGGTACTCGTTGGGGATCGCGCCCAGCGAGCGGAGCCACTCGGCGCCGAAGAGCCGGCCCTCCTCGAAGGAGCCGAGCAGCGCGGGGTCGGCGAGCAGGCGCGGGAGCTGGTCGCGGCCGGCGACGCGCAGGCCGCGGACCCAGCCGAGGTGGTTGAGGCCGACGTAGTCGATCCAGGCCTGCGCCGGGTCTGCGCCGAGCACGCGGGCGATGCGGCGGCCGAGGCCGACCGGGGAGTCGCAGATGCCGATGACGCGGTCGCCGAGGTGCCGGGACATGGCCTCGGTGACCAGGCCGGCCGGGTTGGTGAAGTTGATGACCCAGGCGTCGGGCGCCAGGCGGGCCACGCGGCGGGCGATGTCGACGGCGACCGGGACGGTGCGCAGCCCGTAGGCGATGCCGCCCGCGCCGACCGTCTCCTGGCCGAGGACGTCCTCGGCCAGGGCCACGCGTTCGTCGTCCGCGCGGCCCTGGAGGCCGCCGACGCGGATGGCGGAGAAGACGAAGTCGGCGCCGCGCAGCGCCTCGTCCAGGTCGGTCGTGGCGGTCACCTCCGGGGCGTCCGGCACCCCGGCGGCCTGCTCGGCCAGCACCCGGGTGACCGCCGAGAGCCGGCCGGCGTCCAGGTCGTGCAGGACGACGCGGGTCACGCGCCCCTCGCCGCGGTCCGCGAGGAGCGCGCCGTACACGAGCGGCACCCGGAACCCGCCGCCGCCCAGAATCGTCAGCCTCACGCCGGCACCCTCTCCTCACGGCCCTGCCACCTGACGCCGATCATGGCACGTCCACGCGGCGCCGCCGTAGTCGTGGGCCGGGGCGTCGTGAGGTGCCCCGGTGCGGGGGCGGGGCTGGGGGGGGAGGGGCGCCCGGGCCCGGCGCTGTGGGGGTGCCGCTGGGCGGGACGCCCTCCCCCTCGCCCGGCCTGCCCCGTAACCTGCCCGACGACCCCCGCCCGGCCCACCGGAAGGACGCCCATGCCCGACCGCTCCGCGCCCGACCGCCTCCTGTCCGTCCTCGCCGCGTTCGACCACGAGCACCCGGCCCTGTGCCTGACGGACATCGGCCGCCGCGCCGGCCTCAGCCTCACCACCGCGCACCGTCTCGTGGGCGCCCTGACGGCATGGGGCGCGCTGGAACGGGACGGCGCCGGGCTCTACCACGTCGGCCTGCGCCTGTGGGAGGTCGCCGCGCTCGCCCCGCGCGGCCTCGCGCTGCGCCAGATCGCCCTGCCGTACCTGGAGGACCTGTACGAGGCGACGCACGAGAACGTGCAGTTGGCGGTCCGGGACGGCGGCGAGGTCGTCTACGTCGAGTGGCTGTCCGGCCGCTCGGCGGTCGGCGTGCACATCCGCGTGGGGGCGCGCTGGCCGCTGCACGCCACCGGGGTGGGGCTCGCGCTGCTCGCCCACGGCGAACCGGACTTCCAGGAGGCCTACCGCGCGGGCCCGCTCGCCTCCTTCACCCCGTACACGATCACCGATCCGGTGCGGCTGCGCCGCGTGCTGGCCGAGGTGCGCCGCACCGGCGCGGCGGTGAGCGACCGCCAGGTCACCGACGACGCCCTGTCGGTGGCCGCTCCGGTGCGCGGGCCGGACGGGGCGGTGGCCGCCGCCGTGTCGGTGGTCGTCCCGCACGCCGACGCGGCGGTTCCCGTCCTGGTCCCGGCGGTGCGGCTGGCGGCGCGCGGGATCTCACGGGCGCTCGGCTGGCGTCCGGGTCCCGGCGGGGGAACCGCCGCGACCCGCGCCCCGGCCCCGCCGCGCGCCTGAAGCACGGGGCCGGGGGCCCGGTGGCGGCACCCGGTGACCGCAGCCGTGGCCCGTGGGGCCGCTCAGGGGGATGCCGCAGGCGGCACCGGCTCGGCCCACGGCTCGCTGCTCCCCCTTCACCACCGCCGGCACCCCTTCACCTACTGAACTCCCCTACAGGCAAAGGACTTTCTCGGTTTCACCTCTTGACGACGGCCACCGTCGGGAGCACATTGGCCGCACTCTGAGAGCGCTCTCAGCGCTCGACCGGAGCGCACTCGGACCGTCCGCGCTTCCCACTCCCGCACCCGAGAGGCGACCCCCACATGAGAGAGACCTCCGGCACCCCGCACCGACGGCGCAGACCACTGCGCCGGGCCCTGGTGGCCGTCGTCGGCACGCTCGGCCTGGCGGCGGCCGCCACCGCCGTCACCGGCCCCTCCGCGAACGCCTCCGCTCCCCCGCCCTCGTCCGGCTGGACGCAGGTCTTCGCCGACGACTTCGACGGCGCCGCCGGCTCCGGCGTGAACACCTCGAACTGGCAGTACGCGACCGGCACCTCGTATCCCGGCGGCCCCGCCAACTGGGGCACCGGCGAGATCGAGACGATGACGGCCGGCACGGACAACGTCTCCCTGGACGGCAACGGCAACCTGCGCATCACCCCGCGGCGCGACGGCGCCGGCAACTGGACGTCGGGCCGCGTCGAGACGAGGCGCACCGACTTCCGGCCCCCGGCCGGCGGCACGCTGCGCGTGGAGGCCCGCATCCAGGTCCCGAACGTCACGGGCGCCGCGGCCAAGGGCTACTGGCCGGCGTTCTGGATGCTCGGCGGCCCCTACCGCGGCAACTACTGGAACTGGCCCGGCGTCGGCGAGATCGACATCATGGAGAACACGCAGGGCCTCAACACCGTGTGGGCCACGCTGCACTGCGGCACCTCTCCCGGCGGCCCGTGCAACGAGACCAGCGGCATCGGCGGCAACACGCCCTGTCCCGGGGCCACGTGCCAGGCCGGGTTCCACACGTACCGGGTGGAGTGGGACCGTTCGGCCGCCGTGGAGGAGATCCGGTTCTCCGTCGACGGAACCACCTACCACACGGTGCGCCAGAACCAGGTCGACGCGACGACCTGGGCCAACGCCACGAACCACGGCTACTACGTCATCCTCAACGTGGCGATGGGCGGCGGTTTTCCGAACGCCTTCGGCGGCGGCCCGGACGCCGGCACGCAGCCCGGCCACCCGATGCTCGTGGACTACGTCCAGGTGCTGTCGTCCGGTGGGGGCGGCACCACGCCTCCCCCGGCCGGCGGCCGGGACGCGTACGGCACCGTCCAGGCCGAGTCGTACGACGCCCAGTCCGGCACGATGACCGAGGACACCACCGACGCGGGCGGCGGGCAGAACCTCGGCGCGCTCGCGAACGGCGACTGGGCCCAGTACAAGGGCGTGGACTTCGGCTCGCACCCCGCGACGCAGTTCACCGCCCGGGTCGCGAGCGGCGCGGCGTCCGGCGTCAGCGGCCTGGTGGAGGTGCGGCTGGACAGCCGCGGCAGCGCGCCGGTCGGGAGCTTCGCGGTGGGCAGTACGGGCGGCTGGCAGTCGTGGCGGACGGTCCCGGCGAACATCGGTCCCGTCACCGGCACCCATGACGTGTATCTGACCTTCACCAGCGGCCAGCCGGCCGACTTCGTCAACGTGAACTGGTTCGGCTTCGGACACTGACCCGCACGGCCCCCGCCGGGGCGGAGGGCTCCACGTGCGCGTGGAGCCCTTCGTCGTGCCGCGGCTCAGCGCAGCTCCGCCCGGAACGCCGCCGGGGTCATGTCCGTGTGCTGCTGGAAGAACTTGGAGAAGTTCGCCGCGTCCGGGAAGCCGACCGCCGCACCGACCCGGCCGATCGGCAGGTCGGTGTGCGCGAGGAGCCGTTTGGCCTCCAGCACCACCCGCTTGTCGATGAAGCCCTTGGGTGTCTCGCCGGTCGCGGCCCGCACCGCGCGGACGAGGGTGCGGCGCGAGTAACCGAGCGCGTCGGCGTAGGCGCTGACGCTGTGATTGGTGGCGAAGTCCCGTTCGACCGCGTCCCGGAAGAGCGTGAAGGTGGTGTCCCCCGGCGCGTCCGCCTGCCCCCGCCCCCGCTGCGCCTCCTGCGCCGAGCCGGCCGCGAGGTGCGCCAGGCGCAACAGGAAGGCGCTCAGCGTGTGCCGCAGCACCGCGGTGTGCAGGCTGAGCGGGAGGGTCGTGGCGTCCTCGTACTCGCGTCGCAGCTGCTCGAGCGAGGCGGTCAGCGCGGCGAGCCGGGCCTCGTCGGGGTGGAGCAGGGGCGGCAGGTCGTAGCGGTAGAGGCCGGTGGCCTCCACGGTGGCCCGGGGCAGAAAGCCGGGCTGCATGGTCAGCACCGTTCCGCGGTACTCGCTGTCGGGCGAGAAGCGGTGGACCTGGCCGGGACGGATCCACAGCAGATCGCCGGCCGTCGCCTCGTACTCGGCGAAGTCGATCATGTGACGGACCGGTCCGCCGGTGAAGAGCATGACGACGTGGAAGTCGATGCGGTGCACGCGGTGCAGCGGGGCATGAGCGTGCCAGGTGCGGCCGGCTCCCATGGGGCCGACCTGCATGCCGACGCCGAGGAGGCTGAGATCGACCGGGAAGGGGAAGGTTCTGATCCCGTCACCGCCGGCACCGTCGCCGTGTTGGGTGTGTTCGTCCGCCATGTCCTTCTCGCGCCGTGCCGCCCGTGCGCCGTGACGCCGGGGCGTGTCCCAGTTTCACCACAGGCTGGCACACCACGACCTTCACTCCCAAAAGTCAGACTTTTAAGTTTGAACGCGTCAGACCAGATATCCGGCTCCGATCGAGGATTTCTTGAAGATGAGCACGCAGACAACGGACCGCTTCGAATGGACCGAACTCGACCGGCGTGCCGTCGACACCGCCCGTGTTCTGGCGGCCGATGCGGTGCAGAAGGTGGGGAACGGCCATCCGGGCACGGCGATGGCCCTCGCCCCGGCGGCGTACACGATCTTTCAGAAGGTGATGCGGCACGATCCCGCGGACCCGGAGTGGACCGGGCGTGACCGCTTCGTCCTGTCCCCCGGGCACACCTCGCTGACCCTCTACACCCAGCTCTACCTCGCCGGGTACGAGCTGGAGCTGGACGATCTGAAGGCGTTCCGCACGCACGGCTCCAAGACGCCGGGCCACCCGGAGTACGGGCACACCGCCGGCGTGGAGACCACCACCGGCCCGCTCGGCCAGGGCGTCGCCAACGCGGTGGGCATGGCGATGGCCGCCCGTTACGAGCGCGGCCTGTTCGACCCCGAGGCGCCCGCGGGCGAGTCCCCCTTCGACCACACGGTCTGGGCGATCGTCTCCGACGGCGACCTCCAGGAGGGCGTCTCCGCCGAGGCGTCGTCCCTCGCCGGCCACCAGAAGCTCGGCAACCTGGTTTTCCTCTACGACGACAACCACATCTCCATCGAGGGCGACACCGCGACCGCCTTCTCCGAGGACGTGCTGAAGCGCTACGAGGCCTACGGCTGGCACGTGCAGCGCATCGAGCCCGCCGGGAACGGCGACGTCGACGTCCACGCCCTGTACGCGGCGCTGACGGCGGCGAAGGCCGAGACCGGGCGTCCCTCCATCATCGCCATGCGCACGATCATCGCGTGGCCCGCGCCGAACGCGCAGAACACCGAGGCGTCGCACGGCTCGGCGCTCGGTGAGGACGAGGTCGCGGCCACCAAGCGCGTCCTCGGCTTCGCCCCGGAGAAGAGCTTCGAGGTCGCCGACGAGGTCCTCGCCCACACCCGCGGGGCCCTGGACCGGGGCGCCGAGGCGCACGCCGCCTGGGACAAGCGGCTCGACAAGTGGCGCGGCGCCCAGCCGGAGCGCGCCCGGCTCTTCGACCGTGTCGTCGCGGGCCGCCTGCCCGAGGGCTGGCAGGACGCGCTGCCGGTGTTCGAGCCCGGCAAGGCGGTGGCCACCCGCGCCGCCTCCGGCAAGGTCCTCCAGGCCCTCGGCCCGGTCCTGCCCGAACTGTGGGGCGGCTCCGCCGACCTGGCCGGCTCCAACAACACGACCATCGACAAGACCAGCTCCTTCCTTCCCGAGGGCAACCCGCTGCCCGGTGCGGACCCGTACGGGCGCACCATGCACTTCGGCATCCGCGAGTTCTCCATGGCCGCGGAGATGAACGGCATCGCCCTGCACGGCAACACCCGCGTGTACGGCGGCACCTTCCTGGTCTTCTCCGACTACATGCGCAACGCGGTGCGGATGTCGGCGCTGATGCAGCTTCCGGTGACGTACGTGTGGACGCACGACTCCATCGGCCTCGGCGAGGACGGTCCCACCCACCAGCCCGTCGAGCACCTGGCGGCCCTGCGCGCCATCCCCGGCCTCAACGTCGTCCGCCCGGCCGACGCCAACGAGACCGCGACCGCCTGGGCCGAGATCCTCAAGCGGCACTCCACCGCCCCGGCCCCGCACGGCCTCGCGCTGACCCGCCAGGGCGTGCCGACGTACGAGCCGAACCCGGACGCCGCCCGCGGTGGCTACGTCCTGAAGGAGGCCTCCACCGGCGCCCCGGACGTCCTCCTGATCGCCACCGGCTCCGAGGTGCAGCTCGCCGTGGCCGCGCGGGAGGCGCTGGAGGCGGAGGGCACCCCCGCCCGGGTGGTGTCGATGCCGTCCGTGGAGTGGTTCGAGGAGCAGCCGCGCGAGTACCGCGACCGCGTACTGCCGCCGTCCGTGAAGGCCCGGGTGGCCGTCGAGGCCGGGATCGGCCTGACCTGGTACCGCTTCGTCGGCGACGCGGGCCGGATCGTCTCCCTGGAGCACTTCGGCGCCTCCGCCGACGCCAAGACCCTGTTCGCCGAGTACGGCTTCACCGCCGAGCACGTCACCGCCGCCGCCCGGGAGTCCCTCGCCGCCGTCCGCGGCTGAGCCGACCGGACCCGAAAGCCGGAAGAACCGCAGAAAGAGAAGATGATCACTGTGACCGAAGCAACCGCGACCGCGGGAGCACTGCGACGCCTGTCCGAGGCGGGCGTCTCCATCTGGCTGGACGACCTGTCGCGGCGGCGGATCGAGTCCGGCAACCTCACCGAGCTGGTCGACACGAAGGACGTCGTCGGCGTCACCACCAACCCGTCGATCTTCCAGGCCGCCATCGGCTCCGGAGAGGGCTACGAGGAGCAGCTCGCCGACCTGGCGACCCGGGGCGTCACCGTCGACGAGGCCGTCCGCATGATGACCACGGCCGACGTCCGCGCCGCCGCCGACGTGCTGCGCCCGGTGTACGACGCCACCGGCGGCCGGGACGGCCGGGTCTCCATCGAGGTCGACCCGCGCCTGGCCCACGCCACGACGGCCACGGTCGCCGAGGCCCGGCAGCTGGCCTGGCTGGTCGACCGCCCCAACGTGATGATCAAGATTCCGGCGACGAAGGCCGGTCTCCCGGCGATCACCGAGGTCGTCGGCGCGGGCATCAGCGTCAACGTCACCCTGATCTTCTCGCTGGAGCGCTACCGCGAGGTCATGGACGCCTACCTCGCCGGTCTGGAGAAGGCGCGGGCGGCCGGGACCGACCTGTCGGGCATCCACTCGGTGGCGTCCTTCTTCGTCTCCCGCGTCGACAGCGAGATCGACAAGCGGCTGACCCTGCTGGGCACGGACGAGGCCCTCGCCCTGAAGGGCAGGGCGGCGCTGGCCAACGCGCGACTGGCCTACGAGGCGTACGAGCAGGTGTTCGGCTCCGCCGGCGGTTCGACGCGGCCGGGCGAGCGTTTCGCCGCCCTCGTCGGGGCCGGGGCCAACGCCCAGCGCCCCCTGTGGGCGTCCACCGGGGTGAAGGACCCCGCATATCGGGACACCCTGTACGTGGAGGAGCTGGTCGCTCCCGGCACCGTGAACACGATGCCGGAGGCCACCCTGGACGCCGCCGCCGATCACGGTGACGTCCGGGGCGACACGGTCACCGGTGGTTACGCCCAGGCCCGGGCCGACCTCGCGGCCGTGGAGCGGCTCGGCATCCCGTACGACGAGGTGGTGGAGCAGCTGGAGCAGGAGGGCGTCGCCAAGTTCGAGGCCGCCTGGCAGGACCTGCTCGACGCCGTGACGAAGTCCCTCAACAGCAAGGGAGTTGACGGGGAATGAGCGAGGAGCTTCCCGCTACGACGGTCCACGAGACCAAGGCGACGAAGGAAGCCAAGGAGGCGAAGGCGTCCCAGGAGGCCGCCGGAGCGCTGACGGGCGAGGAGACCGACGGGCCGCCGGCCGCGAAGGCCCCCGGGGGCGCCCGGGCGGGCAGGTCCGCACGGTCCGCCAAGAAGTCCGGGGCGGCCGGTGCCGCCCGGAAGGCGGAGAGCGCGACGAGCGGTGACGGCACCGTCGAGCCCGTGGCACCGCTCGACTGGAGCAACCCCCTGCGCGATCCGCAGGACCGCCGCCTCCCGCGCATCGCCGGCCCCTCCGGCCTGGTCATCTTCGGCGTCACCGGCGACCTGTCCCGCAAGAAGCTGATGCCGGCCGTGTACGACCTCGCCAACCGGGGACTGCTGCCGCCGGGCTTCTCGCTGGTCGGCTTCGCCCGCCGGGACTGGGAGAACCAGGACTTCGCCGAGGTCGTGCACGACGCCGTCAAGGAGCACGCGCGCACGCCGTTCCGCGAGGAGGTCTGGCAGCAGCTCGCCGAGGGCATGCGCTTCATCCCGGGCGACTTCGACGACGACGAGGCGTTCGAACAGCTGCGCAAGGCCGTCGAGGAACTGGACGCCTCCCGCGGCACCAGCGGCAACTACGCCTTCTACCTCTCGGTCCCGCCGAAGTTCTTCCCAAAGGTCGTCCAGCAGCTCAAGAAGCACGGGCTGGCCGACGCCCCGGAGGGCTCCTGGCGCCGCGCGGTCATCGAGAAGCCGTTCGGGCACGACCTGGACAGCGCCTGCGACCTGAACGCGCTCGTGCACGACGTCTTCGACCCGGAGCAGGTCTTCCGCATCGACCACTACCTGGGCAAGGAGACCGTCCAGAACATCCTGGCGCTGCGCTTCGCCAACCAGATGTACGAGCCGATCTGGAACCGGTCCTACGTGGACCACGTGCAGATCACCATGGCCGAGGACATCGGCATCGGCGGCCGGGCCGGCTACTACGACGGCATCGGCGCCGCCCGTGACGTCATCCAGAACCACCTGCTCCAGCTGCTCGCGCTCACCGCGATGGAGGAGCCCGCCTCCTTCGACGCGGCGTCGCTGCTCACCGAGAAGCTGAAGGTGCTGAAGGCGGTGCGGCTGCCGGACGACCTCGGGAAGCACACCGTGCGCGGGCAGTACGCGGGCGGCTGGCAGGGCGGCGCACAGGTCCCCGGGTACCTGGAGGAGGAGGGCATCGACCCGGCCTCCACCACGGACACCTACGCCGCGGTCAGGCTGGCGATCGACAACCGCCGCTGGGCGGGCGTCCCGTTCTACCTGCGCACCGGCAAGCGGCTGGGCCGCCGGGTCACGGAGATCGCGGTGGTCTTCCAGCGGGCGCCGCACTCCCCCTTCGACTCCACCGCGACGGAGGAGCTGGGCGAGAACGCGATCGTCATCCGCGTCCAGCCCGACGAGGGCATGACGGTGCGCTTCGGCTCCAAGGTGCCGGGCACGTCGATGGAGATCCGGGACGTGTCCATGGACTTCGCGTACGGCGAGTCCTTCACGGAGTCGAGCCCGGAGGCGTACGAACGGCTGATCCTGGACGTCCTTCTGGGCGACGCCAACCTGTTCCCCCGTCACCAGGAGGTGGAAGAGTCCTGGCGGATCCTCGATCCGATCGAGGAGTACTGGGCCACGCACGGCAGGCCCGCACAGTACGCCTCGGGTGGCTGGGGCCCCCGGGAAGCCGACGAGATGCTCGCACGAGACGGACGGAGCTGGCGCAGGCCATGAGGATCGACCTGACCGACACCACGGCAAGCAAGATCAACAAGGCGTTGGTGCAGGGCCGCCGCGCCATCGGCACCCCGGCCGTGGGCATGGTCCTGACGATGGTCATCGTCACGGACGAGGAGAACGCCTACGACTCGATGAAGGCCGCCGAGGAGGCCTCGCACGAGCACCCCTCGCGCACCCTGGTCGTCATCAAGCGGCACGCCCGCAACCTGCGCGACCGCACCCGCTCGCACCTCGACGCCGAGGTCCGGGTGGGCTCGGAGGCCGGCACCGGCGAGACCGTCGTGCTGCGCATGTACGGCGAGGTGTCCGAGCACGCCGACTCGGTGGTGCTGCCGCTGCTGCTGCCGGACGCCCCGGTCGTCGTGTGGTGGCCGGTGGAGGCGCCGGACAACCCCGCGAAGGACCCGCTGGGCGCGCTGGCCCAGCGCCGCATCACCGACCTGTACGCGGTCGAGCGGCCGATGGAGGTCCTGGAGAAGCGGGTCCGCTCCTACGCGCCCGGCGACACCGACCTGGCCTGGACCCGGCTGACGCTGTGGCGCTCCATGCTGGCCGCGGCGCTGGACCAGGCCCGGGTGCCGGTGACCTCGGCGACCGTGGAGGCCGAGGCGGACAACCCGGCCGCCGAGCTGCTGGCCCGCTGGCTGGAGGCCCGGCTGGACGTCCGGGTCGACCGGGTGGTCACCGACGGCCCGGTCGTCACCGCCGTCCGCTTGGGCACCGCGAACGGGGAGATCGTCATCGACCGTCCCGAGGGCCCGCTCGCCACACTCACCCTGCCGGACCAGCCCCCGCGCTCGCTCGCGCTGAAGGTCCGCCCCACCTCCGAACTCATCGCCGAGGAGCTCAGGCGCCTCGACGCGGACGAGATGTACGCCATCGCCCTGCGCGGCGAGGCCGACAAGGAGACGCCCGTCCATGTCTGACACCCCCGAGCTCACCGCCCGCCCCGAGTGGACGGCGCTGAAGGACCACCGTGCGGACGCCCTCGCGCGTCCGGATCTGCGCGAGCTGTTCGACCGGGACCCGGGCCGGGCCGAGCGGTACGTCGTGCGCGTCGGCGACCTGCGCATCGACTACTCCAAGCACCTGGTCACCGACGAGACGCTGTCGCTCCTGCGGGAACTGGCCGCCGCCACGGACGTGTTCGGGCTGCGCGACGCCATGTTCCGCGGCGAGCGGATCAACATCACCGAGGACCGCGCCGTGCTGCACACCGCGCTGCGCGCCCCGCGGGACGCGGTGATCGAGGTCGACGGCGAGAACGTCGTCCCCAAGGTCCACGCCGTCCTGGACAAGATGGCCGACTTCGCGGACCGGGTCCGTTCCGGCGAATGGACCGGCCACACCGGCAAGCGCATCCGCAACGTGGTCAACATCGGCATCGGCGGCTCCGACCTCGGTCCGGCGATGGCGTACGAGGCGCTGCGGGCCTTCACCGACCGCTCGCTGACCTTCCGGTTCGTGTCCAACGTGGACGGCGCCGACCTGCACGAGGCGGTGCGGGACCTGGACCCGGCGGAGACCCTCTTCATCGTGGCGTCCAAGACGTTCACCACGATCGAGACCATCACGAACGCCACCTCGGCCCGTTCCTGGCTGCTGGCCGGGCTCGGGGGCGAGGAGAAGGCGGTCGCGAAGCACTTCGTGGCGCTGTCGACGAACGCCGAGAAGGTCGCCGGCTTCGGCATCGACACGGCCAACATGTTCGAGTTCTGGGACTGGGTCGGCGGTCGCTACTCGTACGACTCGGCGATCGGTCTCTCCCTGATGATCGCCATCGGCCCGGACCGCTTCCGGGAGATGCTCGACGGCTTCCGCATCGTCGACGAGCACTTCCGCAACGCCGAGGCGGAGGACAACGCCCCGCTGATCCTCGGGCTGCTGGGCATCTGGTACGGCAACTTCTTCGACGCCCAGTCGCACGCGGTCCTGCCCTACAGCCACTACCTGTCGAAGTTCACCGCCTACCTCCAGCAGCTCGACATGGAGTCCAACGGCAAGTCGACGGACCGCGAGGGCCGCCCGGTGGACTGGCAGACCGGCCCCGTGGTGTGGGGCACGCCCGGGACCAACGGGCAGCACGCCTACTACCAGCTGATCCACCAGGGCACCAAGCTGATCCCGGCGGACTTCATCGGCTTCGCCCGGCCGGTGGCCGAGCTGAGCGACGAGCTCAAGGCCCAGCACGACCTGCTGATGGCCAACTTCTTCGCCCAGACCCAGGCGCTCGCCTTCGGCAAGACCGCCGACGAGGTGCGGGGCGAGGGCGTGCCCGAGGAGCAGGTGCCGCACCGCACCTTCCACGGCAATCACCCCACCACGACCGTCCTGGCCGGCGAGCTGACCCCGTCGGTGCTCGGCCAGCTGATCGCGCTGTACGAGCACAAGGTGTTCGTGCAGGGCGCGGTGTGGCACATCGACTCCTTCGACCAGTGGGGCGTGGAGCTCGGCAAGGTCCTCGCCAAGCGCGTCGAACCCGCCCTGACCGAGGGCGCGGACGTGCCCGGTCTCGACCCGTCCACGGCCGCGCTGGTGGCCGCCTACCGTGAACTGAAGGAAGGGCACTGACATGCAGATCGGTCTCGTTGGTCTCGGCAAGATGGGCGGCAACATGCGCGAGCGCCTGCGCAACGCCGGCCACACCGTCGTCGGATACGACACCAATCCGGAGAAGGCCGACGTCGCCAGCCTGGTCGAGCTCGTCGAGCAGCTGGAGCGGCCGCGCGCGGTCTGGGTGATGGTCCCCGCCGGAGGCGCCACGCAAGCCGTCATCGACCAGCTGGCGACGCTGCTCAAGCCCGGCGACACCGTCATCGACGGCGGCAACTCCCGCTGGACGGACGACGAGAAGCACGCCGAGGAGCTGGGCAAGCGCGGCATCCACTTCGTCGACGCGGGCGTCTCGGGCGGTGTGTGGGGCCTGAAGAACGGCTACGCCCTGATGGTCGGCGGCGACAAGGAGTGCGTCGACGACCTGAAGCCGATCTTCGACGCGCTCAAGCCGGAGGGCCCGTACGGCTACGTCCACGCGGGCAAGGTCGGCGCCGGGCACTTCTCCAAGATGGTCCACAACGGCATCGAGTACGCCATGATGCAGGCCTACGCGGAGGGCTGGGAGCTGCTGGAGAAGGTCGACTCCGTGGACAACGTCCGCGAGGTCTTCCGTTCCTGGCAGGAGGGCACCGTCATCCGCTCCTGGCTCCTCGACCTGGCCGTCAACGCGCTCGACGAGGACCATCACCTGGAGAAGCTGCGCGGCTACGCCGAGGACTCCGGTGAGGGCCGCTGGACCGTCGAGGCGGCCATCGACAACGCGGTGCCGCTGCCGGCGATCACCGCCTCGCTGTTCGCGCGGTTCGCGTCCCGGCAGGACGACTCCCCGCAGATGAAGATGATCGCCGCGCTGCGCAATCAGTTCGGCGGGCACGCCGTGGAGTCGGCGAAGAAGTGACGCCCCGCGGCCACGCCCCCGTTCGGCCCTCCGGCCGGGCGGGGGCGTCGTCGTGTCAGCCGCCGGTGAAGCCCCGTACGGCGTGTTGCGCGGCCAGCCGGACCGGGGCGTTCGCCGCGCCGTAGCCGCGGTAGCCGCCGTCGCGCTGCACGAGTTCGAAGAAGACCCGGCCGACGGTGTGCGTGTAGCAGTGCCGGAAGGTGCCGTGCTCGTCGCGGTCGTAGAGGATGCCCAGCTCCCGGTACGTCTCCAGCTCGCCGTCCGCGAACTCGAAGCGGGCGGCGAGGTCGTCGTAGTAGTTGGCCGGGATCGGCAGCAGCGGACCGCCGGCGGCGCGGTAGCGGCGGGCGGCGGCGACCACGTCGTCGGTGGCCAGGGCGATGTGCTGGGCGTGAGCCGTGTCGTCGGCCGGCGCGGCGCCGACGGTCAGCACGATGCGCACGGCGCCGTCGCCGGTGGTGACGGCGCGGCTGCGCAGCAGGCCGTAGGGGTCGGCGACGTCCACGCTCTCCTGCGGGCGCAGCCCGAGGACGCTGCGGTGGAAGAGCGCCGCCTCGTCGAACTGGTGCCAGGGCTGGGCGAGGGAGAGGTGGTCGACGCGCCGCTCGGGGCCGGCCTCGGCGACGGCGCCCGTGTCCTCGAAGTCCGCCCGCCAGTCGGGCAGTCCGGGGCGTCCGGTGGCGCAGAAGAACAGCTCCGTGCCGTCGGGCGCGGCGACCGCCTCCAGCGGGGCGTCTCCCGGGGCGCGGCGGCGCGGCAGCACCGGGGCGAGCAGGGCCTCGGCCCGGCGGGCCGCCCCCGTGGGGTCGGGCGACTCGAGGCCGACGGCGGCGAGGCGGGTGCCGTCGCGGCGCTCGGCCGGTCCGGTGTTGACGAGGACGCGGGCGTCGCCCCACTGCCACAGGTCGACGGGTTTGCCTCGGTGGCGTCCGGTGCGGGTGAAGCCCAGCGCGTCGAGCACGGCCGAGACGGGGGCGGCGTCGGGGGTGACCAGTTCGGCGAAGGCGACGCCGCGGGGCACGACGGGGGCGGGCTGCGCCGTGAGGCCGGCCTGCTCCTGGAGCATGAGCAGGGAGCGCCGGCCGTCCACGGCGGTGGGGCCGGCCTCGGACTGCCGGAAGACGTCGTTGAAGACCTCCAGGGAGAGCGGGCCGTCGTAGCCGGTGCGCAGCACGTGCCCGAGCAGTCCGGCGACGTCGAAGCCGCCCTGGCCGGGGAAGCAGCGGTAGTGCCGGCTCCACTGGAGGACGTCCATCGCGAGCAGCGGGGCGTCGGCGAGCTGGAGGAAGAAGATCTTCTCGCCGGGGATGTCCTCGATGCCCTTGGGGTCGCTGCCGCGCGAGAGGATGTGGAAGCTGTCGAGGCAGGTGCCGAGCGCCGGATGCCCGGCGCTCTCCACGACGCGCCAGGCGTGGTCGTAGGTGCTGATGTGCAGGCCCCAGGCCAGCGCCTCGTAGGCGACGCGGACGCCGTGGTCGCGGGCCAGGTCCGCGAGGCGGCTGAGCTGTTCGGCGGCGAGGTCGTCGTCGTCCACGGCGTGCGGGGAGACGCTGGAGCAGACCAGGACGGTGTCCGCGCCGAGCCTGCCCATCAGCGCGAACTTGTGCCGGGCGCGGCGCAGTGCACGCGTGAAGGCGTCCTCGGGCAGTGCCTCGATGTCGCGCATCGGCTGGTAGAGGTCGACGGTGAGTCCGAGGTCGGCGCAGCGTGCGCGGATCTCCTCGGGGGTCAGGGGGCTGGCCAGCAGGTCGTTCTCGAAGATCTCCACGCCGTCGAAGCCGGCCCGGGAGGCGGCCGTGAGCTTCTCGGTGAGGGAACCGCTGAGGGAGACGGTGGCGATGGACGTCCGCACGTGACTGCCTCTTCTCTACCGCGGGGCGCCGAGGGCGCCCGCCAGGTCGGTGATGTCGGCGAGCATCCGCACGGCGTCGGGTTCCCGCCCGGTGAACAGCCGGAACGCGTCGACGGCCTGGAAGACGGCCATGCCGCCGCCGTCGAGCGTGGCGCAGCCCAGCGCCCGGGCGGTGCGCAGCAGCTCGGTCTCCAGGGGCCGGTAGACGACCTCGGCGACCCACAGCCCGGGGTGCAGCAGGCCGGCGGGCAGCGGCAGCCCGGGGTGGGCGGCCATGCCGGTGGGGGTGGCGTGCACGATGCCGTCGGCCCCGCCGAGCAGCTCGGGGAGCCGGTCCGGGCCGAAACCGGCGGCACGGCCGTCGCCGAAGTGCCGGTTCAGCGAGGCGGCGAGCGCGGCGGCCCGCTCCGGCACCGCGTCGACGACGGTGACCCGTCCGGCGCCCAGGGTGAGCGTGGCGTGGGCGACGGCGGCGCCCGCGCCTCCGGCGCCGAGCTGCACGACCCGCTCCAGCGGTGCGTCGGGCAGCCCGCGGGCGAAGGAGGCGGCGAAGCCGGTGACGTCGGTGTTGTGGCCGGTCGCCCGGCCGTCCTCGTCGAAGACGACGGTGTTGACCGCGCCCAGCGCCTCCGCCTGCGGGGCGAGGGCGTCCAGGTGGCCGATGACGAGCTGCTTGCACGGGTGGGTGATGTTCAGTCCGTCGAAGCCCAGGTCGCGGGCGGCGCGCAGCAGGTCGCCGACGGCCTCGGGCGGGACGCCGAGCACGTCGATGTCGATCAGCCGGTACACGTAGCGCAGACCCTGGCGGTCGGCCTCCTGCTCGTGCAGTGCCGGGCTGAGCGACGGGCCGATCCCCGAACCGATCAGTCCGACGAGAAACGAGTCCTTGGCCACCTGGACCTCCATCACGGATGACTAATGTACGAACCAGTACGTTAGTCATAGCAGCCGAGTGAGGGCCGGGGGAAGACCTGACCACTCCCGGCCCGGTGCGCGGACCGGGCTTCTACAATCACCGGACCGCCCCCGCCCCAGCCGAAGGAACCCGATGACCAGCGTCGACGAGCCGGCACGACCGAACGGGCGCATCCGCGACGCCGCCCGCACTCAGGCCGAGATCCTCGACGTGGCCACGCGCGAGTTCGCCCGGGCCGGCTACGACGGGGCCCGCGTCGACGAGATCGCCGCCCGCACCCGCACCACGAAGCGGATGATCTACTACTACTTCGGCGGCAAGGAGCAGCTGTTCACGGCCGTGCTGGAGCGGGCGTACGGCGTGATCCGGGAGGCCGAGCAGGAGCTCGACGTGGAGCACCTGGACCCGGTGGCCGCGATCCGGCGCCTCGCGGAGGTGACGTTCGACCACCACGAGCAGCACCCGGACTTCATCCGCCTGGTCGGCATCGAGAACATCCACGGCGCCGAGCACATCGCCGCGTCCGAGGCGCTGGGCCGGATGGGCTCGCCCGCGCTGGACGTGATCCGCCGGATCCTGGCGACCGGCCAGGAGTCGGGCCTGTTCACGGCGGACGTGGACGCGGTCGACCTGCACGCGATGATCAGCGCGTTCTGCTTCTTCCGCGTCTCCAACCGGGCCACCTTCGGCGCCCTGTTCGGCCGGGACCTGGTGGCCCCGGACCGGCGCGAGCACTACCGCGCCATGCTGGGCGACATGGTGATCGCCTACCTCACGGCGGAGCGCGCCGCGGACTGACCGCCGCGGCGGCCGCGCGGGCGCGACCCCTTGACACGCGGGAAACCTGCGCGCAACATCCGTAGCCAACCGCGACTAACTATCCAGTGGGTTAATTAGCCCACCGGCCGTCCTCGCCTCCGCTCACTCCGCTCACTCCGCCTACGGTGGAGTCCCCCGAAGGAGCACGCCGTGTCCGTCCCCGCACCCGCGTCCCACGACGCCGCCCCGCCCGGTCAGCCGAAGAAGGCGGCGCTGGCCGCCTGGATCGGCAGCGCCCTGGAGTACTACGACTTCTTCATCTACGGCAGCGCCGCGGCGCTGATCTTCCCCGAGGTCTTCTTCGACGAGTCGGACCCGGCCACCGCGACGCTGCTGTCGCTGGCCACGTTCGGCGTCGCCTACGCCGCCCGCCCGGTCGGCGCGTTCTTCCTCGGCCACATCGGCGACCGCCTCGGCCGCAAGAAGATCATGGTCTTCACGCTGGTCCTGATGGGCGTGTCCACGTTCCTCATCGGCTGTCTCCCCACCCGCGCCCAGGTCGGCACGCTCGCCCCGGTCCTGCTGGTGCTGTGCCGCGTCCTGCAGGGCATCTCCGCGGCCGGTGAGCAGGCCAGCGCCAACTCCATGACGCTGGAACACGCGCCGGCGCGCCGACGCGGCTTCTTCACCAGTTTCACCCTCAGCGGCACCCAGGGCGGGCAACTGCTCGCCACCCTGGTCTTCCTGCCCATCGCCGCCCTCCCCGAGGACCAGTTGCTGTCCTGGGGCTGGCGCGTGCCGTTCTGGCTGAGCGTCGTGGTCGCCGCCGTCGGCTACGTCATCCGGCGCAAGCTCGACGAGACGCCGGCCTTCGCCCGGCAGGCGGCCACGGAGGGCGTCGTGAAGATGCCGCTGGCCGTGCTGGCGCGCGACCACTGGGCGGACGTGCTGCGGGTGGTCGCGGGCGCGCTGATCGCCTCGGTCAGCACGATCTTCACGGTCTGGGCGCTGGCGTACGCCACCGGTGACGCGGTCGGCATGTCCCGTACCGCGATGCTCTGGGTGGGCGCCCTCGCGAACGTCGCCGCGCTCGCCGCGATCCCCCTGTGGGCGACGCTGTCCGACCGCATCGGCCGGCGCCCGGTGTACCTGATCGGCGCGGTGGGCAGCGCGGTGACGATGTTCCTGTACCTGTGGGCGGTCTCGTCCGGCTCCTACCCGCTGACCTTCCTGACGGGCATCGTGGCCTTCGGCGTCGTCTACAGCGCCGCGAACGGCGTCTGGCCGGCCTTCTACGGCGAGATGTTCTCCACCCGCGTCCGGCTGTCCGGGGTGGCGATCGGCACCCAGATCGGCTTCGCGGTGGCCGGTTTCGCGGTGACGTTCGCCGCGCGGATCGCGGGTCCGGACGGCGACGACTGGGTCGCGGTGGCCCTGTTCACGGCGGCCCTGTGCGTCCCGCCGGTGATCGCCGCGCTCTCGGCCCGCGAGACCCACGACGTCCCGACGGAGGACCTCGGCGAGCGCTCCCGCGACGAGGCGTCACAGCCGGAGGCGGAGACGGTGACGGCCTGACGTCACCGGCCGCGCGCGCCGCACCCGGCGGCACGTCGCCGCCCGTCGGTTCATCCCCCGGTGGCGGCGGCGTCCAGGAGCGGGCCGAGCTCCCGGGAGACCGCGGTCAAGGCCCGGACGTCCCGTTCGGCGCGGGCGATCAGGATCGCTCCCTCCAGCGCGCTGATCATCAGCGTGGCGAGCGGTGCGGACCGCGCCTCGGGGACGCCCATGCCGGTGAGCGCGTCGGCGACCGGGCGGGTCCAGGTGCCGAAGGCCTCGGCGGCCGCCTCGCGGGTGGCCTCGGAGGTCTCGGCGCAGTCGACCGTCGCGGCCGCCACGGGGCAGCCGGCGGCGAAGCCGGCCGTCCCGTACTCGTCGGTCCACTGGCGCACCATCGCGTCGAACAGCCCGCTCGGCGTCGGCCGCTCCGCCCCGGCCAGGAAGCGCGCGACACGCTGTGCCGCGTACCGGCCCGCCCACTGCAGGGCCTCCCCGACGAGCTGCTCCTTGCCGCCCGGGAAGTAGTGCTGGAGCGAACCCCGGGGCGCACCGGCGTGGGCGGCGACGTCCCGCATGCCGGTGGCTCCCACGCCGTCGCGCCGGATGAGCTGGGCGGCGCTGAACACCATGCGTTCGCGCGGCCCCCGCCCGGACTCCCCCATCACCGACCTCCCGCCGTGCCGCCCGTGCCCGGCCACTCTATGACGGCTGTCATAAACCCGGCTACTATGACGGCTGTCATAGGCGTGCGGCGCCCCTTCCCCGGCCGCCGGGAACGCCACCGCCCCCGGACGACGGACGGTGCACCATGCGCGTCGGCTTTCTCGGTCTCGGAGTGATGGGCCGGCCGATGGCCCTCCGGCTGGCCCGCGCCGGCACCCCCCTCGTGGTGGGCAACCGCACCGCCGCCCGCGCCGAACCGCTGCGCGCGGTCGGCGCCGAGGTGGCGTCCTGCCCCGCCGAGGTCTTCGACCGCGCGGAGACGGTGATCCTCATGCTGGCGGACGAGCGGGCGGTGGACGACGTCCTGGCCCGCGGCACGGAGGAGTTCCCCGCCCGCGTCGCCGGCCGCCTCGTCGTCCACATGGGCACCACCTCGCCCGCGTACTCGCAGGGCCTGGAGGCCGACATCCGCGCCGCGGGCGGACGCTACGTCGAGGCCCCCGTGTCCGGGTCCCGGGTCCCGGCGGAGAACGGCGAGCTGGTGGCGATGCTCGCCGGGGAGCCGGAGGCGGTGGCGACGGTGCGTCCGCTGCTCGCCCCGCTGTGCCGGGAGACGTTCCTCTGCGGACCGGCGCCGAACGCCCTGCTGATGAAGCTGTCGGTGAACCTGTTCCTGATCACCCAGGTCACGGGCCTCACCGAGGCCTTCCACTTCGCCGGACGCCAGGGCCTGGACGGACGGCTGTTCCTCGACGTCCTGGACGCGGGACCGATGGCCAGCGCGGTGTCCCGCATGAAGGCGCCCAAACTGCTGGAGGGCGACTTCGGGGTGCAGGCGGCGGCGCTGGACGTCCTGAAGAACAACCGCCTGATCGCCGAGGCCGCCCGTGCCACCGGCCTCGCCTCTCCCCTGCTCGACGCCTGCCACGCCCTGTTCGAGGAGACGGTGTCACTCGGACACGGCGGCGAGGACATGGTCGCGGTCCTGCGCGCGATCGAGGCGCGCACCGCCCACAACGCCCGGCCCTGACGTCTGGGACCGCGCCCCCGGGGTACCCCGCACCCACCTCGTCCGGCGAGCGAGGAGGGCGGCGGCGATGGGACCACTGCGGCAGGAGACCGACCCCGACGCGGCCGGGCTGGACCCGGAGTCGCTGGAACGGCTCGACCGGCACTTCGTCCGGCTCGTCGACGAGGGGCGGCTGCCCGGTTTCCTGGTGGCCCTCGCCCGCGGCGGTCGGGTCGCCCACCTGACCGTCCACGGCAGCCGGGACGTGGCGGCCGGGCTGCCGGTCACGCCCGGCACGCTGTGGCGGATCTACTCCATGACCAAGCCGGTCACCTCGGTGGCCGTGCTCATGCTGGTGGAGGAGGGCCGGCTGTCGCTGGACGACCCGGTGGACCGGTACCTCCCGGCCTTCGCCGAGCCGCGGGTCCACGTGGAAGGGGACGCGGACGACGTCGTCACCCGCCCGGCCGCCGGGCCCGTCCTCGTCCGGCACCTGATGACCCACACCGCCGGGCTGACGTTCGGCTTCTACCGGGCGCACCCCGTCGACGCGCTGTACCGGGCCGCCGGTCTGGAGTCGTCCCTGCGGCCCGGTGCCGGCCTGGCCGAGACGGTCGACCTGTACGCGAGTCTGCCGCTCCAGTTCGAGCCGGGCACGCGGTGGAACTACTCGGTGGCCAGCAACGTGCTGGGACGGCTGGTCGAGGTGGTGTCGGGGCAGGCGCTGGACACCTTCTTCGCCGAGCGGATCCTCGGCCCGCTCGGCATGACGGACACCGGGTTCGAGGTCTCCGACGAGCAGGCGGAGCGACTCGCCGAGCTGTACGGGGAGACGGACGACGGCGGCATCGAGCCGGTGCCCGGGCTGCCGCTGCGCGGCCGGCCCCGGTTCCTGTCGGGCAGCGGCGGGCTGGTGGCCTCCGCGTACGACGTGCACCGCTTCGCCGAACTGCTGCGCCGCCGGGGCGAACTGGACGGCGTCCGGCTGCTCGCCCCGGCGACCGTGGACCTGATGACCCGCAACCACCTGCCCGACGGCACCGACCTGCGCTCCTTCGGCAGCCACCCGGCGCACGACGACCCCGGCAACGACGGCGTCGGCTTCGGCCTGGGTGTCTCCGTGGTGACCGACCCGAGCCGTACGCAGGCGCCGTCCGGGCTCGGCACGTACGGCTGGAGCGGGGTGGCGACGACGACCTTCTGGGTCGACCCGGGCCGTGACCTGACGGTGCAGTTCATGACCCAGGTCCGGCCCAGGTCCGCGTCGACCGTCCACCGGGACCTCAAACAGCTGGTGCACGAGGCCGTGGCGGACTGAGCCGCCGTCGCCCAGGGGCTGTCGGGGGGGGGGGGGCGCGGGCCCCCCCCCCCCCGCCCCCCCCCCCCCCCCCCCCCCCCCCCCCCCCCCCCCGCCCCTGGCTCAGGACGACAGGTGCGCCACCGCGTCCAGGTGGGGCAGGTGGTGGTCCAGGCGCTCCCGCTTGGTGCGCAGGTAGGTGATGTTGCTCTCGCACGGCGGTATCAGCAGCGGCACCTGCTCGGCGACCTGGATGCCGTGCCGCACCAACGCCTCGCGTTTGCGCGGGTTGTTGGACATCAGCCGTACCGACCGCACGCCCAGGTCGTCGAGGATGCGGGCGGCGACGCCGTAGTCCCGGGCGTCCACCGGCAGGCCCAGCGCGAGGTTGGCCTCCACCGTGTCGAGTCCCTCCGCCTGCAACGCCATGGCACGCAGCTTGGCCAGCAGTCCGATGCCGCGTCCCTCGTGCCCGCGCAGGTAGACGACGACGCCGCTACCCTCGGCGGCCACGGCGCGCAGCGCGCAGGCCAGTTGGTCACCGCACTCGCAGTGCCGGGAGCCGAAGGCGTCTCCGGTGAGGCACTCCGAGTGCAGCCGGGTGAGGACGCGGTCGGCGCCGAGATCGCCGTACACCAGGGCCACCTGCTCGTCACCGCGCTCGTGGTCGAAGTAACCGACCGCCTGGAATTGCCCGTACACGGTGGGCAGCGGCACGTTGACCACGCGTTCCACATCCGTGCGTCGGGGTGACTTCTTGCCGAGTACGCCAATGTTTTCTGTCATGATTCTCGAGTTCCTCAGCCGGGGTTCTGAGCGGAGACGAAAGGCCGTGCGGAAATGGACGTTTCACTGGTGCCGGCGGACACGACGGAAGATGTGCGCAGGCGCGGTGCCGGGCTCGCGCGGCAGGTCGCCGTGCTGCCCGTCGGGAGCTTCGAGCAGCACGGCCCGTACCTGCCGCTGGCGACCGACACCCTCGTCGCCTGCGCCATCGCCCGGGAGATCGCCGACGCGTACCCGGTGCACCTCCTGCCGCCGGTGACGATCGGCTGCTCGCACGAGCACGCGGACTGGCCGGGCACGGTCAGCATCTCCTCGGTGACCCTTCACGCGGTGGTAGCGGACATCGCGGCGTCGCTGCGCCGTTCGGGCGTCGAAGCCCTGGTGCTGGTCAACGGGCACGGCGGCAACTACGTGCTGGGCAACGTCGTTCAGGAGTCCTCCGCGCGCGGCGAGCGGATGGCGCTGTTCCCGGCCGCGGAGGACTGGGAGGCGGCACGGCGGCGGGCGGGGGTGGCCACGTCTCTGCTCACCGACATGCACGCCGGGGAAATCGAGACGTCCATTCTTCTGCACACGCATCCCGAATGTGTCCGGCCCGGTTACGAGGCCGCTGATTTCGTCGCCGACGACCGGCGTCATCTGCTCTCCCTGGGCATGTCCGCCTATACCGATTCCGGTGTCATCGGGCGTCCTTCACTGGCGTCGGCGGAAAAGGGAAGGGAACTGCTGGCCGGCCTCACGGAATCCTTCGGCGAGTACGTCGCGATGCTCACTTCGGTGACGGTGTCGGTGCCCCCGCAGGGCGGCGAGCGCGGATAGTGCCCGCCGGGCGCGTGGTGCGGTTCGGGGTCCGGTACGACGGGCCCCGCGTGCCTCGTGGAGGGGGCGCGCCGACGGACGACGAGGACGACGGCACCGGGCAGGCTCGCCACGAGACCGAGCACCCCGTACACGACGGCCACGCCCAGGCCGCTGCCCGCGCCAAGCCCGGCCGCGCCGAACGCCCAGACCGTGACGCCCTCCCGGGGTCCCCAGCCGCCGACGTTCAGCGGCAGGCCCATGGCGAGCAGCGCCAGGACGGCCAGCGGTGTCAGCACCGCGACGGAGGCGGTGCTCCCGGCGACCCGGGCGGCGAGCACGAACATCGTCAGGTGCCCGGCGAGGACCACGACGGACGACACCACGACCCCCGGGCCGTTGCGCCGGGACAGCAGCGCCCGGCGCGCCTCGCCGAGCGTCGCCCGCAGCGCCCGGCCGCGACGCGAGGGCGCACGGCGCGAGGGGGCCCGGCATGAGGGGGCACGGCGCGAGGGGGCACGGTTCATCCGCAGGGCGAGACCGACGGCGAGCACGCCCAGCGCGGCCAGGCCCAGGAGCGGGGCGAGCTGCCGGGTCCCGGCCCGCACCGGGGACGGCATCGTGAGCAGCACCACCGCCCCCGCGCCGAGCAACGCGAGCTGTCCGGCGGCGCGTTCGAGCACGACGGCCCGCACGCCCCGGCCGAGGTCACCGGCGCTGCGCCCGTGCCGCACCGCGCGGTGCACGTCGCCGAGGACTCCGCCGGGCAGGGCCGCGTTGAGGAACAGGGCGCGGTAGTAGTCGCCGACGGCCGGGGCGAGCGGCAGCCGGATGCGCAGTCCCCGGGCCACCAGGACCCAGCGCCAGGCGCTGAACACCGTGGTGACCAGCCCGATGCCGAGCGCGGCCAGCAGGGTGGGGCCGTCGATCCTGCGCAGCCCGTCGAGGAAGACGCCGGTGCCCAGCCGCCACAGCAGCACGGCGAGGATGGCGGCGCCGGCGACGCTGCCGAGGTGCGCGCGCAGGGCGCGGGGGATGCTGGGGCTCCGGGGGGCTGCCGCCGGCGCCCGCACCGCCGGTGCGCTCACGAGGTCCCGCCCGTCGGCCGGCACAGCACCAGCAGGTCGCTGTGGTGCACGACGACCCGCAGCCCGCCCGCCGCGCAGGCGGCGAGGCGCTCCGCGAGGTAGCGGTCGGCCGGCTCACGCAGCCCGGGGCGCTGTTCGACGGCCGCGCCGACCCAGCCGCGCAGCCACTGTTCGGTGAGCGCGGCGTCGACGGGGCCCAGCCGCCAAGGGCTGGGACGCACCCGCACGGTCGCGCCGTGCCCGGCGAAGGCGTCCGCGGCGGCGGTGACCGCGTCCGGGCCGAGGAGGCCCGCGCGCCGCTGGTGCTCGTTGAACGCGTCGGCGATCTCGGCGTCCAGGGGGTGCGCGGGGGTGAGGTCGACGCGTCCGGCGACGGACAGGGTCAGCAGCGCCGCGCAGCCGGCCCCGGCGCAGGCGGCGGCGAGGGCGCCGACCTCCCGCTCGGTGAGGACGTCGAGCAGCGCGGACGCCGTCACCAGGTGGGCGCCGGCCAGCGCCTCCGGGGTGAGCCGGGCGACCTCGCCGCGCCGTGTCTCCACGGTGACCCGGCTGCCGTCGGCGGCGGAGCGTGGGGAGGCGGCCGCGGCGAAGTGCAGCAGGTAGGGGTCCCGGTCGTGCAGGACCCAGTGCTGGGCGCCGTCGAGCAGCGGGGCGAGCCAGCGGCCCATCGAGCCGGTACCGCAGCCCAGGTCGTGCACGACCAGGCCGCCGGCCCGGGCCGGCAGGTCGGCGAGGCGGACCCGCAACGGGTCGAGCAGGTCGTGCGCCCGCGCGGCGGCGTCGGCGTCCTCCCGGAGCCGGAGCCACTCGGGGGCGTAGCGCGGGGGGTCTTCGGGCGCTTCAGGCGCTTCGTGTGCTTCTGGCGCTCGGGACGCGGGAGGGGCGTCGGGCGCCTCAGGGTCCGCGGCCGCCTGTGGTCCCTCGGCCGTGCCAGGCCGTGACCGGTGCTCGTGCCGCGTGTCGTGGGTTGCTTCCTGCTCCCCCCTCAGCCGCAGGGTCCGCCGGTCGGCGGGTCCGGCGCCCGGCATGGTGCCGGGGATGCCCCCCGTCGTGGTGTCGGGGGCGTCATGTGGTCCGGGCTGGGCCGGGATCCTCCCGCCGGTGGGTGCCGTCGTCCTCTTCATGCCGCCCTCCGCGGTCGGGCCGGGAGCCGGTGCAGAACACCGGCCAGGCTCTGTGCCGTGGCCGCCCAGCCGTTCAGCGCCGCGCGGCGCGCGCGTGCCGCCGCCTTCAGCCGGCGCCGTACGTCCGCCTCGCCGAACCAGCCCCGCAGTTCGGCGGCGAGCGCGGCCGGGTCCTCCGGCGGGACGAGGATGCCGGGCACCCCTCCGTCGGGGGCGCGTCCCACGGCCTCCGGGAGGCCGCCCACGTCCGTGGCGAGCACGGGGATGCCGCGCGCGAGGGCCTCCGTCACCGCCATGCCGTACGTCTCGGCGTACGAGGTGAGGACCATCAGGTCGGCGGCAGCGTAGCTGGCGTCCAGGTCGGTGCCGGACCGGGGGCCCGCCAGGACCAGCCGGTCCTGGAGGCCGTGGCGCCCGATGAGGGCCCGCAACCGGCCCACGTACGCGGGGTCCTGGCCGAGCCCGCCGACGCACACGCACGACCAGGGCAGGTCGGCCACCTCGGCCAGGGCCTCGACCAGCCGGTGCTGTCCCTTGCGAGGCGTGACGGCGGCGACGCACAGCAGCCGGGAGACCCCGTCGGTGCCGGGCGCGAGCGGCGCGATGTCGGCGCCGGGGGCGGCGACGTGGACGCGGGCCGGGTCGAGGCCGTGGTGGGAGACGAGGCGGCGCACCGCCCAGTCGCTGGTGGCGACGACGGCCGGGACGGCCCGGAGCACCGCGCGCTCGCGGGCGTCCAGCGCGGCGGCCACGGCCGGGTCGAGGCCGGTCTCGTCACCGAGCGGCAGGTGGACCAGGACGGCCATGCGCAACCGTCCGGCCTCCGGGACGACGACCTCCGGCACCCCGCAGGCGACCAGCCCGTCCAGCAGGACCACGGCCCCGTCCGGCAACCGGCGCAGCACGCGCGCGAGTTCCGTCCGCGCTCTCGCGTCGGGCCGGGGCCAGGCGCCGTCCACGGGCAGTCCCCGCACCCGCCAGCCGAAGCCGGGCAGGTCCAGAGCCACCCGGCGGTCGTAGGCGTTGCCGCCGCTCGGCGCGGCCGGGTCGTCGACGCCGCCCGGCAGGACGAAGTGCACGGAGCGCAGGGACATGGGGACGATCCCGCCGTTCCTCGGGGCCGGCTGCGCGGGCACGTAGGCGAGCCGGGCGCGGCGTCCGGCCGTCGTTCCGGTGGACGTGTCACTGGACGTGTCGGTGGACGTGTCGGTCACAGCGCACGCTCGTAACTCGCCCAGGCGACGTGCGACTCGTGGAGCGTGACGGTGAGACCGGCCAGGACCTTGGCGCCCTCGCCGAGCGCGCCCTTGTGGACGCGTTCGGCGAGCCGGTCGGCGACGACCTTGGCGAGGAACTCCGTGGAGGTGTTGACACCGGCGAAGTCGGGTTCGTTGTCGAGGTTGCGGTAGTTCAACTCGGCGACGACGGCGCCCAGTTCCCGCGTGGCGAGTCCGATGTCGACGACGATGTCGTCCTCGTCCAGCTGCTCGCGCCGGAAGGTGGCGTCCACCAGGAACGTCGCTCCGTGCAGGCGTTGCGCGGGCCCGAAGACGTCGCCGCGGAAGCTGTGGGCGATCATGATGTGATCGCGGACGGTGATGCTGAACAACGGACGACCCTCCAGGTGTGGCACGTCTGATCCCCCGCCGTTCGCCGCGCGGGATGCCGTCTATTACGGCCCGGTGCCTTCCGTTGTTCAGCGGCCCGTACCTCTTTTCTCAAGGTCAGGCGCCGATGCGCCGAGGTCCCGCCCAGGGCGGGAGGCGGAGTTCAGTCGTCGTCGCCGTAGCGGATGCGGTGGCACAGGGCGGGGACGTCCCCCGAGGCCAGCCTCGGCAGCACGTCCGGCAGTTCGTCGAAGGCGGACTCGCCGGTGACGAGGGCGTCCAGCGCGGGGTCGGCGAGCAGGTCGAGGGCGAGGGCGAGCCGGTCGGCGTACGTGCGGGTGCCTGCGCGCGCCGGGGAGACGGTGCCGACCTGGCTGCCGCGCACGGTCAGGCGCCGGGAGTGGAAGGCCTCGCCGAGCGGCAGGGCCACGCGCCGGTCGCCGTACCAGCTCAGTTCGACGACCGTGCCCTCGGGCCGCAGCAGCTCCAGGGACCGGGCGAGGCCCTCCTCGGTGGCGCTGGCGTGCACGACGAGGTCCCGGTCGCCGACGGCGTCGGCGGGGGACGCGAAGCCGACGCCGAGTGCCTCGGCGACCTTCGCCCGCGCCTGGTCGGCGTCGACCAGCTCGACGCGGACGCCGGGGAACCGGGCCAGCAGCGCGGCCACCGAACAGCCGACCATGCCGCCGCCGACCACGGCGACGCGGTCACCGACCAGGGGCGCGGCGTCCCACAGGGCGTTGACGGCGGTCTCCACCGTGCCGGCGAGCACGGCCCGCCCGGCGGGGACGTCCGACGGCACCGGGGTGACGGCGGCGGCCGGGACGACGTAGCGGGTCTGGTGGGGGAAGAGGCAGAAGACGGTACGCCCGGCGAGCGCGTCCGGGCCCTCCTCCACCACGCCGACGTTGAGGTAGCCGTACTTCACCGGCCCGGGGAAGTCGCCCTCCTGGAAGGGCGCGCGCATGACCGCGTACTGGTTCTCGGGCACCCGGCCGTGGAAGACGAGGGTCTCGGTGCCCCGGCTGATCCCGGACCAGAGCGTGCGCACGAGCACCTCGTCCGGGCCGGGCGCGGGCAGCTCGACGTCGCGGATCACGCCCCGGCCGGGCGAGTCGAGCCAGAACGCACGTGCGGTGCGGGTCATCGGATGTCCTCCTGAACGATCGGCAAGCCGCCCACGTACCGAGGGATGCACGAGCCGCGCACAAGGTAGCGGCGTCGACCGACTCTGTCACACGGCCGGAGGGTGTTCGGTGGCCCTGAACAACACGTACGGAGCGAGGCCCCCGCAGCAGGAGACCGCGGTGGGGGCGGGCGCGCAGGTCCTGCTGCTGGTGCTGCTCGGCACGGTGATCGGCATGGGCGCGGCGGGCTGGCTGACCGGCCTCGCGTTCGCGTTCGCGACCTGGGCGGTGCTCACCCGGGCCCTGCACCGTTCCCGGCCGCCGTCGTTCGGCCCGGCCAACCGGGTCACGCTCGGCCGGGCCACCCTGGTCGGCGGGGTCACGGCCCTGGTCGCCGACTCGTTCCGCGGCGCGCCGCCCGTCTCCCTCCTCGTCGGCCTGACGGCCGCAGCCCTGATCCTGGACGGCGTGGACGGCCAGGTCGCCCGCCGCACGGGCACGACGACGGCCCTGGGGGCGCGCTTCGACATGGAGGTCGACGCGTTCCTCATCCTGGTGCTCAGCGTGTACGTCGCGATGGACCTGGGCCCGTGGGTGCTGCTGATCGGCGGCATGCGGTACGTGTTCGTCGCCGCGGCCCGGGTGTGGCCGTGGCTGACGGCCCCGCTGCCGCCGAGCACGGCCCGCAAGACGGTGGCGGCGTTGCAGGGGGTACTGCTGCTTCTCGCGGGCGCGGAGTTGCTGCCGCGTGGGGTCGACGCCGCTGTGGTGGGGCTGGCGTTGGGGCTGCTGGTGTGGTCGTTCGGGCGGGATGTGGTGTGGTTGTGGCGGAGGTCGGGGAGCGGGGTGGCGGCACCCGGGGAGGAACCGGCGTCCGCACCGGCAGCCGCGGCTCACGTGTCCGCGCGGGAGCTCCTGTCCCGGTGACCGCGCGGCAGCAGGGTGACCGCGGCGAGCGGTACGGCGGCCAGTGCCAGCCACGGCACGGCGGCCGGCAGCCCGCTGTCCAGGAGCAGGCCGGTCACGGAGCTGCCGGCCAGCACGATCAGCCCGGAGACCGAGGACAACGCCCCCGTGTACAGGCCGAGTCTGCCGTCCTCGGCGAGGTCGGGCACCCAGGCGCGGGCGACGGGCGCGACCAGCATCTGGCCGAGCGTCAGCAGCACGACGAACCCGGCGGCCGGTGCCAGCCCGCCCACGCCCGTCCACCCGGCGGGCCGGGCGAGGGCGACGGCGGCGAACCCGCCGGCGATCAGCACCAGCCCGGCCACCATGGACCGGCGCGGCGTCAACCGCTCCCCCGCCCACCGGGTCACCGGCAACTGCGCGGTCACCACCAGCAGTGAGGACAGCGCGAACAGCCAGGCCAGCGGCGCCTGGGAGCCGGCGGCCCGCTCCACCTCGGCGGGCAGGGCGAGGTAGAGCTGGTTGTAGGCGAGCAGATAGGCGCCGTAGGCGCAGCACAGTGCCAGGAAGGGCCGGTTGCGCAGGAGCAGCCGCACGCCGCCCCTGGCCCCTACGCGGGCCCGCCCGGGAAGGTGCTGGGGCAGCAGCCGCGCGTGCCCGGCGAGGACGAGCACGAAGACACCGGCACCGGCCAGACAGGCCGTACGGAAGTCGACGGCCAGCAGCAGCGCGCCCAGCAGCGGCCCGACGAACGCCCCCGCCTGCCCGGCCACGGTGAACAGCGCGAGCACCCGGGTGCGGTCCCCGCCGCCCTGTTCCTCCCAGAGGACGGCCTGCCGGGCGACCTCGGACTCGACGGCGGGCGAGAACAGCGCGGCGGCGAACCCGATGAGCAGCACCGCGCCGACGACCGCCCAGGTCCGCTCGGCGTACCCGAGCCACGCGAAGCCGGCGATGCGCAGGACGCATCCGGTGAGGACGACAGGCCGGATGCCGTAGCGGTCGGCCAGCGCACCGCCGACCACGAACAGTCCCTGCTGGCTGAAGGTCCGCAGTCCGAGCACGAAACCGACCAGCCAGCCCGCCATGCCCACGGCCTGTCCCAGGTGTTCGGCGAGGAAGGGCAGGACGGCGAAGAAGCCGACGTTGAAGGCGAGTTGGGTCAGGATCAGCAGGCGCAGGAGGGGGGACAGCGGGCTGGTGGGCCGGCGGCCGGAAGCCTTCCCGGATGCGCGGCCGATGGAGGTGATGGGGGTCATCGGGCGTCGGCCAGTTCCTTCTCGGCGACGGCGGTGGGCTGCGGGCCGGTGGCCGGGGGCTTCGGGCGTTGCCGTCGTCGGGGCCGGCGCAGTCCGCCCGCCGTGGTGACGGCGAGCGCGCCGAGCAGGGCGAGGACGGCGGCGGGAGCGAGGACGGCCCAGGGGGCGCGTTCGGCGTAGGGCTGGTTCTCGGCGAGGAGCAGACCCCACTCGGGGGACGGCGGCTGGGCGCCGAGGCCGAGGAAGCCGAGCGAGGCGAGCGCGAGGGCGACGCCGGGCAGCCGCAGCAGGGCGTGCCGAATGACGGGCGGCAGGACGGCGGGGAGCAGTTCGCGGCGCAGCAGGTACCAGCGCCCGGCGCCCAGCCCCCGGGTGGCCGTGATGTGCAGGGTGGCCCGTTCCTGGCGCAGCAGCGACGCGGTGTGCGTGGCGAGCGGCGCCCAGGCGACGGCGCCCACGGCGAGTGCGGGGGTCGCGGCTCCGCCGCCCGCGACGGCGGTGACGAGGAGGGCGGCGAGTACGGGCGGCACGGCGTTGACGGTGTCGACGAGCGGCGCGGAGACCCGGGGAACGAGCCCCAGCAGTACCCCGGTGAGCAGCGCGGCGGCGGTGATGGCGGAGGCGAGCAGCAGCGTGTCGAGAGCGCCGTGGCCGACGCGGGCGAGCAGGTCGCGGCCGAGGGCGTCGGTGCCGAAGGGGTGGGCGAGGGAGGGGGCCCGCAGCCGTTGGCCCGTGTCGAGGGCGAGCGGGTCGCGGAACAGCCCCCAGGCGACGACGGCCAGCAGGACACCGCCGTACAGGAGGGGCAGCAGGCCGCGGGCGGGCGGTGCCGGCCGGTGCAGTGAGGACAGGGCGCCGTCGCGCAGGGCGGGCCCGGTGAGCAGGCGGCCGGCGAGGCGGGTGACGAGGGTCGCGAGCGCGGCGAGCAGGAGCAGGGCGAGGGTGCCGGCCTGGAGGACGGGCAGGTCCTGCGCGAGGGCGGTCTGCAGGGTGGTGCGGCCGAGGCCGGGGATGTCGAAGACCTGCTCGACGGCGACGGCTCCGCCGGTCAGCCCGACGACGAACAGCCCGAGGTTGGGCAGCAGCGCGGGCACGCACCGCCGCACGGCCTGCCGGGCGACGGACCGTCCGGTCAGTCCGCGCGCCGCGGCGGCCAGCGCCCAGGGCTCGCCGAAGGCGCCGGGCAGCAGGTCGTCGAGCAGCCGCCCGAGCACGGCGCCGGCGGGCAGCCCGAGGGCGAGGGCGGGCAGTACGGTCCACTGCGGCCCGTACCAGCCCAGCGCGGGCAGCCAGCCCAGTTGCACCCCGACGACGGTGGCGAGCACGGAGGCGACGAGGAACTCGGGCAGCGCGGCGACCACGGCGGAGAAGGTGCCGCCACGGCGCCGCCCGTCGAGCAGCCGCCGCGCGCCGAGCCTGAGGGTGCGGGCACAGACGGCCGTGGCGGTGAGAACGGCCACCAGGAGGGCGACCGTCATCAGCAGCAGGGAGGCACCGAGGGCCTGGAGCACGTCGGGCAGGACGTCGTTCCCGGAGATCCACGACTGCCCGGCGTCGCCGTGCGCGAGCCCGCCGAGCCACCGGCCGAGCAGGTGCAGCGGCCCGCCGTCCAGCCCGAGCTGCTCGCGGATGTCGGCGAGCACCTCGGGCGTCGGGTCGCGGTCGGCCGCCCGCGCCTTGAGGACGGTGTGCGCCGGGTCGGTGCGGGTCAGCCACGGCAGCAGCCCGATCCCGCACACCAGCCCGGCCGCGAGGACGACCCGCCACACCGCGGTGGCCACGCGCTGCCGCACGGCTCAGCGCCGGGTGCCGGTGCCGACGAGGGTGCGCTCGTACGGGTCGAGGACGACACCCTGCACGGACGTGCCGACGCCGGTGATGATGCGCTGGTGCACGAGCGGCACGACGGCGTCGGTCCCGAGGACGCGGGCCTCGGCGGCCATGGCGGCGTCCTGCCGCCCGGCGGTGTCGGCGATCCCCTCGGCCTTGGCGACGGCGGCGTCGACGCCCTTGTCGCAGAGCTGGGCGATGTTGTAGCCGCCGGCGCAGGTGTAGTCGCTGGCGAGGACGGCGACGGGGTCACCGGTGTCGACCAGGGTGTTGCGGGCGAGCACGAAGGCGTCGAACTTCCCGTCCAGGGCGTCGCCTTCGAGGCGCGAGTACTCGCGCACGGTCAGCTTCACGGTGAACCCGGCCTTCTCCAGCTGCTGCTTGACCACCTGGGCGGCCTCGGGCAGCTCGGGCCGGTTGTCGTAGGTGGCGAGGGAGACGGTGGTCCCGTTCGGCTTCCCGGCGGCGACGCGCCCGACGGGCTTCTGCCGCTTGCCCTCGGCCCAGGTGACGGCGGGCCCGTAGACACCGGCACCGGCGTCGGCGTACCCCTCGTACACGTCCTTCGCGAACACGGAGGTGTCGATCGCACCCCGGGCGGCGGCCCGCAGCGAGGCGTCCTCGAAGGGCCCGGAGGAGGAGTTGAGCAGCAGGCTGGTGGTCCGCGTGGTGGCGGTGTCCCTGCGACTCTCCTTGCCGAGGCTCGCCGCCTGGGAGACGGGAACGGCCTCGGCGATGTCCAGCTCGCCGGTGCGCAGGGCGTTGGCACGTGCGGTGCCGTCGGCGATGAAACGGGCGTCGATCCCGGAGGCCTGGGCGCGGCCGCCCCAGTAGTCGTCGAAGCGGTCGAGGGAGGCGGAGGTGGCGCCGTTCACCTTCGTGATCTCGAAAGGCCCGGTGGCGGTGCCGACGGGGTCGACGCGCCCGCTCTTCGCGTAGGCCTTCTCGGCGAGGATGGCGAGGCTCGGGCTGGAGAGCCGCAACGGGAGTACGGGGTCGGGCGCGGCGGTGGTGACCCTGAGTACCCGGTCGCCGTCGGCCTTGGCGGTGAGGGTGACGCCGGCGAGGGCGGCGGGCGCGGGCTTGGCGGCGGTGGCCCGGGCGAGGGAGTCGGCCACGGCGGCCGGGGTGACGTCGGTGCCGTCCTGGAAGGTGGCGTCGCGGAGGGTGAACTCCCATGCCCTGTCCCCGTCCCTGCGCCACGATTCGGCGAGGGCGGGCGCGGCGGAACCGTTGGCGTCCAGCGCGGTGAGCCCCTCGGTGACGCCGAGCCGGCTGAGGAGGGTGGCGTCGGCGCCGTAGGGCGAGAGGTTCTCGGCGGGCGGGAAGGCGAGACCGACCCGGAGCCGGGAGCCGCCGTCACCGTCCTTGGCGGACTCCTCACCGCCGGAGGCGAAACAGCCGGCGACCAGGGGGAAGAGCAGGAGGGGGGCGAGCAGCCGGGAGCGGCGGTGGGAGCGCATGGTCCTCGGATCGATCGGGTGGACGTGTGAGCTGGAGGGGCAACGCGAACGCAGAGACACCCTACATGAAAATGATTTCCATGAGACCGTCGTGCGGCGCCCTCAGGGCAGGGGCACGTCGAAGTGCACGACGCGCTGCCCGCCGCCCGCGTCCTCACGCTCGTCGTGCACGACCTTGGCGAGCGACCGCCAGAACGGCTCGGCCCCGGTGACGGCGGGGTCGGTGTGCAGATACACGGCCCGGTATCCCCCGTCGGCGGCGGCGAACGCCAGCAGCTCGTCGACGAGCCCGCGCGCCAGCCCGCGCCGCCGGTGGTCGGGCCGGACGTACACGCGGCGCAGCTGCGCGGTGACCCCGGAGGGGTAACGCTCGGCGACGTGCCGGGGGTTCGGGGGATGCGCGGGCCCCCGGGAGTCGAGGGCACCGGTCGCGACGACCTCCCCGTCCCGCCCGTCCACGGCGACGAGGAGGGTGTGCCGGGCGGGGCTCAGGTACGCACCGTCCAGGTCGATGATGTCCCGGTGCCAGCGGGGCACGTAGCCGGTGCCGAAGTCGCGGTAGACGGTGTCCAGCATGACGGCCCGGGCGGCGTCGAGGTCGGCGGGGGTGGCGGGGCGGATGGTGTAGTCGGTGGTGCGCACTTGCACATCATATGCAGTAAGGAGAACGCACTGTTCAGGGCCCCGGCGGCACGGGTTCCTCTCCGCTCGTACGCCCTTGGCGGCGGACCCGCCACCCGGCCCGACTGATCGCTTGGCGACCCCAGGCCGGCGTCTCGCAGGCCGGGGAGGCCCTGGTCGCGGGATCGGCCGACATGCCTGAACCGACTCTCCACACCCTCTTCACCTGGGGCTGCCGATATCTCCATCCCGCCATACGCGTCACACCTGCCCACCACTTCCACTACCGTGTCCTCAGGCGCGCATCGCCGCTGATCAGACGCCCGCCAGGATCGAGTGCCGAGGACCCCCGTGCAGATCACGTCCCTGAACCCCGAGGACCCGCTCGCGCTGGGCGACTTCGAACTGCTCGGCCGGATCGGCCACGGAGGCATGGGTCAGGTGTACCTGGGTGAGTCACTCGGCGGCGAGCCTGCCGCGGTGAAGGTCATCAAACCGTCCGTCGTGGACTCCGAGTCCCGCCAGCGGTTCGCGCAGGAGATCGAGGTACTCAAGACCATCTGGGGTCCGCGCATAGCGGCGTTCCTGGGAGCCGACGCGGAGGCGGAGCAGCCGTGGCTGGCCACCGAGTACGTGGACGGCCCTGACCTCGCCCGGCACGTCAAGACGCACGGACCACTGCCGTCCGTCCTCACCGCCGCGCTCGGTGCGATCCTCGCCGAGGCGCTGTCGGCCGTGCACACACAGGGCCTTCTCCACCGCGACCTGAAGCCGGCCAATGTCCTGCTCGGTCCGAACGGCCCGAAGATCATCGACTTCGGGCTGGCCGCCTTCACCGAGTCGAGCGTCTCCCTCACCGCCCCGCACCAGGTGGTCGGTACCCCGATCTGCATGGCTCCCGAGCAGGCCGCCGGTGTGAAGCCGCTGACGTCGGCCGTGGACGTGTACGCGCTGGGCGCCTTGCTGCTCTTCGCCGCGACGGGCCACTATCCGCACGAGGCGGCGACCCCGTACATGGTGTTCCACCTGGTCACCGACCCTGACACGGCGCCGGACCTTTCCGGTGCGCCCGACGAACTGCTCCCACTTCTGACCGGCATGCTGGCCCAGAACGCCGAGGGCCGGCCGTCGCTGAACGACGTGGTGCAGCAGTGCCGATCGGTGATCGAGACGCACGGCATGAAGATCGCCCAGGCGCGTCGCAGGCTCACCGCGCACACCGCGGGGCAACGACACAAGGCTGCACCTGCGGATGCCCCACCTACTGTCTCCTGGCCCGCCCCCGTGAACGACGCTCCGGTCACGAAGATCCTCCCGGCCGACCTGGCGACGCCGCTTCCGTCCGACGCTCCGGCTTCCCCCTCCAGCCCTTCCAGCCCGGTCAAGAGCCCCGGGACAGCGGCACAGGACTCCACTGGTCTTGCGTCTCCCGCCCAGCGGGATCCGTCCGGCGGTCCGAGGCGTGAGAAGCCGATTCCGGGCCGCACACACACGGTGTCCGGACGGCCCGGCGAAGGAACACACACGCTGCGTCACTCAGTGCAGGCCCGTAGGACAGCAGAGCGTCTCCGTACCGCGTACGCGGCGAAAGCTCCGTTCTGATCCTCCGAGCCCGGGCCCGCCCGCGCCGATCCCCACGAGCACTGCCCCAACCATGCGTCCCGCGCGCTCTCCCCACCGCGGGTCGCGTCCAACCACCGACACGAACGCCCAGGAGGCAACCGCGTGACCGCCGACTTGAGCCCCGCCGCCGCGACGAGCGACGAGGACGCCCTCTTCCCGCCGGGCGCCCAGATCCTCGTACGGGACGAGGTGTGGCTGGTGCGCAACGCGACGCGGACCGAGCACGACGGCGCCCGCGTCGAGGCGGTGGGCGCGTCGGACTTCGTGCGCGACCAGGAGGCGGTGTTCTTCACCGGTCTGGACCAGGTCGAGCTGCTCGACCCGAGGCGGACCCGCCTGGTGCGGGACGACTCACCGAACTTCCGCCGCTCGCGCCTGTTCCTGGAGGCGGTGCTGCGCAAGACGCCGCTGCCGCAGGCCGAACGCGGCCTCGCGCTCGCGGACTCCTTCCTCCTGGACTCCCTCCCCTACCAGCAGCGTCCCGCCCAACTCGCCCTCTCTGGCCGCAACCTGCGCCCCCGCCTGCTCATCGCGGACGTCGTCGGCCTCGGCAAGACCCTGGAGATCGGCCTCACCCTCGCCGAGCTGATCCGCCGCGGCCGCGGCGAGCGGATCCTCGTCGTCACCCCGCAGCACGTCCTGGAGCAGTTCCAGCACGAGCTGTGGACGCGGTTCGCGATCCCGCTGGTGCGTCTGGACTCGGTGGGCATCGAGCGGATCCAGCGGGAGATCCCCGCGGGCCGCAACCCGTTCACGTACTTCAAGCGGGTCATCGTCTCCATCGACACCCTGAAGAACACCGACCAGTACAAGCACCACCTGGAGCGGATCACCTGGGACGCGGTCGTCATCGACGAGTCGCACAACTTGATCAACAAGGGCTCCCTGCGCAACCAGCTGGCCCGCACGCTGGCCCCACACACGGACGCCCTGCTGCTGGCCTCGGCGACCCCGCACAACGGCGACGCCCGCTCCTTCGCCGAGCTGATCTCCCTGCTCGACCCGGCCGCGATCCGCGACCCGGAGCACTACCGCGCCGACGACATCAAGCACCTGTTCATCCGGCGTACGAAGGTCAGCCCCGAGGTGCGGGAGCAGATGAAGGGGCAGTGGGCGGACCGGGGCCCGTCCCGTTCGATCCGGGTCACAGCCACCCCCGCCGAGGAGAAGGTCTTCGAGGAGCTGGCCTCGGTCTGGCTGCCGTCCGACGGCGCGAAGTCGGTCAGCGACGTGCCCCTGTTCCCGTACACACTGCTGAAGTCGTTCCTCTCCTCCCACGCCGCGCTGAAGGCCACGGTCAGCACGCGCATCAAGACGCTGGAGAAGAAGGACGACCCGGAGGCGACGGCCGCCGAACGCGCGGCCCTGCACCGGCTGCTGGAGCTGGCGTCAGGCATGACGCAGGCCGACTCGGGCAAGTTCGGGGCCCTGCTGGAGCAGCTGCGGGAGATCGGGGTCGGGCCGAAGTCCGACACCCGGGTCGTGGTCTTCTCCGAGCGGGTGCAGACCCTGGAGTGGCTGGCACGGACCGTGCCGGCGGCCCTCGGCTTCAAGGGCAAGGCCGCCGAGCAGGCCGCCCGGGTCATGCACGGCGGCCTGTCCGACGAGCAGCAGATGCAGTGCGTGGAGGACTTCGGCCTCGCGGACACCCCCGTACGCATCCTGTTCACCGGCGACGTCGCCTCCGAGGGCGTCAACCTGCACCGTCAGTGCCACCAGTTGATCCACTACGACGTGCCCTGGTCGCTGATCCGCATCGAGCAGCGCAACGGCCGCATCGACCGCTACGGGCAGCAGTACCAGCCGCAGTTCCGGGCGCTGATCCTCACCAGCTCCGTCGACGGCGCGAAGGACGACACCCTCGTCGCGGAGCGCCTGCTGGACCGCGAGGCCGAGGCCCATCGGTCACTGGGCACGGCGGAGGCGGTGTCCGGCCTGTACCGGGCGGAGGCCGAGGAGAAGTCCCTCATCCAGGACCTGTTGCGGGGCCGTGACGTGGACGAGTCCCTGGACTCCCGCGGTGCCTCCGACGCGGACGACGGCGTGGACGACTTCCTCGCCGACTTCTTCGGCGCCGTGAACGACGAGCCGGCGGAGGACGCCGGCGCCTCCGACGCGGGCGACGGCACCGGGTCCGTCCCCCGGGCGCACGTGCCCCACCTGTTCGCCTCCGCCCGCGACTTCCTCGACGAGGCGCTGCGCGAGGTATACCCCGACGCCCACGGCCGGCTGGACCTGTCCACCGACCCCGAGACCGGGCTACTCTCCTTCGTCCCGCCCTCCGACCTGATCAACCGCCTCAGGGCGCTGCCCCCGGACTACGTCCGCGAGCAGGGCCTGCGCGACCGCCTGAAGGTCACCTTCAACCGGCGGCTCGCCGACCACAGCCTGACACGCGCCCGCGCCTCGGCGACGTCGAGCTGGCCCGACATCTCCCTGCTGACCGACCTGCACCCGGTCATGGAGTGGCTCACGGACAAGGTCCTGGTCCGCCTGGACCGCCAGGAGGCACCGGTGCTGACCGCCGGCGTGCCGCAACCCACGTACCTCGTCCAGGGCATCTACTCCAACGCGCTCGGCCGCCCGACCGTCGTCAAGTGGATGGCGGTCACCAAGGACGGCGAGGTCGACGACGACATGGTGGCGGTGCTGCGTCGCGCCCAGGTCGGCCCGACGATGGCCAACCCGGGCCTCTCCCACGACACGGACCGCCTCGCCGAGGCGATCCCCGGTGTCCTGGACAGCGCGGAGGCGTTCCTGGAGCAGCACCGCGAGGCGTGGGACGAACCGCTGCGCGCGCCCATCGAGGAGTACAAGGCCCGCCTGGGCTCCTGGGAGCAGCCGACGCTGGCGAACGGCAACGGCTCCGCCACGCCCACCGGCACCCGCGAGCGCCTCGTCTCCCTCGCGGACTCCCTGCTCACCACCGGCCGTCCGATGCTCCGCGTCCTCGCCGTCCTCGCCCCGGCCCACGCCGCCGCCTGACCCATCACCCAGAGGTTCACCACGATGACGTTCGACTCCCTGGTCAACCGCGGCGACTACTTCTCCGCGCACTACCTCGCCGAGGTTCTCCCCAAGGACCTCAAGTCCGGTCTGCTCGCGGAGTGGAAGCAGCGCGAGGAGGACGCCGCCGGCACCGAGCGCCCGGAGGGCGCCCTGCCGGTCACCCCGCGCGCCGGCCTGCGGGCACTGCGCCGCCCCTACTTCGCGGCCCGCTCGTATTTCACGATGGACGAGGAGCGCGCGGCGACCGGCGAGGACGCCGTGACATACGACGCCCCCGAGTGGCGCGAGCGCGTCCACGCGCTCAACGCGGAGGTGCTGCGCGCCCTCGGCTTCGACGCCAAGCCGGGCACGCTCACCGTCATCCGCGCCGACCAGTCCCACGAGGTGACGGTCGCGCACGCGGAGAAGGACCTCATCACCCTGGACTGCGGCTGGTCCGCCGAGCCGGACGACGCGCTGGACCCGGACGGCGCGGGACGCCTACTGGACGAGCTGCGCCTGGACGGCCAGCACACCGTGGCCACGGGTTCCAAGCTGGCCTCCTTCCTGTTCGCGTGCGAGGACGCCCCGCGCTACGTGCTGCTGCTGGTCGGCGGCGTCGTCGTGCTCGCCGACCGGGCGGCGTGGGGCGAGGGCCGCTACCTGGCGGTGTCGCTGGACCGGGTGCTGGAGCGCAACGACACCAAGGCGGGCGGCGAGATCGACACGGTGGCCGCCCTGTTCGGCGCGGACTCGCTGCGCACGCCGGAGGAGGGCGGCGAGAATCCGCTCGCCTCTCTTCTCGACAAGTCGACGAAGCACGCGGTGGGCGTCTCCAGCGAACTGCGCGACGGCCTGCGGCTGAGCGTCGAGCTGATCGCCAACGAGGTCTTGGACCGGCTCCGCGAGGCGGGCGTCCGCCCAGAGGAGGTCAAGGAACTCCCCGAACTGGGCCGCCAGCTGACCCGAGAGTCGCTGCGCTATCTGTACCGCGTCCTGTTCCTGCTGTACGCGGAGGCCCGCCCGGAGCTGGGCATCCTGCCGTCGGACTACCCCGAGTACCAGCTGGGCTACGGCCTGGGCCGCCTCGGCGAGCTGATCGCCGAGCGGGACCTGGTCGACGAGAAGTCCCGACGGGGCTTCTACCTGTACGAGTCGCTGGACCTGCTCTTCCGCAAGGTCCAGGAGGGCTACCGCCCCCGTCGCACGCACGGCGTGGACGCCGAGTCGGCCGAGGCGGTGACCGCGAAGACGTCGGAGGACATGGGCCTGCGCTTCGAGCCACTGCACTCCAAGCTGTTCGAACCGGACGCGATCCGGCTGATCGGCCGGAACGCCGTCCCGGACCCGCGCGTCGACACCGAGGGTGAGGCTGGTACCGATGGTGGGGAGCGCTTCATCGACACCCGCCTGCGCAACGAGACGCTGTATCGGGTGCTGCGCCTGCTGATGCTCACACGCGGCAAGAAGCGCGAGCGCGGCGGCTTCATCTCCTACGCCCAGCTCGGCATCAACCAGCTCGGCGCCGTGTACGAGGGCCTGATGTCCTACTCCGGTTTCGTCGCGGGCGAGGAACTGTACGAGGTCGCGAAGAACGGCGACCCGAAGGACGGCTCCTGGCTGGTCCCGGCGACGAAGGCCGACGAGTACCCGGACGAGGTGTTCGTCCGGCACAAGGACGAGGACACCGGCGTGGAGGAGCGCGTGCGGTACGCGCCGGGCGCGTTCGTGTACCGCCTGTCGGGCCGCGACCGCCAGACCTCGGCCTCGTACTACACGCCTGAGTCCCTGACCCGAGTGACGGTCCAGCTCGCGTTGCAGCACCGCCTGGACCAGGACGACACGGTCACCGAGGCCCGCGAACTCCTGGACTGGAAGATCTGCGAGCCGGCGCTCGGCTCGGGCGCGTTCCTCAACGAGGCGATCAACCAGGTCGCGGCGGAGTACCTGCGGCGCCGCCAGGACGAGCTGGGAATCGCCATCGACACGGAGAAGTACGCGGTCGAACTCCAGAAGGCCAAGGCGTACATCGCCCTGCACAACTCCTACGGCGTCGACCTCAACAACACGGCGGTGGAGCTGGCGGAGGTGTCGCTGTGGCTGAACGCGATGCATCCGGGGATGGAGGCGCCGTGGTTCGGGTTGCACCTCCGGCGCGGCAACTCGCTGATCGGTGGGCGCAGGGAGGTGTACGGGGCTGAGCGGCTGAAGAAGGGCGGTTGGCTGGGCACGACACCGGAACGCTTCCCCCTGTCGGAGGCGCTGGCGGGTGCGGCGCTGCCCGAGGGCGCGGTGCACCACTTCCTCCTTCCGGCGAAGGAGTGGGGCGCGGTCGCGGCCGAGAAGGAGGCCAAGGCGCTTGCCCCGGCCGAGGCGAAGGCGCTGGCCGCTTGGCGCAAGGCGATCACCAAGTCGCCGAGTGCCACGCAGACCAAGCGGTTGCAGGGGCTTGCGCGGCGGGCGGAGTACCTGTGGGGGCTGGTCGTCCGCCGGCTGGAGATCTCCGAGCGGGAGATCTCGCGGCGGATCGACGTGTGGGGCGCGGAGGACGGCTGGCTGCGCTCGCCCGAGGTCGCGGTCCCGAGGGAGAAGGTCAAGGCCGACCTGGAGGCGGTCGACACCCCGTACTGGCGTCTGAAGACCGTGATGGATGCGTGGTGCGCGCTGTGGTTCTGGCCGGTGCAGAGCGCCGCGCTGCTGGACGGTTCGCACGAGTCGTACGTGCGGGCGGCGGAGGTCGCCTCGCAGTCGGCGGGGTGGACGGTGTCAGTGGCTTCGGTCCCGGCCCAGTCGGGTGCGACTGCGCGAGAGACGTATGAGTCGGAGGACCTGTTCGGCGACGTGCAGGTGGTGGAGGTCAAGTCGAAGGGTGCGCGGGGCGGCAGCCGCAAGGAGCAGATTCGTGGCGAGCGCCGCCCGGTGATCGCGCTGGCGTCGCTGGACGACTGGCTGGACTTCGCCGAGTCGCTGCTGGGCACGCAGGACGTGGCCGCGGACTCGCTGGTGGCCCAGTTCGAGACGCTGGACGCCCTGGAGCGGTACGAGGACGAGCTGCCCGAGTGGATGGGCATGGAGCGGTTCACCTCGCTGGAGTCACGGTATCCGTGGGCGGGGGTTGCGAAGGATATTGCCGAGCGGGAGGGGTTCTTCCACTGGGAGCTTGAGTTCGGGCAGGTCTTCGCGCGGGGCGGGTACGACTTGCAGGTGGGCAACCCGCCTTGGGTACAGCCACATTGGCATGAGGACCAGGTTCTTGCCGAGCTGGAGCCGTGGTTCATGCTGGTGGAGAAGCCTAGTGCGGAGGAGTGGCGCCTACGCAAGCAGGAAGTACTGGGTGCCACGAGCGATAACAAAGCCTACTTCCTTGGAGAGTTGACCATAAACGCAGGGATTGCGGCCGTGCTGGGCAGCTCGGCCACTTATCCGCTGCTGGTGGGAACGAAGAGTGATCTCTACCGGGCCTTCATGGCCCAGGTGTGGCAGCACATCGTGCAGGATGGCAGCGCCGGGCTCATCCACCCCGACACACACTTCGGCGGCATGCGCGAGGGCTTTGTCCGAGCTGCCGCATATCGTCATCTCCGAATTCATGCACATTTCGTCAACTCTTCGAGGTGGGCGTTTGACGACCTTAGCTGGTCCCAGGAATTCGGGATGCATATTTACGCCAGGGCACAGGATCCTGACTTTCTACACGTCAGCGAGCTGCGCGGGGCCGACGTACTTCCAGAGTCACTGATTCACGACGGCCACGGCCCAACACCCGGAATTAAATACAACAACTCATGGGATGTCCGGCCGCACCGGGAACGCGTGGTACACGTGAACGCGGCCTTGCTGGCCAGTTGGCAGGCCCTGAAGGGATCAACCGGTGAAGTAGCAGAAACTCCCCTATTGTATCCGGTCCTCGCCAGCGAGCAGGGCGCGGTCGAGGCTCTGGCTTCCCATCGTGACATCGTGGCCGATTTCAACCCCATGATCACTACAGGGTACGACGAAGGTGCCGCCAAGAAGGACGGACTGATCCGTTGGGGGAACCAGACGGTACCCGAGATCGCGGAAGTCATCCTTCAAGGGCCGCACTTCTCATGCGCGTCTCCCTTCTCGAAGGAGCCGATGATCCCGTGCCGGAACACGAGGTACTGGGAATCCCTCACGCCGACGGAACTGCCCGAGGCTTTCATCCCTGTGACCAATTATGTACGGGCCGCTAACGAGGAGACTTACCTGGCCGCCCAGGACTCTTGGAACGGAAGGCCGTCCACGTCGTACTTCCGGCTGGCGTGGCGGAAGATGATCCCCTTCAACACGAGCCGCAGCCTCCAGGCTGCTCTCCTCCCGCCTGGCCCCGCGCACATCGACAGCGTCTACTCCATGAGCCTGCCGGACAACCGCCTCACCGCCCTCAACGCGGGCTTCTGGGCATCGCTGCCTCTTGACTACCTAATGCGTATCACTGGGCGCGCGAATTTTCATTCCGCCGAGGCCCGCAAGATGCCGGCCCCCGACCCCAAGCACCCCCTCGCTCCCGCTCTACTTCTCCGCGCACTCCGCCTGAACGCCCTCACCGCACACTACGGACCCCTCTGGGCGGAGCTGTTCGACCCCCACTGGGCGGGCTACGAAGACTGGGCCAACCCGGACTGGCCGGGACTGGAGCCCCTAGCCGCCGGCCTCAAGCCGACCTGGGAGTACGCCACCCCTCTCCGCACCGAGCACGGGCGGCGAGCCGCGATCGTCGAAGTCGACGCACTTGTAGCCGTTTGGCTTGGCATCACCGCCGATCAGCTCGTAGCAATCTTCAAGACTCGCTTCCCGCAGTTGTCAAACTACGAATCGGCGACCTACCTCGACGCAAACGGGCGCAAGATTGCTGCCGATCCCAACACCTTCGGCCACGGCCAGACCAAGCAGGACTACCTCGACCTCCTCGCCCACCTGGAGAGCCCAGAGACCACCCCGCCGCCCACCGGCTACACCGCCCCCTTCTACAAAGCCGACCGCGAGGCCGAAATGCGCGCCGCCCACGCGCACTTCCAAGCTCGCTTGGACGAGGAGATCACTGCTGGCCGCTGGACTCCGCCTGGGAGCAGCGACGCCTGAGCACCGCTCCACAAAGCGAAGGTGGGCGCTTCCTGAAGAGAAGCGCCCACCTCGTCAGCCGCCCTACCCTGTGCTCGACCAGGAGGAGGGCGGCTGGCTCACATCGCCCCAAGCAACTCCGCCCACGCCGCCGAGCCGACCCTCAGCACAAGCCCACCCTGCGCCACGCACTTCGAGTCACGCACATGCACGCCGACAGCCGTAACGGCGACCTCGACGCACTCCCCGCCCGACCCCGTGCTGTAACTGCTGGTGCGCCAGGGCAGATTGGTCTCACCGCGCGTCGTTTCTTCCGCGTTCATAGCTCTCCCAGCATCTCTTCGAGGATCCCCAAGGACTCGCGTGGGGTCAGGGCCTGAGCACGCAGGATGCCGTACTGCTCCTCGTACTCGCGCACCGACCTCCGCTCGCTGAAGAGTCGGCTGTCGTTGCGTGCCTCAACGTACGCGAGCCGCTGGCCCTTCTGCGTCTCGTAGAGGGTGAACGGTCCATCCAGGGCCGCGTGTTCCACGCATCCGATCGGCATGACCTGAACGACCACGTTCCTCTGTTGCGCGCGAAGCAGCACTTCCTCCAACTGGCCTCGCATGACCTCCCGCCCACCCAAGGGCCTACGCAGCACATGCTCCTCGATGACGAAGCTGATCGTGGGGGATGGCTGGCGTTCGAAGATCACCTGACGAGCGAGACGCGAGCCCACACGCTGGTTGACGGTCTCAGGGTCCAGCAGAGGCAGCCACATCTCACAGACGGCCCGCGCGTACCCCTCCGTCTGCAACAGGCCGGGCACGGCCTTGCTGGCATACACATGCAGCTCAACCGCCTCCCCCTCCAGCTTCGCCGCGTCCCGGAAGAACGCCGGGTACCGCGCCCGCCCCACCTCCTCCTTCATCACCGTCAGCAGACCGCCGGCCTCCAGCACAGCATCCGCCCGCTCGATGAACTCCGGTCTCGGGATGCGCCGCCCCAGCTCCACCGACGTGACCATGTCCTCGCCGTATCCGAGCTTCGCGCCCAGCTCCGCCCGCGTCAGCCCCCGGCTCGTCCGCAGTAGCCGTACCTGCTGCCCGAAACACCGGAGGATGCCCGCCTCGCCCTCACCGTGAACCGTCACCGGTGACCTCACCTCACCCACGCGCACAGTGGCGCCCGCCCCTCGATCCGCCGTGGGCACCGCGCCAGACCGTCACTCACAGCACACTGTATGGACACGCACCGTCGCCATGGCACCACTTCGCCCAGTTCACCCCGTACCGCGTACGAGCCTCCGCGTACAGCACCCTCCTGTACACCCGCGGTCGCGTGACGACGCGCTAGACGGACCCTCCGCACATGACCGATTCGGATGACGGATGAACTGGCCTGGCACGATCCGTGGGGTGCTGGATCTGTGCGGGGATGGCCAACTGGGGCGAGATGCAGGGAGTTCGACTCTCAGCAGAGCCCCAAAAGTTAATATCGCCTGAGCCTCAGCGGGGGAGGGCATTGTGGCAGGCACATCCAATGATCATTCCACTGCCAAGCTGTGGGCACTGATCGGTGGAATCGCATCCGTGCTGTCGATCCTGACCTGGCTGGGCGTGAGCAACGCGGCGGAGTTGAAGGACCTGTTGGCCGACTCGCCCTCGTCCAGTTCCAGCCCGGCCCCGAACACGCCGCCGTCGACCGTCCACCGCCCCGATGCCCCTGCCACCGATAAGGGGAGCGATGACGAGTCCGCCCCCGAGCCGCCGACGCCCACTCCGGATCCCACCGAAGAGGCGTTCAAGGCCATCTCGGCCGGCGACTGCCTGGCGGTCTACGACACGGGCCGCATGGGCACCACCAGCGTTGACTGGAGCCTCGATGTTCCGCCGGACCCCGTGTCTTGCGCCTACGAGCAGGCTCAGGTCCGGGTGACCGCCACCGACACGGTCTGCCCCACCGGCTACGGGAAGTCGTACTGGAGCTACCAGTCCGCCGCCACCGGCGACACCACGAAGCTCTGCCTCGCCCGGATCTTCCACGCCACCTACTGCATGCTCGGCCAGCAGTCCGGCGACGCGATCTCCCTCGGCCTGATGACGGCCGTGGCCTGCCGACGCGAGCCGGTGCCCGCCCCGTACAACCAGATCATGCACATCACAGGCGTCTACCGCGCCCCGGCGGGCGCCAACGCGAACAACTGCCTCCGGGTGGCAGGCGACCAGACGCGCTACTGGGCCGCCCTGGTGGACGACGGCGCCACGCTGCTGTGCACCACGATCTACCAGGGTGGCTGACCGACGACTCAGTGCCACGTACCGGCGTCCTCCCCCGCCGAACAGCCCTCCGTCGTACAAGCCACAGCGCTGATGAAGGGCCGGGCATCGCCACGACGCTGAGCCCATGCACATGTCCCTCCGCCCTCCGCCGCACCCCGCGGACTCGACCGAGTTCGCCATGGCCTTCACCTCCACCCCGCGCGGTGCGCGCCTCACCCGACGGCTGTGCGGGCACCGGCTCGACGCCTGGGGCGTCCCATACGGCAGCGACGTGCACGACACCGTCACGCTCATCGCGTCGGAATTGTGCAGCAACGCCGTACGGCACGGGCACGTGACCGGCCGGGACTTCGAGGTCCGGCTCACCGCCGCCTCGGCCACCGGCACCGTGCGGATCGAGGTCACCGACACGCGGGGCGAACGCCTCCCCCGCCTCCCCGCGGCGGCAACACGCTGCGCCGTTCCTGATTGCAACTCTCGCGCTCATCATTGCTCCAAATGCTCTTGTTTTCCGGCAAGTTGGCCACCTAGTTTGACTTTGCTTCCACGAAACAAGTGGTAGCAAAGGGGAGGCGGGGGCATGGTCTTGGTCATGACGGCTGCGGCCGTCTGGGGTGTGCTGCAGTTATTCGCTCTGTCGTGGCCGACCCGCTCGGTCCGCCTGTCGACGGTGCTACTGGCGGTCGCGGCGGGCGTATACGGGTCCGGTGTTGCCACAGCCCTGCTGCAGTTGACCTACACGCGTCTCTACGCGGACTACTCCGGTCTGTCGCTGGTAAAGGTGGTCAACAACACCAGTTACACGGTGGCGCCCTGGGTCGAGGAACTGCTCAAGGTCTCCCCTCTGCTGCTGGCCGGCCTGAGCCTCAAGATCCGACGTCAGTGGGGGCTGACCGACTTCGTGGTGCTGGGCGCCGCGTCGGGCGGGGGCTTCGGGTTACTGGAAGCGGTACTGCGATACGGCCTCGACGCGGACCGGGCGATCACCCGGGACGGCGGCTGGATCATCCCGGACAGCCTCTTTCCGCCCTATGTGCCCGGGCCGGGGCAAGTGTTCACCTCATGGCTCCCGGCCCCTTTCGGACAGACGGCCTCGAGCACCCCCTTGAGTACTGAGACGTTCACACATCTGGTGTGGACGGCCGTCGCGGGTCTGGGAGTAGGCCTGCTGTGGCGGACACGGGGTTGGAGACGCCTGTTCGCGATTCCGCCTCTCGTGGTGCCTTCCGTGCATCACATGCTCAACAACTACGTCGTCCAGGAGCGAGACGAGCAGGCCCGACAGTGGCTGGACACACTGGACGCGAACGCGTGGGCAATGCCTCTGGTGTGTCTCGGTGTGGCCATGGTCGTCGACGTACACCGGTTGCACCGTGGCAAGCAGACGGTGCCGGGCGTACTGCTGGCCTCTGAGCGACTCGACGGCGACACCCTGGGCGCCCTGCTGCGCTACGCCGCCTGGTGCTTCCCATGGAGTCTGCTCATCACCCTGCGCTACGTGCGGCTGCGGCGCTCCCTGCTGTACGCCGCCTCTGTGGCGCCGTCCGACGACACGGAACGACTGCGCGAGGCGGTCTCCGGGATCACCGCGCGGATGGACTCCTCGGATCAGCGGCAAGCATGGCAGCGCGGCACGATACGTGCCCGCCTGAAGGCCGCCCGCGCAGGTCACGCGCGTCGTTGGTGGCTGCTGCTGATTCCTCTTGCTCTCAGCCTGCCCGCGTTGTTGTTTCTCGGTGCCGGCTCCTTCGCCTCCACAGCTGGATTGCAGGCCTTCTTCAGCACCCGGTCGGGAGCCAGGATCCTCATGGGCTTCGGGGCAGCCTCTCTCCTATGGATCGCCTGGCAGTTGTTCGTTCTGTTTCGCACCTGGCAGACCGTCTCGGCTCATCTCCTCGGGGAACCGCTGGCCGTTCACCGTTTTCGCACGGGCTGCGCTCTGGGGGCAGCTACGACTGGTGCGTTCCTGTTCTACCGCGCACTCGGTGATACCGGTCCTGACGGCAGGATCCTCTCGACCTTCCATCTGCTCGACGCGCTCGGTTCCTTCCTCGCCTACCTCGGTTTCGCCCTTCTCCTGCTCTCACTCCTCGCTCTGTTCCCGCCCGGGGGACTCGCGTTCGCCGGGGCAGGCACGGTTGGCTCAGCCGCTGCCGGAACGGGCGTCAACGCTGCTCTCCTCGGTACGGCCGGCATCGTCCTCATGGCTGTGGGAGCCAACGGCGGTGCCGGTGGCACGACAGCGGCGCCCCCGGCTGAATCGACTCAGCACGCCTGGCCACGAAGCAAGCGGAAAGGCCCGGTGAAACCCAAGCATCGTGCCGACATCAAAGGAGATGAGGGAAAGAACGGAGCTCACACCATTGAGCGGCACGTCGAGAAGACGACCCGGGACATGCGCAACCGTCTCCGCGCCGACCCGAAGCTCGACGCGGATTCGCGCTTTCTCAGCGAAGCCGACGCTCAGCGCTTCGCGGACGAAACCCTGCTGCGCAATCAGAAGAAGATCGAGAGCTGGCTGCACGGCAGGAAGGCCAAGCTCGAGCTGGAGAGGTCCTTCCGGGAGACCACAGGTCTTCGACTCACCCGTTCCGACTTCAAGCATGGCAGCCCACCACAGGAGGTGCGCTCGGTCCGTGTCATTCTGAAGCGGGACCCCCAAGCCCCCGCGGGTTTCCGGATCCTGACCTCGTACCCCACCCCTTGAGACGTGACTACACGGAGCAGCCTCATGACACCGTCCCCCGGCCCCGGATTCCGGTTCTACGAGGTGCAGGAACTCCTGGAGGCCTACGCGGCGCACGACTACACCTTCACCGACACTCCCGAGACCCCTGGGCCCGCCCTGTCCGCGTATCTCAGGATCGTCTCCACAGACCCGCAGCGGGCGTCCAACGCAGTACATCAGCTTGATGACATCCTCCGGACCGGCCTGTTCTCCCCCGAGATCGCGGACGACATCGAACTGCTCCCGAAGATCGAGCCGCCGTCCGGGCGGGGCGTCGAAGAATGCCTGCGCATCATCCGCGAGCATCTGGTCCGCCACCTCGGAAGTCCCGCACAGCAGAACCGGTCCTTGCCGCGGAACAAGTGGGAGTACAGAGAACGTTTCCCCGAACTGAACCAGTTCCTCGGAGCCCACTTCCATCAGGACTTCTCCGATGAGTACACCTCCTACGCCGAGGCTGTCGACGACTACTTGTCGGGGGCATCGGACGCTGACCTGGACCAGCTCGTACGGGACATCACGGGGCTTCTCGCCATGGCCGCCACGGACAAGGACCTGAAGCAGGCTGTCTCCGTGCTGGGGATGGACGTATCACCCCCCTCAGGGATCAGCGTCCGCCAATGGCTCGAGGAGGTGGCTGGGACCGTCGTCGAGCGCCTCCGCCACTAGGCATCGGCGTTCCCTTGGTTCTCCGCTCCGCCAGCGGACGCTGACGTTGCTCCAGCCTCGGCAACGACGTTCTTGGCGGCACCTGAAAGTGGCCCGCGCGGGAGACCGTGCTTCCCGGGATCCCGGGGTCGTCCCTGGCGGGTGCTGTGGGTTGCGGGCCTGGGGGTCGCGTCGGTCAGACCCGGTCCAGGGGTCGGTGCGGGCCGCGGATCCCTCTCCTCAATGCCGATGGACCAGCCACGACCCCAACCGTCGGGCTCCGGTGCGCGGCGGTCACGGTCGAACGCGAGTGCGGCCGCCGCCGTGCCGGGGCCGGGTGCGGTGCTGGTGGAGGTACGCGGCCGGGACCGTTCAGGTCGTGCGCCGCGCCATGTACCGGCGTCCGACCCGCCGTACAGCGTCCCGTCGTACAAGCCGTGGCGCTGGTGGCGGGCCGGACACCGCCACGACGCTGAGCCCATGCACATGCCCCTCCGCCCTCCGCCGCGCCCCGCGGACTCGACCGAGTTCGCCATGGCCTTCACCTCCACACCCCGCGGCGCCCGCCTCGCGCGGCTCTTCGTCGCGCACTGCCTGAACGCCTGGGGCCACCCGTACGCCAGCCACGTCAACGAGACGCTGTCCCTGATCACCTCCGAGCTGTGCGCCAACGCCGTACGGCACGGGCGCGTCCCGGGCCGGGACTTCCACGTCCGGCTCGCCGCCGAGGCGGACGGCGGGCGGCTGCGCGTGGAGGTCTCCGACACCCGTGCGGAACGCCGGCCCGTCACCGCCGGCCCCGCGGAGCCCGACGCCGAGTCCGGCCGCGGACTCCTCCTCGTCACCGCCCTGGCCGAAGACTGGGGCGTCACCGACCGCCGGGGCGGCCCCGGAAAGACCGTGTGGGCGATTCTGAGCACCTGCCGGCCCTCGGCGGAATGACCACGCCGAACACGCAAACCCATGTCAGCCGACCCGGATACGCTGAGCCACGATGTTCCGCTCGTGGTCGGATACGTACCGACCGCGAGCGGAAGCCGCCCTTCGCAGCCACCCGATAGGTTCCCCATGCCCGGCCGTCTCCTCGAACTGCACGTCGAGAACTTCCGCAGCTTGCGCGACGTGACCGTGCCGCTCGGCCCGCTCACGGTGTTGGTGGGCCCGAACGGCGCGGGCAAGTCCAACGTGCTTAAGGTGTTCGACTTCCTCGCCGACATCATCCGCACCGACCTCCAGCCGGCGCTCGACACGCGCGGCGGATTCGACGAGGTGGCCTTCTGGGGCGGGTCCAAGCCGCCGACTTCCATGCGCATTCAGCTGAAGGCGACTTGGACCAGCAACTCGACGCGCAATGCTCCGGATGAGTACAACCTGACCATTCGACGGCGCTCCCTGCCGACCAACCGGGATGGCAAGCGGCTGACCTACACCCTCTCCCGAGAGGAGAGCTTCGCGTTCAAGCGCAGGCAGGGACGCGGTCGGCGCATCACCATCTCGGGTGAGGAAGCACGCGTGGTCGATGTGCGGGCCGGTCAGACAAAGGACAGCGGCAGCTTCGGCATCCGCAGGCTCAGCAGCGGACTGTCGACCCTCCCCCGGCTCGGACCTGCGGACGGCGGGGACGAGGTGACGCGAGTCGCCGACCGGCTGTCGTCGTTCCGGGTCTTCGACGTCGACGTGGCGGCGGCCCGGCAGCCCACCCGTCTGCGCGGTGCGGACTTCGCCGCCCTCTCCCCGCATGCGGAGAACCTGGCCGGATTCCTGATCCATCTCAGCGGCCGCGAGGAGATCTGGGACGATCTGGTGGCCGACGCCCGTACGGTCCTGCCCCAGCTGGAGAACATCGAGTTCGAGGAGGTCGGCGGAGCCACCGACCAGCTGACCGTCGTCCTGCGCGAGCGGGGCCTGCGCCGCCTGACGCCGCTCGCCGACGCCTCCTACGGGACGGTCCGGCTGCTGGGGCTGCTCGCCCTGCTCTACGACCCCAATCCTCCAGCGTTCACCTGCATCGAGGAGATCGACCACGGGCTGCACCCCCAGGCCCTGGAACTCGTCGTGCAGCGGCTGCGTGAGGCCGCCGAGCGTACGCAGTTCATCGTCGCCACCCACTCCCCCGCCCTCGTGAACCGGCTGTATCCGGAAGAGTTCGTGGTCTGCGACCGCGACGATGACGGCGCGTCGATCATCCCTGCCCTCACCGTCGACGAGGTCCAGGACATCGTCGAGGAGTCCGGCGAACAGCCGCTCGGGGAGCTCTGGTTCTCCGGAGTGCTGGGCGGCGACCTCACCGGAGGCGAACTGTGACCCCGAAGGGGCGGCCGGGAGGCGGACGTACGTCCCGGGCGCAGGAGCGGGGGGTCGTCGTGCTGGCCGGCGAGGACCAGAACGACTGCGAGATCCTTGCGGCGCTCATACGCGCCCACCGGCCCCACGTGGACGCGGCGGCCAAGCTGGTCCGGATCAACGACCCGGTGCGGTTACGCAAGAAGACCGGCCCGGACCTCGCCGCCGCCGTGAAGACCCTCGTCGGCAAGGCACGGGCCAAAGCACGCCAGCAGCGCGCCGAACTGCTCGGATTCGTCGTCCACGAGGATCTGGACGGCTACACCGACGCCCAGTACGACCGGGTCCGCAAGACACTCACTGATGAGTTCACTCGCCAGTGCCAGGAGCTCCCTACCGCACTCGCACTCGCCGCCTGGGAGAGCGAGGGCTGGCTGTTGCTCTTTCCAGACGCCTTCCCGTACGTGCGTCCGCGCTGGAAGGTGCCCGACCGGCTGCTCGACAAGGACACCGGCCGCCTCAAGGACGCCAAGGAGGAACTGAAGCGAGGGCTCGGGCTGCCGGTGTTCCGGGAGAGCGACGGCCCCGAGGTCGCCCGCGAGGCGCTGAAGCACCGGCTGATCCCCTCTCCGCGCGGCAAGAACCGCTCGTACTCGGACTTCGTCGGGGAGCTCAACAGCTGGACTTGATCACGGGTGACGGGAAGGCCGGGTGCAGGTCACCGGAGCAGCCCTGCGTGCGCGGGGGGCCTCAAGGGCGAATCACACGCCGGACAGCGTCATCGCCACCGACTGGAACCATGCCCCGTAGGAGAACGGCTCCGGCGGACCAACCTCCATGCCGAGTTCGGCGGCTGCCAAGGCGTAGTCCCCCTCGTCCAGGGGGAGGGACAGCAGCTCGTGGAGTTCGCCCACGAGCCGCGCGGCCAGGTGGGGATTGGTGGTGGCGGCGTAATCGGCGACAGCGGCATCGTGATCGGAGAACTCGTCGACGACGTCCTGCGAGAACCATCCGCCGAGCAACTGCGCGGTTTCCGGAAAGCGGGCGTGCCACTCCCAGTGCGTCTGCGGGGACGAAGGCTCCGGGACGTCTCCTTCCTCGATGCTCTTCTTCAGGTGGTCGGCCAGTACTGTCATCCAGTCGCCGATCTCCGACTCGCTCATCCCGGTGTCCGGGATCGCGTAGAACTCGCCCAGCTTGTACCGGATACGGCCCGGAGGGTTGCGGCTGTACTCGCGCAGCTGGCGCTCCGCCTCCGCGACGGCCCAGGGGCGGGTGTGCCAGGTGTGACGGAGGTACGCGTCGAGTGCACGGCTGCGCCGTTCCGGAGTGTCGTCGGCCGGCTGTCCCAGGTAGGCGCGCATCACCTGGTCCAGCTCGCCGTACCGGCGGTCGTGTTCGAGGGGCTTCATGGACATGTGCGTGCGGCCCCTACAGGTAGAACGGGACGGTCGTGTGGACGACGAAGCCGTGCGGACTCGACGGCTCGCGGCGCAGCACCACGCGTGCCGCGCGGACGTCGACGGGCCCCTGCCCGGCCAGCAGATCGCCCACCAGCTGGACCCGGCCGACAGGCTCCTCGCGGGAGGGCCAGGCCGCCTCGATGGTGAGCCGGGCCCGGGTACCCTGGGCGAGCCAGCGGTGGATGACCTGCTCGTTGGCGGTCACCACCTGCTGGGTGGCCCACTGGGCGGTCTCCCGGTCGGGGTAGGAGGCGGAACGGGTCAGCACGGGGGCATCCTCTCAAAATGACCTGGGCAAAAACGACGGGCATCCGGTTCACAGGTCGTTGAAATTCCAGAACATGCCGACCTCTGTGTTCGAGACGACGACGAGACCGCAATCCTCCGTGAAGACGCTCATCGGGCTGTAGCCCAGGGTCTCCCGTGTGAAGTCGAGTGTGCCGGGCACGCTGCCCCTCTTGCTGACATTGGTGTGGTATGTGGCCTCATCGCCGTATCGCGCGAGTACCGTGCGTGCCATCGCCCGCAGTTCGTCCGGGGTCTCGGTGAAGTACTGGAGATTGGCCAAGGTGCAGCCGCCCTCGGTGAGGGCCAGGAGCAGGTTCTCGGCACTGTCCCGGTCGATCTCGTCGAGGCGGGGCGCGACGTGCTCCGGGGGGTGAGCGGCGAAGGGCCACGTGGGGCTCTCCACACGCTCCGGATTCTCCTCCGCGTCGTCGACGCGGGCCCAGCCCCTGGGGTCCGGCACCGCCCGGGCCATCAGCGCGAGGACGTCGAGCGTCCAGTCGTCGTGGCGGCGCGGGCCGGTGGCGATGTACGCGGTCGCGTCCCTGTACAGGTGGCGTACCGCAGCGTCCCAGGACGTCTGGTCGGCGGACATGTGGTGCGGACCTTTCTCGGCGAGGCTAGGGCTTGTAGGGCATCGACGTCATCACTGTGAACGGCGGATTGCGACTGCTGTCGTACCTGATGCGTGTGTCGATGCCGTTCACGTCGTACGCCTTGGCGCTCATCCCACCCTCCTTGTACCCGGACAACGGGTCATTCGGGTCCACGGGCTGCTTGAACACGCTGCGGCCACTGGTCTCGCCGGGTGGTGCGGTGGAGAGGAACTTCTCGACCTTGCCGTCCGCCGGCGGCGGCGGTCCCTTGATCCACGCCTCGATGGCTGCCTTGTTCTGGTTGAGGTTGTACTCCGTCAGCTGCTCGGCACGCTGATAGCTCGGGAAGGATGATGCCGCGCCGGGGTACGGTTTGCCGTGCGGCCACGCCTGGGTCGGCCCGTTCGTCTGCTGGTCGCGCAGGCGCTGCGCCAGCTGCTCGTCCGTCTTGCCGACGTGTTTGTCGAGAGTGTGGCCGTTCTCCATGTACTCATTGGCGGCGAGGTTGAGGTCGTACTTGCCGGCCGAGTCGACCTTCAGCCAGACCTTCGAGTCCTTGAAATCTTCCAGGGCCCGCATGCCGAAGCCCTCCGCACGCGCCTCCTGGGCTTCGAATGTCGGCGCGCTCCGATGCGCCTCGTCCAGCGCATCCATGAGCGCGTCGAGTTGCGGAACGAGTGCGTCTACCCGTCGGTTGTACGTGGTGACGATCGAGTTCAGCTTGGCAGTGTCCATGTTCAGGACGATGCCCTGGCCCAACTGGCTCGCGCCTTTGGCCACCCCCTTGGCCAGCCCTTTCACCAGGCCTTTGACGTCGTCCATGCCGACGCCGTCCTTGAGGTTGACCTCGACCTTGGGGATCGCGTCGCGTACGGCCTCCACGTAGACGTCCCACACCTCGCGATTGAGGTAGACGGCCGCCTCAGCGAATTCACGGAGGAGGTCACTGATTTTCCGGGCAGTGTCGAACAGCACACTCATCACGGGGTGAGTGGCTGTCTGCGAGGAAGAGCTGTCGTGCTTCCATTCGTAATTCAGGCGGCTTTGGCCCCATGCCGTCGTGCCCCACAGCGAACTGCAGAAGTGGCGCATCGCGTCGTACCACTCGCTGTCGCTCTGCTGAGAGATGCTGCCGACGTTCCCGGACAACCCGGTCTCCACCATGTCGAGCGTGGCGGTCGTCGTCGTTGTCCACGCCGTGGACAGCGAGTCCAGGTAGTGCTGCTGTGGAAACGGATAGACATCGGCGACCTTGCCCATCCGGAAGGCGTGCTTCACCACTGGCCTCAGCACGTCCCGGACCGGCTCGGGCACCCACTCGAGGAGCCTGCGGATGAAGTCGTCGCCGCCGTCGTCGTCGCCCCACTTCAGGTCCGGCACGGAGCCGTAGGCGGGCGGTTTCTCGATGACCTTCGGCAACGGCCGGACGACCGGCTTCGCCTTGCCTGAAGGATCGTTGGCCGCCTCCGCCTTCGCGTAGGCATTGGCCGTCGCGGTGAAGCCGACCGCCGCGCCCCCGATGCTGACGACACTCTTGGCCCACACCTCGAGGAAGCGGTTGCCCACCTTGACGTACGACGCCGCGAACGCCTGGGGCGAGGTGCCGTAACCACCGGCGTCCGGGTACTTGCGCAGGTCCTCGAGCAGACTCTTGACGCCTCTGTCCATCCTCTCCTGCTGGCTCGCCACACCGCCGGATACGCGGTGAAGATCGGCCGGCTTGCAGTCGATGGTGCCGCTCTGGCCTGGGGTCGGAGTCCCCATCAGCCGGCTCCCCAGCCACGCAGCACGGCTTGATGCGCTGCCGCGTAGTTGACGTGGCTCGTGGTCGCACATTCGTGGAGCCACTTCTGCGCTGCCTGAAGGTCCTGAGCCGAGCGGTCCCACTCGTCGAGTTTGTCGACGAAGACCTCGCGAGCTTCTCCCTTCCAGGACAGCACGACCGGCACCACCCGGTCATGGAGGTCGTCCAGACTCTCGTTGAGCTTCTTGAGGATGTCCTCAAGATCGACAGCAAGCTCGCGGAGGGTGGCGAAGGAGACCGTTATGTGATCGTCGTTCCCACTTCCGGTCGGCATGGTTCCCCGTTTCATCGGTGTGGTCGCAGTCGTCGCAGCGGGTCTGGAGGGCGTCAGAAAGAGTCGAAGCTGCTGCGCGAGCGAGTGGGCAGCGTCGTGTCCGGGTTCGGTGTGGACAGCTTCTCGACCTCGCTGTCGATGTCCACCGAGATCCTTCGCATCTGGGCCATCACGTCCAGTTCCCGCTCCGTGAACCCGTCCCGGCTCAGGCGCACGGCCTGCTCGAGGTGCCGGATCACCTCACGGATGCGCACGGCGTCCTCCGCCGCCGCCCGGTGGAACCCGCGGTACGCCGTCGCGGCCGGCCCTCGCCAACCCGCTTCGATGCGGTCGACGATCGCGTCCATCCGCTTGATCTGCTTGTTCAGGTAGGCCTGCATGTCGTCGAGGTCGTCGGCAAGTTTGGTGAGGTCCTGGCTCGACGCTGCCAGATCGACGCCACCCTCTTGGCCCGCGCCCTTATTACGCACGCCCATGCCCAGCACCTCCGCCCCCGTGACTTCGGCATGACAATCCGTATGTATAGCGGTGATCTTAGCCTCGGGCTTCGTGAGTGCGGCAGTCGGCCCCCCGGGGGCAAGATTCGACCAGGTGGGGACCGATGTCCTATGTGGGCGGTATTTTTGACGCTGATCGTCACGGCGCCTGCGCCCGCTGTCACGGCGTCAGATGCTCGGCGGTCGAGGTTGCCGTCCTGCCCGAAAGGTCCTCGTGAAGCCCACCCTGGCCGCCGCGCAGCTGCGCGGCAGTCTCACGCAGTACCTCACGACGACGTACGCGCTCGCCGACGAGGACACGCGACTCGCGCTGGAGCGTTTCCTCGGCGATCCGGAGACGGGCATCTTCCGGGGGCCGTACCTGCGGATCAGGACGCCGTTCCACCCCGCCGACGACGGGTGGCGGTCGGCGCTGGAGTGGCAGCCGTCGTTCACGCCGTGGCGGCACCAGGCGAAGGCATGGGAGCGGCTGAGCACGTACAGGGGGGCAGCCGAGCAGACGCTCGTGACGACCGGCACCGGGTCCGGCAAGACCGAGTCGTTCCTGATCCCCGTGCTCGACCACTGCCGGCGGCAGAAGGCGCTGGGCAGGCGCGGGGTGAAGGCCGTGCTGCTGTACCCGATGAACGCGCTTGCCACGGACCAGGCCGGCCGCCTCGGCGAGTACCTGGCCCAGCCGGAACTGGCTCAGGTGACGGCCGGTCTCTACATCGGCGACAAGCCCGACACGGACTTCCGGCGGGTGATGACGCGGCGCGAGGAGATGCGCCAGTCGCCCCCGGACGTGCTGATCACCAACTACAAGATGCTGGACCTGCTGCTCCAGCGGGCCGACGACCGGTCGCTGTGGGACGGCGCGGACCCGGCGTACGTGGTGCTGGACGAGTTCCACACCTACGACGGGGCCCAGGGCACCGACGTGGCGATGCTGCTGCGGCGGCTGGCGTCCGCCGTGGGCGCCTCGAAGCCCGAGCGGCCGCTCGGTTCGATCTGTCCGGTGGCGACCTCGGCGACGCTCGGTGAGGGCGGAGGCGAGACCGGCGGCATCCTCACCGTCGCCGAGCAGGTGTTCGGCGTGCCCTTCGGGCCCGACTCGCTGATCGGCGAGGAACGGCTGAGCGCCGACGACTTCGTCGGCGACATCGACTACGAACTGCCCGAGCCTCCGAGCCCCAAGGACGTCATCGACGTCTCGGGCGGGCCGGGAGTGGAGTCCGACCCGGACCGGCTCGACCTGGACGGGCTCGCCGAGCGGCTGCTGGGGCGGCGCGGCCTGGACGCGTTCCAGATCGGGCGGTTGCTGAAGAAGCACGACTTCACCCACGGTGTGCTCGCGCTGCTGAACGGTGAACCGCTCGACGAGTGGGGGCTGCGGGACCGCATGGCCCGCTTCGGGTACGCGTGGGCGCGTACCGCGCGGGAGAACCCGCGGCTGGCGCTGGAGGCGCTGTCGCGGTTCGTCGCCCTGCTGTCGTCAGCGCGGGATCCGGAGTCCGACGAGCGGCGGCCACGCCCGCTGCTGCACATCGAGGCGCACCTGTGGGTCCGTCCGGTGGGGCGGGTGCTGAGCGGTGTCAGCGGCCGGCCGGAGTTCCGCTGGTACGAGGACGAGCGGACCGTGGCGCGGCGCTCCGCGCTCACCGCGGCGTCCGCGGCCGAGGACTCGTCCGACAGCGACGAGTGGCCGACGACGGACTCGCGGCGGCCCCAGGCGCTGCCGGGTTCCGACACCGTGCAGCGGCCCGCCCAAACCCACCTGCCGGCGATCTACTGCCGCGTCTGCGGCCGCTCAGGCTGGGCGGCCCTGTCCCCGGAGGCCGATCCGCAGAAGCTGGAGACCGGCCCGCTCCGGATCTGGCAGGCCGCCGTCGGGCGCGACAAACGGCGACTGCGGTACTTCATCTCGGCGACGCCGGCCGAGGCGCGCGACGCCCTCGCGGCGCTCACCGGCACCGCACCGAAGCAGGCGGGCGGCGTCGACCCGCAGTCGGTGGTGGTACTGGACGGCGCGCAGAGCACCTATCGCATGCCGGTCGCCGAGGACGGGGAGGGACTGCAGGACGCCTGGTTCGCGCGGGCCGTCCTGGACAAGAAGACCGCAGACCAGGCAGCCAAGGACGACACGTGCCCGGCGTGCAACACGGAGAACGGCATCAGGTTCCTCGGCACCGCGCTCGCCGCGCTGGCGTCCGCCACGGTCACCCAGTTGTTCACGGGTGGCCAGGAGATCGCGCTGGCGCCCGAGGAGCGCAAGACGCTGCTGTTCAACGACTCCACACAGGACGCGGCACACCGGGCCGGGTATGTCGCCAACGCCTCGTACAAGTTCTCGATGCGCTCGCTGCTGGCGCACCAACTGGACGACTCCGGTGCGCCGCTGCCGCTCAACGACCTCATCGGCAACGTCCTGGACACCGTCGACGATCCGCAGGCACTGGCCGCCGTCGTCCCGCCGGACCTGCACGACGAACCGGGAGTGGACCGGCTCTTGTCGGGGCGCGGTACCGGCGACGCGCGGACCTGGAAGCTCATCGGGGAGCGGCTCGCGTTCGCGACCGTCATGGAGTTCGGACTGCGGTCGCGGCTCGGGCGCACCCTGGAACTGACCCGGACCACGGCCGCGGAGGTGGTGATCGCCGCCCCGGACCGGATCGTCGCACTCGCCCGCGACCTGCACCTCACGCTGCCGGGACAGCTGGGGCTGGACGGCGGCCTGCCCACGCCGGACCGGTACCTGGCTTACGTACGGGGGCTGCTGGAGCGGCTGCGGCTGCGCGGCGGCGTCCGGCACAGGTGGCTGGACACCTGGATCAAGGAAGCGGGCGTCAACCAGTACCTCATCTCCGGGCAGCGCCCGGAGGGGATGCCGGCCTTCCCCGAGGGGTACGTGGCGCCGCCGAGGTTCCTGCTCGCGGGCCCCAAGGAGAAGAGCAAGTTCGACACGATCACGGGTCGTGGCAACTGGTACCAGGACTGGACGCGGCGCTGCCTCGGTCTGGATGCGGCGCAGGCGACCGAGTACCTGCGCAGGCTGCTGCCGGTCCTCGCGGACGAGGGCGTGCTGTCGGTGCGCACGGCCAAGGACCGCACGACCCGTGTGTACGGGCTGCAGCCGGGCCACATCCACGTGCGGCTCCTGGCGGACGACCTGGTCAACAAGGCGTTCGTGTCCTGCGAGGAGTGCGGCTGGCAGCAGGTGGTGCCGCCCGAGCGGCGCACCCGCTGGTACGGGCACCCCTGCCCCCGCTGGCGCTGCACCGGCTTCCTCACCCCTCCGCAGTACGGCATGTCGTCGACCGGAGCGGGCAGCGGCGGCTTCGGCGGCAAGCTGGAGCGTGACTACCGCGCCGACTACTACCGCCGCCTGTATCTGACCGGCGGCACCTACCGGGTCGTCACGGCCGAGCACACCGGCATGCTGACCCGGCCCGAACGGGAGCGGGTGGAACGGACGTTCCGGCAGGGCACCCACTACACCGACCCCAACGTGCTTTCCTGCACGCCCACCCTGGAACTGGGTATCGACATCGGCGACCTGTCGGCGGTGCTGCTCGGTTCGCTGCCGGGCGGACCGGCGAACTACGTGCAGCGGGCCGGACGCGCCGGACGCCGGACCGGCAACGCGCTGGTTGTCGCCTTCGGCGGGCGACGGGCCCGCGACCGGTACTACCTGGACGATCCGACCGAGATGATCGCCGGTGACATTGTGCCGCCGGGCTGCTACCTGTCGGCCGTCGAGATCCTGCGCCGCCAGTACACGGCGCACCTGCTGGACCGGGCGGCGCGCGGCGAGCTGACCACCGCGGACGGCGAGCCGCTCATGCCGGTGCCGCGCCTGTCGTCGGCGCTGTTCGGTACGACCGGCTGGTGCCAGGACCTGTCGGACGCCGCGCTCACCCACGGGGCGCGGCTGGTGGAGGAGTTCCTGGCGCTGTTCCCGCAGGCGTCCGGTGACCCGGACGACGACCGGGGAGTGTCCGAGCACGCCGCCGACGAGCTGCGCGCCTACGCCACCGGCGGCATCGCGCGCACCCTGCAGGAGGCCGAGGAGGAGTGGACGGCGCGCCGGGAGGAACTGCGCCGTCGCATCGCCGCCATCGACACCGCGGTGGACGGACTGCTCGCCGACGACCGTGAACAGGGCGCCGAGCGGCGTGAGCTGCTCGCTGAACGTCGCGCCACGGGTGAGTTGCTGCGCGAGCTGAGCCAGACGAGCGCGCACGGCGGCCTCGTCGAACTGGGGCTGCTCCCCAACTACAGCCTCACCGACACCACGACGTCGCTGGAGGCCACCCTCTACTGGAAGGAGGCCGCCGGGGACGACGAGGGCCCGGAAGCACCGGAGGCCGACGACGCGCGCCGGGAGTCGGTGTACCGCAGCGAGATGCGCGACTACGAACGCTCCCGCAAACTGGCGCTCACCGAACTCGCTCCCGGCAACTCGTTCTACGTCAACGGTTACCGGCACGTCGTACGCGCCCTCGACATCGGCAGTCAGGAGCGGCGCGCCTGGGCGGTGTGGCGCCTGTGCCCGGCCTGCGGTTACGCACGCACGCACGGCGACCCGAAGAACGACACGTCGCCCTGCCCGCGGTGCGGTTCCCGGGAGATCGCCGACGCGGGCTGCGTGCACCACGTGCTGGAGCCCCGGCGGGTGATGTCCCGGGACAAGCGGGACGACGCCCGGGTGCGGGACGACCGTGACGAGCGGGACCGGAGGCGGTACGCGGTTCTCACCACCGTCGACATCGACCCGGCGCATCTGGCGGCCGGTTCGTGGCGGCACGACACCGCGGTCTTCGGCGCGGACTTCACGCGCAAGGCAGTCGTCCGCACCCTGAACCTCGGGGTCGACCGGCAGGACGGCAGCAGCACCGTTCCGCTGGCCGGGGACGACGTACGCCTGAACCCGTTCTACGTGTGCACCAGTTGCGGTGGGGCGACGGCCGACGGCCGGCCGGTCGCCGATCAGTCGCAGCACGCGCTCACTGCGTCGCTGGCCCGCTCCACCCGCGCGAGCGCCCACCACCAGCTGTGGTGCCCGCGCCGGCGGCTGCGCGGCAGCGGCGAGGAACAGGGCGCCGGGCAGGACGTGCCGCTGCTGCTGGCGCACGAACTGACGACGGAGGCCGTCCGCATCCTGCTGCCGGCGTCCGTCGCGCGGGCCAAGGAGCGGCTCGCCTCGTTCACCGCCGCGCTGTTCGCGGGCATAGCGGCCCGCTACGGCGGCGACCCCGACCACATCGACATCACCGCGGCTTCCATGCCGGACGGCGAGGACCGTGACTGGCCGCGCCGCTTCCTGGTGGTGTACGACAGGCTGCCAGGCGGCACGGGGTATTTGCACCGCCTGGCGACCTCCGACGGCTTCCGCGAAGTCCTGCTCAAGGCGCGCGAGGTGATCGAGGGCTGCGGCTGTCTGGAGAAGGGGCTCGACGGCTGTCACCGCTGCCTCCTGCGTCGCGTACCGCCGGCCGACTACGACAAGGTCAGCCGCAACGAGGTCCGGCAGATGCTCGACGAGCTGATCGGTGCGGACGGCGAGCGCTGGCACACCTCGCCTGTCGCCACTACCCAGCACATCCCGATGCATCGGCAGGCCGAGAGCGATCTCGAGGTCCTGTTCATCGACACGCTGCGCGAATGGGCCGGGCTTCCGGAGAGCCGTGCGAGCGGTGACGCGTACATAACGCCGGCCGGCACCCACGCACTGGATTTGCGGCTCACCGCGGCCGACGGTTCCACGCTGAGCTGGCGGGTGTCGCAGCAGCGCGTCTTCGACGGCACCCGCCCCGACGTCCTCTTCGAACGGGTCGACGCGCCCGGACCCCGTGTCGCGGTCTACCTGGACGGCTACGAGTTCCACGCCGGCCGAGACCACAACCGGGTCGGCGACGACGCCGACAAGCGCACCCGGCTGCGCGCGGAAGGGCTGAGGGTCTTCCAGCTCACCTACGGCGACGTCCGGGACTGGCAGCGGCGGGTCCGGGACATCGGCTACGCGGGTGCGGGGCCGGCCGACCCGGTGTGGGAGCCGTACGGTGACAAGGCCTGCGGCAAGGCCCGCGGCTACTACGCCAGCGTGCGGGGCGGGCTGCCCGGCGAGCTCGCGGAGACGGTCTGGGTCAACCCCGCCGTGCACCTCGTGGAGTACCTGCGGCAGCCGGGAGCGGAACGCTGGCAGTGGCGGGCGGAGGCGGCCCTGGCCGGCTTCACGGGCGCAGGGGCCCGTCCGGTCCCCCTGGCGCCGGACGTGCTGGGCGCGCAGATCATGGCGGCACTGCGCGGCGGCGCTCCCGAGGGACCTCGCGGTCCCGTGCAGCTGTTCACGGTGAACGACCGCTCGGGGCTGCCGCTGGTCTTCGCCGCGGACAGCCGGGCGAAGCCCCCGGTGTGGAGCGGCGTAGTTCTCCTCGACGACGCGTCCGGCGTCCACGCGCTGGAGGAAGCGCACAAGCGACGCTGGCGGGCCTGGCTGTACTGGTCCAACCTGCTGCAGTTCCTGGACACCGGCGGTGGTGACGCCCTCCAGCTCACCACAAGTCGCCTCGACGGTTTCCCCGTCGAGACCCTGGCGGTCACAGGCGGCAGCGGCGTCCTGGACAGCGTCCGCGCTACTCTCGCCCTCACCGGGGTCGCCGAAGGCACACCCGTGAAGGCCGAGAGCGCTGCTCCCACTTCGCAGGCTCCGGCAACAACCGAGGTGCCCACCGCGGACCTCGCCCATCCCGTCCTGAACGCGGCATGGGACCGGGTCATCGAGTACCTCGACCCCGACGAACCCGGCCTGCTCGCGCTCGCCGAGGTTCTCGCCGTGCGCGGTGCCCCGGTTCCCGAGGACGGCTACGAGCTCGACGAGAACGGCTGGATGGCCGAGTTGGCGTGGCCCGCAGTGCGCGTGGGCGTCGTCCTGGGCCCGCGCCCGCCGGAGGGTGAGGACGAGGACCCGGAGGCCGTGGACCGCGACTGCGCCTTCGCCGCGGCCGGCTGGGAGGTGCGGCCCGCCGCCGACTGGACCGCCGACGACATCATCTGCCGCCTCGACGGCGCACCGCCGTCCGGGAACCGGCGGCGACGCAACCGGACTGATGGCACCACCACGGAAAACGGGGGGAACGACTAGCCGTGACCGGCAAGAACGTGACGCTGCGCCTGCTCGACAAGGCGGACCGGGAGATTCTGAGGCTCCCCCGCCCGGTCAAGGGCGCGATCTACGACTTCCAGCACAAGTTCAAGACCAACCCCGACTCCGCGGGCCTGCGCCTCAAACAGCTGCAGGGCCACGACAAGCTGTACTCGGCCCGGATCAACGACGAGTACCGCGCGCTGCTGCTGCGCCTGGCCGACGACGACTGGCTGATCGTCTCGGTCAAGCACCGCAAGGACGTGTACGCGCATCTGGACCGGCTGACATACTCGGTCAACCGCGTCACCGGCGGTATCGAGTACGTGGACCTGCAGGTCGTGCAGGAGGAAGTACTCCGTGCCCCGTCTTCGCGGCCGGCCGGGCCCACCGAGCCCGTGCAGCCCGCCGAGGCTGTCCGTCCGGCCCCGCCGGTCACCCCCGGGCCGCTGTTCGCGAAGTGGTCGGAACAGGAACTCACAGACCTCGGCGTCGCTCCTTCCCTCATCCCGGTCGTCGCCGCGCTGACCTCCGAGGACCAGCTCCTCGGACTCGTCGAGTACGCGCCCCAGCTCACCGGGGAAGTACTGCTCGCGCTGTACGACGGCAAGGAGTACGACGACGTCCTGGAGCAGGTCACCGGGCCTGTCGCCACGCCGGAGCCGGTGGATCCCGAGGACTTCAGCGCCGCGGTCGAACGTCCCGCCACCATCGTCACCACGACCGACGACGCGCTGCGCGATGCCCTGGAGGGAGAGGACTTCGGTCGATGGAAGGTGTTCCTGCACCCCACGCAGGCCAAGCTGGTCAAGCGGGACTACAGCGGTCCGGCGCGGGTGGGCGGCGGTCCCGGCACGGGCAAGACGATCGTGGCGCTGCATCGGGTCAAGCACCTGGCCGAGTGGCTCCCGGCCGGTCGGAACAAACCGATCCTGCTGACCACGTACAACAAGAACCTCGCCGTGGATCTGCGCTCCCGGCTGCTGGCCCTGGGGGGCGAGGCACTGCTGTCCCGCGTCGAGATCAGTCACGTCGACCAGCTCGCGTTGCGCACGGTCCGAGAAGCTGAACCCGGTAACCGCAAACGCATCGTCGACGAGGCGCAGGCGGTCCGCGAATGGCGCTCGCTGCTCGACGAGCTCGGCGAGGACGGCTGGGACGCGGAGTTCCTGCACGACGAGTGGACGCAGGTGATCCTCGGCCAGGCCGTCACCTCGCGCACGGAGTACTTCAGGGCGCGCCGCGCCGGCCGTGGAGGCACGGTCACGCGTGCCGAGCGTGCCGAGATCTGGCAGCTCGTCGAGCGGTTCGTCCAGCGCCTGGACCGGCTCGGAGTCCAGACGTGGGACCAGGTCGCGGAGCGAGCGGCACAGCTGGAGGCGGAACGGGCCCGGCGCATCCAGGCCATCGACCGTCAGCGGGAGGAAGCGGGCGGCCTGGACAACGTCCATGTGGCCGACGGTTCGGGGGGCTGGCTGCGCTACAGGTATCGGCACATCGTGGTGGACGAGGCGCAAGATCTGCGGCCCGCTCACTGGAAGATGCTGCGCGCGATGACCGCCCCGGACCGCAACGACCTCTTCCTGGTGGGCGACACGCACCAGCGCATCTACAAGAACCAGGTGACCCTCGGCAGCCTCGGCATCAACATCCGCGGCCGCTCGTCGAAGCTGTCGTTGAGCTACCGCACCACCCGGCAGATCCTGCGCTCCGCGCTGAACGTCCTCGGTGACGAGACGTACGACGACCTCGACGGCAGCAATGAGACGCTCGCCGGGTACCGATCCGTGCTCAGCGGCGCGATCCCGGATCTGCACCCGAACAACGAATGGCAGGGCGAGCGCGAAGCGATCGCCGCGCTGATCGCATCCTGGGGTCAGGTGCCGTACGAGCAGATCGCGATCGCCGTACCCACCAATCAGATGGCGAGCGAGGCCGCTTACACGCTGGCCCAGCACGGAATCCGGGCGCTGGAGATCGGACCGGACGGCCCCCGTGGTGACAGCGGCGTCCACATCGGCACCATGTTCCGGTTCAAGGGGCTCGAGTACCAGCACATGATCATCGCCGGGGTGACCGACGGGTTGGTGCCACGGGCAGGTGTCCAGCAGCGGCGGACCACGGACCCGGCTCGCTACCGAGTGGAGATGCAGCGCGCTCGGTCCCTGCTCTTCGTGGCGGCCACACGCGCCCGGGACAGTCTGGACATCTTCTGGCACGGGGAGCCGAGCCCCTTCCTCGAGGAACTGATCAAGGTCAGGCCTTCGGTTGCTGCATGACCACCCTCGGGATCGAGCCGCGGGCCACTGCGGCTAACGCGGCACGATCGGCCCTTGGGGCACGAGGAATGGCCGCCGGGGGTCCTCCGGCGGCATCCTGCGGATCGCGAGAGCCGGATCGGGGGCAGGCAGATACGGCGCGAGGGCCGCGTAAGCTTCCGCCGCGTCGGCGGGGCGGTCCTCCGCTCGCTTGGCGAGCAGTGCGTGCGACAGTTCCTGGAGGACCGCCGGGACCTCGACCCCGTACTCGACCGTCCGGGGCGGGGGCGCGGTGAGGTGCTGGGTGACCAGCTCCGCGGGGCGCTCGCTGCGGAAGGGAGGGTGGCCGGTGAGCATGTGGTGCAGGAGGCAGCCCACCGCGTACAGGTCACTCCGTCCGTCCAACGACTTGTCCCCGGAGAGGAGTTCGGGCGAGGCATAGGCGACGTTGCCGAGGGTTTCGCCCGTCATGGTGAGCTGCGGATCGGTGTCCGAGAGGACCTTCACCAGGCCGAAGTCGAGAATCTTCACCAGACCGTCGGAGCGGACCATGACGTTCTGCGGCTTGAGGTCGCGGTGCACGAGACCGGCTTGGTGCGCCGCCGACAGCCCCGCGCACAGCTGCGCGGCCACGGAGACCGCAGCGGGCACGGTCAGGCGCCCGTCGTCGGCGCCGTCAATGACGTTGTCGAGGGTCGTGCCGTCGACGAGTTGCATCACCAGGCAGCAGACGTCCTCGGTGACGGCGGCGTCGTACACCGTGGTGATGTTCGCGTGGTCAAGACGAGCCGCGGCCTTGGCCTCCCTCTCGAAGCGAGCCAGTGCGGTGGAACGCCAGTCCCGCAGAGCCAGCAGGTCGGCGGCCACGGTCTTGACCGCGACAGGGCGCTCCAGGTACACGTCCGTCCCCTGCCAGACGTGCCCCATCGCCCCTCTGCCGAGAATCCGGTCCAGCCGGTACCTGCTGCGCAGAACCTTGCCCGCGGCGAACTGCTCCACGTTCACTTCCCTCGATGCACGCCATGGCATGCCCGGCACGGCACCCACCTGGGGGGTGGCTCGCTGTCGACAGCCCGAACGGGTGCAGTCAACCAGCCGTCACGACACGGACCGACGTGCGGGTCGCAGACAGGATGACGGCGTCCGTCGCCCCGGTCAGCCGCGCATCAGCTCGCCCTTCCCCACCTGCGCCAGCAGCGGGGGTTCCGATTCCCCTTCGTAGCCGAGGTGGAGCTCGCGCCGGGCTCTGGTCGCAAGGACGTAGTACGTCATGCGCAGGGCGGCGGACGAGGGGTCGACGGCCCCGTCGATGTGCGTGTCGGGGATGACGACCGTGTCGAAGCCGAGCCCCTTGGCACTGGCCCGGTGGACGATGACGATGCCCGGGCGTCCGAGGTCGAGGTTGCGGTACTGGCCGCCTTTCGCCTCGGACGTGTACAACTGCGGCTTCAGCCGTGGCGCCCGACGGGACAGGCTGCCCAGCAGCGAGAACTGGGCGTGTTTCGAACCCACGATCACGCCGATGGTGTCCCTGGGGTGCCGCTCCGCCAGCACGGCAACCAGGTCCGCGGCGCCGCGCTCGTGGAAACGGTGGAGCCGCGGCGGCGGTCCCTGCCGGCCGGGCAGGCCCGGCACGCCTGCTCCGGTGTGGAAGTGCGCGGCGAAGGAGGCGATCTGTTCGGTGTTGCGGTGGTTTCCCTCGAGTGTGTGGCGGGCGCACCGGCCGAGGTTCCGGGCAATTTCGTCGAGTGTCGAGTTGGTGTCGGTCAGACGCTGGCATTCGTCCGCGTAGACCGTGGTGCGGGCCTGGAGTATCCGGCAGAGCAGGTAGAACTCCGGTGGCAGGTCCTGGCCCTCGTCGACGACCAGGGTGAGGCCGGGGACCGGGCCGGTCTCGGCGGCTCGGTCGAACAGCGCGTTCCAGTCGTACCAGCCGTCGGCGCTGCGGGGAGCCTTGCCGCCGTACCACTCGGTGAGCCACGTGTGCGCGGTCGCGACACGGGCTCCCCGGTCGGCGGGGCCCAGTGCGTGGACCGTCGCGGCCAGCGACTGGCGCAGCAGGTTCGAGCGGGTGAGCAGGGTGACGGGGGGGCCGGTGAGGGCGAGCATGACGGCCCGCTGTGCCGCCAGCAGGCTTTTGCCGCTGCCCGGCGGGCCGCTGATCAGATGGTTGCCGTCGAAGGGCAGGTCGTCGAGACCGGCCCGTTGCTCTGGGGTGAGATCGAGGTAGGTGAGGGTCATGCCCGCTCCAGTGCGTCGGCGGCCGCGGCGCGTGCGGCGGCGACGATGGGCTCCAGGTAGCCGGGCACGTGCCCGCCGCCGACGACCAAGGCGCGGTCCAGGAGGGTGTTACCCGTCTCGCAGCTGGTCTCGGGCAGAAGGGCGCAGGCGTGGCAGGCGGCGCGGTTGAGGTTGCCGAAGCCCTGGCCGGTGTGCTCGGCGCAGAGCGGATCGGCCGAGCACCACGCGGCGGCCTCGGTCATGCGCAGCAGAGTTTCTGCCAGTCGGGGTGGCTCCCCCTGGCGGACGAGCCCGCCGAGGGTTCCCTCGGCATCGCCCGCGGCGGTGTAGACGAGGATGCCGTACTGGTCCTGCTCGGGGCGTGCGTAGATCCGTTCGCGCAGGCTCGCCGTGGTGTATCCGGACTCGAAGGAGAGCTGGCGGATGAGGAGGTGGGCGAGTGTGTGAAGGAGTACGAAACGCGGGGCGAGATCGGGTCCCGTCAGGGCCTCCAGGCGGTCCCGCTGGAAGGAGCGGCCGAGATCGGTCCGCATACCGGCGACGCGCTGCCGCACGTTCCGCTCCTTCTCCCAGGCCGTCAGTTCGCTCTGGTCCAGGGTCAGGAAGATGCCCTCGCCGAACACCTCAACGGCCGGCAGCCACTTGAGGCGGCGGGACGTGTCGGCAGGTACGGATGTCGCGTCCGGGGACACCCGGGTGAAGCCGGACAGGGCGCGCACCTCACGGAGCCTGTCGGCGAGGACGATCCTGCCGAAGCGGCGGCTGAGGGCGGCCCACGGGTTGGCGGTCTCCCCGGCCAGGCCGAGGGTGGTCTCGCGCAGCGCGAAGTCCCGGGTGGCGGGCGGGACGGGCGCAGTGAAGGCCACCCACTCCTCGCGGCTGAGGTCGGGACGGGCGGGAGCGGTCTGCGCGTCGGACGACGGGGTGGCCGAAGAAGGCTGCGCCTGTCCCGTCTCCTCGGCGATCAGCGTGTCCAGCAGGACGTCGTCGGCACCGGTGTCCTCCTGGATCATCGTCCGGAACACGGCGGCGCGTGGTGTGGCGGCCACCCGGCACAGCGACACCCACAGGTCGTGTTCCCGCACCTTCGTGGCAACAGCGTCGTCCCCCTGCGTGGCCGGTACCTCGGTCTCGGGGATGTCGAGCGCCGAGTGAACGATCGGGTAGTACAGGTTCCCGGCCGTGCGCTGCACGATCTGCACGGGCCGGGTGCACTCCACTCGTTCGTTCGCCCGCTGCCACGGATTGCGTCCCGAGCAGCGCATGCCGTGCGTGCCGAGGATGTCGAGCAGGTCCCGGGACGCGCCGCAGCCCTTGGCCGTGCAGGCGACGGAGAGCGCCTCGAGGCCGGAGGCCCGTTCGGAGACCAGGAAGCGCAGTCTGTCGCGTTCCTCGCACCTTCGCCGTTCCCCGGCGTCGCGCCGTGAATGAGCCCAGAACCACCAGTCGACGTCACTGAGGTGTCCGGCCTGGCAGATCTGCACGAACCGCATGGGCGCCAGCGTCCGGGCCGGCGAGCACGACGGGCAGCGCGGCGGCTGCCCGGGCTTCTCGTCGGCGATCCGCCAGCGCTTCATCCGGCGGCAAGATCCGCAGAACAGCCAGGCCGGGAAGCGGATGTACGGCGCTCCCGGTGCGTCCGGGGCGTCGAAGCGGTCGTTGGCTGCCGCCGGGGCGGCGTAGAAACCGGTGACGCCCAGGCGGGAGGCCAGGCGGGCCGATTCGACCCTCTGCTTGGCCTTGCCCGGCCAGTCCCCGATGCCGGTGGCGACGAAGGACTCGCCCTGGATGTCGAAGACGGCCCCGACTCCGAACGGCACCACCGTCTGCGACTGGCGTACCCGCAGTGTGCGGCTCACAGGTCGGCTCCCTTCACTGTCACCTGGCATTCCCGGTCCACATTGCGCATGGAGTTCGGCGTCTCCCACAGGCCGTAGTTCTGCTCGAAGCTCTTGATCAGGTTGGACTGGCCCTTGCCCTGGCTCCGGTAGTAGAGGTCGCGACCGTCCTTGCGGGCTTCCCGGGCTGCGTCCTCCCAGTCGGCGATCAGACCGGCGAGTTCCTTGCGGACCGCGTCACCGGCCGTCGGTTCGGCAGCCTCGGCGCGTGCGGCCAACTCCTCGGCGAGCGCCTCGGCCTCGGGCAGGCGGTGCAGCAGGTGTCCTGCCTGATTCTCGGCGGCGAGTCCGAGCCGGTGCCGTACGAGGACGACGAGTGCGGCGTGCAGCGCGCGCCGCCGGGAGGGCACGGACCAGGGGGTGACGCTGGTCGGCTCGACGTGCCGGTACAGCGACCGGTGGTACACGTCGAAGGTCTCGTAATGCGAACGGTCTCTGGGCCTGGTCGCGTTGAAGAACGTCACGACGAGCCCTGGGACGGTGTGCCGGCCCACACGGCTGGTGGCCTGGATGTACTCGGCGGTCGTCTTGGGCTGTCCCTGCATGAGCATCAGGGCCAGCCGTTTGACGTCGACCCCCACGGAGAGCATGTTCGTGCAGGGCAGGAAGGACACCGACTGCGGGTCGTCCCAGTTCTTCTCCAGGCGGTCCAGCAGGACGGGCTGCTCAGCGCGCGGAAGGTTGCTGGTCAGTTCCTGTACCTGACCGTCCGGCAGCGCTCTCACTCCGCTGCCGGTGTCGAGCCCGGCGAGCTGGGCGGGGATGTCGTCAGCCGCGGCGGTGACCGTGCGGCCGAGCTCGCGCAGGCTGTGGTGGTAGGCCACCAGCGTCCAATAGGCGTCCCGGTGCTCCTCGGGCAGTTCCCACGCGCCCTGCAGCAGGGTGGCCGCCGTCGCGACGGCGGCACGGCCGGCCGTGTGGCCCTGGGCCATGACCCCGAGGTAGCGGCGACCGGGGCGGGATGTGTCGGGTTCCGCGAAGTAGGAGTGGCGGGCGTCGAGTCCGGCGGGCGGGAAGAGCTGGACACCGCCACCGTACAGCGCGCGCACCTGTTCCCCGGAGCGGCGGATGGTCGCCGTGGACGCCACCACCTTGGGGCCCGTGCCATCGGGACGGACGCACAGCCCGAGAACCGCCGACTCATACAGCCCGACGGTGGTACCGAGCGGGCCGGTGAGCAGGTGCAGCTCGTCCTGGATGATGAGTGACGGCGGGAGATTCCCTCCTGTGCCGCTCGCTGCGCCCGAGCCGAACAGTCGTCCCGCGCGCGGTTCCCAGGCGAGTCGGGCGAACTTGTCCACGGTTCCGAGAACGAATGTCGGTGGACGGTTGTAGAGGTGCTCGTCCACGACGGCGACGGGCAGTTCGTCGTGGAAGACACACTCCTTCCTCGGGCAGAAGAAGGCGAAGGAGTCGGCTGCGGCACGCACTCCGTAGTCACCGATGTCAGGTGACTTGTGGACGGGCAGGATGCGCGTGCCGCACCACGGGCAGCGGTCGAGGATGAAGACGTCGTCGGGCTGGGCCGCCTGACGAACGTTGTCGAAGGCCGTGCGGGCCTTCTCGTAGGTGTTGGGGGTGGTCGTCTCGCCCACCCACAGGCCGATGGAGAACGGCTCCGCGCCGTACACCGCGGGGTCCGCGCGGCGCAGCGTCTCCAGGGCGCAGACAGTGGTGGCGGCACGCTGGAACTGCTGCGTGGTGAGCAGGCTGAGGGTGTACCGGCTGAGCACCGCGGTGCCTCCGCCGTCCGGTTCCCCGCGCCGCAGCACCATCGCGAAGGCGGCCAGGAGCAGATACGCCTCGGTCTTGCCACCGCCGGTCGGGAACCAGATCAGATCCGTCACGGCCCGGTCCGCGTGCCGCGGGTCTGCCATGCCGTCCACGGCCAGCAGGAAGAACGCCAGCTGGAAGGGGCGCCAGGTGGCCCCGGGATAAGGCTCCGGGTCAGGCGGTACGGCTTCCCGGGGTGAGCGCCGGGCTCCCGCGAGGTCGGGCGCCGAATGGCGCATCTGCAAGGCCATCGCACGGTTCGCGGCACGGAAGGCGTGCAGCAGTTCGGGGCGACGGGGATCGCAGAGGGTGCGGACGCCCGACTCGATCCGGGCGACAGCCGTACCGATACGGCCGAGGACGCGTTCTGCGGCCTCGCGCCCCCACTCCGGCACGTCCTCGTTCAGCTGCCCCACGTACCAGGCTCGGTAGTCGGCGGCGAACTCGGCCAGTTCCTCTTGAAGTTGATCGACCGACACGGTCGGATCGGCGAGGTGGAGGAGCTCCAGCACCGGAGCGCCGCTGAGTCCCGCGGCCCGCACACCGGTGACCTCGGTCTCCGGCATGACGGCGGCGCTCAGTTCGGCCACCCGCTCCCCGGCGTCGTCGTACCGCTCCGCGACCGCGCACCCGTGGCCGACGGCATGCGTGCGGACGTGCCGGTACTGGAGCCGGAGTTCCTGCTCCTCGGGGTCACGGCTGGCCAGGCGTACGCTCGGGTACTGGAGCACCCTGCCGTCCACGGGACGTGCCCGCAGCTCCACCTGGAACAGCATTCGGTCCCAGTGGGCGGTCTTGCCGAGGTCCGGTTCGTGGAGGGCGGAATTGACCAGCGCGACGGTGACGAGCCGCCCGGCCCCGAACGCGCGCCACCGGACGCGAAGTTCAGCTCGTCCTTCAAGGACCTCGACCTGGTCCTGGTCCAGGGAGAGCCGGTGCGTCTCCGTGGTCAGAGGGATCCGCTGCCAGTTCCGGCCGCGTTCCCCGGTGCGCGCGCGGGTCTCGTAGCGGGCGGCGGAGCAGCCGACCTCCACGGTGTCCGCATCGGTGTAGAAGCTGAAGCCGAGGGACGAGGGCAGCCAGGAGTTGGACTCGGGAACCGGATCCACGGCAGGCGCGGTGTCCTCGGCCCGGCGTTCCGTGCCGGCGCCTTCCGGTTCCTCGGCAGCGGCGTCCAACTGCCGCTGAAGATCTGCTTCCTGCGGGTACAGCGTGCCCATGAGGTACTGCCGGTCGGGTGGGGCGTCGAGCGTCTCGTGTTCACCGCCGGCCGGACCGACGAGTTGCCGTCGGAGGTAGGAGACGAGTTCCTGTCGGGGATCCATGGCGTTCCTGGTGGTCGTGACTGTGATGTTTGCGGACGGGAGTGCTGATCGGCGGACGGCCGGCTCAGCCCCGGCGCCAGCGGTCCCGGAGCGACGTACGGCTCTGGGCCGCCTCCTGCGCCGCGGCCAGTTCTGCCTGCATGGTGCCGAGCTGCGTCTGCAGGTCGGTGATGCGCAGCCATGCGTTGTGCTCGCTCTGCGCGATGCGCTGTGTCGCCTCCTGTTCGGCCTCCTCGGCGCGCCGACGGGCCGCCTCGACAAACAGGTCTCGCTGCGTCAGCGCCGCCTCGGCCTCTCGCAGCCGCGCCTCCGCCTCGGCGATTCGTAGCTGGGCACCTTGGCGGTACTCCTCCCGTGCCGACGCGACGGCGCGCTCACGCTCGGTTGCGGCCGCCTCCGCCTGCCGCAACCTGGTCTCCAGCTCGGCGGCCCACGCCCCGGCGGCACGTTCGCGCTCGGCAGCGGCCGTCTGGGCGTCCCGCAGCTGTGCCTCAAGGTCTCCGATACGGGCCTCGGTACTTTCACGGTACTCGCGCAGTCTCTGCTCCAGCTCCTGCGCCCGCTCCTCAGTGCCGGCCACCTGTCGGGCGGCCTCCTCGGCTCGCTCGGCTCTGTGCAGCAACGCCTCGTACGCTTCCTGGTGCTGCTCCTTCAGTCGCGCGAGACGCTCGTCGGCCTGGCGCCGCACATGCTTCTCGTGCCGCTCCCGGGCCCTGTCCGCACGGTGCAGCAGTTCCTCTTCCAGCGCGTCGAGCTGCCGCTCGCCCTCTGCCCGGACGGCGGCGACGCGCTCGTCGGACCTGTTTCGCTCCTCGCTCAGCCGACGCTCGTACTCCTGTGCCAGCAGGGCGGTCCCGGCCTCGTGCCGAGTGTGAGTCTCGACGAGCATCGCGTCGAGGCCGACTTGTGACTGCTCGGCCGGAGCAGTCTGCACGGCGGACGTCGCCGGACGTGCGCCGCCTGCGTCGGCCGTCTGATCCCCGGAAGTACTGACGTCGCCCTCGCCGTGCCTGGGCGCAGGGTCCGTGCGTACCGGGCGGGTCGCGACGAACTCCCCCAGGGCGTCCCGCACGGCGCGGCGCGACTCGGCACTCACCAAGGGACGCGTGACCAGGTACTCCCGCGGCGTGGCGCCGGTCAGCGCATCGGCGGCACACTCGAAGAAGCGCTCCGGCCGGAGTCCCCGGTCCCTCACCGCGTCGACGACTTCCCTGAGCACTTCGAGTGCCTCGACCACAGGGCGGTCGAGCGTCCCTCGATGCCGGGCCGCCCGCACCACGGCACCCGCGGCGGGCGAGCCCAGCAGCGCGGCCACTTGCACGTGTCCCAGGGCCAGCAGAGCGTACTCGGCGAGCCAGACCACGCCCCCGCCCAAGGGCGGCCGCGTCAGCTTCAGGGCCCTGTCCCAGTCAGCGGTGAATTGCGGCGCTCCCGAGGAGATGGAGGGCTCGGCCACGGCGGCTTCCGGATCGACCGAATCGGTGTGCGTGTGCGGACCCAGGCCCGCTCCCGCCTCTGTGTCTGTGTCTGTGTCTGTGTCGAGTGAAGGCTCCTCGTGCACGTTCGACCCCACCGGCGCCGGCCCGTCGGACTCCTGCGCCGCCTCCACGTCCTCCGCGCCCTGCGTCTCCACCAAGCGTTCCGTCTCCTGCACACGCTCTGGTTCTTCCGCTCCCGGAAGACTGGGAGGCAGTGTGGCGAGGAACTCCCGCAGGGCGTCCCGCACAGCCAGTCGCGACTCGCCGTTCACCAACGGCCTGTTCGCAAGGTAGGCACGAGGGGTTACTCCGCGAGGTGACTCGGTGGGCCGGTCGAAGAAGTCCTCGGGACGCAGCCCCGCATCCGCGACGTGGTCGAAGATGCGGCGAAGCACTTCGAGTGCCATCAGCACCGGACGATCAGCCGGCTCCCGGTGCCGGGCGACACGCACGACCGCGTCGGCCGCGGGTCGTCCTAGGTACGCCACCAGACCTTCGTGCCCCACAGCCGCGAGCGCGTACTCGGCGAGCCAGCTCTGGCCCGACGGCTCCTTCGCCAAGCGGCAGGCACGCTCCCAGTCAGCGACGACCACATCCGGCGTTCCGGGCCGTGTGGTCTCTCGGACCTGTGAAACCTGCTCGGTCAGAACCACCGCCTCGGCGATCGGCGCACCGCTGTTCTCCTCCCTCGCCTCCTCGACCGCGGTCGGCTCCGAGGCCGGAGCCGCCTGCGCCTTTCCCTCGGCAGTACGGGCAAGGCGTTCCGCCCTGGCCCTGCGAAGGGCGAGCCGGGCCCGGGCGGTCCGGGCGGCATGGGTAGCACGGACGTACCGTGCGACTCGCACCGCTTCGGCCGCCTTCTCCGCCGCCCGTTCGGCCTCCTCGCACGCGGCGTCCAGACCGATCAGGCCGGCTCCGCGCATCCGCGCCTGCAGGACGGGGCGTGCCTTGCCCTCGATCTGCCGGATGCGCTCCCGTGTGACGCCGAACTCGCTACCGAGCTCGTCCAGCGTCGATGGGTCGTCCCCGTCGAGCCCGAGACGCCGCACAAGGATCCTCGCCTCCCGTTCGGTGAACGTGTCGACCACTGCCAGCACGTCCGCCACGAACAGGTCCCCCACCACCTGCTTCTCCACGGACGGCAGGAAATGGGCCTGCCCCACGAAGTCCGCCAGGGTCGCGCCGTCTCCGATGACACGGTCCAGGGAGTCGGTGCGTCGGGTGAGGCGGCGGATCTCCTGCACCTTCTGCAGGGTGATGTCACAGCGCACCGCGACGTCGGCGTCGCTCGCCGGCCGTCCCTCCGCCACGAGAGTTCGTTCAGCCCTGGCCACCTTGCGCATCTGTTCGTGCATGTGCACCGGGATCCGGATCAGCGCCCCTTCGTCGGCGATGGCCCGGGTGATGGCCTGCCGGATCCACCAGGTGGCGTAAGTGGAGAACTTGTTGCCCATGGTCGGGTCGAACTTCCGTGCGGCCCGCATGAGTCCCAGCGCGCCGTGCTGCACCAGGTCGTCGTAGTCGAGCCCCTGTTCCAGGTGCGGGCGCACAAGCGAGTGCACCAGTCTCAGGTTGTGGATGACCAAGCAGTCACGAGCTCGCACTCGCACATCGTCCCGCGGTAGACCGGTGAGCTCCTCCTCGCCCGGCTCCTGGGCGATCCGTTCCACGCCGCCGCGCACCAGGACGGCCAGTCCCACTTCCGCTTCGGCACTCAACAGCCGATTGCTCGCCCGTCGCTCGTAGCGGTCGGTCTTCAGCACGGCGAGGGCGGCCGCCACCGCGTCGGCGAGCTCTCCTGCCGGGACGCCGACGTCCTTGCCGTCCGCGGGCGCCGCAGTGGCCTCCTCCACTGCCCCGGGATCCGCTGCTAGCTCGGAGCTGCCGGTCCCGCCAGTGTTCGCAGCAGGCCGGACAGCCGCTCCCGTCCGCAATTCCGCCGCTTCTCGGACATCAAGGCCTGCCAGGCGCACGACGCCTTCCAGAGCCCGGGACGACACCTGCCCCCTGTCGTCCTCGTACCGCGACAGCAGAGCGCGAGCCAGCCTCCCACGCTCGGTCACGTTTCCTTCACTGGCACGTACAACCTTTTCACTGTTGCGTGAGTCGATCTCGACGTGCATGCGCAAATCCCGCACCGGAAGACCCATCCGCGCCAGTTCGGCGCGCAACCGCGCCTGCTCATCTCCGTCCAGACCGAGTGCGCGTACGCCTCCAACGAACTCACCTTCCGGCACTGCGCCGTCGACCGCGACTCGCCGCAGTCGCTTGAGCAGTTCACCCAGCACGGCCCTCGACACGGGCGCGCCGGACTCCCCAGTCGCATGACGCTCCACGGCCTCCACCCCCAATGCAAGAACACAGGAGAGCTTATCGGTAGCACGTTGACAATATCAACGCGTTCACAAGCGTTCTCACTTGGTGTACGTTACTTCCGCCCCATACCTGACAGTGGGTCAGGGGTGCGCAACGCAACGTGAGAACACGACGGCTCCGACTGATGTGGCTCAGGCAGAACGAAGGGGGCGGCAATGAGGCGCGAGCTCATCGACGGCAGATCCCGCACCGGGCAGTTCATCGGCGGGGGTCAACACGGGAACGGTCCGCCGGGCCGGAGACTTTCAGGTTCCGGGGAGCGCGCCGGCCGTGCGGTATCCACGAGTTCGGCCCCGGCGCGCCTATTCCCCACGAGGGCGCCCGCCGGCGGGTCCCTTCAACCAGCTGTCGCTGGACTTCTCCGATGAGCTGGCGGCCAACGAGGTCCGCATCCGCGCGCTCTGCGGATACCACACCCCCCACGTGACCGCCCGGCGATCGCCGCGCGCACCCCGACCACCTCAGAAACTACTTCAGGAGCGGGCCATGGACAACGAGCTTCAGCTGGTCAGTGACGGTGATGGGCTGGCGGTCATCGGGAGTGCGACGGATGTCGAACGCTTCCTCGCCTCGGAGAGACTGCCGTCGAAAGATCACGGAGTGCGACGACTCAAGTCCGTCTTCGATACCGGGGCGGCGGTCGCGCAGGCAGGTTCGGATATCGCCGCCGACTCCGGTCGCTGGGTGAAGCTGACCAAGGAGTCCGCGGAGCGTGTCAGGAAGTTCGGGCTGATGGAAAGCAAGACGCCAGGGATCAGCCATGCGATGGTGGGGAGACCTGGCTCGATCAAGAACTGGCTCCAGATCGACAAGGGAGTCGGCTCGTCCCTGGTCAATCCTGCGCGCCTGGCTGGTGTCGCGGGGATCATGACACAGCTCTCCATGCAACAGACCATGGACGAGATCACCGACTACCTCGCCACGATCGACGAGAAGGTCGACGACGTGCTCCGCGCCCAGAAGGACGCCGTGCTGTCCCGCATGATCGGAATGGATCTCGTGATCGAGGAGACCATGACCATCCGAGAGCAGGTGGGCCGAGTCTCCGAGGTCACGTGGTCGAAGGTGCAGGCCGCTCCGACGACGATCGCGGAAACCCAGGCATATGCATTGCGTCAACTCGACGCTCTGGCCGAGAAGCTGGAAAGCAAACCCAAGATCGGTGACCTCGCCACGACGGTCAGGGAAGTCGAGCCCAAAGTGCGGGAGTGGCTCGCTGTTCTGGCTCGCTGCTTCCAACTGCAGGACGCGGTCGCCGTGCTCGAACTCGACCGAGTGCTGGACGCGAACCCGGATCAGCTGGACCGGCATCGCCTCGGGCTTCGGGCTGCACGGGAGAACCGGCTGAATCTCATCTCGCGGAGTACCGAGCGTCTGGTGGACCGGATGAAATCGGCTGCCGAAGCGGCCAACGCGAAGGTGTTGCTGCACCCGGCCAAGTCCCCGGTCGTGGTCCAGTCGAGCAATCATGTGGTGACCGGCGTCCATGACTTCCACGCGCGGCTAGGGATCGAATCCGGTCTCCGGTCGCCTGAGGCGAGACGCTGGGTTGAAGCGGCGGCAGAGGTGAAGGACAAGGCACTTGAGTCAGGAGCGAAGGGCGTCAGTGCCGCCAGAAGCCTCGGCAACGGAACTCTCGACCGGGCCAGCTCGGTCAAGGGCATGCTCTCCACCGAGATCGCCGAGCGAGCGCGCCGCCTGCGTGGGGACGAGACAGAACGCGTCGAAGAAGGCTGAGTCCATGGGCGGCGACGCCGTCGGGGCCGACGACCTGCCCTCCCAGTCGGCCAGGTCGCCACGCCCAGAGACTGGAGTCCGCCTGAGGCCACCACGGTCTGTCCGACCGTCTTGCACCACGCCGTCAACATCGTATGACCGTCGTCTATCATGACCCGACTCGTGAAGGTGGCGTGAAGATCGCCTTCACTTCGTTCGCGTGGCAGAACCTACGCACCACGTCATGGCTGAGTTCTCGTCACGCTCGGATCCGTATGAAGTCCCGGCATCACCGGGCAAGGGTGGGGAATGTTCACCGGGACACAACTCGACAAAGGGGTGACCGCACGTCACCTCGAGGACGCGGCGCAGGACCCTGCGCTCGCCCCGCGTGCCCAGGAACTGCGCGCGCTGGCAACAGCACTGGATTCCACCGACGTGGACGCTCTGGATGCTTGGGCCGATCTCGACCTGGTGGCCCATTTCGCCCGACCCGAGAGCATCGCCGAGCCGGTGGAATCCGACCGGGGCCAACAGCTCGATTCGGTGCTGGACTGGGTTCTGGGAGCTCTGGTCTTCCTGCCTCTGCTCTTCACGTGGTTCGGCCTGTGGCAGGCGTCGAGTGCCTATGGAGCGCTCACTGGGGACGACCCCAAGGCCGCCGGCCGGCCGTTCCTGCAGTTGTGGCAGTCAGGCTTCGACGGTCACCTCAGCGGGGCGTACCGCTTCGGACACGTCGCCGTGGGCGGGTTCCTGGCCCTGGTGATGCTGTTCGTCCTCACGGCCGTGCACGGCTACCGGCGTAATGGCGCGGAACGCCGCGAGGAACAGGCACGGGAGCGTGTCCGTGCGGCTCTGACCCGCCTGGTCCCGGTTCTCACCCGTGCGCAGCTCTCGCTCAACGAGCACCGGTTCGCCTCGCCCCAGCGCTTCGCGGCGGAGCTCAACTCGGCGGCCGGCCGCCTGCAGCGCATGCACTCCAAGGCCATCACCACGCAGGAAGCGCTCAGCCGGGCCGCCGAGTTGGTGAGCCTGGCCGCGGACAAGGCGGAGCGACGTCTCGAGCAGGCGGAGGCTTATGTACGGCCGATCGAGCAGGTGGTGCTGCGGATCGAGGAGACCGTCCGGGACAGCGGCACGGCCATCCAGGCCGCCGTCCAGGGCTTGGACGACCCGTTGACGCAGGCGGGCCGGCGACTGGCCGACGCTGTCAGCGGGCAGACCGGCGTCCTGGACAAGGCGTTGGAGAATCTGCGGACGGCCGGCGACGACATGCGTGACGTTCTGTCCCGTGCGGCAGACCGGCTGGAGACGGCGGTCGGTGACAACGGTGACCGCGTGCGCGGTGCGCTGTCGGACGCGGCCCGGCAGGTCGAGGAGTCGCTGATCGTGCTGGCCGCCTCCCAGCGCGGGTTCACCACCGGCATCGAAGTCGTGGCGGATGTCAGCGGCCGCCTGCTCAACGACCTCGGGGCGGTGGCCGACCGAACCGGTGAGGCCGCCGAGGCATCGCGGAAGACCCTGCTCGGCATCGAGGAGCGCAGCCAGGCCGTTCAGGAGGCGACGGACCGCTTCATCGCGGTCACCGATGTCCTGGAGCGGGCCCTGCGCGAGACGGAGGCCGCGCGGATCGAAACAGAGGCCGCGCGCAATGAGGCCCGAACGGCTCGGAGTGCGGCGGAGACGGCGCCGACGGGGGCCGAGGCAGCCCAACGGCGCGCGGAGAGCGAACTGCGGCAGGCCGAGAAGCTGCTGTCCGGAAACGGGCCGGACCGGTGAGCCCACTGAAGAGGCGTTTCCGGTTCACCCCGCTGCACTTGGCCGGATGGCTCTTCGCCGACATGCTGCTGGTGCTCGCCCTGGTTTCCATGGGAGATCGCGGCGATCCGCTCGCCGCGCAGGTCGACGCCACTCCCTCGAAGTCTGCCGATGCCACGCCGTCCCCGGAACCCAGTCGGACACCGGCTGGACCACGATCCGTGGCACGCAAGCCGGTGAAGATCCATCTGGCCGCCGCGGTCGGCGAGACCACGCGGATGGTGGAAGAGCTCCGGGACGCCACCACCCGTTACGAGGGACGCGAGGCCGCCTTCGTACTGACCTTCGGCCAGGCTCTGGAACCCGGTGACGGTCAGGCATACGCACGGGAGGTGAACAAGGCTCTGCGGAAGGCACGGCCGGACATGTTCACCGACGCGACGACGCGGGACTTCTGGAACGGCGGCCCCTCGGGCTCGGCCGACCTGGAGATCTACTTCTACACCCGTTGACGGCCAAGCCGTCTCATCAGCTCAGGAGAACCGACCATGCAGCTCCTCCCCTTCTACATGGTGTGCGACGAATCCGGCTCCATGACCGGCACCGGCGTGGACGCCATCAACTCGGCACTGCCCGACCTGCACCACGAGATCAGCACCAATCCGAGTGTCGCGGACAAGACCCGTTTCGCGCTCATCGGTTTCTCCACCCAGGCCTCCGTGCTGCAGCCCCTCGCCGACCTGAGCGAGCTGACGCAGCTGCCGTCCCTGTCGGCGGGCGGCGTGACCTCCTTCGGTGCCGCGTTCCGGCTGCTGAAGGACACCATCGAGAAGGACGTCACCGCGCTCAAGGCGGACGGACACGACGTGTACCGTCCTGTGGTGTTCTTCCTCTCCGACGGCATCCCCACGGACGAGGGCTGGCGCACCGCGCTCGCCGACTTGAACGCGTTCCGCTACGCGCCGAAGATCATCGCGTTCGGCATCAGTGACGCCGACGCCGCGACCATCACCGAGGTGGCCAATTTCAAGGCGTTCCTCCAGCAGAACGACTCCATCTCGCCGGCCGTCGCACTGCGCGAGTTCGCCTCGAGCCTCACGCGCTCCATTGTCAGCTCGGCGACCAGCATGGCCGACCAAGGCGGGGCCGGCTTCCAGCTCCAGGTGGACGAGCAGGTGCCCGGTTTCACCAGCCTTTCCCTGGACAAGCTGTGAGTGGCCCGATGCATCACGGAGAAGACCCCAGGACTCATGAGGACCCGACGAGGCTCGGCAGGCCCGTCCACGGTGACGGTCTTGACGAACACTTCGCGAGCCTGCCCACTGACATCGTCGTTCACGACACGCGCGTGCTCAGGGCCACCGCTTCCACGGAACAGTCTGTGCCTCCAGCAACGGGCCGTCCCGCGCAGTCCTCATGTCCTGGGGAACCCGGGGACGCCCTGTTGCGCGGGGTGCCTGCGCACGTCGGCCGACGGCCCCCCAGCTATCCGCCGCACCCTCTGCGGTGCCCCTCCGTGCGGGGCGGTGACGAATTCGCGGCCTTCACCCCGACGGTGCTGTTGGACGGGGCCCAAGTCGAACGGCTGACGGTGCGGGCCACGTCACTGCGTGGCGACTCCCACAACTGGGAGGGCGGCTGCCGCCAGGACGCCATGACGGTGACGCGCGTCGGTGCGCCGGAGACCGAACTGCTGTTGCTCGCGGTAGCCGACGGAGTGGGCTCCGCGAAGTACTCGCACATCGGCTCATACCGCGTGACTCGCCAGGCGGCTCTTCATCTGGACCGGGAGGCTGAGAACATCCATGCGGCGCTGATTGCCCGGGACGAGGGTGAACTCCGTGCGATCGCCAACAAGGCGATCGCCGGCGCGGTCAACGAACTGCGTATCGGTCAGGAGCACGCCACAACCCTTCATGTCCTGCTGGTGCCGACCGACGCGCGCATCCGCGAGCGCGTCGTGTTCAGCGTGGGGGACGGTGGTCTGTTCGTGCTGCGGGAGGGCCGATGGGAAGAGGCCAATCCAATGGACGACGGAAACCTCCTGGACACCCGTACCGAGGCACTTCCGGACGCCTATCGCAGCGTCAAGGCCAAGCTGCTGCGCACCGAGCCGGGAGAGGTGCTTCTCCTGGGCACGGACGGCATCACGAACCCACTCACTCAGAAGGATCCCGAGTTCGCCCAGCACCTCGCGAACGCCTGGGGCGGGCTTGAAGCGCCTTCGCTGTCCGACTTCCTGTGGCAGGCTCAGACGAGGGCCAAGTCCTACGACGACGACCGAACCGTCATCTGCGTCTGGGAGAGGCCGGAATGAGCGCCGCGGACGGAGCCGATGTCGCACGGTCGTCGCTCACCCTGGGTGAACGGATCGGCAGCGGCGGCCAGGGGGACGTGCACGCGGTCGCGGACGGTCCGCTCCTGTTCAAGGAGTACAAGAACCCGTCCAAGGTCAACGACGCTGCCCTTACCGACCTGGTCGGGTTGCGTCAGTGTCTCGGCCAGGCGGACAGGAGCCGTCTCGACGCCCTGGCCGCCTGGCCCCTGTGCCGTGTGGTCGACGGTGGCCGGTCGCTCGGCTTCCTCATGAGGCGAGCACCGGTCCACATGACATGGCGCACCGCAACCGGAGCCACGAAGCTCCTTGAACTGCAATACCTGATCAGACCACCCAAGGCGGCCTGGCAGGACGTCCCTCAACCGACCCCGGAGCAGCGCAGGGCTCTCGTTCTGGCCTGCGTCGAGGCCGTCGGTTGGTTCCACGACGCCGGGCTCGTGATCGGTGACATCTCGCAGGTCAACGTTTTGTGGTCCCTCTCCCCCGAGCCCGCTGTCCACTTCCTGGACTGCGACGGCTTCCGCCCGGTGGGGCGCGCGGCGGTCCAGGCTCAGGCCGCCACTCCGGACTGGAACGACCCGCTCGCGCCCTCCACTGACGCGACGGTGGACACGGACGCCTACAAGACGGCCCTCATGGTGGGGCGCATTGTCTCCCAGCAGCCGTATGTCATACCGGGGCAAGACCTGGAACCCGTCCCCGGCTGCCTCAACGACCGTCAAAGCGACGGAGCGCGGAGGCTCTTCGCGCAGGCCGCCGGCGAGCGTGGTACCCGGCCCCGGCCGGGCGAGTGGCAGACCGCGTTGAGCGACCGTGACGTCATCAGACTCACCGCTGCCACGCCTCGGCCTCGGCCTGTCATCGACCCCACGGTCCTGGACGGAGCACGCGACCGGACGCCGATCAGACTGAAGGGCCCTGCACAGTAGAGGAGCACCTGTTCTGCGGGCCGGTCGCCGGGTGCCCAGCACGACCGGGCGCTCGCCTATCCGAGGATCTTCGGACGGCCCCTCCGGACATGGCTAGGGTCTGGACAGCAGGCAAGGCCGCGGAGACAAGGAACGACTGGAGCGAGGAGCAGGAAACTCCCCTCCGGGACGGAGAATCGGGACAGTTACCCGATGCCGACCTGTACCAGATGATGGCGTACTGCACCGCGCTCGGGACGAAGGCCACCTCGTCTACGCGAAAGGCAACGCCTCGCCACGCCGCCCACCGGGTACGTCACGCTCCTGATCCACCAGCACGCCTTCGACCTCGACCAGGACCCCGGCGGGTCTGCTCACCGACATCGTTCAGGTCGCGCGGCAGATGCACGCTGGCCGACGCGACCGCACCGGTTCGCATCGGCACCACGCCCGTATGATCGACCACGCAGTGTCAGCCCGGGGTGGGGAGTGCGCATCGTGCCGCAGCTTGCGTTTGCCAACAGTTTCTGGGAGAGCTACGACGCTCTCGAGAAGCCCGTCAGAAACGGCGTTCGCAAGGCGATGCAGAAGTTCCAGCAACTCACCGTGCCGGAGTTGCAGCAGGACAAGGGACTGCACCTGGAGTCGGTCGAGAAGGCTGCCGACCGCCGCATGCGGACCATCCGCATCAACGACTTCTGGCGGGGCGTCGTACTCGCCCCGGACGACGGCAGCGACGTGTTTCTGCTCGTCAACGTGGTACCGCACGACGATGCGTACACCTGGGCGGCCAAGCGCCTGTACACCACGAACTCCGCCACCCGAGCCCTGGAGGTCCGCAACGTACGGGCGATCGAGCAACTGACCCCGCAGCTCGAGAAGGCGGCCGCCACGGCCGAATCGCTGCTGTTCGCCCCGTACTCGGACACCGTGTTGCGGGAGCTGGGCATCGACGACCAGGTGTTGCGGGCGGTGCGGACGATCATCGACAAGCCGCAGCTGGAGGCCTTCGGCACGCTGCTGCCCGAGGACCAGTTCGAGGTGTTGCAGTATCTCGCCGAGGGGTTCGGACCGGAGGAGGTGTACCGGGACGTGGTCGCGGTGCGCCGTCCCGTGGACGCGGGACCGGACCCGGACGAGACGCTCGCCGCCGTGATCGCCAACACGACCAGCCGGATCAGGCTCGTCAGCGGGGCGGAAGAGCTCGCCGACATCCTGGAGCAGCCGTTCGCGGCCTGGCGGGTGTTCCTGCACCCTTCGCAGCGCCGGGTCGCCTACCGGGTGTCGTACGGGGGTCCGGTACAGGTCACCGGTGGGCCGGGAACGGGCAAGACCGTCGCCGCGCTGCACCGCGTCAAGCACCTGCTGACCCGGTCGCCCGACACCCGCATCCTGCTCACCACCTACACCAACGCGCTGGCCACCTCGCTGCACGAGAACCTCGCCCTCCTGCTGGACGGGGACGAGTCTCTGCTCGGCCGGGTCGACGTGACCACGGTCAACGCGTACGCGCATGGTGTCGTGACCCGTCTCGACGGCAAGGCACCCTCCCCCCTGGGCGACCGGGAGGAGCGGCAAGTGTGGCAGCGGGTCGTCAGGAAACTCGGGCTGCCGTGGACGGAGCAGTTCCTGGCTCAGGAGTACCGGCACGTCGTCCTCGCCCAGGATCTGCGCACCCTGGACGCCTACCGAGCCGCGTCCCGGCGTGGTCGCGGCAGCGCGCTGTCGCCGGCCCGGAGGGAGCAGATATGGCCCGCCGTCGAGCTGTTCGAGTCGATGCTGCGCGACCAGAAGGCGACGACGTACCTGAAGGTGTGTGCTCGGGCCGCCGAGCTCCTGGCCGCGTCGGCGCCGACACACGATCACGTGGTGGTCGACGAGGCACAGGATCTGCACCCCGCCCAGTGGCGTGTGCTGCGCGGCGCGGTGGCGCCCGGCAGCGACGACCTGTTCCTCACAGGGGACCCGCACCAGCGGATCTACGACTCGAAGGTCTCCCTGAGTTCCCTCGGCATCGCGGTGGCCGGTCGTACCCACCGGCTGCGCATCAACTACCGCAGCACGGAGGAGATCCTCACCTGGTCGACGGGCATCCTCAGCCCGGTGTCCGTCGACGACCTCGGCGGCGAGGGAAGCGACACGCTCGCCGGGTACCGCTCCCTGCTGCACGGCCGCAGACCGCAGGTGGAGGGGCACGGCTCGGAGCAGGCAGAAGTCACGGCGCTCGTCGAGCGGGTCCAGGGCTGGATCGCGCAGGGCATCAACCCGTCCGAGATCGGAGTGTGCGCCCGGTTCAACGTGCTGCTGGACAAGGCGTACGACAGGCTGGCCGCTGCCGGGGTGTCGGTGGTCCGGGCCAGAGACAACCTGGGGTCCGGCCTGGAGGGGGTGCGTCTCGCCACGATGCACGCCATGAAGGGGCTTGAGTTCCGTTGTGTCGTGGTACTCGGGGTGACGGCCGGGGCGGTGCCGTTCGCCCGCGAGGTGACTCCGGCGTCCGTGGACGTGTTGCAGCACGAGTCCGACCTGTTGCGGGAGCGCTGTCTGTTGTTCGTCGCCTGTACGCGGGCGCGGGAGGCGCTTGCCGTCTCATGGAGCGGGGCGAGCAGCCCCTTCGTGCCGGCTTCTATGTGACGGTCTGTCATTCATGGGGCACAAGAGCTCCGTTGCCGAGCCCGTCGCGGGCCAGCTCGGCCGCCTGTCTGCTGAGCTCGGCCACCCGTCGTGCCCGTTCCTCGAACTCCCGGAGCCTGCTGAACGCGGTGCCGTAGCGGCGCTGCTCGGAGATATCCATCTGCGGGATACGGGCCCCTTTGCCGTCCAGCCGGAAGGTGCCGCTCGTACTCGTGGAACGCCGGGTGTTGGCCGCACTGCGCAGGAATCCCTGCAGGAAGTCGGTGTCGAGCTGGTCGCTGGTCGAGACCGGTTCCGGGTCTCCGTACTCGACGAGTCCGGCGCGTGCCAGGTCGGCGACGCTCACCGACGCCCCGTCCAGGGCACCTGGAGCATCTCCCTTGATCAGCTCCGGCAGCAGCTCGGCCAGCTTGCGCACGTGCTCGGCCAGCTCCTGGCGAACGGCCCGGTACTCGGCCGCGTAGTCGCGGTGCGACTCCTCGACGTGGCGGCCGGGAGTGAGGTCCACCGTGTCGTCGAGAAGATCGATGAGGGGGACGTCGGCGATCTGGTCGGGCGCCGGCTCAAGGGCTTCGTCCGGGTCGTTCGCAGACAAGTCGACCATGCGGACGCTCGTCGCCGCATCGCCTGCCGCGGAAGGGCGACGCAGGTGCCAGAGGTGCACCGGAAGAGCGTGCGACGCGGCGCTGCCGGCCGGCAGGGCGATCACCTGGGTGAGGATGCCACGCCGTACCAACTCGGCACGGATGCGGCGGCCGGCCTTGCGGTAGGCCACCGACGCGGGCATGACCATGACCACCCGGCCACCGGGAGCGGCGTGCGCGTACGCGTGCTGGAGCCAGGCGAGCTCGCCTTCCGCGCGCGGGGGGATTCCGAGTTCCCAGCGCGAATCGAGGAGGAGGTCTTCCCGCCCCCAGTCGGTGTCCCCTGTAGGAGGGTCACAGACAACGAGATCAGCCTTGAGGGCCGGCCACTTGTCGTCGCGCAGGGAGTCTCCGGTGACGACCTCAACCCCGGTGCGCCCCATCAGATCCGCGCGAAGCTGGGCGAGCCGGGCACTGTGGAGGTCGACCTCCTGACCACACCGTCTCGGCCCCTGCTCCGGACCAACGGTGAGGAGCAGGGTTCCGATGCCGCAGGCTGGATCGAAGACTGTGGCATCCCGAGTAACTTTCCCTGCGAAGTGCCCCAGAGCGCGGACGATGAGAGGTGAGGTGACCTGGTCGGACCCGGCCCTGCGCACCGACTCCGTGAATCGCTCGGCGAGGGCCTCCACCAATTCTCCCGCCGACCCGCGCTCGCACAGAAGACGTGCCAGGTGTGCGGCCTCTTCCGGCAACGTGGGGACCGCATTTCCGTCACCGGCCGCGAGCATCTGGGCGACCGCTGCGATTCCTCCAGCCATGTCGTCACCGTATGCGGCCCGCAATGCCTGCCAGAGCTGCACCTCCTGCGAGATGTTCTGGCCTTTCCGTTGCTTGCTCAGCCACCTCTGGACCTCATCCAGAGCGAAGAGCGGGCTGTTCACGCTCCCGCCAACGGGCGTGGGGAAGTCGTCGTACCTTCTCCTCCAGTTGGATACGGCGGCACGTGTGACGCCTGCCAATCTGGCGATCTCGGAGCCAGTGACCATTGGGCCGGCCGGTGCAGCGGGGGTGTCTGCCATAGTGGCCAACCGTACACAGAGGCGACCAGCCCTTCAACGATAGATTCGTTGACCGCGCTAACGACCATCGGGGCTGATGTACAGGTAAACCAATACCGGGAATACAGCAGCGAGACATCACGGCTTCGAGAGCCTGCCGAACACCCTCGACGACGAGAAAGGCGCCAAGGCGGTCCAGTCTGGGCGCGCGTTCAGCTACACGTTCGAGCACGGCGCGGACTGGCCCGACATCACTTCCCATCCATCCACCAGCGCCTTGCCCACCTGCGCCAGCTCGGACGTCCACGCCGTGACTCGACACCTCACCGACCGCTTCGCCCCCCAACCCCGCGCAACGTCCGCCCCAGTGGGCCGGTGTCAGTGCCAACCCCTAGCCTTCGCACGTGAGTTCAACGATCCAGTCCTACGCCTACGTGCACGCCTCCGCCGTGCGCGTGACCCCGGACGGGCGCTCCCTCGCCCTGGAGACCTCGGGCGGTGCCACACCCGCCGGCGAGGTCCCCAATCCGCGGTTCTTCGACGGGTTCCTGACCGCGCCGGCCGCCGCCGCGACGGCGTTGCTCGCGGTTGCCGACGTCGCCGCCAGCCGCTACTACCGGCCGCGGCCGTCGGCTTTCCTGGACCCGGTCGTCACGGCCGGCGGCGACCGGCTGCGGCTGGAGTCCTTCTCCGCCTGCTGCGGCGTCCACGCGCGCCTCGACGTCCTCGCCCCCGGCCTCGACGGTGGCGACGTCGGTCACGGCACCACCAACGTCGACATCAACACACCGCTGCGCCTGACCCTCGCCAGGATCGGCGGGCTGGACCCGCTGCACCTGCGGGTGGGGCCGGACGGGCTGGAGGCCACCACCTTCGACGGCCGGTTCGTGGAGAAGAAGGTCCCGCTGCCGGATCGCTGGCTGCGCGGCTTCGCGGAGGCCCAGGTGATCGCGGCGGGTCTCGTCCCGCGCGCCGAGATACCCGCCGCGGAGGCGGCCGCCGTCCTGCGGTCGCTGCCGCGGCCCACCCAGCGGACCGGCGCGCACACGACGCGCTGGGTGGTTCCCTCGGGCCGCACCCTGCGCCCGGCGACCAGGCCGTCGCCCGGTGCCGTGTGCCTGCCCGGCTGCGAGCGGTTGCTGAGCCTCCAGCAGGTACTGCGGCACGCGTCGACGGTGCGGGTGTACGCCCCGGAGCCCGAGCGAAGCCACGACGAGCCGAGCCGGGGCCGGGAGGACCGGACCGCGCCCGTCGCGTGGGAGGTCGCGCTGCCCGGCATGCGGCTGACGCTCCTGCTCTCCCCGCACGCCTCGCGCGGCTTCTCCGGCGAGGGCGGCGTGCTCGACGACCTCGCCACGGCACCGGCGGAGCAGGACACGGACCGGGTGGCGGAACTGCTGGCCTGGGAGCCGAAGATCGACGTGGCCGACCTGTCCGCACAGTCCGGCCTGGAACCCGGACGCGTCCGCGCGGCACTGACGATGCTGGGGACCTCCGGGCAGGTCGGCTACGACCTCGCGGAGCAGGCGTACTACCACCGGCACCTGCCCTGGGCCGCGGGCGCCGCCGAGGCCCGCAACCCGCGGCTGCGTGGAGCGAAGGCCCTGGTCGCTCAGGGCGCGGTCCGCGTCGACGGTGCGCTGGCGTGGGTGGGCAAGGACGAGCACGCCTACCTGGTCCGCATCGAGGACGGCGAGCGGATGAGCTGCACCTGCCCGTGGTGGGCGAAGTACCGGGGAGGTCGAGGACCGTGCAAACACGTGCTCGCCACCCGCATGGTCCGGAACACGAAGAAGGAGTCGGCGCGATGAGACTGATGGCACTCGTGGAGGCCGGAGACGTCCCCGGCGTGCTCCGCGCGCTGGGCGAACTCGACCCGGAGCAGCGCGCGGCCCAGCTGCCGGAACTGGACGCCCGCTACGAGGAGATGGGTTACCCGGGCTGGCTGGAGCTCACCGTCGAGCAGCGTGTCGCCCTGGCCAGCGCACGGCTGGGCTGCCAGGTCACCCCGGACGCCGCGGCCCGCCACCTCCACTCGGGCGGGGGCTACGTGCCCTCGGACGACCGCTGGATGGCCGGCGTCGTGGACCTGTTCCCCGTCGCGTGGCGGACCCAACTCGTGGCACGGCTCGACGAGCTGGTGCGGGAGCGCGTGGTTTCCCAACGCCTCCGCCACGTCGTCGACCACATCGTCCGCACTACCGGCTGCCCGATGCCGGAATCCGACTACTTCCTCGCCGGCTGGCTGGGCAGGCACTCGAACGGTGCCTCGGATGATGTCCTGGAGCGGCTGCGCGAGGACCCGTTGACCCCGAGGCTCCTCCCGCTGGTCCTGGAGCGGCCGTCCATCTCCCTCAGCACCAGGGTGCTGACGGCCCTGTGCGTCTTCGCCGCCGAGGGGTTGGTGGACCGTGCCACGCTCGTCCGCCGTACCTTCGCGATCGTGGCCGACGAGCATCCGGCGCACGCCATCCACTACTGGCAGGCCGTCCCCCTCACCGCCGACGAGCACGCCCGGACGGCACCCGAACGGACCGCCCTGGCCGAGCCGCTGCTCGCCCGTCTCCTCCAGGACGGCTCACCCAAGACGATCACACCGGTCGTGACGCTGCTGCGGGCGCTGGCCCTCACTCCGGCCGAGAAGGCCCCCTTCCTCAGGGACCATGTGGCCATGCTCGACCTGTCGTCCCCGGTGGCCTCCTACGGCCAGGAGGTCCTGCGCGAACTGGACGAGACTGGTCTGCTGGAGGAGGACGTGCTGAGCGAGGCGTGCCAACGCGTCCTGCTGCGCCCGGAGAAGAAGCTGGTGCGCGCCCAGCTCTCCTGGCTCGACCGGGTGGCACGGCGGGAGCCCGCGCGCGCCGGTCGGGTGCTGGCCTACGCGGCGGCTGCCTTCGCGCACCCGGACGTCTCCGTTCAGGACCGCGCCCTCCGGCTCGTCGCCCGCCACCTGAAGAACGCGGGGGACCCGGTGCGGGCGGAGCTCCGGACGGCAGCCGCGTCGCTCGGGCCGGGGCTGTCCGCGCACGCCGCGGAACTGCTCGGCACGGAGGTGCCCGGTACGGAGGCGCCCGGTACGGAGGTGCCCGGTACGGAGGCGCCTGGTATGGAGCACGACACCGGCGGCACCGAGCGGGTGGCCGAGGCTGAGGTGCTGCCCTTCCTGTCCGGGCCCGAGCCGGTGCCAGGTCCCTGCGGGACGGCCGCGGAGGTCGCCCAGGAGCTGGCGGTGGTCCTCGCCGACGACGACGTGGTGGCGTTCGAGCGCGCCCTGGACGGGCTGGTCCGCCATGCCCGGCTCGACCGTGCGGCGCTGTCCCGAGCACTCGAACCGGTCATGCGCAGGGAACCGGGTATCCACTCTGACTGCGGGCAGAGCGACCTGTACGACGTGGCGGCGGCCGTGCGCGGCGACAAGCCCAGAGATATGTACGACCTCACCCACCGCCGGATCAGTCACGGCGAGGCGGTCTCCCCGCCCGGCACGTTGCTCATGGCGCGTCTGATGGAGGCCCTCGATGTGATCGAGGCCGGCACGCAGCCGTTCCTGCTGGCCCTGCCGACCCACGTCACCGGCGCGGTGGACGCGGACGTGCTGGTGGAGCGCGTCGCCGAGCTGGAGCGCCTGCGGGTCGAACCGGCACCGGTCGATCTGGCGCAGGCCTTGCTGCGGGTGACCCCCACAGCGGACGAACAGGTGCTGCGCGCCGCCGATGACCTGCAGTCGACCGCCGGCCGGCGGCTGGCGCGCCGGCTGCGCGAGGGCGGTCTGCCGCACCAGGACACGACTCCGGAGAAGTGGCCGGCCGCCGATCCGGCCGACGCCCCGCCCGGACGGTGGGAGCCCGTCTCCCCCGGACCGGATCAGGACCTTCCACTCCCTCCGGTCGCCGCGGCCGTGCTGGGTACGTACGAACGGGACCGGTCCCTCAAGGGCAGCTACAGCCCCTTCGACGCCTACGCCGCGCCGTACTGGGTGGCCCAGCTGCCCCATCACCGCGACGAGGTGGCCGCACACGCAAGGCACTATGTGGACGACCGCATGCTCGCGCTGCTGGCCGAAGCGGGCGGCCCGGCGGGGTACGCCCTGCACTGGCAGATCGCCCGGAAGATGGGCTACGCCCGTGACGCCGCGGTGGACGCCCTGCTCGTGCTCGCCGCCCAGGGACAGTTGGACAGCCGGCTGCTCTCAGGGCAGTTGCAGGCGTTGCTGCGCAACAGGTCGGGCTCACCCAAGCGCGTCGTCGACGCACTGCGCGCGGCGGCCGAGACCGGCGCGTACGCCACGGTCTGGTCCGTACTGGAGGCCGCCCTGCCCGCGCTGCTGCGCGGCACACCGGTCCGGGAAGCCGGGGCGTTCCTCGCGCTCGCGGTCGAGTGCGCTTCGCGCTGCGCGGCCAAGGGCGGTATCCCCGAGGTCGATGCGGTGGCCGCGCGCAAAGGATCGAGCCAGACGGTGAAGCACGCCAGGCTGCTGCGAGACGTTCTGCGCTGAGCCCACCGGCGTCACCGCTTGTCACCTTCCCTGTGGCACGCCCGCCTCAGTCACCGACCCCCAACGCCCCCAGCAGCATCGGCAGGGACGCGTGCAGCTCTCGCTCCCAGTACGGCCACCCGTGCGTCCCCGGACCGTAGAAGTCGGTCGTCAGGTGCCGTGCCCCCACCCTGCGCAGCTCCCCCGCCAAGGCCTGGTTCTGGCGGTTGAAGTCGGCCTCCAGGGCGCTCGTCGCGCCCGGGGCGTCGAGGGGGCCGGTGGTCCCGTCGCCGCAGGACAGGTAGACCGGGATCGAGCGGAGCCGCTTCGCCAAGTAGTACGGGTCGTGGGCCTCCCAGATGCGGCGTTGTGCGACCGGGTCGCCCCAGACGCGGAGCGGGTCGTTGCCCTGACCGGCGAAGAAGCCCATGATGCGGTCGGTCGACTCGGCGTTGAGGAGCGGGTGGGCGGAGCCGGAGTACGCGGCCGTCGCCTTGAACATGCCGGGGTGGCGGGCGGCGTAGAGGAGGGCGCCCTGGCCGCCCATCGACAGGCCGGCCACGACGCGGTCGGTGCCCGCGCCCCAGTCGTGTTCCAGGAGGTGGCGGAGCTCCACGGTGTGGAAGGTCTCCCACGCGGGGTCGCCGCCCCGGCCGTGGTTCCACCAGTCGCTGTACCAGCCGTTCCAGCCGGCCTCCGGCATCACGACGAGGACGTCGCGGAGGGCGTCGGTCCGCGCGACGTCGGTCATCGCCGTCCACGACGTGTAGTCGCCGCAGCAGCCGTGGAGGAGCCAGAGGGTCGGCCAGTGCTGCGGGCGTCGGGGGTTCGGGTCCCAGCCGTCGGGGGTGAGGAGGCGGACCTTGACCGTCCGGCCGCCCAGGGCGGTGGAGCGTACCGACAGGTCGACCTGGCGGTCCGCGACCCGGGTGACCGCGACGACCTCCGCGCCGTGCGGGGAGGGGGCATGGGAGGCTGCCACTGCCGGTGCCGTCGGCAGCAGCATGGCGAGCACGGCGGTGAGGACGAGCAGGACGCGGGATCTGAGGGTCGGGGCGGTGGGCGTGGTCACGGCGGCTCCCTGCTGGGCGGTTCGTGCGAACAGTGCGACCGGGCTCGTTCAGTGCTTGCGGGGCAGGATCAGCAGGGCGTCGCCGACCGGGCGTTCGCCCGTCGCGTCGGACGGGGCGTTGACGACCTCGTCGTCGGTGACCATCGTCGTCGAGCCGCCGCCGTCGAGGTTGACCGCGTCACGCAGTCCCAGGGACTTGGCGACCTTCGCGCTCTCCGTGATGCTCAGGCCGAGTGCCTCGGTGCTGCGTCCGTCGGCCGTGATCAGTACCGTGCGGCCGGCCGCGTCCACGCCGGCCAGGGTGCGCGGGTTGCGCTTGTGCACCCAGCCGTAGTACCAGCTCGGGTCGCCCGGGTGCACCATGCCGTCGGTGGCCGGTGTGACGTGGAGCCGTCCGTCGCGGACCAGCTCGGGGCCGGCGTTGACGATGTCGGTGCGGGGGGACGGGGAGACGCGTCTGCCCCGGTCGTCCCGCAGAGTCGTCGTCAGGTTCAGGTGGGTGCCGGGGCGGGCCAGGGACGTCAGTTCGGCGGCCCGCTCGCCCGTCGCCTGGATCGCGCTGCCGCCTTCCGGGAGCGGTCCCCCGCGCGGTGAGCGGACCTCCGCGACCCGGTCGTGGGCGTCCAGGACCGCCTCCACGCCCTCGCCGGGCGGGGTCTGCTGCCCGTACTCGGGGGTGAAGGCGACGAGTTCGTTCGGGTTGGTGCAGGTGACGTCGTGCAGCGGGAGTGACGTCGGCTGGTCGCCCTGGCCGCCGCCGCAGTTTCTGATCAGGCCCGGTACGCGGTTGACGCCGTCCAGGGTGAGTGAGGCGCCGTGGGCCGTGAGCCGTCCCTGCCAGGTGTAGCGGGCGATCTCCGTGCGTCGGGCGTCGTCGTGGAGGACCAGGGCCGGGCGGCCGTTCACCGGTTCGCTGAGCAGCCGTCCGTCGTAGACGCCCACTCCGGCGGGGTCGCCGGGCGCGCCCGCCTGCGGGTCGAGGACGAAGAAGCCGGCGTTGACCGCCGCCGTCGCACCGGCCTCGTTCGACAACCGGCTCGTGGTCTCGCGGTTCTCCAGGTCCGGTCCGTAGGACGCGTCGAGGCGGCCGCGGAAGGCGCGCGGGTCGATGGTGAGGACGTCGATGTGCCAGGGGCCGCGGTCCGTGGCCTCGCCGTCCCAGCCGGTGAAGACGGCCGATCCGGTGTATCCGGCCGTTCTCAGGCGGGTGCGTTCCGCCGTCGCCGCGGACTGCGAGGTGAACGTGCCGATGCGGACGCGCCAGCCGAGGGTGCCGCCCGTGTGGTCGGCCGTCCTCGCCGTCGTCACCTTCTCGACCCGGGCCGGGAAGCCGTCGCCCGTGAGTGCCGCGGCCAGTTCGTCGGCGCTCGCCCTGTCCTTCAGGGCCGTCGGTGGTGCGTCGGGGTCCGGTGAGGTGTCGCCGCCGGGGATGGCGACCTCCACCGTCCAGCGCAGGGACGGGTCGCCGGCGTTCCCGCGCACGATGCGGGTCAGGGTGACGCCCGGCTGGAGGGTCGTCGTGGTGCGCGTCTCGGGGAGGTCGGCGGGGCCCAGCGGAAGTACCTGCCGGGCGTGCGGCGACGTCTCCGCGGCCGCCGGAAGGGCCGTCAGGGTGGTGAGGACGCCGAGAGCGGCGGCCGTGGCACACAGTCTCTTCTTCATCTGTCCCGCCTCGCGCCGACCACGGACACCGACCGACCCATGCTGCGCACAAGTATCGGCCGGTTCCGGCTCACGTCAAGGCGGCCCGGTGGGCCCGGGGCACCCCTCCGGACGGATCGCCGCCGGTCAGGGGACCCGCGCCACGCCCACGTAGAAGCCGCTGCGTTCCTGCACCGGTGCGGGCTCCTCCCGGTACCACTCGGTGGCGAACACCAGCCCGGGCGCGACGAGTTCGAGTCCGTCGAAGAAGGGCTCGACCTCGCTCCGGGTGCGCATCCGCAGGGGGATGGCGCCCTTCTTGTACGCGGCCTCGGTCTCCTGCTTCAGCTCCGGGTGCTGGTCGGCGGTGCCGTGCGAGAGGAGCAGGTAGCTGCCGGAGGGGAGGGCCTCCACGAGGGTGCTCACGACGCCGTACGGGTCCTCGCCGTCGGGCAGGAAGTGCAGGAGTGCGATCAGGGAGAGAGCGATCGGACGGCCGAAGTCCAGTACCTCACGCGCTCGTTCGAGGATCGTCCCGGGCTGCCGTACGTCCGCGTGGAGGAAGTGCGTGGCGCCCTCCGGGGTGCTGGTCAACAGCGCTTCCCCGTGCCTGAGGACGATCGGGTCGTTGTCCGCGTAGACGATCCGGGCGTCCGGCCTGATCCCCTGCACGATCTGGTGCAGGTTGGGTTCGGTGGGGATGCCGGTGCCGATGTCCAGGAACTGGCCGACGCCGTTCTTCGCCAGCCAGGCCACCGCGCGGTGCATGAACGCGCGGTTGCGGGCCGCGTTGCCCCGTGCCTCCGCCGGGAGGGTCTCGCCGACCTGCTGGTCGACGGGGTAGTTGTCCTTGCCGCCCAGCAGCCAGTCGTAGACGCGGGCGGGGTGCGGCTTGCTCGTGTCGATGATGGGTCTGGGCACACCGGCGGTCACAGGACACTCCTCCGTACGCGGAACGGCACCGTCAGGGCGTCACCCTATCCGTATCCGGCGCAGGTCACCGGGTGCCGTCGGCGGTCGCCGGCGACTCCGGCACGGCCGGGGCCCGCCGGGGCCCGTGCTCGTGCCAAGATGACGTTCCGACAAGCACTCACGCCGGTGCTCACCACGCTTGTGCCGTGCGTGGCACACGAGTTGAGGACGGAGTCAGGCCGCATGACCTCCCTGAGCAGTGGCGAGAGCGCCGCCCACGCCGACCCGATCGACACGAGCAGGCCCCATCCCGCCCGCATGTACGACTACTTCCTCGGCGGGAAGGACAACTACGAGGTCGACCAGAGGGCCGCCGAGCAGTTCATGAAGGCGGCGCCCGAGGTGCGCGAGGGCGTTCTCGCCAACCGGCACTTCATGCACCGCGCGGTGCGGCACGTGGTGGCCGAGGGCGGCGTCCGTCAGATACTCGACGTGGGCACGGGTCTGCCCACCGAGCCCAACGTGCACCAGATCGCACGGTCGGTCGCCCCGGAGACCCGGGTCGCGTACGTCGACAACGACCCCATCGTCGCGGCCCACTCGAGGGCACTGTCGGACGACCCGGACACCGCTGTCGTCCAGGCCGACCTGCGCGACCCCCGGGCGATCCTCGGCCATCCCGAGGTGCGCGCCGTCATCGACTTCGGCCGGCCGGTGGCGCTGCTGCTGGTGGCCGTCGTGCACTTCGTCGCCGACGCCGAGGACCCGGCCGGCATCGTCGCCACGCTGCGCGACGCGCTGCCGGCCGGGTCCTACCTCGTCCTGTCGCACGCGACGGGTGACGTCCACGAGGACCGGCGCGAGGATGCGGCGGCCGTCTACGACAACGCCACCGCCTCCCTGCGTCTGCGGTCGCACGCGGCGGTCCTCGACCTGTTCGGCGACTTCGAGATGGTCGAGCCGGGGCTGGTCCGGGTCACCGACTGGCGCCCCGAGGAGGTACGGCGCCCCGACGCCCCGCCGATCGGCATCTACGGCGGAGTGGCGCGGAAGGGCGCCTGACGCGCGGCGGCTACCCCTTCTGCTCCACCCGCACCCAGTCCACCTCCACCTGTACTCCGCCGGCCGCGATCCGGTCCACGCTGGACTGCGGCAGGCCCCAGTAGGGGCTGGTGACCTGGTTCCAGCCGGCCGGGTAGGCGCCGCCGAGGGCGAGGTTGAGGATGACGTACTGGTCGTGGTCGAAGACCCACGCGCCGCGCGTCGACTCCAGCTTGTTGCGGGTGGTCTCCTGGACCACGCGGTCGTCGACGGAGAACTTCATGCCGGTCGGCGTCCACTCCACCGCGTAGGTGTGCCACTGGTCGGCCCGGCCGCCGCCCGGGTACACCTGGCGTGCGCCGATGTTGCCGTCGGCCGAGTAGCCGGGGCCGTGCAGGGCGGTGCTGGTCCAGTCGCCGTAGCCGATGTTCTCCATGATGTCGGTCTCGCCGGAGGCGGGCCAGGACACGGAGGGGTCGTCGACGTTGCTGCCGAGCAGCCAGAAGGCGGGCCAGAAGCCGTCGCCGACGGGGAGTCTCATGCGGGCGCTGACCCGGCCGTAGGTGAAGTCGAATCTGGTGTTGGTGTCGATGCGGCCGGAGGTGAAGTCGTAGGTGCCGCCGCCCGCCTTCGTGCAGCCCTTGCAGTGCTTGGCGCGCAGGACGAGGGCGCCGTTCTCCAGGCGGATGGTGTCGGCCGAGTCGACGTAGGCCTGCGCCTCGCCGTTGACGGAGCCCATCTCGGTGCCGGTGCGGACTACGCGCCACTTGCCGCGGTCCAGTGCGGCCGAGGTGAAGTCGTCGAAGAACGTCGTCCGGTAGGTGCCGGACTGTTCGCCGGGCAGCGCCGGGTAGGCGGCGGCCGCGCTGCCTCCGGTGCCCCAGACCTCGAACTCGTAGAGGGAGTAGCCGAACTGGGCGGTGGCCGGGGCGGGGTTGTAGAAGGAGCGGCGTTCCTTGCCGAGCATGCGGACGTAGCGGCCGCTGACGGGCTGCGGGAGGCGGACCGTGTCGTGGCGGCCCGTCGCCTCGCCCGGGGACTTGACGTCCGCGCGGCGGGCTGCGGCCTCGGACGCCGAGGGCCGGTACACCGTGCGCCAGGTGCGGTTGTCGTCGGAGACCTGGAGTTCGTAGTCGACGGCGTAGGCCGCCTCCCAGTACAGGTCGACCGTGTCGACGGTGGAGGTGGCGCCGAGGTCGACGGAGACCCAGCGGTCGGCGTTCCAGTCGCTGGACCAGCGGGTGGCGTCGCCCCTGAGGTCGGCGGGGCGGCCGCCGTCGGTGACGAAGGCCGGTGAGTTGCCGGCGTGCTGGTAGACGTTCGAGTACGCCGGGTGGTTCAGGGCGAGGTTGGTGCGGGTGGTGGACGCGGGGGCCGGTGCGCCGCCGTAGATCTTGAAGGAGTAGAGGGAGTAGCCGTAGGGGGTGGCGCGTTCGATGCCGCGCATGCGGACGTAGCGGGCCCGCACCTCCTGGGGGTAGGTGTGCGCGGTGACCGATCCGCCGGTGCCGGCCGTCTCCGTGTAGAAGGGCTTCCAGTCGGTGCCGTTCGTGGATGCTTCCAGGACGTATCTCTTGCCGTAGGCCGCTTCCCAGTCCAGCGTCACCCGGTCGACGCGGATCGTCGTCCCGAGGTCGACGCGGATCCAGGCGCCGTCGGTGAAGTCGCTGGACCAGCGGGTGCCGGCGGCGCCGTCGAAGGCGAGGCCGGGTGCGGTGCCGGCGTTCTCACTGGCCGATGCGGTGACCGCGGCCGGGTCGGCGGCATAGGCGGCGGCCGCGCGGTCGGTGTCCCAGGCCGCGTCCGCCGCGGCGGACGGTGCGGCGGCGGCGTGGCTCGTGAGGGACGGGACCGCGGCCAGCAGGGCGAGCGCGGTCAGGGCGGTGAGGAGAGTGCGGGGGGTGCGGGACGGCATGCGGATCTTCTCCTTCGGGACGACGACGAAGAGCGGACGTGAAATGTCATGCACCTGACATCTGACATATGAAGCAACGCGGACCGTGGTGGGCACGGACTCCCGCATCCGCGCCCACCACGGGGTCTCAGGCGGCCCGGCGGCCCCTCTCCCGACCGTGTGCCTCGATGATCTCCGCGTACCGCCGTCCGCTGCCCTTGATCGTGCGGACCTGGGTCGCGTAGTCGACGTGGACCAGGCCGAAGCGCTTGTCGTAGCCGTACGCCCACTCGAAGTTGTCCAGGAGGGACCAGGCGAAGTAGCCGGCCAGCGGGGCGCCCTTGCGGGCGGCGGAGGCGCAGGCGGCCAGGTGGGCGGCGAGGTAGTCCTGCCGTTCCGGGTCGTCGATCGTGCCGTCGGGGCGGACCACGTCCGGGTACGACGAACCGTTCTCCGTGACGTACAGCCTGCGCGCCCCGTAGTCGTTCGTCAGGCGCAGCAGCAGGTCCTCGATGCCGCTCGCGTCGACCTCCCAGTCCATGCCGGTGCGCGGGACGCCGATGCGGCGGACGGTGCGGACGTACGGGGCGGGGGCCGTCGGGTCGGCGGCCACCGTCTGGGGGAAGTAGTAGTTCAGGCCCAGCCAGTCCAGGTCGGCGCCGATCAGCTCCATGTCGCCCGCGCGCTCGGGGAGTTCGACGCCGTAGACCTCGCGCATGTCCTCGGGGAAGCCCCGGCCGTGGACCGGGTCGAGCCACCAGCGGTTGGTGTGCCCGTCCATGCGGCGCGCGGCGGCCAGGTCCTCCTCGCGGTCGGTGGCGGCGTGGATGGTGGAGAGGTTGTTGACGATGCCCACCTGCGCGTCCGGGGCGGCCGACCGGATGGCCCGCATCGCCAGGCCGTGGCCGAGGAGCAGGTGGTAGGAGGCGCGGACCGCCGCGGTGAGGTCCGTCAGGCCCGGGGCCATGACGCCGTCCAGGTGGCCGATCCAGGCGGAGCACAGCGGCTCGTTGAGGGTGGCCCAGTGGGTGACGCGGTCGCCGAGGCGCTCGGCGACGACGGACGCGTAGGCGGCGAAGTGCTCGGCGGTGGCCCGTGCCTGCCAGCCGGCGTCCCGGTCCTGGAGCACCTGCGGCAGGTCCCAGTGGTAGAGGGTCACGGAGGGCGTGATGCCCGCCTCCAGCAGGCCGTCGACCAGGCGGTCGTAGAAGGCGAGGCCCTTGGCGTTGACGGGGCCGTCGCCGCCGGGCACGACGCGCGGCCAGGCGACCGACAGGCGGTAGGCGTTGGTGCCGAGCCGGCGCATCAGGTCGATGTCCTCGCGCCAGCGGTGGTAGTGGTCGCAGGCGACGTCGCCGTGGTCGTTGTTGTCGATCTTCCCGGGGGTGTGGGAGAAGGTGTCCCAGATCGACGGTGAACGGCCGTCCTCCGCCACGGCCCCCTCGATCTGGTACGCCGATGTGGCCGTGCCCCACAGGAAGTCGTGCGGGAGTGCGGCGAGGTCGATGCTCACGGGGGTCCTTTCGGTTTCGTATCGTTCTGCGGCGGCGGTCACTTGACCGCGCCCGCGGTCAGGCCTGCCACCAGGTAGCGCTGGAGGAGCAGGAAGCCCGCCACCACGGGGACGCTCACCACCAGCGAGGCGGCCATGATCTGGTTCCAGTACACGTCGTTCTGCGTGGAGTAGCCCTGGAGTCCGACGGCGAGGGTGCGGGTGGCGTCGTTGGTCATCACCGAGGCGAACAGCACTTCGCCCCAGGCGGTCATGAAGGCGTAGACGGCGACGGCGACGATGCCCGGGGTCGCCGCCGGGACCACGACCCGGACGAGCGCCTTGAGCGGGCCGCAGCCGTCCACGAGCGCGGCCTCGTCCAGGTCGCGCGGGACCGAGTCGAAGTAGCCGATCAGCATCCAGATGGAGAAGGGCAGGGAGAAGGTCAGGTAGGTGAGGATCAGGCCGCCGCGGGAGCCGAACAGGGCGATGCCGGTGGCGTTGCCGATGTTCACGTAGATGAGGAACAGGGGCAGCAGGAAGAGGATGCCGGGGAACATCTGCGTCGACAGGACGGTCACCGAGAAGACCCGCTTGCCGCGGAACTCGTAGCGGCTGACGGCGTAGGCGGCGAAGACCGCGATGACGACCGAGCAGACGGTCGCCGCGCCCGCCACGACGAGGGAGTTCACGAAGTACTTGGCCAGCGGGACCGTCGACCAGATGTCGATGTACGGGCGGAAGGTCAGGCCGCTGGGCAGCCAGCGGAACTTGCCCGAGACGTCCTGCAGAGGTTTCAGCGAGCTGGAGACCATGACGTACACCGGCAGCAGCACGAAGCCGGTGAGCAGGGTCAGGAAGACGCGGCGCGTCCAGAGGAAGGAGCGCGGCATGGCCATCGGGGACCTAGGCACGGGCGGACCTCCGTCCACGCGACGTCAGGAGCAGGTAGACGCCGGTCACGAGCAGCAGGAACAGCAGCAGCAGGACGGACATGGCGGAGCCGGTGCCGAAGTTCCAGGTGACGAACGACGACTGGTAGATGTGGATGGAGATCAGGTCGGCCGCCTCCGGTGCGGACTTGCCGAACAGCACGTAGGGCGTGTTGAAGTCGTTGAACGTCCACAGGAACAGCACCAGCACCAGCACCTGGTTGACCGGGCGCAGGGACGGCAGGGTGATGCGGCGGATCTGCTGCCAGACGCCGGCGCCGTCCAGGGACGCCGCCTCGTAGAGCTCCCTGGGGATGTTCTGCAGGCCGGCCATGACGATGAGGAAGGCGAACGGCCAGCCCTTCCAGACCGACACCACGAGCAGGGCGACGAAGCTGTTGTCGCCGATCAGCCAGAAGGAGGGCTTGTCGGTGAGGCCGAGCTGGTCGTGCAGGACGTGGTTCACCAGGCCGTTGTCGTGCTGGAACATGAACGCCCAGGTGATGACCGCCGCGTAGACCGGCAGGGCGTAGGGCACCAGGAAGACGGTCCGCAGCAGGCCGCGACCGCGGAAGGAGTCCTGCATGCTGATCGCCGCCGCGGTGCCGAGGAACCAGCACAGGCCGACGGACAGGATCGTGAAACCGCAGGTGACCAGGAAGGAGTGGAGCAGCGCCTCGCCGACGGGGGCGTCGAAGTCCACCGACATGCGGTAGTTGTCGAGCGCGGTCCACGGGGCGGTGGTCCAGTCGCGGATGTAGAACTGGGTGAGCTCCTTGAAGCTCATCACGATGCCGATGACCATCGGCACCAGGTGGACGAGGAGTTCGAGGAGGAGGGCCGGCAGGAGCAGCAGGTACGGCAGTCCGATGCGGCGGATCCGCCCGGTGCGGCGGCGGGGTCCGCGCGCCGCACCGGGGGAGCTCTTGCCGGCCGTCCGCTCGCCGGGCCGCGCCGAGGCGGTCGTGGTGGTCATGGCGATGTCCGTGTCCGTGGGGTGTCGGTGGGGGTGCTCACTTCGTCGGCATCTGCTGCTGGGCCTTGGCGAGCTTGGCCTTCACCGACTCGGTGGTGACCGCGCGGCCGGCCGCGGCGTCGGCGAACAGTTCCTTGACGGCCGTGCCGACCGCGGTCTCGAACTGCGACTCGTCGGGCACCTGGGGCAGTGCGGCGGCGCTGGCGGCCAGGGTCTCGCGCAGGACGGCGGTGCCCTGGGTGTTGAAGGCGGGGTCGGTCTGGGCGGCCTTGACCGGCGGGATGGAGCCGTACGCCTTGTTGAGGATCTTCTGCTCGTCGTCGCTGGTCATGAACTTCACGAACTCGGTGGCGCCGTCGACGTTGTCGGTGTTCTTGAACACGGCCATGTTGATGCCGGCGACCATGGAGTTGGTGGCAGTGCCGGCGCCGGGGGTGCCGGACGGGACGGGTGCGGGGGCGACGCCCCATTCGTCGTCCTTCATGCCCATGGTCTTGAAGGTGGCGGAGGCGGTCTGCCAGAGCACCATCGCGGTCTTGCCCTTGGCGAAGTCGCTCAGGGACTGGTTCTGCGCGTACTCGGCGTTGCCGGGCGCGACGATCTTGTTCTCGGCCATCAGGTCGACGTACTGCTTGACGGCCGCGACCGCGCCGTCGGAGGTGAAGTCGGGCTTGCCGTCGGGGGTGAAGAAGTCGGCGCCGTGCTGCTTGCCGAGGACGAAGACCTGGTGGATGTTGTTCGACAGGTTGGAACCCTCGGCGCCCAGGCCCCACTTGCCGCCCTTGGAGATCTTCTTGCCGGTCTCGACGAGCTCGTCCCAGGTGGCCGGCGGCTCGGTGATGCCGGCGTCCGCGAACATCTTCTTGTTGTAGTAGAGCGCGTACGCCATCGAGTACAGCGGGACCGCGGCCGGGTCCTGGTCCTGCACGCCGGTGGAGCCGAGGGCGGAGTCCACGAAGCGGTCCCTGCCGCCGATCTTGCCGAAGTTCTTCGCGTCCCAGGGCATCAGGGCACCGGTGGCCTGGAGCGAGGCGCTCCAGGTGTTGCCGATGTTGAGGACGTCGGGGCCCTGGCCGGAGGTGGTGGCGGTGAGGATCCGGTTGAGCAGGTCGGACCAGGGCACGACCTCCAGCTTCACCTTGATGCCGGTCTTCTTCTCGAACTTGTCGAGTTCGGGCTGGAGGACCTTCTTGTCGACCTCGATGCTGGCGCCCTGGTTGGAAGCCCAGTAGGTGAGTTCCTTCGGCGAGTCGTTGGACCCGCCGCCCGAGGAGGAGCCTCCTCCGCAGGCCGTGGCGGCGAGTGCGAGAGACATGGTGACGGCGCCTACGGCCGCGGCTCGGATGCTGCGCATGGCTCCTGGTCCCTTTCCGGGAGGCGGGAAGTCCGAGGGCGGCTTCCGGAAACGACACCCCGTTCGCTTCCCGAAGCCCCTCATGGCTTAATTTAGGACGTGAGTTAAACCTCAAGAGAAAGACGCGTCAAGGTGTCGCGCACGGCCGGCCGCCGGCCGGGAGCGGTGAAGGAGGGTGCCGGATGGCCAGGGCGAGCGGACGAACGGTCCGTGACCTGCGGCGGGAGAACCGCACCGCCGTTCTACAACGGTTGTATTTCGACGGCCCGATGAGCCGGGTCGCGCTGGGTTCGGCGGCCGGGCTGAGTTCGGGCTCCGTCAGCAACGTCGTCGCCGAACTGCTCACCGAGGGCGTGGTGGAGGAGGCGGGCAGCCTCGGCACCGACGGCGGCCGGCCGCGCACCCTCGTGCGGATCACCGCCGGTCACGGACGGCTCATCGGCGTCGACGTGGGCGAGACCCGGGTGCGCGTCGAGCTGTTCGACCTGGCGATGACCGAACTGGCGCGGGCCGAACGCCCGTTGACCGGCCACGGCACCAGGACCTACGACGTCGGGGTCGTCGCCGGTCACATCCTCGACGGCATCGCGGAGGTGCTGGACCGGGCCGGGGAGGGCCGCGGGTCCGGCGACCTGCTCGGCGTCGGCGTCGGTGTGCCCGGCATCGTCGAGCACACCGCCGACGGCACGCTCGTGCACGGCCAGACCATCGGCTGGGACGCCGTGCCGCTGGAGCGACTGCTGCGGGACTCGGGGCGTTTGCACGCGCGGGTGCCGCTGTTCATCGACAACGGCGCCAAGACCGCGGGGCAGGCCGAGATGTGGTTCGGCGGCGGACGCGGCGCCCGCAACGCCGTCGTGGTGCTGTTCGGTTCCGGCGTCGGCGCCTGCGTCGTGAGCGACGAGGCCGAGCACGGACGCGCGGTGGAGTGGGGGCACCTGACGGTACGGGTCCGGGGCCGCCGGTGCCGGTGCGGCGCCCGGGGCTGCCTGGAGGCGTACGCCGGTGCCGAGGCGCTGCTGGCGCGCTGGCGGGAGGCGGGCGGGCGGCCGCCGTCCGGCACCGACGACGAGGAGGCCGCCCTCACCGACATGCTGCGCGCCGCCCACCCTCCGGACGGCCGGGAGCCGGACCCGGTGGCGGTCCGGGTGCTCGCCGAGACGGCCGAGTACCTGGGGGCGGGCCTGTCCGACCTCATCAACCTCTTCCAGCCCGAACGCGTCCTCGTCGGCGGCTGGGCCGGGCTCCGGCTCGGCCCCGGGTTCCTGGAGTCGGTGCGGGAACACGCGCACGCCCACGCGCTGCGCCACCCGGCCGGGCGGGTCGGCATCGCCCTCGGCCGGCTCGGCCCGGACGCGGTGACCCTGGGCGCCGCCCTCCTGCCGCTGGCCGCGTTCTTCGCCCGCGGCGGCCACGGCGCCCCCGTCGACTCCCCCGCGACGCCGCCGGCGTGGCGTACGGCGCTCGGCGGCAGGCTGGCGGGGCCCGGACGGCGCGCGGGCGGCGCCGAGCGGCCGGAGAGCCCGGCACGCCTCCCCTGACCGGCGGAGCGCGCGTCCCGCGGGGCGGGGGCGGTCGTGCGCGGGGACGCCGCCGCCGTACGGTCCGCCGGGCGTCGCCCCTGCCGTGACGTCGACGCGCCCCCGGCACCCTCCCCCACCCGGCGCCGTTGCCGCCCGAAAACCCGTCGTCGCTACGCCGAGTCGCGGATCACCAGTTCCGGTTCGAAGAGCACCGAAGCCGGCTCGCCGCGCGTGCCGTCGATGTGTTCGCCGAGCAGGCGGGCCATCGTGGCCGCCATCTCCTCCACCGGCTGGCGGACGGTGGTGAGCCGGGGCCGGCAGGTGACCGCCACGCTGGAGTCGTCGAAACCGATGACCGCGACGTCCTCGGGCACCCGGCGCCCGTGGTCGCGCAGCACCTGGACGGCCCCCTGCGCCATCAGGTCGTTGGCGGTGAACACCCCGTCGAGGCCGGGATGTTCGTCCAGCAGGGTGCTCATGGCCGCCATGCCGCTGTCGACCGTGAAGCCGCCCTCGGCGACGGGCACGTGCGGGTGCCCGTGCCGGACGAGGGTGTCGCGGAACCCGGCCAGGCGTTCCTGGCTCGCCGCGACGGCCAGCGGCCCGGTGACGGTGCCGATCCGGCGGCAGCCCCGGGCCAGCAGGTGCTCGGCCGCGAGCCGCCCGCCGTCGCGGTGGGCGAGGTCGACGTGGCTGAGCGGCACCGGACGCCCTGGGCGGGCGAACAGCACCGCCGGCAGCCGGGCGTCGGCGAGCAGCGCGGGCAGCGGGTCGTCCGGGTGCGTGGACACCACGAGCGCACCGTCCGCGCCGCCCTGCCTGAGGTACCCGATGACCTCCTGCCGGGCGGCGGGCGTCTCGGCGAACATCAGCACCGGGTGCATCGAGCGGGGCCGCAGATGGCCGACCACGCCGCCGACGACCCGGCCGAAGAACGGGTCGGCGAACACCCGGGTGGCGAACGCGGTCTGCTCCGTGTCCGAGGCGTCCCCGGCGCCGGAGACCACCAGCGCCACGGTCGTGGTGCGCCGGGTGACCAGTTGCCGTGCGGCCTGGTTGGGGGCGTACCCGGTGCGTTCGATGGCGCGGCGGACCAGGTCCTGGATGGCCGGGTCCACGTTGCGCACGCCGTTGACCACCCGCGAGACGGTGGCCCGGGAGACGCCGGCCTCCCGGGCCACGTCCTCGAGGGTCGGGGCCTGTCTGCTCATGCCCGCACCCTAAACGGCGGCGCCGAGCGGTGGTAGAGCGCTCTCCCGTGGCGCTCCCCCGTGGCGCTCTCCGTGGCGCCGGCGGCGTCATCCCCGTACGACGACCTCCGTCTCCGCGGCCAGCGGCAGATCGCCCGCCGACCGCCCGGCCAGTACCCGGCAGCGTCCCGCTTCCGTGCGCCAGGCGTGCTCCCGCACCGACCAGTGGCGCAGCGCCCGCGCCGGGACCCGCACCGCCGCAGTCACCGTCTCCCCTGGCCCGGCGTGGACCGCCGCGTACCCGGCGAGCCACCGCTCGGGGTGGTCGACGACGGCCGCCGGACGGGCGAGGTAGACCTGTACGACCTCCCGGCCCTGCCTGGCCCCGGTGTTGCGCACCCGGACCCGGACCGTCAGGTCGTCCCCGGCCCGCGTCACCGGGGCCACGGACAGCTCCTCGTACGCCCAGGTGGTGTAGCCGAGGCCGTGTCCGAACCAGTAGGCGGGGGTGCGGTGTTCGCGCAGCCAGCCGCGGTAGCCGATGTGCAGGCCCTCGTCGTAGGCGAGGCGTCCCCCGGCCGGGCGGGTGCGGGTGACGGGGGCGTCGGCGAGGCGGGCCGGCCAGGTGGTGGGCAGCCGTCCGCCCGGCTCGGCGCGTCCGAAGAGCACGTCGGCCAGCCCGCCTCCGCCCTCCTGGCCGGGGAACCAGGCCAACAGGATCGCGCCGGCCGCGTCCCGCCAGGGCAGCTCGACCGGCCCGCCGCTGTTGACCACGGCGACCGTGCGGGGGTTGGCCGCGGCGACGGCCCGGACCAGCGCGTCCTGGGTGTGGCCGAGCGACAGGTCCGTACGGTCGTGGCCCTCCGACTCGCCGTGCTCGGTGGTGCCGACGACCACGATCGCCGCGTCCGCCGCCCGGGCCGCGCGGGCCGCCGCGGCCAGGGACGCGGTGGTGTCCGGGGCCGGCGGCGCGACGCTGACGACGGTGGCCCGGCCGGTGCCGGGTGCCAGTGCGCGCCGTGCCACGAGCAGGGCGTCCCGGCCGGCGGCGAGTTCAGCGCCGGCGTACCGGGCGGGCGGGTCGACGTGGAGCACCGCCGGGTCGTCGGTGGCCGGCGGGAAGTCGCCGTCCAGCAGGACCCGTCCGTCCAGGCTCAGGCTCATCCGGCCGAAGCCGGCCACGCCCAGGGTCCAGCGGCCCGCGGTGCGGGGACGCAGCCGGGCGCTGATCTCGACCGTGTGTGCCCCCGGCACCAGGCGCGGTTCCAGCAGCCGCCCGCCGCCGCGCCGCTCTGCGTACAGCTCGGCGCCGGTGGCGTCCAGCATGCGCAGCAGGACGCCGGGACGGCCGGACCTGGGGTCGGTGCACGCGGCGGTGTCCAGCGGGGGCGGCGGCCCGTCCGGACGGGGGCCCGGGACGTGGACGACGCGGGCCCGGCCGCGCAGTGCGGCCCGGACGCCGTCCAGGACGGAGACCTCGTCCTGGGGGAAGACGCCGGCGCTGCCGCCGCCCTGGGTGCGGGTCCGCGCCGCGTGCGCGCCGATCACGGCGACGGTCCCGAGGCGGTCCGCGTCCAGCGGAAGGACGTCCCTGTTGGCCAGCAGTACCGCGCCCGCGGCGACCGCCCGCCGGGCCAGGGCCCGGGTCCGGCGGGTGGGGACGGGTGCCCGGGCCGGCGGCTCCTCCTCGCCGAGGACGCCGCAGCGGGCGGCGAGCCGCAGCAGGCGGCGCGCCTTGTCGTCGACGGCCGCCTCGGGCACGCTGCCGTCCGCCACCGCCCGGGCCAGGGCCTCACCCCAGGGACTGTCGGGCCCGGGCATGGCGAGGTCCAGTCCCGCGCACGCGGTGGCCACCGTCTCGCGCACCGCGCCCCAGTCCGAGACGACGACGCCGTCGAAGCCCCACTCGCTCTTCAGCGGGTCGGTGAGCAGGGCGTTCGCGGTCATGGTGGTGCCGTTGACCGCGTTGTAGCCGGCCATGACCAGGCCGACCCCGGCGGCCACCGCGGCCTCGAAGGGCGCGAGGTAGACCTCCCTGAGGGCCCGCTCGCCGACGCGGACGTCGACGGTGAGCCGGTCGGTCTCCGAGTCGTTGGCCACGTAGTGCTTGGCCGTCGCGGCCACGCCCTGGGCCTGGACACCGCGGACGAAGGCGGCGCCGATGCGGCCGGTCAGTTCGGGGTCCTCCGAGAAGCACTCGAAGTGCCGGCCGCCCAGGGGGCTGCGGTGCAGGTTGAGGGTGGGGGCGAGCAGGACGTGCACGCCCTTGCGCCGTGCCTCGGCGGCGAGGAGGCCGCCGAGGCGTTCGACCAGCGCCTCGTCCCAGGTGGCGGCGAGCGCGGTGGCGCAGGGCAGCAGCACCGACGTGCTGCGCTCGTCCCAGGACTGGCCGCGTACGCCCGCCGGGCCGTCGGACATCACCACCTCGCGCAGGCCCACGCCCGGTTCGGCGCGGGTGCGCCAGGTCGTGGCGCCGTCGAGCAGCAGTGCTCGGGCGCGTGGTGTCAGCTTGCCCAGCAGCCGGTCGATGTCTTCCTCACTGGTCCCCACCCGGGTCCCTCCCCCTCGGTCGAATCGCCGGCCGTCAGTTGTAGACGCCGAACTCGTACAGCGAGTAGCCGTAACCGGTGCCGCGCGCCGTGCCGTTCACGCGGACGTAGCGGCCGGTGCCCGTCACGTCGAGGTCGTCGACGCCGCCGTTGCCGTCGGTCACCGTGCGCACGGTCCGCCAGTTCGTCCCGTCGTCGGAGGTCTGGACGGTGTAGGCCTTGGCGTAGGAGGCCTCCCAGTGGAGCTGCACGTGCCGGAACGTGGTGCGCGCGCCGAGGTCCACCCGCAGCCACTGCGGGTCGCTCCAGTCGCTGGCCCAGCGGGTGTTCGGATCGCCGTCCACGGCGTCGGCGGCGGTGCAGGGGCAGTCGCCGTAGCTCGCCTGGTACGAGGAGGCGGTGGCCGGCTTGCCGAGGGCGACGTTGGTGCCGCCGACGGCGGGCGGTACGACCCGTGCCGAGAGCGTCTCCACGCCGACGTTGCCGTGGCCGTCGGTGGCCTTGACGTACAGCTTCCACACGCCGGGCCGGTCGGGAGCGGTGATCCTGAGGCGGCCGCCGCCGAGGTCGGTGTAGGGCTGCGGCGTCAACTGCTTGCTCTGGTCGATGTAGTTGCTGTTGGTGAGCACCTCGTAGGCGATCGGGTCCCCGTCCGGGTCGGTGGCCCGGGCGGTGAGCACCAGGTCCTTGCCCGCCTGGACCTTGCCGGCGTCGCCCTCGACGCCGAAGCCGGTGACGACGGGCGGGGTGTTGTCACGCGAGGTGTCGCCGCCGTAGGCCCGCTTCACGGCGTAGTAGGACAGCCGCTTCTGGCCGGCGGGCAGCAGGTTGAACCAGATGCCGCCGAAGTCGTACTCGGTGCCGTAGTGGAACAGGGTCGCGCCCAGGGCGACGCCGCGGTGCCCGGTGACGCAGTTCCAGGCCTTGGTGTAGCCCTCCGCCTTCGCCTGGTCGGTGGGTTCCCTCGGTACGCCGTTGGCGTCGTCCGGGACCTCCCACTCGCCGGCCGGGCCGGATTCGGTGACGATGTAGGGCTTGGTGTAGCCGCCCTGCTCCCAGGCGCCGCGGACGTCGCAGACCGCGTCGTAGGAGTTGACGGCGTACAGGTCGAGGTCGGGGGCGTTCTTCTTGTAGTACGGCCAGGCGCCGACCCAGGCGTCGGTGGAGGTGACCGGGTGGTTCGGGTCGACGGCGTGGATCTTCCTGGTGACGTCGTTGACGAAGGTCGTGTAGGCGTCGCGCTGGCGTTCCAGTTCGGCGCCGCTGTAGCAGTTCTGCAGGCCGAGCACGGACTCGTTGCCGACGTTCCACATCAGGACGCCGGGGTGGTCCTTGTACTCCTGCACCCAGCGGGGGAACTCGGCGAGCATCCGGTCCTTGTACGCGGTGTCGGTCAGGTAGTTCACGCAGCCGCCGCTGCCCGGGCCGCCGCCGGGCTGGAGCCAGAAGCCGGCGATGACCTTGATGCCGTGTGCGGCGGCGGAGTCGAACAGGGGGCGGCTGCTCGCGTCGGTGCCCCAGGTGCGGATGGTGTTGACGCCCATGGAGCGCAGGTCGGGCAGGTACCGGTCGGCGTCGGCGACGGCGGGGCCCCAGGTCAGGCCCTTGACCTGGTAGGGGCTGCCGTTCACGGTCAGCTGCCAGGCACCCTGGCCGCCGGTGACCTTGACGACGCTGCCGGCGGCGTGCGCCTGGGCGGCGGGCAGCGCGGTGAGCGCTCCGACGGTGAGGAGGGCGGCGGTCAGGGGCGCGGTGAGTCTGCGGACGGGGGTGTGCGGTCGGCTCATGCGGGGTCTCCGGGGTGCGGGGTGGGGGCGGCCCGGCCGTCGCGGGAGGCGCGGGGCCGGGCCGGCCCGTTCGGTGCGGCCGTCTCGTCGTCCGTGAGCCGGCCGGGTGGGGGGAGTCGTCGGGTCAGGGCAGTTCGTAGTGCTCGTTCAGGGCCGCGCCGGCCTCGGGGTGGGTCTCGTCGTAGCCGCGCGCGTTGCACTGGAGGCCGCCGACGATGCAGTGGTCGACCATGGCCCGGAGGGTGGGCTCGTCCCAGGCGTTGAAGAAGTCGTAGTGCCACGAGTGGCTCGGGCCGCTGGCCAGCCGGACCCTCGAGAGGTCGCCGTTGACCGGGAAGGCCATCTTGAACTCGATCATGGGCAGGGCGACCGGGTGACTGGCCGGGCAGATGTTGTTGTTGGTGCCGGGATTGACCACCGGGTATGCCATGTGGCTCTTGTGGTCCGGCGTGTCGAGGTGCCTGCCGTCCCAGCAACTGGGGGCCTGGAAACGGATGTTGACCTTGACGTCCGGGCGGGACGGGCAGTCGGTGGGGAAGCCGACGTTGAAGAAGCTGTCGCCGCACTCCCAGCCCTCGACGAAGCCTGGATGGTCGCGGAACTCCTGGGCGCTCTGCATGGGGCTGCCGACGACGTACCTGAGGCCCTTGGGGAAGGGCCGCACGCTGGTGTAGTCGGTGACGCCGGCCTTGTAGTAGATGGTCTGCGGCCCGACCGGCAGCACCGGCCGGTCACCGTTGTACATGGTCGGCATCCAGTACCCCGACCGGTCGCCGGGAGCGAGGCAGGTGGTGTTCCCCGCGGCGAGCGAGGCCGTCGTGCTGTGGGCGTTCGTCGTGGTGTTGCCCATGAAGGTGTGGTCGTGCGACTTGCCGGGCTGCTGCGGATAGACGATCGGGTCGTCCGGCGCCGTGTGGGTGACCGAGCAGTTGGCCTGGAACTCGTGGAAGTAGCGGTGCGGCGGCTCCTTCGTGGACGGGCTGACGCCGGTGACCTGCGGGTTCGCGAGGATGTAGCCGTCGCCGTCCGGGTCCTCGGGCGAGGAGGCGGTCGAGGCGGCCATGGTGTGCCCGTGGCCGGCCGCGTGGGTGTGCGCGGCCGGGGCGGGGGTGTCCGCGGCGGAGGCGAGCGTGCCGACGCCGATCGAGGTGAGCAGTAACGCGCTTGCGACGAGAGTGCCGGACAGAACTTTCGATCTCCGTGGCATGGAGACCTCCTGGGAAGGTCGGTGGGGTCTCGGAGAGCGCTCTCCCGAGTGGGAGTGTTGGGGGCGCGGCGGGAGGGTGTCAAGGGAATCGACAGAAGGATCAAGTGGCCCATTGCCCGCACTTGTTGAACGCGACGCGACAGAACCGGTCACAACTCTTGACGAGTTGTGCACACGGATGAAGCATGCACACCCAGAGAGCGCTCCCCCACCCCCACCACGTTCACTTCCCGAACAAGGAGAGCCGCCCCCCATGCCCTCTTCCCCCACGGCCCCTTCGGCGCCCGAGCCCTCCGGCATGCGCCGCCGCACCCTCCTCGGGGCGGCCGCCGCGGCCCCCGCGCTGGCCGCGCTGCCGGGCACGGCGTCCGCGTCCTCCGGCTCCCGGCGCGGCCCCCGCGCCCTTCCGGGCGGCGGCGACCTCGGCCCGAACGTCCTCGTCTTCGACCCGTCGACGCCCGGCATCCAGGCCCGGCTGGACGAGGTCTTCCGGCAGCAGGAGTCGGCCCAGTTCGGCACCGGCCGCTACGCCCTGCTGTTCAAGCCGGGCACCTACCACGGGCTCAACGCCCAGCTCGGCTTCTACACCTCCGTCGCCGGCCTCGGCCTCTCCCCCGACGACACGACCATCAACGGCGACGTGACGGTCGACGCCGGCTGGTTCGGCGGCAACGCCACCCAGAACTTCTGGCGTTCGGCGGAGAACCTCGCCCTCGTCCCGGTCAGCGGCACCAACCGCTGGGCGGTCTCCCAGGCGGCGCCCTTCCGGCGCATGCACGTCCGCGGCGGTCTCGATCTGGCACCTGACGGTTACGGCTGGGCGAGCGGCGGCTACATCGCCGACAGCCGTGTCGACGGCCAGGTCGGGCCGTACTCGCAGCAGCAGTGGTACACACGGGACAGCGCGGTCGGCGGCTGGACCAACGCCGTGTGGAACATGGTGTTCTCAGGAGTCGAGGGCGCCCCCGCACAGAGCTTCCCCGATCCGCCGTACACCACCCTCGACACCACGCCCGTCTCCCGTGAGAAGCCCTTCCTGTACGTGGAGGGCAGCGAGTACCGGGTGTTCCTGCCGGAGAAGCGGACCGGCGCCCGCGGCGTGTCATGGGGCAACGGGACCCCCCGCGGCACCTCGCTGCCGCTGTCCCGGTTCTACGTCGCCAAGCCGGGCGTCACGGCGGACACCCTGAACCAGGCCCTCGACCAGGGCCTCCACCTGCTGCTCACGCCGGGGATCTACCACCTCGACCGCACGGTCACCGTGAACCGCGCCGGCACGGTCGTCCTGGGCCTCGGCTACGCCACGCTCGTCCCCGGCAACGGCGTCACCGCACTGAGGGTCGCCGACGTCGACGGGGTACGCCTGGCCGGTTTCCTCGTCGACGCCGGCCCGGTCAACTCGGCGACGCTGCTGGAGGTCGGGCCGCGGGGCGCGTCCCGGGACCACTCGGCCGACCCGGTCACCGTCCAGGACGTGTTCGTCCGGATCGGCGGCGCCGGCCCCGGCAGGGCCACCACCAGCATGGTGATCAACAGCCGGCACACCATCGTCGACCACACGTGGGTGTGGCGCGCCGACCACGGCGACGGGGTCGGCTGGGAGACCAACCGGGCCGACTACGGCGTCGTCGTCAACGGCGACGACGTCCTGATCACCGGCCTGTTCGTGGAGCACTTCAACAAGTACGACGTGCAGTGGAACGGCCAGCGGGGCCGCACGGTCTTCTTCCAGAACGAGAAGGCGTACGACGCCCCCGACCAGGCCGCGATCCAGAACGGCTCGGTCAGGGGCTACGCCGCCTACAAGGTCGCCGACCACGTCACCGAGCACGAGGGCTGGGGCCTGGGCAGCTACTGCTACTACAACGTGAACCCCTCCATCGTGCAGCACCACGGCTTCGCCGCGCCGGACCGGCCCGGTGTCCGCTTCCACGGGCTGCTGGTCGTGTCGCTGGGCGGCAACGGCCAGTACGAGCACGTCGTCAACGAGACCGGCGCACCCACGTCCGGGACGTCGACCGTGCCGTCGACGGTGGTGTCCTACCCCTGACGGTGCGTGCCGGTACCGGTCCCCTCCCGCTCGGGGAGGGGACCGGCCCGCCCTACGGCACCGGTGTCACGGCCGGCGCCGGCGCGTAGCCGGTGGGCCGGGCGGTGAAGGTGCCGCGGCCCTGGGTGCGGCTGCGCAGCCGGGTCGCGTAGCCGAACAGCTCGGCCAGCGGCACGGTGGCCGTGACGACCGCCGCACCGGCCCGCGGCTCGGAACCGGTGACCCGGCCGCGGCGGGCGGCCAGATCACCGAGCACCCCGCCGACGCCGTCCTCGGGCACGGTGACCGTCACCTCCACGACCGGCTCCAGCAGGACCATCGCCGAGGCCCGCAGCGCGTCGCGCAGGCCCAGCCGGCCGGCGGTGCGGAAGGCCGTGTCCGAGGAGTCCTTCACATGGGTCCGGCCGTCGGTGAGCGTGACGCACAGACCGGTCACCGGGTGCCCGCCGAGCGGCCCCTCGGCCAGGGCGTCCCGGCATCCCGCCTCGACGGCCCGGACGAACTCCTGCGGCACGCGCCCGCCGACGACCGTCGAGCGGAAGACGAAACCGCCCTCGTCCCACGGCGCGACGTCCAGCACGACGTGCGCGAACTGCCCCGCGCCACCGTCCTGTTTGACGTGCCGGAAGACGAACCCGGTCACGCCCGCGCCGACGGTCTCGCGGTACGCCACACCCGGGCGGCCCACGGTGACCTCGATGCCGTGCTCGCGCCGTACGCGCTCCACCGCGACCTCCAGGTGCAGTTCGCCCATGCCGGACAGGACGGTCTGCCCGGTCTCCGGGTCGCTCCGCACGGCCAGCGAGGGGTCCTCCTCGGTGAGCCGGGCGAGGGCGGAGGCCAGCCGGTCGGTGTCGGCGGACCGACGGGCCTCGACGGCGACGTGCACGACCGGTTCGGCGACGCCCGGAGGTTCCAGGACGAGCGGGGCGTCCGGGGCGCACAGGGTGGAGCCGGCGCGGGCGGACTTCGGTCCGATCACGGCGACGATGTCCCCGGCGACCGCCCGTTCCAGCGGGTCGTACCGGTCGGCCCGCACCTGCAGGATGCGGCCGATCCGCTCGGTGCGGCGCGTGCCCGCGTCCCACACGGTGTCTCCCTTCTCGATCGTGCCCGAGTACAGCCGCAGGTACGTGAGCCGGCCCGTCGGCGTCGCGTTGACCTTGAACGCCAGGGCGGCCAGCGGTGCGGCGGGGTCGGCGTCCCGTTCCTGCTCCGTGCCGTCGTGCGTGCCGCGCACCGGGGGTACGTCCTCGGGGGACGGCAGGTAGGCCACCACGGCGTCCAGCAGCGGCTCGATGCCACGGTCGCGGTAGGCGGAGCCGCACAGCACGACCACGGCGTCGCCGTCGCGGGTCAGGTCGCGCAGCGCCGCGGCGAGGGTGCCGGCGGTCAGCGTCTCGCGGTCGCAGAACTCCTCCAGCGCGGCCGGGTGGCGTTCGGCCACCGCCTCCTCCAGCGCCCGTCGCCTGTGTGCCGCCTCCTCGCGCAGCGCGTCCGGCACCGGCTGCTCCTCGGGCCTTCCCGCACCGTCCGCCCACACGAGTGCGCGCATGCGCAGCAGGTCGACGACGCCGGTGAAGCCGTCCTCCGCACCGATCGGCAGCTGCACGGCGAGCGGCGCGGGATGCAGCCGTTCGCGGAGGGAGGCGACCACCGCGTCCAGGTCGGCACCGGCCCGGTCCATCTTGTTGACGAACGCGATCCGCGGCACGCCGTGCCGGTCGGCCTGCCGCCACACGGACTCGCTCTGCGGCTCGACGCCCGCGACCGCGTCGAACACGGCGACGGCGCCGTCCAGCACGCGCAGCGACCGCTCGACCTCGTCGGCGAAGTCGACGTGTCCCGGTGTGTCGATCAGGTTGAGCCGGTGGCCGTCCCAGGAGCAGCTCACGGCCGCGGCGAAGATGGTGATGCCGCGATCGCGCTCCTGCGGGTCGAAGTCGGTGACGGTCGTGCCGTCGTGGACCTCCCCGCGCTTGTAGGTGGTGCCGGTGGTGTAGAGGATCCGCTCGGTGACGGTGGTCTTGCCCGCGTCGACGTGGGCGAGGATGCCGAGGTTGCGGACGGTGGCGAGGGAGGTGCTGCGCATGGCCGCGTGGCCTTTCGGATGGTCGGTCCGGAAAACGGGCAGCGCGATTCCCCGTGAGCGCGCCGGGCGCGCGCCGTTCCCGCCGGCCTCACAAGGGGTCGACGGGATGCGGCCGGGCGTGGTTCAGGCGGACGTCACGGGCATCCGGTACCGGCCGCGCGGCGGGCACCGGAGGGACCGGGACACGAGGATCACCGTGTACCGGGGACGGGGAGCGACGACGGCGGTGCGGTCACGCACGACGGTCTCCCCTCACTGGTCACGGGCACCCGCGGTGGGCGCCCGTCTGCTCTGCGTCCGGTGAGTGTAGGCAGCGGCGGGAGGGAGGGGCCACGGATTTTCCGCCGCCGACCGCGGGGGCCCGCGCACGCGAAGAGGACCCCGGCCGTGGGCCGGGGTCCTCGTTTCGCTTCCGCGAGTGTCCGAGGGGGGACTTGAACCCCCACGCCCGATAAAGGGCACTAGCACCTCAAGCTAGCGCGTCTGCCATTCCGCCACCCGGACAAGGTGTCTGTCGCTGTGCGGGGTGTTCCCCCGCGGCGACATGGACAACCATACCAAGGTTTCGGAGCGCCTTTCACCTGCGTTTTCCCTCGCCGGGGCGGCGCTGCGGAGTGTGCGGGCGCGGGGCACCTAGGGTCGCACCATGAGTGACGGGATGGTTGCGCACAGCTCGCGCCGGGGGCGTCGGCCGCGGGCGCTGTCACCGGTCAGGGAGCATCTGCGGGACACGTTCTGGTTCGCGCCCACAGCGGCCATGGCGGGCGTCTTCGTGGTCTGGCTGCTGGCCCAGGCGTCCGATGCCGCGCTCGTCCGCTCCCTGCAGGACGACGGTGACTACGAGACGCTCGCCGAGCTGCTGCGGTTCGCGGACGACGCCAGGACGGTGGTGTCGGCGGTCGGCTCGGCGATGATGACGTTCATCGGTGTGGTGTTCAGCATCTCGCTGGTCGCCGTGCAGATGGCGAGCGGGCAGTTCACGCCGCGGGTGGTGCGGCTCTTCGTCCGCAGCCGGATCACCAAGGCGACCTTCGCGGTCTTCCTGGCCACGTTCGTGCTGACGCTGCTCGTCCTGACCTCCTACGAGAGTGGCGCCGACCCCCGCGTCGTCTCGTCGGTCCCCCTGGTCCAGTCGGTCCTCACGCTGGTGATGGTCGCGCTGAGTCTGCTGCTGTTCGTGATGTACGTGAACGCGACGCTGCGGCTGATGCGGGTCAGCCATGTGATCGCGCGGATCGCCGCGGAGTCCTTCCGGGTGGTGGCGGCGATGCCCGCGCCGGCGCCCGGCGACGAGGCGCCGGTGCTCGGGCCGGTGACGGCGTGGGTCGCGCACGACGGGGCGGCGGGCGTGCTGCGGGACGTGCATGTGGGGCGACTGGTGCGGGCGGCGCGCAAGCACGGGGTGGTGATGCGGCTGATCCCGCGGACCGGTGACTTCGTGGTGCCGGGCACGCCGGTGCTGGCGGTGCACGGCGGGCCGGCTCCACCGCGCCGGGCGCTGCGGTACGCCGTGTCCGTCGGGGTGGAGCGCACCTTCCACCAGGACCTGGGGTTCGGTCTGCGGCAGTTGTGCGACATCGCCCTGCGGGCCCTGTCCCCCGCGATCAACGACCCGACGACCGCCGTGCACGCGCTGGACCGTGTCGTGCAGCTGCTGGCCGCGCTGTGCCGGCGGCCGCTTGACGCTGTCGTGGACCGGGACCGGCGCGGGGCGGTGCGGCTGGTGCGGCCCGTACCGGGGTGGGCCGAGCTGGTGGATCTGGGGTTCACCGAGGTACGGGGGTGCGCCGCGGGCAGTCCCCAGGTCACGCGGCGGATGCTGGCCGGGCTGGACGACCTGGCGCGGCTCGCCCCGCCGGACCGGCGTCCACCGCTGCTGCGCCACCGCGAGCTGCTCCGGCAGGCGGTGCAGCGCGCCGTGCCGACCTCGGCGGACCGCTCCTTCGCCCTCCACCCGGACCGCCAGGGCATCGCCTGACCCACAGCCGCACACCGCACCATCGCAGCTCCGCCGCCCATAGCCGCGGGCCGACCCGCCGCCCGGCCGTAGCTGCGGGCGGTCGTACCTCCCCCAGTGCCTGAACGCCCTGGGAGCCACCCCCAGGACGGCACGGGTGGGCGGTGGGGGTCCCCCCGCTCGAGCGAAGCCGAGAGTCGGGGAGGCATCCGGCCCGCGCCGGTTCGCGACACCCACCCCCGGCCCGCCCCCGCGCCCGGCACCCGCCTTTCACGCCCCCACCGGAACATCGTCACGGCATGAGGTGACCGTCCGGGAAGTTCCCCGGCAGCCGCTCCCCCGCCGGCCCCCGCGTCACCGCACGCACCAGCAGTTCTCCGCCCACGAAGGCCCCGCGCCAGGACGCTCCGTGCCCGCCGAACAGCTCGTCGCGGTCGCCGCGCGAACGTGGGACGCCGTGGCCGACCTTGAAGGCGCGGATCTGCGGCGCCAGCCTGTCGTAGGTCGCCCGGTCGTCCGTGGACAGCGTGGCGACCAGCGCGCCGTTGGAGGCGTTCATCGCGGCGAGCAGTTCGGCCTCGGTGTCGACCAGGACGATGGTGTCGACCGGGCCGAACGGTTCCGCGTGGTGCAGCGGCGAGGACGGCGGCGGGTTGAGCAGGGTTACCGGCTGGACGTAGGCCGAGGTGTCCTGGCCGGGCAGGAACCGTGCGTCGGCGGCGTCGCCCCGGTGCAGGGGTACGGCGCCGCGGTCGACGGCCTCGGCGACCTGGTCCCGCAGTTCCTTCGCCTTGGCCGCGTTGATCAGCGGCCCGAAGTCCAGTGCCGGGTACGGGTCGGCCGGATGCTCGACGGCGAGCGGGTGACCGAGGCGCAGGGAGCGGACCGCCGGGAGGTAGGCCGCGAGGAACGCGTCGAACAGCTCGCGCTGGACGACGAAGCGCGGGTAGGCCGTGCAGCGCTGCTTGCCGTAGTCGAAGAGCCCCGGGACGACCGCCGCGAACGCGTCCCAGTCCGTGAAGTTCCAGATGCCCCAGGTGTTGAGTCCCTCCTGTTCGAGGATGTGCCGTTTGCCGAGGCCGGCGACGGCGGTGGCGACGGCGGCGCCGGTGTCCCGGCCGCCGACGAAGGAGACGCAGCCGATCTCCGGCGCCCGCACCAGGGCGTGGGACAGCTCGCCCCCGGTGCCGCTGACGAGGGTGACCGGGACTCCCTCGCGGGCGGCGAGCGCGCAGGCCAGGGTGAGGCAGGCGACGCCGCCGTCGGTCGGGGTCTTGGCGATGACCGCGTTGCCCGCCAGTGCCTGGACCAGCAGGGCGTGGACGAGCACGCTCATCGGGTAGTTCCAGCTCGCGATGTTGGACACCGGGCCGTCCAGCGGGGCCCGGCCCTCGGTCATCTCCTCGATGCCGTCGACGTACCAGCGCACGCCGTCGACGGCACGGTCGACGTCGGCCTGCGCGAGCCGCCAGGGCTTGCCGATCTCCCGGACGAGCAGCAGGGCGAGGAGTTCACGGTGCCGGGCGAGGGCGTCGAGGGTGGCGGCGACGCGGGCCCGGCGTTCGGGCAGGGGGACGTGGCGCCAGGCCCGGTGCTGGTCGAGCGCGGCGCGTACGGCCTGGTGGGCGGTGCGGCGGTCCAGTCGGGGCGGGCCCGCGACCGGGGTGCCGTCGACGGGGCTGGTGGCGGGCAGGACGCGGCCGTCCGCCTGCCAGCGCCCGTCCCAGAGGTTGAGCACGCGGTCGTCCCGGAAGGCCTCGGGAGCCGCGGTGAGGCAGCGCTGCCAGGCGTCGGTCCAGGAGGTGCCGGACTTCAGGGTGAGGGCGGGTGCGGCGGCACCGGTGGGGGTCATGCCCGCCCTCCGTCCCGTGCCGCGCCGCCGAGTACGGCGACGACGTGCCGTGCCGTCTCGGTGGGGGTGCTTCCGACCCGTACGCCGGCCGCTTCCAGCGCCTCCTTCTTGGCCCGCGCCGTGCCGGACGAGCCGGACACGATGGCGCCCGCGTGTCCCATGGTCCGCCCTTCCGGTGCGGTGAAGCCCGCGATGTAACCGACGACCGGTTTGGTGACGTGCTCGCGGATGTAGGCCGCCGCGCGTTCCTCCGCGTCGCCGCCGATCTCGCCGATGAGGACGATCAGTTCGGTGTCGGGGTCGTCCTGGAAGGCGGCGAGGCAGTCGATGTGGCTGGTGCCGGCGACCGGGTCGCCGCCGATGCCGACGCAGGTGGAGAAGCCGACGTCGCGCAGCTCGTGCATGAGCTGGTAGGTGAGGGTGCCCGACTTGGAGACCAGGCCGATCGGGCCGGGCTTGGTGATGTCCGCCGGGATGATGCCCGCGTTGGACTGGCCCGGGGTGATCAGACCCGGGCAGTTGGGGCCGATGATGCGGGTGCCCCTGGCGCGGGCGTACGCGGTGAAGGCGACGGAGTCGTGGACGGGGATGCCCTCGGTGATGACGACGGCGAGGCCGATGCCGGCGTCGGCGGCCTCGGTGACCGCGGCCCGGGCGAAGGCGGGCGGGACGAAGACGACGGTGACGTCCGCGCCGGTGGCCTCCACGCCCTCGCCCACCGACCCGAAGACGGGGACGGCACGCTCGTCGAAGTCCACGGTGCGGCCGGCCTTGCGCGGGTTGACGCCGCCGACCACGTTCGTGCCGGCGGCCAGCATGCGGCGGGTGTGCTTCATGCCCTCGCCGCCGGTCATGCCCTGGACGAGGACCTTGCTGTCCTTGGTGAGGTGAATGGCCATGTCGTCCCTCTCTCCTCAGGCCGTGGTGGCGAGCCGGGCCGCACGGCGGGCGGCGTCGTCCATGGTGGTGGCCTGTTCGACCAGCGGGTGGGCGCGGGCGTCGAGGACGGCCCGGCCGCGGGCGGCGTTGTTGCCGTCGAGGCGCACGACGAGGGGTTTGGTCGGCCGGAGCTCGTCCAGGGCCCGGACGATGCCGTCGGCGACCGCGTCGCAGGCGGTGATGCCGCCGAAGACGTTGACGAGGACGGATCTCACGTCCGGATCGGAGAGGACGACCGACAGCCCGTCGGCCATGATCCGCGCGGACGCGCCGCCCCCGATGTCGAGGAAGTTGGCCGGACGGGCGCCGCAGCCGGCGACCACGTCGAGCGTCGACATGACCAGGCCCGCGCCGTTGCCGATGACGCCGACCTGGCCGTCCAGCTTGACGTAGTTCAGGCCCTTGGCCGCGGCCCGTGCCTCCAGCGGGTCGTCGGACGTCGTCTCCTCGTCGCCCCAACGGGCGCGGCGGAAGGCGGCGTTGTCGTCGAGGGTGACCTTGCCGTCGAGGGCCACGATCCTGCCCTGGGCGGTCCTGACCAGCGGGTTGACCTCGACGAGCAGGGCGTCCTCGCGGACCAGCACCTGCCAGAGGCGGACGAGGACGTCGACGGCCTGCGGCGGCAGGCCGGCGGCCTGCGCGATCCGGGCCGCCCCGGCCGCGGTGACGCCCACGGCGGGGTCGACCGGGATGCGCACCACCGCCTCGGGGCGCTGGGCCGCGACCTCCTCGATCTCCGTGCCGCCCTCGGCGGAGGCGATGGCGAGGAACCGGCCGGCGGCTCGGTCGAGGACGTAGGAGACGTAGAACTCCTGGTCGATGTCGACGGGTTCGGCGAGCATGACGGTGCCGACCGGATGGCCCTTGATGTCCATGCCGAGGATCCGGCGTGCCGCCGCTTCCGCCGCGGCCGGGTCCGCGGCGAGCCGCACTCCGCCCGCCTTGCCCCGCCCGCCGGTCTTCACCTGTGCCTTGACGACGACGCGTCCGCCGAGCCGGCGGGCGATCTCGCGGGCCTTCGCGGGCGAGTCGGTGACCTCCGCCCGCGGCACCACGATGCCGTGTTCCTCGAAGAGTTGCCTTGCCTGGTGTTCGTACAGGTCCATTTCGGCTCCTGACTGAAAGTGCCGCACGCCCCCTGGACACCACCCACCGGATGCGGGATAACAAGCTTCATACAGTATTCGTCGACTGTATGCAATGTACCGCGAGAGCGCCCCAACCCCTCGTGAAGGGACAGGACTTCGCCATGCCCGACGACACCCAGGACGTCATATCCGGCGGCCACCTCGTGGCCAAGGCCCTCAAGGCCGAGGGGGTCGATCGCATCTACACGCTGTGCGGCGGCCACATCATCGACATCTACGACGGCTGCGTCGACGAGGGCATCGAGGTCGTCGACGTGCGCCACGAGCAGGTCGCCGCGCACGCCGCCGACGGATACGCCCGCATCACCGGCAAGCCCGGTTGCGCGGTGGTGACCGCCGGGCCGGGGACGACCGACGCCGTCACCGGGGTCGCCAACGCCTTCCGCGCCGAGTCACCGATGCTGCTGATCGGCGGTCAGGGCGCGCACAGCCAGCACAAGATGGGGTCGCTGCAGGATCTGCCGCACGTCGACATGATGACGCCGATCACCAAGTTCGCGGCGACCGTGCCGGACACGGCGCGGGCGGCGGACATGGTGTCGATGGCGTTCCGCGAGTGCTACCACGGTGCGCCCGGCCCCTCCTTCCTGGAGATCCCGCGCGACGTGCTGGACGCCAAGGTGCCGGCGGACAGGGCGCGCGTGCCGAAGGCCGGGGCCTACCGCGCCTCGACCCGCTCGGCCGGCGACCCGGAGGCCGTGGAGAAGCTCGCCGACCTGCTGGTGCACGCCGAGAAGCCGGCCGTCCTGCTCGGCAGCCAGGTGTGGACGACCCGCGCGACGGAGGCCGCCGTCGAACTGGTCCGGACGCTGAACGTCCCGGCCTACATGAACGGCGCCGGGCGCGGCACCCTGCCGCCCGGGGACCCGCACCACTTCCAGCTCTCGCGCCGCTACGCCTTCTCCCACGCCGACGTCATCGTGATCGTCGGCACGCCCTTCGACTTCCGCATGGGGTACGGCAAGCGGCTCTCCCCGGACGCGACCGTCGTGCAGATCGACCTCGACTACCGCACCGTCGGCAAGAACCGCGACATCGACCTCGGCATCGTCGGCGACGCGGGGCTGGTGCTGAAGTCGGTGACCGAGGCGGCGTCCGGGCGGATCAACGGGGGTGCGTCGAAACGCAAGGAGTGGCTGGACGAGCTGCGCGCGGCCGAGCAGACGGCGCTGGACAAGCGGCTGCCGCAGCTCAGGTCGGACGCCTCCCCCATCCACCCGTACCGGCTGGTCAGCGAGATCAACGACTTCCTCACCGAGGACTCCGTCTACATCGGCGACGGCGGCGACATCGTCACCTTCTCCGGGCAGGTCGTGCAGCCCAAGTCACCGGGCCACTGGATGGACCCGGGCCCGCTGGGCACGCTCGGCGTGGGCGTGCCCTTCGTGCTGGCCGCCAAGCAGGCGCGGCCCGACAAGGAGGTCGTCGCCCTCTTCGGGGACGGTGCCTTCTCGCTCACCGGCTGGGACTTCGAGACCCTGGTCCGCTACGACCTCCCCTTCGTCGGCATCGTCGGCAACAACTCCTCCATGAACCAGATCCGCTACGGCCAGGCCGCCAAGTACGGCAAGGAGCGCGAGCGGGTCGGCAACACCCTCGGAGACGTGCCGTACGACGAGTTCGCGCGGATGCTGGGCGGTCACGGCGAGGAGGTCCGCGACCCCGCCGACATCGGCCCCGCGCTGCGCCGCGCGCGCGAGTCCGGCAAGCCGTCCCTGGTCAACGTCTGGGTCGACCCGGACGCGTACGCCCCCGGAACCATGAACCAGACGATGTACAAGTGAGGTGAAGCCCCATGGTGGCGAAGGCTCTTGAGGGCATCCGCGTCCTGGACATGACGCACGTGCAGTCGGGTCCCTCGGCGACCCAGCTGCTCGCCTGGCTGGGCGCGGACGTCGTGAAACTGGAGGCGCCGAGCGGTGACATCACGCGCGGGCAGCTGCGCGATCTGCCGGACGTCGACTCCCTCTACTTCACGATGCTCAACTGCAACAAGCGAAGCATCACCCTCAACACCAAGACCGAGCGCGGCAAGGAGATCCTCACCGAGCTGATCCGGCGCTCGGACGTCATGGTCGAGAACTTCGGGCCGGGCGCGGTCGACCGGATGGGCTTCACCTGGGACCGCGTCAGGGAGATCAATCCACGGATCGTCTACGCCTCCGTCAAGGGGTTCGGCGAGGGCCCGTACACCGCGTTCAAGGCGTACGAGGTCGTCGCGCAGGCCATGGGCGGATCGATGTCCACCACCGGTTTCGAGGACGGGCCGCCGCTGGCGACGGGGGCCCAGATCGGGGACTCGGGCACGGGCGTCCACGTCGTGGCGGGCATCCTCGCCGCCCTCTACCAGCGGGAGCACACCGGACGCGGGCAGCGGGTGAACGTGGCCATGCAGCACGCGGTGCTCAACCTCTGCCGGGTGAAGCTGCGCGACCAGCAGCGCCTGGCCCACGGTCCTCTCGCCGAATATCCCAACGAGGACTTCGGCGACGAGGTTCCCCGCTCCGGGAACGCGTCCGGGGGCGGTCAGCCCGGCTGGGCGGTGAAGTGCGCGCCGGGCGGCCCCAACGACTACGTGTACGTCATCGTGCAGCCGGTCGGCTGGCGGCCGCTCAGCGAGCTCATCGGCCGGCCCGAACTGGCCGACGACCCCGAGTGGGCGACACCCCGGGCCCGGCTGCCGAGGCTGAACAAGATGTTCCAGCTCATCGAGGAGTGGTCGTCCACCCTTCCCAAGTGGGAGGTGCTGGAACGGCTCAACGCCCACAACATCCCGTGCGGGCCGATCCTGTCGACCAAGGAGATCATCGAGGACCGGTCGCTGGCCGCCAACGAGATGGTGGTCAGGGTCACCCATCCCGAGCGGGGCGAGTTCGTCACCGTCGGCAGCCCGCTGAAGCTCTCCGACTCCCCGGTGGAGGTGACCAGTTCGCCGCTGCTCGGTGAGCACAACGAAGAGGTGTACGTCGGCGAGCTGGGGCTCGGTGACGAGGAGCTGCGCCTGCTCAAGTCGAACGGGGTGATCTGAGGTGATGGCCGAGGACCGGGTGCAGCGGGTGCGCCGGCTGCTGGACTCCGTGCGGGCCGGGGGGCGCACCGCCCTGACCGCTCCCGAGGGAAAGGTGCTGGCCGACGCCTACGGGATCGCCGTACCGGGCGAGGAGCTGGCGCGGGACGTCGACGAGGCGGTGGCGTGCGCGGCACGCTTCGGCGGTCCTGTCGTGATGAAGATCGTCTCGCCGGACATCCTGCACAAGACCGACGCGGGCGGCGTGGTCGTCGGGGTGGAGGGCGCCGCGGACGTACGGGCAGCGTTCTGCCGGATCATCGGCAACGCGCGCGCGTACGACGCGTCGGCGCGGATCGACGGCGTGCAGATCCAGGAGCTGCTGCCCAGCGGGCAGGAGGTGATCGTCGGCGCGGTGACCGACCCGACGTTCGGGAAGGTGGTGGCGTTCGGGCTCGGCGGGGTGCTGGTCGAGGTGCTGAAGGACGTCACCTTCCGGCTGGCGCCCGTGGACGCCGACGAGGCGCTGTCCATGCTGGACTCGATCCGGGCGGCCGAGGTGCTGCGCGGGGTGCGGGGACGGGCCGGGGTGGACCGGTGGGCGGTGGCGGAACAGATCCGCAGGGTGTCGGAACTGGTGGCGGACTTCCCGGAGATCGCCGAGGTCGACCTCAACCCGGTGATCGCCACGCCGGAGGGCGCGGTCGCCGCCGACATCCGGGTGATCCTCGCCTCCGGGGCGCCCAGGGCGCGCCGCCGGTACACGCGCGAGGAGATGCTCACCTCGATGCGCCGGCTGATGCAGCCCTCGTCGGTCGCCGTGATCGGTGCCTCCGACGAGGCCGGCAAGATCGGCAACTCGGTGATGCGCAACCTCGTCGACGGCGGCTTCGCGGGCGAGATCCACCCGGTGAACCCCAGGGCCGATGACATCTTGGGCCACAAGGCGTACAAGAGTGTCACCGACGTTCCCGGCGAGGTGGATGTGGCGGTCTTCGCGATCCCCGCGAGGTTCGTGGCGGCGGCTCTGGAGGAGGTCGGGCGCAAGGGCGTCCCCAACGCCGTGCTGATCCCCTCCGGGTTCGCCGAGACCGGTGAGCACGCGCTCCAGGACGAGATCGTGGCGGTCGCCGAGCGGCACGGCGTCCGGCTGCTGGGCCCGAACATCTACGGCTACTACTCGACCTGGCAGGACCTGTGCGCCACGTTCTGCACGCCCTACGACGTCAAGGGCGGAGTGGCGCTGACCTCGCAGTCGGGCGGCATCGGGATGGCGATCCTGGGCTTCGCGCGCACCACGAGGACGGGCGTGTCGGCCATCGTCGGCCTCGGCAACAAGTCGGACCTGGACGAGGACGACCTGCTGACCTGGTTCGGCGAGGACCCGCACACCGAGTGCATCGCGATGCACCTGGAGGACCTCAAGGACGGCCGGGCGTTCGTCGAGGCGGCACGGGCCACCGTGCCGAAGAAGCCGGTCGTGGTGCTCAAGGCCGGGCGCACGGCAGCGGGCGCCAGGGCCGCCGGGTCGCACACCGGGGCGCTCGCCGGGGACGACGCCGTGTACGACGACATCCTCAGGCAGGCCGGTGTCATCCGGGCGCCGGGGCTGAACGAGATGCTGGAGTACGCGCGCGCGTTGCCGGTGCTGCCCGCTCCCCGGGGGGACAACGTCGTGATCATCACCGGGGCCGGCGGCAGCGGGGTGCTGCTGTCCGACGCGGTGACGGACAACGGGCTGTCCCTGATGGAGATCCCGCCCGACCTGGACACGGCGTTCCGCGCGTTCATCCCGCCGTTCGGGGCCGCGGGCAATCCGGTGGACATCACCGGGGGCGAGCCGCCGTCGACGTACGAGGCGACGATCCGGCTCGGCCTGGAGGACCCGCGCATCCACGCGCTGGTCCTGGGCTACTGGCACACCATCGTCACTCCCCCCATGGTGTTCGCCGAGCTCACCGCGCGCGTGGTGGCCGAGTTCCGCGAGCGCGGGATCGAGAAGCCCGTGGTGGCCTCGCTCGCGGGCGACGTGGAGGTGGAGGAGGCCTGCCAGTACCTCTTCGAGCGCGGGGTCGTGGCGTACCCGTACACGACCGAGAAGCCCGTGGCCGTGCTGGGCGCGAAGTACCGCTGGGCGCGGGCCGCGGGGCTGTTGGGGGGCGGTTCATGAGCTGAGGGAGCACGGGACCGGCCGACGGTGCGCGTCGGCCGGTCCCAGGACCCGCGCGCGCACGAAAGGCATGGGACAGGGGGCGCCGGCCAGATCTTTCGAACGCAAGGGGTGCACACGACATGACAACCACCGATGTCACACGGGTCGCCGTCCACCGGGAGGTGACCGACAGGAACGGACGCGTCTACCGCGTGGGCGAGTCCGACATCGACATCATGGGGCGCAAGCGCAAGTGGATGGTGATCCTGCCCTGGATCGGCATGATGGGCATCTCTTCCGCCGAGTACGCGTTCGCGTCCGCCGAGGACACGCTGCACGAGGCCCACCACTGGTCCAGCGGCAGCATCTACTGGATGATGACCGCCTGGGTGTTCTGCCAGGCCGCGGTGGCGTTTCCGGCGGGGCGGCTGCGGGAGAACGGCAGACTGCCGGCGCGCTGGGCGATGATGCTGGGTTCGCTCGGCACCCTGCTCGGCTATCTGTCGCTGGCGTTCGCGCCGCACGTCGCGCTCGCCTTCATCGGGTTCGGCGTGTTCAGCGGCATGGGCGCGGGGATGGTGTACGCGACCTGCGTCAACATGGTCGGCAAGTGGTACCCGGAGCGCAGGGGCGGGAAGACCGGCTTCGTCAACGGCGGTTTCGCCTACGGTTCGGTGCCGTTCGTCTTCATCTTCCACGGCTACATGGACGGCTCCAACTTCCGCTGGGTGCTGGTCTCGACGGGTCTCTTCCTCGCCGCGACGGTGGCCCTCGCCGGCTTCTGGTTCCGGGACCCGCCGAAGAACTGGTGGCCGGCCGCCGTCGACCCGCTGAACCCCCCGGAGGACCCGCGGGCCCGGCGTTCGCTGGAGAAGAATCCCCCGGCCGTCAAGCAGTACTCCCCGCTGGAGGCCTGGAGGACCGGCCGGGTGGCGCTGATGTGGTTCTGTCTCGCCTGCACCTCCGGCGTGAACATCTTCGGCATCGCCTTCCAGGTCGACATCGGCGAGGAGGCGGGCTTCGCGGCCGGGATCGTGGCCACCGCGATGTCGCTGAAGGCGATCGTCAACGGCACCGGACGCGGTGTCATCGGCTGGCTCTCCGACCTCTACGGCCGCAAGCAGTGCCTGCTCTACGTGTGCGCGATCCTGGGCGTCGCCCAGTTCGGCATCATCCTGGCGGCCGAGATCAAGAACCTGCCGCTGTTCCTGGTCTTCTCCGCCGTCTCCGGTTTCGGCGGCGGCGCCATCTTCCCGATGTTCGCGGCGCTGACGGCGGACTACTTCGGCGAGAACAACAACGCCACCAACTACGGGATGGTCTACAGCTCCAAGCTCGTCTCGGGTCTGGGCGCGGGCATGGGTTCCGTGGTGGTCGGCGCCTGGGGGTACAACGGCGCCTACACCCTGGCGGGTTCGATCTCGATCTTCGCCGGATTCGTGGCCCTGGGCCTGCGTCCGCCGGGACGGCCGAAGGACAAGCGCATCACGCCCAACCCCCGGCCGCTCGGGGAGGGATGAGCGGGGCGCGACACGACAGTGCCCCCTCCGCACGGACCGGGCGGTCCCTTCCGCGCGCTGCGGAAGGGACCGCCCGGTCCGTGTCGCGGGTCAGTGGCGACGCTTGCGCAGGGCCGCCAGGCCGTCGTAGCTGATCTTCGCCTCGCGCAGTGACTGCGCGGGGTCGGTGGCGCTCGGGGAGTTGTCGTCCTCGACCATCGGGTTGTGGTAGTTGCGCTGTCCGACGCGCGAGAAGAACGTCGTGTAGTCGATGACCCCGGTCCCGAAGGGCACCATGTCGTAGCCCATGCCGTTGGTCGTGCTGACGACGCCGTCCTTGGCGTGGAAGAGCGGGTAGCGCCGGTTGTTGCGGACGACCAGCCCGGCCGGGTCGAAGACGTTCTTCCGGGTGGAGCCGTCGTGCGCGGTGTACTCGTGGAACTTGTACTGGGCGACGTGCGCCCAGAAGATGTCCATCTCCAGCCAGACCACCCTCGGGTCGGTGATCTTGAGGAAGTACTCCAGCTTCCGGATGCCCGAACTGCGGGTCGGCCGGCCCTGGTCGTCCAGCGGACCGCCGTCGAGGAGGAATCCGTAGGCGCTGTCGTGGTTGTGGGTGTAGAGCTTGATGCCCTCCCGGTGGGCGATCGCGCCGAGGGCGTTCCACTTGTCGGCGGCCACGTCCCAGTCGGCCCGGTAGGAACTGCCGGTGGGGTCGCCGCCGGTGCCCATGTGGTCCATGCCGAGGATGTTGGCGATCTCCAGGTGCTTCTTGAAGGTGTCCTTGTCGGCCTGGGTCAGCGGCCAGGAGGACGGGATGAAGCCGTGGTTGCCCTGGGCGCGCAGCCCGTAGTCGTCGAGCCAGGAGCGCAGCAGCTTGGCGCCCTGGACGGATTCGAGGCTGGCGCCGCCCGGTGCGTTGGCGTGCTGGTTGTAGCCGGCGAACTCCACCTGGCGGTAGCCGTGGCGGGCCAGCTGCTTGAAGACCTCGCGGAAGCCGGAGGGCAGGTCGGTGGCGAGGGGGTCGCGGGCGGTGGCGTCGCGGACGGTGTAGAGGATGATGCCGCGCTTGTCGGCGGGGACGAGGACCTGCCCGTGCCCGTGGTCATGCCCGTGGTCGTGGTCTCCGTCGCGGCCGTGGGCGAGGGCCGGGGAGGCGCCGAAGACGGGGGCCGCGACGGCTCCGGCCGCCACGGCGGTGCAGGTGCTGAGGAAGCGGCGCCGGCCGACGCCGAGGCTGCGGCGCAGGCTCTCGCCCGGGCCGTCGGCGGCCGGGTCGGTGCCGGCGTCGGTGCGGGAGGGGTCGGTGAAGGGGGTCACGGGTGCCTGCCTTCTGGGTCGTGGCCTGCGCCGATGCGGATCGGCGGGCCGTTGTCAGTGCCGTGTGTTTCACTCTCGGTAGTCGGATGTCGGCGGGCGCACCGAGGGGTGCGTCAGTCGAGTCCGGCCAGCCGGAGCAGGAGTTGTTTCACGTCGGTGGCCGCGACGCGGTCGCCGACTGCGCGGGGGGTGGAGCAGATGAGGAGCGGACCGTCGTCGTCGCTCGCTGGGAGGCGGCCGTGGCTGCCGCGAATAGGTGAGGCGTCCAGGGGCACGACCGCCATGCGGTAGCGCATGCCGAGCTTCTTGCGGGCCACGGCGGTGGCCGCCTTGACCTTGACGTAGGGGTCGAGCGGGTCCATGAACAGCTCGACCGGGTCGTAGCCGGGTTTGCGGTGGATCTCGACGAGCTGCGCGAAGTCGGGCGCGCGGTCGTCGTCGAGCCAGTAGTAGTACGTGAACCAGGCGTCCGGTTCCGCGACGGCGACGAGTTCGCCGGCCCGGGGATGGTCGAGCCGGTGGGCCTTCTTGCCCTCGTCGTCGAGGAGTTGCTCGATGCCGGGCAGACCGTCGAGGGCGGCGCGGGTGGCGTCGAGGTCCTCGGGGCGGCGGACGTACACGTGGGCGATCTGGTGGTCGGCGACCGCGAAGGCGCGGGAGGCCATCGGGTCGAGGTACTCCATGCCGTCCTGCGTGTGGACCTCGAGCAGTCCGGCGCGGCGCAGGGCTCGGTTGATGTCCACGGGCCGGTTCACGCGGGTGATGCCGTACTCGGACAGCGCGACGACGGTGCGGCCCTCGGCGCGGGCGTCGTCGAGGAGCGGGGCCAGCGCCGCGTCGAGGTCGGTGGCGGCCTTCAGGGAGCGCGGGTCGTCGGGGCCGAAGCGCTGCAGGTCGTAGTCGAGGTGAGGGAGGTAGCAGAGGGTCAGGTCGGGGTGGCGGGTGGCCATGATGTGCCGGGTGGCGTCGATGATCCACTGGCTGGAGACCAGGTCCGCGCCGGGTCCCCAGAAGTGGAAGAGGGGGAAGGTGCCGAGCTTGTCGGTGAGTTCGTCGTGCAGGGCCGGGGGCCGGGTGTAGCAGTCGGGTTCCTTGCGGCCGTCGGCGTAGTAGACGGGACGGGGGGTGACGGTGATGTCGGTGTCGGCGCCCATGGCGTACCACCAGCAGATGTTGGCGACGGTGTAGCCGGGGTGGGCGCGGCGGGCGGCGTCCCAGAGTTTGTCGCCGGCGACCAGGCCGTTGTGCTGGCGCCACAGCAGGACATCGCCGAGTTCGCGGAAGTACCAGCCGTTGCCGACGATGCCGTGCTCGGAGGGGTGGGTGCCGGTGAGGAAGGTGGACTGGGCGGCGCAGGTGACGGCCGGCAGGACGGTGCCGAGCGGTGCCCGGGAGCCGGACCGGCCGAGCTGCTTGAGGTGGGGCATGTGGTCGAGGAGACGGGGGGTGAGGCCGACGACGTCCAGGACGAGGAGCGGGGTCGGTCCCTCGGAGGGGGTCGGTCGGGTCATGGCAGTTCCTTCAGGCCGAGGTCGGTCAGCAGGTCGCGGGCGAGGGTGAGCTCGGCGGCGATGCCGTCGGTGAGCTGGGCCCGGGCCCGGGGGCGCAGCTCGGGCGGGAGGGCCTGCCAGGTGTAGGTCTCGACCTCCAGGTGCCGGGTGAGCGGGTGCGGGCCGCCGACGAGCCGGGTCAGCGCGGCCTTGAGCACGGGAAGGGTGGAGGTGAGGGGCGCGGCGGGGGCCGCGTGCAGCGGGACGTGGAAGTGGGCGCGCCAGGGAGCGGTGCCGGGCAGCGGGCCGCCGGCGGCCAGGGCCTCGTCGAGGTCGTCCGTGCCGTGCAGGGCGCCGGAGGGGGTGGTGGTGCGGGTCTGGTGCAGGAAGCGCGGCTCGGCGAACGCGGCCAGGGCTTCGCGGACCGCGGGGTCGGCGGGGCGTTCGGCGTGCAGGGCGGCGGAGAGCTGGGACTTGACGACGGGGACGCGGGCCTCGGCCAGGGCGTCCAGGGCGGTGTGCGGGTCTTCGAAGGAGGTGGCGAGGTGGCAGGTGTCGACGCAGATGCCGATGCGGTCGTGGGCGATGGAGGTCAGCGGTGCGATGGCGTCGTGGGTCGTCTCCACCACGCAGCCGGGCTCGGGTTCGAGACCGATGCGGATGGAGCGGCCGGTCAGTTCCTCGAGGGCGTCGAGGCGCTCGGCGAGCGTCACCAGGGCGCCCCGGGCCTTGTCGGCGCGGGTGTCGTCGTAGGCGGTGCGCCAGGCCAGCGGCAGGGTGGAGATGGTGCCGTCGGTGACGTCGTCGGGCAGCAGGCCGGCGAGAAGGCGGGCGAGGGAGGTGGTGTGGTCGAGGCGCTCGGGGTCGGCCCAGTCGGGCCTGTACACCCGGTACTTGACCTCCTCGGCGCCGAAGCCCTCGTAGGGGAAGCCGTTGAGGGTGACGACCTCCAGGCCGCGCCGGTCGAGTTCGGTGCGCAGGCCGCGCAGGGCCGAGGGGTCGGTGACCAGGGCGTGGGCGGCGTCGCGGGCGAGCCACAGGCCGATGCCGAGACGGTCGCGGCCCAGGCGCCTGCGGACGGGTTCGCAGTGGTCGCGGAGCTGGGCGAGCACGCCGTCGAGGGTCTCGGCGGGGTGGACGTTGGTGCAGTAGGCGAGGTGGACGGTGGAGCCGTCGGGGTGCCGGAAGCGCATCGCTCACTCCCCGCCGCGCAGGATGGAGTTGCCCTCGTGCGTGGCGTCGGACGGGGCCACGTCGAGGCTCAGGCGCCCGCTGAGCCCGTAGAAGTCGACGGGGTTGCGCCACAGCACCCGGTCCACGTCGTCCTCGGTGAAGCCTTCGGCGAGCATCAGGTCGCCGACCTTGCGGGTCTTGAGCGGGTCGCTCCTGCCCCAGTCGGCGGCGGAGTTCACCAGGACCCGCTCCGGGCCGTACTCGCGCAGGAGGGCGACCATGCGGGTCTCGTCCATCTTGGTGTCCGGATAGACGGAGAAGCCGAGCCAGGCGCCGCTGTCCTTGGCCTCGTGGACGGTGGTCTCGTTGAGGTGGTCGACCAGGACCCGGTCCGTGGGCAGGGCCGACTCGCGGACCACGTCGAGGGTGCGGCGCAGGCCGGCGAGCTTGTCGCGGTGCGGGGTGTGCACGAGGGCGGGCAGACCGTGGTCGGCGGCGAGCTGGAGCTGCGTGGCCAGGGCCTTGTCCTCGGCGGGGGTCATCGAGTCGTAGCCGATCTCGCCGACGGCCACGACGCGGTCCTTGACGAGATAGCGGGGCAGCTCGTCCAGGACGGGGAGGCAGCGCGGGTCGTTGGCCTCCTTGGGGTTGAGGGCGATCGTGCAGTGGTGGGCGATGCCGTACTGGGCGGCGCGGAAGGGCTCCCAGCCGAGGAGGGCGTCGAAGTAGTCGCGGAAGGAGTCGGGAGAGGTGCGGGGCTGGCCGAGCCAGAAGGAGGGCTCGACGACGGCGCGGACACCCGCGGCGTGCATGGCCTCGTAGTCGTCGGTGGTGCGGGAGGTCATGTGGATGTGGGGGTCGAAGATGCGCATCAGGACTCCTTGCCGTGGGGGGCGGCCGTGCCGTGCGAGGAGCGCGGGGCCTCGGTCAGGGCCAGGACGCGGTGCAGGTCGTCGGGGACGGGACGGCCCGCCGCGGTGCGTTCGGCGGCGTAGTCGGCGAGCATGCGGGCGAGTTCGGTGTCGGCGCCGGCCCTCCGGTCCAGGTCCGCCACCTGGTCGACGGGGACACCGGTGAACAGGCACTTGAGCACGGCGTGCCGCCACTGGTGGGCGTCCAGGTGCAGGGCGGCGTAGGGGCCGAGGGCGGCGGCGACCAGCCGGGTGTCGTTGGTGCGCAGGGCGTCCTCGACGAGCGGGAGGGCGTCCGGGCCGGGCACGAGGTGGGGCAGCGCCTGCAGGACGGCGCGGCGTTCGTCGGCGGTGCCCTGCGAGTACACCCGGGACAGGACGTCCGCGTCGGCGCGGGCCGCGCGCAGGATGAGGACGCGGGCGGCGTCGGCGTGGGCGGGGCCGCAGCGGCGGCCGGCCTCGGCGAGGCGCAGCTCCCAGACGGAGATGGGGCCGTGGGCGCCGGGGTGGGCGGCGGCCTCGTCCAGGGCCTGGTCGAGCCAGGCGCGGGCGGCTCCGTCGAGCCGGGCGGTGAGCACGGCCCGCAGGTCGGCCGGGGCGACGAGGGCGGGGGTGGTGCCCTGGGCGGCCCGCTCGGCGGGGGCGCCATCCGTGTCCCGGGTGCGGTGGGTGGCGTGGGATCTGGTCATGAGGTGGCTCCCTTCAGAGGGTGGCGGACGGCTCGCCCCGGTGGTTCCTGGTGGTGGACGCCGCTGCCGCCGCCCGGCGGAGGAACGGGAGGGAGCGTTCGGCGAAGTGGGGACCCGCGTGCGAGTGGCGGGGCAGTTCGACGACGGTCAGGCCCTGGTAGCCGGTGGCGGCGAGGGCCTCCAGGACGGACGGGAAGTCGATCTCGCCGTCTCCGAAGGGGAGGTGTTCGTGGACGCCGCGGCGCATGTCCTCGATCTGCACGTGCCGCAGCCAGGGAGCGGCTTCGCGTACGCAGTCGGCGGGAGGAAGGGGTTCGAGGCACTGGCAGTGGCCGATGTCCAGGGTGAGGCCGAGGTTCTCGGGGTCGCCGAGGGCGCGGCGCAGAACGTGGAAGTCGGCGAGGCAGGCCAGGAGGTGGCCTGGTTCGGGTTCGACGGCCAGGGGCACGCCGGCGTCGGCGGCGGCGTCCAGCACCGGGGCGAGGGACTCCGCCAGCCGCTTCCAGGCCGTGTCCTCGTCCGTGCCGGGCTGGACGACGCCGCTGAAGCAGTGCACGGCGTGCGCACCGAGGTCGGCGGCGACCCGGACGGCCCGCACGAGGAGGTCGGTGCGGCGGGCGCGGTCCTCCGGGTCCGGGTCGAGGAGGGTCGGGCCGTGCTTGCGCCGCGGGTCGAGCACATAGCGGGCGCCCGTCTCCACGGTGACGCCGAGCCCGAGGGCGTCCAGACGGTGCGCGATCCGGCGGGTGCGGGCCGCGAGGTCCGGGGCGAGCGGGTCGAGGTGCATGTGGTCGAGGGTCAGGCCGACGCCGTCGTAGCCGAGGTCGGCGAGGAGGGCGAGGGCGTCGTCGAGGCGGAGGTCGGTGAGGCCGTTGGTGCCGTAGCCGAAGCGGAGGGCGGACGGAGAGGCACCGTGCGGCTCCGGCCGCGGGTCCGCTGCGGCGGTCTCGACCCGGCCCGCGTGTCCGTTCGGGCCAGGGCCCTGGCCGAGCCGCTGGTCCGGTCCTCGGTCGGGACCCTGGCTCCGGCCAACGGTCAGACCCTGGCTCCGGCCAACGGTCAGGCCCTGGTGCGGGCCGCGCTGCGCGGGCCCCTGATCGAGACGCTGGTCCGGGCCCGCCGTCGGGCCCTGGTGCAGGCCCGTGTCCGGGTTCCGGTTCATGTGATGCTCACCTTCCTCATGCCGGCCTTCCTCGCGAACAGCCGGCCTGCCGGGGCCAGGGCCGCCACCAGGAGCGACGTGGTGACCGCGCCGGAGCGGGCGGCGAGGGCCGCCTGGAGCGGGACCGTGGCCCGGATGCCGCCCGAGACGGCGCGCTGGGTGAGCGGCGGTGAGGGGTTGAGCGCGGCGTGGAAGTAGGGGCGGGCGGCCGCGGCAGCGTAGGCGGCGCCCAGGGCGGTGGCGAGGACGCCGTCGCGGGCCGCGCGCCCGGCCGGGCCGGAACCCGGCAGGCCGGGGGCGGCTGCTGCCCGCCGGCCTGCCGGGAGTCGGGTGCGGCGGTGGGTGACCAGGCCGGTCAGCGCGCCCGTCGTGGCGAGCGCGGCCAGCGGGGCCAGGACCGAACCGCCGGTGGTCTCCCGGCGGGAGACGGCCGTGACGGCGAGGGTGTGCGTGCCGAGCAGCGCGGCGGAGGGAAGCGCGGCGCGGGTGCCGCCGGCGGTGGCCGCGGCGCCCAGGAGCAGGTCCAGTCCGCGGGCGGCGGCCATCGCGGCGGGCCCGGCGGGCGTGTGCTTCAGGGCGAGGTCGTAGGCCCAGACGGTGGCCGCCAGCGGTGCGGCCACCGCGAGGGCGGGCCGCCCCGCACCGGCGGCGAGCGCCAGCCCGGCGCCGGTGAGGGCACCGGCGGCGGCCAGGGCGGCGGCCGGACGGACGCGGCCCGACGGGATCGGGCGGTGCGGGCGCTCCACGGCGTCCTCGGCGCGGTCCGCCCAGTCGTTCAGGGCCATGCCGGCCTCGTACAGGCACAGGGAGGATCCGATGGCGAGCAGGGTGCGGGGGCCGGGGCGCGCGCCGGCCGCGGCGGCGCCGGCCAGGGCGTCGCCGGGGACGGTGAACAGTGCGGGCAGGCGCAGCAGTTCGGTCCAGGCGCCCGTACGGCCGCCGCGGTGGCCGGGGGTGCGGGGTGCCGCGCCGCCGGAGGGGGCCGGGGTGGCCGCCTCGGCGGTGGGGCCGCCGGCCGCCGTGGACGCGGCGGGCGCGGGCACGCCCCGGACCGTGCTGCCGGCCGTGCGGCTCATCGCCGGGCTCCTCGGTCGTCGGCGTCGTCCCGCAGCAGCCCGGCGAAGCGCCTCAGCTCCGCGTACTGCTCGGCCAGGGACGACGGGCCGTCGCCGACCGGGTCCTTGAAGTAGAAGCCGAGTTCGCTCAGCGGGCCGGTCAGCCCCTTCTCCCGGGCGCGCGCGGCCAGCCGGGCCAGGTCGAGGACGAGCGGGGCGGCGAGTGCGGAGTCGCAGCCCTGCCAGATGGTCTGCAGGATCATGCGGGAGCCGAGGAAGCCGTCGAAGGCGATGTGGTCCCAGGCCGTCTTCCAGTCGCCGAGCGCGGGGACGTCGTCGATGTGGACCTCGCCCTCGGGTGCCGCGCCGAGGGTGTCGGCGAGGACGCGCTCCTTGCCGGCGTTCTTGGCGGCGGCGGCCGCGGGGTCGGCGAGGGCGGCGCCGTCACCGCCGCCCAGCAGGTTGGTGCCGGACCAGGCGCGCACGGCGAGGGCCCGCTGCGTGAACATCGGGCCGAGCACGGACCGCAGCAGGGTCTGCCCGGTCTTGCCGTCGCGGCCCGCGTACGGCACGCCCGAGGACGCGGCGAGCGGGGCCAGCGCCGGGTGGTGCAGGCCGGTGGAGGGGGTGAAGTTGACGTAGGGGCAGCCGGCGCGCAGGGCGGCCGCCGCGTAGAGGGAGCTGGGCGGCAGCGTGCCGTCGGTCGGCGCGGGCTCGGTGGAGGCGACGTTCACCACGACCGTGCCCGCGAGGCCGTGGCGGTCGGTGAAGTCGCGGATGTCGGCCGCGAACACGTCGATCCACTCGTCCTGGGCGCGGCCGTCGTCCGTGTCGCCGGGCAGCGGGCCGCCGGGCCTGATCTCCCGGTCGGCGGCCGCGAGCTCGGCGTGCACGGCGGCCGGCAGGCCGTGCGGCAGGACGCCGCCGGCCGCGAGGTGCTCGGCGCGTTTGGGCAGCGGGCAGTCGACGGTGTCGTGGCCCCCGAAGACGAGGGACGACAGCGGCGGCAGACCGCACGAGGTGAAGTCGGGGGTCTCGGTGACCATGCCGGCCGGCGGGTGGAGCCCGGCGGCGACGGCGGCGCAGCCCGCGATCGCGGTCGTGGCGACGGATCCGCGCGCCCCGATGAACCAGACGCCGAAGCGCGGGGCCGGGGAGGGGGTGGGCAGGGACGGTTCGGCGGACATGGGCAGCCTCCTTGTCGTACGCGAACCGGGTGGGAGTGCCGGAGGGGGACGAGCGGGGTGCCGGGCGCGTGGCCCGTGGTGACGGCGGGCGGAGTTCCGGCGTCCTCCGCCCGCCGCCGTTCCGGTTGCCCTACTGGGGCAGTTCCTTCAGCTGGATGTCGCGGAAGGAGACCTGGTCGTCGGCGCCGTGGTTCTGCAGGCCGATGTAGCCGTCGGCCAGGCTCCGCTCCGGGTCCTTGTTGGTGAAGTCGTTGATCTTGACTCCGTTGAGGAACACCTGGAGGCGTTCGCCCTGGACCTTGATCTCGTAGGAGTTCCACTGGCCGGGCGGCCGCAGGACCTGGTCACGGGCCTTGATGTTCGCCGCCTTGAACGTGTAGACCGCTCCCGTGGTGCGGTCCACGGCGTCCGTGGCGTCGATCTGGATCTCGTAGCCCTTGTTCACCGCGGACCAGGGGTCGTCGGAGGCCGGGAAGCCCACGAAGACACCGGAGTTGTCGTCGCCCTGCATCTTCCAGTCGAGCTTGAGGGAGTACGACTTCAGCTCCTTGGCCTGGTACCAGAGCAGCCCCATGCCGCCCTCGGACTCCAGCGTGCCGTCCTTGACGGTGAACTTGCCGGGGCCGGCCTGCTTCCAGCCTTCCAGGGTCTGGCCGTTGAAGATCTTCCGGTAGCCCTTGGCCGGCTTGCAGTCGGCCTTGACCTGGCCGGTGGCGTACTGGAGGCCGCCGAGCAGGTGGGCGCGGAACGTCTCGTCGGCGTAGGACTCCTTGGTGTGGCCGAGGCCGGTGTAGAAGGAGCGGCCGCCCTCGTAGGCCTGGCACCAGGCGATCGGGTGGTCGCCCTTCATGGTGCCGCCCTGGTAGGTGGTCTCGTCGAGGGTGGCGAGGACCTTGGCCTGCGCACGCGGGTTGGTGCGGTAGTTGTACAGCTCGTCGGTGCGCTCCCAGGTGTCGCCCAGGTGGGCGGTGGCCGGGTGGTCGTGGTCCTCGACGCGCACGGTGGCCTTCTGGATGGCCGGGTGCGAGTCGAAGTAGGCGCCGACGAGGCCGCCGTAGAACTTCCAGTCGTACTCGGTGTCGGCGGCGGCGTGGATGCCCATGTAGCCGCCGCCGTTCGCGACGTAGTTCTCGAACGCCTTCTGCTGGTCGGCGTTCAGGACGTCGCCGGTGGTGGACAGGAAGGCCACCGCGTCGTACTTGGCGAGGTTGGCCGTGGTGAACTGCTTGGCCTCCTCGGTGGCGGTGACGGAGATGCCGGCCGGGGCGCCCAGCTCCTTCAGGGCGGCGATGCCCGCCGGAATGGAGTCGTGGCGGAAGCCCGCGGTCTTGGAGAAGACCAGGACCTTCTTGCCGGCCGTGAACGGCTCCGTGGAGAACTCGAAGTCGTCGATGTCGAACAGCGCGCCCTCGCCGCCCCGGAAGACCAGGTAGACGTCGGTGGTCTTCTTGGGCAGGGCCCGCAGCGGCACGTCGACGTTCTGGAAGGTCTCCCAGCTGCCGGTGGGCGGGATGTACGCCGAGCCGTGCAGCGGGCCGGTGGGCGAACCGGTGCGCACCTCGACGTAGCCACCCGCGCCGCCGGAGGAGGCGCGCACGGTCAGCTTCCTCTGCCCGTCGAACTTGTAGGGCGTGAAGGAGATCCAGTCACCGTCGTTGATGTCGCCGACGGTCTTGCCGCCGTTGGCGCCGGTCTTGTCGATCGGTGACACGCCCTGCTGGGCGGTGAAGTGCTCGGCCTGGCGGTGCGGGGGCTGGACCACGGCGCGGGCGGTGCCGGTCAGGGCCTCCTGGCCGTTGGCGCCGCCGTCGGTGTAGCTGGCGCCGACGACGCCGTAGATGTTGGCGTTGGGGTCGTGGCCGCCGTCGCCGGGCGGCGGGTTGAGGGTGCCCTCACAGCCCGTCTCGCTGGTCAGCTCGTGGGCGTGCGAGTCGTGACCCAGGCTGTAGGCGACCTTGACCTTGGAGCAGTCGACCGTCTCCTCGGGGTCGGTGACCTTCACCTTGAAGGGGATGGGCTGCCCCATGGGGAGCAGGGTGCCGTTGCCGGGGGTCTCGATGACCACCTTGGGCTCGGTGTTGCCGACCACGATCCGGATGCTGGCGTGGCCGGTGTTGCCCTCGGGGTCCTTCGCGGTGAAGGTCGCGGAGTAGGTGCCGGCCTTCTTGTACTTGTGGGTGGGCGTGAGGCCCTCGCCCTGGGTGCCGTCGCCGAAGTCCCAGCTGTAGGTGAGGTTCGGGGAGTCGGCGTCCTTGGCGGAACCGGTGAAGGTGACCTTGAGGCCGGCCGCGCCGGAGGTCCTGTCCGCGCTCACCTCGGCGATCGGGGAGAAGCCGTCGGAGGCGTTCTCGATCCGGTAGAGCGCGGAGTCCTTGTCGCCCTGGAACCAGGAGAGGCCGTAGTCGAGGACGTAGAGCGCGCCGTCGGGGCCGAACTCCATGTCCATGATCTGCGTGCCGGTCCACGGGAAGTCGTTGATCTTCGCGACCGAGCCGTCCTCGGTCTGCTCGATCCGCTTGATCCAGCGGCGGCCGAACTCGCCGGCGAAGAAGTCGCCGTCGTACTCCTCGGGGAACTTCACCGAGGATTCGAGGTTCGGGTCGTAGCGGTAGACCGGGCCGCCCATCGGGGACTCGGAGCCGCTGCCGAACTCGGGCACGGAGTCGTCGTCGTACGGGATCCAGGCGGCCTGCGCGGGCGGCAGGTCGACGAGGCCGGTGTTGTGCGGCGAGGTGTTCTTCGGTGCGGCGCAGTCGAAGGTCTCGCCGGAGGTCTTGGTGGCGAAGTCGTAGTCGACGTAGGGGTCGTTGTCGCCGGTGCAGAAGGGCCAGCCGAAGTTGGCGGCCTTGGTGACCTTGGCGAACTCGACCTGCCCGGCCGGTCCCCGCTTCGGGTCGGCGGCGCCGGCGTCGGGGCCGTAGTCACCGACGTAGACCGTGCCGGTCTTCTTGTCGACGCTGATGCGGAACGGGTTGCGGAAGCCCATCGCGTAGATCTCGGGACGGGTCTTCTCGGTGCCGGGGGCGAAGAGGTTGCCCTCGGGGATGGTGTACGAGCCGTCCTCGGCGACCTTGATCCGCAGGATCTTGCCGCGCAGGTCGTTGGTGTTGCCGGCGCTGCGGCGGGCGTCGAAGGCCGGGTTGCGGTCCGGGCGCTCGTCGATCGGCGCGTAGCCGTCGGAGGCGAACGGGTTGGAGTCGTCGCCGGTGGAGAGGTAGAGGTTGCCCTCGGCGTCGAAGGCGATGTCGCCGCCGACGTGGCAGCAGGTGCCGCGGGAGGCCGCGACGTCCAGGACCTTCTTCTCGCTGGCCATGTCCAGCGTGCCGTTGGCGTTCAGGACGAAGCGGGAGAGACGGTTGACGCCGTCGAACTTCTTGAAGTCCTCGGCGGTGCCGGTCTCCGGGGCGTCGCCCGCGGGGGTGTCCAGCGGCGGAGCGTAGTAGAGGTAGATCGCCCGGTTGTTCTTGAAGTCCGGGTCGATGCCGACGCCCTGCAGGCCCTCCTCGTCGTGGTTGTAGACGGGGATCCGGCCGGCGACCTTGGTGACGCCGCCCTGGTCGGTGAGGCGCAGTGTGCCGTCGCGGGCGGTGTGCAGGACGCTGCGGTCGGGGAGGACGGCGAGCGACATCGGCTCGCCCATCTCGGGCTCGCCCTTGGCGAGCGGTACCTGCTGGAACTGCCCCTCGGCGGCCGCGGGGGCCGCCGCCTCGTCGAGTACCGAGCTGCCCGGCCGGGCGCCGGCGACGGTCGCCGGGGTCGCCACCGCCAGGGCGAGGCCCGTGACCAGGGCGAGGGTGGTGCGAAGTCCGGGCCGCCTCGTGGTGTCGGTGCCTTTGAGTCTGCTTCTGTGCACGAAGTCCCTCCGGGAACGGAATGGGCCGTACGGAACGGGTGCGAAGACATGCGGTGCGGGCGCCGGGGTGCGCCGTCACCCCGGAGGCGTGTGTGTCCTGAACACTTCAGGGACGGTAGCTGTGATTGTCCTGTGCGAACACCCCTTGGACCGCGACTAGTTGAACTTTTACCCGACGCAGGACAAAGGGGTGTCCGGGCAGGTCGGACCAGGGACCGGCGGTTGTTCCGGCCCCCGTGCCGACCTGTTGCCGGACGTGTGGATCAGCTGTTGAACGCGGCGTCGAAGGACGCGCTGGGCGGCTCGAAGTCGAACGCCTTGAGCCGGGCGAGGGCCTCGGGGGCGCCCTGGAGCCGGTCCATGCCGGCGTCCTCCCACTCGACGGAGACCGGGCCCCGGTAGTCGATGGAGCGCAGCATGCGGAAGACGTCCTCCCAGGGGACGTCGCCGTGTCCGGCCGACACGAAGTCCCAGCCGCGCCGCGGGTCGCCCCACGGCAGGTGGGAGCCGAGGCGGCCGTTGCGGCCGTCGAGGCGCCTGCGGGCCTCCTTGCAGTCGACGTGGTAGATCCGGTCCCGGAAGTCCCACAGGAAGCCGACCGGGTCGAGGTCCTGCCACACGAAGTGGGAGGGGTCGAAGTTGAGGCCGAACGCGGGCCGGTGGTCCACCGCCTCCAGGGCGCGCTGCGTGGTCCAGTAGTCGTAGGCGATCTCGCTGGGGTGGACCTCGTGCGCGAACCGCACGCCCTCGGCGTCGAAGACGTCGAGGATCGGGTTCCAGCGGTCCGCGAAGTCCTGGTAGCCGCGTTCGATCATCGACTCGGGCGCCGGCGGGAACATGGCGACCAGGTGCCAGATCGCGGACCCGGTGAAACCGATGACGGTGTCCACGCCGAGGCGGGCGGCGGCACGCGCGGTGTCCTTGATCTCGGCGGCGGCGCGCTGCCGGACGCCCTCCGCGTCGCCGTCGCCCCAGATCCGGGCGGGCAGGATCGCCTGGTGGCGTTCGTCGATGATGGCGTCGCAGACGGCCTGCCCGACGAGGTGGTTGGAGATCGCCCAGCACTTCAGGCCGTACTTGTCGAGCAACTGGTGACGTGAGTCCACGTAGGACGGGTCCGCGAGGGCCTTGTCGACCTCGAAGTGGTCGCCCCAGCAGGCGAGTTCGAGGCCGTCGTAGCCGAAGTCGCGGGCGAGCCGGCAGACCTCCTCCAGGGGCAGGTCGGCCCACTGCCCGGTGAACAGCGTGAAGTTGCGCGGCATGCGCTTCTGGCCTCCTCAGACGGCGATCGACGTGATGGCGACGGGGGTGTAGACGGAGTTCTTCTCGGCGCTCTCCTCCACCGCGGCGAGCACGCGCTGCACCTGCAGCCCGTCGGCGAAGGAGGGGTCGGGCCCGCGTCCCTCGGCGACCGCGTGGACGAGGTCGCGCGCCTGGTGGACGAAGGTGTGCTCGTAGCCCAGTCCGTGGCCGGGCGGCCACCAGGCGTCCAGGTAGGGGTGCTCGGGCTCGGTGACGAGGATGCGGCGGAAACCGGCGTGCTCCCCCGGTTCGGTGCCGTCGTGGTACGATAGCTCGTTGAGCCGCTCCAGGTCGAAGGCGAGGGAGCCGCGCTCACCGTTGAGTTCGATGCGCAGGGCGTTCTTGCGGCCGGTGGCGTACCGGGTGGCCTCGAAGGAGGCGAGGGCGCCCGAGGTGAAGCGGCCGGTGAACACGGCTGCGTCATCCACGGTGACCTCCCCCGTGCCGGCCGCCGACGCGGCGGACAGGCCCCGCGCCGCACCGCCGGGCAGCGGGCGTTCCCGCACGAAGGTCTCGGTGAGGGCGGAGACGCCGGCCAGCCGCTCCCCGGTCAGGTACTGGGCGAGGTCGATGATGTGCGCGCCCAGGTCGCCGAGCGAGCCGGAACCGGCCAGCTCCTTGCGCAGCCGCCAGGTCAGCGGGGCCTGCGGGTCCACCAGCCAGTCCTGGAGGTACGTCACCCGCACGTGCCGCAGCCGGCCGATGCGGCCCTCGGCGACCATGCGCCGGGCGAGCGCGGTGGCGGGCACCCGGCGGTAGTTGAAGCCGGCCATGGCCACCTGGCCGCGTGCGGCCGCCTCCTCGGCGGCCCGGGTCATGGCCTCCGCCTCGGCGACGGTGTTGGCGAGGGGCTTCTCGCACAGGACGTGCTTGCCGGCGGCGAGCGCGGCCAGCGCGATCTCGGCGTGGCTGTCGCCGGGCGTGCAGATGTCGACGAGGTCGATGTCGTCCCGTTCCACCAGGGCCCGCCAGTCGGTCTCGGTGCTCGCCCAGCCGTGCCGGTCGGCCGCCCTGCGGACGGCGTCGGCGTCCCGGCCGCAGACGGCGGTCATGACCGGGTTCAGCGGCAGGTCGAAGACCCGGCCGGCGGTGCGCCAGCCCTGGGAGTGGGCTGCGCCCATGAAGGCGTAGCCGACCATGCCGACGCGCAGCGGCGGTCTGGTCGCGGATGCCCCCGTGGCCGTGTCGCCGGTACCGGCACCGGTCCCGGTCGCTGCTGCGTCCGCCCCGGCCCCCTCGGGCTGCTGCGGCTGTCCCATGCGGATGTCCTCCTCGTCGTGGTGGCGCGGTGGGGTGGGCCCCGCCCCGGCCGGCTGGTCAGGCCGGTGCCGGGGCGGCGGGCCTCACTTGAAGCCGGTGGACATGTACTGGTCCACGTTCTCCTTGTCGACGACGGCCGAGTAGCAGGTGACCGTCGACGGGATCTCGAACTCGGCGAGTCCGCCGATCCCCTTGCCCTGGCCGAGGGCGCGGGCGAGGTCGATCGCGGAGGCGGCCATGGTCGGCGGGTACAGCACGGTCGCCTTGAGGACGCCGCTGTCCGCCTTGATGGCCTGGAAGGCGGAGAGCGCGCCGGCGCCGCCGACCATCAGGAAGTCGTCGCGGCCCGCCTGCTCGATGGCGCGCAGCGCGCCGACGCCCTGGTCGTCGTCGTGGTTCCACAGGGCGTCGAACCGCGACTGCGCCTGCAGGAGCTGGGCCATCTTGGCCTGGCCGGACTCGACGGTGAACTCCGCGGCCTGGCGGGCCACCTTCTTGATGTTCGGGTAGTTCTTCAGGCCGTCGTCGAAGCCCTGGGTGCGCTGCTGGGTCAGCTCCAGGTTGTCCAGTCCCGCGAGCTCGATGACCTTGGCGTCCGGCTTGTCCTTGAGCTTCTCGCCGATGTAGTGGGCGGCGTTGAGGCCCATGCCGTAGTTGTCGCCGCCGATCCAGCAGCGGTACGCCTGGGGGCTGTTGAAGATGCGGTCGAGGTTGACGACGGGGATGCCGGCCCGCATCGCCTTCAGGCCGACCTGGGTGAGCGCCTTGCCGTCGGCGGGCAGCACCACGAGGACGTCGACCTTCTTGTTGATCAGGGTCTCGATCTGGCCGATCTGCGCGGCCGTGTCGTTGGACCCCTCGGTGACCTCGAGGGTGACGTCCGAGTACTTCTCGGCGCGCTTCTTGGCGTTGTCGTTGATGGCGTTGAGCCAGCCGTGGTCGGCCTGGGGACCTGCGTAGCCGATGGTGACGGCCTTGCCCGGCTTGTCGTCGGCGGCCGGCTGGTCGTTCGCGGCCGGCTTCTCGTCGTCGCTGCTCTCGTTGCTCGTGCAGCCGGTGAGGAAGGCACCGGCGGACACGGCGGCGGCTCCGAAGAGCAGTCCTCTGCGACTCGCGTTGAGTTGCTGCATGGTGGTGAACCCTTTCCTCAGGTCGTGCTCGCGGTACGGCGCTGGACCAGCACGGCGGCGACGATGATCGCTCCCTTGGCGATCTGCTGGACGTCGCTCTGCAGGTTGTTCAGGGCGAAGATGTTCGTGATCGTGGTGAAGATGAGGACGCCGAGCACGGAGCCGACGATGGTGCCCCGGCCTCCGGTGAGGAGCGTGCCGCCGATGATCGCGGCGGCGATGGCGTCGAGTTCGTAGAGGTTGCCGTTGGTGTTCTGGCCGGAGCCGGCCAGGACGATCAGCAGGAAGGCGGCGATGCCGCAGCACAGCCCGGACAGCAGGTAGAGGTAGAGCCGCTGGCGGCGGACGTCGATGCCGGCGAGCCGGGCGGCCTCCGCGTTGCCGCCGACGGCGACGGTGCGGCGTCCGAAGGTGGTCCGGTTGAGCACCAGCCAGCCGATGACGGTGACGGCCGCGAACACCAGGACGAGCGGCGGGACACCGAGGACGTAGGAGTCGCGTTCGCCGAGGTCCAGCACGCTGGGCACCGTGACGACCTGGGTGCGGCCGTCGGTGATCTGCAGCGCGAGGCCGCGTGCCGAGGCCAGCATGGCGAGGGTGGCGATGAACGGGACCATCGCGCCGTACGCGATGAGCACCCCGTTGACCAGCCCGCAGCCCACTCCGACGACGACCGCGGTGAACAGGATGCCGGCGAAGCCGTACTCCTGGGTGGCGACCGTGGTGGCCCACACCGACGACAGGGCGACGATGGCGCCGACGGACAGGTCGATGCCGCCGGAGACGATCACGAAGGTCATGCCGACGGTGACGACACCGATCACGGACGCCTGGGTGAGCACCAGTTGCAGGTTGCGGGTGTCGAGGAACGCGTCGGGCTGGGTGATGCCGCCGATGAGGACCAGCGCGGCGAGCACGCCGAGCAGGGAGAGGGTGCGCAGGTCGGCGCGGGCCGTCAGGCTCCGCCAGGCGGGCGGACCGTCCACCGGTGCCGCCTTGCCGGTGCCGCCCCGTGGCGGGGACACGTGCTGCGTCATGACGCCGGGCTTCCTTCCATCACGAGGTCGAGTACGCGGTGTTCGTCGAGTTCGCGGGCGGGGGCCTCGTGCACGACGCGGCCCTCGCGCAGGACCAGCACGCGGTCGGCGAGGCCGAGCACTTCGGGCACCTCGCTGGAGACCAGCAGGACGGCGAGGCCCTCGTCGGCGAGGCGGCGGATGACCGCGTAGAGCTCGGCGCGGGCGCCGACGTCGACGCCGCGGGTGGGTTCGTCCAGGAGCAGGACCCGGCAGCCGCGCAGCAGCCAGCGGGCGAGGACGGCCTTCTGCTGGTTGCCGCCGGACAGGGTGCGCACGGGCACGGACGGGTTGTCGGGCCTGAGCGAGAGTTCGCGGGTGGCCGCGCGTGCCGCGCCGAGTTCGGCGCCGCGGTCGATCCAGCCGGCGCGGGCGAAGCGGGACATGGCGGAGACCGACACGTTGCGGGTGACGGACTCCAGCATCAGCAGGGCCTGCGCCTTGCGTTCCTCGGGGGCGAGCCCGAGTCCGGCGCGGACGGCGGCGCGCACGCTGCCGGGCCGCAGCGGGCGGCCCTCCACGAGGACCTCTCCGGCGCTGGGCCTGCGGGCTCCGTAGACCGTCTCCAGGATCTCGGAGCGGCCGGAGCCGACCAGCCCGGCCAGGCCGACGATCTCACCGGGGCGCACGTCCAGGTCGAGCGGGGCGAACTCGCCGTCCCGGGCCAGTCCCCGCACGCTCAGCACGGGATCCGCCGCCGGCGGTGAGGCCGGCCGGTCGGGGAAGACGTACTCGACGTTGCGGCCCGTCATCAGCGCCACCACGTCACGGGTCGGGGTCGACTCGGCGGGCAGTCCGCCGGCGACGGCCCGGCCGTCCTTCAGGACGGTGACCCGGTCGCCGATGCGGCGGATCTCCTCCAGGCGGTGCGAGATGTAGACGACGGCGACCCCGTCGGCGGTGAGGTCGCCGACGATGCGGAAGAGGTTGTCGACCTCGTCCGGGTCGAGCGCGGCGGACGGCTCGTCCATCACGATGAGCCGCACGTCGTGGGAGAGGGCGCGCGCCATGGACACGATCTGCTGCTGTGCCGCCGACAGGTCGCCGACCAGCCGTCCGGGGTCGACCTCCGGGTGTCCGAGCCGCTTGAGCAGCTGCGCGGTCGACGCCCTGGCCGCACGTCCCCGTACGACGAATCCGGCGGTGGTGGGCTCGTGGCCGAGGTGGACGTTCTCGGCGACCGACAGGTGTTCCACCAGGTCGAGCTCCTGGTAGATGGTGGCGATGCCGAGGCGCATGGCCGCGATCGGTGAGCGCAGGGTGACGTCCTCGCCGCGCCAGCGGATGGTGCCGGTGTCGGGCTGGTGGGCGCCGGCCAGCACCTTGATGAGGGTGGACTTGCCGGCCCCGTTCTGGCCGAGCAGGCAGTGCACCTCGCCGGCCTGGACGTCGAGGTCGACGCCGTCGAGGGCCCGGACTCCGGGGAACGACTTGGTGATGCCGGACATGCTGAGCAGCGGTGGTTCTGGTGCCATGTGAGGTCCCCTCGGCGGGCATGCGGGCCGGTGTCAGGGCAGAGCAGGGCAAGGCAGGGCAGAGCAGGGCTGAACGCTGTACTGGTGTGGCTCGGGAGGCGGGTGGTGCCTACGCGGGTGAGAACAGGTGGTCGCTGATCAGCCGGGCCGCGCCGATGACGCCGGCGGTGGGGCCCAGTTCCCCGAGGACGATGGGCAGGTTGCCGGTCGCGAGCGGCAGCGACTGGCGGTAGACCTGCGTGCGGATCGCGGCGAGCAGGTTGTGCCCGAGGCCGGTCACCCCGCCGCCGATCACGACCAGGCCCGGGTTGAAGAAGCTGACCAGGCCGGCGATGACCTGGCCGGTGCTGCGGCCGCCCTCCCTGATCAGGTCGAGTGCGGTGGCGTCGCCCGCGGCGGCCGCGGCGGCGACGTCGGCGGCGCTCAGGGCCCCGCTCGCCTCGAGCCGGGTCGCGAGCTCGGCGGACCGGCCCTGCTGGGCGGCCTCCGTGGCGTCGCGGGCCAGTGCGGCACCGCTGAAGTGCGCCTCCAGGCAGCCCCGGTTGCCGCAGGCGCAGGGGCGTCCGTCGGGCACGGCCTGGATGTGCCCGATGTCGCCCGCGCTGCCCGTCGTCCCGCGGTAGACGTCACCGCCGACGACGATGCCGCAGCCGATGCCGGTGCCGATCTTGACGACGAGGAAGTCGGCGACGGTGCGGGCGACGCCCGCGTGCTGCTCCCCCAGCGCCATGAGGTTCACGTCGTTGTCGACCATGACCGGGCAGCCCAGTTCCTGGCTGAGCGCCTCCCGCACGGGGAAGCCGTCCCAGCCCGGCATGATCGGCGGGGCCACCGGCACGCCCTCGGGGAAGCGGACCGGCCCCGGGACACCGATGCCGGCGCCGTCGAAGCCCTCCGCGAGTCCCGAGGCCCGCAGCTTGGCGGCCATGGACAGCACCTGCTCGAAGACCGCGACCGGTCCCTCACGCACGTCCATGGGCTGGTTGATGTGCCCGAGGATCTCCAGCTCGGCGTTGGTGACCGCGAGATCGATCGAGGTCGCGCCGATGTCGACGCCGAGGAAGCGGAGTTCGGGGTTGAGGCGGACGTTGTGGGAACGGCGGCCGCCGCGCGAGGCGGCGAGTCCGTCGGCCACCACCAGCCCGGTCTCCAGCAGCCGGTCCACCTCGACCGCCAGCTTGGACCGGGACAGGTCGACCTGGTCGCCGAGCTGGGCGCGGGAGTTGGGGCCGCCGTCACGCAACAGCTGCAGCAGCCGGGCCTGATGGGCGTTCGCAGGTCGTGCCGTCATGCGTCTCACGAACCCCTCCCCGCCTCAATCGGCTTGAGTGTACCGGTTTTCCGGCCACATCCGTGGCGTGCTTTCGGAGGGAACGTAGCAGCGGGCGCCCGGTGTGGGAAGAAGTCGCGCATGAATTGCCGCCAACTTTCTCCACTGAGAGGACAAAGCCGTGCGAGGCACCCGGCGGCCGGGGACACGACGAAGCCGCCCGGCGGGAACGCCGGGCGGCCTGGAGAACGCCTGTGACCTCAGGAGTCTCAGGAGGTGCGGTGCTCGTGGTAGGAGCGCCGCGTGTGCTCGGTGTGCTCGCGCATCAGCCGGGTCGCCCGCTGCTCGTCGCGGTCGCCGATGGCGGCGATCAGCTCACGGTGCTCGATCCAGGACTGCATGCCGCGCTGCCGGGCGACCGGCGTGTGGTACCAGCGGACCCGGCGGTCGACCTGGGCGGCGAGCTCGGCGAGGACGGCGTTGCGGGCCAGCTCCATGATCGTCGCGTGGAAGCGGGCGTTGAGGGTCACGGTGGCGTCCACGTCGTCGGCGGCGACGGCCCGCTCCCCCTCCGCGCACAGCTCCTCCAGCGCGGCCACGCCCGCCGTGCCGGCGTTGGCGGCGGCGAGCCGGGCGGCCTCGGCCTCCAGCAGCGTACGGACGGTCAGCAGCTGGTCGGCCTCCTCCTCGGTCGGCTCGTGCACGAACGCGCCCTGCGCGGGGCGCAGATCGACCCAGCCCTCGGTGTTGAGCCGCTGGAGCGCCTCCCGCACGGGCTGACGGGACACTCCGAGATGACCGGCGAGCTCGCTCTCCACGAGGTGCTGGCCGGGCCGGAGGGCCCGCGTGGTGATGAGTTCGAGCAGTGCCTCGTAGACACGGTCGCGCAGCGGGCCGGGCCGTTCGAGCTTGGGCACCGCGCCCTGCGGCAGTCCTGCGGACAACATCGGTCCCCCTCGACGGACGGCACGAGCAGTACGCCAAGTATCGATTGTCTTTCGTCTACAGTCTACGGCGCACGGGAGTCGGGACCGGGAGTGTCGGCCACGTCACACCGCCCCCGCGGCCGGCGGACGCCGCGTCACGGGCAGCGGACGACCTGCCCGGCGTAGGAGAGGTTGCCGCCGAAGCCGAAGAACAGCACGGGGTCGCCGGCCGCGACGTCGCCCCGTTCGACGAGCTTGGAGAAGGCGAGGGGGATGCTCGCCGCAGAGGTGTTGCCGGACTCCACGACGTCGCGGGCGACGACCGCGTTGACGGCGCCGATCTTCGCGGCGAGGGGTTCGATGATGCGCAGGTTGGCCTGGTGCAGGACGACGGCGGCGAGGTCGGCGGGCTCGAGTCCGGAGCGTTCGCAGGCCCGGCGTGCGATGGCGGGCAGTTTCGTGGTCGCCCAGCGGTAGACGCTCTGCCCCTCCTGCGCGAAGCGCGGCGGCGTGCCCTCGATGCGGACCGCGTTGCCCATCTCGGGCACCGAGCCCCACAGGACGGGGCCGATCCCGGCTTCCTCGCCCGGGGCGCAGGGCTCCACGACGGCGGCCCCCGCCCCGTCGCCGACCAGCACGCAGGTGGTGCGGTCGGTCCAGTCGGTCACCTCGGACATCTTGTCCGCGCCGATGACCAGCGCGCGGTTCGCCGAACCGGCCCGGAGGGCGTGGTCGGCGGTGGCCAGGGCGTGGGGGAAGCCGGCGCAGACGACGTTGAGGTCCAGCACGGCGGGCCCGGGCATGCCGAGGCGGGCCGCCACCCGGGCCGCCGTGTTCGGCGAGCGGTCGACGGCGGTGGAGGTGGCGACCAGCACCAGGTCCACGTCCGCGGGCGCGAGCCCGGCCGCGGCGAGCGCCTTGGCCGCGGCGTGGCCGGCGAGCTCGTCGACGGGCTCGCCGGGTCCGGCGATGCGGCGGGTGCGGATGCCCACCCGGCTCCTGATCCACTCGTCGCTGGTGTCGACCATGCCCGCCAGGTCCTCGTTGGTCAGGACCCCGGCGGGCTGGTAATGGCCGACGGCGGTGATGCGCGAGCCGTGCATGGGTGGAATCCTCGCTGCCTCGGGGACGGGATCCACCAGTGTGATCAGTGACCGGCGAGTACGGCGGCAGGTGAAGCGACAGGAAACGGGCGCCCGCCTTGTCGGCTTCGGTCAGCATCCGTGGCGCCCCGTCCCCTCATCCGGTGAACAGCTGGGTCGCCTTCCTGACGAGTTCGTACAGGCCGTAGGCGAGCGGCGCGCCCACCCAGAGCCAGGTGAACGCGATCAGCGGACGCCGTCGGCCGGACGGGTCAGGCGGACTCTGGCTGCTGTCGGGGGACATCGGCGGCCTCCTTCCGCGCCGGGGCGGACATGTGGTGGCGGGCGTGGACCGGGCGGATGAGTTCGTTGGCGGCGAAGCCGACGGCCAGCAGCCCGATCATGATGACGAACGACAGCCCGTACAGGGACGGGCCGTGCCGCCCGGCGTCCTCCTGCCGGTCCGCGATCCAGTTGACGATCAGCGGCCCGAGGACGCCGGCCGTCGACCAGGCGGTGAGCAGCCGCCCGTGGATGGCGCCGACCTGGTAGGTGCCGAAGAGGTCCTTGAGGTAGGCGGGTGCCGTGGCGAAGCCGCCGCCGTAGAAGGAGAGGACGACGAGGGCGCACAGGACGAACAGGGGCTTGGAGGAGTCGCCGAACAGGGCGAGGAGCGTGTACATCAGCGCGCCGGCGCCCAGGTAGAGCCGGTAGACGTTCTTGCGTCCGATCAGGTCGGAGGCCGTGGACCAGCCGAGCCGTCCGGCCATGTTGGCCGCCGACAGCAGGGCGACGAACCCGGCGGCGGCCGTGGCCGACACGGGTGCGGAGGTGTCGGCGAAGAAGTCCGTGATCATCGGGGCGGCCTTCTCCAGGATGCCGATGCCGGCGGTGACGTTCATGCAGAGCGCGACCCACAGCAGCCAGAACTGCGGGGTGCGCACCGCCTCGCGCGCCGAGACCTGCACGCCCGCACCGTCCGGGCCGCCGCCGGTGTGCTCCTTCGGGCGTGGCACCCGCACCAGCAGCACGCCCAGCAGCATGAAGACCGCGTACGTCAGGCCGTGCACGAGGAAGGCCAGCGCGATGCCCGTGTTGTCGGCACCGAAGGACTCCAGCATCTGGGCCGACCAGGGCGAGGCGATCAGCGCGCCGCCCCCGAAGCCCATGATGGCGATGCCGGTGGCCATGCCCGGCCGGTCGGGGAACCACTTGATCAGCGTCGAGACCGGCGAGATGTAGCCGATGCCGAGGCCGATCCCGCCGACGAAGCCGTAGCCGAGGACGATGAGCCAGTACTGCTCCACCGCGGCGCCGAGCGCGGAGAGCAGGAAGCCGGACGAGAAGCAGACCAGGGCGACGGTCATCGCCCAGCGCGGCCCGTGCCGTTCCACCAGGGTGCCGCCGAACGCGGCCGACAGGCCGAGCATCACGATGCCGAGCTGGAAGGGCAGCGCGCTCTGCGTGCCGCTGAGGGCGAGCGCGGATTCCAGGGGCGGTTTGAACACGGACCAGGCGTAGGCCTGGCCGATGGAGAGGTGGACCGAGAGCGCGGCGGGGGGAACGAGCCAGCGGCTCCAGCCCGGGGGTGCCATGGGGGGACTCATGAGTCCCCAACCGTAGGCAGCGGGAACGCGGTTGAGAAGACAGTTGAGGGGACAACGAACGCCGATTGCACCAAGCCGTGCCGGGAGCCTTGCTGGGGCAACCTCCATACTGTAGACAATATTTCGTCGACACAGGGCCGGCCGGTGCGCACCGGCCCGCGGTTCCTCGGTATCCCTCGACCGAACGGAGCTTCCCCGTCATGAAAGTCGCAGTCCTCGGCGCCGGGGCGATCGGTGCCTATGTCGGCGCCGCGCTCCACCGTGCGGGCGCCGACGTCCACCTCATCGCCCGTGGACCGCATCTGGCGGCCATGAGGCGGTACGGAGTCCGGGTGCGCAGCCCGCGCGGTGACTTCACCGCTCATCCGCGCGCCACCGACGACCCGGCCGAAGTCGGCCCGGCCGACTACGTCTTCCTGGGCCTGAAGGCCAACTCGTACGCGGCGTGCGGGCCGCTGATCGAGCCGCTGCTGCACGACACCACGGCCGTCGTGGCCGCGCAGAACGGCATCCCCTGGTGGTACTTCCACCGGCACGGCGGCCCGTACGACGGGCGCCGCATCGAGAGTGTGGACCCGGGCGGCGCGGTCAGCGCGGTGCTCGCGCCCGAACGGGCCGTGGGCTGCGTCGTCTACGCGGCCACCGAACTCGAGCAGCCGGGCGTCGTCCGGCACGTGGAGGGCACGCGCTTCTCGATCGGGGAGCCCGGACGGGGTGTCTCGGCGCGCTGCCTGGCGTTCGGCGAGGCGATGCGGTCGGGCGGCCTGAAGTGCCCGGTCGAACCGGACCTGCGGTCCGACATCTGGCTGAAGCTGCTGGGCAACATCTCCTTCAACCCGATCAGCGCGCTGGCCCGCGCCACCATGCGGCAGATGTGCCTGCACGGCGGCACCCGGCAGGTCATCGAGACCATGATGACCGAGACGCTCGCGGTTGCCGCGGCCCTCGGCTGCGAGGTCGGCGTCTCCGTCGAACGCCGGCTCGCGGGCGCCGAGAGGGTCGGCGACCACCGCACCTCCACGCTCCAGGACCTGGAGCGCGGCAAACCGCTGGAACTCGACGTCCTCCTCGCGGCCGTCGTCGAACTGGCGGGGATCACCGGCGTCGAGGTGCCCACCCTGCGCACCGTGCACGCCCTGTCGGACCTGCTCGCACTGAGGAGTGCCGCATGAGGAAAGCCGACCGCAAGGGGCGCGAGAGCGGCCCGAGGACCTACACCCGCCTCACCCACCCGCTGGTGCGGGACTCCCGCGACCAGCCCTTCCGCCGGGCCTCCTGGGACGAGGCCCTGGACCGGACCGCCCGGGGCCTGGCGGCGGCACGCGGCGCGTTCGGGATGTTCTCCTGCGCCCGGGCGACCAACGAGATGAACTACGTGGCGCAGAAGTTCGCCCGGGTCGTCATGGGCACCCACAACGTCGACTCCTGCAACCGCACCTGTCACGCGCCGAGCGTCGCCGGACTGTCGGCCGCCTTCGGCTCGGGCGGCGGCACGTCCTCGTACGAGGAGGTCGAGCACACGGACGTCATCGTGATGTGGGGCTCCAACGCCCGCTTCGCGCACCCGATCTTCTTCCAGCACGTGCTGAAGGGCATCAGGAACGGCGCCCGCATGTACGCGGTCGACCCGCGCCGGACGAGCACCGCCGAGTGGGCGGAGAGCTGGCTCGGCCCGAACGTCGGCACCGACATCCCGCTCGCCCACGCGGTGGGCCGCGAGATCATCCACGCCGGGCTGGTCAACGAGGCGTTCGTCGCGCGGGCGACCACCGGGTACGAGGAGTACAGGGCCCTGGTCGAGCCGTGGACGCTCTCCCTCGCCCAGAAGGTGACGGGCGTCCCGGCCGCCGCCGTCCGCGAACTGGCCCACGCCTACGCCCGCGCCGAGCGTGCCCAGCTCTGCTGGACGCTCGGCATCACCGAGCACCACAACGGCACCGACAACGTCCGCGCCCTGATCAACCTCTCCCTGCTGACCGGCCACGTCGGCCGCTACGGTTCCGGGCTGCAGCCCCTGCGCGGGCAGAACAACGTGCAGGGCGGCGGCGACATGGGGGCGATCCCCAACCGGCTGCCGGGCTTCCAGGACATCCTCGACCCGGACGTGCGGCTCAAGTTCGAGTCGGCGTGGGACACGGTCATCCAGCCGCACCACGGCATGACGCTGACCGAGATGTTCGAGGCGATGGAGGACGGCACGCTGAAGGCCGTCTACTGCATCGGCGAGAACCCGGCGCAGTCGGAGGCGGACAGCGAACAGGCGGTGCGCCGGCTGAACGCGCTGGACTTCCTCGTCGTCCAGGACATCTTCCTGACCAGGACCGCCGAACTCGCCGACGTGGTCCTCCCGGCGACCGCCGGCTGGGCGGAGACCGAGGGCACCACCACCAACAGCGAGCGGCGCGTGCAGCGCGTCCGCAGGGCCGTCACCCCGCCCGGCGAGGCCCGCGAGGACATCGACATCCTGTGCGACCTGGCGGCGCGGCTCGGCCACGACTGGAAGTACCCGGACGCCGAGGCCGTGTGGAACGAGCTGCGTTCCCTCTCCCCGGACCACCACGGGATGACGTACGCGCGTCTGGCCGAGCACCAGGGCATCCAGTGGCCGTGCCCGAGCACGGAGGAGCTGGAACCGCCGTACCTGCACGGCAGGCTGTGGGACCCCGACCCCGGCCGGCGGGGCCCCCTCGCGCCCTTCGGGATCGTCCGGCACGACCCGCCCGTGGACCTCACCGACGAGGAGTACCCGATCCGCCTGACCACGGGCCGGCGACTCGACTCCTACAACACCGGTGTGCAGAGCGGCGGTTACGCCTCCCCGTTGCGCCGGGGCGAGGCCGTCGAGCTGTGCCCGGAGGACGCGGAGCGCTACGGAGTGGCGGTCGGCGAGGAGGTGCGGGTGACCTCGCGGCGCGGCTCGCTGATCGCGCCGGTGTGGGTCGACACCGCGCTGCGTCCCGGGCTCGCCTTCATGAGCTTCCACTTTCCCGACGAGGTGGACACCAACCAACTGACCATCGAGGCCAACTGCCCGATCGCCGGGACGGCGGAGTTCAAGGCCTCGGCGATCCGGATCGAGAAGGTGAACACCGGTGGACCTGCGCTTCGGTGACAGCGAACCGACGGACGACGAACGCGCGGCCGTCGACGCCCTGCTCGGCCCGCCCGGGTCCGCCTGGGAGGGCGCCGACCGCACCGACGAGGACCTCCGCTGGGCCCGTGGCGGCAGGGAGGCCCGCGACCGCCGCGACCTGCTCCTGCCGGGACTGCACGCACTCAACGACCGCGTCGGCTGGATCAGCGAGGGCGCACTGGACTACCTGTGCCGGCGCCTGACGGTACCGCCGGCCGAGGCGTACGGCGTCGCCACCTTCTACGCGATGTTCTCCGTCCGCCCCCGACCCGCGACCGTGCTGCACGTCTGCACGGACCTGGCGTGCACGGCGTCGGGCGCGACCGAGCTGTGCGCGGACGTGGAGGCGCGGCTGGGCCCGGAGAGCGGGGTGAAGCTCGAACGCAGCCCGTGCCTGGGGCTCTGCGAGCGGGCCCCGGCGGCTTTGGTGATCCGTGCAGGGCGTGCCGCGGCCGCCACGGCTCCGGGGGACGTATCAGCCCGTCCGGCGTTCGAGGACGCGGCCGTTCAGGCCGACGGCGGGGGTCCGGGCGCGGCAGCCCCCGGGGTCGGGAACGGGAAGGGGCGGCGGGGAACCCTCCACGCGACCGCCGTATGCGCCCCCGCCACCCCCGCCACCGCAGTCCTCGCGGCCACCACCCCGGAGTCCGCCCCCGCCGAACCCCCGCCCGCGACCGCGGTCCCCCAGGCGGGCGACCCCGCCCTCACCCTCCTCGCACGCGTCGGCACCGTGGACCCCGCCTCCCTCGACGACTACCGCGCCCACGGCGGCTACACCGCCCTGCGCCGGGCCTTCGCCCTCGGCCCGGCCGGCGTCATCCGCGAGGTCACCGACTCCGGCCTGCTCGGCCGAGGCGGTGCCGCCTTCCCCACCGGCCGCAAGTGGCAGGCCACCGCCGCCCAGCCCGACCACCCGCACCACCTCGTCTGCAACGCCGACGAGTCCGAGCCGGGCACCTTCAAGGACCGCGTCCTCATGGAGGGCGACCCGTACGCGCTCGTCGAGGCCATGACGATCGCCGGGTACGCCACCGGCGCGCACCAGGGCTTCCTCTACCTCCGCGGCGAGTACCCGCGCGCCCTGGCCCGCCTCACCCACGCGATCGCGCAGGCCCGCGCCCGCGGACTGCTCGGCGACGACGTCCTCGGGCAGGGCTACGCCTTCGACATCGAGATCCGGCGCGGCGCGGGCGCCTACATCTGCGGTGAGGAGACGGCCCTGTTCAACTCCATCGAGGGCTACCGGGGCGAGCCGCGCTCCAAGCCGCCGTTCCCGGTGGAGAAGGGCCTGTTCGGCAAGCCGACCGTGGAGAACAACGTCGAGACCCTGGTCAACGTCCTGCCGATCCTGACGGCGGGCGCCGAGGCGTACGCCGCGACCGGCACCCCGAGGTCCACCGGACCGAAGCTGTTCTGCGTGTCGGGCAGCGTGGACCGGCCCGGCGTCTACGAACTCCCCTTCGGCGCGACCCTGGGCGAGCTGCTCACCCTCGCGGGAGTGCGGGACGGGCTGCGGGCGGTCCTGCTCGGCGGGGCCGCCGGCGGCTTCGTACGCCCCGACGAACTGGACGTCCCACTCACCTTCGAGGGCACCCGTGAAGCGGGCACGACCCTCGGCTCCGGCGTCGTCATGGCCTTCGACGACACCGTCCCCCTCCCCCGCCTCCTGCTCCGCATCGCCGAGTTCTTCCGCGACGAGTCGTGCGGGCAGTGCGTGCCCTGCCGGGTCGGGACCGTGCGGCAGGAGGAGGCGCTGCGGCGGATCGTGGACCGTACCGGTGACGGCGCCGCCGGGGACATCTCCCTGCTGCGGGACGTCGGCCGCGCCATGCGGGACGCCTCGATCTGCGGTCTGGGGCAGACCGCGTGGAACGCCGTGGAATCCGCCATCGACCGTCTGGGGGCGTACAAGTGACCGCGATACCGCTGGGTGTGCCGCGCCGGCTGGTGGAGTTCACCGTCGACGGCCGGGAGGCGCGGGTGCCCGAGGGCTCGACCGTGCTCGACGCCTGCCGTGCCGCCGGGAAGGACGTGCCGACCCTGTGCGAGGGCGACACGCTCACCCCGAAGAACGCCTGCCGGGTGTGCGTGGTGGAGGTGGAGGGCTCCCGGACGCTCGTTCCCGCCTGCTCACGCGAGGCGGCTCCGGGCATGGTGGTCAGGACCGACACCGAGCGGGTCCGGCACAGCCGCAGGCTGGTCCTCGAGCTGCTCGCGTCGTCGGTCGACCTGTCCACCACCCCCCGGGCGGCCGACTGGATCAAGGAGTACGACGCGAAGCCGGACCGGTTCGGCCCGGACGCGGCCCGCGTCGACGAGCAGCCGCGGATCGACAACGAGCTGTACGTCCGCGACTACGCCAAATGCATCCTCTGCTACAAGTGCGTGGACGCCTGCGGCGACCAGTGGCAGAACACGTTCGCCATCTCCGTCTCCGGCCGCGGCTTCGACGCCCGCATCGCGGTCGAGCACGACGCTCCGCTGACCGACTCGGCCTGCGTCTACTGCGGCAACTGCATCGAGGTGTGCCCCACCGGGGCGCTGTCCTTCAGGTCGGAGTTCGACATGCGGGCGGCGGGTACCTGGGACGAGGCGCGGCAGACGGAGACGACCACCGTGTGCGCGTACTGCGGTGTCGGCTGCAACCTGACCCTGCACGTGCAGGACAATGAGATCGTCAAGGTCACCTCGCCGCACGACAACCCGGTGACCCACGGCAACCTGTGCATCAAGGGCCGCTTCGGCTACCAGCACGTACAGAACCGGGACTGACCGGTACGAGGGGTACGGACATGGGACGAGTCACGGAACGACGCAAGGTGGTCCGCATACGGGACGGGGCGGTCTCCAGCCGCCCGGACACGCTCGTGGCCGAGGAACCCCTGGAGATCCGGCTGAACGGCAAGCCGCTCGCGATCACCATGCGCACACCGGGCGACGACTTCGCGCTGGCGGCCGGTTTCCTGGTCAGCGAGGGCGTGCTGGCCGAGCGCGGCGACCTGCAGAACATCGTGTACTGCGCGGGCGCCACGGCCGACGGCTCCAACACCTACAACGTGGTCGACGTGAAGACGGCCCCCGACGTGCCGGTCCCGGACATCACGCTGGAGCGCAACGTCTACACCACGTCGTCCTGCGGCCTGTGCGGCAAGGCCAGTCTGGACGCGGTGCGCACCACGGCCCGCTGGCCGATCGCCGACACACCCCCGGTCCGCGTCACCCCGGAGCTGCTGGCGAGCCTGCCCGACCGGCTGCGCGCGGCCCAGCGGGTCTTCGACCGCACCGGCGGCCTGCACGCGGCGGCCCTGTTCACCGAGGACGGTGACCTGGTGGACGTACGGGAGGACGTGGGCCGGCACAACGCGGTCGACAAGCTGGTCGGCCGCGCCCTGCAGAACGGGGACCTGCCGCTGTCCCGGTCCGTGCTGCTGGTGTCGGGCCGGGCCTCCTTCGAGCTGGCGCAGAAGGCGGTGATGGCGGGCATTCCGGTGCTCGCGGCGGTGTCGGCGCCGTCCTCCCTGGCGGTGGACCTGGCCGCCGAGACCGGGCTGACGCTGGTGGGCTTCCTGCGCGGCACCTCCATGAACGTGTACGCGGGTGAGGACCGCGTCGCCCTGCGGGCGGCCGCCCAGGGCTGACCCACCTCTCCGCGGCACGGCGGCGGGGCCCCGGACGGCGGGGAGCGCCCCCTGCGCCGCAGGGGCCCCGCCTCATCCGGCCCACCCCTCCGTCCGGCCCGCCGCCCGCCCCTCAGGGCGCGGGGGCCGGCGGTCAGCCGTCGGCGTCGTTGCCGGCGATCCGCCGGACCATGTCCAGCAAGCGCGTCCGCTCCTCGGCCGTGAGGGGCGCGAGCAGCTCGTCGTTGGCCGCGCGGGCCGCCTTCTCGCACCGCGCGAGCACCCGTCCGCCCTCCTCGGTGAGGGACACCGCGTTCTTGCGGCGGTCGCCCGGGTCCGGGGCGCGGACGACGAGCTCCGCCGCCTGCAGGTCGTTGAGGACGCCGACCAGGTCCTTGGGGTCGAGCCCGATGCCGCGGCCCAGGTCGGCCTGGGCGACGGGGGCGAGGTCGCGGACGGCGGAGAGCACCACGTGGTGCCACATCTTCAGCCCCTCCGCGGCCAGCCCCTCGGCCACCAGGGCCCGGCCGCGGGCGGCGGCCCTGCCCAGCTGCCAGCTGGGCAGGGAGCGGATCTCGGGAAGCGATGCGTCGGCCATGGGGTCAGCCTATGCAGCGTGCCGCAGGGGGGCGGACGCCGGTGATGGCATCGGTCACATCGCCTTTCCCCGCGCCGTCACGCTCTGGTAGGAGTGGCTGGGCCAGCACGACCCCACGCGAAAGCCCCCGATGTCTGCCGATCCCGCCCCTGGACTCCGTCCCTTCGTGCTCGACCTCTCCCTGGAGGAGACCCGGCGCCGTGCGGAGGTGGTGGCGGCGCTCGGCCCCGCCTGGGACCCGGTGGCCGCATTGCGGTCCGAGCAGGAGGCCCACGCCCTGCTCTACTCCGGGCTCGACGCGGAGCAGCGGCGGACGTACGCCATGCTCGTGGCGGCCGGGGTGCTGCCGGAAGCGGGGACGGGCGATGCGGCTGCCGATTGATCCGCAGGCGGACCGGGCCCGCCGCGCCTGGGTCCCCTGCCCCGCCTGCGACGACGCGCGCGACTGCGCCGCGTGCGCCGCACAGCGCAACTGCGCGGTCCACTGGCGCTACCTCATAGCGAACGAGGGCCCGCGGGTCCACCTCCAGTGCCCCGGCTGCACCCACACCTGGACCCTCGACACACGGCCCGGCGGACGCGGCCGGGCGGGCTGACGCCGACGTCGCCCGCCCGCCGGAACCGCGCGGACCGGTCAGCAGATCCGCGGCAGCTGCTCCCCGAGCGGCATGTCCACCACCCGCGTGCCGCCGAGCCCGGTGCGGGCGACGACCATGCCCGGGTGGTCCGCGACGACCTCGCCGATGACCGCCGCCTCCGCCCCCAGGGGGTGGGCCCGCATGGCGGCGAGGACCGCGTCGGCGTGCTCCCGGGGCGCGAAGGCGACGAGCTTGCCCTCGTTGGCCACGTACATCGGGTCCAGCCCCAGCATGGCGCAGGCCCCGGCCACGGGGGGCGGCACCGGTACGGCGCGTTCCCGGACGGCGATCCCGGTCCCCGACGCGGCGGCGATCTCGTTGAGCGACGCGGCCAGGCCACCGCGGGTGGGGTCGCGCAGGGCGTGCAGGTCCGGGCAGACGGACAGCATCGCCTCGACGAGCCCGCCCAGCGCCGCGCAGTCGCTCACCACGTCGGCCTCGAACCGCAGGTTCTCGCGCTCGCTCATGATGGCCGTGCCGTGGACGCCGATGGCGCCGTTGACCAGGACCACGTCGCCGGGGACCACCCGCCCCGGACGCAGGTCGACGCCGGCCGGCACCAGGCCGATGCCCGCGGTGTTCACGTAGACGCCGTCGCCGTGCCCGGCCTCCACCACCTTGGTGTCGCCGGTGACCACCCGCACCCCGGCGGCACGGGCGGCGGCCCCCAGCGCGGCGGCGACCCGGGCCACGGTGTCGATCTCGACGCCCTCCTCCAGGATCAGGCCGCAGGAGAGGTAGGCGGCGCGGGCCCCGCTCATCGCGAGGTCGTTGACCGTGCCGTTGACGGCGAGGTCCCCGATGCTGCCGCCGGGGAAGAACAGCGGCCGCACCACGAACGAGTCCGTGGAGAAGGCCAGCCGCGCCCCGCCGAGCTCGACCACGGCGGAGTCGTTCAGCGGCCCCGGCGCCGGTCCGTCGACCGCGGGCAGGACGATCTGTTCGATGAGCTCGGCGGACAGCGTGCCGCCACCGCCGTGGCCCATCACCACGCGCGGACCGTCGCGCAGCGGCGCCGGGCAGGTCCAGGAGAGCATGTCCGGTGCTGCGGTGGTGTCAGACAACGGGGCTGCCCTCCAGACTCGCGGCGGGCGCGGGAGCCTCCGGTGCCGCCGGGCGGGCCGGCAGCTCCAGCCGGCGGTACAGGTAGTAGGCGGCGCAGGCCCCCTCGCTGGAGACCATGGTGGCTCCCAGCGGCGTGCGCGGGGTGCACGTGGTCCCGAAGGCCTCGCACTCGTGCGGCTTGAGCAGCCCCTGCAGGACCTCACCGCTGCGGCACTCCGCGGGCTCGCGCGTGGCGATGTCACCCACGTCGAAGCGGTACTCGGCGTCGTGCTCCCGGTAGCGGTCGGACAGGCGCCAGCCGCTGGCCGGGATGACCCCGATGCCGCGCCAGGCGCGGTCGGTGACCTCGAAGACGTCGTCCAGCATCGCCCGCGCGGCCGGATTGCCCTCCGGCCGCACGGCGCGCGGATAGGCGTTGTCGACCGTGTGCTCGCCCCGTTCCAGCTGCCGCACGGTGCGCCGTACGCCTTCCAGGATGTCCAGCGGCTCGAACCCGGTCACCACGATGGGCACCCCGAACCGCTCGGCGAGCGCGGGGTACTCCTCGGTCCCCATGACGCTGCACACGTGCCCGGCGGCCAGGAAGCCCTGGACCCGGCAGTCCGGCGACTGCATGACCGCCTCGATGGCGGGTGGCACCCGCACGTGCGAGACCAGCAGGCTGAAGTTGCGGATACCGCGTCTGCGGGCCTGGTGGACGGTCATCGCGTTGGGCGGGGCCGTGGTCTCGAAGCCGATGCCGAAGAAGACGACCTCGCGGTCGGGGTTCTCCTCGGCGATGCGCAGCGCGTCGAGCGGGGAGTAGACCACGCGGACGTCGCCGCCCGCCCCCCGGACCTGGAACAGGTCGCGGCCCGTGCCCGGGACCCGGAGCATGTCACCGAACGAGCAGAAGATCACGCCGGGCCGGGAGGCGATCTCCAGTGCCTTGTCGATGACCTCCAGCGGTGTCACGCACACCGGGCAGCCCGGGCCGTGGATCAGCTCCACCTCGTCGGGGAGCAGCTGGTCGATGCCGTGCCGGATGATGGAGTGGGTCTGGCCGCCGCACACCTCCATGAGCGCCCACGGCCGGGTCACCGTGGCCTTGATCTCGTCGAGCAGCCGCGCGGCCAGCTCCGGGTCCTGGAACTCGTCGATGTACTTCACGGCCGCACCTCCCCGGCGAGGTCCTCGCCGGCCTCGGCCCGTGCCGCCTGCTCCCACGGGTCACCGAACTCCTCCTGGAGCATGCCGAGGTTCTCGAACAGCTCCAGCGTCCTGCGGGCCGACTCCTCGTCGAGCCGCTGCAGGGCGAACCCGACGTGGACGATGGTGTACTCGCCGACCCGCAGATCGGGCAGGTACTCCAGGCACACCTCCTTGACCACACCGCCGAAGTCGACGGTCGCCATGCGGGTGCCGTCCCGTTCCTCGATGCCCAGCACTCTGCCGGGTACCGCCAGGCACATGTTGTGTCTCCTTCACTTGTCGAGCGGCGCGTCCGCTCCGGTCATCCGCTGCGGACTCCCGCACGGGCGGCCACGACGAGCTGGCCGAGGGCCAGTCCGCCGTCGTTGGGCGGGATGTCGCGGTGGCGCAGCACGGTGAAACCGTCCGCGCGCAGCCCGCGGGCGCAGGCCTCGGAGAGCAGCGTGTTGGCGAAGACGCCGCCGCTCAGGGCCACCGTCCGCAGACCGGTCGCCCCGCGGGCCGCGCCGCACACCGTCCGCACCAGCCGGGCGACGGCGTGGTGGAACCTGGCCGCGACCAGGGCCGCGGCGGTCCCGCGCCGTACGTCCGCCGCGACGGCGGCCAGCAGGGGCGCGGGATCGGCGACCAGCGGGTCGTCGCCCGGCTGCCGGCCCGTCAGGCGGAAGGTGTAGCGGGGGTCGTCGTGCACCCCGTCGCCCGCGGACACCGCCGCCGCCTCCAGCTCGATCGCGGCCTGCGCCTCGTACCCCGCGTGGTGGCAGACCCCCGCCAACGACGAGACGGCGTCGAAGAGCCGGCCCATGCTGGACGTGGGAACGCAGTTCAGACCGCTCTCCAGCTGCCGTGTCAGCACGGCGAGTTCGGCGGGCGGGCAGGCGGCGGTGCACGGCAGGCCGGGATCGGGGGCGAGGCCGGCCGCGTGCAGGTGCGCCAGCGCCATGCGGTACGGCCGGCGGACCGCCGCGTCGCCCCCGGGCAGGGACACCGGGGCCAGGTGCGCGAACCGTCGGTACCCGTCGTAGTCCGCGAGCAGGAACTCACCGCCCCAGACCGTGCCGTCGTCCCCGTGCCCGGTGCCGTCGAAGGCGACCCCGATCACCCTGGTGCCGTCCGCCAGGCCCCGCTCCGCCATGACCGAGGCGATGTGCGCGTGGTGGTGCTGCACCCGCAGCACGGTGCGGTCACCGGCGTGCCGCCGCGCCCAGGCGGCCGAGCGGTAGGCCGGGTGGGTGTCGGTGACCAGCAGCGACGGGCTCACTCCGGTGATGGTCTCCAGCTGCCGTTCGGCACGGCCGAAGGCCCGTTGGGTGGCGAGGTCGTCCATGTCGCCGATGTGGGCGGACAGCCAGGCCCGGTCGCCCCGTGCGAGAGCGAAGACGTTCTTCAGGTCGCCGCCGACCGCCAGGGCCGCGGACACCGTGACGGGCAGGGTCACCGGGAGCGGGGCGTGGCCGCGGGAACGGCGCAGCATCAGCGGCTCTCCGTCGCAGACGCGGACCACGGAGTCGTCGCACGGCACATGGATCGGGCGGTCGTGCGTGAGCCAGGCGTCGGCCAGGCCGGCCAGCCGCTCCAGGGCTTCCCCGTCGTCGGTGACGATGGGTTCGCCGGAGCGGTTCCCGCTCGTCATGACCAGCAGCCGGGGAGCGTCGGCGTGCCGGTCCGGGGCGTCCGTCCCGAGCAGCAGATGGTGGACCGGCGTGTACGGCAGCATGACGCCGAGGTCGGGACTGCCCGGCGCGACGGCGCGGGCGGGCACGGGCAGGCCGGGGGCGGCCTCGGTGCCGGTGCGCCGCCGCATCAGGACGACGGGCCGCACGCGTCCGGTGAGCAGTTCCCGCTCGAGGGGGCCGACGTGGACGAGGTGCTCGACGTCCCCCACGTCGCGGGCCATCACCGCGAACGGCTTGTCGCCGCGGGCCTTGCGACGGCGCAGCTCGGCGACCGGCCCGGCACGCGTGGCGTCGCAGGCGAGGTGGTACCCGCCGAGCCCTTTGACGGCGAGTACGGCGCCCGCGGCGAGCAGCTCGCGGGCGGCTGTCACGGGGTCCGTGCCGTCCCGGACGGTGGCGTCGGACCCCGCCGCCGTGACGAGACGCAGGCGCGGTCCGCACGCCGGGCAGGCCACCGGCTGGGCGTGGAAGCGCCGGTCGGCGGGGTCGTCGTACTCGCGGGCGCAGTCCGGGCACAGCGGGAAGTCCGCCATCGTGGTGTGCGCGCGGTCGTAGGGCAGGCCGGTGACGATGGTGAACCGGGGGCCGCAGTGCGTGCAGGTGATGAAGGGGTGGCGGTGCCGCCGGTCCGTGGGGTCCGCGAGTTCGGCCAGGCAGTCGGGGCAGGTCGCGGTGTCGGGCGACACCAGCGTGCGGACCCGGCCGCCGGTCCGGGAGGGCACGATGCGGAAGCCGCTGCCGCCGGTGGCCGGAAGCGCGGACGTCTCCACCGTCTCCACGATCGCGAGGGGCGGTGCGCCGGGCCCGAGGCGGGCGCAGAACAGGTCGACGGCGCTCTGCGGCCCCTCGACCTCCGCGACGACGCCGTCGCCGGTGTTGGTCACGTGCCCGGCGAGGCCCAGCTCGGTGGCGAGACCGTACACGAACGGGCGGAAACCCACGCCCTGCACCACGCCCCGGACGACGACGCGGGCGCGGCGTGCGGACCGTGGTGGCGCGCCGGCGTCCCGGGCGGTGCTCACGCGTGTGCCCTGGCCATCACCGGTGCGTGCACGGCGTCTCCCGCGGCCGCCGCGAGTGCCCGGTCGAGGAGGACACCGGCGCCTTCACCGGTGCGCACGGAGGTGAGGACGACGTCCACGCCCGGGTTGACCCGCTGGACGTGGGCGCGGAAGGTCTCCTCGTCGAACTCGGCGGGTGCGGCCAGGTCGGACTTGGTGACGACGACGAGCTGGGCCAGGCCGAAGGCGGTCGGATACTTGAGCGGCTTGTCCTCCCCCTCGGTGACGGAGGCGAGGACCACCCGCAGCGACTCGCCCAGGTCGTAGGAGGCCGGGCAGACCAGGTTGCCGACGTTCTCCACGAAGAGCAGGCGGGTGTCCTCGGGCAGCCAGTCGTGCAGGTGCCCGGCGAGCATGTCGGCCTCCAGGTGACACAGCCCGTCCGTCAGCACCTGCTTGACGGGCACTCCCGAGCGGGCCAGGCGGGTCGCGTCGTTCTCGGTGGCGAGGTCCGCGGTGAGGGCCGCGACGGCGACGTCCCGCTCCTTCGCCAGCCGCAGCTCGCGCTCCAGCAGGGCCGTCTTGCCGCTGCCGGGGCTGGACAGCAGGTTGATCACCGTGGTGCCGCGGGCCGTCAGTTCGGTACGCAGGATGCCTGCCGCCATCGTGTTCTTGGCCAGGACGGCCTGCCGGAGGTCGACTGTGCGGCACATCGTCAGGGCTCCTCGTGGTGGGATGCGGTGGGGGTGGCGCGGGCCGGGGGCTCGGCGGCCCAGCGCACCTCGGTGATCGTCAGTTCGCGCCCCGTCAGCAGCTCGGTCGCCGCCCGACGGCAGTGGGCGCACACCAGGTCGGGGGGCATCCCCGTCTCCCAGGTCCGTCCGCACGGCTCGCAGGACGCCCGTCCGGGGACCGGCCGGGCGAACAGTTCGCAGCCCTCCAGGACGGTGCCGGCGCAGGCGAGTTCGAAGCAGAACGCGAGCGCGTCGGGGACCACCCCGGCCAGTTCGCCGATGTCGACGTGGACGTGAGAGACCCCGTGCGCGCCTCGGGACCGTGCCGCCCGCTCGACCTGGTCCACGACCGACAGGGCGACGGACATCTCGTGCATCGCCACTCCGTCCTGGCCCGGGGTTGTGTCGCGGCTCATTCAAGGTGGCCCGTGGGCGCCGGGGCGCCCGGCACGCCGGGCCCGGCGGGCGCGTAGCCCGTTCGGTGCAGGCGTGACCGGGCCGGCGTCACATCCGGCGGATACGCAGGTACCGCATGATGTCGGACCAGAAGGTGGCGAGGAACGCCGTCAGGGCCGTGACGGTGACGGTGGCGGCGGCGCCACCGACGAGCTGCTTGTTCATGGGGTCTCCGTGGGGGGTGAGGTTCGGGAGCCCTCTTCGGGCTCCCTGCTTCGCCGTCAGACGACGGCCGCGTCGCGGACCAGTTCGCCGACCATGCGCACCGCGCCGGGCACGGCGGCGGCGACGGGCGGACTGAGGCCGATGCCCTCCTCGACGGTGCCGGGTTCGCAGCCGACCACCAGGATGCGGCGCGGCGGCACGGCACCCGTTCCCGCGCACAGCGTGCCCAGCAGCGCCAGTACGGCGTCCGGCGACATCCGGTGCCCGTCCAGGGCGGCGCCGGCGGGGCCGGGCGCGCTGCCGGGCTCGGGTGCCTCGATCAGGTAGAGCGTTCCCGGCGGTCCGCCCCGTGCCGTCGCGTCCACCAGGATCAGCGTGTCGTACCCGTCGAGGAGCCGGTAGGCCAGGTGGACGCCCCGGATGCCGACGTCGGTGACCTCGACGCCCGCGGGCAGGTCCTGGCCGGCCAGGACGCGGACGGCCTCGACGCCGAAGCCGTCGTCGCCGAGGAAGACGTTGCCCACGCCGGCGACCAGCGTGCGGGACGGTGCCGCCGCGGCGGTCACGGTGCCTCCTCGGCGTCGGCGACGGCGACCTCGTCGGGCTGGAAGTAGAGGTAACGGCCCTGCTCGCGGCGGATGTCGGCGCCCGGGTCGTCCTCGACGGTGACCGCGATGTGCACGCCACCGTCCACGTCGTGCAGCACCGCCTCGACGAGGGCGCGGCGGCCGTCGAGGAACAGGTCCTGGGCGTCGGTGTGCCGCAGCCGGGGGCGCAGGACGACGCGGCTGCCCGCCCGCACCGGCCGCCCGTCGACCAGGACGTGGTCGTGGGCGGGATCGACGGAGGTGTCCGAGCCGGGGTCCCACCACGGGGTGTCCGGCCGCGGGACGCCGTCCGCTCCCCCGGCGCCGGCCCGCGGGACGGCGGGGCCGATGACCGGCACGCCGGCCGCCGGTGTCCGCGGCGCCCCGGGCCCGGTGACCTCCCGCAGGCCCCGGACCGCGCCGTGCAGCCGTTCCAGCACCTCCGCGGGCAGGGAGTCGGCGAGGTCGATCACCGCGGCGGCCCGGTCGTCCGTGCCTCGTGCCTCGCGCTTCTCCTCGTCGGTGAGGGCGGCCGTGCGCAGCGCGAGGATCTCGTCGATCTCCGTGGCGTCGTACAGGGCACCGGGGCTCTCGGGGGCGATGGACGGGTGGTCCTCCAGGATGATCGGCGAGGAGAGCACCAGGTCCTCGGTGCCCGGTTCGCCGGCCGGCACGGGCCAGGTGTGCAGGTTGCGGCAGCGGGCCACCTCGGCCCCGGCCCACTCCGGCGGGTCCGTCAGCGACAGGAACCGTCCGGCGTCCAGGCACAGCACCGTGTGCGCGGCGACGAGGGAGCGGTACAGGGCGGCGTCGCGGCCGGTGTCCTCGGCCGGTGCCCAGTCGCTGGTGTTCTCCACGACCACGCGGAGCCGTTGTGTGGTGTACGGGCCGTCCAGGTCGCTCGCCGAGAGCCGCAGCAGCCCGCTGATCTCCTCACGGCGGCGCACGAGCCGGCCCACGACCCGGCCCGTGTCGTCCGTGACCGGCTCGGTCTCCTCGGCCGCCGGCCGGGTGAAGGGCACGACGGTGCCCGCGCCGGCCAGGTCGTCCACGGCGACGGTGAGGCGCACCCGCTCCTCGTGTCCCTCGTCCCAGGGGACCAGCACCCTGTCGTCCAGGCGCAGTTCGGGGACGGTCTCGAAGGCGCCGTCCGGCAGCGCCCGCTGGACCGTGCGCCGGCAGGCGTGCAGGAAGCGCGTCTCGACGGCGAGGGTGGCGCCCCGCCGGGGTTCCATCAGCAGCTCGGTGCGCTGGAAGTCGTGCTCCTCGGCGACCGCGGTCCAGGACGGGGGCACGAGGACCCCGAACTGCCAGCGCAGCCGGTTCTTGGCGGCGGAGGCCCGGTACGGGTAGAGCACGTACCCCTCGAACAGCACGGCGTCGGCCACGTGGCGGGCGACGGCCATGCGGGCCTCGGTCGCCGGGGCGAAGGCCGGCGTCGTCGTCTTCGTCGATGTCGTCACGGTGTCCGCTCCCCGGCCACTCGCAGGAGGTCCTCGACAGTCGCCTGCCACGAGGGCAGCGCCTTGCGGGACCGGTGGGCGAGCAGCGCGTCCATGGTGTCGTTCGGCAGCCGCACCCACCCCGAGCCCGGGAAGTGCTGCTCGACCATCTCCCGCCAGGTCTTGACCGGCATCCGGTACGTGGCCTCCCTGTCCCAGGGGACGGGTTCCACGTGGAAGCCGCCGGCACCGGTGAAGGCGGTGCCGGAGAACAGCATGAGCAGCGGCACCTCTCCCTCCTCCAGGGCGTGGAAGTAGCGGGAGGACGCGATGTCCATGTCGTAGGTGCAGGGCACCACCACGTCGGTCTCCACCTCTCCGGTGAAGCCCTGGACCATCACCGGGACCTGGGCGAACTGGACGGGGTGGAGGCTGCGGGACCAGCGGGACCGCTCGCCGAACAGGTCGGCCAGGGCCAGGGCCTCGCCGTCGGCGTAGGTCCGGCGTGCGGGTTCGATGCGGATCTGGCAGCGCAGCGCCAGCGCGTGCACCCGGGTGCCCGGGGACGCGGTGACGCGCAGCCGGAAGACGAGGGTGGGGCCGGCCGCGTACGGGTCGGCGCGCACCCCGGTGCAGGTGAAGGCGAAGTCGGTCACGGCCGGCTCCCCTCGAGGTCGCGGGCGCGGTCCCGGACGTGGGCGAAGAACGCGTCCAGGTCCGCGCGTGCCTCCGCGCCGCCGTCGAATCCCTGCCAGCGCAGCCGCATGCGGCCCACCAGTTCGTAGCAGACGTCGACCGGCACGAGGTGGCACTCGATGCGGTCGTCGTGGCGGCGCAACAGCAACGCCTCCACGTCGGGTTCGAGGAGTCCGGCCAGCGGGGAGGCCGCCAGGACCGACTGCCATGCCTCCGGATCCAGTTCGCTCTCGGTCGCGCCGGCCGGGCTCGGGTAGAGCGCGACCAGGCGGTCGAGGGCGGAGTTGTGGAAGAGGAACGCGACGCCGACGGGGATGTCCAGCCGTCCCCAGTCCTGCTCGTCGAGGCGGTGTCCGGGGTCGCTCAGGTACCGTCCGGGGACGGTTCGGAAGCGGCCCGCCGGCCCGCTGCCCGGACGGTCCAGGAGCTGCGCGCAGGGTTCGCAGGAGCAGGCCAGTGCCCGCTTCTCGGTGTCCACGAGGTGCCGGTGTTCTCCGCCGGCCAGCGGCGCCGAGCACAGGTCGCAGCGCTCCTCGCGGGGCCCGCGGGGCGTGGTGAAGCGGGCCAGGCCCCGGAGGGCGGGGCGGTGTCCGGCCGGTCCCGGGCCGGGCGGGTACGTGCTCACGGCGCCGTGGCGGCCGACGGGCCGCCGCCCGCGCCGGCCGTGCCCGCGGGGCCGGACCCGATCTGGAGCAGGACCGGTTCCCGTACCTCCGCGTCGTCCAGCACCACCGCCGTGACCTCCGGGGCGAAGCAGGCGAGCGCTTCCCGTGCCGCCTGTTCGACGGCCTCCCGGCCGCCGCCGCAGCCGCAGCCCGCGGATCCGGTCCGGCGCAGCCGCAGCTCACCGGTCGCCGGGTCGAAGCCGGCGCTCTCCACGGGCTGCGGCAGGCCCTCGAGCGCCCGGGCGATGCGGGTGGGCGTGTCCTCGGGGTGCAGCCCGTGCAGCACCAGCAGACTCGCCACGAGGTCGTCCCCGAGGAGGGCGTTCAGGGCCCGCTCCGCGGGTGCGCCGGGGTCGCGGCCGAGCAGGTCGACGGCACGGGCCAGTCCGGCGCCGTAGAACTCCATGAGGACACGGACCAGTTCCTCGGCGGCCTCGCACGCCGTGCGGTCGCCGGAGGCGGCGAGCCGGTCCAGGACCTCCTCGACCCGCCGTCCGGCCGTCTCCGCGTCGGTCCCGCCGCTCATCCGGCCAGGCCGCTCAGTCCGGTGGGCACGTGCATGGACTTCACCGTCCTGCCGTCGCCGACGTACATGTGGACACCGCAGGGCAGGCAGGGGTCGAAGCTGCGGACGGCGCGCATGATGTCGATGCCCTTGAAGTTCTCCGGCGTGTTCTCCTCGAAGATGGGCGTGTTCTGCACGGCGTCCTCGTACGGGCCGGGGGTGCCGTAGGTGTCGCGGGTGGACGCGTTCCACGGGGTCGGCGGGTACGGGTGGTAGTTGGCGATCTTGCCGTCCCGGATGACCATGTGGTGGGACAGCACGCCGCGCACCGCCTCGGTGAAGCCGACGCCGATGGACTCCTCCGGCACCTCGAACTTCTCCCAGGTCTGGGTGCGTCCGGCACGCACCTCGGCGAGGCCCATCTCGGCGCAGTGCAGGGCGACGGCGGCGGCGTAGGCCTGGAAGTAGGTCCGCGCCCGGTTGCGCTCCAGCGCGTTGCTCCACTTCGGGATCTTCCACTCGAAGGTGGTCTCCGGCTTGGTGAGCGTGCGGGGCAGGTTGATGACGACGCTGTGACCGGTGGCCTTGACGTAGCCGATGTCGACGAGCCCGGACAGGGCCGTGGACCACAGCCGGGCGATGGGACCGCCGCCGGTGTCCAGCGCCAGGTGGTCCTTGCCGTCGAACCAGCGCGGCGACATGACCCAGCTGTACTTGTCGTCGAAGTTCCGCTTCTGCGGCGCCGGGATGGTGTGCTGGTTCCACGGGTGGCGCGGGTCGACCGGGTTGCCGAGCGGGTCGTGCGTGACGAACTGCTCCTGGCCCTCCCAGTCCTCGTAGTACGAGCTGCCGAGCAGGATGCGGATGCCGAGGTTGATCTCGGTGAGGTCGTTGGTGACGAGCTTGCCGTCCACGATCACGCCCGGGGTGACGAACATGCGCCGGCCCCAGTCCGACATGTTGGCGTAGGTGAAGTCGCAGTACTCGGGGTCGTTGAGCGCGCCCCAGCAGCCGAGCAGGACCCGCCGGCGGCCGACCTCCTCGTAGCCGGGCAGTGCCTCGTAGAAGAAGTCGAAGAGGTCGTCGTGGAGCGGCACGACCCGTTTCATGAACTCGACGTAGCGCATGAGCCGGGACATGTAGTCGGTGAAGAGCTGGACCGATCCGATGGTGCCGACGCCGCCCGGGTAGAGCGTGGAGGGGTGCACGTGGCGGCCCTCCATCAGGCAGAACATCTCGCGGGTGTAGCGGCTGACCTGGAGCGCCTCGCGGTAGAACTCGCCCTCCAGCGGATTGAGCGAGCGCATGATGTCGGCGATGGTGCGGTAGCCGTGCTCCGCGGCGTGCGGCGCCTCGGTGCGTTCGGCGAGTTCCAGCACGCCGGGGTTGGTCTCGCGGACCATCTTCTCGCAGTAGTCGACCCCGACCAGGTTCTCCTGGAAGATGTTGTGGTCGAACATGTACTCCGCGGACTCGCCGAGGTTGATGATCCACTCGCCGAGGTGCGGCGGCTTCACGCCGTAGGCCATGTTCTGCGCGTACACCGAGCAGGTGGCGTGGTTGTCGCCGCAGATGCCGCAGATGCGGCTGGTGATGAAGTGCGCGTCACGCGGGTCCTTGCCGCGCATGAAGACGCTGTAGCCGCGGAAGACGGACGAGGTGCTGTAGCACTCGGCGACCTTCTTCTGCTTGAAATCGATCTTCGTGTGGATGCCGAGGCTGCCCACGATCCGGGTGATCGGGTCCCACGCCATCTCCACCAGGCCGGTGCCGTCACCGGTCGTCGTCGAGGTCGCCATCGTGTCTGTGCTGCCCTTCGGTCGGGTCGGGTCGGTGAGCGGGTCGTCTGACGGTGCCTCGGCGGGCCTGCGGAGCGGGCTCGGCGGCGGTCACCAGGGAGGGCGGTAACCGGTGGTGATCTCCCGGCCGGTGTGGCGCCACTTGGGCTCCTTGTCCACCGTTCTGGCCGTGATGGTCCGGAGCCTGCGGATGACCGTGCCGTAGGCGCCGCTGGCGGTGCTGGAGAACTTGCCGCCGGGCGGCTCGTCCATGAACGGCATGAACTTGTCGGGGAAGCCGGGCATGGTGCAGGCGATGCAGATGCCGCCCACGTTCGGGCAGCCCCCGATGCCGTTCATCCAGCCGCGCTTGGGCACGTTGCACTTCACGACCGGCCCCCAGCAGCCCAGTTTCACCAGGCACTTCGGCGAGTCGTAGGACATCGCGAACTGGCCCTGCTCGTAGTAGCCGGCCCGGTCGCACCCCTCGTGCACGGTCGCGCCGAACAGCCAGTTCGGCCGGAGTTTGTCGTCCAGCGGGATCATCGGCGCGGACCCGGCGGCCTGGTAGAGCAGGTACGTGAGGGTCTCGGCGAAGTTGTCGGGCTGGATGGGGCAGCCCGGTACGCAGACGATCGGGATGCCCGCCTGCGACTTCCAGTCCCAGCCCAGGTAGTCGGGCACTCCCATCGCGCCGGTGGGGTTCCCGGCCATCGCGTGGATGCCGCCGTACGTGGCGCAGGTGCCGATCGCGACCACCGCCAGCGCCTTGGGCGCGAGCCGGTCGATCCACTCGCTGGTGGTGATGGGCTGGCCGGTCTCCGGGTTGTCGCCGAAGCCGCACCAGTACCCCTCCTGCTTGATCGCCTCGTTCGGGATGGACCCCTCGACCACGAGCACGAAGGGGTCGATCTCACCGCGCTCGCCCTTGAAGAACCACTCGATGAAGGTGTCCGCGCCGCCGACCGGTCCGCACTCGAAGTCGATGAGCGGCCAGTGGACCGCGATCTTCGGCAGCCCGGGCAGCACACCGAGGGCGATCTCCTCGATGCTGGGCTGCATGGCCGCCGTCAGGGCGACCGAGTCACCGTCGCAACTCAGACCGGCGTTGATCCAGAGGATGTGGATCGGCTTCTCGTCCGTGCCGACGGCGCCGGAGGCGTCCGGCTCGGCGCTCGTGGCCGGGGTTGCTGCGTTCATCAGTGCCTCCCGGGGAGGAATACGGCAAAGCCGACTGATCGGCCCGCGATGCTGCTAAGAATCGGTCACCTCGGCGGTCGCCGCACGCGAAGAGGCCGTTCGGGCGGACGGGGTCTCCTTGCGGACGAAGGCCCGGCGCAGCGCGTGGTAGGGCGCTTCGGGGTCGAAGAAGATCGCGCGCATCCGGTCGAGTTCACGCTGACGGACCGCCGCCAACGGGGTGCCGCCCTCCCGGCGGTCGCGCTCGGCCTTCTTGCCGGCGAGGCGGGCACGCGCTCCCGGGGAGGCCGACCAGCGCTCGGCCAGTCGGGTGACCTCGTCGCTGAACCGTGCGGGCGGGCACTCGATCACCCGGTCGGCCAGCCCGATCCTCTCGGCCCGCCGGGCGCTGACGGGCAGCGCCTCCCGGGTGAGCCGTTCCGCCATGACGGCGCCCACCCTGCGCGGCAGGCTGTAGGTCCAGTACTCGGAGCCGTACAGGCCCATGTGCCGGTAGTGCGGGTTGAGCACGGAGCCGGCTCGGCACCACACCTCGTCGGCGGCCAGCGCCAGCATGACGCCGCCGGCCGCCGCGTTGCCGCCGACCGCGCTCACGACGAGGCGGTCGGTGGTGGTGAGGACGGCCTCGACGAGGTCGTTCATCGCGTTGATGTTGGCCCAGGACTCCGCGGCCGGATCGGGTGCCGCCTCGATGACACCGAGGTGGATGCCGTTGGAGAAGAAGTCCCGGGCGCCGCCCAGCACCAGCACGCCGGTCGGCCGGTCGCACGCCGCCCGGTACGCCTCCAGCAGCCGTCGGCAGTGGTCCGCGGACATCGCGCCGCCGGGGAAGGAGAACGAGAGCACACCCACCTCCCCGCTCTCCCGGTAGCGGATGTCCGACCAGGCGTCGTCGTCCGCGGAGGGCAGGACGGGCGCCGGGACCTCCGGCAGCCCGGGGAGCAGTCCGGCCAGGGCGAGGGTGGCGGGCAGCTTGCAGGCGCGCGGCACGCCGGGCCCGGTCCGGGCCCGCAGTTCGGGCAGCCACACGGCGCCGTCCGTCGTGGCCCGGCAGACCGCGCCCGCCCGGGTCGCCAGCAGCTCGCCGGGGCGTCCGCGCAGGTGGGGCTCGGCGTGGCCGCCGTGCAGGAACCACTCCCGGCCGAGCAGCTCGTCGAGGACGCCGGGTTGGGAGTCGGCGGAGCGCAGCTTGCGCAGGACCTCCGCGGTCGGGTCGCCGGCCCAGGCGATGCGCCGTGCCTCCTGGCGCATCGGGGGCCGGCTGCGGGCGCCCGGCACCGCCGGCGCGGTGCTCTGCTCCAGGGGGGTGTGGCCTCCCGACGCGAACCGGTCGACGGCCGTCAGCACCGCTTCCAGGGCCGCGTCGGACAGCTCGTTGCGGTAGAGGTCGCTCTTGCCGACCCGCGGAACGGGGAAGTTCCGGGTCGCCCACACCGGCCCGGCGTCCATCTCCTCCTCGGCCTGGAGGACCGTCACCCCCCACTCGGCGGCTCCCTCGCGCACGGCCCAGTCCAGGGAGGACGGTCCGCGGTCACCGACCGGTCCCGGGTGCACGATCAGGCAGGTCCGGGTCGTCCAGACGTCACGCGGGACGACGGTCTTCAGCATGGGCGCCACGACGAGGTCGGGCTCATGCCGGTCGACGGCGGCGCGCACGTCGTGGCCGCGGGGCGTCACCTCCACGGCCACGGCGTGCCCGCGGTCCCGCAGCTCGGCGTGCACGCGCTGCGTGAGGCTGTTGTAGGCGCTGGCGATCAGCAGGATGCGCATGGCGACCCTTCGTCGGGTGGCTGCGGGCGTCGCCGTCGAGGTGACCGGCTGCCTGCGATGGTCGGGCATCCCGCTCCGGGAGCGTCGACACGAATCCCGCACATCACCCGCAAGGGTGACGTCCGTCGCCACATGGCCGCCGCGGCGGAACGGCCGTAGCCCCCGCCCCGCATCCCTGAGCATGCACACGTCCACAATGTCGCGAATGCGGGCAAGTGGGACACTTGAGGTGTCCTGGGCACGGGAAAGGTGCCTCCCCACGAGAACGGACAGGCAGGTCGGCACATGCCGCAGGAGCGCAAGTCACCACCATCGCCGGACGACCGCGGAGCCGGGCGGCGCCAGGGATCCGGCCATCACGGCTGGGCCCCGGACGTCGACGAGACGCGGCAGCAGGACAACCCGAGCGCCCGCCGGTCCTTCCACGCCGAGGAGCACGCCCCCGCGCGGGGGCCGGGCCGGAAGCGCACCGCGCAGGAGCACACCCCGACCCCCGGCGACATCGCGAAGGGCGGGCGACGGGGCGAGGAGCACGGAGCGAAGCCGGAGGAGGGCATGCGGGACACCGGCGAGCGGGGCCGGTCCGGGCGGCCCAGCGGCACGAAGGACGAATCCGCCTTCACCGGCGTCGACCCCGACGGCGGCGAGAGCGGACGCCGGCCCGGCTGACCGGAGACCCGCACCACCGACGGACCCCCGACCCGACGGCCGTCCCGCACGCGCGGGGCGGCCGAAATCGTTGGACTCCCCCACGGTTTCGCCTTACCGTTGGGAGCACCAACGACCCGGAGGTCCGTCCCATGCGCCGCGTCCGTTACACGTCCCCCGCCGGCCACCTGTTCCTGGAGCAGGTTCCCGTGCCCGAGCCGGGTCCTGGTGAGCTGCTGGTTCGCTGCGAGGCGGTCGGCGTCACCCTGCCGGTGGTGCGCAAGGTCACCGAGGCCGCCGAGCCGATTCCCCTCGGCGGCGAGGTCGCCGGGGAGGTGGTGGCCGCCGGTGACGGCGTGACCGGCTTCCGGGCAGGCGACCGGGTCACGGGGCTCTGCTTCGGGCACGGCTACGCCGACTTCGCCGTCCTGCGCCAGGAGATGGCCACGCCGGTCCCCGACGGCGCCGGTGCGGTCGACGCCGTCGCGCTGGTCCGCAGCGGTCTGGTGGCGCTCGGCGCCCTGTCGGCCGCACGACCCCGGCCGGGAGAGTCGGCCCTCGTGACGGCCGCGGCCGGCGGTGTCGGCCACCTGGCCGTGCAGCTCGCCCGCACGCGCGGTGCGGCCCGCGTCGTGGGCGCCGTCTCCGACCCGGCCAAGGCGGACTTCGTGCGCTCCCTTGGCGCCGACGACGTCGTGGTCTACGGCGACGACTGGGGCGAGCCCGTCGACCACGTCCTCGACGGGGTGGGCGGCGACCTGCTCACCCCGGCCGTCGCCGCCCTCGCCCCGGGCGGCCGGCTGGTGGCGTACAGCTCGGGCGGCGGCACCGTCCGCGCGTACGACCTGCTCGTGGGCGCCAGGACGGTGACGGGGTTCCAGATCGCCCGGATCGCCCGCGAGGAGCCGGAGCTGTACGCACAGTGGCGCCGGGAGCTGTGGGGGCTGTTCGCGGACGGGGAACTCCGGCCCGCCGTGCACGGCAGGTTCTCGCTGGAGGACGCGGCGAAGGCGCACGAGGCCGTCGAGTCGCGCGGCAACCTCGGCAAGGTCGTCCTCGTGCCCTGAGACGCCCCCTGGAACGCCTCGCTGACGGGGCTCAGCGGGAGCGGGCCGCCCCCGCGCCCACGGCCGTGCGCGACTCCGCGGCCGGCTCGTCCGCGGCGGCCTCGGGGTCACGGGCCCGGCGCTTGGCGATGACCGCGCACACCATCAGCTGCATCTGGTGGAAGAGCATCAGCGGCAGCACGGCCAGCGAGGCGTGCGCGCCGAACAGGACGCTCGCCATGGGCAGCCCGGAGGCGAGCGACTTCTTGGAGCCGGCGAACTGGATCGCGATCCGGTCGGCCCGGCCGAACCCCAGAGCCCTGGCCCCGTACCAGGTCAGCGCGAGCATCACGGCGAGGAGCACCGCCTCCACGGCCAGCAGGCCGGCCAGCCGGACCGGGCTCACCTGGTGCCAGATGCCCTGCACCATGCCCTCGCTGAACGCGGTGTAGACGACGAGCAGGATCGAGCCGCGGTCGACGAGCCCGAGCACCTTCTTGTGGCGGGCGACGAACCCCCCGATCCAGCGGCGCAGCACCTGCCCGGCGGCGAACGGCACCAGCAGTTGCAGCACGATCTCGACCAGCGAGTCCGCGGAGAACCCGCCCCCGCCGCTGCCGAGCAGGGCCGCGGCCAGCAGCGGCGTGACGACGATGCCCGCCAGCGACGAGAAGGAGCCCGCGCAGATCGCGGCGGGCACGTTGCCGCGGGCGATGGAGGTGAAGGCGATCGACGACTGGATGGTGGAGGGGACCAGGGTGAGGAAGAGCAGCCCCTGGTAGAGGGGATCGGTCAGGAAGACGGGGACGAGTCCGCGGGCCGCCAGGCCCAGCAGCGGGAAGACGACGAAGGTGCAGGCCAGCACGGTGACGTGGAGCCGCCAGTGACGCAGCCCGTCCATCGCCTCACGGGTGGAGAGCCGGGCGCCGTACAGGAAGAAGAGGAACGCGATGGCCACCGTGGAGGCCCCGGAGGCGACGTCGGCGCCCGCCCCGCGGGCCGGCAGCAGGGCCGCGAGGCCCACCGTGCCGAGCAGCAGCAGGATGTAGGGGTCGATCGGCATCCAGCGCGGCCATCGCAGGCGTTTCACGGTGCTCCACTTGCTCGTTCTGTTCTTGCTCCGACGGGGTCACGAGTCCCCGCTCCATCCTGCTCTCCCACCCGGCGATCGGGAATCCGGTACACCGCTCTCACTGTCATCACGTATCGCGATGGCCGGGTACGGTGGGGCGCGTGTACGACCCCTCCCAGCTGCGGACCTTCCTGACCGTGGCCCAGACACTGAGCTTCACGCAGGCCGCGCGGCGGCTCGGACTGCGCCAGTCGACGGTGAGCCAGCACGTGCGGCGACTGGAGGACGCCGCCGGGCGCCAGCTGTTCACGCGGGACACGCACTCGGTGGAGCTGACCGAGGACGGCGAGGCGATGCTGGGCTTCGCGCGCCGCATCCTGGAGGTGCACGATCAGGCGGCGGCCTTCTTCGCCGGCACCCGGCTGCGCGGCAGGCTGCGCTTCGGGGCGTCCGAGGACTTCGTGCTGACCCGGCTGCCGGAGATCCTCGAGGGCTTCCGGCAGGAGCACCCGGAGGTCGACCTGGAGCTGACCGTGGAACTGTCGGGCACGCTGCACGAACAGCTGGCCGCCGGGAAACTCGACCTGGTGCTGGCCAAGCGGCGCCCCGAGGACCGGCGCGGTAAGCCGGTCTGGCAGGACCGGCTGGTGTGGATCGGCGCGGAACGGCTGCGCCTGGACCCGGACCGCCCGGTGCCGCTCATCGTCTATCCGCCGCCGGGCATCACCCGGGCGCTCGCGCTGGACGCGCTGCAGCGGCAGGGCCGCGACTGGCGCGTCGCCTGCACGAGCGGCAGCCTCAACGGGCTGATCGCGGCGGCCCGCGCGGGCCTCGGCGTGATGGCGCACTCGCAGGGGCTGGTCCCGCCCGGCCTGATGCGCGTGCCCGACCGGGCCGGGCTGCCGGAGCTGGGCCGCGTCGACTTCGTGCTGGTGCACGGGCGCCGCCACCCCTCGGCGCAGGGCGCCGCGGACGCCCTGGCGGCGGCGATCCTGGCGGGCGGCGACCGGCTGCACCGTTCCCGGCGTGCGGGCCTGGCGGGGGTGTGACGGATTCCGGGGCGCCTGCGCTGAAGCAGGAGACGGCGGCTTCGCCGCCCTCCCACCGGCGGCAAGCGGGTCGTACAGATTCGGTGGAGATTACGGCACCGAAACTTACTCAACCGTCAGGAAAGTGTCCGACCCTTCCCCATGTGAGTGCATTTCCCGCCACTGACCAGCGCGGACATGAGCGCTGCTCGACTTCGCCGACCCTCCCGCCCGCGCGCCGCGTGGGGTAGCTTTCACCGCGCTGTGCGGGGCGTCACCAGGAGCGGGGAGCGGGGTTTGCGCGAGTTCACCAACCCTCCGACGGCGTCGGCGCCACCGGTGGGCGGTCTGGCCGACGTGGTCTTCCAACATGCCCGGGAGGACCCGCAGCACATCGCCCTGGGCCGCAAGGACGAGGACGGGCGGTGGCGGGACGTCACCGCCGGCGCGTTCCGCGACGAGGTGCTGGCCCTGGCCAAGGGCCTGCTCGCCCAGGGCATCCGCTTCGGCGACCGGGTCGCCATCATGTCCCGCACCCGCTACGAGTGGACGCTCTTCGACTTCGCCCTGTGGACGATCGGTGCCCAGGTGGTGCCGGTCTACCCGACGTCCTCGGCCGAGCAGTGCCTGTGGATGCTGTACGACGCCGAGGTGACGGCGGCGGTCGTGGAGCACGAGGACCACGCGATGACGATCGCCACCGTCATCGACCGGCTGCCGCACCTGCGCGGCCTGTGGCAGCTCGACTCCGGCGCCGTCCAGGAGCTGTACGACGCGGGCGCGCATCTCGACGACGACGTGGTGCACCGGCACCGGCAGGCGGTCACGCCCGACTCGGTCGCCACCGTCATCTACACCTCGGGCACCACGGGCCGCCCCAAGGGCTGCGTCATCTCGCACGGCAACCTCATGTACGAGGCGGACACCGTCATCGAGCGCTGGGAGCCGGTGTTCCACTCGAAGAAGGGCGACGAGGCGTCGACCCTGCTGTTCCTGCCGCTCGCGCACGTCTTCGGACGGATGGTGGAGGTCGCGGCGATCCGGGGCCGGGTCCGCTTCGGCCACCAGCCGCAGCTGAACGCCGCCGCGCTGCTGCCGGACCTGGCCGCCTTCCGGCCGACGTTCATCCTGGCCGTGCCGTACATCTTCGAGAAGGTGTTCCACGCGGCCCGGCGCAAGGCCGACAAGGAGGGGAGGTCCGGGCCCTTCGAGAAGGCCGTCGACGTGGCGGTGAGATACGCGGAGGCGGTGGAGGCCAAGGCCTGGGGCACCGGCCCGGGCCCCTCGGCGGGCCTGCGCATGCAGCACCAGCTGTTCGACAAGCTCGTCTACGCCAAGGTGCGGGCCGCGATGGGCGGACGCATCCGCAACGCCATGTCGGGCGGCTCGGCGATGGACCGGCGGCTCGGGCTGTTCTTCGCGGGCGCGGGCGTGCAGATCTACGAGGGATACGGCCTGACCGAGTCCACCGCGGCGGCCACCGCCAACCCGCCCGAGCGCACCCGCTACGGCACGGTCGGCCGCCCCATCCCGGGCGTCACCGTGCACATCGCGGACGACGGCGAGATCTGGCTGAACGGCGGCAACGTCTTCCAGGGCTACCTCAACAACCCGAAGGCCACCGACGAGACCCTGCACGACGGCTGGCTGGCCACCGGCGACCTGGGCTCGCTGGACGAGGACGGCTACCTCACCATCACCGGCCGCAAGAAGGAGATCCTGGTGACCTCCGGCGGCAAGAGCGTCTCGCCGGGTCTGCTGGAGGAGCGCGTCCGGGACCACCCGCTGGTCAACCAGTGCATCGTCGTCGGCAACGACCGGCCCTACGTCGCCGCCCTCATCACCCTTGACCAGGAGGCGGTCGACCACTGGCTGACGATGCGCAACAAGCCTCGGATGTCCCCGGCCGAACTGGTGCACGACGCCGACCTGGAGACAGAGGTCCGGCGCGCGGTCGTCGCGGCCAACACGCTCGTCTCCCAGGCCGAGTCGATCCGCACCTTCCGCATCCTGGCGCAGCCGTTCACCGAGGAGCACGGGCTGCTGACCCCGTCGCTGAAGCTCAAGCGCAAGGCCATCGAGAACGCGTACGCCACCGAGGTGGAAGCCCTGTACCGGGCCTGAATCCGGCGGTCAGGAATGCACGGCGCCTCGTGATCGTTGACGATGTGCGTACCACCTGACCACAACCGAAGGATCAAGAGCTCGTGAGCAGCAAGGTCCCCCCGATCACCCTGAACAACGGCGTCGAGATGCCCCAGCTGGGTTTCGGCGTCTGGCAGGTGCCGGACGCCGAGGCCGAGACGGCCGTCGCCACGGCCCTGGAGGCCGGGTACCGCAGCATCGACACAGCCGCGGTCTACGGCAATGAAGAGGGCACCGGCAAGGCCATCGCCGCCTCCGGCGTCGCCCGCGAGGACCTCTTCGTCACCACCAAGCTCTGGAACAGCGACCAGGGGTACGACTCCACCCTGCGCGCCTTCGACACGTCGCTGGCCAAGCTCGGCCTGGAGTACGTGGACCTGTACCTGATCCACTGGCCGCTGCCGGCGAAGGACCGCTACGTCGACACGTACAAGGCGTTCGAGAAGCTGCACGCCGACGGCCGGGTCCGGGCCATCGGCGTCTCCAACTTCCTGCCGGAGCACCTGGAGCGGCTGATCGGCGAGACGTCGGTCGTGCCGGCCGTCAACCAGATCGAGCTGCACCCGCACCTCCAGCAGCACGCCGCCCGCGAGATCCACGCGAAGCAGGGCATCGCCACCGAGGCCTGGTCGCCGCTCGGGTCGGGCAAGGGCATCCTCGAGATCCCGGCGATCGTGGCGATCGCCCAGAAGCACAACCGCACCCCGGCCCAGGTCGTGCTGCGCTGGCACCTCCAGCTCGGCAACGTCGTGATCCCGAAGTCCGTGACGCCGTCGCGGATCAAGGAGAACATCGACGTGTTCGACTTCTCCCTGGACACGGAGGACCTCGCGGCGATCAGCGCGCTGAACGAGGACCGGCGCCTGGGCCCGGACCCGGCGGAGTTCGACGTCGCCTGATCCGTACGCCCGCGGAGGGGCCCGGTCCGTGCGGACCGGGCCCCTTTGCGCGCTGTCCGGCGTCCTCGCCGTCAGTCCGCGGGCCGCACCGCCGTGTAGACCGTGTGCGCCAGCAGGACGAACACGTCGGGCCGCCGGTGCACGCTCGCCGCGTCCTCGGGGTCGAGCAGCCGGTCGAGGGTGGCCCGGTCCTCGGCGTCGAGACCGTCGCCGAAGCGCTCCCGCACCCGGGACAGGGACGCCGTGGCGTACGCGCGGGCCTCTTCGGGGACGGGCGCGGGCAGGTCGAGCAGGAAGCTGCGGGTCCCGGTGTGCTTCAGGCCCGCCGCGGTCAGCAGCGCCGGCCAGTCCTCGGCCTCGGCCACGGAGCCCGGAAGGCTCGCGCGCATCTCGGCGAACGCGTCCTCCTCGGCGGCGTGCAGCCGGGCCTGCAGTCCCGGGCGCCCGATGCCGATGTCGCGGGGCAGGAAGCGGGCCGGCAGCCCGCCCTCCAGGAGGGCCAGCGTGCCGCCGGGGGCGAGATGCCCGGCCAGTGCGGTGAGGGCGGCGCGCTGGTCGCCCAGGTGGTGCAGGCTCTGGCTGGCCCACAGCAGGCCGGCGGGGTGGCCCAGCTCGCCCAGTACGCCCGGCAGTTCCCCGGTGAGGGTGCCGAAGCGGTCGGCGACGCCGAGCCGGGCGGCCCGGTCGCGGGCCCGCTCCAGGAGAGCGCCGGCCCCGTCGACGGCGACGACCCGGGCGCCCGGGAAGGCGTCGGCGAGCAGACAGGAGACGACGCCGGGGCCGCTGCCCACGTCGGCGATCAGTCCCGGCGCGGTCACCTCCCCGGCCAGCCAGGCCATGGCCCGCCGGTACAGGGGGGTGAACAGCTCCGCCTGCGCCTCCAGCAGCGGGGCCATCGCGGCCCAGTCGAGGTCGTGGTCGTGGTCGTGGTGACGACCGGGCTCGTGACGGTCGCTCCTGCCCTGGTGGTCGTGCTGGTGGTGGTGGTCGTGCGCCATGCCGGACAGCCTTCCGTTCGCGGGGCCGTCAGGGTGCGACGACCGGCCACGCCGGGGCAAGTCCTGTTGCCGCAATCGCAAAACGACCGTACGGGGTCCGGCCGCGTGAGGCCGGACCCCGACGGTGTCTGCCTACGTCGGAGCCGCTCCCTACAGGGCCGGGTAGGCGTTCTTCATCAGCTCCTGGAACTGCGCGGAGAACCACTGCCCGGAGAGCGGGGCGTTCGGGAGGGCACCGGACATGCTGTTGCCGTTGCGGGCGTTACCGGTGTACGTCGGGTCGCACATCCGGTCGAAGCCCTTGCCCTCGTCGTTCGGGATCTCCTTGCTCGCGCCGTCCGACTCGCCCGGCGGCTTCATCCACACGTAGGCGTCGATGCCCGGCTCGGGGTTGGCCTTCGGCCGTTCGCCGAGGCCCGCCCCGGACTGGTTGCACCAGTTGCCGAGGTGGATGCGGCGGTCGTACTTGCCGCCGTTGACGTAGGTGTCGACGTTCGTCGTGGCGCCGGGGCCGGTGGGCCGCTGGGTGCCGCCCCAGCCGTTGCGGGAGGTGTCGATGAGCATGCCGATCTTCGAGTCGAAGCCGATCGACACCAGCTTGTCGCGCATGGCCTGGGCGTAGGAGAGCTCGTCGGTGTAGCGGTTCCAGTCGACCCACTTGGACTGGCGCACGGACGTGCCGTTCACGCTGTCCGTGATCTTGAAGTTGTCCTCCTTCAGCGCGCTGTAGTTGGCGGTGTTGACGATGAAGCCGTGGACGTCCTTCACGGTCGCGCCCTCGGAGGTGGCGGCCGTCTTGAACATGTCGGCCGAGGCGCCGAAGTTGTCGTCCCAGCCGAGCCAGCCGTGGTGGCCGGCGTCGATGTAGTTGTAGACGTTGCCGATGTCACCGAGCTTGTTCAGGGCGTAGCCGACGCCCTTCTGGTAGTTGCCGTTGGCCTTCATCACGTCGCAGTTGGGCGTGGCGGTCGGCCGGCCCGAGACGTTGGTGACGAGGTTGGGCAGCGAGTCGATCTCGACCGTGGTGACGATCCTCAGCGAGGCGTACTTCGGGTCGGCGAGGATCGCGGCGATCGGGTCGATGTACTGCGTCTTGTACTTGTCGATCTCCGTCGGGCCCAGCTCGCCGTTGGAGGCCAGGGCCGCGCAGTCACGTCCGGGCAGGTTGTAGATGACGAGCTGGATGTACAGCTCGCCGGAGCCCTTCTGCTTCAGCGCCTCGTCGAGGTGGTCGCGCAGGCCCATGCCGCCGTTGACACCTTCGATGGCCGAGATCCGGTCCAGCCACACACCGGTGGGCTGGTTGGCGACCCGGCTGCCGCCGGGCTCGGCCGCCGCCTTCGCGGACCACTCCGGGTTCACGTACCCCTTGGCGCCGGCGTAGGGGTTGTCCACCCGGTCGGACGGACCGGTGGGGTCGGTCGGGTCCGTGGGGTCGGTCGGGTCGGTCGGGTCGGTCGGTCCGCCGTCGACGTTGCAGGTCACGCCGTTGAGGGTGAAGGCGGCCGGGATCGCGTTGCTGCCGCTGTAGGTGCCCTGGAATCCGAAGCTCGCCGAACCGCCCGTGGGCAGCGCGCCGTTGTAGGACTCGTTGGCCGCCGTGACGGCGGCGCCGCTCTGACTGACCTTCGCGTTCCAGCTGTTGGTCACCTTCTGGCTGCCGGCGTACGTCCACCCCAGCTTCCAGCTGGAGGTGGCGGCACCGTTGTTGGTGACGGTCACGGCGGCGGTGAAGCCACTGCCCCAGTCGTTCTGCACCTTGTAGTCGACGGTACAGGCGGCGGCCGCCGCGCCGGCGCTCGCGGAGTGGGCGGCGAGGGCCGTGCCGGAGGCGCCTGCCACCAGTGTCAGGGCGGCGAGCATCGCGGTTCTGGTCCGGGTCATGAGTGCGGGTTCCTTCTTTCGTGGGGGTGCTGCTGTCGTCCGGGGCCGCGCGTCCGTCGGCGCGGCCCGCTGCCGATCGGCATGGGGGTGCCGTCGTGTCTGGGGGGTCAGGAACGGCCCGCGGGCACGGTGGGTCCGCCCGGGGGGTGTGCAGGCCGGCGAGCCGGCCGACGACGCGTCGGACGGGCCGTGGCGGTGGCTGCGGTGACGCCTGCCGCAACGGCTAAAAGTCCTGAACGCGGAGGGTGGAGCGGGGGGTGGCGCATGAGCGACTCCTTGCAGTTCGGGCGCGCCGTGACGGACGCGTCGACTGGTGGAACCGCTCCCACTGGTGCAGCGAAGGTAGCGCCAAGTGACGGCAAAGAACAGAGGAGTTACCGACTTTCTGCCGGCCGGATCCGTCGAATCTTTTCGACTGTTCACACATCTTGACCGCACCAGGCGGCCTCCTCACTATGGGAGCGCTCCCACTGGTTCAAGGCTTGTTGCTCCTCCCCCACCCCTCTCCGAGCCGCAAGGAGGAACCAGCACCATGCACTCCGGACACAGACCCAGACGCCGCACCGCGCGGCGATGGTGGACCGCCACGGTGGCGGCACTGGCACTTCCCCTCACGATGCTGGGCACGGGTTCGACTCCCGCCCAGGCGGCCGCGCTCCAGTGCAGCGTGGACTACAGGACCAACGACTGGGGCTCCGGCTTCACCGCCGAACTGACGCTGACCAACCGGGGCTCCGACGCCATCGACGGCTGGTCGCTGACGTACTCGTACGCGGGCAACCAGAAGCTGTCCAACGGCTGGAACGGCACCTGGTCCCAGTCGGGCCGGAACGTCACCGTGAAGAACGCCCCGTACAACGCACGGATCGCCGCCGGGGCCGCCGTCTCCACCGGCGGCCAGTTCACGTACAGCGGCAGCAACGCGGCGCCGACGAACTTCGCGGTCAACGGCACCGCGTGCGCGGGCGCGCACCAGCCGCCGATCGCGGTGCTGACCAGCCCGGCGGCCGGTGCCGTGTACTCACAGGGCGAGGCGGTGCCACTGGCGGCCACGGCGGCCGCGGCCGACGGGGCCACGATCAGCAAGGTGGAGTTCTACGACGACACCACCCTGCTGGGTACCGACACCAGCTCCCCGTACGCGTACTCCGCCTCTGGCTTGACCGTGGGCAGTCATTCCTTGGTGGCGAAGGCCTACGACAGCACGGGCGCCTCCGCGGACTCCACTCCGGTCGGCATCACGGTCGCCTCGGGACCGACCGTGGTCGCCTCACCCGGGCAACTGGGTGTCCAGCAGGGCGAGTCGGGTACGTACGAGGTCAAGCTGTCGAAGCAGCCGGCCGCGAACGTGACCGTGACGACCGCGCGGGCGAGCGGCAACACCGGCCTGTCCGTCACCGGCGGGGCGAGCCTCACCTTCACCCCCTCGAACTGGCAGACCGCGCAGAAGGTGACCGTGGCCGCCGACGCCTCCGGTACCGGCTCCGCGGTCTTCGAGTCGACGGCCCCCGGACACGGCAAGGCCACGGTGACGGTGACCCAGCTGGCGGCGGCGAAGGACTACGACGCCCGCTTCCTGGAGCTCTACGGAAAGATCACCGACCCGGCGAACGGCTACTTCTCCCCGGAGGGCATTCCGTACCACTCGGTGGAGACGCTGATCGTCGAGGCACCGGACCACGGCCACGAGACCACGTCCGAGGCGTACAGCTATCTGCTGTGGCTCCAGGCGATGTACGGCAAGGTGACCGGCGACTGGTCCAAGTTCAACAACGCCTGGGGAATCATGGAGAAGTACATGATCCCCACGCACGCCGACCAGCCGACCAACGCCTCCTACAACGCTTCCAAGCCGGCCACGTACGCCCCCGAGCTGGACACGCCGGAGGAGTACCCGGCGAAGCTGGACGGCACGGTACCGGCCGGTGCGGACCCGATCGCCGGTGAGCTGAAGTCGGCGTACGGCACGGACGACGTGTACGGTATGCACTGGCTCCAGGACGTCGACAACGTCTACGGCTACGGCAACTCGCCCGGCAAGTGCGAGGCGGGCCCCTCCGACACCGGACCGTCGTACATCAACACCTTCCAGCGCGGCGTGCAGGAGTCGGTGTGGGAGACGGTGCCCCAGCCCACCTGCGACGCCTTCAAGTACGGCGGCAGGAACGGCTACCTGGACCTGTTCACGGGCGACTCGTCCTACGCCAGGCAGTGGAAGTTCACCAACGCGCCGGACGCCGACGCGCGGGCCGTGCAGGCCGCGTACTGGGCGGACGTGTGGGCGAAGGAGCAGGGCAAGGGTCCGCAGGTCTCGGGGACCGTCGCCAAGGCCGCCAAGATGGGCGACTACCTGCGCTACGCGATGTACGACAAGTACTTCAAGAAGGTCGGCAACTGCGTGGGTCCGGCGAGCTGCCCGGCCGGCACCGGCAAGGACTCCTCGCACTACCTGCTGTCCTGGTACTACGCCTGGGGCGGGGCCACGGACACCTCGGCGGGCTGGGCCTGGCGCATCGGCTCCAGCCACGCCCACGGCGGCTACCAGAACCCGCTGGCCGCCTACGCCCTGAGCAGCTACGCCGACCTGAAGCCCAAGTCGGCGACGGGCGCGGCGGACTGGGCCAAGTCCCTGGACCGGCAACTGGAGTTCTACCGCTGGCTGCAGTCCGACGAGGGCGCCATCGCCGGCGGCGCGACCAACAGCTGGGCGGGCCGCTACGCGACTCCGCCGGCCGGTACGCCGACCTTCTACGGCATGTACTACGACGAGAAGCCGGTGTACCACGACCCGCCGTCCAACCAGTGGTTCGGTTTCCAGGCCTGGTCCATGGAACGGGTCGCCGAGTACTACCAGCAGAGCGGTGACGCGGACGCCAAGGCGGTCCTCGACAAGTGGGTCGACTGGGCGCTGTCGGAGACGACGGTCAACCCCGACGGCACCTTCCGGATCCCGTCGACGCTCCAGTGGTCGGGCAAGCCCGACACCTGGAACGCCGCGTCCCCGGGTGACAACGGCGACCTGCACGTCACGGTCGCGGACTACACCGACGACGTCGGTGTCGCGGCCGCGTACGCCAAGACCCTGACGTACTACGCCGACCGCTCCGGCGACACGGAGGCGGCCTCGACCGCCAAGGCGCTGCTCGACGGCATGTGGGAGAACGACCAGGACGCGCTCGGCATCGCCGTCCCGGAGACCCGCGCCGACTACAACCGCTTCGACGACGGCCTCTACGTCCCGAGCGGCTGGAGCGGCACCATGCCCAACGGCGACAAGATCGACTCGTCGTCGACCTTCGCCTCGATCCGCTCCTTCTACCAGGACGACCCGGCGTGGTCGAAGATCGAGAGCTACCTCCAGGGCGGTGCCGCGCCCACGTTCACGTACCACCGGTTCTGGGCGCAGGCGGACATCGCCCTCGCCATGGGTTCGTACGCGGAGCTGCTCGAATAGTCCCCGCGAGGCGCTCGGCGGGTCGGACGGTTCTTCGACCGCGGGCCGTGTGTGGCCGGCCGCGCGGTCCCCCGCGCCCCTTCCCGGGGCGCGGGGGGCACCGTTTCCTTCCCGGCGGCGCTCGACGGCTCCGCGTGCCCGGTCCCGTCACCGGACGACGGGACCACCGACCGGGCTGCCCCCGCCCACGCCTGGGGCCGCCCGGTCCTCGCATGTCTCCCTCCTGACGGAAGGACGGTTCCCCACCGTGCGAAGAAGCCGGATCCTCACCGCTCTGCTGGCCCTGACGGCCGGACTCCTGACCGGCGGCCCGCCTGCCGCCCTGGCCGCCGGGTCACCGGCGGCGACGGCCGTCGCCGCCGACACCTACACCTGGAAGAACGCCCGGATCGACGGCGGCGGATTCGTCCCGGGCATCGTCTTCAACCGCACCGAGAAGGACCTGGCCTACGCCCGCACCGACATCGGCGGGGCCTACCGCTGGCAGGAGCGGACGCGGTCCTGGACGCCCCTGCTGGACTCGGTCGGCTGGGCCGACTGGGGCCACACGGGTGTCGTCAGCCTCGCCTCCGACTCCGTCGACCCCGACCGCGTCTACGCGGCGGTCGGCACGTACACCAACGGCTGGGACCCGACGAACGGAGCGGTGCTGCGCTCCGCCGACCGGGGCGCCAGCTGGGAGAAGGCCGACCTGCCGTTCAAACTGGGCGGCAACATGCCCGGCCGCGGGATGGGCGAGCGCCTGGCCGTCGACCCGCACGACAACGACGTGCTCTACCTGGGCGCGCCCAGCGGCAGGGGCCTGTGGCGGTCGACCGACGCGGGCGTCACCTGGTCGCAGGTGAGCGCCTTCCCCAATCCCGGTGACTACGCGCAGGATCCGACCGACACGAGCGGCTACGCCTCCGACAACCAGGGCATCGTCTGGGTCACGTTCGACGAGTCGACGGGTGGTGCGGGCACGGCCACGAAGACGATCTACGTCGGGGTCGCCGACAAGGAGAACGCGGTGTACCGCTCCACGGACGCGGGCGCGACCTGGCAGCGGATCGCCGGCCAGCCGACGGGGTACCTGGCCCACAAGGGCGTGCTCGACGCGGAGAACGGTTTCCTCTACCTGGCGTACAGCGACACGGGCGGCCCGTACGACGGTGCCGCCGGCCGGCTGTACCGGTACGCGACGGCGACCGGCACCTGGACCGACATCAGCCCGGTCGGCGAGGCCGACACGTACTACGGATTCAGCGGCCTGACCGTGGACCGGCAGCATCCCGGGACGGTCATGGCGACGGCGTACAGCTCCTGGTGGCCGGACACACAGATCTTCCGCTCCACGGACAGCGGCGGCTCCTGGACGCAGGCGTGGAGCTACACGTCGTACCCGGACAGGCAGAACCGCTACACGATGGACGTCTCGTCCGCACCGTGGCTGACCTGGGACGCGCATCCGTCCCCGCCCGAACAGACGCCGAAGCTCGGCTGGATGACGGAGTCCCTGGAGATCGACCCGTTCGACTCGGACCGGATGATGTACGGGACGGGTGCGACGGTCTACGGCACGGAGAACCTCACGAACTGGGACTCCGGCGGGAAGTTCGCCGTGGAACCCATGGTGCGGGGTCTGGAGGAGACGGCCGTCAACGACCTCGCCTCTCCGCCGGCGGGCGCCCCTCTGCTCAGCGCGCTCGGCGACATCGGCGGATTCCGCCACACGGACCTGACCGAGGTGCCGCCGATGATGTACACCTCGCCGAACTTCACCTCGACGACGAGTCTGGACTTCGCCGAGAAGAACCCGGACACGGTCGTACGGGCCGGCAACCTGGACGCCGGCCCGCACATCGCGTTCTCGACGGACAACGGCGCCAACTGGTTCGGCGGCACGGACCCGTCGGGAGTGAGCGGCGGCGGTACGGTCGCGGCCGGGGCGGACGGCAGCCGCTTCGTGTGGAGCCCGCAGGGCACCGGCGTCCACTGGACGAGCGGCTTCGGCACGTCGTGGCAGGCCTCCAGCGGTGTCCCGGCGGGCGCGATCGTCGAGTCCGACCGCGTCGACCCCACCACCTTCTACGCCTTCAAGTCCGGGAAGTTCTACGTCAGCACCGACGGCGGCGCCACCTTCGCCGCGTCCGCCGCCACCGGCCTGCCCGCCGGTGACAGTGTCCGCTTCAAGGCGCTCCCGGGGACGAAGGGCGACGTCTGGCTGGCCGGCGGCGCCACCGACGGCGCGTACGGCCTGTGGCACTCCACGGACGGCGGCGCGTCCTTCACCGCACTGGCGAACGTCGAGCAGGCCGACACGATCGGCTTCGGCAAGGCCGCGCCGGACGCCGCGTACCAGACGCTCTACACCAGCGCGAAGATCGGCGGTGTGCGCGGCGTCTTCCGCTCGACCGACAAGGGGGCGAGCTGGACCCGCATCAACGACGACGCCCACCAGTGGGGCTGGACGGGGGCCGCGATCACGGGCGACCCGCGGGTGTTCGGACGCGTCTACGTCGCCACCAACGGCCGGGGCGTCGTCTACGGCGACCCGTCCGGCACCGGCGGCGGGGACGGCGGCGGCACCGAGCCCACTCCGCCGCCGACGGGTGCCTGCGCGGTGACCTACACGGTCACGAACCAGTGGGCGGGCGGTTTCCAGGCGGACGTGCGGCTCACCAACACCGGTTCGGCTCCGTGGAACGGCTGGTCCCTCGGCTGGTCGTTCGCGGACGGCCAGCGGGTGACGCAGATGTGGAACGCGGAGCACTCCGGGTCGGGCGGCGCGGTCACGGCGAAGAACGTGGGCTGGAACGCCGGTGTCGCGGCCGGTTCCTCGGTGGACTTCGGCTTCACGGCCTCGTGGTCGGGGACGAACACGGCACCGGCGTCCTTCGGCCTCGCCGGCCGGAGCTGCTCGGTCGTCAGCCGACCGATCCGGTGAAGATGGCCGTGTCCGACTCGTAGTCCGGAACGACCTCGATCTGGACGAGCTTCTCGCCCTTCGGGAGTTCGCAGCCCCAGGGCACGCTGATCGACCGTCCGGCGAGAAGCTGGGTCTCGGGGCCGCCGTTCAGTCCCGTGGCACTGTCGAAGACGGCCTCGCTGCTGTGTCCGTCCTTGCCGTAGGCGCAGTTGACGGTGAGCGCGGTGGCGTCGAGCGTCTCGGTGCCGCCGTTGTCGACCTTGACGGTGAACCGGACGTACGGCGTGCTCTCGGGCATGGCGGTGTCGGTGGACACGGCCCGCTTGAAGCCGGAGAGACCGACCCGGACGTCGTTGCCGTAGGTGACGGTGTCGCCGAGGGCGTGCACCCCGTCGTCGGACGCGTCGGGGGCGGGCTCGGTCTCCTCGTCGGCGGCGGTGGCGCCCTCGGCGTCCACGGTCTCGGTCACGGTGACCGTGGGCGCCGGCGCGGCCTCGTCGTCGCCGGAGACGCCGAGGGTGACCGCGACCGCGACCGCCGCGGCCACGACGGCCGCGGCGACCGCGATGAGCGCCGTCCGATCGCGCTTCGGGGGCTGCGGGGGCACGGGCGGCCAGTAGGGCGGCGCGGGCGGCGGCGTGGTGTGGTTGCTCAAGGTTCTTCCCCCGGGGGCGAGACAGTTGCGTGGTACATCATCCCCCGGAATCGGCGCCCGTGAAGATCCCGTGACGAAATCGTGTCGGTGGCACGCTCCGCGTCAGGGAGTGAACACCGCCGGCCGCGGTGGTGTCGCCATCCCGGCGCCGAGGAAGAAGCTCGGGTGCGGCGGTTGATTGTAGGCGGTGTTCTGCCAGGCCAGGGCCGTGCGGTACTGGGTGTCGTGCAGCAGGGTCGTGATGCGGGTGTCCGTGTCGTACGGCGTGGAGTAGATGCGCAGGGCCTTGTTGTCGGCGGTCCGCCAGACGACCTCCTCGCGCCAGTCGCCGAGGATGTCGCCGGACAGGACCGGTGTCGCCTTGGTGCCGTTGTCCGACGCCACGCCGGACCCGGTGAGCAGGCGGGTGTCGCCGGAGGTGCCGTACTTGTCGATGCGGGTGCCGTCGAGGAGTTCGCGGACGGGGTCGCCGTCCCACCAGGACAGGAAGTTGGTGCTGGAGGGTTTGCGGCTGTTCACCACGGTGCCCTTCGGGTTGCGGATGCCGCTCTCGGCGGACGACCAGGACTCGGCGCCCGCGCTGCCGGACCAGATGTCGGCCGAGACGCCCCGGCCGTTGTCGCCGCTCGCGGGAGTGGACCAGATGACCTGGCCCGTGCGGGCGTCCGCCATCCAGGACGAGGGCTTCGAGCCGTCCTCGTCCACCTTGAACTCCTCCAGACCCGCCCGGGACGGGTCCAGGTCGCCGACGTGCATGGCGTCGCCGTGGCCGTTGCGCGTGGTCCACAGGGCGTTGCCGTTGTCGTCGACGGCCATGGCGCCGTAGACGATCTCGTCCCTGCCGTCGCCGTCGACGTCCGCGACGGACAGCTGGTGGTTGCCCTGACCGTCGTAGCCCCTGCCGCTGTTGGTCGAGGAGTTGGTGTCGAAGGTCCAGCGGCGGGTGAAGGAGCCGCCGCGCCAGTCCCAGGCGGCGATGACCGTGCGCGTGTAGTAGCCGCGGGCCATGACCAGGGAGGGGCGGGAGCCGTCCAGGTACGCCGTGCCGGCCAGGAAGCGGTCGACCCGGTTGCCGTAGGAGTCGCCCCAGGAGGAGACGGTGCCCCGGGCCGGGACGTAGTCGACGGTGCCCATGGCCTTGCCGGTCCGGCCGTCGAACATCGTCAGGTACTCGGGCCCGGACAGGACGTAGCCGGAGGAGTTGCGGTGGTCCGCCGAGGAGCTGCCGATGACCGCGCCGGTGCCGTCCTTCGTGCCGTCGGCGGTCTTCATGGCGACCTCGGCCCGGCCGTCGCCGTCGTAGTCGTACACCTGGAACTGGGTGTAGTGGGCGCCGGAGCGGATGTTGCGGCCCAGGTCGACGCGCCACAGGCGGGTGCCGTCGAGCCTGATGCCGTCGACGACCGTGTTGCCGGTGTAGCCGGACTGGGAGTTGTCCTTGGCGTTGGTGGGCTGCCACTTGAGGACGAGGTCGAGCGCCCCGTCGCCGTCGAGGTCGCCGACGGAGGCGTCGTTGGCCTCGTAGGTGTACGCGACGCCGTCGGGGGTGGTGCCGCCGGCGGGCGGGCTGACGGGGACGTCCTTGTAGCCGGCCCGGAACTGGATCGCGTGGACCGAGTCGCCCTGCTCGGTGCCGCCCACGACCGCGCGGACCGTGTAGTCGGCCTGGGCGGGGGCGCCGGCGTGGAAGTAGGTGGTGGAGCCGGTGATCGGGCTCGGGTTGACCTTCGTGCCGGCCCGGTAGACGTTGAAGGCGACACCGTCCGGGTCGGTGCCCAGCCAGCGCCAGCCGACCAGATTGCCATCGCCGGTGTGGACGCTGACCACGCCCCGGTCGAGGGCCTCGACCTGGCGTGCGGTGGCGGCCTCGGCGATGTCCGGGGCCAGAGTCGTCAGACCCGCGCCGACGAGGCCGGCGGCGGCCAGCGCCGCGGCCATGACGAGCGGGCGTCTGCGGTGCGTGCGGGGGTGCCTCACGGGACGAACCTCCTGGAGGACGAATGGATTCCGCCTCTCGGTCGCCACCGGGGACGCCGGGGTTGCCGCCCGGCGGCTACGGCTTCGCGAACGCCCTCACGGTGAACACCGGGTCGGGACGGGGCCGTTCCTGGTCGGGCAGGGCCTCGAGCCGGGCGGCGAAGCGCTCGGCGAGCTCCCCGCCCGGCGGCAGCGTGACGAACCAGCCGCGCCGCAGGTCGGCCACCGTGCTGCGGGGGCTGCGGCCCTGGCCGTGACCGGTGAAGCGGGCCCGGCCGGCCGGCGTCAGGCCGTGGGCGCGGGCGTACTCCTCGACCCGCTCGGCGGCGTCCCGTGCCGTGCTGGGCGGGCGGGCGGCGAGCACGGCGTCGATGTCGCTGCCCACGTTGTGCGCGGCGCCCTTGTCGACCGTCGTCACCCACACCCCGCCGGGCCGCAGGACGCGGGCGCACTCGCCGACGACCGTGCGCACGGCCTCGTCACCGGGGACCAGGTGCAGCAGCCACACGCTGCTCACGGCGTCGAACGCGCCGTCGCGGAAGGGCAGTCGGCGGCTGTCGGCCAGCACCACGGCGCCGGGCAGCCGGGCGGCGGCCCGGCGCACCATCGCGGGGGCGAGATCGGCGCCGGTCACGCGCAGGCCGGACCGTCCGGCCGCGAGCCGCCCGGTGACGATGCCGGTGCCGCAGGCGACGTCGAGCAGGCCGCGGACGTGCGGGGGGACGAGGCTCAGGACGGCCCGGGCGGCGGCTTCGGCGCGGGGCTCGCCGCCGCGCAGGGCGTCGTAGTGTTCCGCTTCTTCGTCGTAGTCGAGCACACCGTCAGTGTGCCCCGTGCCCCCCTGCCAGGTCCTCCACCCTGCGGGCGAGCTCGACGTCCTTCTCGGTCACGGCGCCGCCCGCGCTGTGGGTGCTGACCGCCAGGCTCACCGTGTTGTAGCCGAGGGTCAGGTCGGAGTGGTGGTCGAGCTCCTCCTGCACCTGAGCGATGTGCACGACCATGGCGGTCGCCGCGAAGTGCGAGCCGAGCCGGTAGGCGCGGGTGAGGCGGTCCCCGTCGAGGGACCAGCCCGGCAGCTCGGCCAGCCGCTCCTCGATCTCCTTGTGCGACAGCGGTTCCACGGGCATGGGCTGCGCTCCTCGTCTGCTGGGTACGGGCACGGCGCCGTACGGCTCGGGTTCCCTCTCCAGCCTGCCACAGCGGGGCCGCCGCGGCCCCGGCCGGCAGCGCCGGACGGGCCGGGCCGGCGGTCGGCTACCGTTCCGCGTATGACCGCACTCATGTCCGGTACCACCCCCACCGTCCAGGGCGTGGGCCCGCTGCTGCGGGCCTGGCGGGAACGGCGGCGGATCAGCCAGCTGGAACTGTCGCTGCGCGCCGACTCCTCCGCGCGGCACATCAGCTTCATCGAGACGGGGCGTTCCCGACCGAGCGAGGAGATGGTGCTGCGCCTCGCCGACCGGCTCGACGTCCCCATGCGCGAGCGCAACGCACTGCTCCTGGCCGCCGGCTACGCCCCGCACTACCCGGAGACCCCACTGGACGATCCTGCGCTGGACGCGCTGCGCGCGGGCATGGAGCGCCTGATCGGGGGATACGAGCCCTATCCGGCACTGGTGGTCGACGCGCGGTACGAGGTGCTGGCCGCCAACCGGGGCATCGCGATGCTGATGGACGGCCTTCCCGAGCACCTGCTCGTGCCCCGCCCGAACGCGATGCGGCTGGCCCTGCACCCCGAGGGCCTGGCGCCGCGCATCCGCAACCTGCGCGAGTGGCGCGGACACCTGCTGGAGCAGATGCAGCGGCAGATCGCCCTGGACCGCTCACCGACCCTGCGGGCGCTGTACGAGGAGGTGGCGGCCTACCCGGTGCTGGACGGCGCCCGCGGTGAGGAACCGGACGAGCCGGTGCCGTACTTCGCGCTGCCGTTGCGGATCGAGCACGAGGGCCGGACGCTGTCGTTCATCTCGTCCATCTCCACCTTCAACACGCCGATGGACGTGACGGTCGCCGAGCTGGCCATCGAGACGCTGCTCCCGGCCGACCCGGCGACGGTCAAGTACCTTCAGGCGCTCGTTCCCTGACGTCCTTTCAGTGCCGCGTACTGCAGCAGTGCGAACGCCGTGACGACGAGTGCCTGGAGCACCGTCCACACCGCGCCGGCCGTGGTGGGCGAGAGCCAGAGGGCCAGGGCGGCGACGCTCAGCGCCGACCAGGCCAGGTTGGCCTCCACGACGGCCCGCACCGCGAGGGCCGGCGGGCGCCGGCGTGCGGCCAGCAGGCCCACGGCCGCCGCGTACCCGGCGAGGAACGCGCCGAGCCCGAGCAGCAGCCCGGAGCCGGCGCCGAGCAGGCGGCCCAGCGGCCCGGACAGAGCGAGGTAGGCGAGCGCGTTGGCGCCGGTCACGGCCGCGTCCAGGGCCAGGAAGCGGCGGAGCGTCAGCCGCGGTTCGAGGGTGCGGGCGAGTGCGACGAGCTGGTTCGTGGACATGGCGAGTCACCCTCCGTCGGGTCGGGCAAGGCTGCGGGGAACCGGGGGCCGGGCCGGAGTGCGCCGGTCCGGCCCCCGGTGTGTCTCCACGATCCCGTCCGGGCGGGAAACGGTCGATTACCCGAGGGGTAATGCGGCCACCGCCCCTCCGCCCTTGTGGGGCAGGCGGGGGAACATGGCAGACTGCGGGGGGACTTGGGCGCGTTGGGGAGGCGTGGCGTGAGTGAGCGGCGGGTGGCACCCACCGTGGGCCAGGTGGTGCTGGGCAAGCGGCTCCAGGAACTGCGGGAGCGGGCGGGCCTGAAGCGCGAGGAGGCCGCCAAGGTGCTCCGGGTGGCCCCGGCGACCGTGCGACGCATGGAAACGGCCGAGGTCGCGCTGAAAATACCGTACGTCCAGATCCTGTTGACGGCGTTCGGTGTGCCCGAGGACGAGGTCACGGCGTTCGTCACGCTGGCCGAGGAGGCCAACCGGCCGGGCTGGTGGCAGCGCTACACCGACGTCCTGCCGGACTGGTTCAGCCTGTACGTGAGCCTGGAGGGCGCCGCACGGATCGTCCGCTCCTACGAACCGCACTTCGTCCCGGGCCTGCTGCAGACCGAGGACTACGCGCGCGCGGTCCTGGACGCGGGGACGATAGGGACCGCGGGGCAGGAAGCCGTCGAGCGGCACGTGTCCCTGCGCATGGAGCGGCAGCGGCTGCTGGACCGGCCGGACCCGCCGCACCTGTGGGTGATCATGGACGAGACGGTGCTGCGGCGCCCGGTGAGCATGCAGGGCCGGGTGATGCGCGAACAGCTCGACCGGCTGCTGGAGTTCGCCGTCCGGGACCGGGTGACCCTCCAGGTCGCCGAGTTCGCGGACGGTCCGCACCCGGGGACGTACGCCCCGTTCACCCTGTTCCGCTTCGCCGAGCCGGAGCTGCCCGACATGGTCTTCACCGAGTACCTGACCGGCGCGCTGTACCTCGACTCCCGCGTGGAGGTCTCCACCCACCTGGAGGTCCTCGACCACATGACGGCACGCGCCGCCTCCACCCAGCGCACCGAGAAGATCCTGCGGGAGTACCGCGAGAACTACTGACCCGGCCGCCCGTCGCCACCATCCCTGAGGGAGAAGTCACCGCATGACCGGACCCGACGCCGCTTCCACCACCGTCGACACCAGCCGGCCGCACCCGGCCCGCGTCTACGACTGGTGGCTGGGCGGCAAGGACAACTACCCCGTGGACGAGGAGCTGGCCCGGAAGATCCTGGCCGTGGACGACACGGCGGTGCGCGGGGCGCGTGCCAACCGCCGGTTCATGCAGCGGGCGGTCCGTACCGTCGCCGAGGCCGGGATCCGCCAGTTCCTGGACATCGGCACGGGCATCCCCACCGAGCCGAACCTGCACCAGGTGGCGCAGGGCGTGGCGCCCGAGGCGCGGGTAGTGTATGCGGACAACGACCCGATCGTGCTCCGGCACGCCGAGGCGCTGCTGCACGGCTCGGCGGAGGGCAGCACCGAGTACGTCCACGCGGACGTCCGGGACCCGGACACCATCCTGCGGCTGGCCGGCGAGTGCCTGGACCTCGAGCGGCCCGTCGCCCTGTCGCTGGTGGCGCTGACGCACTACCTCGGGGACGCGGTGGACGGTGACGACGCGCACGGCCTGCTCAAGCGGTACGTCGACGCCCTGGCGCCGGGCAGCTTCCTGATCCTCTCCCAGGTCACGCCCGACCTGAACCCGGAGGCGGTCGGCCGGGCCGCCGCTCTGTTCGCCCGCAGCGGCACGCCGTTCCACCCGCGCCCGCTCGCCGAGTTCGCCCGGTTCTTCGACGGCCTGGAGCTGCTGGGCCCCGGCGTCATCCCCGTGACCGGATGGCGGCCCGACCCCGAGGACGTGGCGGCCCAGACGGAGGGCATCGTCCCGGTGTACGCGGGGGTGGCGCGAAAGCCCTGAGCCGTCCCGTCGCCGCGCGCCCTGACACGTACGGGCCCCGCGGACAGGTGGGCGTTCCCCGCGGCCCCTAGGTTCGGAGCCAGGCGAGCCAAGGGAGCGCACGTGACCGACACGCGGACACCGCCCACCGAGCCGGGCGCGGCGCTGCTGCGCGCGGGCCGGTTCTTCCGGCCCGGCACCGCCGCCCCCGACCTGCACAGCATCGGGCTGGTCGGCGGGCGGGAGTCGGACGCCTTCTACCGGGACCGCTGGAGCCACGACAAGGTCGTGACCTCCACGCACGGCGTGAACTGCACCGGCTCCTGCCGGTGGAACGTGTTCGTCAAGGACGGCATCATCACCTGGGAGACCCAGGCGACGGACTATCCGTCGGTCGGCCCGGACCGCCCCGAGTACGAGCCGCGCGGCTGCCCCCGGGGCGCCGCGTTCTCCTGGTACACGTACTCGCCGACGCGCGTGCGCTACCCGTACGTGCGCGGGGTGCTGCTGGAGATGTACCGCGAGGCCCGGGCCCGGCTCGGGGACCCGGTGCTCGCGTGGGCCGACATCCAGGGCGACCCGGAGCGCCGGCGGCGCTACCAGCGGGCGCGCGGCAAGGGCGGGCTGGTCCGGGCGAGCTGGGACGACGCGGTGGAGATGGTCGCGGCGGCCCACGTCCACACCATCGGGCACCAGGGGCCGGACCGGATCGCCGGGTTCTCCCCCATCCCGGCGATGTCGATGGTGTCGCACGCGGCCGGGGCCCGCTTCCACTCCCTCATCGGCGCCCCGATGCTGTCGTTCTACGACTGGTACGCCGACCTGCCGGTGGCCTCCCCGCAGGTCTTCGGCGACCAGACGGACGTGCCGGAGTCGGGCGACTGGTGGGACGCCGCGTATCTGATCATGTGGGGCACCAACGTCCCGGTGACCCGCACGCCCGACGCGCACTGGATGGCGGAGGCCCGCTACCGGGGCCAGAAGGTGGTCGTCGTCGCACCCGACTACGCCGACAACGCCAAGTTCGCCGACCAGTGGCTGCACCCGCACCCGGGCACCGACGCGGCGTTGGCGATGGCGATGGGGCACGTGATCCTCAAGGAGTTCTTCGTCGACCGGGTCACGCCCTTCTTCGACGACTACGTGCGGCGCTTCACCGACCTGCCGTTCCTGGTGACGCTGACCGAGCGGGACGGGGCGTACGTGCCGGCGAAGTTCCTGCGCGCCTCCGACCTCGGGCAGGAGGGTGAGGACGCGGAGTGGAAGACGGTCGTGCTGGACGAGGTCACGGGCCGCGCGGTGGTGCCGCCAGGCTCGCTGGGCTTCCGCTGGAACGAGGGCGGCCGGGGCAGGTGGAACCTGGACCTCGGTGACGTGCGCCCCCGGCTCGGTCTGCACGGCCACGAGGCGGCGGCGGAGGTCGAGGTGCTGCTCCCCCGCTTCGACACCGAGGGAGGCGCACACGGGCAGGGCCGCGGCGACGTGGTCCGGCGGGGCGTGCCCGCCACCCGGCTGGGCGGGGCGGGCGGGCCGCTGGTGACGACCGTGTTCGACCTGCTGCTGGCGCAGTACGGCGTGGCCCGCCCGGGGCTGCCGGGCGACTGGCCGGCGTCGTACGAGGACGCGGACGCGCCCGGCACGCCCGCCTGGCAGCAGACCCACACGTCGGTCCCGGCGGCGGCGTGCGTGCGGATCGCCCGCGAGTTCGCGCGGACCGCCGAGCGGTCCGAGGGCCGCTGCATGATCCTGATGGGGGCGGGCACCAACCACTGGTTCCACTCGGAGACGATCTACCGGGCCTTCCTCGCGCTGCTCCAGCTCACCGGCTGCCAGGGCCGCAACGGGGGCGGCTGGGCGCACTACGTGGGCCAGGAGAAGTGCCGCCCGGTGACCGGCTGGGCGTCGCTGGCCGCCGCGTCGGACTGGTGCCGGCCACCGCGTCAGATGATCGGCACGGCGTACTGGTACCTGAACACCGACCAGTTCCGCTACGACCGGTTCGGCGCGGACGTCCTGGCCTCGCCGCTCGGTGAGGGGCGGCTCGCGGGGATGACGGCCGCGGACTGCCTGGCGCTGTCGGCGCGCGCGGGGTGGATGCCGTCGTACCCGACGTTCGACCGCAACCCGCTGGAGCTGGGCGAGACCCCCGGCGACCCGGTGGCGAACGCCGTGGCCGAGCTGCGCGCCGGAACGCTGAGGTTCGCGTGCGAGGACCCGGACGCCCCGGAGAACTGGCCGCGGATCGTGACGCTGTGGCGGGCCAACCTGCTGGGATCGTCGGCGAAGGGCGCCGAGTACTTCACCAAGCACCTGCTGGGCACCCACTCCTCGCTGCGTGCCGAGGAGGCGGCGCCGGACGAGCGGCCCCGGGACGTGGTGTGGCACGAGGAGGCGCCCGAGGGGAAGGTCGACCTGCTGCTGTCGCTGGACTTCCGGCACACCTCCTCCACGCTGCTGTCCGACGTGGTGCTGCCCGCGGCGACCTGGTACGAGAAGCACGACCTGTCCAGCACCGACATGCACCCCTACGTGCACGCCTTCTCGCCGGCCGTGGACCCGCCGTGGCAGGCGCGCACCGACTTCGACACGTTCAAGGCGCTCGCCGAGAAGCTGAGCGAGCTGGCCGCCGGACACCTCGGCGTCCGCAGGGACCTGGTGGCCGCGCCGCTCCAGCACGACACCCCGGGCGAGATCGCCCAGCCCGGCGGGGTCGTACGGGACTGGAAGCGCGGGGAGTGCGAGCCGGTGCCGGGCAGCACGCTGCCGAACCTGACCGTCGTGGAGCGGGACTACACGGCGATCGGCGCCAAGTTCGCGGCGCTGGGGCCGCTGGTGGAGACCAAGGGGCTGCCCGCCAAGGGCATCACCCTGAAGCCGGACGAGGAGGTCGAGCTGCTGCGGCGGACGAACGGCGCGGTGCGCGGCGGCCCGGCCGACGGGCGTCCCGCGCTGGACACCGCGGTGAAGGCCGCCAACACCATTCTCGCCCTGTCCGGCACCACCAACGGCCGCCTCGCCACGCAGGGTTTCCGCACCCTGGAGGCGAAGACCGGGCAGGAGATGGCCCACCTGGCCGCCGAGCACGAGGGCAAGCGGATCACCTACGCGGACACCCAGGCGGCGCCCGTGCCGGTGATCACCTCGCCGGAGTGGTCGGGCAGCGAGGCCGGCGGGCGGCGGTACACCGCGTTCACCCTGAACACCGAGCACCTCAAGCCCTGGCACACCCTCACCGGCCGGCAGCACTTCTTCCTCGACCACGACTGGATGCACGAGCTGGGCGAGGCCCTGCCGGTGTACCGGCCGCCGCTGGACATGAACAGGCTGTTCGGTGAGCCGCGGCTCGGCCCGGACGGGCACCGCGAGGTGACGGTCCGCTACCTCACGCCGCACAACAAGTGGTCCATCCACTCCGAGTACCAGGACAACCTGTTCATGCTGGCGCTGTCCCGGGGCGGGCAGACCATCTGGATGGCGCCCGAGGACGCGGACGCGATCGGCGTGTCCGACGACGACTGGATCGAGGCGGTCAACCGCAACGGCGTGGTCGTGGCCCGCGCGATCGTCTCGCACCGCATGCCGCCCGGCACGGTCTACATGCACCACGCGCAGGAACGCACGGTCAACGTGCCGCTCACCGAGACGACCGGGAAGCGCGGCGGCATCCACAACTCGCTCACCCGCCTGCTGCTCAAGCCGACCCATCTCGTCGGCGGCTACGCCCAGTTGTCGTGGGCGTTCAACTACCTGGGGCCGACGGGCAACCAGCGCGACGAGGTGACGGTGATCCGCCGCCGCACCCAGGAGGTCGAGTACTGATGCGCCCGATGGCCCAGATCGCGATGGTCATGAACCTCGACAAGTGCATCGGCTGCCACACCTGCTCGGTCACCTGCAAACAGGCGTGGACCAACCGGCGGGGCATGGAGTACGTCTGGTTCAACAACGTCGAGACCCGCCCGGGGCAGGGCTACCCCCGTCGCTACGAGGACCAGGAGAAGTGGCGGGGCGGCTGGGAGCTGAACCGGCGGGGCGCGCTGCGGCTGAAGGCGGGCGGGCGGCTGAAGAAGCTCGCCGGCATCTTCTCCAACCCCCGGCTGCCCGAGATCAAGGACTACTACGAGCCCTGGACGTACGACTACAAGAACCTCACCGACGCCCCGCTCGGCGACGACTACCCGGTGGCGCGGCCCGTCTCGCAGCTCGACGGCAAGCCGATGAAGATCGGCTGGTCGTCCAACTGGGACGACAACCTGGGCGGCGCCCCCGCCTGGGGCGACCTGGACCCGATGGTGGAGCGCACCCGCCGGGAGGCCTCGGACAAGGTGCGCTTCGCCTACGAGCAGACCTTCATGTTCTACCTGCCGCGGATCTGCGAGCACTGCCTCAACCCGTCCTGCGTGGCGTCCTGCCCGTCCGGGGCGATGTACAAGCGTTCGGAGGACGGTGTCGTCCTGGTCGACCAGGACCGCTGCCGGGGCTGGCGGATGTGCGTGACGGGGTGCCCGTACAAGAAGGTGTACTTCAACCACCGCACCGGCAAGGCGGAGAAGTGCACGCTGTGCTACCCGCGCATCGAGGTGGGCCTGCCGACGGTCTGCTCGGAGACCTGCGTGGGACGCCTGCGGTACCTCGGGGTCGTGCTGTACGACGCCGACAAGGTGACCGAGGCGGCGTCCACACCGAACGAACGCGACCTGTACGAGGCCCAGTTGGGGGTCTTCCTCGATCCCGGGGACCCCGCGGTGCGGCGGGCGGCGGAGGCCGCGGGGATCCCGCACGACTGGCTGGAGGCGGCCCGGCGCTCCCCCGTGCACGCGCTGGTCAGCAGGTACCGGGTGGCGCTCCCGCTGCATCCCGAGTTCCGCACCCTGCCGATGGTCTGGTACATCCCGCCGCTGTCACCTGTGGTGGACGCGCTGACGGAGACCGGGCACGACGGCGAGGACGCGGACAACCTGTTCGGCGCGATCGACACGCTGCGCATCCCGCTGGAGTACCTGGCGGAGCTGTTCACCGCGGGCGACGTCGCCCCGGTGCGGGCCAGTCTGGAGAAGCTGGCCGCGATGCGCTCCCACATGCGGGCGGTCAACCTCGGCGAGGACACCGACCCGTCGGTCGCGGCCGCCGCCGGCATGACGCCGGCCGACATCGAGGACATGTACCGGCTGCTGGCGATCGCCAAGTACGAGGAGCGGTACGTCATCCCCACGGCCGCCGTCGGGGACGCCCGGCGGCTGGAGGAGTCCGCGCTGCCGGACACCTGCAGCCTGGACGTCGACGGCGGCCCCGGCATGGGCGGCGACGGCCCCTTCGGCCAGGACTCGGGACGCAGGCGGCTGCCGTTGGTGCCGGTGGAGAACTTCCACGTCCTGCGCCGGCGGCAGACCGCGGACGACGAGAGGGAGGTGTGATGCCCGGCTTCGAGGTCCTGTACCAGGCGGCGGCGCTCTGCCTGACCTACCCCGACGACGACTTCCGCGCCCGGCTGCCCCTGCTGCGCGAGGCCGCGCCGCAGCTGCGGGAGTTCACCGACCACGCGGCGGTGACACCGCAGGGCGCACTCCAGGCGCACTACGTGGAGGTCTTCGACTTCAAGAACCGGCACAGCCTGTACCTGAGCTGGTGGAGCGACGGCGACACCCGGCGGCGCGGCATGTCGCTGGTCCGCTTCAAGGAGCTGTACCGCGCCCACGGCCTGGAGTTCACCGGCGAGGAGCTGCCCGACTTCCTGCCGGCCGTCCTGGAGTTCACGTCGCGCACCGGCGACATGGGCCTGCTGGTCGAGCACCGCGACGCCCTCGCCGAGCTCCGCTCCCGGCTCACCGCCGCCGGCACGCCGTACGCGTGTGTCCTGGACGCCGTGTGCGCCACCCTGCCGCCCGCACCGACCGGAGCACGCCGATGACCGTCTTCCTCTGGGGTGTCCTGCCCTACGCCGCGTTCGTCCTGCTCGTCGCCGGCCTGGTGTGGCGGCACCGCTACGACCGCTTCGGCTGGACCACCCGCTCCTCCCAGGTCTACGAGTCGAAGCTGCTGAACATCGCCTCACCCGTGTTCCACTACGGCATCCTCTTCGTGCTCGTCGGCCACCTGATCGGTCTGTTCGTCCCGGCGTCGTGGACCGCGGCGGTCGGCGTCGACGAGCACGCGTACCACCTGTTCTCGCTGTACGGCGGCACCCTCGCCGGGGTCCTGACGGTCGCCGGGATCGCCCTGCTGGTCTACCGCCGCCGCACCAACGCACCGGTCTTCCGCGCCACCACGGCCAACGACAAGGTGATGTACGTCTTCCTGCTCGGCGCCATCGTGCTCGGCATGGTCGCCAAGCTCTCCGACACCTCCGGCAACGGCTACGACTACCGCGCCACGATCGCCCCCTGGGCGCGCAGCCTGTTCACGCTGCACCCGAAGACGGGGCTGATGGAGGGGGTGCCGGTGCTCTACCACGTGCACGCGGTGATCGGGATGGTGCTGATCGCGCTGGTGCCCTACACCCGCCTGGTGCACATGTTCAGCGCCCCGCTGCAGTACCTGTTCCGGCCGTACGTGGTGTACCGGTCGCGCGACCCCGGACAACTGGGGCCGCGCCCGGACCGACGGGGCTGGGAGCGCGCGGGCGGCTGAGCGGCCGGAGCGGCAGGCCCGGCCCGGCCGCTCCGTCGACCGCTTCGCTCCGACCGCCCGCCTCGAATGCCACCGGCTACTCCGGCCTGCGGAAGGCGTCCACCGCCTTCTCCAGCCGGCGCCGCAGCGGTGTGCCGCGCCACACCCGCGACCACTGGTGCAGACGTCCCAGCGCGTATCCGACGGCGACGGGCGCCGCCGCTTCCAGGTACTCCCAGTGCCGCATGAGCTCCTCCGATGTCCCGCTCGATCCCCGGGACGGTGCCTCGTGCACCTCCCTGGCGACAACACTGCGGCTGTGCCGACCGGTTGACCGGAGACCAGGCGGAAGAATTCTGGAACCCCCGCCCACCTGCGACAACGGGACTCGTGCGGCCGGACCGGAAGCGGGCCGGCAGGAGGTTGGCGGCACTTCACCGCATAAGCGGTGCTGCGTCCCACCGACTGCGCTAACCTCCCGGCAGGTCCGGGCACGGCGAACGGGGGGGACCTTGTCGTCCATCGACCACGGTTCGGAACATCTGGAAGAACTGACGCGTCTGGCCGACGAGCGGGCGACGAGACCCATCATCGAGTGCTGCCCGCACCTGCTCACGCTGCTGCCCCCGGCCCTCGTGCCGGCGGCGGACACGCCCCTGAACCGTGCCCGCGCCTTCTACAGCCTTCTGAAGGACGTCGTCCGGGAGGCGCAGAGCGCCTATGACGACCTGCGGCGCAGCGAAGAGGTCTGCAACACCTTGGCCGTGGGCGCCCTGTTCGGCCTGGTCACGTGGAGACCCGACCAGCCGCCGGGGCAGCGGATTTCCGGCTCCAGCGGCAACCGGGACGTACGACAGGGCATCGCCGGCGAGTGGCTGGACCCGGACCCGGGGACGAAGCTGACGCAGCGTACCGTCAGGGAACGCAAGACGAGCCTGCTGAAGCTGTTCCAGCACACGTTGTACGACCACGTGGAGCGGATCGACGCCGAGGCCGGAGTTCGTCTTCCGGCCGCGGAAGCCACGGCTCACGACGGCCCGGGGCCACGGCCGGAGCCGGTTCGGGAACCGCAGCCGGGGCCGGTCCGGACACCGCAGCCCGCCGCGTCGTCAGCCGGTGCCGCGCCGGAAGAGGCCGAGGGTGTTGCTCCACGGCGGCACGGCTCACCGCGTCCCTGGCCGGTCTCCCGCAGGGCCACGGTCGCCGCCGTCTCGGTGCTGCTTCTGGGGGCGGCCGGGCTGGTGACCTGGTGGGCGCTGTCCTCCGACGAGCCGGCGGGCGACCCGGTCTCCGTCGACGACGTCGTCACCTCCGGCCAGGCCGCGAGCTTCGTCCTGCCGCTCCCTCTCGACCTGACGCCGGCCCAGCTCGACCAGATCAATCACGACCAGTTCTGGCGCGGGGGCGGCGACGCGGAGGCCAAGACCTTCTCGTCCTGGCTCGACCGGAACCGGGGAGCCCAGGCAGAGGACGCCCGCGTCAACGTCACCCTCAGCGGTACGGCGGCCGAAGCCGTACGGATCACGCGCATCGACGTCGAGAAGCGCGACTGCCGGGACCCGGCGGGCGGCGGAACCCTCTTCTACGCCCCGGTGGGCGGCTCGGGTGAGGACAAGAACATCAGTCTGTCCTTCGACCTGGACGCGCAGGCCCCCTTCGCCGCGGACGCCGAGGGACAGGACTACTTCGCCGGGAAGTCCGTCGTTCTGGCCCCCGGGGAGACGGAGACGCTCAGCCTGTACGTCAGGACACGCCGCCAGGACTGCCGGTACTCGTTCCTTCTGCGTGTCGTGGTGCCGGGTGCGAAGGAGCCGGTCGTCCAGCGCGTTCCGCAGCAGGGCGCTCCCTTCCGGCTCACCGCACTGGCCGAGGGCGCCGACCCGTCCCACCCCTACTCCCCTTACCGGGCGCTGTATGTGGGCGGTGCCGCCTCCCCGGCCGCCGGCGCCTTCGTCCGGGCCGACCCTCTGGCCTACACCGGTGATCCGGCGACACTCGCCGGCACCGACTCGCCGTGACCCGCAGTCTCGGCGGTCACCCGCACCACGAAACGCCAAGCCGTTCGAGGAGAGGCGCATGAGGAACCGATCCGCGCGAGGAGGACTCCTCACGGTGCTGACGGCCGTGATCGCCCTCCTGCTGGCGGGTGGCGCCTGGTGGCTGTACGGCACCGATGGGCCGTTGTCGTCCGGTGAGGGGAACGGCAGGGGGAAGGGGCGCCCTCTTGATCTGTCGGGATACGACTGGGCCGACGCGACCGTCCCCGGCGGCCTGTGCGGGCATCGCGGCGGCATCAGGCTCCGCGACGGGGCGGCGACCGGAGTGTCCTCGACCTTCGACGGACCCGAGCCGGACATGCCCCAGGACGTAGGGGCCTATACCGACGAGGTGGTGTACGGAGATCTCACCGGGGACGGCGCCTGGGAGGCGGCCCTGCCCGTGCTCTGTGCCAATCACGACTCGACCGCGGCGGGGCAACGGGCCATGGGAGTCATGGTGTTCGACGGTGCCGCCGGACGGCTCGACCTGATCGGCACCCTCGTCGGCCAGCAGCCCCGGGTCGGTGAACCGCCCAACTTCCTCCGGGTCGAGCAGATCACCCGTGGCGGGATCACGGTCACCGAAAAGTTCTACGGCGCGGCCGACGCCAACTGCTGCCCGACCGGGGTGGCCCGCAGCACCTGGACGTACGGAGGGGGCAAGCTCGTCCCCTCCGGGAGCACGGTGCGTACGTCACCGTCGCCCCAGCCCCCGCTCGACTGAGGCACTCGTCTCTCGTCACCCCCCGCCAGGCTGCTCACGGGGACCGGCGTCCGACTCGGTTCCGGGCGCCGACGCCAGGGGCGCGCGAGAGCACTGGCAGGGGGCCACCCGGCCGGGGTCAGGCGAGCTTCGCCGACAGGGTGATGGTCGTGCCGGTGAGGGCCTGGCTGACCGGGCAGTTCTTCTTGGCGTCCTCGGCGGCGGCGACGAACGCGTCGTTGTCGATGCCCGGGACGGTGCCCTCCACGGTGAGGTGGATGCCCTTGATGCCCTCACCCGGCTGGAAGGTGACGTCGGCGGAGGTGGTGAGCTTGGTGGGCGGGGTGCCGGCGCCGGCCAGGCCGTGCGACAGCGCCATGGAGAAGCAGCTGGAGTGGGCGGCGGCGATCAGCTCTTCGGGGCTGGTCTTGCCGTTGGCCTGCTCGGCGCGCGACGGCCACGACACCGGCTGCTCGCCGATGCCGGACGAGTCGAAGGTGACGACGCCGCTGCCCTCGAGCAGGTTGCCTTCCCAGACGGTGTGTGCGGAGCGCGTGGTTGCCACGACGAGTCCTTTCCGGATTCCCTTGCGGTACTGGGGCGGTGGGAGCCCGTGCCCGGGTTCCCACCCCCATCCGATCACACTCCGGCTCAGCTCACCCGGAAGACCGGTCCCCGCGCGGGGAGCGCTGCCGCCGGGCCGCCATCACCGCGTGGACCAGCACGCCCGCGAAGAGGAAGAGCACGCCCTGGTAGACGGCCGCGTAGCCGGCGCCCGCGACCAGCCACAGGGAGAACGCGGCCGCCACGGACGCGATCACGGCGTCGCGGACCAGCCGGGCGCGGTTCACGCGCTCGCGCTGTCCGGAGACCAGGTGGAAGAGCTGCGCGGCGGTGGCCAGCAGGTAGGGGACGGTCGCGGTGAAGGTGGTGACGAGGACGAGGACCTCGAAGACCTTCGCCGAGCCGGACGTGTAGTTGTAGACGGTGAGGAGCGACGCCAGGACGACGGTGACGCCGACGCCGACCGTGGGGACACCGCGCCGCTTGCGGGCGAAGGCGGCGGGGAAGAGGCCGTCCCTGGCCGCGGCGTACGGGGTCTGGGCGCTGAGCAGGGTCCAGCCGTTCAGGCAGCCGGTCATCGACACCAGCGCGGCGAGCGCGACGGCCCAGCCGCCCCAGGCGCCGCCGAACATGGCGTTCACGGCGTCGGAGAAGGGCGCGGCGGAGTCGACGAGGCGGTCGTGGGCGACGGTGCCGAAGACGGAGAGGGTGCCGAGCAGGTAGACGAGCGCGGCGCCGGCGGTGCCGATGACGGTGGCCCGGCCGACCGTGCGGCGCGGGTTCTTGACCTCGCCCGCGCTGACCGCGGCGGACTCCACTCCCAGGTAGGAGAAGAGCAGGATCGCGGCGGCGGCGGAGACCGCGCCGATGCCGCTGCCGCCGCTCGCGTTGAAGGGGCCGAGGTTGCCGGGGTCGAAGAAGAACAGTCCGCCGACCGCGACGAGCAGCAGCGGCACGAACTTCAGCACCGTGGAGACCACCTGGACGGCGCCCACCCAGCGGGTGCCGGCGAAGTTGGCGAGCGCCGGCAGCCACTGGATGACGAGCGCGGCCAGGCACGCGGTCCAGCGGTGGTCGTTCACCGGGATCAGGACGTCGAGGTAGCCGACGGCGGCGACGGCGAGCGCGGCGTTGGACACCCAGGTGGTGATCCAGTACGCCCAGGCGGCGAGGAATCCGGCGAAGTCGCCGAAGGCCTCGCGGGCGTAGACGTAGGGGCCGCCGGTGCGCGGGTCGCGGGCGGCGAGCCGGCCGAAGACCAGGGCGAGGGCGACGGCGCCGACGGTCAGGACGCCGAAGGCGAGCAGGCTGATGGTGCCGAACGGGGCGACGGAGGCGGGGAGCAGGAAGATGCCGCCGCCGATGATGTTGCCCATGACCAGGGCGGTGGCGACGGGCAGCCCGAAGCGGCGGGCGTGGCGGTCGCCGCCGGGGGCCGCGGGGGTCTCCCGCTGGTCCGGAGCCGGTGGGGGGACGGTCCCGGTGACGTGCATGGGGGTGGTGCGCCTTCCTTGGAACTGGTGCCCGGGATCGCCGGGACGGTCCATGGTCCGGCACGGCCGCCCACGGCTCCAAATCAGGCGGTTTTGTCCTGCGGACGCCGGTCCGGGACCGCAAAAGGTGCACTGTCGCGGCCCTCGGGCCGGGAATCGTCCAGGGGCACCTGCGGTCCGTTGGACTCGCGCAGCCAGCGCCGCAGGATCCGGTGGACGTGCTCGGCGCCGACGATGTCCTCGCCCTCGCCGTCCGGCGTCGACAGGACGACGGGCGACAGCAGGAAGGCCCGCGACTGGGCCCCGCCGAGGCCGCCGTGGGAGCCGATCTGCTCCTCGAAGGCGAGGACCTCGCCGTCGGCCGGGTCGTGGAAGGAGTTGACCATGATGTCGGCGGTGTGCGGGAAGGAGTGCGTGCGGCGCACGGCGTCCGCGGCGCCGGGGCCGAACGGCGCGAGCGGGCCGGGTTCCTCGTCGAGCCGGTCCAGCGGGAGCTCCGCGCCGCGCGCGCCGAGGACCACACCGCCGTGCTCCTCGCTGCGCACGAGCAGGAACCCGACGCCGGGGTGGTTGGCGAGGGTGGGCAGCAGCGCGGGGTGGCGCGCGTCGATCTCCTCGCGGCTCATGCGGTGCGGCACGTCCGGGAAGGAGACGAGCCCGAGGTTGCCGGAGGCCAGCACGACCGGCTCCGAGTGGCGGTCGGCGGGCCGCCGCTGTTCGTCGCCCTCCTCCACGGGCCGGTGCAGGGCGGCCCGTACGGCGGTGCGCGCCTCGGCGCCGCTGCGGGTGCGCCGCGCCCGGCGCGGCACGGGCAGTCCGCAGCCGGCCCGCACCAGGTCGGCGAGGGTCAGGCCGTAGCGGGAACGGAAGGTCTCGCCGGGACTCTGGCCGTGGTCGGACAGCACGACGGTCCGGTACCGGCGGGGGGCGTGCTCGGCGACCTTCTCGATCAGCGCGAGGGACCGGTCGAGCCGCTGGAGGACCTTCGCGGCGTCCCGGCTGCGCGGCCCGGAGTGGTGCGCGACCTCGTCGTAGGCGACCAGGTCGGCGTAGACGGCGGTGCGTCCGGCGAGCATGTCGCCCATCACGGCGGCGACGACGACGTCCCGCTCGACGACGGTCGCGAAGGCGCGGACGAAGGGGTAGAGGCCGCCGCGGGAGACGCGGGGGCGGACCTTGCGGGCGCGGGCGCGGGTGGACTGCCCGATCTCGCGGCCCACCTCCGCCACGAAGGACATGGCGGTGCGGACCGCGTTGGCCGGGTCGGAGAAGTAGGCGAAGTACCCGGACCGGGAGCGGTTCTCCCGGCTGCGACGGCGGGTGGCTATGGACAGCACGAGGGCCTGTTCGTCGGCGCCGCCGCTGAACAGGTTGCCGCGGCTGGCGCCGTCGAAGGTCAGCAGTCCGCCGTCGCCGGTGTGCTCGATGGCCCGTCGCTGGAGGTCGGCGGCGCTGGTGGGGCGGTTGCACACGACCACCTCGCCGCTGTCCTTCTCGTACCAGCGGAACGCGGGAACGTCGTGGTTGCTGCCGTGCAGGATGCCGAGCTGGCTGGCACCGGTCTGGCTGGACCAGTCGGTGCGCCACGGGGCGAGCCGGTGGGTCGCGGAGGAGCCGTCGCGGCCGAGCCAGCGGGCGACGGTGGGCATCAGGCCCTCGTCGACCGCGTCCAGCAGGACGTCGTGGCCGACGCCGTCCAGTTGCAGGAAGACGGTGCCGGGGCCGGTCGGGCAGGGCGGGCCCGATCTGCGGCGGCGGTCGGCGAGCCGGTAGAGCCGGCGCCTGTAGGCGTCGTCGTCGCGGACGGCCAGGGCACCGCCGGTGGCGGAGGCCACGGCGGACATCACGGCGGCCACCACCACGGCGGTCTCGGGGGCGACGCCGCCGCGCGCGGTCGGGTTCACGTCCAGTGCGAGCAGCAGCAGCCCGCCGTTCAGGAAGAAGACCAGCAGCCCGAGGACCAGCGCCGGCACGAGCAGCAGCAATCGCACCAGCAGCGGCCACACCAGCGCCGACAGCAGGCCGAACGCACCCGCGCCGACCGCGGCGGTGACGGCGATGTCGGTCGCGCTGTCACCGTCCGGGGACTGGAGCCGGAAGTCCGGGAGGATCCCGGCGAGCACCAGCATGGTCACCGTGGAGACGGCCCACACCGCGACGCTCCGCCCGATCTGACTGGCGCCCCGCCGCCAACGCCCTCCACCCACGCTTCGCACACCTCACGTCCCGGCCCGGCGTCCGCGCGAGCCGCCCCCACCCTGCCACAACGCTCCGGGACGCCTGTTTGTCCCCCCTGGTCCGGTTCACCCGGGGCCGCGCCCGGCGTCCGGCGGCCCGGCGGTGATCAGCGGCCGTCGTATCCCGCCGTCGGCATGGACAGTCTGCGGTGCACGCACGCCTTCATCCGGGCGTCGTACGACGGTTCCTCGTGGCCGACCGTCTCCACCCGCACCCCCCGCCGCGCGCACTCCGCGGTGAACTCCTCCACCGACGACAGCGCGCTCCGCAGCACCCGGTGACTGGGCGCCACGAACAGGTCCTGTCCCGGGCGCACGCCGTCCCACAGGGCGTCGTGGTCGGGGCGCAGCCCGCGGACCAGCAGTTCCCGCGTGACGACGTAACCCTGCTCGGCGGCCCAGCGCGCGCACATGGCGTGCTGGCTGCGGGAGTCGACGAGGAAAGGATCGTCGTCCAGCTGCTCCAGCGGCGTCAGACTCGCGATCGCCGTCACCCTCAACGCCCTCATGGTGTCCCCCCTCACCTCCCGTTTTCGCCGCCGACCCTACTCCTGGACGTAGGCTTCGGGGAGTCGCGCGAAGGAGGCAAAGAGGTGCCGGTGGAGCTCACGTGGTGGGGTCACGCCACCTGCACGGTCGAGGACTCGGACATACGTGTGCTCACCGACCCGCTGTTCGTCCGCAGATTCGCGCATCTGCGCCGCAGGCGGGGCCCGGTGCCGCCGTCGGACGCCTGGCACGCGGACGTGACGCTGGTGTCCCACCTGCACGCCGACCATCTGCACGTGCCGTCGCTCGCGCGGCTCACGCCGGGTACGCGCCTGCTCGTGCCCCGGGGCGCACGACGGGCGGTGCCGGGGCTGCGCCGGCTCGGGCACCTGAAGCTGACCGAGGTGGCGCCGGGCGACGAGACGGTGGTCGGTGACCTGCGGATCCGGGCGGTGCCCGCGCGGCACGACGGGCGGCGGCTGCCGTTCGGCCCGCACCGCTCCCCCGCGCTCGGCTACGTCGTGGAGGGCGAGGGCCGTACGTACTTCGCCGGGGACACCGGCCTGTTCGACGGGATGGAGAAGGAGATCGGGCCGGTCGACGCGGCGCTGCTGCCGGTCGGCGGCTGGGGGCCGTACCTGGGGCCCGACCACCTGGACGCGGGACGGGCGGCCGAGGCACTGGCCCGGCTGGCGCCGTCCACTGCGGTGCCGGTGCACTACGGCACGTACTGGCCGATCGGGATGGACGCCGTGCGCCCCCACGAGTTCCACACGCCGGGCGACGAGTTCGTGCGCCTGTCGGCGCTGCACGCGCCGGACGTCGCGGTGCACCGGCTGGGGCACGGCGGGAGTGTGCGGGTGGAGGTCGCGAGGTGACCTTGCTGGGCACCGCCGTGACGAGCATCCCGACCGAGCCGACGCAGCAGGCGCTGGGCTATCCGTCGCTGTTCCTGCTGATTCTGATCGGGGCGCTGGTACCGGTCGTGCCGACGGGCGTCCTGGTGAGTTCGGCGGCGGTGGTGGCGATGCACCAGACGCTGCCGTTCTCGCTGCTGATGGTGTTCGTGACGGCGTCGCTGGCCGCGTTCTGCGGTGACATGGCGCTGTACTGGCTGGGGCGGCGCGGGGTCGGCTCGAAGAACGGCTCGCGCTGGCTTGAGGCGATCCGGTCCCGGGCGCCCGAGGACCGGCTCGAGCAGGCGCAGGAGAAGCTCGCCGAGCACGACGTCGCGGTGCTGGTGCTGTCCCGGCTGGTGCCGGCCGGCCGGATACCCGTGATGCTGGCCTGTCTGCTGGCCGAGTGGCCCACGCGCCGCTTCGCCCGGGGCAACCTCCCGGCCTGCGTGGCCTGGGCGGTGACGTACCAGCTGATCGGCGTCCTCGGCGGCTCGCTGTTCAGCGAGCCGTGGGAGGGCGTGGCGGCGGCGATCGCGCTCACGGTACTGGTGAGCGTGGCGCCGAGCGCCTGGCGCCGGCTGCGGGGGCCGGCGAAGGCGTAGGGGCGAAGGCGCGGGGGCGGTGGGGAGAGGCGCGGGGCGCGGCTCGGGAGGGCCGTTCAGTCGTCGTCCAGCACGCGGGAGCCGCCGACGGGCAGGTCCCACAGGTCGTCCCGGGGCAGGCCGGCCTCCTGCCAGGCGGCGCGTACGCGGGTGAGCGGTTCCATGACCGGTTCCGCCGACAGCACGAAGGTGCCCCAGTGCATCGGTGCCATCCGACGGGCCCCCAGGTCCTGGGCGGCTCGCACCGCCTCCTCCGGGTCGCAGTGCACGTCGCTGAGCCACCAGCGCGGGTCGTAGGCGCCGATGGGGAGCAGCGCGAGGTCGATGCCCGGGTGGCGACGGCCGATGCGGGAGAACCAGTGGCCGTAGCCGGTGTCGCCGGCGAAGTACACGCGCCGGCCGTCCGCGTCGGTGAGGACCCAGCCGCCCCACAGCGTGCGGCAGGTGTCGGTGAGGGTGCGCTTGGACCAGTGGTGGGCCGGTACGAAGTCGAAGCGGACTCCGCCCAGCCGGGCGCCCTCCCACCAGTCCAGCTCGGTGACCCGGGTGAAGCGGCGCCGGTGGAACCAGCGGCCGAGTCCGGCCGGGACGAACACGGGGGTGTCACGGGGGAGCCTGCGCAGCGTGGGGGCGTCCAGGTGGTCGTAGTGGTTGTGGCTGATGACGACCGCGTCGACCCGCGGCAGGTCGCTCCAGGCGACGCCGACGGGGGTGACGCGGGCCGGGGTGCCGAGGATGCGGCGGGACCAGACCGGGTCGGTGAGCACGGTGAGCCCGCCGATGCGCACCACCCAGCTGGCGTGTCCCGCCCAGGCGACGGCGACGGTGCGGGCGTCGACGCGGGGCAGCGGTGCGGGGGCGTACGGCAGTCTGGGGACGTCGGCGAGGCCTTCGGCGCTCGGTCTCACCGCGCCCTCGCGGGCGAATCTGGCGAAGGCCTTCAGGCCGGGCAGCGGTGCGGTCAGCCGGTCGTGGAAGGTCCGCGGCCACACCCGGCGTTCGGCGAGCGGCCGGGGCTCGGCGAGCGGCGGGACGGGGGAGGCCGCGGCCGGTGAGGTGTCCTGGTCCTGGGCGGGCGTGGTGGGCCTGGTGGTCGACCGGGGCTGCTGCGTCATCGAGGAGGCTCCCATCGCTGAGCGTCGCGGAGATCGCCGAAGACCGACTTCAGGGCGGTCAGCGCGGCGTGCACGTGCGGCAGTTCCAACGGGTCGGTGGAGGTGAGGCTCTCCGCGCGCCGTTCGTCGGTGTCTCCCAGCAACGGGCCGGTGGACAGCCGGACGCGCAGGGCGAGGAGGTCGTCGCCGAAGCGGTGGCCGCCGGGGGCGGGCATGCCGAGCCGGGCGGTGAGGAAGTCCTCCAGTTCCTGGGCGTCGCCGACGCCGTGGGCGCCGAGCGCGTCGCGGAGCGGGCCGAGGTCGGCGTACAGGTGACGCCCGGCCTGCGGGGGCCGGGCGGTGGCGCCCGCGGCGACGACGGCGGCGTGCACGGCGGCGGCCACGCGCGCGTGCAGGCGTACGGCGGCCGACCGGCGGGCGGTGACCGGCTCCGGTTCGGCGAGCGCGTACCCGGCCGCGGCGGTGAGGGGCGCGGCGACGCGGGCGCCGAGCGCGGTCAGCACGTCGAGGACGCGCGCGTGCAGGCCGTTCCCGGCGGCGGAGGCGGGGAAGCGGGCGACGGCGGCCGGCCAGCCCGCCGGCAGCGCCGCGCCGGCCAGGTCGGTCACGACGGTGACCCGCTCGGGCAGCATCTCGGCGGGGCTGAGCAGCACGGTGGCGTGCGGGTCGTGCAGGGTGTCGCGCCAGGTCTCGTCGCTGACCAGGTGCAGTCCCTCGCCGGCGGCGGCCTCGACGGTCTCGTGCAGCAGCTCGGGCGGCGCGACGGTGCCGGTGGGGTCGTCGGCGACGGACAGCACGAGCAGGCGCGGGTCGCCGCCCTCGGCCCGGATGCGGCGCACGGTCTCCAGGAGCGCGTACGGATCGGGGACGCCGCCGGACTCGGCGGGGGTGGGGACGTGGAAGACCGGTCTGCCCAGCAGCCGCGCGTACGGCGCCCACCAGGCGGCGCAGGGGCGCGGCACCAGGACGTCGCCGCCGAGCGCGGCGGTCAGCGCGAGCAGCAGGGCGTTGGCGCCGGGGGCGGCGGCCACGTGGTCCGGGTCGGTGGGCAGTCCGCGCCGGTTCCAGTAGCCGCAGGCGGCGTCCAGCAGCGCCGGGGCGCCGCCGGCGGGTTCCTCGTGGGCACGGCCCGCGGAGGCGGCGAGGACGGCGGACAGCTCGGGCAGCACGGGCAGTCCGTCGCCGGGGAGATGCGGGCCCCGGCGGACCGCGCCGTGCCCTTCGGGACCGTCGCCCGCGGGCGCGCGGCCGGCAGGGCTCCCGCTCCCGGGCGCCGTGTGGCGTTCGGAAGCGTCGTTCCCGGGGTCCGTCCGCCGCATGGGTGCCTCCGTCGTGCCGAGTCCTGTCGCCGCCGGTCCCCGACCGCTTCCTTCCTCGTGCTCCGGTCGTGCACCAAGTACCCACCGGGCCGCCCGGCCATGGCTCCGGCCCGCGTTGCGTCGATCACCCCCGGCCGGGGCGGGTCAGTGGTCCCGGCTCTCCCCGCGCAGCCGCAGCCGCAGCCGGTACGCGGCGCCGCCGAACGCGCCGGCGATCAGGACGCCGCCGGCGGCCAGGGCGGGCACGGAGTCGGTGAAGGATCCGCCCGTGCCGGCCTGCACCCCGTGCTCCGCCTCGCCGCCGCCGCAGGACGCGTCCCACGCCGTGGGTCCGGGGCACGGTGGCTCGGTCGCGCACGGCGCCCCGTGCGTGGCGGAGTGGCCGGCGGGAGCGGCCGGGCCGGAGAGCGCGGCCTCGTCGTGGGGGACGGCCTCGTCGTACGGGACGGGCGCCTCGTCGGACGTGGCCTCGTCGGAAGCGGGTTCGTCGGGAGCGGGCTCGTCGGGAAGGTCGCCCGGGACCGCTTCGTCCGGTGCCGGCTCGTCGCCCGGGAGGGCGGGATCGGCGTACGGCACGGTCTCGTCGCGTGCCGTCGGCTCGCCGCCGGGGACGACAGGCTCCTCCTTCGGGACGGCGGGTTCGTCCTTCGGGACGCCGGGTTCGTCGCGAGGCGCGGCGGTCGGGCGGCACGAGGGCTCGGGGGCGGTGCTCCCCCAGGACCGCTCGGGTTCGGCGGAGCCGCTGCGTCGGGACACCGTCATCGCCGCGCTCCACGGCCTGCCCTCGCCGCCGGATGCCGCCGGGCACGTGCCGTCGACGGTCCACGGCGAGGCGGGGCCGGCCGCGTCCGGGTCGCCCTCGAGGTCCGCGGCGGGGGCTATGCGGGCGGTACCGCGGTAGGCCGGGGTCCTGTCGTCGGCGCCGGCCACCTTCAGGAGCGCGACGGTGCCCCCCTCGAAGGCCGGGGAGACCGCGTCGAGGGCCTCGGGCGCCGCCCCGCCGGCCGGGTCGCAGGTGACCGAGACGGTGACGGTGCCGCCCGGGCCGACGTCCGCCGGGCTGACCTCGGCGGCGGGTTCTCCGGCGCCGGCCGGCCCTGGGGTGCCGCCCGGGTCCGCCGAGCCGGACCCGGCGAAGACGCCGAGGGCGGCACTGGCCAGTACGGCGACGGACAGGACACGGGAGGTGCGGCGCATGGGTTCGGGCTCCTTCGAGCGACGGCTGCGGGGGCGCGGGACTCGCGCCCTCGGCCATCACAGCCCGCCCGGCCCGGTGGCGCGCGCCGCCGTGCGCCGTTCGCGGGACCGGGGCCCCCGTGCGGGTGAGGACCAGGTTTCGGGCCGCCCGCCGGGCCGCCGGGCCGTCCGCCGGGCCGCGGGGTCAGGCCGCCGGATCCCGCAGCACCTGTTTCCGCACCCGGTCGCAGCTGCGGCTGATCAGCCGGGAGACGTGCATCTGGGAGATGCCGAGCTGCTCGGCGATGCGGCTCTGGGTCATGTCGTCGAAGAACCGCATGTAGAGGATGGCGCGCTCCCGTTCCGGCAGGGCGGCCAGCCGCCCCTTGACGGCCTCGCGGTCGACGACGGTGTCGAGGGCCGGGTCGGGGGCGCCGAGGCCGTCGACGAGCGAGTAGCCGTCGTCGCTGTCGGGGGCCTCGGCGTCGAGGGACAGGGCCGTGAAGCTCCCCAGCGCCTCCATGCCCTCCCGGACGTCCTCCTCGCTCAGCCCGGCGCGCTCGGCGATCTCGGCGACGGTGGGCCGGTGGCCGGGGGCGGCCTGGGCCAGGTCCTGACCGGCCGAGCGGACGCTGTTGCGGAGTTCCTGCACCCGGCGCGGCACGTGCAGGGTCCACATGTGGTCACGGAAGTGGCGCTTGATCTCGCCGGTGACCGTGGGCACGGCGTAGCTCTCGAACGCGCTGCCGCGGGTGGGGTCGTACCGGTCGACGGCTTTGACGAGGCCGAGGGCGGCGACCTGCCGCAGATCCTCGTAGCTCTCGCCGCGGCTGCGGAAGCGCCCGGCGAGCCGTTCGGCCATGGGCAGCCAGGCCTCGACCACGCGGTCACGGACCGCGTCGCGCTCCGGTCCTTCGGGAAGGGTGGCGAGGCGGCGGAAGGCGTCCGCGGTGTCGGGGGCGTCGTCGTGCGGGTGCTTGGCTCCGGCTCGGATCGGCATGGTGCGTCGCAGCTCCCTCGGAGTGCGGGGTCCTGTCGTGGCGGCGGGCGGGTGCCCGGCCGGTGCGGGCCGGGCACCGGGGCTCCGAGAGCTTTCCGGGGCTCGGGACGGGCGCCGGGGCTGCGACGACACGGCCCTGGTTGCGGGCGGTCACCGTGGGAGGGGTGTCCGGCAGCCGGACCGACGCATCCGTGGCGGCGTCGCGCCGCTCCCACGGACGTGCCTCCTGTCCGAAGCACTGGAACTGCGCCTGCCCCCGCGCGTCCCCGTCAAACACCCCGATGTGCGCTTCCCGAGGCGGGAACGGGTCTGCCCCGGACCGACGGACTCCATCGCCGCGGACGGACCCGGCGGAGTCACCCGCGAGGCGTGGGCCGTGGGGTGCGCCCTGGCGTTGCCGGCCCAGGCCCGGCACGCGGGGCGCGACTCCGCCGGCAGCGTGTTCTCCGCGGCCGACCGGATCCGCGGCGTCCGTTTCCCGGCCGGCTCGCCCGCCGGGACCTGGCCCCGCCGGGACCGTCCGGGTCGTCGACTTCGCGGAGACCTTCCTCGGCGGCGTACCGGCTGCCGGACGCCGCTGACGGCAGTGCCCGAGCTGCTGGAGGAGGGGTTCGACGACACCGCTGGCGCGCGCGGCGACATCGTGCTGATCACCGACGACGGCTGCCGCGACACCGAGGAGCGGTTGCGCGGCTGGGACGCCGCGAAGCACCGGCTGGGCTTCCGGGTGTTCGAGCGCCCGCCGGGCCTGTTACGGTCGCACCGGCGCGGATCAAGCGCGAACACGGCTCCGGCGCGGGGAGGTTGATGAATATGGCCGTCAGCGGCCCTCCTCAGCATGCCCTTTTCCGGTCCGCGCGCTGAACCGACGCGACGCGGCCCGGGTCGTTGCAACGACCAGGAGTCACCCATGTGTTCCTCACCCTCCGAGGCCCTTGCCGAGCTGACCACCGAGCGGCTCGTCCTCCGTACCTGGACCGCGGCCGAAGCCGCCGCCGTCCTCGGCCGTGAGGGGGCCGCCCCGCCCGCCGACTGGGCCGGGGACTTCCCCGCCGAGGGCGACCGTGTCATCGCGGGCCTCCTCGGCGACCGTCCCGCCTGGCTCGGCCGTTACGGCCACCGCCTGATCATCGAGCGGGACGGCGGTCTCGTCGTCGGGTCGATCGGCCTCTTCTGGCCCCCCGCCGAGGGGGCCGTCGAGCTCGGGTACGGCGTCGTCGCCTCCCGGCGAGGACGGGGCTACGCCACCGAGGCCACCCGGGCGCTGGCCGCCCTGGCCCTCACCGCACCCGGTGTCCACACCGTCACCGCCTGCGTGGAGCTGTCGAACCCGGCCTCCGTCCGCGTCCTGGAGAAGGCCGGCTTCGAGCGGGTCGACTCCACCGGGGCCGAGCGGGCAGACGGTACGGCCCGGTTCCGGGCCACCCGGCACACCCACGGCGAGTAGGAGCGCGGTGGACCGGCGGCACCGCCGTCGGCCCACCGGTTCGACCGTCGCACGCCTCCGGGAACCGTCTACGCTGTAAGGACACGTGCCGCCCGCTGAGATCCGGGAGGTGTGCCGTGCCTCGGACCCACCACTTCCACCTCGACGTGGACAGCCACTCCGTCACGGTGCAGACCCGCCGCTCCGCATCGGAGGCCGAGCTGCTGGTGGACGGCAAGGTGGTCGGCTACCGGCGCACACGACACCGCACCGACGCGCTCGCGCTCACGGCCGAGCTGCCCGGCGACCCGCCGCGCCCGTTCGAAGTCACCTTCCGCCCCGGCGGGAACGCGGCGGGTTCCGCCACCTGTGTGCTGCAGATCGCCGGACGCAGCAGCTCCATGGCCGAAGTGCCGCCGGGCCGGTCCGGCACCACGCCGCACCCGGTGACCCGGCTCTCGCGTCGCTCCGCGCACAGACTCCTGCGCAGCCTCGTGCGCCGTACCCGCCGCCACTAGCCGCCGGGCGGCAGAAGTCCCCGTGCCCGCACGCCGGTCTCCGCCGGATGCATGCTGGAAGCAGGCGTCGGCCGCGCGAGCCGGGCACACCGGATGTGCCCACCGTTGTCGACGCTCCGAGGGGAGCCGTTCATGACCACGGCGAAAGACCTGTTCATCATCGCCATGGCCCCGGAGCACGCCGTGGGGCAGGGCGACCTGTCCCTCGCGCTCGCGGGAGCCGAGCTGATCGATCTCGTGGGCGCGGGGGCGGTCGCCGTGGACGGCGACCGCATCGTGCCGGGTGGGCCGCCGCCGGACGATCCCTTCCTGGGCGCGGCCGCGGCGGGCCTCTCCCGGCAGCCGCCCCACGAGCGGATCGAGGACTGGCTGTGGCGCCGGGGCCGGGACCTGTCGGCCGCGTACCAGGCCGCCCTGGAGGAGAGCGGTGAGCTGACGCCGCGGCGAAGGAGCCGGCTGTCCTTCGGCTCGGAAGGCCTGGAACCGGTCGACACGCCCGCGCGCCGCCGTGCGGCCGACCGCTGGAACGAGAAGGAACCCGTCCTGGCCGCCCTCGCCGCGGCCGTGGGCATCGACGGCGGACGTCCCGACGACGGGACCGGCCTCGGCGACGAGGCGGTCACGAGTGTGGTGGCCGCCGTCCACGACGCGGTCATGGAGCTGGAGGCGGTGCGCCAGCGGCGGACGATCGAGAACGCGGCCTTCGCCAACGTCTGGCGCGGGCCGTGAGCCGGGCCCGCCGCCGGGAGGGTGACCGCGTCCGGCGGTGAGCGCTCGCACGGCCGCCGGGCGCGGCCGCGCACACGTCCTGGACCCGGCGGGCCGGCCGTGCGTACCGCGTCCGCGCGAATCGGGCCGGACCCGTCCGGGTGAATCCGTGTCGGGCGTCGGTGGCCGGGTACGCGGTCCGCACCCCAGGAGGATGTGGAGGGAGACATGCAGCGAGGCAGTGACCGGATGAGCGTCCACCGCGACGACGAGATGAAGCACGAACTGCAGGGTCTGCTCAGGTCCGGGCACCCCACCCGCAGCGAGGAGTGGAACGACCCGGAACCGACCGCCGAGGACGATCCGGACGTCATGCACGGACCGGTGACCCCGGGACGCGGGCCGACGTACCTGGAGGCGCTCCGGCTGGAGCTGGCCCGGAACCTGACGCGGGGCACCTTCCCCGCGGGTCCCCGGGAGCTGGGCCGCGCCCTGCGCCGCGGCAACGCGCCCGACGCCCTCGTCGAGGGGCTGGAACGGCTGCCCGACAGGGCGCGCTACGACAACGTCCAGGAACTGGCCGTCGCCCTGACCGAGAGCGGCGGGGCACAGGGCGCGTAGGCGCCGGAAGGGCGGGCCGTGATGGCCGAGTACGTCAGGGACGTCATGACTCCGGGTGTGGTCGCCGTCCGCCCGGACTCCTCCCTCGTCGAGGCGGCGCAGCTCATGCGCACGCAGAACATCGGTGATGTGGTGGTCGCGGACGGCCAGGACGTCGTGGGCGTGCTGACCGACCGGGACATCACGGTGCGGGCGGTGGCGGACGGCACCGACCCCATGGCGGTGAGCGTCCGCACGGTCTGCACCGCCGATCCGCTGACCGTCTCCCCCGGTGACCCGGTGGCGGACGCGGTCACGCTGATGCGTGAGCACGCCGTGCGCCGGCTGCCGGTCGTGGAGGACGGGCTGCCGGTGGGGATGGTGAGCCTCGGTGACCTGGCCGAGGCCAGGGACCCCGCCTCGGCGCTCGCCGACATCAGCCGCGCGGAACCGGATGCCGTCGACGGCACCTGACCGCGCTCCGCGGGGCCGGCGGGGCCGCCGCGGCCTCGTGGCCGAACGAGACGCGCGCGCCGGGCGGCGACGCCCGCCGGCGCGCCGGAAAGGAAACCGAACCACATGCGCATCGCATTTCTGACCGCACCCGAGGGCGTGGAGCAGGTCGAGCTGACCGAGCCGTGGCAGGCGGCGAAGGACGCGGGCCACGAGCCCGTGCTCGTCTCCACGCAGTCCGGTGAGATCCAGGCCTTCAACCACCTCGACAAGGCGGACACCTTCCCCGTGGACGAGGTGGTGGGCGAGACGTCCGCCGACTCGTTCGGGGGGCTGGTGCTGCCGGGCGGCGTGGCCAACCCGGACTTTCTGCGGATGGACGACAAGGCCGTGGCGTTCGTGAAGGACTTCTTCGAGCAGGGCCGGCCGGTTGCCGCGATCTGCCACGCCCCGTGGACGCTCGCCGAGGCGGACGTCGTACGCGGCCGTGTCGTGACGTCGTGGCCGAGCCTGCAGACCGATCTCCGCAACGCGGGCGCCACCTGGGTGGACGAACAGGTGAAGGTCTGCGACCACGGCAACAACATCCTGGTGACCAGCCGGAAGCCGGACGATCTCAAGGCGTTCTGCGAGACCTTCCTCGCGGAGTTCGCCAAGGCCGGCTGAGCCGTCGGGGCCCGCAGGGCCGCAGGCGTCACCTGCCCGGTCGGCCACGCGTACCGGACGCGTCGGCCGGCCGGGCCCGCGTGCGGGCGGCACGCAGAGGCACACCCGGGCGGGCCCGGCGTTCAGACGCCGGGGGCGGCGTTCTCCCCGGAACCCCGTTCCCGGGCGCCCTCGCGCGTGCGGCCGGCGGCGACCGGGCGGCGGGGGTTGCGCCGCAGCCATTCGCCCTCGAGCTGGGCCATGCGCCCGTTGTGGGCCCGCAGCGCGTCGTTCGAGCCGTACAGCAGGGTGTCGTGGCGCGTGCGGTGGATGGTCTCCAGCTCCTTCATGAGCTGCTGGTCGTCCAGGCGGCCCGGGTCCACCCCGGCCGCGGTGTCGTCCCGCGTGTCGTGTTCGTTCATGCGGTCCGGGTACCCGCCTCGGAAGCACTACCACCCCCGAGCGGCACCCGGGAGGGAGCCATGGAACTCGCCTTTCTGCACCCACTCTACGAACAGCAGGGGCCCTGGGCCTCCGTGTACGTCGATCTCTCCCAGCACACGGAGGACACCCCCCACGAACGTGAGCTGACGGCCGCCGCGGTGGCCCGGGAGCTGGCTGCGCAGGGGGCGGACGACGCGACCTGCCGGGCCGTGCGGGGGGCCGTGGACGGGCTGCGCCACTCCTCGGACCCGCACGGGCGGGCGCTGTTCGCCAGGGCCGGGGAAGTGGTCCTCGACCAGCCGCTGGCCCGCCCCCCGCAGGGCGGTACCGAGGCCCACTGGGCGCCGCTGCCGCGCGTGACGCCGCTGCTGGAGCTGGCGGGCGAGGACCCCGTGTGCGTCGTGGCGTACATCGACCGCAAGGGCGCCGACTTCGAGCTGCGCAGCGCGCTGGGCAGCCGGGACGCGGGCTCGGTGACCGGCCGGCAGTGGCCCGTGCACCGCACGAGCAGCATCGACTGGTCGGAGCGCCACTTCCAGCTGCGGGTGGAGAACACCTGGGAGCACAACGCGGCGGAGATCGCGGACGCGCTCGCGGTGTGCCAGGAGGAGACGGGTGCCGACCTGCTGATCCTGGTGGGTGACGACCGCGAGCGGCGGGCGGTGCACGACCGGCTGCCCAAGCGGCTGCAGGGCCGGATCGTGGAGTCCGCGCACGGTGCCGGCAGCCGGCTGCTGGACGGTGACGTCGAGCGGCTGCGCGACGATCACGTCCGCTCGCGGGCGCGGGACGACCTGGACAGGTTCCTGGCCGCCCGCGCACCCGACGGCGAGGGCCGGGCCGCCGCGGTGGAGGGCGTGCCGGCGCTGATCGAGGCCGCCAGGGAGCACCGCATCGACGAGCTGCTGATCATTCCGGACGGGCCCGACACCCGCCTGGAGGTGTGGATCGGCGAGGACGCCGACCAGCTCGCGATGCGCCGCACGGAGCTGAAGACGCTCGGCGAGCAGAACTCCTGGTCGGCCCGCGCGGACGACGCGCTGCTGCGCTCGGCGGTGATGACCGGTGCCCCGGCGATCTCGGTGACGCCGGCCCTGCCGCAGGAGGAGGCGACGGACGCGCCGGTGGGCGGCCTCGGCGCCCTGCTGCGCTGGCGCTGAGCGCCCCGGCGGCCGGTTACCGGGCCCGCTCCACCCGCCGCTCGTCCCAGACCGGCTCCGGCGTCTCGCGGACGCGGCCGTCGCTGCCGAAGACGAGGTAGCGGTCGAAGGAGCGGGCGAACCAGCGGTCGTGGGTGACCGCGAGGACCGTGCCCTCGAAGCCCTCCAGTCCTTCCTGGAGGGCTTCGGCCGATTCCAGGTCGAGGTTGTCGGTCGGCTCGTCGAGCAGCAGGGCCGTGACGCCCTCCAGCTCCAGCAGGAGGATCTGGAAGCGGGCCTGCTGGCCGCCGGAGAGCCGCTCGAAGGTCTGCTCGGCCTGCTGGGTCAGTTCGTAGCGGCGCAGCCGGGACATGGCGGCGCCCCGGTCCTGGGAGTGTTCGCTCCACAGGATGTCCAGGAGTGTGCGTCCCATCAGCTCGGGGTGGGCGTGGGTCTGCGCGAAGTGCCCCGGCACCACGCGCGCGCCGAGCTTCCACTTCCCGGTGTGCGCCACCTCCTCGCCCGCGAGGAGCCGCAGGAAGTGCGACTTGCCGGAGCCGTTGGAGCCGAGGACGGCGACCCGTTCGCCGTAGAAGACCTCCAGGTCGAAGGGCTTCATCAGGCCGGTGAGTTCGAGGCCCTCGCAGGTGACGGCGCGGACGCCGGTCCGGCCGCCCTTCAGGCGCATCCTGATGTCCTGCTCGCGGGGCGGCTCGGGCGGCGGGCCGGCCTCCTCGAACTTGCGCAGCCGGGTCTGGGCCGCGGCGTAGCGCGAGGCCATCTCGTGGCTGACCGCAGCGGCCTGACGCAGCGTCAGTACGAGTTTCTTGAGCTGGGCGTGCTTCTCGTCCCAGCGGCGGCGCAGTTCCTCGAAGCGGGCGAAGCGCTCGCGGCGGGCCTCGTGGAAGGTGGCGAAGCCGCCGCCGTGCACCCAGGCGTCGGCGCCGGCCGGTCCGGGTTCGAGGGAGACGATCTTCTGGGCGGCGCGGGCGAGGAGTTCGCGGTCGTGGGAGACGAAGAGGACGGTCTTGCGGGTCTCCTCCAGCCGCTCCTCCAGCCAGCGCTTGCCGGGCACGTCGAGGTAGTTGTCCGGCTCGTCGAGCAGCAGCACCTCGTCGGTGCCGCGCAGCAGCGCCTCCAGGACGAGGCGTTTCTGCTCGCCGCCGGAGAGCGTGCGCACCTGCCGCCACTGGGCCTTGTCGTAGGGGACGCCGAGCGCGGCCGTGGTGCAGATGTCCCACAGCGTCTCGGCCTCGTAGCCCTGGACCTCGGCCCAGTCGGCGAGGGCCTGCGCGTAGCGCATCTGGGCGGCCTCGTCGTCGACCGTCATGATCGCGTGCTCGGCGGCGTCGACGGCGCGCGCGGCCTCGCGGATGCGGGGCGGCGCGACGGACACCAGCAGGTCCCGCACGGTCGTCCCGTCGCGCACGGAGCCCACGAACTGGCGCATCACTCCGAGGCCGCCGCCGACGGTGACGGTCCCGCCGTGCGGCTTGAGCTCCCCGGACAACAGGCGCAGCAGGGTGGTCTTGCCGGCCCCGTTGGGTCCGACGAGGGCCACGACGGCGCCCTCCCCCACCCGGAAGGAGGCATCGCCGAGCAGCGCCCTCCCGTCGGGGAGGTAGTACTCCAGGTGCGCGGCTTCGAGATGACCCATGGGCCGGATTCTGCGGCCGCGGACGCCGTCCGGGCAAATGCTTTCCCCGAGTACGGGCCGGAAGGCACGTGCGGCACGCCACCCGCAGGAATCGCCGTCCGCCGGGTAGGCGGGAGGAATGAGCCCCGACGTAGACCTCACCGCCCCGACGCCCGGCCCGCATCCGGTGCGCAACGGCCTGCTGCGGCTGGACCAACGCGTGTTCGAGGCGGTCGCCGCCCGGCACTGGCCCGGCGCCGACCACCTGCTGCCCCGGCTCAGCCGCAGCGCCAACCACGGCGTGCTGTGGTTCGGGGCGGCCGCCGCGCTGGCCGCGGCCCGCACCCCGCGGTCCCGGCGCGCCGCCGTCCGGGGCCTCGCCTCGCTGAGCCTGGCCTCGCTGACGATCAACACGCTCGGCAAGCGCTCGGTCCGCCGCCCCCGGCCCGTGCTGGACCCGGTGCCGGTGGTCCGGCAGCTGAAGCGGCAGCCGATCACCACGTCCTTCCCGTCCGGCCACGCGGCATCGGCCGCCGCGTTCGCCACCGGCGTCGCGCTGGAGTCACCCGCGTGGGGCGCCGCGGTGGCGCCGGTGGCCGCCGCGGTGGCGCTCTCGCGGGTCTACACGGGTGTGCACTTCCCGAGCGACGTGCTCGCCGGGGCGGCGCTCGGGGCGGGCGCCGCGTTCGCCGTGCGGGGCATGGTGCCCACGCGGGCCCAGCTCATCCCGCCGGCCAGGCCGCGCGCGGACGTCCCGGCACTGCCGCGGGGCGAGGGTCTGGTGATGGTGGCCAACACCGCCTCGGGCACCGCGGACCGGGTGCGCGCCCTGTGCGACGCGCTGCCGGAGGCCGAGGTCGTCGAGTGCGAGCCGGGTGACGTCGGCGCCGAGCTGGAGAAGGCGGCGGACCGCGCCCGGGTGCTCGGCGTCTGCGGCGGCGACGGCACCGTGAACGCCGCCGCGGAGATCGCGATGCGCCACGGCCTGCCGCTGGCGGTGCTGCCGGGCGGCACGCTCAACCACTTCGCCTACGACCTGGGGGTGGAGGACGTCAAGGATCTGTGCCGGGCGCTGGAGGGCGGGGAGGGCGTGCGGGTGGACGTCGGCCGGTTCACCTCCGGTGAGCAGCGCGGCATCTTCCTGAACACCTTCAGCCTCGGCGTGTACCCGGAGCTGGTGCGCGAGCGGGAGCGCTGGTCGCCCCGGATCGGCGGCTGGCCGGCCGGGTTGCTGGCCGCGGTACGGGTGCTGCGCGCCGACCGGCATCCGCTGGAGGCCGAGGTGCAGGGGCGCAGGCGCCCGCTGTGGATGCTGTTCGCGGGCAACGGCACGTACCACCGGATGGGCCTGGCCCCCGGCCGCCGGCTGGACCTGGCGGACGGCCAGCTGGACATCCGGGTGGTGCACGGCGGCCGCCGGCCGGCCCTGCGTCTGCTCTCGGCGGCGTTCGCCGGTCCGCTGACCCGCTCCCCCGCCCACGCGGCGGTGCAGGTGGGGCGGCTCCGGCTGACCGGTGTCGCGCCGGGCACCCTGCTGGCGTACGACGGCGAGATCACCGAGACACAGGGCGACCTGACGCTGGAGAAGCTGCCCGAGGCGCTCACCGCCTACCGCCCGCTGTCCGGCAACCGTCTCGCCGAGCACTCTTCCTGACGCGGCACCGGGACCGTGTCCTGACCCTCCGTCAGTCCATATATCAATACGCCGGTCTCATCATGTGGTGCGCGGGCGTACGGTGATCCTGCTGCCGGGCGGGGTCGCCGTACCCCGCGCACCGGTGCGTCGCGCAGTCGCAAAGAGGGGATCCGCCATGTCCGGACAGCAGGAGACCGCCGTGTACACGCACGGACACCACGAGTCCGTGCTGCGCTCGCACACCTGGCGCACCGCCGCCAACTCGGCCGCGTACCTGCTCGGCTCGCTGAAGCCGCACATGAAGATCCTCGACATCGGCTGCGGCCCCGGCACCATCACCGCGGACCTGGCGGAGCTGGTGCCCGACGGGCACGTGACCGGCGTGGACCGGGCCCCGGAGATCGTGGAGCGGGCCCGCGCCACCGCCGCCGGGCGCGGCCTGTCCAACACCGACTTCGCGGTCGCAGACGTCCACGGCCTGGACTACCCGGACGACACGTTCTGCGTGGTCCACGCCCACCAGGTGCTCCAGCACGTGGGCGACCCGGTGCAGGCGCTGCGCGAGATGAGGCGGGTGGCGAAGCCGAACGGATTCGTCGCCGTCCGCGACTCGGACTACGGCGCCATGACCTGGTACCCCGCCTCCGCGGGCATGGACGGCTGGCTGGACCTGTACCGCCGGGTGGCCCGCGCCAACGGGGGCGAGCCGGACGCCGGACGCCGGCTGAAGGCCTGGGCGCTGGAGGCCGGGTTCACGGACATCACGGCGACCTCGGCCACCTGGACCTTCTCCGCACCGGACGAGCGGGAATGGTGGAGCGGCCTGTGGGCGGACCGCACCCTCGCCTCGGCCTACGCCGACCGGGCCACGGAGGGCGGCCACGCCACGACGGAGGACCTGCGGGCCGTGTCGGCGGCCTGGCGGGAGTGGGGCCGGCGGCCCGAGGGCTGGTTCAGCGTCCTGCACGGGGAGATCCTGTGCCGGAAGGAAGCCTGACGGACGCCTGACCGGCGCATGGTCCTTGGGACGACCACAGGCGGCGGCCAAGGCCGCCGCCACGGGTGGTGACCGACAGACGGTGAGGCGGCTGCCCCGGGGACTCACTCCCGGGGCAGCAGCGGTCCCAGCGGTCCGAGGTCCAGGTTCAGGTCCTCGGGCCGCAGGCCGTAGCGGTCGCGCAGTTCGGTCATGCGGTCGTCGAGCAGCATCAGGGTGAGCCCGATCCGCTCCTCCTGCTCCTCGCTCAGGTCGCCCTCGTCGACCCGGCGCAGCGCCTGCCGCTCCATGAGCTGGCGCAGCAGCTCCACGACGGTCAGCACCAGTTTGACCAGATCGCGCTCGACCGTGTCGGGGTCCAGGTCGAGCCGTTTGCGGCGTTCGGGGTTCTCGGTCACGTCAGTCCCCGAACGGTGACGGCACATTGCGGTTGACCGAGCTGATCAACGCGTTGAGGTCGATGCGGACCAGGTCGACGTCCGCGATGCGCAGCGTGATGTCACCGGTGATGACCACTCCGCCGGCCAGCAGCCGGTCGAGCAGGTCCACGAGGGCGATCTCGCGCCGTTCGACGACGGTCATGACTCCTCCCCCGCCGTCTCCGCACCCGCCGCCTCCGCACCCGCCGCGTCCTCGCCGGAGGTCTCCCCCGCGAAGGAGTAGGCGGCCCACGGGCCGGTGAGTTCCACGCGCAGCCCGGGAGTGTCGTCCTTCGTACGGTCCACGATCTCCACGAACTCCTCGGAGACGTCCCGCGACACCAGATAGGCGGCGTTGAGGACGTTCCGTCCGGCGGCGCCGGAGAGCGTGGGGTTCTGCGGTGCGTGCAGCCGCGCGTCGTCGGCCCGGGAGGACAGGTTCGCGTGCAGTCGCGTCGCGAACTCCTCCGCCCGGGACCACAGGTCCTCGTGCGCCCGCGCCCGCATGCGCCGCTGCCGCAGGTAGTCACGGCCCGTGGCGGGCTTCGGTTCGGGCTCCGCCGGGCGGTCGGACTGCGCGGGATCCGCCTCGACGTACACCTTCACCCCCCATTCCACCCGGCCCGCCAGCCGGTCGAGGGTGCGCAGGAAGTCGTCCTCGCGCTCCTCCATCATCACGCGGACGCCGCTGTCGTCCCGGAAGACCGTGGCCAGCCGGAGCGGCAGCGGCGTGGTGACGACGGTGAGCGCGTCGACGACCTGCTGGTGGGCGCGGGCGGTCCCGGCGAGCCAGTCCAGGTCCTCCAGGTGGGCCCGCAGCGACTCCTCCGAGAAGTCGCGCTCGGGCACGTGGCTGACCACGGCGACCAGACCGCGGTGGGGCAGCAGCCGGGGCGGGGAGCCCGCCACCCCGGCCAGCTGGGACTGGAGGGGGACGTCGAAGGGCCGGCAGACGGCGTAGACGTATCGCAGTGCCGTCATCGTTCCTCCCTCGGTACGCGGCCCGATTCCAGCTCCCGCAGGCGCTCACGCAGCTCCGCGTTCTCCCGGGTCAGTTCGTCGCGCCGTGCGCGCGAGGAGAGCGCCGGGTCGCTCTCCCACCAGTCGATGCCCATTTCCTTGGCCTTGTCGACGGAGGCGACGATGAGCCGCAGCTTGATCGTCAGCAGCTCGATGTCGAGCAGGTTGATCCGGATGTCGCCCGCGATGACGACACCCTTGTCGAGCACCCGCTCCAGGATGTCAGCGAGATTGGCGCTCTGTCCCTGGCCGTAGGGATCGGGCAGCCGGCTGGGAGTGGTCATCGACGACTCCCGCGGCCGGCGTACTCGTCGTCGTCCGCGTACTCACCGCGGGACGCGTACTCGTCCTCGGCGTCGGCGTCGGCGCCGTCTTCTTCCTCCTCCTCGTACTCCGCGTCGGGCTCCTCCTCGTAGGCGTCCTCGTCCTCGGGCTCGTCGGACTCCTCCTCCGTCTCGCCGTCGTCCTCGTCCTCGTCCTCGGCGTACGGAGCGTCCTCGTCGTCCTCCTCGTCGTAGGCGTCTTCCGCCTCGTCGGACTCGCCGTCCTCGTCGCTCTCCCGGTCCTCCGGCTCCTCGCCCTCCTGCTCCTCGCCTTCCTGGTCCTCGCCCTCCTGCTCCTCCTCCGCGACCGCGTCCTCGTGGCTGCGGACGACCTCGCCGTCGCGGATCTCGCCGCGCCAGCCGTCCTCCGCCTCGCCCTTGAGGGTGATGTGGCGGACGAAGTTCTTCAGGTCGAGCCGGGCCCGGCGGCCCTGGGCGCGCCAGATGTTGCCGGTCTTCTCGAACAGACCGCTGGGGTAGTACTCGATGACCAGGATGACGCGGGTCAGGTTGTCCGCGAGCTTGTGGAAGCTGACGACGCCCTTGGTGGTGCCCTTGGCGCCCTCGGACGTCCAGGAGATCCGGTCGTCGGGCACCTGCTCGGTGGTCTTCGCCTTCCAGCTCCGGTTGGACCAGAAGACCTTCAGCTGCCAGTCGGAGGAGGTGTCGTCGGCGCGGTTCGCGCTCTTGACGCCCTTGGCGAAGGTGCTGAAGTCCTGGTACTGCGTCCACTGGTCGTAGGCGGTGCGCAGCGGCACGCCGACGTCGACGTACTCGATGATGACGGTCGGCTTCTGACCGCCGCCGCCCTTCTTCCTGCCCTTGCCGCCGCCGAGGTTCTTGAAGGCGCCGACCACGTTGTCCTTCACCTTGCCGGCGCCGACCTCGAGCGCGGCCCGCACCGGGCTCTTGCCCTCGGCGAGCTTGCGTCCGCCGTCGAGGGCGAGCTTGGCGAAGCCGGGGCTGTTGCCCTCGGCTATGTCGTTCAGCTTGCCCGTGGTCTCGCCGAGCTTGCGGCCGACGCCGGTCAGCAGCCGCGTGGCCTGGGCGGCGAGGTAGTCCTGCACCTCCGCCTTCAGGCGGTCGGCCGCCTCGCTCTGCGCCACGTCGGCGAGCGGATTCTTCTTCGCGGCCTTGCCTGCCGTGGAGGCCGCGGAACCGAGGGTGTCGGTCATCGCTCACCACCGCCCTTCGACTGCCGGGAACCGGCGCCGCGGGCGGACGCCGTCTTCTTGCCGGCCGCCTTCTTGGCGGGCTGCGCCCGCTTGGCGGCCGTCTTGCGCGCGGGCGCCTTCGCGGCGGCCTTCTTCGCCGGCCGCTTCGCGGGGGCCTTCTTCGCCGCCCCGCGCGCCGCCTCGGACGCCTTCTTCGCGGGCCGCTCGCGGCGGCGCTCGGGCTCCTGGGCCTCGTCCGCCCCCTCCGCCGGCTCCTCGTCCCGCTGCTCCTCGTCCCGCGACTCGTCGTCGTACTCCGAGTCGTCCGAGTCCTCGGCCGAGGGCGCGCCGGAGAGCTGGTCGCGCACCTGCGCGGTGCGCCCGTGCAGGCGGTCGGCGAGCGCGTCGATCTGCCGCTCGACCATGGCCCCCGACGCGGCCTTGCCCACGCCCCGCAGGTCCGTGCGCAGCTGGTCCCCGATCTCCTTGAACTGCGGATTGTTCTGCAACTGCGTGGAGAGCAGTTCCGCGATGCCCTTCGGGGTCAGGTTCAGCTTCTTGCCGGCCACCATGGTGCCCACGGCGATCGCCATTTTCAGCTTCTTCGTGCGTCCCAGCAGATAGCCGGCCCCTACGGCGAGGCCCAGTCCCGTTCGATTCATGGTGCCGTCCCGTTGCCCAATCCCGCGCTGTGGCGCGTAGCGATCTCCAGCCGGTCCAGGAGGACGTCCTCCTCCTGGTCGAACTCCTCCTCGGTGATCTCTCCGGCCTCCAACCGCTCTTCCAGCCGGGCGAGTTCGGCCCGGATCGTGGAGGGGTCGTAGTAGATGCGCTCGGCCTCGGCCAGCACCTGTTTGACCGCCCAGCCGGCTCCGCGCGCAGGGGCGAGCGGCAGCATGAGGATCTCCGAGAAAAGTCCCACGGTCGTCACCCCGCTCCGGCGTCCACACCACCGGCCGCGGTGCCCGCGGGCTCGGCCGGGCCGGGCTCCACGAAGCTGTACGGCGGCAGCGGTCCGTTCACGCGCACCTCGAGGTGCGGCATCTCCCTGCGGACCCGCTCCACGGCGGCCAGGAACTCCTCGGCCGTCTCCCGCTTCACCAGGAACGACACGTTGGCGAGCCAGCCGGTGGACTCGGGGCCGACGCTGACGGCGTCGGCGGCCGGCTCCAGGGCGCGCTCCACCGCGGCGCCGTCCACCGACTCCTTGTCCTTCACGGCGGCGGCGACCATCTCGCCGAGCCGGATCTTGTCCTCGTAACTGCCGCCGCTGGACTGCCGGTTGGCCTCCGCGAGCGCGCGGATCTCCGGGTTGTCGGCCATCACGTGATGCAGTACGGCTTCCTCGACGTGATTGGCCTTGATGTTGTACTCGACCCGGTCGTCCAGGGCCCGCAGACGCTCCTGGTAGTGCTCGGCACGCTCGGCGAGCACCGCGGTGACCGCGCTGTCGTCCGGGGCGACGCTGCCGAAGCGCATGGGCAGGACGCACCCCTCCGCCCCCGCCTCGCTGAGCACGTTCTGATGGGCGAGCAGCTCCCTGCGCTTGGGGCGCAGGTCCTCGGGGGCGTCGCTGACGACCGCCGCCAGTTCGCCCTCCTTGAGGATCCGCACCTCGCGCGGCGGCTCGCCGACGCCCGTCAGCCCGTCCGGGAGGGAGGGGTGGGACCCGGCGGTGATGCCGTAGACGTACGTGCTCACTCCTGCTCCTCCTTACGACGCGACGCGGTCTTGCGGGCACGCGGACGCGAGGCCGTCTCCCGCTCGGAGCCGCTCTCGTCGCGGCCCTGCTTGAACGCGTCCGAAATGGTTTCGGCGGCGCCGGACAGCGCCCCCTTGGACTTGCCGCGGGCGCCGGACTCCGTCATTTCTCCGACCAGGTCGGGCAGACCCGGGTCCTTGCGCGGCCCGGCCTCGAGGTCGAGGCGGTTGCACGCCTCGGCGAAGCGCAGATAGGTGTCGACACTGGCGACGACGACGCGGACGTCGATCTTGAGGATCTCGATACCGACCAGGGAGACGCGCACGAATGCGTCGATGACGAGCCCCCTGTCCAGTACGAGCTCGAGAACGTCGTAGAGGCCGCTGCTGCCGCCTCCGCCGCCGGACTGCTGTGCCGGTACGACTGTCATGCCGGCTGTCCCTCCATCCATTCCGTGGGTGTGTGTCCGTGTGTCCGTGTGCCGGTGCGTCCGTGTGCCCGCCGGGTGGTCAGCGACCGCCGCGGGCGTCGGCCCGACCACGTTCGTAGCGCCTGACGCGCCGGTAGCCGGTCAGCTGCCCGTCGGGGTCGAGTTCCACCACGTAGCTGCCCATCAGGCTCATCGTGTCCGGCACCCGCTCGAGTTCGAGAACCTCGACCTCCAGCGACCAGCCGTCCTCCGTCTGCTCGAAGGACGACACGGACTCCGCGGTCATTCCGGTGAGCTCCGCGAGCTGAGCACGCGCCTCCCGGAGGATCTCCATCGGCCGCGGCCTGCGCGCTTTCGGTTCTTGTTGTGTTTCCTGCGAGTCCTGCGACTCGTGAGAAGACTGTGATTTACGTGAATTCTGTCGCGATGTCTGTGATGCGGACGTGTTGTTCGTGTTCGACATGGCCACCTCTCCTCCCCGTGTGGCCGCAAGTGTGTTCGCCAAACCTCCATCGGCCCATGCATGTGCCGCGGGTCCGCGCAACCGGAGCGGCCGGCGGTCCGACCCGGGCGGAGGTCAGCCGCGCAGGGCGGTCAGCCGTCGCCGGGCGGGTCCCAGCGCCCGCGCGCGGCTCATGACCCCGTCCCAGGGCCGGGTGCGGGCCTGCTCGACGGCGTCCGCGACGGTCCAGCGCCGGGCGTGCAGGCCGGGGTCGTCCAGTTGGTCCCAGGACAGCGGGGTCGCCACCGGCGCGCCGGGCAGGGCGCGGACGGAGAAGGGCGCCACCGCGGTCTGCGCGTAGGCGTTGCGCTGGATGTCGAGGTAGAGCCGGTCGCCGCGGTCCTTCTTGCGGGCGGCGGTCGTGAGCCGGTCCGGGTGTGCCGCGGCCAGGGTGTCGGCGACGTCCCGCGCGAACTCCCGCACCTCGTCGAAGTCCTGGTCGCCCTTCAACGGCACGGTCACGTGCAGGCCGCGCGAGCCGGTGGTCATGAGCGCCGAGGGAAGGCCGAGCTCGTCGAGCAGTTCGCCCAGGAGCACGGCCGCCTCACGGACCCGGGGGAAGTCGTCACCGGACGGATCGAGGTCGAAGACCAGCCGGTCCGGCCGGTCGGCCCGCCCCGCCCGCGACAGCCACCGGTGCAGGGTGACGGCGGCCTGGTCGGCGAGGTACAGGAGGGTGGCGGTGTCGTCACAGACGGTGTGGCAGACCGTCCCGCCCTCCTTGGTCACCTCGACGCGGGAGATCCAGTCCGGGTAGTGCTCCGGGGTGTTCTTCTGCATGAACCGGGGGCCGTCCACGCCGTCCGGGTGCCGCTCCAGCATGAGCGGGCGGCCCCGCAGGTGCGGCAGCATGAACGGCGCGACGGCCCGGTAGTAGTCGACGAGGTCGCCCTTGGTGTACTCCCCGGCGCCGCCGGTGCCGTCCCGGCCGCTCCCGGCGGGGAACAGCACCTTGCCGGGCCGGTGGACCTCCACGGTGTGCCGGCCGGCCCGGACGGTCCGTGCGGCGTCCTGGCTCACGCGACGACCGCCTCCCCCACCAGCAGCCGGCCCGCCGCCGCGATGGAGTCGGCGTCGATGCCCGCCGCGCGCAACTGCTCGTCGGGCGACGCCGAGCCGGGCATCGTCCGTACGGCGAGCCGGACCATGCGTGGCACCGGCCGCCCGTCGGTGAAGGCGTCGAGGATCGCGTCGCCGATGCCGCCCTCCTCCCGGTGGTCCTCCACGGACAGCAGGCAGCCGGTCTCCTCGGCGGCCCGGCGCAGGGTCTCCCGGTCCACCGGCTTGACCGAGTACAGGTCGATCACCCGGATCGCGATGTCCTCCGCGGCGAGCGCGTCGGCCGCGGCCAGCGCCTCGTGCACGGTGTCGCCCGCCGCGACGACGGTCAGCCGGTCCCGGTCCGACGAACGCAGCACCTTGCTGCCGCCGATGGGGAACTCCTCGTCGGGCCCGTAGATCACCTTGCTCTCGCCGCGGGAGGTGCGCAGATAGCGGATGCCCTCCAGCCCGGCCATCCCGGCGACGAGGCGGGCGGTCTGGTTGGCGTCGCACGGGCAGAGCACGGTGGAGCCGTGGACGGCCCGCATCATGGCCAGGTCCTCCAGACCCATCTGGCTGGGCCCGTCCTGGCCGATGGCCACGCCCGAGTGGGAGCCGACGAGGTTGAGGCCGGAGCCGCTGATCGAGGCCATGCGGACGAAGTCGTAGGCGCGGGTCAGGAAGGCCGCGAAGGTCGTGGCGTACGGCACCCAGCCGCGCGCCGCCATGCCGACGGCGGCGGCGACCATCTGCTGCTCGGCGATGTAGCACTCGAAGTACCGCTCGGGGTGCTTCTTGGCGAAGAACTCGGCGCGGGTGGAGTCGCCGACCTCGCCGTCGAGGGCGACGACGTCGCCGCGGGCGGTGCCGAGCGCGGCCAGCGCCTCGCCGAAGGCGTTGCGGGTGGCCAGTTCGTCGCCGACCTCGTACCGGGGCAGTTCGAGCTGCCCGGAGCCGGCCGAGTGCAGGGCCCGCGTGGACGGCGGCTCGTGCACCCGGAGGGTGAGGTCGCGCGGGCCGCCGAGTTCGGCGATCGCCTCGTCGGCGTCCGGCACCGGCTTGCCGTGCTGGCCCTCACGGTCCTCCACGGCCCGGACGCCCTTGCCCTTGAGGGTGCGGGCGATGATCGCGGTGGGCTGGCCGCTGGTCGACAGGGCCTCGCCGTAGGCGCGGTCGACGGCGTCGACGTCGTGGCCGTCGATCTCGATCGTGTGCCAGTCGAAGGCCCTGAAGCGGCGGGCGTAGGCGTCGAGGTCGTGGCCGTGCCGGGTGGGGCCACGCTGGCCGAGGCGGTTGACGTCCACGATCACGGTGAGGTTGTCGAGGCGTTCGTGCCCGGCGTGCTCGGCGGCCTCCCACACCGATCCCTCGGCCATCTCGCTGTCGCCGCACAGCACCCACACCCGGTAGTCGGCGTGGTCCAGCCGCTTGCCGGACAGGGCGATGCCGACGCCGACGGGCAGGCCCTGGCCGAGCGAGCCGGTCGCCGTCTCGACCCACGGCAGCCGCTGCGGCGTGGGGTGGCCCTCCAGACGGCTGCCCAGCTTGCGGAAGGTGAGCAGCTCCTCGTCGTCGATGGCGCCGGCCGCCTTGAAGGCGGAGTACAGCAGGGGCGAGGCGTGTCCCTTGGACAGGACGAAGCGGTCATTGCCGGGGTTGGCGGGGCGCTGGAAGTCGTAGCGGAAGTGGTTGGCGAACAGCACCGCCACCAGGTCGGCGGCGGACATCGAGGACGTCGGGTGCCCGGAGCCGGCCGCGGCGGAGGCGCGCACGCTGTCGACGCGCAGCTGCTGTCCGAGTTCGGTGAGTTCACCGGTGTTCATGAGTCTCCTTCGTAGGGTCCGTCGGTACGCCTGACGGGACCGGGGGCGATGCCGGGGCCGGGCGGCGGCTGGTCGGCCGGCGGTTCGGGTCCGGGGTCGGCGGGACCGCCGGCGGAACGGGTCGGGGCGGACGGCGGCTTGGCGCGGGCCGGGGCGGCGGGCCGGGCCTTGCCCCGGGTACCGGCCGGCCCGGGCTTGGCCCGCATGCCCGACGGCCCCGGCTTGGCCCGGACGCCCGACGGCCCAGGCTTGGCCTGACCCCCGCCCGCACCGGCCCTGCCACGGCCACCCGCCGGCCCGGGCTTGGGCGGACCGGGCTTGGGCGGACCGGGCTTGGGCGGCGCATCCGCACTACGGCTCTTCGCGGGCTCACCACCCGGCTGCTGCTTCGCGGGCTCGCCGCCGGGCTGCTGCTTCGCCGGCTCACCACCCGGCTGGCCCTTCGCGGGCTCGCCAACGGGCCGGCCCCTCAGCGGCTCGTCACCAGGCTGCTGCTTCGCCGGTTCACCACCGGGCGAGGTCACCGCCGGCCCACCACCGGCCGGGCCCTTCGCCGGCTCACCGCCGGGCTGCCGCTTCGCCGGTTCACCACCGGGCGGCCTGCCCGTCGAGCTACCGCCGGGCTGGTGCTTCGCCGCTGCGCCACCGGGCGAGGTCACCGCCGGCCCACCACCGGCCGAGCCTCTCGCCGGCTCGCCGCCAGGCCGGTCCTTCGCCGCTGCGCCACCGGGTCGGCTGCCCGTCGAGCTACCGCCGGGCTGGCCCTTCGCCGCTGCGCCACCGGGCGAGGTCACCGCCCGCCCGCCACCGGCCGAGCCTCTCGCCCGCTCGCCGCCAGGCTGTCGCTTCGCCGGTTCACCGCCGGGCGGGGTCGTCGCCCGCTCGCCACCGGGCCGGCGCTCGTCGTCGGTGCCGGTGTCCGTCGGGCGGCTCGCCGTGGGAGCCGGCGTCTCCCGGGGGCCGGAGCCGGCCGAGTCGTTCTGCGTACGCCCGGCCACGGCCCCCGCCGGGACCCGCGCCAGCTCGGGGGACGCCGATTCCAGCGGCACCGACCACGACCGTACGAGGCCTAGCTGCACGGCCTGTCGGGGCAGCACCGCGTCCAGCAGCCAGTCGGCGGCGACCCGGACACGGTTGCCCGGCATGGCCGCGAGGTGGTAGCCGCGGGTGACCGCGCCGGCCACCGGGCCGGACAGGGGGACACCGAGCGGATCGGCCGCGGCCTTGGTCCCGCCCAGGTCCACGACGAAGCCCAGGTCCCGGTGCCGGTAGGGCCGCCGCTCGCCGCCGAGGCCGAGGGACGCGGCGACGTTGTGCGCGCAGACCTTGCCGTGCCGCCAGGCGTGCTGCGCGGTCATCGGCGTGTACGCGCCGGGGTCGTTCAGATCGGGCACCGCCGCCACGTCGCCGCAGGCGAACAGCTCGGGACGCCCCGGCACCTGGAGGTGGGGGTCGACGAGCAGCCGGCCGCGTTCCAGGGGCAGCCCGAGGGACTCCACCAGCGGGTCGGGCCGTACGCCCACGCACCACACCAGCGTGCGCGTGTCGACGGTCGTGCCGTCGGTCAGCACCACCCCGTCGTGCGTGGCCTCCTTCACCGACGTACCCATCCGCACGTCGACGCCCCGCTGCCGCAGCACCCGTTCGGCGGTGCGGGAGAGCCGTTCGTCCATCTCGGGCAGGACGCGCGGCGCCACGTCCAGCAGCATCCAGCGGGGCCGCATGCCCGTGCGCATCGGGTGCTTGCGGACCTGCGCGTCGGTGTACATCTGGCCGTGCGCGGCGACCTCCGTGCCGGTGTATCCGGCGCCGACCACGACGAAGGTGCACCGGGCGGCACACTCCGCGCGGTCCCGGGCCGCGGCGGCCAGCTCCACCTGCCGCGTGACGTGGTCGCGCAGGTACAGCGCCTCCGGCAGCCCGCGGAAACCGTGGGCGTGCTCGGCCACGCCGGGGATCGGCAGCAGCTTGTTGACGCTGCCCGCGGCGAGCACCAGCCGGTCGAAGGGCAGGACGCCCTCGCCGCCCTCCGGGTCGGTGTAGTGCACGGTGTGCCCGTCGAGGTCGATGCCGTCGGCCTCGCCGAGCACCAGCCGGACGCGGGGCAGGGTCCCGGACAGGGACACGCTGACCCGGCGCGGTTCGAGAACGCCGGCGGCGACCTGGGGCAGCAGGGGCAGGTAGAGGAGGTAGTCGGTCGGGTTGAGCAGGGTGATGTCGGCCTGGTGCCGGGTGAGCCGGGACAGGGTGCGGGCCGTCCGGTACCCGGCGAAGCCGGCGCCGACGATCACGATGCGGGGTCGGCTCACGGTTCGCCTCCGGGCTGTCGCGTACCTCGTGAGCTTTCCGCGTCCCCTCGCCCCGGGCCCCCAAACGTCTCCCACCGGCCCACCGGGGCCCGTACCGCCGGTTTCCGGACCGGCGCCCGGGTACCCGGGCCGGGACCCACCCGCCCCATGTCCCGGAGGCAGCCCATGCCCGAGTACGGCTATTTCCTCTCGTGCGAGCAGTACGGTCCCGCGGAGCTGATCGAGCAGGCACGGATGGCCGAGCAGGCCGGATTCCAGTCGCTGTGGATCTCCGACCACTACCACCCGTGGAACGACGAGCAGGGCCAGAGCCCGTTCGTGTGGTCGGTGATCGGCGCGCTGTCCGAGGCCGTGTCCCTGCCGGTGGAGACGGCGGTGACCTGCCCGACCGTGCGCATCCACCCGGCGGTGGTGGCACAGGCGGCGGCGACCAGCGCGGTGATGACCGAGGGGCGCTTCCGGCTCGGCGTCGGCACCGGCGAGGCACTCAACGAGCACATCCTCGGCGACGCGTGGCCGGCCGCGCACGTGCGTCTGGAGATGCTGGAGGAGGCCATCCTGATCATGCGCCGGCTGTTCACCGGCGAGGAGGTCAACCACCACGGCACGCACTACACGGTGGAGAACGCCCGTCTGTACACGGTGCCCGACGAGCCCGTGCCCATCGACATCTCCGGCTTCGGCCCGGCGGCGACCAAGCTGGCGTCCCGGGTGGGCGACGGCTACATCACGATGATGCCGGACGCCTCGATGGTGGAGCAGTACCGCAAGGGCGGGGGCGGCGGCAAGCTGGTCAGCGGCGGTACGAAGGTCTGCTACGACACCGACCGGGACGCGGCGGTGCGGACCGTGCACCGGCTGTGGGCCAACGAGCAGCTGCCGGGCGAGCTGGGCCAGGTGCTGCCCTCACCGAAGCACTTCGAGCAGGCGCAGACGCTGGTCACCGAGGACATGGTGCGCGAGAACCGGGTGTGCGGCGAGGACGTGGACGAACACGTCGCGGAGCTGAGGAAGTTCGCCGACGCCGGCTTCGACCGCGTCTACGTCAACCAGATCGGTCCCGACCTGCGTGGCTTCTTCGACTTCTACCGCACGAAGGTGCTGCCGCAGCTCCAGCAGAACACCTGACCCGCGGCTCCCCGCCCGCGTACGGCCGCGGGCCCCGCCCCCCCCCCCGGGGGGGGGGGCGGGGCCCCGGGGGGGGGGCGGGGCGGGGCCCCCGGCCCGCCGGGGGGGGGGGGGCGGGGGGGGGGGCCGGGGGGGGGGGGGCCCCCCCCCCCCCCCCCCCCCGCCCCCGGCCCCCCCCCCCCCGGCGCGCCCCCCCCCCCGCCCCCGGGGGCGGGGGCCGCGGCCGTTCCCATGGGTTCCGTCAGGCGCGGCGCCGCGTTCCCTCGGGGCCGGCGTCGTCGCGGGGCGGCGCCGGGGTGCCGGTGCCGCCCGCTGCGGGGGCGGTGGGCGGCATGGGCGGGTACGGCACGCCGAGTCCGTTCGGCGGCGCGGCGGGGGCGTGGCCGCCGGCGGTGTGCTCGTGGCCGGGTGCGTGCCCGGAGCCCGGCGCGGCCCCCGGCCCCGACGCGTGCGGCCGTGCGGCGCCGCGCAGCAGATAGGCCGCGACGCCCAGGAGGGCGGCCGTGATCAGCGCGGCGGCCCAGTCGGGCAGGCCGATGGCGAGGGCCAGGCCCACGGCGAGTGCGAGGGCCGCGCCGGCGTACAGCGCGGCGGCACCGGAGGCGGCGTAGAGCGTGGCCTTGCGGCGCTGCTTCCGCGTCTGCTCGCGCAGCTCGTCGCGCACGGTCTCGCGTGCCACCTGCGCCAGTTCGTCGACCAGTTGCTTGTCCAGGTGTTCCAAGTGATCCATGCGGTCCATGCCTTGCGGGTACCCGCGAGCGGCAGGTCCATGGGGTCCGCGCCCCGCGGTGGCCAACTAGGCTCGTCCGCATGGACATTCTGGGAGCCACACTGCGTATCTGTGTCGACGACCTGGACAAGGCGATCCCCTTCTACGAAGGCCTGGCCGGCGGCCGGGCGCTGCGCTTCGAGCGTGGGGGCGTCCAGGTCGCCGCGATCGGCTGCTTCCTGCTGATGAGCGGGCCCGAGTCCGAGCTCGAGGTGCTGCGCAAGGTGGCGGCGACTATCGCCGTGACGGACGTGGAGGACGCCCACCGGGTCCTGACCGAGCTGGGCGCGGACGTCATCGCGGGTCCGGTGCCCACACCCGCGGGCCGCAACCTGATCGCCCGTCACCCGGACGGGGTGGTGTACGAGTACGTGGACCGGCAGGCCCAGTGACCACCGGCCGGACGGAGGGTTCACCCTGCGTCCGGCCGCATCCGGAAGTCGTGGCGGGCGGGGAGCGGCTCGTCGGTGAGCCGGGCCCACAGCCGGCCGATGGTCTCGTCGCCCTCGCGCAGGTCGGCGACCTCGAAGCCCTCGTCGTAGACGGCCCGTGCCTCGGCGCGCCGGCCCTCCGCGCACAGCAGCTGTGCCTCGGTCAGCCGGAACCGGCCGCGGGCACGGACCTCTTCGGGCAGCAGCTCCCACACGGCACGGGCGTCCCCGGTGCGTCCGGCCGCGAGCAGCGCCTCGATCGCCTCGCGTCCGAGCGCGGCCGTCGCCGCCCGCCACCGCTCGCCGCCGTCCGCTCCGTCTCCTCGCGCGCACAGGTCGTCGAAGGCGTCGGAGTACCGGTCGGCGGCGCGCTCGGGGTGGCCGCCCTCCCGGTCGGCCAGCGCGAGGCAGCGCAGCAGCGGCCAGCGTTCGGTGGCGCCCTCGATGCCGCGTTCCCAACTGCGCACCGCCTGCGCCAGATCACCGGCGTGCCACTGGGCGATGCCGAGGTGGTACTCGGTCTCCGGTGTGGCCGGTGCCGTCTCCAGCATGTCCCGCCAGGGCCGGGCGACCGGCGTCTGGCCGGGCGGACCGTGCGGGTCCGGCTCGGGGAGGTACCCGGTGCGCAGCAGGTGCAGCCAGGGTTCCTGCTCCTCGCCGAGGGTGCTCTCCCCGAAGGGCGTGCCGGGCAGCTTCCAGCCCGTGCGCAGCGCCTCGAGGGCGCCCCAGCCCGAGCCCGTGGCGAGCCGCTCGCCGGGCTCGGCGTCGGCGTACGGCAGCCAGGCCGTGTACGCGGCGTCCACGTCGGCGCGCGGCAGTGCCCGCTCCAGCCGTTCCTCCGCCGCGCGCAGCACGGCGTGCCACTCGCCTTCGGGGTCGGCGTCGAGCCGTCCGTACGCCTCCAGCCAGGACACCTCGCTCTCGGCCTCCAGCCTCACGTGTTCCAGCTGGGTCCGGGCGAGGCCGGCCTGGATCTCGCAGTAACCGCCCGTGCCGGGCTCGGTGAGCCACTCCTGCCAGCGCCTGCCGCCGGGGCCCGACCCCCAGACGAAGAGCTTGCGGCCACGCAGGGTGTCGGTCGAGGTCTGCGCCAGCCCGTACCCGTCCTCGTCCAGGGCGGCGATCCAGCGGCGCCGGCCGTCGGGCACCTCGTAGAACCAGTCGGCGGCGTGGACGCTGTTGAGCGGGTACGTCCGGTCGGCGCCGTCGGACTCGGGGACCGGGACGCGCCGCAGCCGGCGGTCGTAGCCGAAGTGCCAGGCCTCGTCGGCGGGGGCGAGGACGCGGCGGCCCTCGGGAACGGCGGTGTTGGACCACCAGTACGCCGGCACCGGACGCTCGTGCGGGTTGCGGATCCGGACGCCGACGCGGAGGAAGTCCGAGCCGTCGGGCAGCCACAGGTCGACCTGGAAGGGCAGGTCGCGCAGCCGCTCCCACTCCCACAGCCGCAGCATCTCCCCGCCGTCCGGTGCGGGCACCCGGGCGGCGTGCACGGGTGAGCAGGACAGGGTGGTGTGTCCGGTGGCGCCGATGTTCCATTCGATGCCGCCGGAGAACCAGGCGCCGTTCAGGGCGAAGTTCGCGGGCTGGAACACCGGGTTGACGTAGAGGAGTTCGCGTTCCGTCGGCTTGTGGAGGAGGGAGGCGATCCGGCCGCCGAGGCCGGGCAGGACGGTGGCCCTCAGCCGGTCGTTCTCGATCACGAGCGCGTCCAGGGCGCGCGGCGAGCGGCTGCGGCCGTATCCGTCCCGCACCCGTACCGGCAGCAGGCCGCGCAGCGGCTCGTAGCCGACCTGGCGGGCCATGTCGCGGGGCAGGGCGGCCCGGTCCCGGTCGTCGATGCGGTGGGCTTCGTCCAGCGGGCGCAGCGGCGGCAGCGGGTTGTCCGGTCCCAGCGGCGCGGCGGGCAGCGTCAGTACCTCACGTCGGATCGTCGTCACGATTCCCCATGGAAGCCGCTGACCGGCGCGGTGAACAGGGGCGCTGCCGGCCACGTCCCCGCGATGTGGCTCACGTTTAATTCGCTGGGTGCCGGGGCCGCGTCGGCCTAGAGTCGGGCGGTCGGCGTACGGACGAAGGAGCGGCACGTGAGTGAGCAGCACACCTACCGGGTGATCGTCCGGGGCACCTGGGAGGCGCTGACCGATCAGGCGCGCGCCCGGCTGCTCGCCGAGGCCGCCGACCACGGCATGGCCGGCATGCGCTTCACCGAGGAGGGCTCGCTGTCGTACGAGCCGTCGCCGCTCAAGCACTTCTCCCTGCGGTTCGTCGTGGTGTCGGACGCGGCGGACGGCGAGGAGATGGCGGGCGCAATCGCCGAGGACCGGGCGGAGACGGTGCTGCTCGGGCTCGGCTACGGGTACGGCGCGCTCAGGTCGACCGTCACCGACCTGGACACCATGAAGATCAACCGGAAGTCGCGGTCTCGACGGTGATCGCCCAGCGCTGGTGGTCGCGCCAGGCCCCGTCGATGTAGAGCATCTTCGGCGAGAATCCCTCCAGGCGGAAGCCGCAGGCGCGGGCCAGCGCGATCGAGGCGGCGTTGCCGGGCTGCACGTTGATCTCCAGGCGGTGCAGCCGCAGCGGCCCGAACGCGTACCGCACGACGAGGCCCAGCCCCTCGCGCATCAGGCCGCGGCCCGCCGCGTGCGCGAAGGCGCCGTAGCCGAGGGCACCGCTGAGGAAGCCGCCCCCGACGATGTTGTTGATGTTGACGAATCCGGCGATGCCGCCGCCGTCCTTCTCGCACACCAGGAACCCGGCCTTGGTCGGGTCCTCGATCAGCCGGGACGCGTAGGCGGTGTACGCCTGGGCGCTGTCCGGCGGGAAGAGCCACGGGTGGTGCAGGTCCTTGCTCTCGCGGACCCGGGCGGTGAATTCGGCGCCGTCCTCGTAGGTGAAGTGGCGTATGCCCACGCGGGGGCCCTCGGCGAGGTGGCGGGACGCGGTGTGCGGCATCCCGCCACTCTACGACGCGCCCGGGCGGGGTGCCCGGTCAGCGCAATGCCGGTTCGTCCAGCGTCAAGGTGCCCGCGTCGGCGTCGAGTTCCGCCGCGACTCCGAAGGGGACGGTGAGCGCTCCCGGGCAGTGGCCGAAGCCGAAGTCCCGCACGACCGGCACGCCGAGGCCGGCCAGCCGGTCGGCGAGCAGCGGGTGCACCCGGTCGGCGGGCTCGCACTGCTCCCACGACCCGAGCAGCACCCCGGCGACCCCGTCGAGCCAGCCCGCGCGCAGCAGCTGGGTGAGGTAGCGGTCGAGGCGGTACGGCTCCTCCCCCACGTCCTCCAGGCACAGCAGCCCGCCGCGCGCGCCGGGGCGGGCGTGCGGGGTGCCCAGCTCGGCGGCGAGCAGGGCGAGGCAGCCGCCCAGGGTGACGCCCCGCGCCCGGCCGGGCACCATCGGCGTACTGCCGGCGGAGGCGATGACGCGGACCGTCTCCGGGGCGAACAGCGTGGCCTTCAGGTGCTCCTGCGCCCGCGCGTTCTTGAGGAAGTCGATGCCCGCTGCCATCGGCCCGTGCAGCGTGACCAAGCCCAGCCGGCGGGCGAACGCCTCGTGCAGCGCGGTGATGTCGCTGAAGCCGACGAAGACCTTCGGCCCGGCGGCGCGCATCGCCTCCCAGTCGAGCAGGTCGGCCATGCGCTGGGCGCCATACCCGCCGCGGGCGCACAGCACGGCGTCCACGGCAGGGTCGCACCAGGCGCTCTGGAGGTCGGCGGCGCGGTCGGCGTCGGTGCCGGCGAGGTAGTCGAAGGCGGCGTGCCGGTCCAGGACGTGCGGTGCCACGACGGGGTCGAGGTCCCAGCCGCGCAGCACGTCGAGGCCCGCCTGCAGTCGTTCCTCGGGCACCGGTCCGCTGGGTGCGACGACGGCGACGCGGGCGCCCGGTCCGAGCCGGGCCGGGCGGGACAGTGGCTTCACCTGGTCAGCTCCAGGGTCGGGACGTCGGGGCGGTCCAGGCCGAAGACCTGTGCGTAGAGGGAGAGTTCGGCCTCCAGGGCGCGCACCATGGTCTCCGCCCGGCGGAAGCCGTGGCCCTCCCCTTCGAAGGCGATGTAGGCGTGCGGTACGCCGCGGCCCGCGATGCGGGCGAGGAACCGCTCGCACTGGACGGGCGGGCAGATCACGTCGTCCAGGCCCTGGAGCAGCAGGAAGGGCGCGGTGATGCGGTCGGCGTGCTCGGCGGGCGACCGCTCGGCGTACCGGTCCGGCACCTCGGCGAGGGGGCCGACCAGGCTCTCCAGGTACCGCGACTCGAAGTCGTGGGTCTCCCCCGTGCCCCAGCCGGTCAGGTCGAGGATCGGGTAGATGACCGTGCCGCAGGCGTAGACGTCGGTGGCCGTGAGCGACGCGGCCGCCGTCCAGCCGCCCGCGCTGCCGCCGCGTACGGCGAGCCGTGCCGGGTCCGCGGTGCCCTCGTCGGCGAGGGCCCGGGCGACGGCCGCGCAGTCCTCGACGTCGACCACGCCCCACTGCTCGCGCAGCCGGTTGCGGTACTCCCGGCCGTGTCCCGTCGAGCCGCCGTAGTCGACCTCCGCGACGCCGATGCCGCGCGAGGTGAAGTAGGCGATCTCCAGGTCCAGTACCAGGGGCGACCGGCTGGTGGGGCCGCCGTGCGCCCAGATCACGTAGGGCGGCAGCTCGCCGTCGGGGGCGGCGCAGTCGGGGTGGCGCGGCGGGTGGACGTGCGCGTGGATGTCGCGTCCGCCGGGACCGGTGAAGGTGCGGCTCCGCGGTTCGGGGTAGTGGGCGGGGTCCACGGCGTCGGTGTGGGGGGCGCCGATCACGCGGGCCCGGCCGGTGCGCGCATCCAGCTCCACCACCTCGTAGCCGCTGCGCGGGCCGGCGCCGACGGACACCACCCGCTCACCGTGGGCGGCGAGGGTCGCCGCGAACTCGGTCCAGGGCCCGGCCGCGTCGACGACCTCGCCGGTCTCCGGGTCGAGTATGCCGAGGGCGGCGGCGCCACGGCCGTGCAGGACGGCGATCAGGCCGTTGTCCAGCGGCGCGAACCAGCGCTGCCCGAGCTTCCACAGCGGACCGCCGAACTCCTCCTCGCGGGTGCACAGCGGTCGCCCGTCGCGGTACAGGTTCCACCAGCCGGTGCGGTCGGAGGCGTACAGCAGGGTGCCGTCGGGGGCCCAGTCGGCCTGGGCGACGGACTCCTCGGGCCCGCCGGCGACGGTCCGGGCGTCCCGGAAGGTGCCCTCGGGGCCGATGTCGGCGACGATCAGCTCGGTGCCGTCCCAGGGCATGCGCGGATGGTCCCAGGCGAGCCAGGCGGCGCGCCGCCCGTCGGGCGAGACACGCGGCCCGGTGAGGAACCGGTGCCGGTCGTCGGTGAGCTCACGGACCGCGCCCCGGTCGTCGGCGGCGGATCCGTCCAGCGGCACCGCCGCCAGGACCCGGCGCACGTCGCCCGGCCCCTCGCCGGTGAACTCCTCCAGCACGCACCACACCTCGCCGCGTTCGGGGCGCGGCTGCGGCTCGGCCCAGCGCAGCCCGCCGCCCACCGCGGAGACGGGGGTCAGCGGACGCGGATCGGCGCCGCCCGGCTCGTAGGCGTACAGCCGCTGGTCGGCGAAGTTCACGAACACCACCAGCGGTCCGCCGGTGGGGGTCGTGAGCGCGGTCCAGGGACGGCCGCCGTACTCGATGACGCGGCTGCGCACGTTCCACGGCGGGGGCAGCACCAATTCCTCGGTACCGTCCGGGTGCCGCCGGACCAGGGTGCGCCTGCCCCCCTCGGCGGGCCGGGGCGCGGTCCACCACGCCTCGTCGCCGACGAAGCCCACGTCGTCGGGCCGACCGTCGTGCGCGGCGGCGAGCGCCGCGTCGACCGGCGAGGGCCACGATCCGTACGCCAGAGTCTGCACTGACTCCCCCAACTTCTTCTCCAGAGCCTTGTCGAGCGGGCGCTAGGCGGTGCGCAGGAACCGGTCGAGGACGCGGACGCCGAAGTGCAGCGCCTCGACGGGGACGCGTTCGTCGACGCCGTGGAAGAGGGCCTGGTAGTCGAAGCCCTCCGGCAGCTTCAGCGGCGCGAACCCGTACCCGGTGATGCCGAGCCGCGAGAACTGCTTGGCGTCGGTGCCGCCGGACATGCAGTACGGCACGACGTGCCCCTCGGGGGCGAACGCCTCGACGGCGGCACGCATCCCGGCGAACGTCGGCGAGTCCACCGGTGCCTGGAGGGCGACCTCGCGGTGGGCGAACTCCCAGTCCACGTCCGGTCCGGTGAGGCGGTCGAGGGTCGCGCGGAACTCGTCCTCACAGCCGTACAGGAACCGTCCGTCGACGTGGGCGACGGCCTGGCCCGGGATGACGTTGAGCTTGTAGCCGGCGTCCAGCATGGTCGGATTGCTGCTGTTGCGGACGGTGGCCTCGACGAGCTTGGCGGCCGGTCCGAGCTTGGCCAGCAGGGCGTCGACGTCGTCCAGGCCGGTGTCGATGCCGTACAGGGCGGCGAGTTCGTCGAGGGCGGACCGGACGGTCGGGGTCAGCCGCAGCGGCCACTCGTGCTCGCCGATGCGGGTGATCGCCGCCGCGAGCCGGGTGACCGCGTTCTCCCGGTTGACCTTGGAGCCGTGTCCGGCCCGGCCGCGCGCGGTGAGCTTCAGCCAGCCGGTGCCGCGCTCGCCCGCGGCGATGGGGTAGATCTGCCGGCCGGCGCCGTCGTGGAAGGTGAACGCCCCGGACTCGCTGACGCCCTCGGTGCAGCCCTCGAACAGGGCGGCGTGCCGGTCGGCGAGGAAGCCGGAGCCGTCCTCGGCGCTGGCCTCCTCGTCCGCGGTGAACGCGATGACCACGTCCCGCCGGGGCCGGACGCCCTGCCGGGCCCAGCCGCGGGCGACGGCGAGGATCATCGCGTCCATGTTCTTCATGTCGACCGCGCCGCGCCCCCAGACGACGCCGTCGCGGATCTCCCCGGAGAAGGGGTGCACGCTCCAGTCGTCGGCCTCGGCGGGCACCACGTCCAGGTGACCGTGCACGAGCAGCGCGTCGGCGGACGGGTCGGTGCCCTCGATGCGGGCGACGACGTTGGTCCGGCCCTCGGTGCGTTCCAGCAGGGTGGGCTCGAGGCCGGCCTCGGCGAGCCGCTCGGCGGCGTACTCGGCGGCCGGGCGCTCCCGGCAGTCGCCGCCGCCCCGGTTGGTGGTGTCGATGCGGATGAGGTCGGAGGTGAACCGGACCACCTCGTCCAGCGCCTGGGCGTCCGTGCCCCCGGACCCGCTCTCGGGATGCTCAGCCATACTGCTCCTCCACCGCGGCCGAGACGATCGTGGTGACCGCCTTGAACGTACGGATCGTCTCGAACATGGTGTCGTGGGTGTACGCCACCTTGCGCTCCCCGACGCGGGCCACACCCGGCACGACGGTCGAGGCGTCCGCCAGGTGCTCGGCGTCGAACTCGACGGCGACCGTGAACGGGCCGCCGCGCACCGGCTCGTGCCGCACCGCGAGCGCCGCCGCGTCCTTGGCCGCGGCCCGGATGTCGGCGGCGGTCCTGGCCGGGGTACGGCACACGGCGGCGTACCGCGAGACGTGGTCCTTGACCGCGACCTTCAGCGCCCCGGGCGCATAGCCGAGCGCGTCCTCGCAGGCCAGGTCGTCCCCGGTGACCAGCACCACCGGCACGCCGTACTCGGCGACGACGTGCGCGTTGAGCAGGCCCTCGCTGGCCCGTTCGTCGTTCAGCCACACGCCGGTGATCTGGTTGGCGAGGTAGGTGTGCGCGAGGACGCCCTCCATGCCGGCTCCGGTGTGGTAGCCGACGAAGGCGATGCCGTCCACGTCCCCGTGCTGCACGCCCTCGACCATGGACAGGGCCTTGTGGCGGCCGGTGAGCATCTCGGTCCGCTCGTCGAGCCGCTCGAGCAGCAGGTTGCGCATGCTCCAGTGCGCCTCGTTGACGAGCACCTCGTCGGCGCCGCCGTCGAAGAAGCCCTGCACGGCGGCGTTCACGTCGGACGTGAACATCGACCGGCACCGCTCCCACTGGGGGGTCCCCGGCAGGACGTCGCCGGGCCAGGTGACGCCGGTGGCGCCCTCCATGTCGGCGCTGATGAGGATCTTCACTGATCGAGGTCCGTTCGCAGGTCAGAGGCTTGCCGTCGGGTGACGGGGATCTTCATGCCTCGCACCGTACGCGCTGCCGGGCCGCCTCGGCCAGGGCTGTGGACAACTGTCGGTGGTCCGGACCACTGAACTCACCGTACGGTCCACGGCCGGCCCCTCCGGCGCCCGGTCACCACGATCGCCCGCCGCGGCGGGAGCCGGTCCCGCGCCGACGAACTCACCGGCGCGCCGAGGGCACGAACACGCTCAGCCGGTAGGTGGTCGGCTGCGTGAGGCGCCCGCACAGCGTGTCGATCCTCGTCGTCGCCCACTCCTCGCCGCGCAGGGCGCGAAGGTGAGCGTGCCAGTGCGACGCGTCCTGCGTCTCGAAGAGGACGACCCAGTGGCCGGTGCCCGGAGCGGCGCGGGCGGCCGCCCCTCGCCTCGTGTCCTGTTCCGCACGTCTCCGCTTCCGCTGACCTGGCATCGGTCCATGATCGGCATCCCGGTGCCGCCCCGGCAAGGGCGACAAGTGCCGATGCCCCGCCCGTCGGCCGGCTTCCCCCACCACCCGATCCGCGAGGTGGCGCGCAGCACGCCTCGCCGTGTCGACGCCGAAGGCCGCATCGCCGCCACCCACCACGTGGCCGGCCCGGACAGACTCCACGCCGTCGCGGGCGGCCCCGCCCACGACGTCGGAGGGCGGCGAGCGTCCGGGCCGAGTGGGGCGTCACCGGGCAGGCCGTGTCACGCCCCGCGCCGGCGACGGCCGTGGGTGTCAGTCCTCGTGGCCGAGCTGCAGGTCGCGTTCGGTGCGGCCGCCGCCCGCCACCTGGAGCACGGTGGCGACGGGCGGGTAGCCGGCGGCGATGACGGTGTACTCGCCGGACGACAGGTCGACGAAGCGGAAGGTGCCGTCGGGGCCGGTGGTCAGCGTGTCCACGACGTTCCCGGCCGCGTCGAGGAGCGTCACGCGCGCGTCCTCCACGGCCCGTCCGCCGCTGGCCCGCACGGTGCCGCGCAGCACGGCCCCGCCGGCGAGCTCGACGTCCTGCCGGGTCTCGCGGGCGGCCTGGACGCTGACCGGCAGGGCGGCCGGCCGGAACGCGGGCGCGCTGGCGGCGAGGGTGTACTCGCCGGCCACCAGCTCGGTGATGACGTAACTGCCCTCGCGGGCGCTGCGGGTGGTGGCGACGACCTCGCCGTGGACGTTGGTGAGGGTGACGATCGCGTCCCGGACGGGGCTGCCGTCGGCGGTGACGACGCTGCCGGCCAGGCGCCCGGCGCCGCCGAGGACCACGTCCAGTTCGACCGGGCGCTCGCCCACGGTCACGGAGACCGCCTGCGGCTGGTGACCGCCGGCCGCGGCGATCAGGACGTACGACCCGGAGCCGGGCGTGGCCAGCGCGTACCGTCCGTCGTCGCCGCTGGCGCCCCGGCCGATCTGCTGCCCGCCGACGTCGATCAGGGTGAGCGCTGCGCGGGGCACCACGGTGCCGTCGGGGTGCTGCACCGTGCCGCAGACGGGGATCCCGGCGGCGTAGGGCGAACGGGCCTGGGGGACGTGGGCGGTGGGCTGCGCGGTCTCGGGCTCGGTGACGGGGGCGTTGTGGGACACCAGTGGTTTCTCCTTGAGGAAGAAGGCGATGAGCAGGCCGAGGACGAGTACCGGCACCAGGTACAGGAAGATGCGCGGCATGGCGTCGGCGTACGCCCGGATGTAGGCGTCGCGCAGCGCCGGGGGGAGGGTGTGGACGAGCTGAGGGGTGATGGACTCGGCGTCGGGCAGGCCGGTGCCCGCTCCGGCGGGGACGCGGTCGGCCAGGGCGTCGGTGAGCCGGCCCGCGAACAGGGTGCCGAAGACGGCGGCGCCGACGCTGCCGCCGATCTGCCGGAAGTAGTTGTTGGCGCTGGTGGCGGTGCCGAGGTCGGCGGGGCGCACGGAGTTCTGCACGGCGAGGACCAGGACGGGCATCACCATGCCGATGCCGGCGCCGAGGACGGCCATCCAGATGCTGTAGTGCAGCCGGGGCGTGTCGACGTCGAGGCGGGAGAGCAGCCACATGCCGATGACGGAGAGGACGCCGCCGAGGACCGGGTGGACCTTGTAGCGCCCGGTGCGGCTGATGAGCTGGCCGGAGATGATCGAGGCGCCGACGATGCCGCCCATCATGGGCAGCATCAGCAGGCCTGACTCGGTGGCGGTGGCGCCGTCGACCATCTGGAGGAAGGTCGGCAGGTAGCTCGCGGCGCCGAAGAGGGCGACGCCGACGACGAGGCCGACCAGCGCGGTGACGTTGAAGACGGAGTCCCGGAACAGGCGCAGCGGGATCAGCGGTTCGGGTGCGAAGTGTTCGGCGATCAGGAAGAGCACCGTGGACGCGACGGCGCCGGCGGCGAGGCCGAGGATGGCCGTCGAGTCCCACGCGTACTCGGTGCCGCCCCAGCTGGTGAGCAGCACCAGGCAGGTGGAGGCGGCGGCGAGCAGCAGGGCGCCGAGGAAGTCCAGACGGGGCTTGACGTGCGGCCTGGGCAGCTTCAGGACGACGGCGACGACGGCCATGGTGACGAGGCCGAAGGGCACGTTGATGTAGAAGCACCAGCGCCAGGTGAGGTGGTCGGTGAAGTAGCCGCCCAGCAGGGGCCCGGCGACCGAGGCGAGTCCGAAGGCGGCGCCGATCAGCCCCATGAACCGGCCGCGTTCCCTGGGCGGCACGATGTCGGCGATGATCGCCTGCACACCGATCATCAGGCCGCCGGCGCCGACGCCCTGTACCGCGCGGAAGGCGATCAGCTGGTCCATGGTCTGGGCGCGCCCGGCCAGCGCCGAGCCGACGACGAAGACCAGGATGGCGAACTGGAAGACGCCCTTGCGGCCGAAGAGGTCGCCGAGCTTGCCGTAGATCGGCAGCCCGATGGTGGAGGTCAGCAGGTACGCGGTGATCGCCCAGGACATCTTGTCCAGGCCGTGCAGCTCGCCGACGATCTTCGGCAGGGCGGTGGCGACGATCATCTGCTCGAGCGCGGCGAGCAGCAGCGCCAGCATCAGCCCGACGAAGACCAGCCGCACCCGGCGCGGGCTGAGCCCGGCGTCCCGCTCCGGCTCGGCAGCGGGGGCCTCGGGCACCTTCGGGGGTGGCGCGGTGACCGGTTCGTCCTGCACCAGAGTGATCCCGCCCACGTACCGCTCCCCTCGTCGCACCTGCTCACTTTTGCCGCCAGAGGCGACAACTACGAGCAAGTGCGACAAGTTACGGCGTACGGCGCGATCAGCCGAGGATCACTCGAACCGGTGAGAGGGCCAACACCCCTTTTCGAAGGGCGTGTTGGCTACTTCTCCACCTCGGTGGCGAGCTTGGCGAGCATCGCGTCGTAGATCCGGCCGAGCCCCTTGGGCGCGAAGGTCTTCTCGAAGAAGCCGCCGATGCCGCCGGCACCCTTCCAGGTGCTGGTGATCACGACGCGGGACCTGCCCTCGCCGGCCGGGGTGACCCGCCAGGTGGTGACCATGGAGGAGTTGCGGTCCTTCTCGACGAGCTCGCCGTCGGTCGGCTCGCTCACCTCCAGCAGGCAGTCGCGGATGCGCTTGCTGGTGGCCTGGAGCTTCCAGTGGACGAGGGTGCCCTCGCCGTCGCCGCCCTCGCGGACCTCGTACTCGCTGAAGTGCTCGGGGAGCAGCTTCTCGCGGGTGCCGCTGTAGTCGGCGAGGGTGTCGAACACCGTCTCCGCGTCCGCGGCGACGATCCGCTCCGTCGTGGCCTCGACCTGCGCCATCGGGTTCCTCCAGGGCTGGTTCTCGGGGTCGGGGCAAGCCAACCACCCCACCGCCCGGCCACCAAATCCGGGGGCGCAAAACGGCCCCGCGCGACGCACCCGCACGATCAAGGGAACATGTGTTCTATTCTGTGCGGAGTGCTACCGAGGAGGCGTCATGCGCTGGGAGAACCTCACGGACTCCGACCACGCCCGGGCCGACGGTCCCGCGCTGTTCGGCGCGGACGCGGTCACCACCCGCACCGTCGACACGCCCGAGTTCCGCGGCATCATCTTCCACGAGGTGCGGGCCCGCTCGATCCTGAACCGGGTGCCGGGCGCCTCGCGGATGCCGTTCGAATGGACGGTGAACCCGTACCGGGGCTGCTCGCACGCCTGCGTGTACTGCTTCGCGCGCAAGACGCACAGCTATCTGGACCTCGACACGGGTCTCGGCTTCGACTCCCAGATCGTCGTCAAGGTCAACGCCCCCGAACTGCTGCGCCGCCAGCTCGCCTCCCGCCGCTGGCAGGGCGAGCACGTGGCGATGGGCACCAACGTCGACTGCTACCAGCGCGCCGAGGGCCGCTACCGCCTGATGCCGGGCATCATCGAGGCCCTCACGGAACGCGCGAACCCCTTCTCGATCCTCACCAAGGGCACGCTGATCCTGCGCGACCTGGACCTGCTGACCCGGGCGGCACGCGTCACGGACGTCGGCATCTCCGTCTCGGTCGGCTTCACCGACACCGACCTGTGGCGCACGGTGGAGCCCGGCACGCCCGCGCCGGAACGCCGGCTGGACGTCGTGCGGACCCTGACCGAGCACGGCATCGGCTGCGGGGTGCTGATGGCGCCGGTCATCCCGTTCCTCGGCGACGAACCGGCCCAGCTGCGGGCGACCGTGCGGGCGATCGCCGCGGCCGGCGCCACGTCGGTCACGCCCCTCGTCCTGCATCTGCGCCCGGGCGCCCGGGAGTGGTTCATGGCCTGGCTGGGGCAGCACCACCCGCACCTGGTACGCCGCTACGAACGCCTGTACGCGGAGGGCGCCTACGCCCCGAAGTGGTACCAGCGCCGGATCACCGGCCAGGTGCACGCCCTGGCCCAGGAGTACGGCATCGGTCCGGCGCGCCCGGGGATGCCGCGCCGGACCGGGCGGACGGAGCACGCGGACCCGCCGCCCGCCGAGGAGCCGGTGCAGCTGTCGTTCCTGTGAGGGGGAGCGGACGCGGCCGCGGTTTCTCGGGCCTGGGATCCTGTTCCCCATGAGCACACCACCGAACGGACTGCCCGTCTACCGCGTCCTGACCGGACCGGACGACGCCACGTTCTGCCGCCGCGTCAGCGAGGCACTGGCTCTCGGCTACGAACTGCACGAAGGCCCCGCCGTCACCTTCGACGGCGAGAGGGTCGTCGTCGCCCAGGCGCTGCTCTGGCCGGGCGCGGGGCGCCGTCGCCCGGAGCAGGGCTGATCCGGAGGCCGGCCGCTAGCCGGCCGGCGCCTCCCGCTGCCGGCGCACCATCTCGGTGATCCAGACAGGAGCGTACGGGGAGGTGCAGCCCGGGGGTGTCGGGTGGTCCTTGAGCACCTCCAGGCGTTCGCCGATGCCGATCGCGCGGGTGCGGTACTCGGCGTGGTCGATGCCGATGCGGGCCAGGCAGTGGTTCATCGCCCACTGGAGGCGGTCCGGGGCGCCCTTCATCTCCGCCTCGATGGTGTCGAGCAGTCCCGCGAGGTCGAGGCCCTCGGGCTTCTTCGTCACGCGTTCGGTGGTCAGCGCCCAGCCGGCGCTCGCGACCACGGGGTCCGGGTCGGCGGACCAGGCCAGGCGCAGTTCCTCGGCGTGGGGGCTCTTCTTCACCACGTGGTTCACGAGCCAGTCGTGCACCTTGGGTGTGCGCGCCTCGCGCAGCATGGCGTCCAGCTCGTCGCGCGCGAACGCCTTCGGGCGGCAGACCAGTGTCGCCAGGAGCCTGGCCGCGGTGTCGCCCGTCCGCCAGAGCCCGCCCGCGAGTTCGTGCCGCGTCCTCAGCCGCTTCGCGAGGGCGCGCAGGGCGCCGAGGTTCACGCCGTGGTCGTCGCCGTGCCTCTCGTTGACCGCGCGTACCTTCGGGTCCTCGAGCGCGGCCAGCTCGGCCGTCACCTCGGCGACCGTCGGTCCGGTCGGCGCCGTCCGGTCCATCGCGGCCTCCTCTTCTCACGTGCGGGGTTCTCACGTGCGGGGTCCAGCCTAACGACCGGCCGGCCCGGTCCGGCCTTCGCCCGCGCGGGAGCATTCGAGGGCATTCGGCGGACCAATCGGGTCAAGCAGGGGTGAAACGCGTTCCTGCACGGGGCGCTTGCCGGGACGATGCGGCGAGGACCGTGAGCCACGCGGACCGCAGCCTCTCCGTCCTGGGAGACTCGATGAGACAACGCGCAGCCGTGCTGTGCGGCGCCGCCGTCATCGCGGCCGGTGCCGTCACGGCCGTCCCCGCCGACGCCGGCGCCCCGCTGCCCGCGAGCGCCCCGCGCGCCGCCGGGATCGACTGGAAGAAGTGCGGGACGGACGACTACCCGACGCTCCAGTGCGCCTCGCTCACGGTGCCGCTCGACCACTCCCGCCCGGACGGCGAGCGGATCACCCTGGCCCTGTCCCGGGTCCCGCACACCGCCACGACGTACCAGGGCCCGCTGCTGGTCAACCCCGGCGGCCCCGGCGGCAGCGGTCTGACGCTCGCCGGGTTCGTGGCGTCGTCCCTGCCCAAGGGGGTGGCCGCCCAGTACGACGTCATCGGCTTCGACCCGCGGGGCGTCGGCAGCAGCCAGCCGGCCCTCGACTGCCGGCCGGGTCACTTCGCCCCGGTGCGCCCCGACACCCTGCCGGCCTCGCCGGCCGTCGAGCAGGCCAACCTCGCGCGCGCGAAGTCCTTCGCGCAGGCCTGCGGCAGGAGGTACGCGGACGTCCTGCCGCACATCGACACCGTGGACGCGGTGCGGGACATGGACGCGATCCGCGGGGCACTCGGCTCGGAGAAGATCAACTACTTCGGCTACTCCTACGGCACCTACCTGGGCGCCGTCTACGCCAAGCTCTACCCGGAGCGGGTGCGGCGCCTGGTGCTGGACTCGGTCGTCGACCCGGAGGAGGTCTGGTACGACGCCAACCTCGGCCAGGACCACGCCTTCGACGACCGCCACCGCGCCTTCATGGCCTGGATCGCGAAGTACGACACCGTGTACGGGCTCGGCACCGACCCGGAGCGGATCGAGGCCGCCTGGTACGCGATGCGGACGGCGGTCGCGAAGGACCCGGCCGGTGGCAGGGTGGGCGCCGCGGAGCTGGAGGACACCTTCCTGCCGGGCGGCTACTACAACGGCTACTGGCCCTACCTGGCGGAGGCGTTCGCGGCGTACGTGAACGACGGGAACGCCGCTCCGCTCGTCGAGGCGTACGAGGACTTCGGCGCCGTGGACGCTGCCGGCGAGAACGGCTACAGCGTCTACACCTCGGTGCAGTGCCGCGACGCCGGCTGGCCCCGCGACTGGGACCAGTGGCGCGAGGACAACTGGGACGTGTACGCGAAGGCGCCGTTCATGACCTGGAACAACGCCTGGTACAACGCACCGTGCGCCTTCTGGCCGACGGCCCCGGGGCAGGCGGTGGACGTCACCAACCGACGGCTGCCGCCGGTGCTGCTGTTCCAGGCGACGGGTGACGCGGCCACCCCGTACGAGGGCGGCGTCACGGTGCACCGGCTGCTGCGCGGCTCCAGCCTGGTCGTCGAGGAGGGCGGCGGCAACCACGGCATCACGCTGAGCGGGAACGCCTGCCTGGACGCGCACCTGGCCGCCTATCTGGCCGACGGCACCGTGCCGCGCGGCGACGGCGAGGCCGACGCCGTGTGCGCGACGCTGCCCGACCCGGAACCGCTGCAGTCCAAGGCGGCGTCGACGTCCTCGCGCGGCTCCACGCTGCACAGCCTGCTCGGCTTCCGGGGCTGACGCCGGGCGCTCCCCGGCGCCTGACGGGCCGTCGGGGGCCGCCGGTGCCATGGTCCACCATGGAGACATGAGTGACCTGACCAGGATCGCCGCCCCCGCAGGGGTCGCCCCCGCCGCCCAGTACAGTCACGTCGTCCTCGGCACGGGGAGGTTCGTGGCCGTCTCCGGCCAGCTCGCGCTGGACGAGGACGGCACGCTCGTCGGCGAGGGCGACGCCGTGGCCCAGGCCCGCCAGGTCTTCGAGAACCTGCGGCGCTGCCTGTCCGCGGCCGGCGCCGGCTTCGACGACGTGGTGAAGCTGACCTTCTTCGTCACGGACATGGCGCACATGTCCGCGATCCGCGCGGCCCGGGCCGCGCACATACCCGACGACCGGCTCCCGGCCGCCTCGGCGGTGCAGGTCGCCTCCCTGGTGCGGCCGGAGTTCCTGATGGAGATCGAGGCGCTCGCGGTGGTCGCCCCGTGAGCGGGGCGCGCGTGCGGGAGATGACGCTCGCCGATTGCGACCGCGTGTCCGCGCTCCGCGTCCGGGGCTGGCAGTCGGCCTACCGGGGGCTGATGCCCCAGCAGTACCTCGACGGGCTCAGTGTCACCGAGGACGCCGAGCGGCGCCGCGCCCTCTTCGCCCGGGCTCCGGCGGACCTGGTGAACCTGGTCGCGGAGGACGACGCCGGCGACGTCGTCGGCTGGGCCTGCCACGGAGCGTACCGGGACGGCGAACGGCGCACCGTGGACGCCGAGTTGTACGCGATCTACGTCGACACCGGGCGGCTCGGCGGCGGCGTCGGGCAGGCCCTGCTCCAGGAGTCGGTGCGCCGCTGCGCCACCGCCGGGCACCCGCGGATGCTGCTGTGGGTGCTCGAGGGCAACACCCGCGCCCGGCGCTTCTACGAGCGCGCCGGCTTCCGCGCCGACGGCGCCGTGGAGTCGTCCGACGTGGACGGCGTCGCGGTGCCCGAGGTGCGGTACGCCAGGCCGCTCACCGGCTGACGGGACACGCCGGCGGCCGGCTCACCGCTGCCCCGGGATCCGCGCCAGCGCCCGCACCGCCGCCTCGGCCAGCGCCGGGTGGGCGAGGGCGTCCTTCAGCACGGGCGCGGCCCGTTCGTCGCCGAGCGTGCCGAGCCCCTCGACGCAGGCGAGCGCCACGCGCCGGTAGGGGTCGTGCGGACGCAGCCGGCGCCCCAGGGTGGTGATCAGCGCGGGCACGGCCTCCGGGGCGCGCAGCTCGACCAGCAGGCGCACCGGGTGCAGGGCGTAGGCGACGCGCAGTTCGTTGGTGGCGAGGGCTGCGGCGGCGCGGGCGGTGCGGGGGTCGCCGAGGCGGGCGAGGGCGTGGGCGGCGGAGGCGCAGCGCGGCGGGTCGCGGTGGTTGAGGAGCAGCACGAGCGACTCGAAGGCCCGCCGGTCCCCCGCCAGCCCCAGCCGGAACGCGGCCAGTTCCCGGGCCCACAGCGGCTGTCCGGGCTCGGTGAGCACCGCGGCCAGTACGTCGGGATCCCCGGTCGCCGCGAGCCGGTCGCACGCCGTCACGGCGTCCGGCGTGCCGGAGGCGGCCGCCTCGGCCCGTAAGCGCTCGGTGAGCGATCGCAACTCTTCGTCCATGACACCGAGGTTAGGCGGGTCACACGCCGCGTGGGACCTACATCACGAACACCGGGGGCTGGCGCGCTCGTTACCCGCGAGTTAATCTCAGACGAGCGGGTCACCCACCCGCAGCACTCCTCACGACGGTTCGGTGACGCAGCCTTCGTGGGAGCAGATCGACAGGTTCGGTGCCTCGGGCACCGCAGTGCGACCCGGCCTCGGGACAGGGCCGGTCGGACCCCGCCGCCGCCCGGGCGTGTGCACGCCCTGCGGACGGCACCGGGCGTGTGCGCATGCAGCCCGGCAACACCCGCACTCCACTCCGTACGCACCCGGTGCGCCGCTCGGCGCACCCGGGCGTTCCGTCGTCACCCTCATTCCTGGAGTCCCGCGATGGCCACTCCCCAGTCCGACACCCCTCTGTCCCCGCTCCGCACCGTGGCCGTCGTCGGCCTCGGCACGATGGGCACCGGTATCGCCGAGGTCCTGGCCCGGGCGGGCCGTGACGTGATCGGCATCGACATCAGCGAGGCGCAGGCCGTCAGGGCCGTCACCGCGCTGGAGGCGTCCACCGCCCGTGCCGTGGAGCGCGGGCGCCTGACCGAGCGGGAGCGCGCCGACACCCTCGCCCGGGTCCGGACCTCCGCCGACCTGCGGTCCGCGGCCGACGCCGACCTCGTGATCGAGGTGGCGCCGGAGTCGTACGAGATCAAGCAGCAGATCTTCCGGGAGCTGGACGGGATCGTGCGCCCCGGGACGATCCTGGCGACCGGCACCAACGCGCTGTCGGTGACGCGGCTGGCCGCCGACTCGGCCCGCCCCGAGCGGGTGCTGGGCCTGCACTTCTTCAACCCGGCCCCGGCGATGAAGCTGGTGGAGGTCGTCTCCTCGGTGCTGACCGCGCCGGCCGCCGTCGCGGCGGTCACCGATCTCGCCCTGGACCTCGGCAAGGAGCCCGTCGCGGTGGGCGACCGGCCCGGTTTCGTGGCCGACGGGCTGCTCTTCGGGTACCTCAACCAGGCCGCGGCGATGTACGAGGCGAACTACGCCTCCCGCGAGGACATCGACGCCGCGATGCGGCTCGGCTGCGGGCTGCCGATGGGTCCGCTGGCCCTGCTGGACCTGATCGGCGTGGACACCGCGCGCACGGTCCTGGAGGCCATGTACTCCGCCTCCCACGACCGTCTGCACGCCCCCGCGCCCGTCCTGAAGCAGCTCAGCGAGGCCGGTCTGACCGGCCGCAAGGCGGGGCGCGGCTTCTACACGTACGAGGCGCCCGGCAGCGCGGTCGTCGTGCCGGACGCCCTGACCCCGCGTGCGAGCGACACCCCGGCCGCCGGCCGTCCCGTGCGCTCCGTGGGCGTCGCGGGCTCGGGCACCATGGCGTCCGGCATCGCGGAGGTGTTCGCGAAGGCCGGGTACGAGGTCGTCCTCGCCGCGCGCAGCGCGGAGAAGGCCGAGACGGCCAAGGCGCGCATCGGCAAGTCCCTGGCGCGCAGCGTCGACAAGGGCAGGCTCACCGCCGAGGCCGCCGCCGGGACGCTGGAGCGGATCACGCCGACGGGCACGTACGACGACTTCGCCGACGTCGAGCTGGCCGTGGAGGCGGTCGCGGAGGACCTGGAGGTCAAGCGGCAGCTGTTCGCCACGCTGGACAAGGTGTGCAAGCCCGGCGCGGTGCTGGCCACCACCACCTCGTCCCTGCCCGTCGTCGCCTGCGCCCGTGCCACCTCGCGCCCGCAGGACGTGATCGGCATGCACTTCTTCAACCCGGCGCCGGCCATGAAACTGGTCGAGGTGGTCCGTACCGTGCTGACGGCGGACGACGTGCACGCCACCGTCCGCGAGGTCTGCGCCAAGGTCCGCAAGCACGCCGTGGACTGCGGCGACCGCGCCGGGTTCATCGTGAACGCGCTGCTGTTCCCGTACCTCAACAACGCGGTCAAGATGGTGCAGGAGCACTACGCGACGCTCGACGACATCGATGCGGCGATGAAGCTGGGCGGCGGCTATCCGATGGGCCCCTTCGAACTGCTGGACGTGGTCGGACTGGACGTGTCGCTGGCCATCGAGAAGGTGCTGCACCGCGAGTTCCGCGACCCGGGGCTGGCCCCGGCGCCCCTGCTCGAGCACCTGGTGGCCGCGGGCTGCCTCGGCCGCAAGACGGGCCGTGGCTTCCGCGAACATGCCCGCCGCTGAGCCCGGCCCCGGCGACTGGTTCCGGTCCGAGGAGGACTGGGGCGGACTGCTCGATCCGGCCGGGTCTCCCCCGCCCTTCGCGGGCGGGGGAATCCCCGGTCATGCGCATCAATCTGCGCAGATGCAGTACGTTCGGGTCATGTCCCAGCCCGCCAGGTCCTCACGTACGCCAGCCCCGCCCGACGCGCCGGAGAGCGCGGCCGGCAGCCGAGCCGCCGCCCAGCGGCTCAAAATGCGCCGGGAGCTGGCGGCCGCGGCCATGGAGCTGTTCGCCACCAAGGGGTACGAGGCGACCACCGTCGACGAGATCGCGGCCGCGGCCGGCGTCGCACGCCGCACCTTCTTCCGCCACTTCCGCTCCAAGGAAGAGGCCATCTTCCCGGACCACGACGACACCCTGGTCCGCGCCGAGGCCGTGCTCAACGCGGCGCCGGCGCACGAGCATCCGCTCGACACCGTGTGCCGCGGCATCAAGGAAGTCATGAGGATGTACGCGGCGCGGCCGGAGATCTCGGTCGCCCGCTACAAGCTGACGCGCGAGGTGCCCACCCTGCGCGAGGCGGAGATCGCGTCGGTGGCCCGCTACGAGCGCCTCTTCACGCGCTATCTGCTCGGCCACTTCGACGAGCACGCGCACGACGACGACGCCAACGACGACCCGCTGCTGGCGGAGGTCGCCGCGTCCGCGGTGGTCACCGCCCACAACCACGTCCTGCGGCGCTGGCTGCGGGCGGGCGGACAGGGCGACGTGGAGGCGCAGCTCGACCACGCCTTCGCCATCGTGCGCAAGACGTTCGGCACGGGCATCGGCGCGGGGCGCGGTACGGCGTCCTCGCGGCCGGCCTCCTCCGCGGCCTCCGTGGAGGGCGAGGTGCTGGTGACGGTCGCCCGCACCGACGCCCCGCTGCACGAGATCATGCGGACCATCGAGCAGGCGCTCAAGGAGCGCTGACCGGCTTCTCCCCTGTGACGACGGCCACCCTCCGGGTGGCCGTTTTTGCACGTCAACGCCCCTTTTCCCCTCCTCGTGGGACCCCGTTCGATCGATCATCGCTCATATGTTGCGTAAAGATTTCATCTGAGAACAGTTTCTGGCACTCAGTGCCTTGCGGCGTGACACGCGGTGTCATACGTTGAAGGTGTCCGGGCTGTCCCCGCACCCATCCCCTGCGCGCCCGGCGCCTGCGTCACAGGCACTTTCACCACCCCTCTGCAGCACCGACGTAACCCTCAGCGCCCCTCCCTCAGGGCGCTCACCGCCGGAGGCAACACCGTGACCGTGAAGGACATCCTGGACGCGATCCAGTCGCCCGAATCCACGCCGGCCGACATCGCCGCGCTGCCGCTCCCCGAGTCGTACCGCGCGATCACCGTGCACAAGGACGAGACCGAGATGTTCGCGGGCATGGAGACCCGCGCCAAGGACCCGCGCAAGTCCATCCACCTCGACGAGGTGCCGCTGCCCGAGCTGGGCCCGGGTGAGGCCCTGGTGGCCGTCATGGCCTCCTCGGTCAACTACAACTCGGTGTGGACCTCGATCTTCGAGCCGCTGTCGACGTTCGGCTTCCTGGAGCGCTACGGCCGCACCAGCGAGCTGGCCAAGCGCCACGACCTGCCGTACCACATCATCGGCTCCGACCTGGCCGGCGTCGTCCTGCGCACCGGCCCGGGCGTCAACGCCTGGCAGCCCGGCGACGAGGTCGTCGCGCACTGCCTCTCCGTCGAGCTGGAGTCGTCCGACGGCCACAACGACACGATGCTCGACCCGGAGCAGCGCATCTGGGGCTTCGAGACGAACTTCGGCGGCCTCGCCGAGATCGCCCTGGTCAAGTCCAACCAGCTGATGCCCAAGCCGGGCCACCTGAGCTGGGAGGAGGCCGCCGCCCCGGGCCTGGTCAACTCCACCGCGTACCGCCAGCTCGTCTCCCGCAACGGCGCCGGGATGAAGCAGGGCGACAACGTGCTCATCTGGGGCGCGAGCGGCGGCCTCGGCTCGTACGCCACGCAGTTCGCCCTGGCCGGCGGCGCCAACCCGGTCTGCGTCGTCTCCAGCGAGCAGAAGGCGGACATCTGCCGGTCGATGGGCGCCGAGGCGATCATCGACCGCAGCGCCGAGGGGTACAAGTTCTGGAAGGACGAGCACACCCAGGACCCGAAGGAGTGGAAGCGCTTCGGCAAGCGCATCCGCGAGTTCACCGGCGGCGAGGACATCGACATCGTCTTCGAGCACCCCGGCCGGGAGACCTTCGGCGCCTCGGTCTACGTCACCCGCAAGGGCGGCACCATCACCACCTGCGCCTCGACCTCGGGCTACATGCACGAGTACGACAACCGCTACCTGTGGATGTCGCTGAAGCGCATCATCGGCTCCCACTTCGCCAACTACCGCGAGGCCTGGGAGGCCAACCGCCTCATCGCCAAGGGCAAGATCCACCCGACGCTCTCCAAGGTGTACTCGCTGGAGGACACCGGCCAGGCCGCGTACGACGTCCACCGCAATCTCCACCAGGGCAAGGTCGGCGTGCTGTGCCTGGCCCCCGAGGAGGGCCTGGGCGTGCGCGACGAGGAGATGCGCGCCAAGCACGTCGACGCCATCAACCGCTTCCGGAACGTCTGAGGAGCGTCACATGAGTGAGCGTCAGAAGGACCGGCCGTGGCTCATGCGCACGTACGCCGGTCACTCCACGGCCGAGGCGTCCAACGAGCTGTACCGGCGCAACCTCGCCAAGGGGCAGACGGGTCTGTCGGTCGCCTTCGACCTGCCGACCCAGACCGGCTACGACTCGGACCACGTCCTCGCCCGCGGCGAGGTCGGCCGGGTCGGCGTGCCCGTCGCGCACCTCGGTGACATGCGCCGGCTGTTCCAGGACATCCCCCTGGAGCAGATGAACACCTCGATGACCATCAATGCCACGGCCATGTGGCTGCTGGCGCTCTACCAGGTCGTCGCCGAGGAGCAGGGTGCGGACATCACCCGGCTCCAGGGCACGACCCAGAACGACATCGTCAAGGAGTACCTGTCCCGCGGGACGCACGTCTTCCCGCCGGGGCCGTCCCTCCGCCTGACGACGGACATGATCGCGTACACGGTCTCCCACATCCCGAAGTGGAACCCGATCAACATCTGCAGCTACCACCTGCAGGAGGCGGGCGCCACGCCGGTGCAGGAGATCGCGTACGCGATGTCCACCGCGGTCGCCGTGCTCGACGCGGTGCGCGACAGCGGCCAGGTGCCCGAGGAGCGCATGGGCGACGTGGTCGGCCGCATCTCCTTCTTCGTGAACGCGGGCGTCCGCTTCGTCGAGGAGATGTGCAAGATGCGGGCCTTCGGACAGATCTGGGACCGCGTCACCCGCGAGCGGTACGGCATCGAGAACCCCAAGCACCGCCGCTTCCGCTACGGCGTCCAGGTCAACTCCCTCGGCCTGACGGAGGCCCAGCCGGAGAACAACGTCCAGCGGATCGTCCTGGAGATGCTGGCCGTCACCCTCTCCAAGGACGCCCGCGCGCGCGCCGTGCAGCTGCCGGCCTGGAACGAGGCCCTCGGCCTGCCCCGCCCCTGGGACCAGCAGTGGTCCCTGCGCATCCAGCAGGTCCTGGCGTACGAGAGCGACCTGCTGGAGTACGGCGACCTCTTCGAGGGCTCGAAGGTGGTCGAGGCGAAGGTGGACGAGCTGGTCCGGGAGTCGCTCGCGGAGATGGAGCGCATCCAGGAGATGGGCGGCGCGATGGCGGCCGTCGAGTCCGGCTACCTCAAGTCGCAGCTCGTCGCCTCGCACGCCGAGCGCCGGGCCCGGATCGAGTCGGGCGAGGAGAAGATCATCGGTGTCAACGCCTTCGAAGGCACCGAGCCGAGCCCGCTGACCGCCGACCTGGACACCGCGATCCAGACGGTCGACCCGGCGGTCGAGGCCCGGGTCATCGCCTCGCTGCAGAACTGGCGCGACAGCCGCTACCAGCCGCCTTTCAACCACCCGCGCCCCTGCAAGGCGCTGGAGAAGCTGAAGGAGGCCGCCAAGGGCACCGACAACCTCATGGAGGCCACCCTGGAGTGCGCCCGCGCCGGGGTCACCACCGGCGAGTGGGCCGGCGCGCTGCGCGAGGTGTTCGGCGAGTTCCGCGCGCCCACGGGTGTGTCGTCCGCGCCGGTGGCGGTCGCCGCGGAGGAGGGCTCGGCCCTGTCCGAGGTGCGCCGCAAGGTGGACCTGACGGCCCGTGACCTGGGCGTCGGCAAGCTGCGCTTCCTGGTCGGCAAGCCGGGCCTGGACGGCCACTCCAACGGCGCCGAGCAGATCGCCGTGCGGGCCCGCGACGCCGGGTTCGAGGTGGTCTACCAGGGCATCCGGCTCACCCCGGAGCAGATCGTGGACGCCGCGCTCGCCGAGGACGTGCACGCGGTGGGCCTGTCCATCCTGTCCGGCTCCCACGCCCAGCTGGTCCCGGACGTGCTCGAACGGCTCCGTGTGGCCGGTGCCACGGATATACCGGTGATCGCCGGTGGCATCATCCCGAACGGTGACGCCGAAGACCTGCGGGCCGCGGGAGTGGCCGCGGTCTTCACCCCGAAGGACTTCGACATCACCGGCATCATCGGCCGGATCGTCGACGAGATCCGGAACGCGAACAAGCTCGACCCCCTGGAGGTCCCCGCATGACCACGGTCAACCGCCTTCGCCCCCGGCGTTCCTGCCTGGCGGTGCCCGGCTCGAACCCGCGCTTCCTGGAGAAGGCCCAGGGTCTCCCCGCCGACCAGGTCTTCCTGGACCTGGAGGACGCCTGCGCGCCCCTCGCCAAGCCGGAGGCCCGGCACACGATCGTCAAGTTCCTGAACGAGGGCGACTGGACCGGCAAGACCCGCGTCGTGCGCGTCAACGACTGGACGACCGAGTGGACGTACCGCGACGTCGTGACGGTCGTCGAGGGCGCCGGCCCGAACCTGGACTGCATCATGCTGCCCAAGGTGCAGGACGCCCAGCAGGTGGTCGCGCTGGACCTGCTGCTGACCCAGATCGAGAAGACGATGGGCTTCGAGGTCGGCCGCATCGGCATCGAGGCGCAGATCGAGAACGCGCAGGGCCTGAACAACGTCAACGAGATCGCGCAGGCCAGCCCGCGCGTCGAGACCATCATCTTCGGCCCGGCCGACTTCATGGCGTCCATCAACATGAAGTCGCTGGTCGTGGGCGAGCAGCCGCCCGGCTACCCGGCGGACGCCTACCACTACATCCTGATGAAGATCCTCATGGCCGCCCGCGCCAACAACCTCCAGGCCATCGACGGCCCCTACCTCCAGATCCGCAACGTGGACGGCTACCGCGAGGTCGCGCAGCGCGCCGCCGCCCTGGGCTTCGACGGCAAGTGGGTGCTGCACCCCGGCCAGGTCGAGGCGTCCAACGAGATCTTCTCGCCGTCCCAGGAGGACTACGACCACGCCGAGCTGATCCTGGACGCGTACGACTACTACACGTCCGAGGCGGGCGGCAAGAAGGGCTCCGCGATGCTCGGCGACGAGATGATCGACGAGGCCAGCCGCAAGATGGCCCTGGTCGTCTCCGGCAAGGGCCGCGCCGCCGGCATGCAGCGCACCAGCAAGTTCGAGATCCCCACCGCCTAGAAGGGCCCTGAGCGCGATGCAGTTCGGACGCACCTACGAGGAGTTCGAGGTCGGGGCGACGTACAAGCACTGGCCGGGCAAGACGGTCACGGAGTACGACGACCACCTGTTCTGTCTCCTCACCATGAACCACCACCCGCTCCACATGGACACGAACTACGCCGAGAAGACGACGGACTTCGGCAAGAACGTGGTGGTCGGCAACTACATCTACTCCCTGCTGCTCGGCATGAGCGTGCCGGACATCTCCGGCAAGGCGATCGCCAATCTGGAGATCGAGTCGCTGAAACACGTGGCGCCGACCTTCCACGGGGACACCCTCTACGGTCAGACCACGGTGCTCGACAAGTGGCCCTCGAAGTCGAAGAACGACCGCGGCATCGTCCACGTCGAGACCAAGGGCTACAAGCAGGACGGCACGCTGGTCTGCGTCTTCCGCCGCAAGGTGATGGTGCCGACCGAGACGTACATCAAGGAGCGCGGCGGCGAGCAGCCGGGCCGCCCCGAGCTGAAGGAACAGGGGAAGTAGATGAGCCGCCTCGCCCAGACCCACGGCCTCACGGACGTCCAGCGGGAGATCCTCTCCACCGTCCGGGACTTCGTGGACAAGGAGATCATCCCGGTCGCCACCGAGCTGGAGCACCGGGACGAGTACCCGCAGGACATCGTGGACGGGCTGAAGGAGCTGGGCCTGTTCGGCCTGATGATCCCTGAGGAGTACGGGGGTCTGGGCGAGTCGCTCCTGACGTACGCGCTGTGCGTGGAGGAGATCGCCCGCGGCTGGATGTCGGTGTCCGGCATCATCAACACGCACTTCATCGTGGCGTACATGCTCAAGCAGCACGGCACGCAGGAGCAGAAGGACCACTTCCTGCCCCGCATGGCCGCCGGCGACATCCGGGGCGCCTTCTCCATGTCGGAGCCGGCGCTGGGCTCCGACGTCTCGGCGATCTCCTCCAAGGCGGTGAAGGACGGCGACGAGTACGTCCTGAACGGCCAGAAGATGTGGCTGACGAACGGCGGCACGTCGTCGCTGGTCGCCGTCCTCGTCAGGAGTGACGAGGGTCACCCCGAGGGCACGGCGCCGCACAAGTCGATGACGACCTTCCTGGTGGAGAAGGAGCCCGGCTTCGGCGAGGTCCGTCCCGGCCTCACGATCCCCGGCAAGATCGACAAGATGGGCTACAAGGGCGTCGACACGACCGAGCTCATCATGGACGGCCTGCGGATCCCCGCCGACCGGGTGCTCGGCGGCGTCACCGGCCGAGGTTTTTACCAAATGATGGACGGCGTCGAGGTGGGCCGCGTGAATGTGGCGGCGCGTGGCTGCGGCGTCGCCCAGCGTGCCTTCGAGCTGGGCGTCCAGTACGCCCAGCAGCGTCACACTTTCGGCAAGCAGATCGCCCAGCACCAGGCCATCCAGTTCAAGCTGGCCGAGATGGCTACCAAGGTGGAGGCGGCGCATGCGATGATGGTGAACGCTGCACGCAAAAAGGACTCGGGCGAACGAAACGACCTGGAAGCGGGGATGGCCAAGTACCTCGCCTCCGAGTACTGCAAGGAGGTCGTGGAGGACGCCTTCCGGATCCACGGCGGCTACGGCTTCTCCAAGGAGTACGAGATCGAGCGGCTCTACCGCGAGGCTCCGATGCTGCTGATCGGTGAAGGCACCGCCGAGATCCAGAAAATGATCATCGGTCGCAGGCTGCTCGAAGAGTATCGGTTCCAGGGTTAGATGTCCGGATACGGGGTGTTTTCTTGGAGAAGAAGGTCACACCCCGTAGGCACTCTTCGGCCGCCGACTCGGCTGCCTGGCTTACCCAGTTGCGGCTGATAGCCGCTACGATCGCCGGAAAGCCGCCGTCCCCCGTCAATGCGCGGCATCATCCGCTACGAAGGTCATCCATGCCCCACAGCCAAACCTCTGCACCTCGCGACAGCCTCGCCGGCGTACGCCTCGCGCGCGGAGCATCGCCGTGGCTTCTGCCGACCGTCGCCACCGCAGCCGTCAGCCTGCTCCGCGCCCGCCGCTCGGGCGCGGCCAAGGCCGTCGCCGTCCCCGCCACCGCGCTCGCGGCGGGGATGCTGTGGTTCTTCCGCGACCCCGAGCGCGAGATCACCCAGGGCCGGGTCATCTCGCCCGCCGACGGTGTGGTGCAGAGCATCATGCCGTGGAAGGACGGCCGTACCCGCGTCGCGATCTTCATGAGCCCGCTCAACGTCCACGTCAACCGCGCGCCGCTGTCGGGCACGGTCACGTCGGTCGAGCACGTCCCCGGTGGCTTCGTTCCCGCCTTCAACAAGGAGAGCGAGAACAACGAGCGGGTGGTGTGGCACTTCGACACCGAGCTCGGTGACATCGAGATGATCCAGATCGCCGGCGCGGTGGCCCGCCGCATCGTCCCGTACGTGCCGCAGGGCACGAAGGTCGAGCAGGGCGACCGGGTCGGCCTGATCCGCTTCGGCTCGCGCGTCGACCTGTACCTGCCGGAAGGCGTGGAGGTCGCGGTCGAGGTGGGGCAGAAGACGGTGGCTGGGGTGACTCGCATTGACCGTGATTGATCCACAGACCCAGGCCGGGTGGGTGCCCGAGGCCGACGAGGTGGACGACGAGGAGGAGATGCCCCTCTCGCTCCGCCTGTCGATAGCGGACACCCTCACCCTCGGCAACGCCACGTGCGGCTTCATGGCGGTGTACTTCACCACCACCGGCATCCTCATCCCGCACCTGACGGGCAGCGAGGAGTCGGGCATGGCCCGGCACAGCGCGGCCACCGCGGTCATCCTGATGCTCTGCGCGGCGATCTTCGACCTGTTCGACGGGCTCGTGGCACGCAAGCTGCGCAGCTCGCCGATGGGCGCCGAGCTGGACAACTTGTCCGACCTGATCAGCTTCGGGCTGGCGCCCGCGTACTTCGTCCTGGTCTACGGGATGGTCGCGCACGACGCCTACCAGCGGGTCGCGGCGGTGGGCGCGATCGTGGTGCTGCTCGCGGTGGTGCTGCGGCTTGCGAGATTCTCCTGCGTCACCGTGAAGGACGGCACGTTCCAGGGCATGCCGTCGCCGTTCGGAGCGCTGACGGTCGTCTCGATCGTGCTGCTGGAGCTGCCCTTCGTGGCGACGCTCCTGGCCATCATCGGTACGGCCTGGCTGATGGTGAGCCGGGTCGAGTACCCGAAGCCGCGGGGGCGCCTCGCGGTGGCGATGCTGTCGTGGATCGTCCTGTCGATGGGCCTGCTGGCCGCCTGGGCGTTCGACGCGCCGAGCGGGCAGCTGCTGCTGCAGACGGGGTGTGCGCTGCAGCTGGTGATGGGTGCGGTGATTCCGCTGTTCGCGACGGCGCGGCGGGTGAACAACTTCCGTGACAACCGGCGAGAGGCGCGGGCGGCGCAGTTGCCGTAGCGGCGCGTTGGGAGGGCCCCGGACCTGGTTGGGTTCGGGGCCCTTTCGTTTGCCCGGTGCCCGGCCTCGGTGCGGGCCTCGCTGGGGGCTCCGCCCCCAGACCCCCGGCCTGTGCCCACCCACCACCCGACTCGGTCAGGAGAAGAGTGGCCGACCTCAGCCCGTCCGGCGTTCGAGGACGAGGCCCGAAGCGTGGGTCCGGGGGCGAGACCGCGCTACGCCAGGAAGTCGCGGGCGATACGCTCCGCGACGCGTTCCAGGATCGGCCCGGCATCGGCGATGCACTTCGCCACGTCCGGCTCCACGTCCGTCAGCGGGTACGCCCGCCGGATCCCGGCCCGCCCCAGCGTCTCCGCCGGCAGCGCCAGCCGCCCGCACACCGCGACGACCTCCTTGCCCGCGGCCCGGGCGGCCGCCGCGACACCCGCCGGCGCCTTCCCGTGCAGGGTCTGCTCGTCCAGCGAGCCCTCCCCCGTGATCACGAGCTCGGCCCGCTCCAGCGCCGGCGCGAAGCCCAGCACGTCCAGCATCACCTCGATGCCGGCCCGGAACCGCGCCCCGAGCAGCAGCGCGCCGTAGCCGATGCCGCCGGCGGCGCCCGCGCCCGGCGAGGCGGCGTACTCGGCCGCTCGCGCGCCCACCGTTCCCTCCAGCACCTTCGCGAAGTGCGCGAGGGCCGCGTCCAGCGCCTGCACGTCCTCCGGCGAGGCGCCCTTCTGCGGGCCGTAGACGGCCGGGGCGCCCTTGGGGCCGGTCAGCGGGTTGTCGACGTCGCTCGCCAGCACCAGCTCGACGTCCGCGAGCCGCGGGTCCAGACCGGACAGATCGGCCGAGGCGACCTCGGCGAGACCTCCGCCGCCCGGCGCCACCGGCTCGCCGTCCTCGCGCAGGAACCGCGCGCCCAGCGCGGACAGCATGCCCGCGCCGCCGTCCGTGGTGGCACTGCCGCCGACGCCGAACACGATCGTCCGCGCGCCCGCGTCCAGCGCGGCCCGCAGCAGCTCGCCCGAGCCGTACGTGGTGGAGGTCAGCGGGGCCAGGACACCGTCCGGCAGCCGCTGCAACCCGCTCGCCTCGGCCATCTCCACGACGGCGGTGCCGCCGCGCAGCGCGAACGCCGCCGTCACCTCGTCGCCGAGGGGCCCGGCGACCCGCACCTCCCGGCGTTCGAACCCGGCCGCGACGGCCGCGGCCACGGTGCCGTCGCCGCCGTCGGCCACGGGCAGCGCCTCGACGTCGACGTCCGGCACGACACGGCGCAGCCCGGCCGCGACCCGCTCGGCGACCTCGACGGCCGTCAGCGAACCCTTGAACTTGTCCGCGGCGACGAGCACCCGGCGGGCCCCGTCCACTGCAGCGTCAGCCACCTTGCTCTCCCCTTGCTCTCCGAGCCTTGCGCACGTCAAGGCAGTCGCGCCGCTGCGACCTTAACCGGAGCACACCCTCCCCGTCATGCCCCGACCGCTCCGTGGAACGCCCCGCCGGAGGGACATACCCTGCCAGGATGACGACGCTCGACTACGCCACGTACATCGCCGGTCTGCCCCGCGTGCTCGCCGGTGCCGCCGTGCTGTTCCGGGACGCCGCGGGCAGCGTGCTGCTCGTGGAGCCGAACTACCGGGAGGGCTGGACGCTGCCGGGCGGGACCATCGAGTCGGACGACGGCGAGACCCCGCGCCAGGGCGCCCGGCGCGAGACCCTCGAGGAGATCGGGCTGGACGTCCCGCCCGGCCGGCTGCTCGTGGTGGACTGGGTGCCGGGTCTCGGCCGGCCGCCGCTGGTGTCGTACGTCTACGACGGCGGAGTCCTCGGCGAGGACAGCCTCGGGGCGGTCCGTGTCCAGGAGGAGGAGCTGTTGTCCTGGCGCCTGGTGCCGCGCACGGAGCTGCGGGACTACCTGCTCGGCTCCCTGCACGGACGGGTCCTGGCCGCCCTCGACGTACTCGAGGACGGCTCGGGGACCGCCGAGCTGGAGAACGGTGTCCGCGTCGGCCGGTAGGCGGCCGCTCCGTCAGAACAGGGCGTCGGCGAGGCGGTCGACCTGGTCGGGTTCCGGGGACCAGCAGTAGAAGACGACCTCGTCGGCGCCGATGCCGCGGAAGGCGTCGACGGCCGCGCGGATCTCCCGGGCCGTGGTGAGCAGGCCCTTCGTCATGTAGTCGGCGCGGCCGGTGAAGGCGTAGTAGTCACGCAGAGCGCGCCGGGCCCGGTCCGCCGTGCCGTCCGGGCCGAGGGCGACGCTCGCCTGGGCCACCAGGCGCGGCCGGCCGGGGCGGTCGTGCCGGCGCCAGACCGCCTCGACGGCGCGGAACAGGCCGTCCATGTGCTCGGCGGGCAGGGCGGCGCCGAGGAAGCCGTCGCCGAAGCGGCCGACCCGTTCGAGGGCGGCGGGGACGAAGCCGCCGAACAGCACCTCGGGCCCGCCGGGCGTCGCGGGGCGCGGGCCGACGGCGCCCACGTCCCGGCCGTAGGGCTCGCCCGCCCACAGGCGGCGGAGCAGGGTCATCTGCTCGTCGAGGCGACGGCCCCGGCGGTGGATGTCGATGCCGGCGGCGAGGCAGTCGTCCTCCCGTCCGCCGACACCGACGCCGAGGGTGAAGCGTCCGCCGGAGAGGCGGTCGAGGGTCGCGGTCTGCTTGGCGAGGAGCGCGGTGCCGTGATGCGGGGCGATGAGGACCTCGGTCTGGACGCGGATGCGGGACGTGGCGCCCGCGAGGGCCGCGAGGGTGACGAGGGGTTCGGGGTTGTCGTAGACGAGCCGGTCGAGCAGGCCGAGCGTGCTGAACGGGCCCGCGTCGGCGCGCCGGGCCCAGGTCAGCAGCAGGGCGGGGTCGTCGATGGGGAGGCCGAGGCCGATCTTCATGGGAGTGTCCTTCGGAGGGCATGCCTGACAGTGGCGCCGCCCCTCCTGGCTCCGCGCGGCTGTGCGCGGGCTTGCTCCCGTTCTGCGGCATCGTTCGAGAGAGCGTGGATCTTCAGAGTGCCGCGAGACTAGCCCGTCCCGCCGGGCGCCGGCAACGCCTTTTCGCCCGTTCCCGTACCGGCCCGTGGTCCTAGAACAGCGCCTCTCCCGTCGTCCCGCGTTCGAAGTCCAGCAGCCGCTGCTTGCGCTCCAGGCCGCCGCCGTAGCCGGTGAGGCCGCCGCTCGCGCCGATGACGCGGTGGCAGGGGACGATGATGCCGATCGGGTTGCGGCCGTTGGCGAGGCCGACGGCCCGGGAGGCGGTGGGATTGCCGAGGGCACCGGCGAGTTCGCCGTAGGTGCGGGTCTCGCCGTAGGGGATCGTGCGGAGCTGGTCCCAGACCGTGCGCTGGAAGGGGGTGCCGTTCAGGCGCAGGTCGAGGGTGAAGTCCTTCAGTTCCCCGGCGAAGTACGCCGTCAGTTGCTCCTCGGCCTCGGCGAACGGGCCGTCGTCGGCCGTTCCGAAGGTCTCCTCCGCGGGGCGGTGCCGCTGGTCGCTCATGTACAGGCCGCACAGGACGCCGTCCTCGGCGACCAGGGTGAGGGGGCCGTACGGGCTGTCGATCACGGTGTGCTGCTTCAGGGGTGACACGGGTCCGTCCTTACACGGGCAGGAAGTTGATCGGGTGGCTGTCGGTCGCCCACAGGTACTGGACGGCGTACGCCCGCCAGGGCCGCCAGGCGGCCGCGCGTGCGGTGAGCGCCGCCGGGGTGGAGGGCAGGCCCAGTTCCCGTGCGGCACGGCGGATGCCGAGGTCGGTGGGGAGGAACGCGTCGGGGTCGCCGAGGGCGCGCATGGCGATGACGTCGGCGGTCCAGGGGCCGAAGCCGGGAAGGGCGAGGAGCCGGGCGCGGGTGTCCGCCCGGTCGGTCTCGACGCCGAGGTTGAGCGTGCCGTCGGCGAGGTGGCGGACGAGGGTGGTGAAGGTGGTGCGGCGGGTGCGGGGCATCGCCAGCGTCTCCGGGTCCACCTCCGCCAAGGCCCGCGCCGACGGGAAGAGGTGGGTCAGGCCGCCCTCGGGGTCGTCCACCGGGTCGCCGTGTGCCGTGACCAGGCGGGCCGCGTGGGTGCGGGCGGCGGCGGTGGAGACCTGCTGACCCAGGACGGCGCGCACGGCGAACTCCGCCTCGTCGACCGTGCGCGGGACACGGCGGCCGGGCGCCTTTTCGACCAGCGGCGCGAGCAGCGGATCGGTGCGCAGCTGGTCGTCGATGGCCGTCGGGTCGGCGTCCAGGTCGAGCAGGCGCCGGCAGCGGCTGATGGCGACGGTCAGATCGCGCAGGTCGGTGAGGGCGAGGCGGCAGGAGATGTGGTCGGGGGCGGGGGCGAGGGACACGACTCCGTGACCGTAGGGGAGGCGCAGGGTGCGGCGGTACGCGCCGTCCCGCCACTCCTCCACGCCGGGTACGGCGGTGGCGGCGAGGTGGCCGAAGAGGTTGTCGGGGTTGAGCGGGGCGCGGAAGGGGAGGCGGAGGGTCAGCGCGCCGCCGGGAGCCCCGGCCGGCCGGCCCTTGGGGGCGTGGCGGGCGCGCAGCTCGCTCGGTGACAGCGCGAAGACCTCCCTGACCGTGTCGTTGAAGGTGCGGACGGAGGAGAAGCCGGCCGCGAAGGCGATGTCCGCCATCGGCAGCGGGGTGGTCTCGATGAGCAGCCGGGCGGTCTGGGCGCGCTGCGCGCGGGCGAGGGCGAGGGGGCCCGCGCCCAGCTCGGCGAGCAGCTGGCGTTCGATCTGCCGGGTGCTGTAGCCGAGCCGGGCGGCGAGGCCGGGGACGCCCTCGCGGTCCACGACGCCGTCGGCGATCAGCCGCATGGCGCGGGCGGTGAGGTCGGCCCGCTGGTTCCACTCCGGGGAGCCGGGGCTGGTGTCCGGGCGGCAGCGCTTGCACGCCCGGAACCCGGCCTGCTGGCAGGCCGCCGCGCTCGGGTAGAAGGTCATGTTCGCCGGCTTCGGCGGCACCACGGGGCAGCTGGGGCGGCAGTAGATGCCGGTGGTCAGGACGGCCGTGAAGAACCATCCGTCGAAGCGCGCGTCCTTCGACCGGACGGCGCGTACGCAGCCCTCGGTGTCGGTGTGCATTCCCGTCCGCATGCGTCCATGATGGTCCACCGGTCGGGCCGTGGCTGGCGAGTTTCCGACATGGACCTCACGCTTCCTGCGCCCCTTCGGATCGCCATGCGGACTCCCGCAGCAGCCGCAGCCCGTTGAGGCCGACCAGCACGGTCGAGCCCTCGTGCCCGGCGACCCCGAGCGGCAGCGGGAGGTGGCCGATCAGGTCCCACAGGACGAGCGCGGTGATGAAGGTGCCCGCGAGGACCAGGTTCTGCAGGACCAGCCCGCGGGCGCGCCGGGACAGGCGGACCACCGCGGGTACGGCCGTCAGCTCGTCGCGGACCACGACCGCGTCCGCCGTCTCCAGGGCCAGGTCGGAGCCGGCGCGGCCCATGGCGATCCCGGCGTGGGCCGCGGCGAGGGCGGGGGCGTCGTTGACGCCGTCCCCGACGAAGAGCACCTTGCGGCCGGCCCGCTCCTCCTCCCGTACGGCTTCGGCCTTGCCGTCGGGCAGCAGGCCGGAGCGGACGTCGGTGATGCCGGTCGCGGCGGCCGCGCGGGCTGCGGCGGCCGCGTTGTCGCCGGTGAGCAGGGCGGGGGCGGTGCCGGTGAGGGCGGTGAGCGCGGCGGTGGCCCCGGCGGCGTCGGCGCGGAGGCGGTCGGTGAGGGCGAGGATGCCGAGCGGGGTGCCGTCGCGGGTGACCCGGACGGTGGTCTCCGCGCCTTCGGGCGTCTCGGCTCGGCCGACGTGGATCTCGTGGCCGTCGACGACCGCCGTTACGCCGAGGCCCGGGGTGGCGGTGAAGTCCCGGGCGGGTGCGACGCGCAGGCCGCGGGTGCGGGCGGCGGCGACGATCGCGCGGGCCAGCGGGTGCTCGCTGGGGTGCTCGGCGGCGGCGGCCAGGGCGAGCAGGGCGTCCTCGTCGAGGCCGGAGCCGGGCAGGGGACGTACGGCGGTCACCTCGGGGGTGCCCTCGGTGAGGGTGCCGGTCTTGTCGAGGGCGGCGGAGTCGATCTCGCCGAGGCGTTCCATCGCGACCGCCGACTTCACGAGGACGCCGTGGCGGCCGGCGTTGGCGATGGCGGAGAGCAGGGGCGGCATGGTGGCGAGGACGACCGCGCAGGGCGAGGCGACGATCATGAAGGTCATGGCACGCAGCAGGGCGTCGGTGAGACCGGCGCCGAAGGCGAGGGGGACGGCGAAGACGGCGAGGGTGGCGGCCACCACGCCGACCGCGTAGCGCTGCTCGATCTTCTCGATGAACAGCTGCGTCGGCGCCTTGGTGCGGGACGCCTCCTCGACGAGGGTGACGATCCGGGCGATGACCGAGTCGGCGGGGTCGCGGTCGACGCGGACGCGCAGGGCACCGGTGCCGTTGAGGGTGCCGGCGAAGACGTCGTCGCCGGGGCGCTTGAGGACGGGGAGGGGCTCGCCGGTGATGGTGGCCTGGTCGACCTCGCCGGTGCCGTCGAGCACCGAGCCGTCGGCGCCGATCCGCTCACCGGGCCGGACCAGGAGGACGTCGCCGACGGCGAGCCCGGCGGTCGGCACGGTCTCCTCGCGGTCCCCGGTGAGCCGGGTCGCGGTGGTGGGCGCGAGGTCGAGCAGGCCGCGCACGGAGTCGGCGGTGCGGGCGGTGGCCAGGGCCTCCAGGGCGCCGGAGGCGGCGAAGATGACGATCAGCAGGGCGCCGTCGAGGACCTGCCCGATGGCGGCCGCGCCGAGCGCCGCGACGATCATCAGCAGGTCGACGTCCAGGGTCTTCGCGCGCAGCGCGCGCAGGCCCTCCCGTGCCGGTTCCCAGCCTCCGGCGGCGTAGGCGGCCGCGTACAGCGGGCCGTACGTCCAGGCGGGGGCGCCGCCGAGGTCCGGGGCGAGCGCCGCGAGGAAGGCGAGCAGCGACGCGAGGGCCCAGCGCGCCTCGGGCAGGGCGAGGACGCGGGTACGGCGGACGGGCGCCGGCCGGGCGGGCGCGGGGACGGGGGTGGGGGCGAGGGTGGTGGACACGCGGCCACCGTACAGGAACACATGAAGACTCGTTCATTCATTCATCCGTTCAGGCGTGCGGACGGGTGCGTAAGATGACCGGCATGGGTCACGGAGCCGCCACCACCGCGCAGGACGCCGTCGAGCGCGTGCGCCTGGACGCGGACAACGTCGCCAAGGTCGCCACCACCCTCCAGGCCCTGTCCACGCCCTCCCGGCTGCTGATCCTCGCGCGGCTGCGCGAAGGCCCGCTGCCCGCCACCGAGTTGGCGGCGGAGGTCGGCATGGAGCAGTCGGCCTGCTCCCACCAGCTGCGCCTGCTGCGCAACCTGGGGCTCGTGGTGGGTGAGCGGCGCGGCCGGTCGGTGGTGTACGCGCTGCACGACCACCATGTCGCCGAGCTGCTCGACCAGGCCGTCTACCACGTGGAGCACCTGCGGCTGGGGATCAGCGACGCGTCGGGGTGAGCAGCCTCCGCATGTCCTCCGCGGCGCGTACGGCGGCGTCCGCGCAGCAGTTGTTGAACAGCACGTGCAGCTCGTCCGCCTGCCGGGCCGCGCGCCGCAACCGGGGCACCCAGGCGGCGAGTTCGGCCACGTCGTAGTCGTGCCGGAAGCGGTCCTCCTTGCTGCCCCTCCCCCACGCCGGGCTGCGGCCGTGGAAGCGCACGACGGCGAGCGCGGGGCGGGTGACCGGCACGACGGGCGGCAGGGAGCCGGGCAGGCCCTGGGCCATGTCCACGCCGACGGCGGTGGCGTCCAGTCCGGAGAGCAGCGCGGCGGTGGCGTCCGCCCGGTCGGGCGCCCACCAGTCCGGGTGGCGGAACTCCACGGCGAGCGGCCTGCGACCCGTGCGCCGCGCGCAGTCCCGGAGGGTGTCCTCCGCCTCCGGGCCCGGTGCGAACCAGGGCGGGAACTGGAACAGCAGGGCGCCGAGCCGCCCGGCCGTCCGCAGCGGTTCCACGGCGTCGAGGAACCTCCCCCACACCTCGTCGAGGAGGGCCGCGCCCGCGCGTCCGCGCCGCAGCATTCCGCGCTCCTCGCCGCCGAGGCCGTCCCGCAGGCCGGCCGGGAGGGCCTCGGGGCGCGTGGGGTGACCGGTCAGCAGCGAGAAGGCCTTCACGTCGAAGCGGAAGCCGTCCGGCGTGCGCTCCACCCACAGCTCGCTGTTGCGGCGGCTCGGCAACGCGTAGTACCCGGCGTCCACTTCGACGACGGGAAGCCGTGAGGCGTAGTGCCGCAGGCGCCCCTCGGCGTCCCGTCGCCCGCGGGGATACCAGCCGCTCGCGACGAGTTGCCGGTCCGTCCACGAACATGCTCCGACCAGTACGTCTCCCATGGGAGCCCGGTTACCCCGGGCTCCCGCTTCGATCCGGCCGGAGCCGGGGCTACTCGGTCGCCGTGGGCCGCCGCGAGGCCGCCATGGCGTCGCGCACGTCGGTGAGCGGGCGCAGCCGGTAGGTGTACGTGTAGTCCCGGTCGGCGAACAGCTTGAACTCGTCGTGCGTGTGCGCTCCCCAGCTGTTGTCGCCGCCCACGCCCATCTGACGGTGGTTCAGGCGGAGCACGACCTCGTCGCGCGGGGTGAGCTGGTAGTCGTGGCGGACGCCTGCCGACAGGTCCTCCGGTGTGAAGTGGGACGCGTTGGCCTCCAGCAGGGGTTCGCCGGTGGCGAGCAGGCCCGCTCCACGGGAGTCGGTGAGCGCGATCCAGCGGACGTCGGTCTTGTTGCCGTTCTCCTGCGGGCGGATGTAGGAGGTCCACTGCTCCGCGACGGTCCCGGAGTACAGGCCGACGTCGGAGCCGGTGTTGCGGTCCCAGTAGTTCTCGTCGGGGCCGCGGCCGTAGTAGTGCAGCCGGTCCAGGCGGCCGGGCAGCAGGAGCAGGGTGCCGACCTCCGGGATGTAGGGCAGGTTCCCGGCGCCGGGGTGCAGGGTGTTGTCGACCTTGATCTCGGCGTTGCCGAACACCGTGTAGGTGGTGGTGTACGCCGACTCGGTGGTGGTCGGCAGGGTGCCGCTGACCTTGATCTCGACGGCCCGGTCGCCCAGGGCCCGCACGGCGACGTCCGAGACGGTGCGGCGGGCACCGGCGTCGCGCCAGGTCTGGTTGCGGGTGTGCTGGCCGTTGCCCTTGTCGTTGTCGGTGGGTGCCCGCCAGAAGTTGGGCACCGGCCCGTCGGTGATCAGGCGGGTGCCGTTCGCCTCGTACGAGGTGATGGTGCCGCTGCGCTTGTCGACGGTGACGGAGAAGTTCTCGCCGCGCACGGTGACGTCCTGCTCGCGGTCGTCGTGCCGCAGGGCGGGGACGCTCTCCAGGCGCGCGGGGGTCACGGCCGGGCTGCCGGCGTCCAGCGGGATCTGCTGCCGGGCCACCTCGAAGCCCGCCTTCGCCCACGGCGTGGACTCCCTGGTGGTGAAGGAGAGCTGGAGGAAGTACTCGGTGCCCGGCTCCGGGTCGTCCGGCAGGCGTACGGGGACGGTGATGTCCCTGCTGGACAGGGGCGGGACGTCGAGCTGGTCGCGGGTCAGCCTGCCGTGCCGTACGACCTCGCCGTCGGCGACCAGTTCCCACCGGCCGTCGAACTCGCGGACGCCGGTGAACAGGAACTCGTTGGTGAGGGTGACGGCGCCCGGTGCGCCGCCGGGTACGGGGGCGGCGTTGATCGCCTGGTAGACGTGCTTGACCTCGGTGGCCTTGCCGGTGTGGCCGCGGTCCGCGGTGATGATGCCGTCGGCGACGAAGGCGCCGTCGTTCGGGTTGTCGCCCCAGTCGCCGCCGTAGGCGAGGAAGGTCTTGTCCTTCGGCCGCTTCACCGCGGTCTTCACGGTCGCCGCGTCGAACCAGAAGCGGACGCCCTCGTCGCCGGGTCCGCGCCCCTCGGAGGCCAGTTCGGAGCCGTCGAGGGCGCGGGCGTAGACGCGGGCGCGGCGGATCGTGCCGCTGAACTCGCGGGTCTGGGAGTCGGCGTCGGTGGCCAGGGAGAGCGGCGCGGTGTTGCTGCTGGGGCGCCGGTCGGTGGTGCGGGTGGCCCTCGCCTCGCCGTCGGCGTACAGGGTCAGGGTGCCCGCGTCGGCGTCGAAGACGCCGGCGACGTGGTGCTCGCGGCCGGTCCAGTCGTCGGGCACGGTCCAGCTCGCGGTGATCCACTGGCCGGCGGAGTGGATGAAGAACTCCAGTGTCCGGTCGGTCTGCTTCAGCGCGTACTGGGTGTCGCCCTTGGCGAGGATGGGCTGGTGGTAGCCGGTGACGTGCGGCGTGACCCAGGCCTCCAGGGTCAGGGACCCGGTGAGGTCGAGGCTGTCGTGGCGCTCGAAGACCGTGATGCCGGACAGGCCCTTGTCCCGGTCGAGGGTGCCGCGGGTGGCGAGGATCTCGCCGCGCAGCGCGGCCGGGCCGGACTCGGTCAGCAGGGTGCGGGCCGGGACGGGCGTGTACAGGGACTGGTCGACGAAGTCCCAGATCCAGCCGCCCTGGAGGACGTCGTACCGGCGGACGACGTCCCAGTACTTCTTGAAGTTGCCGGTCGAGTTCCCCATCGAGTGGGCGTACTCGATCATGACGTAGGGCCGGGTGTCGGAGGTGTCCTTCGCGCGCTGCTCGACGCGCTGCGGGCTGTCGTACATCTCCGAGCGGATGTCGCTGATGCCGGGGCGGTCGTCGCCCTCGTACTGGATGACGCGGGTGTCGTCGTAGGAGCGGATCCAGTCGTGCATGGCGGTGAAGGTGCTGCCGCCGCCGGCCTCGTTGCCGAGGGACCAGATGACGACGGAGGCGTGGTTCTTGTCGCGGTGGACCATGTTCTGGGCGCGGGCCACGCAGGCCGCGGTCCAGTCGGGGTGGTCGCCCGGGTACTCGCCGCGGATGCCGTGGGTCTCGAGGTTGGTCTCGTCGACGAGGTAGAGGCCGTACTCGTCGGCGAGCTCCAGCCAGTACGGGTTGTTGGGGTAGTGCGAGGTGCGGACGCTGTTGATGTTCATCCGCTTGATGATCTTGATGTCCTCGATCATGTCCTCGCGGGTCAGCGCCGTGCCGCGGACCGGGTGCATCTCGTGCCGGTTGGTGCCGCGGAAGGAGACGGGCCGGCCGTTGATCCGCATCAGCCCGTCCTTGAGGGCGAACTCGCGGAAGCCGACCCGGTGCGAGAGGGTCTCGACCACCGTGCCGGAGGGGTCGCGCAGGCGCAGGACGGCGGTGTAGAGGTCCGGGTGCTCGGCCGACCACAGCTTCGGCGCCGGCACGGCCTTGGCGGCGCTCACGGTGACGTCCTCGCCGGCCCGGACGGTGCCGAGGTCGGCGGCCTGCAGGAGCGGCCGGGACCAGACGGCGTGACCGCGGGCGTCGTAGAGCTGGGTCTCCACCGTGTACCGCCCGGCGTCGCCGGAGCCGGACGCGCGCACGTGCGCGGTGACCTTCAGCTCGGCGTCGGTGTACGTGCCGTTCAGCGGGGTGTCCAGCTTGAAGTCGCGCAGGTGCACGGCCGGGGCGGACCAGAGGTAGACCGAGCGGAAGATGCCGCTCAGCCGGATCATGTCCTGGTCCTCCAGCCAGTCGCCGTCGGAGTAGCGGTACACCTCCACGGCGATCTGGTTGGTGCCCGGCCTCAGGTGGTCGGTGATGTCGTACTCGGACGGGGTGTAGGAGTCCTCGTCGTAGCCGACGAGTTCGCCGTTGATCCACACGTAGTGCGCGGACTTGACGCCCTCGAAGTGCAGGAAGGTGCGGCGGCCCGTCCAGTCGCGGGGCACGGTGAAGGTGCGCCGGTACTGGCCGACCGGGTTGTAGCGGGTCGGTGCGGCGGGCGGCTGCGGCTCCTCGCCGAGGCCGTTGGGGCCCCAGTACGGGTAGGTGATGTTCACGTAGATCGGGAAGTCGTGGCCGTGCGTCTGCCAGACGGACGGGACGGAGATGGTGCCCCAGTCGCTGTCGTCGGTGTCGGTGCGGTGGAAGTCGGCGTCCCGGTCGTCGGGACGGTCGGCGTAGGCGAACTTCCACGTGCCGTCGAGGCTCAGGCGGTGGGGCGAGCGGGTACGGTCGCCGGCCAGGGCCTGCCGCACGTCCGCGTACGGCATGAGCGTGGTGTGCGGCGGCTCGGTGCCGAGCCGGAAGACGCCGAAGTCGTTCCACTCGGGGGGCTCGTCGGCCGCGGCGCGCCGGCCGGCCGCGAGCGCGGTGCCGGGCGGCGCGGACAGGGCGAACGCGCCGAGGAGGGCGGCGCCGCCCTCCAGGAGGCGTCGGCGGCTGACGACCGGGCGGGGTCGGGGGGCCGGGATACCGGCGGGTGACACGGGCGAGTGCGGCATGACCGTGGCCTTCCGTGTGGCTTCGGGGGCGGCTCAACGCACGGTGCTGCACCGGCTGTTGACGGAGGAGCGGGTGCCAACTGCCGGTGATGGAGCGGCTACTGGATCAGGGTCACCCTAGGACTCGAACACAACCGAATCAATTACCCCGTCGGACTTTGTTGGTTCCTGATGAACGACGGTCGTCGTCCAGGACGTGGAAGGCGGGCCCGGGCGGCCCGCCACCACCGTCGCCGGCGCCCGGGCCCCGACGACGGCGGCACCGCCGCGCGAGGGTGCTCAGGCGCTCTGGACGCCGGCGACACCCGCCTCGATCACGAACGACTTGTCGGTACGGACCGGGGCGTCGGGGCGGGTGACCCGGTCGACCACCCGGTAGTCGGCGGTGTACCGGTCCCTGGACACGGTGCAGCGCACGTACCCACGCCGGTCGCTGTAGTACTTCAGGTGCGGGTTCTCGTCCCAGTACACCTGGCCGGGGTCGTGGGAGCCCGTGCCGTCGCCGTTCGAGGTGATCGACGTGGTGACGAACTCGGTGCCCAGCAGCCGGGTCTCCGGGCGCTCGAAGTCGCGCCGCAGGTCGTTGGTCCAGTTGGTGTGCACGTCGCCGGTGAGCACCACGAAGTTGTCGATGCGGCGCTCCTCCACGTAGCCGAGGACCCGGTCGCGGGAGACGCGGTAGCCGTCCCAGCCGTCGTTGTAGCCGCCGTCGTCCGGCCCGGCGAGGGCGTCCCAGTTCGCGAAGTAGATCTGCTGCGGCACCACGTTCCAGGTGGACCGCGAGCGCGACAGGCTGCGCTCCAGCCAGGCGTGCTGCTCGGCGCCGAGGATGGTGGCCTTCGGGTCCCACTGCTCGGGGCCGGAGACCTGCCACTTGTCGCCGTACGGCTGGTCGGTGCGGTACTGGCGGGTGTCCAGCACGCTGAAGGTCGCGGTGGAGCCGAACTCCAGCCGCCGGTACAGGGGCAGCGCGGTGTCCACCGGCTTGCGCTGGCGGCGCAGCGGCATGTGCTCCCAGTAGGCCTGGTAGGCGGCCCTGCGGCGGGCGGCGAAGTGGGCGGTGGTGTCGTTGCCCTGGGCGGGGTCGGTGTTCTCGGGGGTCAGGCCGGCGTAGTTGTTGTCGGTCTCGTGGTCGTCCCAGGTGACGACGAACGGGGCCGTCGCGTGCAGCAGACTCAGGTCGGGGTCCGTCTTGTACTGGGCGTGCCGACGGCGGTACTCGTCGAGGGTGTTCATCTCGTCGCCGGCGTGCGTGCGGACCTTGCCGTTGGCGCCGGCCGCGTACTCGTACAGGTAGTCGCCCAGGTGGAAGACGACGTCCGGGCGTTCCTCGGCCATGTGCCGGTACGCCGTGAAGTACCCCTGCTCCCAGTTCGCGCAGGACGCGAAGGCGAACTCGACGGTGGGCGCGGTGCCCGGCGCGGGGGCGGTGCGGGTGCGGCCGACCGGGGAGAGCGCGTTGCCGGCGCGGAAGCGGTAGTAGTACTCGTGGTGCGGCAGCAGGCCCCGTACATCGGCGTGGACGGTGTGCGCCTCCTCGGGCCGGGCGTGCTCGACACCGCGCCGCACGACCTTGCGGAACCGCTCGTCGAGGGCGACCTCCCACCGCACCGGGACGGGGCGGCGCGGCATGCCGCCGCCGGGCTCGAGCGGCTCGGGGGCGAGGCGCGTCCACAGCACGACGGCGTCGGGGAGCGGGTCGCCGGACGCGACGCCGAGCCGGAAGGGGTCGCCGGGAACGCGGGCCGGTGCGGCGGCGACGGGCGCGGCGCCGGTGCCGAGCAGCACCGCACCGGCGCCGGCGGCGCCCGCGAGTCCGAGGAATCCCCTTCTCCTCAGGGAGCTGCGGGAGTTGGGGAAGCTGTCCGTGCTGGTGCGCGGCGTGGTCATCGAACCTCCAGAGGACGGTGGCCGGACGACAACCAGGCAAAGGGCGCCGGATGAACCCCGACTGCTGCCCCCGTGGACCCAACTTGACCGTTACATGGCGAGCGGGGCCGGTCCCGGGGCGGACCGGTGGGCCGTTTCGTCGGTGCAGGTGCGACCGGCGTCCGCCGCCACCTCCTGGAGGTGATCGAATCCCGGAGCGCCGCAAGCCGGGCGCGTTCGCGAAGCTCGTCACGACGGGCCTGCCGGCGGTCGTCACGGGCGACGAGGACCTGCACCGAGCGCATGCGAAGGCGAGAGCTTCGACGGGTCCGGCACCTGGTCCGTGGTGGGGGGCGGCACCGCTGCCACCGAGTTCGCCCGCCTGTCCCTCTCCTTCACCGCGCCGGAGCGCTTCCTGGACGGGGACACCCTCGACTCCCTGTCGATCGCCGGGGGCGACGGACGCACCTACCTCTACGCGGACGGCGACCCGGACGTCTGCCCCGCCTTCCGGCTGCGGCTCCAGGGCGGCTGAGCCCGCTGTGACGCGTGGCCGCCGGCGCCGGGGTCCGCGTCAGCCGAGTCGCCGGACGAACGCCTCGTGGGCCCGTTCGTCGAAGAGCACGAACCTCACCTCTTCGACGGCCGTCGGAGTGTTCCGCACCGTCTCGACGGCGATGCGGGCGGCGTCGTCCATCGGCCACCGGTACACGCCGGTGGAGATGGCCGGGAACGCGACCGTCCGGGCCCCCAGCTCGTCGGCCACGCGAAGCGACTCCCGGTAGCAGGAGGCGAGCAGCTCGGGATCACCGCCCGAGGCCCCGTACACCGGGCCGACCGTGTGGATCACCCATCGGGCGTCCAGGTCCCCCGCGGTGGTGGCGACCGCCCGGCCGGTGGGCAGCCCCTTGCCGAGGTGCCCCGCGCGCAGCTCGCGGCAGGCCGCCAGGATCGCGGGGCCGCCGCGCCGGTGGACGGCGCCGTCGACACCGCCTCCGCCGAGCAGGGAGGAGTTGGCCGCGTTGACGATCGCGTCGGCGCTCTGGCGCGTGATGTCGCCCTGGACCAGCGTGATGGTGGTCATGTCTGCCTCAGTCGCCGCCAGACGGCCTTCGCCGCGTTGTGTCCGGACATCCCGTGCACGCCGGGGCCCGGCGGGGTGGCCGACGAGCAGATGAACACGGCCGGGTGCGGGGTCGCGTACGGGAACAGGGACAGCTTGGGGCGCAGCAGGAGCTGGAGCCCGGAGACCGCGCCGGAGGCGATGTCCCCGCCGACGTAGTTGGCGTTGCGTGCGGCCACCTCGGGCGGGCCGGCGGTCGCGCGGGCGAGGACGCGGTCGCGGAACCCGGGGGCGAAGCGCTCCAGTTGTCGTTCGACCACGTCCGTGAGATCACCGGTCCAGCCGTTGGGCACGTGTCCGTAGGCCCAGAAGACGTGCTTGCCGGCCGGGGCGCGGGTGGGGTCCACGACGCCGGGCTGCACGGTGATGAGGAACGGCCGCTCGGGCGCGCGGTCCGTGCGCGAGGCGGCGTGCAGGGCGGTGCCGATCTCCGTGCTGTCGGCGCCGACCTGCACCGTGCCGGCGGTGCGGGGGGCCTCGGCCGTCCACGGCACCGGGCCGTCCAGCGCATAGTCGATCTTGAAGACGCCGGGGCCGTACCGGTAGTGCTCGTAGTAGTTGCCCAGGCCGGCGATGCGCGCCAGGGCCGTGGGCGAGGTGTCGAAGACGTACGCGCGGGCCGGGGGCAGGTCGTCGAGGCGCTTGACCTCGTAGTCGGTGTGGACCGTGCCGCCGAGGTCGGTGAGGTACGCGGCCAGCGCGTCGGAGAGGGCCTGGGAGCCGCCGCGGGCGACGGGCCAGCCCCGGGCGTGGGCGGCGAGGGCGAAGACCAGGCCGATGGCGCCGGTGGCGAAGCCGCCGAGCGGCGCCATGACGTGGGCCACGAGACCGGCGAAGAGGGTCTTCGCCTTCTCGTCGCGGAAGCGGCGCATCAGCCACGTCGACGGCGGCAGTCCGACCAGGCCGAAGCGGGCGAGGGTGACCGGGTCGCGGGGCAGGGCGGTGAGCGGCAGGGACATGAAGTCGCGGGCCAGTGTGTCCCACCGGGGGAGGAAGCGCTCGACGAGCCTGCGGTAGGTGCCCGCGTCGCGCGGGCCGAAGGAGGCGGCGGTCTCGCCGACCGACCGGGACAGCACGGCGGCGGAGCCGTCGGGGAACGGGTGCGCCATGGGCAGCGCGGGGTGCAGCCACTCCAGGCCGTACCGCTCCAGGGGCAGGGCGCGGAAGGCGGGTGAGTTGACGCCGAGCGGGTGCGCGGCCGAGCACGGGTCGTGGCGGAAGCCGGGGAGCGTCAGCTCCTCCGTGCGGGCACCGCCGCCCACGGTGTCCCGCGCCTCGAAGACGGCGACGGAGAAGCCGCGGCGGGCCAGCTCCACGGCAGCCGTCAGTCCGTTCGGCCCCGCACCCACCACGACCGCATCGAGCATCGACGGCACCTTCGGACTCCTTCGTCAGCCGATGGCCACTCCGGTCAGGATATGCCGGGCCACCGGCACGCCCCGGCCGCGGGTGACGGCCGGGGCGCGGGACCACCGCGGGAGCACGCGGTCAGGCGGTCTCCCCCGAGAGCAGCGCCACCACCCGCCGGGCCGTGGCCGCGTCGCGGGCCGCGGTGAACGGCAGGTCGTTGTCGCCGGTGATGCGGAAGGGCTCGCCGGTGCGGGTCAGGTGGGTGCCGCCCGCCTCCTCGACCAGGAGGAGCCCCGCCGCGTGGTCCCACGCCGCCTCCCAGGAGAACGCCGTGGCGTCGGACTCGCCGCGCGCGACGGCGAGGTACTCGAGCCCCGCGGAGCCGCAGGGACGGGGTGCCACGCCCGGGGTGCGCAGGCCGAGCAGGGCGCGCTTCTGCTCGTCCGTCGTGTAGTCCGGGTGGGAGGTGGCGACCCGCAGGTCGTGCCCGGGCTCGGGCGGCCCGGCGTGGAGCCGCTCGCCGTCCAGGAAGGCGCCCCGGCGCCGGACGGCGGTGGCGAGCTGGTCGTCGACGGGCGCGTAGGTCCAGGAGGCCTGCACCACTCCGCGGTGGGCCAGGGCGACCAGGGTGCAGAAGCCGGAGTCGCCGTGCACGAACTGCCGTGTCCCGTCGACGGGGTCGACGATCCACACCGGCGCCTCGCCCCTGATCGCCTCGTACGAGGCGGGGTTGGCGTGCACCGCCTCCTCGCCGACCACGACGGAGCCGGGCAGCAGGGCGGCCAGCACCTCGGTCAGGTACCGCTCGGCCCTGCGGTCGGCGTCCGTCACCAGGTCGTGCGGGCCGGACTTCTGGTCGACCTCGTGGGCCGCGAGCCGGCGCCAGCGGGGCGTGATCTCCTGGGCGGCCGCCTTGCGGACGGCCTCCGCCACGTCGTCGGCGTGCCGGGCGAGAAACTCGTCGATGGTTTCGTTGTTCTCGATCATGGCTCCATGAGAGCACGCGCCGCTGACAATCCTCACCCGGGTGGTGTACCGCGGGTGGAATCGGCGTGAACACGTGGGCGGCCTCAGCGTCCCACCGCGTACCCCTGCGCGCCGCGCGGGTTCGCCGCCGCGGACAGCACCCCGGTCAGCGGGTCCCGGGCGACGGCGCACAGGCGCCCCTCCGACCAGGGCTCGCCGACGGTGACGTCGTGCCCGCGGCGCCGCAGCCCCTCGACGGCCTCCTCGGGCATCCGGGACTCCACGGTGAGGCTCCCCGCCCGCATGCCGCGCGGGTAGAAGGAGCCGGGGAAGCTGTCGTTGTGCCAGTTCGGGGCGTCGATGGCGCCCTGGAGGTCGAGGCCGCCGCGCACCGGTGCCCGCAGGGCGACCGCCAGGAAGAAGTGCAGCTGCCACTGGTCCTGCTGGTCCCCGCCGGGCGTGCCGAACGCCATGACGGGCACGCCGTCGCGCAGGGCGATGGACGGGGTGAGGGTGGTGCGCGGCCGGCGGCCCGGGGTCAGCGAGTTCGGCAGGCCCTCCTCCAGCCAGGTCATCTGCAGGCGGGTGCCGAGCGGGAAGCCGAGTTCGGGCACGACCGGGTTGGACTGGAGCCAGCCGCCGCTGGGCGTGGCCGAGACCATGTTGCCCCAGCGGTCCACGACGTCGAGGTGACAGGTGTCGCCGCGGGTGCCGCCGTCGGTGTCGACGGCGGGCTCGCCCGGCACCGGGGAGGCCGGGCCCTTGGCGACGGTCGGCTCGCCAACTCCGAGGGCGTCGAGGCCCTCGCCCTCGACGGCCGCCACGCGCGCGTGGGCGCTGAGCCGCGGGGTGCGCCCGCCGGGGCCGCCGGGCCGCAGCTCGTAGGAGGCCTTGTCCCCCACCAGCTCGCGCCGGGCCGCGTTGTACGACGGCGACAGCAGGTCGGCGAGCGGCACGCCGGCCGCGCCGTCGGCGTCCCCGTACCAGGCCTCACGGTCGGCCATGGCGAGCTTGCAGCCCTCGACCAGCAGGTGGACGTAGTCGGCGGAGCCGTACCGGGGCAGCTCGGGCGGGAGCAGCGCCAGCTGCTGGAGCAGGACGGGGCCCTGGCTCCAGGGGCCTGCCTTGCAGACGGTCCAGCCGTTCCAGTCGTACGTCACGGGCGCCTCGTAGGACGCGGACCAGCCGGCGAGGTCGGCGGCAGTGAGGGTGCCGGTGTGGCGCCGGCCGCTGGTGTCCATGGTGGGGCGGGCGGCCTGCCGTACGAACGCCTCGGCGACGAACCCGGTGCGCCAGACCTCACGGGCCGCGTCGATCTCGGCCTTCCGCCCACCCGCCCCGGCGACCTCGCCCAGCAGCCGCTTCCACGTGGCGGCGAGGGCGGGGTTGCGGAACGGCTCGCCGGGGCGGGGCGGCCGTCCGCCGGGCAGGTAGACCTCAGCCGAGGACGTCCACTCCGTCGCGAACAGCTCGCGGACGGTCTCGACGGTCTCCGTGAAGCGCTCCACGGGCGGGTGCCCGTCCTCGGCGTAGCCGATGGCGTACGTGAGGACGTCGGCGAGGTGCTTGGTGCCGTGGTCGCGCAGCAGGATCATCCAGGCGTCGAACGCGCCGGGCACGGCGGCCGCGAGCGGGCCGGTGCCGGGCACGAGGTCCAGGCCCAGCCCCCGGTAGTGGGCGACCGTCGCACCGGCCGGGGCGACGCCCTGGCCGCACAGCACCCGGACCTCACCGCCCGCCGGCGCGAGGAGTATCGGCACCTCTCCGGCGGGCCCGTTGAGGTGGGGTTCGACGACGTGCAGGACGAACGCGCCGGCCACGGCGGCGTCGTAGGCGTTGCCGCCGTCCTCCAGTACCGCCATCGCCGACTGGGACGCCAGCCAGTGGGTGGAGGCCACCATGCCGAAGGTTCCCTGGAGGGTGGGACGAGTGGTGAACATGGGGACCTCTCACCTCGCGGTCGGGCAGCGTAGGGCCAGCAGGCTACCGATCGCCCCGTGTCCCGTCCGCCGCGCCCCTCGCCGTTTCCCACCGCCCCGCTCCCCGCGGCTCACGCGAGCGGGTACGGGGAAGGCGTCTGCTCCGACCAGATGACCTTTCCGGTCTCGGTGTAGCGCGTGCCCCAGCGGTCGGCGAGCTGAGCGACCAGGAACAGGCCGCGGCCTCCCTCGTCGGTGGTGGCCGCGTAGCGCAGGTGCGGCGCGGTGCTGCTGCCGTCGGAGACCTCGCAGATCAGGGTCCGGTCGAACAGCAGCCGCACCCGGACGGGGTCGGTGCCGTAGCGGACCGCGTTGGTGAGCAGTTCGCTGAGGATCAGTTCCGTGACGAAGGCCTCCTCGTCCAGGCCCCACGCGGAGAGCCGGTCGGTGACCTCGCGGCGGACGCGGGAGACGACGGCCGGATCGCGGTCCACGTCCCAGACGGCCACCCGGTCCGGGTCCAGGAGGCGGGTACCGGCCACGAGGAGCGCGACGTCGTCCTCCGGCGGGCGGGCCGGCACCTCCGCCAGGACCCGGGCGCAGGTCTCCTCGGGCGTGTGCCCGGCCCGGGCCAGGCTGAGCCGCAGCATGTCCAGGCCGTCGTCGATGTCCCGGCCACGGGCCTCCACCAGGCCGTCGGTGTACAGCACGAGCCGGCTGCCCTCGGGCACGCGGATCTCGACCGCCTCGAAGGGCAGACCGCTGCCGACGCCGAGCGGCAGACCCACGGGACAGTCCGGGAAGCGCACGGTTCCGTCGGGCAGCACCAGCGCGGGGCCGGGGTGTCCCGCCCGGCTCAGGGAGAAGCTGCCGGCCACCGGATCGTAGATCGCGTAGAGGCAGGTCGCCCCGGCGATCTCGGACCTGTCCGGGGCGCCCTCCTGGTCGAGCCGGGAGACCAGTTCGTCGAGGCGCGCGAGGAGTTCGTCGGCCGGCAGGTCGAGGGCGGCGAAGTTGTGGACGGCGGTGCGCAGCCGTCCCATGGTGGCGGAGGCGTGCAGGCCGTGCCCGACGACGTCGCCGACCACCAGGGCGACCCGGGCCCCCGGCAGCGGGATGACGTCGAACCAGTCCCCGCCCACCCCGGCCTCCGCCGCCAGGTACCGGTAGGCGACGTCCAGGGCGTTCTGCTCGGGGACCTGCCTCGGCAGGAGACTGCGCTGCAGGGCCACGGCCGTCTCGTGCTCCCGGGTGTAACGGCGGGCGTTGTCGATGCTCATCGCCGCCCTGGCCGCCAGTTCCCGGGCGAACGCCTCGTCGTCCTCGTCGAACGGGGCGGGGTTCTGCGAACGCCAGAAGTTGACCGTGCCGAGCACCACGCCCCGTGCGTGCAGGGGGATGCCGAGGACGCTGTGGAAGCCGTAGTCGAGGAGGCGCCGGGCGTGCTCGGGGTCCCTCTCGTACCGGGCGAGCGCGGTCTCCACGTCCGCGTCGGGAAGGGAGTGGCGCTCGCTGCCGCTCAGGGAGCCGGTGCTGGTGGGCACGACGCCGGTCGCCCGGCCCAGGGGACGCAGGGGGTGGTCGTCGCGCAGGCCGGCGACCGCGGCCCGCCGCATCCGTGCGTGCGTGCCGTCGGCCTCGCCCGGCTCGTCCCCCCGGAAGACCGCCTCGGCCAGGTCCACCGTGGCGAAGTCCGAGAACCGCGGGATGACCACCCGGGTCAGTTCCTGCGCGGTCGTGGTCACGTCGAGGGTGGTGCCGATCCGGGTGCCGGCCTCGTAGAGGAGCAGGAGGCGCTCCCGCACGGCCTCGGCCCGCCCGATCACCGCTCGCAGTTCGGTGGTGTCGCGGACGGTGGCGACGACGCCCGGCGGGCCGCCGTTGTCGGCGGTGGTGCGCAGGTTGACCACGAGCAGCCGGTCCGCCACCGGCACCACCTCGTCGGTGACCGGCCCGCCGGACTCGAGGAGGTCGGCGATCCGCGGGGGGAGCGCGGCCTCGGCGACCGGCCGTCCCTCCGCCTCGGGCCGGAGGCCGAGCAGTCTGCGCGCCTCGTCGTTGGCCAGCGACAGCTTTCCGTCCCCGTCGGCGATGAGTACGCCCTCCCGCACCGAGTGGAGCACCGCGTCGTGATGCTCGTACATGCGCGTCATCTCGGCGGGGCCGAGGCCGCGGGTCTGCCGGGACAGCCGCCGGTTCACCAGCGCCGCGCCGCCCAGGGCCAGGAAGAGGGCACCGGCGGCGCTGCCGAGGATGACGGGCAGCTGGCGGGCGGCGGACTGGTCGACGTCGCTGAGCGTGATCTCGACGCCGACGATCCCGGCGATCGAGCCGTCGCTGCGGAAGACGGGCACGGTCGAGTCGACGGCCGGGCCGACGCTGGCGGTGAGTTCCATGGTCACGGGAATGCCGTCCAGCGCCTTCGCGTAGGGGCCGAGGATGTGTTTCCCGATGAGGTTCGGATCGGGGTGCGTGTAGCGGATCCCCTGGGTGTTCGAGACGACGACGAAGGCCACGTCCGCCGCCTTGCGGACGGCCTCGGCCCGGGGCTGGAGCACGGCCGTCGGGTCGGGGCCGTCCAGCGCCTCGGCGGTCCCGGGGGCGTTGGCGAAGGTCTGCGCGACCGACAGGGTCCGTTCCCGGGCCGCCTGGGTGCTGTCCCGCTGGACCTGGAGCACCAGAGCCACCACCGCGGCGACCGCGAGCAGCACGACCAGGACCACCTGCAGCAGGAACACCTGGCCGGCGACGGTCCGGACCTTCGGCCCGCGTCTGGGGGGACCCGGCCGTGTCTTCGGCGCCCGGGGCCCGTGGAAGAGCCCGGAGGCCCACTCTCGCATGACGCGAATTCCGGACATAGACCCATTATGGTCGCGGCACGGCGGCCGTTGACTCCGCGACACCGGCCGCCCGGCGGGCCCACGGGCGGCCCCGCCTCACGCAGGGCGGAGACGGCCGGATCGACGGCAGCCGCCGGACCACCGTCCGGCGGGGGGAACACCGCCGTCCCGCCCACTGTTGCCCCCATGTGCGGAAACGGAGGCATGACGGTGCACGGTGAGTACAAGATCCCCGGCGGCAAGCTGGTCGTGGTGGACGTGGAGGCCGCGGGCGGTGTACTGCGGGGCGTGCGCGTGGCGGGCGACTTCTTCCTCGAGCCGGACGAGGCGCTCGACGCCGTGAACCGTGCGCTGGAGGGCGCCCCGGCCGACACCGACGCCGCCGGACTGGCCGCGCGGATCGACGCGGCCCTGCCGGAGGGCACCGTGATGTACGGGCTGACCTCGGAGGGCGTCGGCATCGCCGTGCGCCGGGCCCTCGCCCACGCCACGGACTGGACGGACTACGACTGGCAGCTGATCCACGAGGCCCCGCAGTCCCCCGCCCTGCACATGGCCCTGGACGAGGTGCTGACCGCCGAGGTCGCGGCGGGCCGGCGTCCGCCGACGCTGCGGGTGTGGGAGTGGGGCTCCCCCGCGGTGATCATCGGCAGCTTCCAGTCGCTGCGCAACGAGGTCGACGCCGAGGCCGCCGAGCGCCACGGCGTCGAGGTGGTGCGCCGGATCTCCGGCGGCGGCGCCATGTTCGTGGAGCCCGGCAACACGATCACCTACTCGCTGTCCGTGCCGGAGGCGCTGGTGCAGGGCCTGTCCTTCCAGGACAGCTACGCGTATCTCGACGACTGGGTGCTCGGCGCCCTCGGCGACCTGGGCATCCGCGCCTGGTACCAGCCGCTGAACGACATCGCCACCGACCAGGGCAAGATCGCGGGCGCCGCGCAGAAGCGGCTCGTGGGGCACGGCGGCGGCCCCGGCGCGGTGCTGCACCACGTGACCATGTCGTACGACATCGACGCCGACAAGATGCTCGAGGTGCTGCGCATCGGCCGGGAGAAGCTCAGCGACAAGGGCATCAAGAGCGCGAAGAAGCGGGTGGACCCGCTGCGCCGGCAGACCGGCCTGACCCGCGAGGCCGTGATCGACCGCATGATCACGTCCTTCGGCGCCCGCTACGGCCTCACCCGGGGCAAGGTCGGCGACGAGGAACTGGCCCGCGCCGGGGAACTGGCCCGTACGAAGTTCTCCTCACCGGCGTGGACGGCCCGGGTGCCGTGAGCGTCCGCGGGCGGGGCTCCGGCCGGGCCGGCTCGCGTCAGACGAAGGCGTCCTCGTCGTCGCCGTCCGCGAGGACCGCGCGCTCGCTCGCCTCGACCTCGTACCGCGCGTCCGGGTCGCCGCCCCGGGCGCGCACGGCGCCGCGGACCAGGGCGAGGTAGAAGAGGGCGGGCGCGCAGGGTGTCCACGCCTCCTCCGGCTGGTCACGCACGAAGCGCAGGACGCTCTCCGGGTCCGCGTCCACGAAGGCGTGGCCGTCGTGCTCCCACTTGTCCTCCACGCCCCGGCTCCAGCGCACCCGCAGATCCTCTTCGGACAGGCCGGTGAGCACCGCCCGGAAGAACGCGGCCCACTGGTTGTTGCGCACGTCGAGCCCGAAGCCGAGCAGTTCGAGGTCCACCTCGTCCGAGTCGAGGACGGCCAGTTCCTCCCGCAGCGCCCGGCGGGCGGCGGCGTGCAGGCTGACCCGCCCGTCGGGAGAGAGGTCGTGGTTGCTGGCCAGGCCCTCGTTGGCGCTGGAGTTCCACTTGGCCTTGTTCGGGCCGGCGACCCGGGCGCTGCGCCGGGAGAACAGCATCTTGCGGTCCTTGCCGGTCTCGACCGCGACGTTGATGCCGAAGCTGCAGAACATGAACGGCGGTACGTCGAGGAGGTCCTTGCCCTCCAGGTACTGCTGACGCAGGGTCAGGCCGTTGCGCTGCCGCCGGTCGAGGTTGATCGACGTCGCGAGGAAGTCGTAGTAGTCGGCGTCGCACAGCGTGAGGGTGGCGACGGGGTCCTCGGTCGTGTGGGTGCGGGAGACCACCAGGCGCCGCACCGCGAACCGGGGGTTGTTCCAGCGGTGCGGTTCCACGGCCGCTTCCCTGCGGTTCTCCTCCGCCTCGATCTCGCGCCGCCACTCCCCCACCTCCTCGGGCAGTTCGACGCGCTCGGGCACGTACTTCACCCGCATGTTCTCCTCGCTGACGGGACGGGTCCCGTCTCCTTCGAAGACATGGCAGTCGGTCTGCCGTCCGACCACGGTGAACCGGTCCCTGAGGGTCATCGACCCGCCCTTTCCTGAAGCTGTGTCGGCGATTTCGGTGACATGGGTCACGGGGATCGATCAGTATAGGGGCGGGAGGGACGACGGGAGTGTCTGCCGACTTCGAGATCAGACGGGACGAACTCCGGTCGACCGGTCTGGTCGGCACGGTGGCCATCGCCGAGTACGGCGAGCGCGGCGGACTGCACGACCGCAAGCACGTCCTGCGCGCCCGCTCCCGCTTCGCGGAGCTGTGCGACCGGCTCGGCTTCGAGCGGGTCGAGAACCTGGAGGGCGACGGCACGCTGGAGAGCGTGGACGAGGGATTACGGCGGTTCGTCTCGGCCGACGCCGCGCGGAAGGTCCTGTACTGGACCGGCCACGGCCACGCCACGGAGCACGACGCGTACGTGCTCGCCTGCCGCGGCAGTTACGAAGCCGGCCGGCCCCATCCGGTCGCCACCCGCGCCATGCCGTTCACGCGTCTCCTGGACCGCCTGTCCGGTGTGCGGAACTCCGAGCTGCTCGTGATCGTGGACGCCTGCGAGTCGCAGCACGCGCTGAGCGGAACCCGTTGGCTCCACGAGGCGTTGCGGCGCCGCCACGACGCCGAGGACGCGCCCCCCGACGGATTCGTGGTCCTCGCCACCGCGGGCGCCGACCGCCCGGTGGAGGAGAGCCTGTGGGTGGACTGGCTCCAGGAGACCCTCGCCGACCGGGACCTGGAACTCGACGGCACGGTGCGGCCGTTCGAGCCGACGGCCCCCTTCCTGCTGGTGCCGGATCTCCTGGAGGCCCTCGACCGGCGCGCTCTCGCGGCCGGTCACGAGGACGCCGCGCTGCGCCCCGCGTACGTGGAGGTCCGTTCCTTGAGCCGCAGGTTCCTGCACAACCCGCACTACGACTCCACCGACACCGCCTACCGTCCCGCCGTACTGCCCCCGGAGCGGGAACCGTGGGTCAGCCCCGAGCGGTTCGGCCCGGTCAACGACGCCCTGCGGCCGCGGCACTTCTCCGGCCGGGTCCGTCCCCTCGGCCGGCTCGTGACCTGGACCGCCACGCAGAGCCGGGGCATGCTCGTGGTCACCGGCCCGGCCGGGACCGGCAAGACCGCGCTCCTGGCCCGGCTCGCCCTGCTGTCCGTGCGCCGCAGGGTGCGGGCCCTGGACCCCCCTCCCCCGCCGGGGACCGTGCCCCGGCCCGGCTCGGTCCACGGCGCCGTCTCCTGCCACGGGGCGTCGCTGCACTCCCTGGCCCGCTCCCTGCTCGAGGCCCTGGTGCCGCTGGGCGCCGAGGTCCCCGACGGGACGGTGATCACCGCTCAGGAGGCCGTCGACCGGATCGGCGCCCTGGTGCCGCGCGCCGGCGGTGTGACACTGCTGGTGGACGGGCTGGACGAGGCCATGCCCGGGCAGGCCCACGAGATCGCCCGCAGGCTCCTGAACCCCCTGTCCCGGTGTTCCGGCGTGAAGCTGATCGTCGGCACGCGCGCCCATCCCCGCCGCACGGTCGACGGCGGTTCCCGGGAGTCCCTGCTCGACGCGCTGGACCGTTCGTCACCGGTCCTGGACCTCGAACACGACCGCGACACCGAGCGCGACATCGCCGCGCTGGTGGCCTCGCTGCTCGCCGAGACGCCCGGCTCCCCCTACGCGGGGCCGGCGAACGAGACGCTGCGGGCGGAGACCGCGGCCCGGGTGGCCCGGGGCTGCGGACGCCGGTTCCTCGTCGCCCACCTGGTCGCCCGCGCGCTCGCCCGGCGGCCCGCGCCGCTCGACGCCGACGCGCTCGCCCGGTTCGTGCGGCGCGGAGGCAGCGAGCTGCGCGAGCGCATGACGGACGAGCTGACCGCACTGGACCCCGGCGACCGGGACCGCTTCGCCGAACTCCTGCTGCCCCTGGCCGTGGTCCAGGGCCCCGGCCTCGCCGACCTCGACCTGTGGCTCCTGCTGGCCAACCGGCTGCGCCGCAGGCGCACTCCCGAGATCACGCGCGGGATGCTCGACACCATGCTCCGCGGACTCAGGGGCGTGCTGATCACCACCGAACGCCGGTCCGGCCTGCCCCCGCTGCACCGTCTCGACCACGCCAGTTACGGCGCGGCCCTGCTGGAGCGTGCCCGGACGACCGAGACGGCGGCGCACCGCCGGGTCTTCGACGCCCTCCACCGGCCCGGCGGCGACTGGGAACGGGCGCACGAGTACACCAGGACGTACCTGGGCGCCCACGCCGCGCAGGTCGTGCTCGGTCCCGAGGACCCCCCGGACGAGCGGCATCCGCTGCAGCGGCTGTTCATGGACCCCGAGTTCCTGGTCCACACGGAGCCGGACGTGATGCTGCCGCTGACCGGGCAGCCGGCCGGTGCCTGCGACGGGGCCTCCCTGTACCGGCGGGTCGGCACCGCGTTCCGGGTCCACACGTCGGCGCGCGAGCGCCGGGCGCTGCTCTGCGCCGAGGCGTTCGCCGGTCACCCCGACGTCCACGAGGTGCTCGACCGCCTTCCGGGCTTCGCCGATCGCGTGTGGCGGGAGGTGTGGACGGACTCGGCCCCGCAGCCGGTGGAGCTGCGGCTGCCCGCTCCGCGCGGCGGTGCCCGGGCCCTGGACTGGAGCCGGGCCGGCGGCGGACGGATCTCGATCGCCGGCCGCGGTGAGATCGTCGGCCGGCACGCGGAGACGGGCGCCTACGTCCACACCCGGCGCGTCCCGGACGGCCGGGGGCGGGAGTCGTCGGTGTTCACGGCGGTCCGCGAGGCGGCCCGGCGGGGCGAGCGCGTCACCGTCTCCCACGACGGCCGGTCGCTGCACCTGTGGTGGGGGGACGAGCGCCACCCGCTGCGGACGTACGGCTGGGGCGGCGGAATCGGCGATCTGGACGCCGCACCCTGCGGCGACGGCATCCAGATCGTGGCGGCGGACGGCCGGCGCGTCTGGGCGTGGCGCTGGGCCGTGGCGTCCGCGGTGGCGCCCGCCGAACGGGACGTGCACCACGACGTGCTGACGGTGCCGGCCGGCCGGGTGGCGCTGCTGAGCCTGCGCAGCCGCTGCTTCCTGCTCACGGCCGCCGATTCGCTGGGCCTGCACGAGCTGCACGGCAAGCTCTACGGCGACCGGCCCCTGGTACGGGCCAGTTGGCCGTTCCCTAGCGTGCGGGACGCGCGGTACGCCGCCGTCGCGGCTCTCGCCGAGGACGCCGATCACGGATGGGTGGCGGTGGCCGAGAGTGGCGCCGACGAGGACGCCGTCGTCGTGTGGCGGGTCTCCGCGGAAGGACACGGCGCCCCGGAGGTCGTCCCCGTGGCGCGGGTCGCCTCCCCGGCGCGGGAGATCGCTCTCGGCAGACTCGGGGCCACACCGCTGCTCGCGCTGCACGAGGGCTCCCGGGTGCGGGTGCGCGGTGTCCTCGACGACACGGTCGACGCGGTGCTGCGCCTGGCCGGCCCGCGCGGCGGCCTGGCGTTCGAGCCCGAGGGCAGCGGCCGGCTGGCCGTCGGGGACGGTGACGAGGTCAGGGTGGTCGACACCGCCGAGCTGATCGCGGCCGGCTCGGCGCCCCGGCCGGGCCACGGCGAGTCCTGGGCGCGGATCGCGGTGGCCGGGGCGCCGGCCGGGACGTGCCTCCTGGTGCGGGCGGCCGGCGAGCGGGTGCTGGCCGGCCTGCACGACCCGGTGCGCGGGCTGACCGGGTCCGTCGTCGGCGTCCCGTGCGGGCGACGGGTCACCTCGGTGGCCGCGCTGTGGCACGACGACGGGTGGACCGTGGCCGCGGCCGCCGGGCGCCGGGTTCGGGTGTGGAGGCTGCGCGAGGACCTCACGGAGCACGCCGAGGACACGACGGTCGAGCTGGGGGGCGACGTCAACGAGGCGGTCCGCGCGCTCGCCCTGGCGGCCGGGCCGGACGGCGGGTGCCTGCTGTTCGTCCCCGACGGCCGGTGCGTGGTCCCCTACCGCCGCACGGGCGGCTCGTGGACGGCGCAGACCGCGATCGAGGCCGCTCAGGTGAAGGTGTGCGACGTGGCGGCGCACACGGCGGGCGGGCAGACCTGGGTCGTCGCCGACTGCGGTGACACGCTGACGCTCTGGCGGAGCACCGGGAGCGGATTCCGCCGCGCGGGACAGCGCGCCGCCGCGCCCGACCCGGGGGTGGGCATCGCCCTGACGGCCCGCTACGACGACGAGTGGTTGCCGGTGCTCGCCTGGCGCGAGTCCGGCGCCGTGCACCTGGCCGAGCACGCCGACGACGAGTGGTGGGCCCGCCGTTTCTCCGGGCCGCACGGCCCGCCGGTCGCGCTCGTCCTCACCGGTACCGCCAGGCAGCCGCTGCTGCTGGCCTTCGGCGGCTCGTCGACCGTCGCCGTGCGGGACGTGGCCCGGGAGGTCTGGCTGGAGGAGCTGACCATTCCGTATCGCGGAGCGCGGGTGCACACGGCGAACGCCGTGCGGAGCCCGCAGGGCCTGACGCTGTTCGTGCAGGCCCGCGACCGGTGCGACCAGGTGAGGATTCCCGACGACCGGCTGACGGGCGCCCTGCGGCGCGTCTGACCGGGGTGGGGCAAAGCGGGCGGGCGTCGTCCGCCGGAGGGAAGAGAGCGGAGAACCACTTCATGAGACACGACCTGGTCGTCTTCGTGCCGGGCATCCTCGGCAGCCGTCTCACCCGCGACGGCACGGACGTGTGGAACCAGTCCAGGCGTGCCCTGCTCAGCCTGCGGAACCCGGGCCGGGCCGTGGAGGGTCTGATGCTCCCGGCGGGCATCCGTGACGAGGCGCCGGAGGGTCCCTGGGCGCTGGAGGCCGATCACCTGCTCAAGAGCCCCGAGGCACTCCCGGGTCTCCTGTCCTGCATGGGGTACCCCGGCGTCCGGGCCGCCCTCGGCCGGCACGACACCGGCCCGGAGGGGCAGGGGCTCCATCCGGATCAGTACCTGGAGTTCCCCTACGACTGGCGCCTGTCGAACCGCCTCACGGCCCGGCGCCTGGCGGCCCGGGCCGGCTCGGCCCTGGCCCGGTGGCGGGAGCTGGCCCCCGGGGTGTACCCGGAGGCGCACGACGATCCGCCGAAGCTCGTCCTGATGTGCCACTCCATGGGGGGCCTGGTCGCCCGCTACTACCTCGAATGCCTCGGCGGACGCGAGGACACCCGGGCCCTGGTGACCCTGGGCACCCCCTTCCGGGGGGCCGCCAAGGCGGTGCGGGTGCTCACCGGTCACGCCGTGGAGCCGGGGAACGCGGCCACCCGGGCGCTGGCACGCGTGCTCTCGGTCAACGAGCGGCTCGCCCTGCTCGCACGGTCCTTCCCGTCCGTCGCCCAGTTGCTGCCCCGGTACGCGGCGGTGCTGCGGGAGGACGGCGACAGGCGGCGCCTGCTGACCCGCGTGCCGGTGCCGGACCTGCCCACCGAACTGGTCGAGGAGGCGTTCGCGTTCCACGAGGACATCGACAGCGCCTGGGAACGCAACCAGGCGGGCCTGACCCGGCCGCCCTACCGGGTGCACTGCTTCGCCGGGCGGGCTCACCCCACCGTGCACGGCGTCGAGGTCGGCGTCGACGGGACGCTGCGCTTCCCGACCCGCTTCGACAACGACCAGGAGTGGAGCGGGGACGGCACGGTGCCCAGCGGTTCGGCCATGGCCTCGTGGGCGCTGGAGCGCGAGGACGACGCCCTGTGGAACGGCGAGCGCCACTCGGGCATGGCCGGTGCCGAGTCCCTGCGCCACCAGCTCGGCGCGATCCGGCACAGCCGGCCCGCACGCCAGATGCTGTCGGGGGACGCCGCCTTCGGCCTCGAGGTGCCCGAACTGGTCTTCGCCGGTGAGCCGTTCACCGTCACGGCGACCGGGCCCACCGTCCTGGAGCGGACGCTGCGGGCGTGGCTGTCGCCGGCGGGCCGGCCGGTCGAGGAGGGTGGTGCGGTGACGCTGGTTCCGGACGGGTCGGGGGGCCTGTCCGCCGAGCTGTCGGCCTCCGAGGGCACCTGGGTCCTGCGGGTCGAGGCGGACCGCCCGTACACGGTCTGCCACGAGGTGGTCACCGTCGGGGAGATGTGACGCCCGCGGGGACAGCGGGACCTCGCCGCGTGCCGCCACCGCGACGGCCCGGTCCCTCCCCGTGAGCGGCCGGGCACGCAGCGAGTTCGCCCTTCCGCCCCACAGGTACTCGTGTGAGACTGGCGTCCCCGTCCGCAGTGCGGACCCCTTCCGCACCGTCCCCCACGAGAAGTGCGCCGTGCGTTCTCTTCCCCTGCCGCTCGCCCTGACCGCGCGCCTGGCCCCGGTCGCCGTGCTCGCCACGGCGGGCTGGGTGCTGTCGTCCGGGCCGGACACGTCGCCGGCCGCCGAGGACAGCACGCCGCCCGACGGCGGGCGTCCGTCCGCCTCGGCCCCGGCGACGCAGGCGTACACCGCCGCCCCGGCGCCCTGCGGGAGCCTGGCCGGGAAGACGATCACGTCGCTCGTCCCGGGAGCCAGAACAGAGGGCAAGGAGATCCCGTCGACGGACACCCACGTGCGCCGCACCTGCTCGTGGAACGCGCTGAAGGGATACGACTACCGCTGGCTGGACGTCTCCTACGAGGTGATGGCCTCGGACGAGGCGGCGCGGAAGTCGTACGAGGAGCGGGTCGCCGACCGCAGCGGCGGGGGTGCCGTCCCGGGCCTCGGCGACGAGGCGTACTCCGTCGTCAACCTCACGACCGAGGACGAGCAGCAGACCCGGGAGGGCACCGTGCTGGTCCGGGCGGCCAACGCCCTGGTGATGATCACGTACAACGGCAGCGACTTCGAGACCAAGAAGGCCCCGGGCACGGACGAGATCAACAAGGGGGCCATCAAGGCGGCCAAGGAGGCGGTGGCCGCCCTGCAGGACGGCAAGGCCGGCTGACCGCCCCGACGGCGTCTCAGCGGGCGGCCCGGTTCCGGGCGCCGGGCAGCATCAGCAGCAGGTACAGCAGCAGCGAGGTGCCGAGGCCCACGGCCCAGCCGTAGTCGGCCAGCGGTTCGAGGAGCGGCACGGGCCGGCCGTCGACCAGGGGGTGGAAGTCGGCGCCGCCGACGGCCAGGACACCGCCGGTGACGAAGGCGACGACCGCCCGCCAGTTCCAGCCGCCGGAGTACCAGTAGCGTCCGCCCGCGCGGTACAGGTCGACGAGGTCGAGGCGGGCGCGGCGCAGGATCCAGTAGTCGGCGACGAGGATGCCGGCGACCGTGCCGAGCAGCCCGCCGACGAGGCCGAGCCAGGTGAAGATGTAGCCCTGCGGGTCGGAGTAGAGCTTCCACGGGAAGATCAGCACGGCGAGGACGCAGGTGATGATCGCGCCGGCCCGGAAACTCACCCTGCGGGGCGCGACGTTGGAGAAGTCGAAGGCCGGCGAGACCAGGTTGGCCGCGATGTTCACGGACAGGGTCGCCACCAGGACGGTGACGAGGGCGAAGAGCAGGCCCACGGCGTTGTCGGTCCGCGCGGCGAGCTGCACCGGGTCCCAGACCGGTTCTCCGTAGACCGCCTGCGAGCCGGAGGTCACCATGACGGACAGGAAGGCGAACAGGGTCATCGTCGTCGGCAGACCGAGGGCCTGGCCGCGGGTCTGGGCCTTCTGGCTCCTGCCGTAGCGGGTGAAGTCGGGGATGTTGAGGGACAGCGTGGACCAGAACCCGATCATGCCCATGAGGGACGGCCAGAACAGCTTCCAGAAGTCGCCGCCCCAGCCCAGCTTCGACGGCTGGTCGAAGAGCGGGCCGAGGCCTCCCGCCTTGTCGGCCATCCACCACAGCATCACGAACGCGCCGACCAGGACGAAGGGCGCCGCCCAGTTCTCGAAGCGGCGGATGGTCTCCATGCCCCGGTAGATGATGGCGACCTGGAGCGCCCAGAAGACCGCGAACGACAGCCACATGGTCCAGGCGTGGCCGCCGACCGTCGCGGCGCCGGTCCAGCCGTCGCCGATCAGCTTGCCCGCCAGGAAGTAGATCGCCTCGCCGCCGATCCAGGTCTGGATGCCGAACCAGCCGCACGCCACCAGCGCCCGCACGACGGCCGGCAGGTTGGCGCCCCGGATGCCGAAGGAAGCGCGGGCGAAGACCGGGAAGGGGATGCCGTACTTGGGTCCCGCGTGCCCGGTGAGCAGCATCGGGACGAGCACGATCAGGTTGGCCAGGGCGATGGTGAACACCGCCTGCTTCCAGTCCATGCCGACGGCGATCAGACCGGACGCCAGCGTCCAGGACGCCGTGTTGTGGGCCATGCCGACCCACAGTGCGGAGAAGTTGTACGTGGTCCAGGTGCGCTTGCCGACGGGGACGGGCAGCAGGTCCTCGTTGGCGTACGGGCCGCTCGGCGGCGGGGAGCCCGGGGCGAGCTCCACGCGCCCGTCGGGGAGCGTGACCTGGGCGGACGGCGGTACGGCGCTGGGCGCGGTGTCGGTCATGGGCAGGCCAATCATGCGGTGGGACGGGAGAGGCCGTGCGGGCGGTGCCGAGGGGGGTGCGCGGGTGCGCCCTGGGCCCCCTGCCCCGGGCGGGGAGGGGGTGTACCGGGGAATCAGCCGTTGACGGCCGGGATGACCTGGGTGCCGTACGCGTCGATGACGGCTTCCTGTGCGTCGTGCATGTCGTACACGGCGAACTGGTCGACGCCGAGGGCGCGCAGCGCGGTCAGCTTCTCGATGTGCTTCTCGACCGGTCCGATCAGGCAGAACCGGTCGACGATCTCGTCGGGCACGAACTGCGTGTCCGGATTGCCGCTGCGTCCGTGATGGGCGTAGTCGTAGCCCTGGCGGGCCTTGATGTAGTCGGTGAGTTCGTCGGGGACGGCGGCGGAGTGCTCGCCGTACTTGGCGACCAGGTCGGCGACGTGGTTGCCGACCATGCCGCCGAACCAGCGGCACTGCTCACGGGCGTGGGCGAGTGCCCCGGGCGAGTCGTCGGCGGTGACGTAGGCCGGGGCGGCGACGCAGACCGTCACCTCGGACGGGTCGCGGCCGACGGCCACCGCGGCGTCCTTGACGGCCCGGACCATGTACTCGGTGAGGTAGGGGTCGGCGAGCTGGAGGATGAAGCCGTCGGCCTCCTCGCCGGTCATCCTCAGGGCCTTGGGTCCGTACGCGGCCATCCACACGGGGAGTTCGGCGCCCGGCCTGATCCAGGGGAACCTGACGACGGTGCCGCCGCCGAGGTCGGCCTCCTCTCCCCTGCCCAGCGCCCGGATGACCCTCATGGCCTCGCTGATGCGGGCCAGGGTGTTGGGCTTGCGGCCGGCGACGCGCATCGCGGAGTCGCCGCGGCCGATGCCGCAGACGGTGCGGTTGCCGTACATGTCGTTGAGGGTGGCGAAGGTGGACGCGGTCACCTCCCAGGTGCGGGTGCCCGGGTTGGTGACCATCGTGCCGACCTTGAGTCTCGTGGTGCGGTCCAGGATCTGGCTGTAGATGACGAAGGGTTCCTGCCAGAGCACGGCGGAGTCGAAGGTCCAGCCGTGCGTGAACCCGTTGCGTTCGGCCCGCTGCATCAGGCTGACGACACGGGAGGCCGGCGGGTCGGTCTGCAGGACGAGTCCGAAGTCCATGGGCACCGCTCCTAGTTCAGGTACTGGCAGGTGGAGCGCGGGGTGTAGACGCCGTGGCCCTTGCGCCCGGTGTACTCCCGCTCGGTGACGACCGGTTCGCCGCGCGAGAGCACCGTCTCCACGCGGCCGGTGATCCGCTTGCCCTCGTACGCCGAGTAGTCGACGTTCATGTGGTGGGTCTCGGCGGACAGGACCTGCTCGGCGTGCGGGTCGTAGACGACGATGTCGGCGTCGGCGCCGGGCGCGATGGTGCCCTTCTTCGGGTACAGGCCGAACATGCGGGCCGGGGTGGCGCAGGCGATCTCGATCCAGCGGCGCCGGCTGATGTGGCCGTCGACGACGGCCTGGTGCAGCAGGTCCATGCGGTTCTCGACGCCCGGCATGCCGTTGGGGATCTTGGAGAAGTCGCCGCGGCCGAGCTCCTTCTGGCCCGTGAAGCAGAAGGGGCAGTGGTCGGTGGAGACCACCTGGAGGTCGTTGGTCCGCAGCCCCTTCCACAGCGCCGCCTGGTGCTCGCGCGGGCGCAACGGCGTGCTGCACACGTACTTGGCGCCCTCGAAGTCCGGCTCGGCGAGGTTGTCGGTGGACAGGAACAGGTACTGCGGGCAGGTCTCGCCGAAGACGTTCAGCCCGTCGTCGCGGGCCCGGGTCAGCTCGGCGACCGCCTCCTGCGCCGACACGTGCACGACGTACAGCGGCGCTCCGGCGACCTGGGCGAGCCGGATGGCGCGGTGGGTGGCCTCGGCCTCCAGCAGGGCCTTGCGCACCTCGCCGTGGTAGCGGGGGTCGGTCTCGCCGCGGGCGAGGGCCTGTTCGACGAGGACGTCGATCGCGATGCCGTTCTCGGCGTGCATCATGATCAGTCCGCCGTTGCCGGCGGCGCGCTGCATGGCCCGCAGGATCTGGCCGTCGTCGGAGTAGAAGACGCCCGGGTAGGCCATGAACTGCTTGAAGGAGGTGACGCCCTCCTCGACCAGCAGGTCCATCTCCTTGAGCGTGTTCTCGTTCACGTCGGAGACGATCATGTGGAAGCCGTAGTCGATGGCGCAGTTGCCCTCCGCCTTGGCGTGCCAGGCGTCGAGGCCCTCGCGCAGGGAGTGCCCGACGCTCTGGATCGCGAAGTCGACGATGGTGGTCGTACCGCCCCAGGCGGCGGCCCTGGTGCCCGTCTCGAAGGTGTCCGCGGCGTAGGTGCCGCCGAAGGGCATCTCCATGTGGGTGTGGCCGTCGACGCCGCCCGGGATGACGTACTTGCCGCTCGCTTCTATGACCCGCTCGGCCGGGAACGCCTCGGCGGCCGGGGTGCCGGACGCGGCGAGGGCGGCGACGCGGCCGTCCTCGATCAGCACGTCGGCGTGGATCTCGTCCGACGCGGTGATGACGAGCCCGCCGCGGATGACGGTACGACTGCTGGTCATGCTGGTCCCTCCTGTCGGGAGCGGTCGTTCAGGGCGCGGTCAGCGGCGTGTACGCGCCCGGCGCCCGGTCGCGGTAGAACTGCCAGCGGTCGCGGACCTCGCGCAGCTTGCCCATGTCGAGGTCGCGGACGACGAGTTCGCTCTCCTTGTCGCTCGCGACCTCGCCGACGAACTGGGCCTCGGGGTCGACGAAGTACGAGGTGCCGTAGAAGTCGTTGTCGCCGTACTCCTCGACGCCGACGCGGTTGATGGCGCCGACGAAGTACTCGTTGGCGACGGCCGCCGCCGGCTGCTCCAGCTGCCACAGGTAGCCGGACAGGCCCCGCGAGGTGGCCGACGGGTTGAAGACGACCTCGGCGCCCTGGAGGCCGAGCGCCCGCCAGCCCTCCGGGAAGTGCCGGTCGTAGCAGATGTAGACGCCGACGCGGCCGACGGCCGTGTCGAAGACGGGCCAGCCGGAGTTGCCGGGACGGAAGTAGAACTTCTCCCAGAAGCCGCGGACCTGGGGGATGTGGGTCTTGCGGTACTTGCCGAGGTAGGAGCCGTCGGCGTCGATCACGGCGGCGGTGTTGTAGAGGACGCCGGGCTGCTCCTCCTCGTACATCGGCAGCACCAGGACGATGCCGTGCTCGCGGGCGAGCCGCCGGAAGCGCTCGACGATCGGGCCGTCGGGGACGCGCTCGGCGTAGGCGTAGAACTCGGGGTCCTGGACCTGGCAGAAGTAGGGCCCGTGAAACAGCTCCTGGAAGCACAGGACTTGGGCCCCCTGGGCGGCGGCGTCGCGGACCGCCTGCTCGTGGACCTGGATCATCGATTCCTTGTCGCCCGTCCAGGCGGTCTGGAAGAGCGCGGCACGGATCACTCGGCTCATCTTCGGCCTCCACTCGCTCGGTGTGCTGCGAGCGTAGGGACGGCGTCCGGCCGCTTCGACGGGCACGGTGTCACGTCTGCGGGTGTCGGGCATTGCACGGTGTCACCCCTGCTGTGCGTCGTGGGCGAGGAGCGCGATGTGCACGGACGCGGCCTGTTCGAAGTCGTCGAGGTCCACGCCGAGCCTGGTCTGTATGGCCTCCAGGCGGCGGTAGAGGGCGGGGCGCGAGACGTGGTGGAGCTGGGCGGTGCGGGACTTGTTGCGCCCGGTGGCGAGGTAGGTGCGCAGGACGGGCAGCAGGGCCTCGTCGGGGCCGCGCAGCAGCCCGTCCAGCTCCCGTTCGGCGAAGGACTGCACGTGCGGGTCGTCGCGCAGCAGCCGGACCAGGCCGCGCAGGTGCACGTCCCGCAGGCGGACGACGGGCGGCAGGTCGAGGGCCGCCGCGGAGTCGGTGACGGCGTCGGCGACGTGCTGCGCCTCGCGCAGGCCGGCCGGCACGTCGTCCCAGAGGGTGCGGGCGTCGGCCGCGGCGACCACGGTGCCGGCGGCGCCGGGCTCCGTGCGCAGCCGGGCCGCGAAGTGGTCGGTCAGTGCCCGGGCGTCCTGATCGCGGGCGAGGCTGAGCAGGACGGCGGTCGTGTCGTCGGTGAGGTGGGCGACGAGGCCCGGCAGGCCCAGCACCCGCAGCACCCGGCCGAGGCGGGCCGGGTCCCCGTCGGGGACGGCCAGCGGGACGAAGACGCGCCGGTTGACCGGCAGCCCCGCCGCCCGGGCCCGCGGCAGCAGGTGCCGCGCCGGTACGGCCCCGCCGGCCAGGTCGGTGAGCAGGCTCCGTGCGGACTGCTCCTCCCAGGAGGGCGTCGCGGGGCCGGCGAGCATGCGGTGCAGGACGAGGGCCTCGGCGGCGCGGTCGGCGAGCAGCCGTCCGGCGGCCCGGTCGCCGCGGTGGCCGCACAGCACGAGCCGCCCCCAGCGCTCCCCGCGGCAGGTCAGCTCGGCGCGGATCCAGCCGTCGGCGGCGCCGGCCCCGGCCTGCCGGGCGATGCGCTCCCAGTCGCGCAGCACGTCGTCGACGGCGGCCCGCTCCCCCGCCGTGGCGAGGACGCGGTGCGCGAGGTTGGTGACGACGACCGGGCAGCCGGCGTGCCGGGCCACCTCGACGAGCAGGCTCTGCACGGGGGCGCCCGCGGTGATCAGGCCGGTCAGTTCGGTGCGCACGGCCTCGGAGAGGCTGACGGCGGCGTACGTGCGCCGCAGCAGCCGGGACTGGACCTCCTCGGTCAGTTCGGCGAAGGGGAAGGGGCGGTGCAGGACGACCATGGGCAGGCCGCACCGCTCGGCCGTCCGGCGCATCACGTCCGGCGGGGCGGGGAAGGCGCGGCCGAGCCCGAGGACGACGGCCGCGGCGTCCGCGCGGTGCAGGGAGCGGATGTACTCGGTCTGCCGGTCCTCGTCCCCGGCGAGCAGCACCCCGGTGGTGAGGACCATCTCGCCGCCGCTGAGCATCACGCCGACGTCGGCGGCCTCGGCTACGTGCACCCAGCGCACCGGGCGGTCGAGCAGGCCGGCGCCGGCCACCACCTCGGGCTGTCCGGCGAGCACCCGCTCCAGGGCGAGGACCTGACGGACCGACAGGGCGGGTTCCCAGGTTTCCCGGGTGGTGGTCATGGCGGCGGTACCTCCGCTCGGTGCACGGCTCAGCGCACGGCCGTCACAGGCTCCGCAGGGCGCGTTCGAGGATCGCGGCGCCCTCCTCGGCCTCCGCGACGGTGAGGGACATCGGCGGCGCGATGCGCAGGGCGCTGGTGTCGTGGCCGCCGCCCTTGCCGATGAGCAGCCCGCCCGCGCGGGCCTCCTCCAGCACGGCCGAGGCGGCCCGGGGGTCGGCCTCGTCGGTGCCGGGCCGGGTCAGTTCGATGCCGAGCATCAGTCCGCGCCCGCGCACCTCCCGGACGTGCGGCACCTGGGCGGCGACGGCCCGCAGCCGTTCGGCGAGCAGTCCGCCGACGCGCCGGGCGTTGCCCTGGAGGTCGTGTTCCAGCAGGTAGGTGAGGTTGGCGAGGCCGGCCGCCATGGTGACCTGGGTGCCGCCGAAGGTGGAGATGCTGTTGGCGTCCAGGCAGTTCATGATCTCGGCGCGGGCGATGACGCCGCCGATCGACATGCCGTTGCCGATGCCCTTGGCGAAGGTCACGATGTCGGGCGGGCCGCTGCGTCCGTGGGCCTGCCAGCCCCAGAAGTGCTCGCCGGTGCGGCCCCAGCCGGTCTGCACCTCGTCGGAGATCCAGAGGATGCCCCGCTCGTGCAGCACCTCGCGGAAGGCGGCGTACAGGCCGTCGGGCGGGGAGGTGAAGCCGCCGACGCCCTGGACGGGTTCGGCGATCAGCGCGGCGGGCGGGCGCGTGTGGCCCAGGAGGTCCTTCAGGTCGGCGACGCAGGCGTCGATGAAGTCGCGGTCGTCCAGGTGGGCGTAGGGCCCGCGGGTGCGCACGCCGCCGTGCACGTACAGCGTCTTCAGCGGGGACAGCGAGGTCGGGGACCAGCCGCGGTTGCCGGTGATGCCGACGGTGCCGAAGGAGCGGCCGTGGTAGCTGTTGCGCATCGCCAGGACGGTGTCGCCGCGCCGGTAGGCGGTGGCGAGGAGCAGGGCGGTGTCGTTGGCCTCGGTGCCGGAGGTGGTGAAGAAGACGCGCGCGTCGGGGATGCCGGACAGCTGGGCGATGCGCTCGGCGAGTTCGACCATGGGCCGGTCGAGGTAGAGCGTCGAGGAGTGGATGATCCGACCGGCCTGCTCGCTCACCGCCTTGGTCACCTCGGGCAGGGCGTGCGCGGTCATCGTGGTGAGGATGCCGCCGAAGAAGTCGAGGTACTTGTTGCCGGAGGAGTCCCAGACGTGCCGGCCCTCGCCGTGCGTGATCTCCAGCGGCTCCTCGTAGTAGAGGGCGAGCCAGTCGGGCAGGACGGCGCGGTGGCGGGCGAACAGGTCCTTGGTCACGGCTGCACCAGCCCTTCGTAGGCGTCGGGGCGGCGGTCGCGGTAGAAGGCCCACTGCTGCCGCACCTGCTCGATGAGGTCGAAGTCCAGGTCGCGGACCACGAGTTCCTCCTTGGTGTCGCTGGCGACGTCGCCGACGAACCGGCCGCGGGGGTCGACGAAGTACGACGTCCCGTAGAAGTCGTTGTCGCCGTACTCCTCCTGCCCGACCCGGTTGATCGCGGCGACGAAGTACTCGTTGGCGACGGCCGCCGCGGGCTGCTCCAGCTGCCACAGGTGGGCGGAGAGGCCGCGGTGGGTTGCGGACGGGTTGTAGACCAGCTGGGCGCCGCCGAGGCCGAGCTGCCGCCAGCCCTCCGGGAAGTGCCGGTCGTAGCAGATGTAGACGCCGACCTTGCCGACGGCCGTGTCGAAGACGGGCCAGCCGAGGTTGCCGGGACGGAAGTAGAACTTCTCCCAGAATCCCTTGACCTGCGGGATGTGGTGCTTGCGGTAGGTGCCGAGGACGGTGCCGTCGGCGTCGATCACGGCCGCGGTGTTGTAGTAGAAGCCGGACTGCTCGATCTCGAAGACGGGGACGACGATCACCATGCCGGTCTCGCGGGCGAGTGCCTGCATCCGGCGGGTGGTCGGCCCGTCGGGCACGGGCTCGGCCCAGCGGTAGTGCTCGGGGTCCTGGACCTGGCAGAAGTAGGGGGCGTTGAAGACTTCCTGGAAACCGATGACCCGGGCGCCCTGCCGGGCCGCCTCGCGGGCGTGCTCCTCGTGCTTCGCCACCATGGACTCGGTGTCGCCGGTCCAGGTGGCCTGGACCAGAGCGGCACGTACGACGTTGGCCATGAGCTGCTCCTTCGACACGACGTCAGAGCCTCTACGCCCGTAGAGCAGGCCGTAGAGGGACGAACGTAAGCCTCTCGGACGGGCTTGCCAAGACCATCGTCGCCAAGCCGGGGTGTCGATCGTGATTCGCACTCCTGCGGGTGATCGGTGGGGCGCACGGGGCCGGTGTGACGCCCCTCGGCCGATCGGCCGGCGACGCGGGGAGCCCGGCCGGCCGTGGCGCGGGCCGGCCGCGCGGGGGGGCTCCGCGGGGGGGTCTCGGAGGCGGAGTCAGACGCCGACGAGGGCGCACTGCCCCACGAGCTCGTCCATGGACACCCCGAGGACGGCGGCCAGCGCGGCCACCGTGAAGAACGCCGGCGTCGGCGCCCGCCCGGTCTCGATCTTGCGCAGGGTCTCCGCGGAGACGCCGGCCTGCGCGGCGACCTCCGTCATGGTGCGGTCGCCGCGGGCCGCGCGGAGCAGCCGCCCGAGCCGCTCGCCGCGTTCGCGTTCTTCCGGGGTCAGAGGGTTGCGCACCATGCCGTCATTCTAATACCGGCGTCCCGCCGTGACCCCAATTAAAATACCGGTATAGTTATTGGCATGGTGGAACTGAAGAGCGACACGTCTATCGATGCCATGTACGCGGCCGGCCAGGTCGTCGCCCGCGCGCTGACCGCCGCGCGGGCGGCCGCGGACGTGGGCGTCTCCCTGCTGGAGCTGGATGCCGTGGCCCGGGAGGTGCTGCGGGAGGCCGGCGCGACCTCGCCCTTCCTCGGCTACCGGCCCTCCTTCGCGCCGACGCCCTTCCCGGCCGTCGTCTGCGCCTCGGTGAACGACGCGATCGTGCACGGCATCCCGGACGGCTACCGGCTGCGCGACGGCGACCTCGTCTCCCTCGACTGCGGGGCGACGCTGGACGGCTGGGCGGGCGATTCGGCGATCAGCTTCACGGTGGGCACCCCGCGCCCGGCGGACACGGCCCTGATCGACACCGCCGAGCGGGCCCTCGCGGCGGGCATCGACGCGGCCGTCGTCGGCAACCGCATCGGGGACATCGCGCACGCGGTCGGCTCGGTGTGCCGGGCCGCGGGTTACGGCGTCCCGGACGGCTTCGGCGGCCACGGCATCGGCCGGCGCATGCACGAGGACCCGGAGGTCCCCAACGAGGGGCGGCCGGGACGCGGGCTCCCGTTGCGCCACGGCATGGTCATCGCCATCGAGCCGATGCTGATCGGCAGCGGCCGGGACGAGTGGCACGCCGCCGCGGACGGCTGGACCCTGCGCACGAACGACGGCTCCCGGGCGGCGCACGTCGAGCACACGGTGGCGATCACGGAGACGGGGCCGCGCGTCCTGACGTCCCGGGAAGCCCTGTAAGACCCCCGGGCCCCCAGCCACGGACCACCCGCCGCCCCCGCCGCGGGCAGTCGTGCCACCCCAGACCACGCACCGCCCCGCCACCCGAGCCGCTGGCCATCGTGCCGCCCCAGGCCCCGCCGCCCCGCCACCCCAGGCCGCCGGCAGTGGTGCCACCCCAGCCGCACACACCCGCCACCCCGGGGCCGCACACACCCCGCCACCCCGGGCCACGCACCGCCCCACCACTCCAATCCCGCACCGCTCCGCCATCCCGGGTCGCGAACCGATCCGCCACCCAGGCCACGGGCAACCCTGCCGCCCCAGCCGCACACCGCCCCGCCACCCCAACCCCACACCGCTCCGCCATCCCAGGTCGCGAACCGCTCCGCCACCCAGGCCGCGGGCAACCCTGCCGCCCCAGCCGCACACCGCCCCGCCACCCCAACCCCACACCGCTCCGCCATCCCAGGTCGCGAACCGATCCGCCAACCAGGCCACGGGCAACCCTGCCGCCCCAGCCGCACACGCCCCGCCACCCCGGGCCGCACACCGCCCCGCCCACCCGGCCGCGGGCAGTCGTGCCGCTGGGGCGGCACGGGTGGGCGCGGCGGCACCCGGGCGGCGCCGGGCCACGCGACCCGCCCCCGCCCGGCGCCCGCACCGGCGCCCCGGAAGCGCCCGCCCGCCCGACGCCCCAGGACATGCCCGGCAGAACAGAACGTGTCATGTTGGGCATGACCGCGCCCCGACCGGGTTACCCGGCCCCGGCACGTCGATCAGCGATGCAGCGGAGGTCCGTACACGATGAGCAGCGGCTTCATGGGCCCGGAGGGCGACCCGTTCGCGGAATTCCTGGCGCGCTTCTTCGGCGGGCCCAGGCCGAGGCAGATCGACATCGGGCGGCTGCTCAGCCAGCCCGCCCGGGAGCTGGTGCGCGGCGCCGCCCAGTACGCCGCCGAGCACGGCAGCCGCGATCTCGACACCGAGCACCTGCTGCGGGCCGCGCTCGCCACCGAACCGACCCGTGGCCTGCTCAGCCGGGCCGGCGCCGACCCCGACGCGCTGGCGTCGCAGATCGACGAGCGGACCGGCCCGGTGCAGCACCCGCCGGGCGAGGTCCCGCCGCCCACGTCGCTCTCACTCACCCCGGCCGTCAAGCGTGCCCTGCTGGACGCGCACGAGCTGGCCCGCTCCACCGGCACCGGATACATCGGCCCCGAGCACGTGCTCAGTGCCCTCGCCGCCAATCCGGACTCGGCGGCCGGACACATCCTGAACGCGGCCCGCTTCGCTCCGTCGGGCCTGCCGACGGAGACACCGGAGGCCGCCAAGACCCGCACGGAGGGCCCCAGGTCCACGAACACGCCGACGCTGGACAAGTACGGCCGCGACCTCACCGACCTGGCCCAGCAGGGCCGGATCGACCCCGTCATCGGGCGCGAGGACGAGATCGAGCAGACCGTCGAGGTGCTCTCCCGGCGCGGCAAGAACAACCCGGTGCTGATCGGTGACGCGGGCGTCGGCAAGACCGCCATCGTGGAGGGCCTCGCCCAGCGCATCACCGACGGCGACGTTCCGGACGTGCTGATCGGGCGCCGGGTGGTCGCGCTGGACCTGACCGGCGTGGTCGCGGGCACCCGCTACCGGGGCGACTTCGAGGAGCGGATGAACAACATCGTGGGTGAGATCCGCGCCCACTCGGAGCAACTGATCATCTTCATCGACGAGCTGCACACGGTCGTCGGCGCCGGTGGCGGCGGTGAGAGCGGTTCGATGGACGCCGGCAACATCCTCAAGCCGGCCCTGGCCCGCGGCGAACTGCACATCGTGGGCGCCACCACGCTGGAGGAGTACCGCCGGATCGAGAAGGACGCGGCTCTCGCCCGCCGCTTCCAGCCGATCCTGGTGCCCGAGCCCACCACGGCGGACGCCATCGAGATCCTGCGCGGACTGCGCGACCGCTACGAGGCCCACCACCAGGTCCGCTACACCGACGAGGCACTGGTCGCGGCCGTGGAGATGTCCGACCGCTACCTCACCGACCGCCGGCTCCCCGACAAGGCCATCGACCTGATCGACCAGGCCGGTGCCCGGGTGCGGCTGCGGGCGCGCACCAAGGGCACGGACGTACGGGCCATGGAGCGCGAGGTCGACCAGCTGATCCGGGACAAGGACCAGGCCGTCGCGGACGAGCAGTACGAGCAGGCCATGCAGTTGCGCGACCGGATCACCGAGCTGAAGCAGCGGATCACCGAGGCCGACGGCGGCGGGGAGGCCGACGAGGGCCTGAGCCTGGTCGTCGGCACCGAGTCCATCGCCGAGGTGGTGTCCCGGCAGACCGGCATCCCCGTCAGCAGCCTCACCCAGGAGGAGAAGGACCGCCTGCTGGGTCTGGAGTCGCACCTGCACGAGCGGGTGGTCGGCCAGGAGGAGGCCGTCCGGGTCGTCTCCGACGCCGTGCTGCGCTCCCGCGCCGGGCTCGCCAGCCCCGACCGGCCCATCGGCTCCTTCCTCTTCCTCGGCCCGACCGGCGTCGGCAAGACCGAGCTGGCCCGGGCCCTGGCGGAGGCCCTGTTCGGCAGCGAGGACCGCATGGTGCGCCTCGACATGAGCGAGTACCAGGAGCGGCACACCGTCAGCCGCCTGGTCGGCGCCCCGCCCGGCTACGTCGGGCACGAGGAGGCCGGCCAGCTCACCGAGGTGGTGCGCCGGCACCCGTACTCGCTGCTGCTGCTGGACGAGGTGGAGAAGGCGCACCCGGACGTCTTCAACATCCTGCTCCAGGTCCTGGACGACGGCCGTCTGACCGACTCGCAGGGCAGGACGGTCGACTTCACGAACGCGGTCGTCGTGATGACCAGCAACCTCGGCTCCGACGTGATCACCCGGCGCGGTGCCGGCATCGGTTTCGGGGCCGGTGGGAGCGAGGCGGACGAGGAGGCCCGGCGCGAGCAGGTGCTGCGTCCGCTGCGCGAGCACTTCCGGCCGGAGTTCCTCAACCGCATCGACGAGATCGTCGTCTTCCGCCAGCTCAGCGGTGAGCAGCTGCGGCAGATCACCAGCCTGCTGCTGGAGCAGACCCGGCGCATGGTGCGGGCGCAGGACATCACCGTCGACTTCACCGACGCGGCCGTGGACTGGATCGCCGAGCGCGGCTACCAGCCCGAGTACGGTGCCCGGCCGCTGCGCCGCACCATCCAGCGCGAGGTGGACAACCAGCTCTCCCGGCTGCTGCTCGACGGCCGCGTCCAGGAGGGCGGCCGGGTCACCGTGGACGTCGAGGACGGGCGGCTGGCGTTCCGCACGCCGGAGCGGCCCGTCCCCGAACTGTGACGGGCGGCGCTACCGCCGCGCGGGCCTGACCACCATGGCCGAGCCGCCGCCGCGCCGGACCTTCTCGGCGGCGGCCAGCCACCTGCCGTCCGGCAGCCGCTGCACACCCGTCGCCGCCCCGATCTCCGGGTTGGGCTTGAAGGAGTGCCCGAGCGCCTCCAGCTCCGCCCGCAGCCCGCTGTCGTACAGGCCGGGTTCGAGTTCCGTCTGCGCCGCGTTGCGCTGGCTGGCGCGCGGTGCGGCGATCGCGTCGACGAGCGGCAGGCCGCGGTCGAGGAAGCCGGTCAGGGTCTGGAGCACGGTGGTGATGATGGTGGCGCCGCCGGGCGAACCGACCGCCACGACCGGCTCGTGGTGCCGGTCCAGCACGATCGTCGGCGCGATCGACGAGCGCGGCCGCTTTCCGGGGCCGGGCAGGTTGGGGTCGTGGACCGCCGGGTTCGCGGGGGCGAAGGAGAAGTCGGTCAGCTCGTTGTTGAGCAGGAAGCCCCGGCCGGGCACGGTGATGCCGCTGCCGCCGGTCTGCTCGATGGTGAGCGTGTAGGCGACGACGTTGCCCCACTTGTCGGCGACCGTGAGGTGCGTGGTGTTCTCGCCCTCGTACGTCGTCGGCGCCGCCGTGCCGCTGCCCGCGCAGGACGCCGGATGCCTCGGGTCGCCGGGCGCGAGGGGGCTGGTGAGCGCCGCGTCGTCCTTGATCAGGCACTCCCGCGAGTCGGCGTACCGCTGCGACAGCAGTTCCTTCGCCGGTACGTCCTCGAAGGCGGGGTCGCCGACCCAGCGCCCGCGGTCGGCGAAGGCGATGCGGCTCGCCTCGATGAAGCGGTGCAGGTAGCGGGCCTTGCTCGCCCGGGAGAGGTCGGTGCGCTCGAGGATGTTGAGTGCCTCGCCGACCGTGGTGCCGCCGGAGGACGAGGGGGCGATGGAGTAGACGTTAAGGCCGCGGTACGTGGTCCTGGTGGGGGCCTGCAGCTTGGCCTCGTAGGCGGCGAGGTCCTTGGCGGACAGGTCGCCGGGGCGGGCGTTCCAGCCGGAGTCCGGGTCCACGGGCGGCTTGTTGACGGTGGCGACGATGTCCTCGCCCAGCTCGCCGTGGTAGATCGCGTCGGTGCCCTTGCGGCCCAGCTCCTTGTAGGTGCGGGCCAGGTCGGGGTTCTTGAAGGTGGAGCCGACGACCGGGAGTTCGCCGCCCGGCAGGAACAGCTCGGCGGTGTCCGGGAAGGAGCGGAAGCGCTGTTCGTTGGCCGCGGTCTGGGAGCGGAAGGTGTCGTCGACGGTGAAGCCGTCGCGGGCCAGGCGTTCGGCCGGTTCGAGCACGGAGGCGAGCTTGCGGCTGCCCCACGTGTCGAGGGCCGTCTGCCAGGTCGCGGGCGTGCCGGGGGTGCCGACGGCGAGGCCGCTGGTGACGGCGTCGGCGAAGGCGAGCGGCTTGCCGTTCTCGGTGAAGAGGGTCTCGTCGGCGGTCAGCGGCGCGGTCTCGCGGCCGTCGATGGTGCGCACCGTGCGGGACTTGGCGTCGTAGTAGACGAAGTAGCCGCCCCCGCCGATGCCGGCGGAGTAGGGCTCGGTGACGCCGAGCGCGGCGGCGGTGGCGACGGCCGCGTCGACGGCGTTGCCGCCCTTGCGCAGCACCTCGATGCCGGCGGCCGAGGCGTCCTGGTCGACGCTGGCGACCGCCCCGCCGTAGCCGACGGCGACCGGGGTCTTCGGGGCGGCCGGTCTGTGCTGCGCGGCGGGTGGCGCCGCCGCCCCCACCGACACCACGGCGGCCGAGACCGCCAGGACCGTCAGATTCCGTGCGACAGGGCGACGCATCCGCACCTCCAGTGAAAGGCCGTTCGGGCAGCTTAAATCATCGTCATGGCCGCGTCAGGGGCCTGTCGGACACCGGTACCCCGGGGACCGCTAGCATGCGCGCCCATGACTGACGACGTACGCAACATCGTCCTGGGTGTGATAGCTGCGGGCATCAGCGCCGCGCTGGGCTGGCTCGCCCGTACGTATCTCTGGAAGCGGAAACTCCGCCGCAAGCAGGCCTTCTTCGGACTGCCGGAGAACGCCGAGTCGCTGCTCGTCGTCAACCGGGACCCGGCCACCTCCGAGCCGGCCGTCCACCGCTTCGACGTGTTCGCACTGCTGGAGCTGTCCGCGCTGATCAAGGACTGCGGCGCGCACGTCCAGGTCGTCACCCAGGACACGGTCCATCAGGGCTTCGGCGAGCGCACGGAGTTCTGTGTGGGCGGTCCCGGGTCGAACCGGCGGATGGTGGCCCACATGGCGGCGATGCTGCCGGGGGTGCGGATCAACGTGGACCCGGAGCCGGGCCCGGACCGGGCCGCCTTCCAGATCGGCGGCGAGCGCTACCGCATGGACCCGGGCGTCACGGAGTACGTCATGCTGGCCCGCCTCACCGCCGGCGACCGGCGTGAGGCCCGCCCGGCGTTCCTGTTCTGCGGTCAGCGCGCGATCACCAACCAGGCCGCCACGCGCTACCTCGCCCGGCACCACGAGCGGCTGGCGCGCAAGCACGGCAAGAACTCCTTCGTGCTGCTGCTGAAGGTGGTCAACTCGCAGGCGTACGGCCCGGACGTCGTCGAACTCGTCGGGGACGTGACCCGGGCGGCGACGAGCCCGCTGCCGGTCCCGGCGCCGGCGTCCCGCACCTCGCACCGGGCCTGACCCCGCGCGCCCGGGAACGGTGCCCGCGGGGCCGGCTGCTAACCCGCCACGATCTTGCGCACGTTCTCCACGCTGCCGCAGTCGGACTCCAGGTACCTTCCGCGGGCCTCCTCGAACGCCCGCCCCAGCTCCGCCCGGCGCTCGTCGGCGACGTTCTCGCGCGCGTCGTTGAGCAGGGTCCGCTCCTCCTCGTCCGCGTGGTGATTGACCGCCGTGACCAGCTCCTCCAGCTTGTCCTCCCACTCCTCGGAAGCGGTGTCCTCCACCTCCAGCAGGGCGAGCAGAGCCTCGTTGCCCTCCTCGTGCTCGTGCACGCTGTGGTCGACGTCGTCGTCGTCGACGTTCTTGTAGCGCCGCAGGGCCGGGTAGACCTTGTCCTCCTCGGCCGAGGCATGGGCGATCAGCAGGTTCGCGAATTCCGCGAGCGCGGCGGCACGGTCGGCCTCCGCGTTGCGCATGGTGCGGAAGAGGTCCTCCATGCGGCGGTGGTCGCGAAGGATGAGCTCGACGACGTCATGGGACGGCACGGTGACTCCTCGTCTGTGAGCGGTGGGCGTTCAGGTCTCGCGATTACCCCCGTTGTCGCGGGTGAGACCTGGCACTTTCCGTCCGCCGCCGCCCGCCCCTCAGGGCACGTCGAGGCCGTGCACGGTGGTCAGGTCGGCCAGCCCCGAGATGTTCAGCACCGGGGCCAGCAGCGGCGTGGCGATGAGTTCGATGCGGTCGGTGTGCGTGAACAGCACGCTCAGACCGGCGCTGTCGAGGTACTCGACGGCCGTGAGGTCGATGACGAGCGGGCCGTCGGTCGTCTCGATGGCCGAGGCCAGGGCGTCGGTGTTGCTCATGTCGATCTCGCCGACGACCGTCAGCAGCGTCGCGCCGTCGGGACGCCGGCTGGGAGTGAGAGTGAGCGGGGTGGTCATCAGGCGATCCTCGTATGCATGTCGACGGTGGTCCCGGCGGCGCCGGAGGTGATGGTGACCTGTTGCATCAGCGCGCGCATCAGGGCCACACCCCGTCCGCGGTGGGTGTTGACGTCGGGCTGGGGTGTCTTCCACCGGCCGGTGTCGGCGACGGTCAGGCGGAGGTCGTCGACGAGGGCCTCGGCCCGCAGCCGGACCGTGTCACCGGGAGCGTCGCGGTGTCCGTGCTCGATGGCGTTGGCGCAGGCTTCTCCCGCGGCCACCAGGACGTTCTGGACGGTGTGCGGCGGCAGCTCGCACTGGTCGAGCCAGCTGCGCAGGGCCTTGCGGACCGGTGCGAGCTGGGACGACTCGGCCGGGAAGGCCACGTCCAGGGGCGCCGGGTGACGGTACAGCAGGAGGGCCACGTCGTCGTCGTAGCCGTTGGTGGGGGCGAGACGGGTCATGACCTGGGTGGCGAGGTCGTCCACGGCGGCGTTGCGGCCGTCCTGGACCGCCTCGCTGGCCTGGTCGATGCCGGCGGTCAGCGGGCGGCGCCGGCGTTCCACGAGGCCGTCGGTGTACAGCAGGAGGGTGGCGCGTGCGGGCACGGTGCAGGATCCTTCGGGGCGGCTCCTGCCCGGTCGCACGGCCAGCGGGACGGAGCGTCCCTCGTCGAGGAGCACGGTGGTGCCGTCGGGGTGGGTGAGGATGCCGGGCGGGTGTCCGGCGCTGGAGTAGGTGAGGTGGCCGGTCTCGGGGTCCAGGACCCCGCAGAAGACGGTGGTGCACATCGCGCCGGGGATGCCGGCGGCGAAGCGGTCGAGAGCCATGAGGGTCTGCGCGGGACTGGCGTCCTGGAGGAGCAGGGCGCGGCAGGCGCTGCGCAGCTGGCCCATGACGGTGGCGGCTTCGAGGCCGCGCCCCACGCAGTCGCCGACGACGATGCCTATGCGTCCGTCCTGGAGCCGGACCGTGTCGTACCAGTCGCCGCCGACCTCCAGGGGCTGGGTGGCGGGCTCGTAGCGGACGGCGAATCCGTCGGGCAGGTTGGACGGGCCGAGGATGGCACGCTGGAGGGCGATGGCCGTCTCGCGCTGCTGGTCGATCTGGTGGGCGCGGGCCAGCCCCTGGGCGAGCTGGCCGGCCAGCAGGGACAGCAGCAGCTGGTCCTCACCGGTGAAGGGACGATGCCCCCCGAGGTCGATCCACACCACCATCGTCCCCTCGGGGTGATTGACGGTGATGCCCGCGCCCGTGTCGTCGTCGACCGGCGTGAGCAGCGGCCGGCCGAGCCAGGCGGTGAGCTTGTCCCGGCGGTCGGCGGGCAGGTCGTGCCAGTTCAGATGCGGGTCGGTCGCGGTGACGGACGGTTCCCGGCCGGCCGCGACGACGGCCGCCACCACGCACTCGGCCCGCCACAGGTGCTTCAGCTCGGACAGCACGCCCGACAGGGCCTCGGGCAGGCTGGTCGCCTGGGTGAGCCGCATGCTGAGGGCGGCCTGGGCGCTCTTGCGCTGGATCGCGTAGTGCTCGGCGGTGACGTCGCGGAAGGTGCCGACGGTGACCTGGCGTCCGGTGTCGGGGTCGTGGGCCTGGTTGAAGGTGGCCGTCACCCACAGCCGGTGGCCGTCGCGGTGGCTGACCGGAATGGTGTACGAGCCCTTGGGATCGCCCAGCAGTTGGCCGAAGGCGTCCTGGACCTGCTGGTGTGCCTCGGGGTCGGTCTCGGCGTCCGGCCACCAGGGGTGGATCGGCTGGTAGGGCAGGCCCTCCGGCTCGAAACCGAGGATGTCGGTGAAGGCCGTGTTGATCTCGGTGACGGCGCCGTCCTCGTCGCAGACGAAGAACGCCTCCTGCAGGGAATCGATCAGGGCGCTGCGCCAGCGGGCCTGGTGGTTGCGCAGCCGCGCCAGTTCCAGGTTGGCCCGCACCCGGGCGAGGAGCTCGGCGGCGGCGAACGGCTTGACGAGATAGTCGTCGGCGCCCGCCCGGAGCCCTTCGATGGACGCTTCCTGTCCGGCCCTGGCCGACAGCAGCAGCACCGGCACGGAGGCGGTCCGGGGGTCGGAGCGCAGCGTCGACACCAGGGCGAGGCCGTCGAGGCCCGGCATCATCACGTCGCTGATCACCAGGTCCGGAGCGTCCGCCCGGACGGCCCGCAGGGCCGCCAGGCCGTCGTCGACGGTGTCGACCCGGTATCCGACGCCGTGCAGGAGACGGGTGAGGTACCCGCGCATGTCGGCGTTGTCGTCGGCGAGCAGGATCCGCGCCGACACGGCCGGACCGGACGTCTGTCCCGACGGCCCGGCCCCCGCCACCGCCGCGGCCGCCCGCTCCTCGGCGTCGGCCGCCCCGTCCGGAAGCCAGCGCAGCGCTTCCACGAGGTAGGGGTCGGCGGCGGACCCCACGCGGCTGTCGTCGGCCGGCACGAGTGCGTCGGAAGGAAGGTGGGCCGAGCCGAAGGGCAGCCGGATCGTGAAGCGGGTGCCCTCGCCCTCGGTGCTCTCGGCGGTGATCGTGCCGCCGTGCAGGGCGACCAGTTCCCTGACCAGTGCGAGCCCGATGCCGCTGCCCTCGGTGGAGCGGGAGCGGGCGGTCTCGATCCGGTGGAACCGCTCGAACAGCCGGGGCATCTCGGCCTCGGCCACGCCGATGCCCGTGTCGGCGACCTCCACGACGGCGCGGGTGTCCTCGCTGCGGACCGTGAGGCGGATCGAGCCGTCGAAGGTGAACTTCAGCGCGTTGCTCAGCAGGTTGAGGATCACCTTCTCCCACATGCCGCGGTCGATGTACACCTCGCCCGTCAGCGGCTCGCAGGCGATGTCGAAGCCGAGGCCGGCCTTGTCGACGGCGGACCGGAACACGCTGGCCAGTTCGGCGGTGACCGCGGCCAGGTCCACCGGTTCGTAGCGTGCCTGCATCCGGCCGGCCTCGATGCGGGAGAAGTCCAGCAGCGAGTTGACGAGCTTGCCCAGCCGCAGCCCGTTGCGGTGGATGGCGTCCAGTTCCTCGCGCACCGGCTCCTCGGCGTCCGCCAGGCGTGCGCGCAGCTCCTCCAGCGGTCCCATGATCAGCGTGAGCGGGGTGCGGAACTCGTGGCTGATGTTGGAGAAGAAGGTGGTCTTGGCCCGGTCCAGCTCGGCCAGTTCCTCCGCCCGCTGTTGCTGCTCCTCGTAGCTGCGGGCACTGGTGATCCCGGACGCGAGGTGGCCCGCGACCAGCTCGACGAATCCCCGGTAGCCCTCGTCCAGCGCGCGGTACCGGTTCAGGCCGGCCACCAGGAATCCGTACGGTGCGCTGCCGGACTGCAGCAGCGGCACCGTCAGCGCCTGCGCGGGCGGCTCCGACCAGCCTCCGGTCGGCAGGCCGGCGAAGACGGGGCCGTCGAGCGGCACCAGCACGGACTCGCCGCGGGCCGACTCCTGGAGCGGCCAGATGCCGCCGGTGCCGGAAGCGGGCAGGGCGTCGGGGGCGGCCGGGTGCCCGGCGGGCATCCCGGTGGTGCCGGCGAGCACCGCGGAGCCGTCGGGCTGGAACAGGTACGTCAGCGTGAACGGCAGATCGTGCGTGTTGCGGCCCAGCTGCTGAGCCACGAAGGCCAGCATCTCCTGTTCGGTGCGGACCACGCTGAGGTCCGACCCGAGGTCGCGCAGGGTCGCCATGCGCCGCTCGCCGAGGACGCGCTCGGTCTCCTCGCTGACCACGCACAGCATGCCGACCACCGTGCCGTCGTCGTCGCGCAACGGGCTGTAGGAGAAGGTGTGGTAGCTCTCCTCCGTGTAGCCGGACCGCTCCAGGAACAGCAGCAGGCCCTGGTCCCAGGTGGCCTGTCCGGTGGTCATCACGGTGTCGATCCGAGGGCCGATGTCGTCCCAGATCTCCGCCCACACCTCACGCGCCGGCCGGCCCAGCGCCCAGGGGTACTTGCGGCCCAGCGTGTCCCGCCGGTAGGCCGCGTTGCAGAAGAACGTCAGCTCCGGGCCCCACGCCATCCACATGGAGAACCGCGACGACAGCAGGATGCTGACCGCCGTCCGCAGACTCTGCGGCCACTGCTGCACCGGACCCAGCGGGGTCGACGCCCAGTCCACCTCGGCGAGGTCCCGGCCGACTTCCGCCTCGGCGGCGAACACGTCCGAACCGGCGGTCGTCGCCGGCTCGTGAACACCGTCTTGCGCATGCGTCACTGGACGCCTCCCACTCTTCCCCCTGCCCACCGCCGCACCGCCTGCCCGTGGTCGCCGCTGCCCGGCTTGCCCAGGAACGCCGACGACTTCGTAGGATAAGCCAGTCCGCCCGGGAGTCCTCCGGCAGGCGGTGTCACGACGTACAGCAGGGAGCGGTAGGGATGACGACGAGTCCGCTGCAGGTCCCCCTGCCACGGGCGTCCGACGAGAGGAGGCGCCTCGACGCGGTCCGGCGCTACCAGATCCTCGACACCCCGCCGGACGGCGCGTTCGACAGGATCGCGGGCCTGGCCGCCCGGATCTTCGACGCGCCCATGGCCACCGTGGCGATCGTGGACACCGACCGGGTGTGGCTCAAGGCCGCCCACGGCCTGACCGGCGTCACCGAGTTGCGGCGCGACCCCGGCCTCTGCTCCTCCGCCATCCTGCACGGCGAGCCGTACGTGGTCACGGACGCCGTGACGGACGCCCGCACGCACGCCAACCCCCTCGTCCAGGGCGACATAGGCGTCCGCTTCTACGCCGCCGCGCCGATCACCACGGCCGACGGACAGCGTCTGGGCACGGTGGACGTCTTCGACACCCGGCCGCGCACGGCGACCGACGCCCAGCTCGACGCCCTGCAGGACCTGGCCGCGCTGGTCATGGACGAACTCGAGCTGCGCCTCTCGGCCATCCGCACGGTCGCCGCCGAACGCGACCGGCGCACCGAGGCCGAACGCCTCGCCCGGACGCTGCAGCGCACCCTGCTGCCCCCGGCCCTGCCGACGGTCCCCGGCCTCCAGGCGGCGGCCGCCTACCACACGGCCTCCCCGCACGAAGTCGGCGGCGACTTCTACGACCTGTTCCCGCTCGACGACGGCCGCTGGGCGTTCTTCCTCGGGGACGTGTGCGGCAAGGGTGCCGAGGCGGCCGCCCTCACCTCGCTGACCCGCTACACCCTGCGCGCCGCCGCCATCTACGACCCCGACCCGTGTGCCGCGCTGTCCAACCTCGACAGCGTCCTCAAGGGCGAGTACCAGGGCAGCGATCCCCGCTACTGCACGGCGGTCTTCGGAGTGCTGCAGCCCCTGGCGGACGGCTCCTTCCGTGTCGACCTCGCGGGCGGCGGGCATCCCTCGGCCCTCGCGGTACGCGCCGACGGCACCGTGGAGCCGATCTCCACCGCCGGCGGCCAGCTCGTGGGCATGCTGCCCGACCCGCAGTTCGTGCAGACCACCACGCGCTTGTCACCGGGCGAGAGCCTGCTGCTGTACACGGACGGTCTCACCGAGGCGCGCAGCCCGGACGGCACCATGCTCGACGAGAGCGGACTCACCCGGTACCTGCTATCCGCGTACGCCCACGCCGAGGACCGCTCCGCCGACGCATTACTGGCCTCCGTCGAGGCGCTCCTGCGCCACCTGGGCGACGGCGTCAGCGACGACACCGCCCTGCTCGCCCTGTCCGTACCCCCGCAGCCCCGCCCCCACCTCCAGGAGAACCGGTGACCGAGCCCGAACGCCTGCTGACCGTCACCCCACACACCACCCAGGCCGGTCCCTACGTCCTCCAGGTGACCGGGGAGCTGGACCACCACAGCTCCCCCATCCTGACGCAGGCCGTCAAGGAGGCCCCCTTCGGCGACGCCGGTGTGATCATCGATCTGTCCGGGCTGACCTACTGCGACTCGACCGGCATCACGGTGCTCATCACCGCCTACCAGCGGTCGCAGGCGACCGGTTCGCCGCTCAGCCTCGTCGGCGTCAGGCCGGACCAGATGCGTGTCTTCCAGGTGGTCGGACTGGATCAGGTCTTCACCTTCCACGCCACCGCCCAGGAGGCCGTCTCCGCCCTGCGGCGCTGAATCGCGCGGGGATCCGCTCGCCGCCGTGTCGCGATGCCCGGGCAGTGGATACAGTGTCGGGTACACGGCTGTCCGGCCGGGCGGGGGGCGACACCGCGAGGGTGTTTCGAGCAGGCCGGTACGACAGGGGAGGGTTGGGGGCCGGGGTGATCACGTACGAGACTGCGAACCGACAGGTCCAGGACATGGATCACGGTGATCACTTGTGTCTGGCGTTCGCCGACGACGACGAGCAACGCCGCGTGGTGACGGAGTATCTGACGTCCGGTCTGGACCGCGGCGAACGCGTCATGTACTTCGCCGACCAGCGCTCTCCCCGGGAGATCCTCGACTGGCTGGCCGCGTCGGGCACGGACCCCCGCCCGGCGCTGGAGAGGGGCCAGCTCGTGGTGACGACGGCGGAGGACAGCTATCTGGCGGCAGGGTCGTTCGACCCCGACGGCATGGTGGCCGCCCTGCAGCAGGAGGTCGGCGACTCCCTGACGGCCGGTTACACCGGGTTCCGCGTCAGCGGCGAGATGGGCTGGGCACTGCGCCCGGTACCCGGTGCCGAGCAGCTCGCCGACTACGAGACCAAGGTCAACGAGGTGTTCGCCGGCCGTCCGGCCTCGGCCGTCTGCCAGTACGACGCCCGCCGCTTCACGCCCGCGCAACTGGACCACCTGCACGGATGCCATCCGGGAGAGGTCGAGGCCGAGCCGCTCCACCAGGACGGCACGCTGCGGCTCGTGCCCTCCTTCCGGCAGGGGCGCCGCAGCCTGCGCGTGGTGGGCAGTGTGGACCACCGCACCACGGGGGCCCTGGTGGCTGCCCTGGAGACGGCGACGGCCTGGCCGGGTGACCTCCAGGTGGACATGCGGGAGCTGGAGTTCATCGACCTGAGCGGCGTGCGGGCCCTGGCCCACGCCGCCGCTCGGCTGGAGGCCGGCCGGCGACTGCACGTGGTGGAACTCGCTCCCCTGCTCTGCCAAGTGATCGGCATGGTCGGTTTCGACGCGACCCCCGCCCTGGTCGTCACCGCCCAGGAGACCCGCGCGTGACCGACAGCCTCACCGCGCCACCACCCCGGCCGCATCGCAACCGGGGCCTGACCCACCAGGGGCTGCTGTACGGCAGCGGCCAGGAGTTCCTGGACACCACGGTGCCCTTCTGTCTGGAAGGGCTGGAGCAACGGGACGCCGTACTGGCGGTGACCGGTGCCGCCAACGCCGCACTGCTGCGCCAGGCGCTCGGAAAGGCGTCCGGGCAGGTCGAGTTCGTCGACGCCGACGAGTGGTACCGGACGCCGGGACGCACCCTGGGTGCCTACTACCGGTACGTCGACCAGCGCACGCGCGAGGGACGGCACCAGCGGGTCCGGGTCATCGGCGAACCGGTCTGGCACGGCAGGGACGCGCTGGAGACGGCCGAGTGGGCCCGCTACGAAGCCGCGCTCAACGTCGCCTTCGCCCACTGCCCGGCCTGGGTCATCTGCCCGTACGACACCCGGGTCCTGCCGGAGAGCATCGTGGCCGGCGCCCTGCGCACCCACCCGCACCTGGCCGTGCCGGCGTCCTCCCGCCCCAGCGACCGCTACGAGGACCCCGCCGCCGGCGACGGCTGGCACCGCCCGCTCGTGCCCGTGGCCGGGGAAGGAGAGAGGACCGTCATGCGCTTCGGAGCCGACCTTTCAGCGGTGCGTTCCACGGTCGCCCAGGCGGCGGCGGGGATGGGCCTGTCCGCCGACGGCACCCAGCGTCTGGTGTTCGTGGTCAACGAGGTCGCCACCAACGCCGTCCAGCACGGCGGGGGCGAGGGGCACATAGCGGTCCGCCGCGCGGGCCGGCGCATCGTGTGCGACGTCACCAGCACCGGCCCCAACAAAACGGACTGGTACCTGGGCTATCTCCCGCCCGACCCGCAGCAGCGGCACGGGCACGGCATGTGGGTGGTACGTCAGCTGTGCGACCTGCTCGAGGTCCACACCGACCAGGACAGCACGACGGTGCGCCTCCACGTCAGCCTCGGCTGAACGGCAGCCCCCGGCGCTCCTCGAGCGCGATGCGCGCGGTGACGCGCTTGCCGGTCTCCTCCTGCTGCACCTCGAGGTCCTGACTCAGCGCCGCGACGATCTCCAGACCGTGCTGGCCGACCCGTCGCGGGTCGGCGGGCCGGCGCTCCGGCAGCGTCGATCCACCGTCCCGGACGGTGACGGACAGGGTGTCCTCGGACAGCACCAGCGTCAGTCCGATGGGCCCGGAACCGTACTTGACCGCGTTGGTGACCAGCTCGCTCACCACCAGCTGCGCCGCCTCCAGGACGCGTGCCGTCAGCGTCGGCTCACCGGCGGTCTGCGCCTCGGCAAGAAACCGGAGCGCGAAATTCCGCGCGTCGGCGACGCGGAAACCGTGCCGCTCGAAGGTCACCGAGGACATCCGCGACCCGTTGCCGGCAGGCACCTGCCACAACCGTGAACCGTTCAGCTCGAACTCACCATCCCGCACAACCGTCGCGTGACTCCCCCGTGGAGCACAGGACGCCGACCCGTCCCTGTGACACAGAACCGACAGGACCGTTCAGTCGCTGGTGAGCATGCCTTCGCGCAGGCGGGTCAGCAGGCGCGAGATCAGCCGGGAGACGTGCATCTGGGAGACGCCGAGGCGTTCGCCGATCTCCTTC